>NZ_JCAIUN010000002.1:0-947775 GCF_059445525.1 Williamsia sp. Y712
CGATGGTACTGCACCCTAATCAGTGTGGGAGAGTAGGACACCGCCGAACACAATTTGCGAATACCCTGTATTCACAGTCTCCGGACTGCGAATACAGGGTATTTTGCTATCTCCACCCGATTCTTCATTACCCTTCCGCTGTGTGTCCGTTTCTATGCGGTTTACTAGGCTGCTTCTTCGGTGTGCGTCCATCAAGGACCATTTGTTTCGGTAGCTACCGGTTTCGGGAGTTGCCGTTGTGGGTACCTGAGACGTGGGAGAGCGGCTCCAGCCCCAACGTCGGCCTCCCGATGGCCTATTCCGAGCATGGAGGTGCGCATGTCTGACGAGCAGATCTTCACGACAACTGACGCCGGCGCCCCGGTGGCAAGCGATGAGCATTCGTTGACCGTTGGTGCAGGCGGTCCGATTGTCCTGCACGATCACTACCTGATCGAGCAGATGGCCCAGTTCAACCGGGAACGAATCCCGGAACGGCAGCCCCACGCCAAAGGCAGCGGCGCGTTCGGTGTTTTCGAAGTCACTGCGGACATGTCCGCCTACACGTGCGCCGCAGTGTTCCAGCCGGGTGTCGCCACCGAGATGGCGGCACGGTTCTCCACTGTCGCAGGGGAGCGTGGGAGCCCTGATACGTGGCGGGATCCTCGCGGATTCGCGCTGAAGTTCTACACCACCGAGGGCGTTTACGACATGGTCGGAAACAACACCCCGGTCTTCTTCATGAAGGACCCGATGAAGTTCCAGCACTTCATCCGGTCTCAGAAACGTAGGGCCGACAACAACCTCCGTGACCACGACATGCAGTGGGACTTCTGGAGCCTATCCCCGGAGTCGGCGCACCAGGTGACCTGGTTGATGGGTGATCGCGGTATTCCGCGCAGTTGGCGCCATATGAATGGCTACAGCTCCCACGCGTACCTCTGGGTCAACAGTGAAGGTGTGAAGCACTGGGTGCAGTATCACTTCATCACAGACCAGGGTCACGAGTTCTTCACACAGGACGAGGCCGATCAGATGGCTTCGATCGACACGGACTATCACACGCGAGACCTGTTCGAGCACATCGATGATGGTCAGTTTCCGTCGTGGACGCTGAAGGTTCAGTTGATGCCATTCGATGATGCGGTGTCGTATCGCTTCAATCCCTTTGACGTGACGAAGGTTTGGCCGCACGGCGACTACCCGCTGCATGAGGTCGGGCGAATGACGTTGAACCGGAATCCCACTGATCACCACACGGAGATCGAACAGCTGGCGTTTGAACCGAACAATCTTGTTCCCGGTATCGGGCTGAGTCCGGACCGGATGTTGTTGGCCCGTGGGTTTTCCTACGCCGACGCGCATCGGTACCGCATCGGTGCCAACTACAAGCAGATACCGGTCAACGCATCGAAGTATCCGGTGCATTCGTACTCCAAAGATGGCGCGATGCGCGTCACGAAAGTGAGTGATCCGGTCTACGCGCCGAACTCGAAGGGCGGACCCGCCGCGACCACAGGTTTCCAAGTGGATCCGGGGTGGGCGGCCAACGGTGAGATCGTTCGGTCGGCCTACGTGGACCACCCGGAAGACGACGACTTCGGGCAGGCCGGGACAATGGTGCGTGAGGTTCTCGACGACGCCGCACGAAAGCGGTTGACCGACAACATTGTTGGTCATCTGCTGAATGGTGTCACTGAGCCGGTGCTGGCCCGGGCCTTCGACTACTGGAAGCGAGTCGATCCTGATCTGGGCAGCGCGGTCGAAGCCGGCGTTCGTGCCAAGGCCGATGAGCTCGACCCCAAGGCCGCTGAGCAGAGCAATCCGGCACGGGCCGGCGCACAACAGAAGGCGTAGGGAGTGTCAGGTCCTGGACGTGGGCCGCAGGAGATCGTGGTCGTGGTTCCTGCGCACAATGAGATGGCAGTTTTGCCTGAGTGTTTGAGTTCGATCGAGATCGCCAGAGGAGAGGTGGATGTTCCGGTTCGGGTGGTTGTGGTGCTCGATGACTGTACGGATGGAACTGCGGGTTGCATCCCGTCCGACATCGCCGCGATCGAGGTGACGGGACGGTCCGTTGGCCAGGCCCGCAAGGCTGGGTTCGACCACGGCACATGGGGCAGCAACACGTGGTTCGCCACCACAGATGCCGATTCGGTGGTTCCTCCGAACTGGCTGAGCGAACAGGTGATGGCGGCTGCCGAAGGCTGGGACGCCTTCGTCGGCACCATTGCCGCCCGCGATTGGAAGGAGTGGCCACCGGAGGTTGCCGAGAAGTTCTTGTCCGAGTACCAGCCCATGGACGGGCATCGCCATGTGCATGGAGCAAATCTGGGAATGTGGGCGTCGGTCTATTTCGAGGTTGGTGGGTTTGCGCTGGTCGATCATGACGAGGACGTCGATCTGATCGCCCGCCTGCGACTTGCAAGGGTGCCGATCTGTTGGAGCGGACGGGCCCCCGTCCTGACGTCGACGCGACGTGTCGGCCGTGCATCGGGCGGCTTTGCCGACTATCTGGCGGACCTCGGCAGAGCCGGGGAAGCGTCGTGACCAGCGAAGCGATAGCGCGAGCGATCAAGATCGTCTCTGACTCCGAGTTCAGCCTTCCGTTGCCGGGGGAAGGTGACACCGGCGGGCGATTTCGCGCGTTGACGCGCTTGACCCGCAACGACATCGCAGTGGGGCGCATGGTCGAGGCGCACTGCGATGCCGTGGCAATCCTGCACGAACTCGGTGGGCCGGGAGTCGGCCCTGGTGAATTATGGGGTGTGTGGGCTGCGGAACCGCCGGCCCCCGTGGTGACTGCGGTAATCGAGTCGGGGACGTGGACGCTGAACGGGACCAAGGTCTGGTGTTCGGGCGCTGTGGGCTGCACCCATGCGCTGGTGACAGCGAAAGCCGATGGATATCGGCGCTTGTTTGCGGTGGATCTTCGGTCCAGCGGCGTGCACGCGGTGGCGAGTGACTGGCACACCCCGGGCATGGCCGAAACCAACACTGCCGCGATCGAATTCGACCATGTTGCAGCCCGGCCGGTCGGTGAACCCGGGGCCTACCTGGACAGGGCCGGATTCTGGCACGGCGGTGTGGGTGTTGCCGCCTGCTGGTTTGGTGGTGCAGTCAAGGTGGCGCAGCCTTTGTATGACAAAGGAGAATCCGCCGGCGATGACATCACGCTGATGCATCTGGGTGCGGTCGATGCGCTCCTGGCCACCGGAAGTGCACAGCTGAACCAGGCTGCGCTCGACATCGACCAGAGCCCGCACGATATGGCAGCCGCGCGTCGTCGCGCCTTCGGTGTGCGGTGGTCGATCGAACAGATCGCGACCGGGGTTCTCGACCGGGTGGCTCGTGCGCTCGGGCCGGTTCCACTCGTCGGCGACGCCGAGCATGCGCAGGCGGTCGCAGATCTGAGCGTGTACATCCGGCAGTCGCACGCCGACCGGGATCTGGTGGAACTCGGCAAGCTTGCCGCGGTGCAGGCGCCATGACCTCATCAGAGCGTTTCGGTGCTGTACCCATCAACGAGCAGGGGACCACCGAGGATCATTGGCAAAGCTGGCTGTCCGGACGTGATTGGCCGCTGTTCGAAGCGCAGGTCGAACGACTGATCGTGCTTGCCGCGCACCCCGACGACGAGATTCTGGGGGCAGGCGGCATCATGATCGCCGCAGCCGCGGCCGGCATCGAGGTGGTGCCGGTCTGTCTGTCCGACGGATCGGGTTCGCATCCGGGATCTCCAACCTTGTCACCGGGTGAGCTCGGCGTCCGTCGGCGCGATGAGCTCGACGTCGCGACGAAGGTTCTGGGAGTCAGCACATCTCGTTGGGCGGGTCTGGCGGATGGAGAACTCGACCGGGAACACGATGCGATGACCGCAATCATCGATGAGATCTGCGACGAATCGTCCGTTGCATCCACGGGCCTACTCACGGTGTGGGAGAACGACGGTCATCCGGACCATCAGGCGGTGGGACGTTGTGCGCGGGAGATCGCCGTGCGTCGTGGGCTCGATCTGTGGCAGTACCCGATTTGGATGTGGCACTGGGCAACTCCCGGTGATCCACAGGTCCCGTGGGACCGTTTGCGGTGCCATCGACTTTCGGCGGCCGCACTTGCCACCAAGCGTGCCGCGATCGCGGCTTTCGACACTCAGATCAACCCGCTGTCACCGGACCCGGCTGACCAACCGGTTCTGCTGCCACACATCCTCGAACGGTTGACCCGCACACACGAGTACGTTTTTGCCTGAAGGGGCCATATTGGACAACAGCTATTTCCACGCGATGTATCGCGCCAGCGATGATCCCTGGGGCTTCAACACCCGCTGGTACGAGCAGCGCAAGTACCAGCTGACGCTGGCGGCGTTGCCGCAACAGCGGTATCGGAACGCCTTTGAAGCGGGTTGCTCGATCGGTGTGTTCTCCGAACTGCTGGCCGAGCGGTGCGACACGTTGTTGGCGGTTGATCTCAGTGAACGGGCCACCGCGATCGCTACAGAACGACTGGCTCCGGTCGCCGATCGGGTGCAGGTTCAGACGCGGGATTTCGTCGAGGACTGGCCGAACGGGAGATTCGACCTGATCGTCCTCAGCGAGGTGCTCTATTACCTCGACCCGACGCAATTCGAGGCGGTGATTCGCCAATCACGGGAGGCCCTGACCGACGATGGCGACCTGGTTGCCGTGCACTGGCGTCGCAAAGTCGAGGAGTATCCGACGAGCGGAGACGTCGTTCACGACCGGCTGTCGCGGACCGATCTGTCGCAGGTTGCTGGGTACGGCGACCGTGACTTTCGACTGGACATCTATCGCAAGACACCGGGGCAGACGGTCGCCGAACTCGAGGGGCTTGTGTGAACCCGGTTCAGCGGTTTTCGGGACCTGCTTCGACCACGCTCTTTGCCACATCGACGAGCTTGACGTTGGAATCCTGTGACAGTTTGGCCAGGAGTCGGAAAGCCGCAGTCGAATCGAGGCGATAACGCTCCATGATCATGCCCTTGGCCTGACCGATCAGATCCCGGCTGTTCAGGGCAGTGCGGAGTTGTTCCTTTTCGCGCACGGTCGAGAAGGCGATGGCGGCGTGCGCAGCAAAGAGCTGACCGATCGAGCGCGCTTCCTCGTCGAAGGTTGCGACGGACGTACTGTGCAGGTTCAGCGCGCCGAAGTTCTCGCCGTCGACGTACAGACAGAAACACGCCATCGAAGCGATGCCGAGTTTGTCCGCTGCGGTCGTGAATCGTGGCCACCGGGGCTCGGAACGCATATCGTCGATCCACACGGTTTCTTCGCCGACCGCGGACCTGATGCAGGGGCCTTCACCGAGCTGTTGTTGCAGCGCATCGGAGTGGCCGGCGAGGTCGCCGATGTATACCGGCGTCTCCACCTGGGTATTTGCGGATACAACCGTGACGCTTGCGTATTCGGTCCCGGGAATCGTGTCAACCGCCGCCTTGGTTATTGCACGCAGAATGGTCTCCATATCGTTGCTTTCGGAGCGCAATTCTCGCGCCACCTCAGCCATGCGATTCGTCAAAACCAACTGTGAACAATCCATCGCTGCCCCCTTTTTCTTCAGACCTTCGACACTATAGATACGTGATACGCCGCGTTCCTATCTTCGTGGAGATCAGGGGCTGATCGGTCCAGACATCGCGGCGATGGCAGCTTCGATGGTGGGGTAGATCGTCAACGTCTGGTCGAGACCGACCAATCGCAGGGGTCGGGCGGTCGATGGGCCATCCGCGACGACCCCGAACGAGCCGAAAGGTGCGATGGCCTCGTGCGCGGTGACCAGCACGGACATACCGGCAGAAGACAAGAACTCTGCGGCGGTCAGGTCGATGATCAAGCCGCTGGGCTGACCGGTCAAGATCTTGCCAACCGCTTCTGCGAGTTCTGGTGCGGTCAGGATGTCCATGCTGCCGGTGACAGCCAGCACGGCCAGCTCACCGTCGTGGGCGGTGACCACCGATACGGCAGCACTACCAGAATTGGTGGCGCCGGAATCAACGAATTCCGGGTTCTTGGGGTGCACAGCCAGTCCTTTCGACCTCTAATACAAAGAGCTCGACCGTGCCAATTCTGGCGATCGAAACTCGCGGCTGCTGTCTCGACCGGCTTACCCATTTTGCCACACTGCCGTGGTGCCCGTACCCACCGCACTACCCGGCTCGCACAGTGCCTGACGCACAGCCCGACGCAGCAGGGTGAGCGCAGGCGGCGAGGATTGGGGACGAGCTGTGGGTCAGGCGGAGCGGGCGGAAGACGTGGTGATGGCGCTGGATACCTCAAGTCGGGTGCCGGGAATGTGAGCCCCAGCACGGGGGTGTTTGAGTCCGTTATGTCTGGGTAAACAGACACAGCGGGTTACGGCACACACGTGCTGAAACAGTCAAAGCCCAGCGAGTGGGAGTACGGGCCGCCGGCCTGTAGCCCCCCCACCGCAACGACGTCTGGAGTTCATTTGATCACCATCGGAGCTATCCTCCTCATCCTCGGATTCATATTCAGCGTCCCGATTCTCTGGACGATCGGACTGATCTTGGTTGTTGTCGGCGCAGTTCTGTGGGTGCTCGGTGCCACCGGGCGCAAGGTCGGAGGCCGGACTCACTATTACTGAGTCTCGATACTGATGAGCCCAAGCCCTCTGGGGGTCCACGGACCCCGGAGGGCTTCTCATTGCCCAGACTGGGTCGCTTGACCCAACTTTTTCCTCTTCGCCGGGTTACGATTCCGGCCATGCTCACCCACGATGCGAACAGTGCAGGTCAGCGGCCACCAACGGCGGGTTCGATGTCCAGGCGGCAGCTCCTCGGAGCTGCCGCTCTGGGAACCGTCGGCTTCTCGGTCGGTGGGAGCCTGTTCGGTGCCGGGGCGGCGTTCGCGGGTCCGGGCGGCAATCCCGACTCGCAGACGTATGACGTTGTGGTGGTCGGTGGTGGGTTGTCCGGTCTGGCTGCGGCCAAGTCGGTCGCCGAATCCGGCCGGTCGGTGCTGGTTCTCGAGGCCCGCGAACGCGCAGGCGGACGAGTCCACAACATTTCGACACCCAAGTTGGGTGTGACCCTGGATGCCGGTGCGGAGTTCATCGGGCCGACGCAGACGCATATCGCTGCGCTGGCCCGCGAATACGGTGTCGCCACGTTGCCCACGTACAACGAGGGAGACAGTGTCTTCTGGAACAGCGGACAACGGTCCACCATGCCCAGTGCGCTGGGCCTCCCCATCGATCCGGCGACCCCGGAAGCAGGCCTGGCCCTTGCGGAGGTTGAACTCCAGGGACTCCTGAACTTTCCGGTGGGCCAGCCATGGAATCATCCCGACGCCGCGTATCTGGACTCGGTGACGTGGAAACAGTGGCTGGAAAGCCGGACCATGTCGCCGACCGCACGCATGTTGCTCGGTTTGGCCAGTTCGGCTGCGCTGTCGGCGGAAGCCGATGAGTTTTCTGCCCTCTACTTCTTCAACTACGTGGCAGCTGCGGGTGACGAAGCGAATCCGGGCAGTCTCATCCGGCTGCTGAGCACCGCAGGCGGCGCGCAGGAACGACTGTTTGTCGGCGGCGCGGCGCTGATACCACTTCGCATGGCCGCCGAACTCGGTGAGCGGATCGTCTATAACGCGGCAGTTCGTTCGATCGGGTGGACCGACGACGTCGCCACGTTGTCCACCGATGTCGGAAACATCAAGGCGCGCAAGGTGATTGTTGCCATGTCGCCGGCGATCAGCGGCCAGATCGACTATCTGCAGGGCTTGCCTGCGCAGCGTGCGGGACTGCACGCGGGGTACCGGATGGGTGCAGTGAGCAAGTTCGCCGCCGTCTACAGCAAACCGTTCTGGCGGACCAAGGGGCTGTCGGGACAGGTGATCGGAAACGGTGACCCGATCGACGTCTGCTTCGAGAACTACGCCGAAGGCAACCACGTCCTGATGGGTTTCATCTCCGGTGACGCCATGCGTCGACTGGACGGGGCTCCCGAGGAACAGATCGTCGCCGAATGCACCGAGAACCTCGTCGACTATTTCGGGCCCGAAGCGCGTGATCACCTCGACCACGGCATCTTCAAATGGGATCTCGAGCCCTGGTCACAAGGCGGGCCGGTGGCAGTCAGCAGTCCGGGCACGCTCACGCGGTACGGCTGGGCACTGCGCGCGCCCGTCGGCCCGATCCACTGGGCGGGCACCGAGACGTCCGACTACTGGACCGGATACATGGACGGGGCCGTTCGTTCCGGGCAGCGGGCCGCCGGTGAAGTGGTGAGCCGGCTGTGAGGAATGCTTTTCTCGAATTAACTGTTTGACGTAGTAAGCGGCTATCCTGGCTAGCGGCCATTTGGCCATTCCAACCGAACTACATAGCGTGAATCCATCGATTCTGCGGTCTCCGCAGGTGGTGTGATCGTGACGAAAAGGCAGACGTGAACGACAGACGTAACGGCAACGGCAGCAGTCGAGGCAACTCCAACACCGGTCGGCCGACCGATCGCCGCGATGGATCCGACCGTGGTGGATCCGACCGGGGTGGTTTCGTCCGCAGTGGTGCTGACCGGAGCGATCGCAACTTCCGAAACGATTCGAACGCACGTCGTGGCACCGGCTCGGCCAACCGTCCGCCGGAGCCCCCGCTTCCCGAAGACGTTCGCCCGCAAGACCTCGACACCGAGGTGCGTCGCGACCTGCTCAGTCTCGACAAAGCGAACTCCGACATGGTTTCACGCCACCTGATCATGACGTTCCGCCTGCTGGACGAAGATCCGCCGCTGGCCCTTGAACATGCCCGTGCCGCCCGCCGCCGTGCCGGTCGTATCGCCATGGTGCGCGAAGCTGCCGGCCTCGCCGCATACAACGCCCAGGAATGGGCAGAGGCGCTCTCCGAACTGCGCGCGGCAAAGCGTATGTCGAGCGGCAATGCGTTGCTGCCGATGATCGCGGACTGCGAACGCGGCCTGGGCCGTCCCGAGCGGGCGATCGATGTGGCACGCAGCGACGAGGGTCGCACTTTGACCGGCGAGGCCGCCGCCGAGATGCGGATCGTCGAATCCGGTGCACGTCTGGACCTCGGTGAATTCGACAAGGCAATCGTCACGCTGCAGACCAGTGACCTCGACCCGTCGCGGGTCGGGACCGATGCAGCCCGCTACTTCTACGCATACGCCGCGGCCCTGCTCGCCGGTGGACGTCGTGAAGAGGCGATCACCTGGTTCATGAACGCGGCCGCTGCCGACGAAGACGACCTCACCGACGCCGAACAGCGTCTGATGGAACTGTCCGACCCGGACTACGACTCCGAGTCCGACTCCGAGTCCGAGTCGGAGTCGGCGGACGAGGTTTTGACCGCACCTGTGCAGCAGGTCCGTGCGCAGGCCCCGGCAGCTGTTGCCGAGCAGGCAACCGTTGTCGAGACGGTCCGACCCACGCTCGTCCCGGCCGCGCCCGCCGCAGCCGGTGACCGGTTGCGGGATGCCTACGACGCCCTGCTGCTCGATCTCGACGGCACGGTCTACGCAGGCAAGCTGGAGATCCCGGGTGCCAAGACGGCGCTGGACGCCGGAGATCAGAAGAACTTCTACGTCACCAACAACGCCAGCCGATCGCCGGACACGGTCGCAGAACATCTGCGCGAGTTGGGTTTTGCCGCCGAGCCCGACGAGATCGTCACCAGCGCGCAGACCGCAGCCCGGATGTTGGCCGAGCGACTGCCGATGGGTTCTCGGGTGCTGGTCGTCGGCACCGAAGCACTGGTTCACGAGATCCGTTCGGTCGGACTCGGCGTGACCCGTAGCGCTGACGATCGTCCGGCCGCTGTGGTGCAAGGACATTCGACCCAAACCGGGTGGGAGATCCTCTCCGAGGCGGCTCTGGCGCTGCGAGCCGGTGCCCTGTGGGTGGCCTGCAATGTGGACGCGACGGTTCCGACCGAACGCGGTCTCCAGGTGGGCAACGGTTCGATGGTCGCGGCCGTCGCCCATGCCACAGGTCTGGAGCCCTTGGTCGCCGGTAAGCCGGCTGCGCCGTTGATGATCGACGCCGTGAACCGCAGTGGCGCGAAGACCCCGCTGGTTGTCGGCGACCGTCTCGACACGGACATCGAAGGCGCCAACGCGATCGAGGCGGACAGCCTGCTGGTGCTGACCGGTGTCAGCACCGCCACCGATGCGCTCAACGCACCCGAAGCGCAGCGTCCGACGTTTGTCTCTGCTGATCTGAGCGGACTCAACGCCGCCGCGGACGACATCATCGTCGGACCCCGCCCGGGCTGGCATGTCAGTGCACTCGACAGCACGCTGACCGTGGTCGCGACCGACGATGACGTCGATCCGGCAGGTGTCCTCTATGCGGTCCTGCATGCCGGCTGGTCGAACGAACCCACCGCAGCAACGTGGACGGTCGAAGCTGCTGAAGAGAAGGCACAGGACGCGCTGAAGAGCGCAGGCCTGCTCGCCTGAACTGATCCAGACCTGAACAGATCAGGCCTGAACAGATCAGACCTGAACAAGATCTGATCTGTTCAGGCTCGGGAGAACTCCGAGGCTGCGGTGACCTGCGCGTCGGTGGGTCGCACTCCGGTGTAGAGCACGAACTGCTCTGCGGCCTGGAGTGCGATCACCTGCGCGCCGGTGATCACGGTCTTCCCTCCGGCGGCGGTGATGAGCGGCGTCTGCGAAGGCATCGCCACCACGTCGAACACCGCGTGGGCCGCCTCGACCGCGGCGGCGGTGAACGGCATCCCCTCGGCATCTGGGCCTGCCGCCATCCCGATCGGCGTCGTATTCACCAGCAACTCGGCGTGTTGCGTACCCAGATCGGGTTTCCAGGTGAAGCCATATCGCTCCGCCAGCGCGGCCCCGGTCGACTCGTTGCGCGCGACAACAACGGTGTCCGTGAAGCCCTCGTCGCGCAATGCGGCGACCACGGCCTTGGCCATCCCGCCGCTGCCTGCGACCGCAACCGAGCTGCTGGTGGGGATGCCGCTGTTGCGCAACAGGTTTGCCGCAGCCTGATAGTCGGTGTTGTAGGCGTGCAGTGTGCCGGACTCGTTGACGATCGTGTTCACCGAATCGATCGCGGCTGCCGAATCGTGCATCACATCGATGAGGTCGATGACCGCTTCCTTGAACGGCATCGAGATCCCGGCGCCGCGAATGTCGAGTCCCCGGATTCCCGCGATCGCCGCCGGTAGATCCGTGGTGCGAAATGCCTTGTAGACGTAATCGAGATCGAGTGCGTTGTAGAGGTAATTGTGGAACTTGGTGCCGATATTGCTCGGCCGTCCCGACAACGAGATACACAGCCGAGTATCGCGGCGCAGGACTCGAGCGTCGGGTGCGGTCGGATCCGGGCGCGTTCCGGTGGTGGAGGTCATCCCTGGACGCTAACAATCAACTGGCCCGAGATCGACTAACCTTGGCAGGCGATGAACCAACCCCTGCCCGGACCCAGACCCACTCCTGGACCGACTCCCGGACCACGACCGACCCCGGGCCCCGTTCCGGCCCCGGTCGCACCTGCTGCTGCCGTCGATCCGGAGACGATCCGGCGCGATGTTTCGGCGTTGCTCGAGCAGGCCGACAGTGTGGCGGCTTCGGCGGATGAGAGTACCGGCGGCGAGGCTCTGGTTCAGCTGGCCAAGCAGGCTCACCTGCTGGAACAAGCCCATACGGTGATCACCGACGCCCTGGAGAAGGTCGATCGTGTCTGAGCGTGTGCGCAATGGCGCGTAGGGCACGCCTCGATGCCGAGCTGGTGCGTCGGGGTGAGGCCCGGTCTCGGGACCATGCACGGGACCTGATCGAATCGGGTCTGGTCAAGGTCAACGGCACGGTGGCCACCAAACCGGCAACCAATGTGGACCTCGGCGCGCCGATCGTGGTTGCAGAAACCAACGATGAGGGCTGGGCCTCACGTGGTGCCCACAAGTTGCTCGGCGCGCTGGCGGCTTTTGAGCCGCTCGGTGTTTCGGTGTCCGGCAAGCGATGCCTCGATGCGGGTGCGTCGACCGGCGGTTTCACCGACGTCCTGCTTCGTCGCGGTGCCGCCGAGGTGGTTGCGGTCGACGTCGGTTACGGCCAGCTCATCTGGCGCATCCAGAATGACGACCGCGTATACGTGCACGATCGCACCAATGTCAGGAGTCTGACCGCTGAGCAGATCGGTGGTCCGGTGGACCTGGTGGTGGCAGACCTGTCGTTCATCTCGCTGAACCTGGTGCTGGCAGCGTTTGCCGATTGCGCCAACATCGGAGCCGACCTGTTGCCCATGGTCAAACCGCAGTTCGAGGTGGGTAAAGACCGGGTTGGATCCGGGGGAGTGGTGCGCAGTGCCGAACTTCGTGCGCAAGCGGTCACTGCCGTGGCGGAGACCGCCGCGGGTCACGGCCTGCAGACGCTGGGTGTTGTGGCCAGCCCGTTGCCGGGTCCGTCGGGCAATGTTGAATACTTCCTCTGGCTGCGTAAGCAGACCGAACCCGCCGTCGTAGATGACAATGTGCGCATGGCAATTGCCGAGGCGATCGAGAAAGGGCCCCAGTGAGCGATCTGGTGGGTGACCCTGTTGTAGAGATGCCGGTTGGAGAGGTGGAGCCCGAGGAACGTCAGTTCCTTGTTGTCGCCCACACCGGCCGCGACATCGTGCACACGACCATGGCGGTGATAGCGAAACGGTGCGCGGACGCCGGAATCGGTTTGCGGGTCATCGATCACGACATCATGCCCACACCGCCGGGACCGCCAAGTTTGGGCACCGTGTACCCGCTCGACCTCGAGGAACTCCGCGATATCGGCGCCGACGTCGCTGTGACTCCGGCCGGTGGACAGTCGGCGGCAGGCTGCGAGGTGGTCATCGTGCTCGGCGGCGACGGCACATTCTTGCGGGCCGCCGAACTCGCGCATCCGCTGTCGGTGCCGGTGCTCGGAATCAATCTGGGGCACATCGGTTTTCTCGCCGAGGCAGAGGCGAATCGGGTCGACGAGGTGATGACGAAACTCGTCGACCGCGATTACTCGATCGAGGATCGCATGACGCTCGACATCAGCATCCGGGTCGACGGGCGGGTGGTCGCACAGACCTGGGCCCTCAACGAGGTCAGCATTCAGAATCTATCGCGGCAGGGTGTGCTGGAGCTGATCACCGAGGTCGACGGACGTCCGGTTTCCGCATTCGGTGCCGACGGCATCCTGGTGTCGACGCCGACCGGTTCCACGGCTTACGCGTTCTCCGCGGGCGGTCCGGTGATGTGGCCTGATCTCGAGGCCATCCTGCTGGTGCCGTCGAATGCTCATGCTCTGTTCGCTCGGCCGATGGTGACCAGCCCCCGCTCGCTCGTTGCGGTCGAGGTGATGGCACGCGGGCAGGACGCACTTGTCGCCTGCGACGGGCGCCGCAACATCGAAGTACCGGCCGGTGGCCGGATCGAGGTAGTCCGTGGTCGCAAGCCGGTGCGCTGGATCCGTATCGATTCCGATCCGTTCGCCGACCGGTTGGTGCGCAAGTTCGAACTGCCGGTGACCGGGTGGAGGGGAAGGCAAACCTAGTGCTCGAAGAAATCTCGATCAGCGGTCTGGGAGTCATCGACAAGGCCAGCGCCGAGTTTCATGAAGGCCTGACGGTGCTGACCGGCGAGACCGGTGCCGGCAAGACCATGGTGGTCACCAGCCTGCATCTGTTGTCCGGTGCGCGGGCCGATGCCGGCCGCGTCCGCACCGGCCAGAGCCGGGCCGTTGTGGAAGGACGTTTCCGGACCGCGGGAACCGATGCCGCGGAGGTGCTCGATTCATCCGGCGCCGAGTTGGACGACGACGGCACGGTGATCGCTGTTCGCACTGTCAATGCCGATGGCAGGTCCAGGGCTCATCTCGGTGGCCGTTCGGTCCCGGTCGGACTGCTCGGTCAGTTCACCAGTGGCCAGTTGGCGATCCACGGACAGAATGACCAGCTCCGGTTGCTGCGCGCGGAACATCAGCGCGTTGCGCTCGACCGGTTTGCCGCCGGCGCCGTGACCAAACCGCTCAAGGCGTACCGCGAGGCGCGCGAGCGGTGGGTGACGCTGGCCGATCAGCTGCGCGAGCGACAGGCCAATTCGCGGGAGATCGCGCAGGAGGCCGACCGCCTGCGGTTCGGCGTGGACGAGATCGACAAGGTGGCGCCGCAGGCCCGCGAAGACGAAGAGATCGCGGCCACGGTCCGACGCCTCGGCGATCTGGAAACCGTGCGCGCCGCGGCCGCAGCCGCCCTGGTGGCGGTCACCGGTGCCGACCCGAACTCCGACGCACAGCTCGGAGGTTCGGTGCTCGATGGTCTGGGTGTGGCCCGTACCGCCGTGAGCACGATCAGCGACGACACGCTACGGGGCCTGTTGCCGCGGATCGAAGAGGCACTCAGTGTCGTCGGGGACATCGGCGAGGAACTGAGCGGATTTTTGTCGGGCCTGCCGGCAGATGCGGCAGAACTCGAACAGTTGTTACAGCGCCAGGCCGAACTCAAGTCGCTGGTCCGCAAATATGCCCCGGACATCGACGGGGTGATTGCGTGGGCCGATGCCGCCCGGTCGCGACTGACAGAGATCGGTGACTCCTCGGAAACCCTCGAGGACCTCTCTGCCCGGGTCACCGCCGCCCGCGACGACGTGGGTGCGGCGGCAGGCAAGCTGACCAAGGTGCGCCTCAAGGCCGCCAAGTCGTTGGCCACCAAGGTCAGTTCCGAACTGACCGGCCTGGCGATGGGGGATGCCCAGCTCGAGGTCACCGTCTCGCCGGATGATGCGACCGACAACGATCGCCGGTCGCTCGAGATCGACGGACGGAAGGTTCATGCCGGTCCCGATGGCACCGACAAGGTGGAGTTCGGGCTCGTGGCGCATGCAGGTGCGCCGGTGCGGCCGATCGCCAAATCGGCGTCCGGTGGTGAGCTGTCCCGCGTGATGCTGGCGTTGGAGGTGGTCCTCGCCGGCCCGGGTGGGGGCTCCACGATGGTGTTCGACGAGGTCGATGCCGGTGTCGGTGGTCGCGCGGCCGTCGAGATCGGTCGCAGACTCGCCCGCCTGGCACAGGCACACCAGGTCATCGTGGTCACGCACCTGCCGCAGGTGGCGGCCTTCGCCGACAATCACCTGTTGATCGGAAAACAGACCTCGTCGGGGTCGAAATCGGCCAAGGCTTCGTCGGTGACGAGTTCGGTGGCCGTCCTCGATCGGGACGAGCGGGTGGCAGAATTGGCCAGAATGCTTGCCGGACTGGGTGATTCGGATACCGGAAGGGCACACGCCGAGGAACTTCTTGGGACCGCAGAGCAAGAGAAGGCGGCTTTCTAAGCCTGATGCACGTGTTGCTCGTGTGACAAAAGTGGCGTGTGTTACGGCGCGCCTCCAACAAAAGTGTCGAGTAGTGGTTCAGTGTTGCCCGCATGAGGATGCCTGCCCTGCTGTCACGCACAACCGAAACTCTGCCTGGGATCAGCGGTATCGCCAGGATCGACAAGAACACAAAACGACTGCTGTCCAGAGTCGGCCCCGGGGACATCGTGATCCTCGACGAGGTCGACCTGGACCGCATCACGGCCGACGCACTCGTCGCCGCTGATGTGCTGGCCGTCGTGAACGCTTCGACGTCCATCTCCGGTCGTTTCCCCAACCTCGGACCCGAGCTGCTGGCAGCATCGGGCATCACCTTGATCGACGATGTCGGCATCGAGGTCTTCAAGCGCATCAAGGACGGCGCCAAGATCCGCGTCGACGAAGGTGGCCTGTACTCCGGCGAGCGCAGGCTGGCGAAGGGCACCGAACTCGGCGAGCGTGAGATCGCCGATCTGATGATCGACGCCAAGACCGGCCTGGTCGATCACCTCGAAGCCTTCTCCGGCAACACCATCGAGTTCATCCGCAGCGAGTCACCGCTCCTGATCGACGGCGTCGGCGTACCCGATGTCGACGTCCGCATCGAGGGTCGCCACGTCGTGGTGGTCGCTGACGGACCCGATCACGTGGCCGACCTCAAGCGACTCAAGCCGTTCATCAAGGAGTACCAGCCGATCATGGTCGGTGTTGATGGTGGCGCCGACACCCTCATGGACATGGGCTACCGCCCGGACCTGATCGTGGGCGATCCCGAAGGGATGCGGGCGGCAACACTCAAGTCCGGCGCCCAGGTTGTCCTGCCCGCCGACCCGGACGGCCATGCCCCGGGACTCGAGCGCATCCAGGACCTCGGAATCGGGGCGATGACGTTCCCGGCCGCCGGATCCGCAGCCGACCTCGCGCTGCTGCTCGTCAACCACCACGAAGCCGCGCTCATCGTCACCGTCGGCCACCCTGCCTCGATCGACGAGTTCTTCGATCGCAGCCTTCGGGAGTCGAATCCATCGACGTTCCTCACGCGGCTCAAGGTCGGCGCAAAACTCGTCGACGCAAAGGCTGTCGCCACCCTGTACCGCTCGCGGGTTTCCGGCGCGGCCATCGCGCTGCTGATCCTGGCCGCACTGGTGGCCATGATCGTTGCGGTGATGATGTCGAGCAGTGGCTCGGAAGTAACCGACTGGGTCGTCGACCAGTGGGACCGCCTCACCGACTGGGTCCAGCGCGTGTGGAATGAATGATCGCCGCCACTGACCTCTGACCCCCACCGAACCCGCAGGGGTTCGCTCTGGCTGGTCCGATCCAATACCCTTGGAATGAGATTTTTGTGATTTCGCTTCGCCAGCACGCTATTTCGCTGGTCGCGGTGTTCCTTGCCCTCGCCGTCGGGGTGGTGCTGGGATCCGGATTTGTTGCTGACACGTTCGGATCGGCCAGTGATGCCCAGGACGAGCGGGAGCAGGAACTGCGCGACGAGAACCAGCAGCTGACCAACAACCTCAACGCCGCCAACAACTTCGACACCGCGATCGCGGGACGACTGTTGGCGGGCTCCCTGACCGATCGTCCGGTGTTGATCATCACCGCGCCGGGCGCCGACGAGGGTGATGTGGCGGCGGTCAAGGACAACCTGAACAAATCGGGAGCCATCCTCAGTGGACAGCTGGCACTGACGGACACGTTCGTGAGTGATCAGAGCGCGGAGAAGATGCGTTCGATCGTCGACCAGTCGATACCCGCAGGCAGCACGTTGAACACCGAATTGACCGACTCCGGTGGTCGCGCCGGTGATTTGTTGGGATTGTTGCTCGGCCTGTCACCGGACGATGCGGAGCCGCAGGTCGACTCCGTTGACACAGACGCCGGTCTGGCAGCACTCAAGCAAGGCGGATTCATCGACTACGCCGAAGGCACGGTTGCGCCGGCTCAACTCTCGATCATCGTGACAGGCAACAAGTTTGCCGATGACTCCGGTGCGCGTGGACAGGTGATCGCACGTTTTGCAGGCGCCTACTCCGAGCGTGGCGCCGGCACTGTCCTGGTGGGCCGGGCCGGTTCGGCCGAGGGCTCGTCACCGATCGCTGTGGTCCGGGCCGACCCGGCGTTGAACGCAGAGGTCTCCACGGTCGACAACGTCAACCAGGCGACCGGCCGGATCACCGCCGTCCTGGCGCTGACAGACGAGCTCGGCAACAAGCACGGCGCCTATGGCACGGGGCCCGGAGCCACCGCAATCGCGCCGGAGAGCTGATCTGGATCTGCACTCGACAGGATCTGCATAAGACGCCACGTGTCATCTGCGCCACAATGGGGTGCAGGGCACGTGGCGTTCATGTCTGCATAGCCCGATTCTGAGCAAGCGCCACGTCGTGTCAACAGCAAGAAACCCGGCCATTGGTGTTACCGTGGAGTCCCGTAGGTAGGCAAGGATTTCTTGCCGCAGTACTAACGGGAGAAGCGTTGCGTCCATTACGTCATGTGCGGTCAGGCACAAAGCACATCTTCGTGACCGGGGGCGTTGCATCGTCGCTCGGTAAAGGTCTGACGGCTTCGAGCCTCGGCCAGTTGCTCACGGCGCGCGGATTGCGCGTCACGATGCAAAAGCTAGATCCTTATCTCAACGTTGATCCGGGAACGATGAACCCGTTCCAGCACGGCGAGGTGTTCGTCACCGAAGACGGCGCGGAGACCGATCTCGATGTCGGCCACTACGAGCGCTTCCTCGATCGGGATCTCTCCGGATTCGCGAATGTGACCACCGGACAGGTGTATTCCACCGTCATCGCAAAAGAGCGTCGCGGTGAATACCTCGGTGACACCGTTCAGGTGATCCCGCACATCACCGACGAGATCAAGCGCCGCATCCTGGCGATGGGCCAGGCCGACAACGACGGCCAGATCCCCGATGTCGTCATCACCGAGATCGGTGGCACGGTCGGCGACATCGAATCGCAGCCGTTTGTCGAGGCGGCACGTCAGATCCGTCACGACGTGGGCCGGGACAATGTGTTCTTCCTCCACGTGTCGCTGGTCCCGTACCTGGCACCCTCGGGCGAGCTGAAGACCAAACCCACCCAGCACTCGGTCGCCGCGCTGCGCAGCATCGGTATCCAGCCCGACGCGTTGATCCTGCGTTGCGACCGCGACGTCCCCGAGGCGCTGAAGAACAAGATCGCGCTCATGTGTGACGTCGACATCGAAGGCGTCATCTCGACACCGGACGCGCCGTCGATCTACGACATCCCCAAGGTGCTGCACGCCGAGCAGCTCGACGCGTACGTCGTCCGCAAGCTCGGTCTGCCGTTCCGGGACGTCGACTGGACCGTGTGGGGCGAACTGCTCAAGCGGGTCCATGAGCCTCGCGAAGAGGTCACGATCGCGCTGGTCGGCAAGTATGTCGAGCTGCCGGACGCGTACCTGTCGGTGACCGAGGCCATCCGGGCCGGCGGGTTCGCTCATCGGGCTCGCGTGAACGTGATGTGGGTGCAGTCGGATGACTGTGCCGACGACGCCGGAGCGCAGGCAGCGCTTGCCGATGTCGACGGCATCCTGATCCCCGGTGGATTCGGGATCCGCGGTATCGAGGGCAAGGTCGGCGCCGTCCGGTATGCGCGCACCCACAACGTTCCCCTCCTGGGACTGTGCCTGGGCTTGCAGTGCATCGTCATCGAGGCGGCGCGTACTGCAGGGCTTGCTGATGCGAGCTCCACGGAGTTCGATCCCGAGACCCCGTACCCGGTGATCTCGACGATGGCGGATCAGGAAGATGCCGTCGCCGGTGAGGCCGATCTCGGCGGAACAATGCGGCTCGGCGCGTACCCGGCGAAGCTGGAGCGCGGCTCGGTTGTGGCCAATGCCTATGGCTCCGTTGATGTTTCAGAACGTCACCGGCATCGTTTCGAGGTCAACAACAGCTACCGCGACAAGATCGCCGAAAGCGGTCTGGTGTTCTCGGGCACGTCGCCGGACGGCCATCTCGTGGAGTTCGTCGAGTACCCGCGTGAGGTTCACCCGTTCCTGGTCGGCACACAGGCCCACCCGGAATTGAAGAGCCGCCCGACGCGTCCGCATCCGTTGTTCAGCGCATTCGTGCGGGCATCGCTGCGGTACAAGATGGCCGAGCGTCTTCCGGTGAACGTCCACGGTGACGAAGAGGTCGATCCCGATCTCGACTCCGCTCTCGACGTGACCGCTGCCGAGGCGGGCGCCAAAGAGGCCGGCATTTGAGCGAGCGTCATGAGTTCCGGACTCTCGGAACCGACGTTCACTACGACGGGGCGATTGTTGCGCTCCGTGTCGACGAGGTCGCGATGCCGGGGGGGACCACCGCCAAGCGTGAGGTGGTCGAACACCACGGCGCGGTGGCGGTGGTCGCGGTGAACGATCAGGACGAGATCGCGATGGTGCTGCAGTACCGCCATCCGATCGGCCGGCGTCTTCTCGAACTCCCTGCGGGTCTGCTCGACGGGGGTCCGCAGGAGAGTCCCGTCGATGCGGCCCGCCGGGAACTGCTCGAGGAGACCGGTCTTGCCGCCGCTCAGTGGCAGGTCCTGGTCGACATCGACGTCTCACCCGGATTCACCGACGAAGCCCTGCGGGTGTATCTGGCCGCCGGGATAACCGAAGTGCCGCAGCCGGATCCGGAGCACGAAGAAGCCGACATGACGCTGCACTGGGTGTCGCTCGGTGAGGCGGTGCGACAGGTGTTGTCGGGCGAGATCGTCAACGCGACGGCCGCGGCCGGGATTCTGGCCCTGTCCGCCGCACGGTCACAGTCGATTCCGTTACGTGATGTCGACGCTGCCTGGACCGACCGTCCGGTGGCGTTCGCCAACCGCAAGGCCGACAACGACGGGGCCGGTCGATCATGAACGCGCGCCGAACCTCATGAACCTCGCGGATCAGGTGCAGGTGTACCTGGACCACCTCGAGGTCGAACGGGGTTCGGCGCGTAACACTTTGCAGTCCTATGCCAGGGATCTGCGGCGGTATCAGGAGTATCTGAGCTCACGTGGGATCGAGGCGCTCACCGACGTCACCGAGGCTGACATCCGGGAGTTTCTGGTTGCGCTGCGCCGCGGTGATGCCGACAACGGCAAGCCGCCGCTGGCCGACAGCTCGATCGCGCGAACCCTGGTGGCCACGAGAGGTTTTCACAAGTTCGCCGCCGCCGAGGGGATCGTGCCGGACGACGTCGCGCATGGCGTGGCGCCGCCCAAGGCGCCGCGCCGGCTCCCGAAGAGCCTGCCGGTCGACGAGGTCCTGGCGATCCTGACCGCCAGCGGCGGTGAGGATGCTGCGGACACCCCGCGGTCGTTGCGGAATCGGGCGTTGCTCGAACTGCTGTACAGCTGTGGTGCGCGGATCTCGGAGGCGGTCACCCTCGACGTCGACGACATCGATACCGAGTCCCGATCTGTGGTGTTGCGGGGCAAGGGGGGCAAAGAACGGATTGTGCCCGTGGGGCGTCCGGCCATCGCCGCGCTCGACGCCTATCTCGTGCGCGGCAGGCCCGTGCTCGTCTCGAAATTCAATCCGGCGCTGTTCCTCAACTCACGTGGCGGCCGGCTCAGTCGTCAGAGCGCCTGGCAGGTCCTGGTCGACGCATCCGAGCGGGCCGGATTGGACAAGGCGGTTTCACCGCACACATTGCGACACAGTTTCGCCACGCACCTGCTCGACGGTGGCGCGGACGTCCGCGTGGTGCAGGAGCTGCTCGGGCATGCGTCGGTGACCACCACGCAGGTCTACACGCTCGTGACCGTCGGAACGATGCGTGAGGTGTACGCCCTCGCGCATCCGCGCGCCCGATGAGACCCGTCAATATCGGGCTGTGGACCCTCATAGCGGTGAGCCTCCACAGCGCCGACGCGCCGACCCACTAGGCTCTGGGTGTGACAACGCCGCAGCCACCTGAATACGGGCGCGGGCGTGATGCGAATCAGTTGATGATCTCGGCACCGCCACGCGGTGTAGAGGAACTCGACCGCGAAAAGCCCAGCGCACCCGGAGAGCTCGGGCCGACCGGTCGCGAACTGCGTCCGGTGCCCGAACCGACGCCGCTCGATCGGCATGGTCCTGCCACGGTGGTCGCTGTCTGTAATCAGAAGGGTGGCGTTGGTAAGACCACGTCGACCATCAACCTGGGTGCCGCGCTGGCCGAATGCGGCCGTCGGGTGCTGTTGGTCGATCTCGACCCCCAGGGCGCGTTGTCTGCCGGCCTTGGCGTGCCGCACCATGAACTCGACCTGACGGTCCACAACATGCTCGTCCCACCGCAGATCTCGGCTGAAGAAGTCCTGATGCGTACCCGGGTCGAGGGCATGGACCTGCTGCCGTCCAACATCGACCTCTCTGCGGCCGAGATCCAGCTGGTCAACGAGGTGGGCCGCGAGCACACGCTGGGCCGCGCACTGCATCCGCTGCTCGACCGCTACGACTACGTGCTCATCGATTGCCAGCCGTCGCTGGGACTGCTCACCGTCAACGCGCTTGCGTGTGCCGATACCGTCGTGATCCCGATGGAGTGCGAGTACTTCAGCCTGCGCGGACTGGCGCTGCTCAACGACACCATCGACAAGGTGCGCGACCGACTCAACCCGCGGCTCACGCTCGGCGGCATCCTGGTGACGATGTTCGACGCCCGCACCCTGCATTCCCGCGAGGTGATGCAGCGCGTGGTCGAGGTGTTCGGCGACAAGGTCTACGACACCGTGATCAGCCGGACCGTGCGATTCCCCGAAACCAGTGTCGCCGGTGAACCCATCACCTCATGGGCACCGAAATCAGGCGGCGCCAAGGCGTATCGGGCACTGGCCCGCGAAGTCATTCACCGCACGCGCTAGAGATGACCGAACCGTCAGAGACCGAGCCTTCAGAGATCGGGTCCTCGCAGGTTGAGGCGCCGGAAGATGACACGCCCGGAGTTGATTCAGCGGTACCGACGCCCGCGACAGAGCCGGTGATTACCGGGAAATCGCGGTTCCAGGTCAAGCTGACGAACTTCGAGGGCCCGTTCGACCTGCTCCTCAATCTCATCGGTCAGCACCGCCTCGATGTCACCGAAGTCGCGTTGCATGAGGTGACCGACGATTTCATCGCCTATACCAAGCTCCTCGGTGCCGAGATGGAACTCGACCAGACGACGGAGTTCCTGGTGGTGGCGGCGACGTTGCTCGACCTGAAGGCCGCACGTCTGCTGCCCTCGGGTGAGGTCGAGAACGATGAGGACCTGGCGTTGCTCGAAGCCCGCGACCTGCTGTTCGCGCGATTGCTCCAGTACCGGGCCTACAAACAGGTCGCGATGCTCTTTGCGGAGCTGGAAGCTGCCGCACTGCAACGTTATCCACGCGGGGTTTCGTTGGAACCCCGATTCGAGTCGCTGCTGCCCGAGGTGACGATCGGTGTCAGTCCGGCGGTGTTTGCCGAGGTGGCGGTGGCGGCGATGACACCCAAACCGGTCCCGCAGGTGGGGCTCGGGCATCTGCACATCGAGAAGGTGTCGGTACCGCAACACGCGTTGCGGATAGGGGAGATCCTTCGGCACGCCGGTGCCGGGGTGTGGGTCAGCTTCACCGATCTGGTTGTCGAATGCGGCAGCGGCCTCGAGGTGGTTGCCCGGTTCTTGGCACTGTTGGAGCTGTTCCGCGAGCGGGCCGTGGCGTTCGAACAGCCCGAGGCCCTCGGATCGTTGTTGGTGAGCTGGACAGGCGAACTCGTAGACGCTCAAGTGATCGTCGAGAAGGGCGAAGACTATGGCTGAGGAAGTGCCGGCTGAGGAAGTGCCGGCTGAGGAAGTGCCGGCTGAAGAAGTGCCGGCTGAAGAAATACCAGCTGAAGAGTCGCAGGAGACTCCCGGGCCCGAGGCGGACGAGGTGTCGGATGCGTTGGCCGATGCTCTGTCCGAGGACGATGCTCCAGGCGGCGACACGTCGGACGCCGACCTCCCGGTGGAGGACCTCCTCGCCGACGACGAACTCCGGTCGGCACTCGAAGCGATGTTGCTCGTGACGGACACACCGGCGCCCACCGATCAGCTGGCGTCGGTGCTGGAAGAGAAGACCTCGCGGGTCCAGGCGATGCTGCGGCAGATGTCGAATGAACTGACCGATCGAAACAGTGGCATGGATCTCCGCTACGCCGGCGACGGCTGGCGGTATTACACCCGCAACGACTACGCGCCCTACGTCGAGCGACTCCTCCTTGACGGAGCTCGGACGAAGCTGACGCGTGCGGCGCTCGAAACCCTGGCCGTGATTGCCTACCGCCAACCGGTCAGTCGATCTCGGGTCAGTGCGGTGCGTGGGGTCAACGTCGACGGTGTGGTGCGCACACTGCTGGCACGCGGATTGCTCGCCGAAGTCGGAACAGACTCCGATTCGGGTGCAGTGACGTACGGCACGACGGAACTATTCTTGGAACGTCTGGGGTTGGCTTCTTTGGGCGAGTTACCGGATCTCGCGCCGTTGCTTCCTGACGTGGACGTCATCGACGCCCTCGGAGATGAGATCATCAGCGACCCGCGATTCGCCAAACTGGCAGGTAACCCGTCAGACTTGAAGAACAAAACCAACAACATCACCGTCGATGACGATTGAGCTGCGCATTGCAGATCGATCAATACGACGGGAATTAGGGATAGAGAATGGCACCCGCTAGCCGAGACGGCAAACCGGACAGAAGCAACAACAACCAAGGCAAAGGGCGAGCTCCTCGCGAGGGCGGACGGTCGTTCGACGACCGTGACGCCAAGCCTTACTCCGAGCGTGGCAGTCGGCCCACCGGAGATCGTGGTGGCAGGCCCACCGGCGAACGCGGAGGTCGACCTACGGGTGACCGCGGCGGACGGCCCACCGGCGGCGAGCGTGGCGGACGGCCCACCGGTGATCGCGGCGGTCGGCCCAGCTTTGGCGATCGTGGCGGACGGCCCGATGGCGAACGTGGCGGACGGCCCACCGGAGATCGTGGTGGAAGGCCTACCGGCGGCGGCGATCGTGGCGGACGCCCCAGCTTTGGCGATCGTGGCGGACGGCCCGATGGCGAGCGTGGCGGTCGGCCTACCGGTGATCGCGGCGGACGGCCCACCGGCGGCGAGCGCGGTGGCAGGCCCACCGGTGATCGTGGAGGTCGGCCCAGCTTTGGTGATCGTGGCGGACGGCCCGATGGCGAACGCGGTGGACGGCCTACCGGTGATCGCGGCGGACGCCCCACCGGCGGCGAGCGCGGTGGTCGGCCCACAGGTGAGCGCTACGGCAACCAATCGCATGAGCGTGGCGGAAAGCCGGCTCATGAGCGTGGCGGAAAACCGTCGTACGAACGCGGTGGAAAACCGGCATTCGAACGCAGTGAAAGGCCCGCTTACGAGCGTGGCGCGCGGCCCAGCGGCGAAGACTTCGGTCGTCCGACCGGTGACCGGCCCGCGAATCCGAGCGCAGAGCGCAGTGGCAACGCCACTGCCGGAAGGCCCGCGGGTAAGGCGACCAAGGGTGCCGCCGAAGCACGGTTCAAGAAGACTCATCGCAAGGGCGTCAACCCGGAGCGCGGAGCTCGTTCGGCCCCTGACGCGAAGAGCGGCCAGGCTCGGCTGAACAATGCAAAACCCGCCCGCGACCAGAATCCGCTGGATGCTTCGGAAGATGGCGCCACCTATGTCGAGGGTGGATTGCGTCTGCAGAAGGTGCTCGCGCAGGCCGGAGTCGCCTCACGGCGCGGTGCCGAGGAATTGATCGCGGCCGGTCGCGTCGAGGTCGACGGTGAGGTCGTCCTCGAACAGGGTCTGCGGATCAATCCCGAGACTGCGGTGGTCCGCGTTGACGGATCCCGTGTGGTGGTCAACGAGGAACATCAGTACCTCGCGCTCAACAAGCCCAAGGGCTGGCAGTCGACGATGTCCGACGAGTTCGCCCGTCCGTGTATCGGTGACCTGGTTGCCGAGCGCGTCATGTCGGGACAGAGGCTGTTCCACGTCGGCCGCCTCGACGCCGACACCGAAGGACTCATTCTGCTCACCAATGATGGTGAGCTGGCGCATCGTTTGATGCACCCGTCGTTCGAGGTACCCAAGACCTACATGGTGACCGTGCGCGGAGAGGTGCATCGCAACCTGGGTCGCACCTTGCGCGACGGTATCGAGCTCGACGACGGTCCGGCCAAGATCGACAAGTTCGCGTTGCTCGACGTGAACCAGGGCATTTCGCTGCTCCGTCTGACGCTGCACGAAGGTCGTAAGCACATCGTCCGTCGAATCCTTGACGCTTCCGGCTTCCCGGTTATTCGCCTGGTGCGCACCGACATCGGTGCGGTCAACATCGGCGAACAGCGTCCGGGCACCTTGCGGGTCATGGGCAACGATGAGATCGGCGCGCTCTACAAGGCGGTGGGAATGTGACCAGCCCAGGGGTGATCACGTCCGGTGTGATCGCCATCGATGGTCCGGCCGGAACCGGCAAATCGAGTGTGGCGCGCCGCGTGGCTACCGCGTTGGACGCCAACTACATCGACACCGGAGCCATGTATCGGGTCGCGACCCTGCGCGCACTGCGGGCGGGTGCGGCTCTGGACGATCCGGACGCGATCGACAAAGCGACTGAGGGCGTACGCATTTCCGTCAACAGCAACCCGACCAAGCAGGTCGTGTTGATGGACGACGAGGATGTCTCCGATGAGATTCGTCGCGACGAGGTGACTCGCGCGGTGTCGGCCGTCTCGGCCGTGCCCGCGGTGCGTACTCGTCTGGTGCAGGCTCAACGTGATCTGGCACAGAACGGACTCAGCGTGCTCGAGGGCCGCGACATCGGGACCGTTGTGTTCCCTGATGCCGCGCTCAAGGTGTACCTGACCGCATCACCCGAGGTTCGTGCGCAGCGGCGACATGATCAGAACCTCGCCGCAGGAATTGACAGTGACTACCAGACGGTGCTCGCGGACGTGATCCGTCGGGACCATCTGGATTCGACACGGCCGACGTCGCCATTGCGGCCGGCCGATGATGCCGTACAGGTCGACACCACCGACATGGGCATCGAAGAGGTGATCGCCAAGCTGGTTGAGTTGGCGCGCAACCGGATTGGGGTAGAAGCATGAGTGACAATTTTGACGGGGCAGCAATCTCGTCTGACGGAATGTGGTCGGATGAATCCGACTTCGAGCTCGCTGAGCTCACCGATCTGGGCGTTGATGGCGCACCGTTGGCGGTGCCCGTTGTCGCGATCGTCGGTCGCCCGAACGTGGGCAAATCGTCGCTGGTGAACCGCATCCTCGGACGCCGTGAAGCGGTGGTCGAGGACATCCCCGGCGTGACCCGCGACCGTGTCTCCTACGAGGCATCGTGGGCCGGACGTCGATTCATGGTGCAGGACACCGGCGGTTGGGAACCTGACGCCAAGGGTCTGCAGCAGTCCGTGGCTCGCCAGGCCGAGATCGCTATGAAGACGGCCGACGCAATCGTGCTGGTTGTCGACACCACCGTGGGCGCCACCGCCACCGATGAAGCGGTGGCCAAGGTGCTGCGGCGCTCGAAGACCCCGGTGTTGTTGGCGGCCAACAAGGTCGATGACGAGCGCCTGGAAGCCGAAGCGGCCGCCCTGTGGTCGTTGGGACTGGGGGAGCCGTTCACGGTGTCCGCCGCCCACGGTCGCGGTACCGGTGACCTGCTCGACCGAATCCTCGAAGCCCTTCCTGAAACGCCTCGCGAATCCACCACGATGGGTGGCCCGCGCCGAGTTGCGTTGGTTGGCAAGCCCAACGTGGGCAAGAGCTCGCTGATGAACAAGCTCACCGGTGAAGAGCGTGCAGTGGTCGACAATGTCGCCGGAACCACGGTCGACCCCGTTGACGAACTGGTCGAACTCGGTGGACGGGTCTGGAACTTCGTCGACACCGCCGGCTTGCGCAAGAAAGTGACGCAGTCGAGCGGACATGAGTTCTACGCGTCGCTGCGTACCCGGTCGGCCATCGAGGCCGCCGAGGTCGCGGTGCTGCTGATCGACGCGTCGGAGCCGATCACCGAGCAGGACCAGCGAGTTCTGACGATGATCATCGAAGCCGGTCGCGCATTGGTGATCGCGTTCAACAAATGGGATCTGGTTGACGAGGATCGCCGGTTGCAGTTGGCCAAGGAGGTCGACCGCGACCTGTCCCGCGTGCCCTGGGCTCGGACGGTCAACATCTCCGCCCACACCGGTCGGTCTGTGGCAAAGCTCGTGCCCGCACTCGATACGGCGTTGGCGTCATGGGACAAGCGGATCTCGACCGGACAGCTCAACAACTGGCTCAAGGATGTCATCGCCGAGACCCCGCCACCGATGCGTGGTGGGCGTCTGCCTCGCGTGATGTTCGCGACCCAGGCTGCCACTCGGCCGCCGACGTTCGTCTTCTTCACCACGGGCTTCCTGGAGGCCGGCTACCGCCGATTCCTGGAGCGAAAGCTGCGTGAGGCCTTCAACTTCGACGGTTCGCCCGTCCGGGTGAACGTCCGAGTCCGTGAGAAGCGCGAGCGCACGAAGTAGGACGAGATAGCTTGCACCCCCTGCCCCGATCAACATTGTTGGTCGGGGCAGGGTCATGTTCAGGCAACTTTAAGCCACTTGAAGTTTCGCCATCCGTAGTCGATGTTGAACACCTGCGCCTCGACAGATTTCTTATCGAACACGGTGCGGGCGCGTTGCAGGAACCATTCGGCGTCGGCGTCGCTGTTCGGGTTCCACATCTCCGGGTTGGTGAAGTATTTCTCCGGGAAATGAGTGTTGTTCGGCTGCAATGGTTCCAGCGATCCGCGGTGGCGCCACCCGACCCGTCCCTGCCAACCCGGCGGGCCGGTACCTTCGGTGATGATCTCGGTGATCCACCCGGTATCACCATCGGTGACCTGGGCATGATCAGGCCCACAGACCAAGGTCAGCACGGTGATATCGGTGCGACCGCCTTTGGCCCACTCCCGAATGTGGTGGACCGCGCACTCTGAGGCCGGGGCATCACAGCCCGGACGCGAACAGCCCCGCTCGGCGGCAATAAGGGCGAGTCTTTGGTCTGCGGTGGCCAACCGTTCTTCACGTCCCAGATATAGCGGGCGGTGTTTGTCGTCGAGCAACGCCAAGAACTTGCGGCTCACTCCGGCGAGCTTGAGGGCATCCTTGACGGCCAGGACCCCGCCGGAGGCGGTGGTGGCCAGGCCGGTTTCCTGTTCGAGTTGCTCCAACGTCATCGTGACGATGACCTGCGCGGGTAGACCGCGGTGAGTGCCGAGTTTGCCCTGCCCGACCACCATTTCCATCAGCTTCTTGAATGCATCATGGTTGCGTTGCCCCGGTGTGCGGGTATCGCGCTCGGCCGCCGCGCGGAGGGCGTCTTTGTCGGCCTTGTCGGCGTTGCCGGTCGGTGAGTCCGGATCGTTCGGATTGTTCATGCCCTTGGCTGCCCACTTCGCGGCCACCACATCCCACAGCGCTTTGGTCGCAGGATCCAACGTGCCTTTGATCCCGGCCATATGGTCTGCGCCCTGTTTGGATACTGATAGCTCTCGTTTCTGCGCACGGTCGGCGTCGTCGAACTCGCCGTCCGGGTTCAGATGGGCATGTAGGTGCAGACCCACCTTTTTCAGCTCATCCGGGTCCATCGTCCGAGCGGCATCGGCCATCAGCCTTTCTCCGTCGGACCACAATTCGAGGTTGCTGCGGATCGTGCCGGGCAGGTTACGCAATATGTCATCGATGACGTTGTAATGCGCCACCCCGATCGCACCATCACGCAACGCCGACCACGTGTTGGGGTAGACCGGTGCGGTGACTTCACCCGATGGGGTGTGCCACTGGCCCACGCGTTCAGCGCGTTTGGACCGGGCGCTGGCCTGAGTCGTGGAAATCCGTAAATGATGACGCAGGAACTTGTTGTGTTTGAGCCCTTGTTTGGCGGCGACCGAGCGTTCCCGTAGTTCGACCGCCACCCGTACTTTGACGGCTTCATCACGGCGGGTTTGGGTTTCGATCGCTTGGGCGAGTTCGACGGTCTCCTTGTCCGACAGGTTCGCCAACGAGATATCAACAAGTCTGCGGGACAACACTTCACGGACAGCAACGACCTCCTCCGCATCAAGAGCCATGCCCTCGATACGGTCGATGAGATGTGCCACCCCCGCGGTCATGAAACAGTTCTATCAGCACCCACCGACAAGCCCTTGACCAGGAGTTTTTCGAAAGGTGGTGCAGTCAGGCAAGTCTGGCTTGTACGTCATCGATCGAGTCGACAAACCACACATGACGTCCGCGGTTGGATTCGCGCACAAACGCCGCCAGCGGTTCGCTGTGTGAGACCTCTGTGGAGATATCGCCGACGATGGCGATCACGACGCGGTACTGGACCATCTTCTGGAGGTACTCACCTGCGACGCCCGTTCTGAGGTCCAGGAAGCCCTCTGGCAGACGATTGATGGGTATCGCTACTGCTGCCACCTTGTGCCCCCATGTTGCTCCGATGGCGTCCAGAGCTGCCACGGGTTCCCCGGTGTCGTGATAGATCATCAGATCGTCGCCGTTTCGGGTCTGCTGGAACATCGTCATGAGAAGTTGCCTCCTTCGGTCAGGTCGCGGAGCAGGATCAGGACGTCTGCGGTGTCGCTGATGCTGCCTTGCGCAATCACTTTCAGTGAGCGGCCATCGGGGCCGGGGGCTGTGGTCAGTCGTAGTGGGTGACCGCGATCCCGGCCGCCCGCCGCGGCGGTGAGCACGGTGGCGATGCGGTCCCAGTCGCCTGGTTTGAGGTTGTCGAGGTCGACGACAACGGTGCTGTGTTCGGTGACGTCCGCTTCGGGAAGCAGTTGAGGCATTGTTCGGGGGCTGGTGTTGCCGGCACCTGCGACAAACGCGGCCAGATCAGTTCGGGTGATCCGATACTGCTTGCCCACGCGGGCGGCGTGCAGCCTCCCATCGCGGATGTATGCGCGGATGGTTCGCACATGCAGTCCGAGTTCGTCCGCCACCTCGTCCGCCGACAGGTAATTCGAGGTCGTCACGAAAGGTCAATATACATACAGATAGGGAAGTTTAGGGAGTTCTTTTGAGTGGGCGTCTGTGAGCTATCGCCAGTGCGGACAGCTGTCGAGGACTTGGAGCTGCACGGCCGTGTCGGGCCGTCTACCAGGCGATTTTCGCTGTGGGCGGTGCCTGAGGTAATCTCATTCAGCGCCCTTAACGGGGAGTGCCACGGGCTGTGGCGCAGCTTGGTAGCGCACTTGACTGGGGGTCAAGTGGTCGCAGGTTCAAATCCTGTCAGCCCGACAACAAAAAGCCTGGTCAGAGACACTCTGACCAGGCTTTTTCTGTTTCTGTAGACGTTGCGGATGATGACGTGAAGTCCCCGGTGTTCGCCGGCTGTAGGAAGCAGGAGGCCAGCAGGGAGGCAGCAGGATCAGTCCGGCCAGACGTGAAGGATTGGGATCAGGAGTCCGGTTGTTATTGGCTCGCACCTCGATCACCACCCGGTCGCCCTCAACTTCACAGAGCCCACACCCAGATGGGATCTCTCGGGCATCAACAGCCGGAAACCTCAGGGAAGAATGTAGGATCCCCGAGACACCCGCCATCGTCCACCACTGCACTGGAGAAACGCGATGAACAAATACATGGCAGACAGAGGGATTCAGGCCAGCATCGTCACGACGGGTCTACTGGCAGTCCTTACCGCCGTGTCCTATAGCCCGCCAATGCTCGCGGTGTGGGCGGTGTCGCTGGCGACGACGAGTTGGGCCATTTGGAACGTGACGGCCAAGCATCGTGCCGCATAAGCCGCGGACGTCTCTGTCGTAGCGGCAAGTTGCCGAGCGCATCGGGGGTTGTTGACTCTGCGTTCGGCCGCTACAAATTGCCCGGCCTTCGCCTATATGCCTTTGGCTGCCGATGTTCGCTTTCAGAACAACGTGGGCGGAGTCGCACCCTCGAAGTCGAGTAGCCATCGTTTTGTCTGCAGGCCTTGCCCTTTGTCGCCGCCTGAGTAGCCGCCCAGGCCGTCAGCGGCGACGACGCGGTGGCATGGGATGAGCAGAGGTACGGGGTTGATGCCCATGAGGGTGCCGATACTTCGGGCGGGGACGCCGGTGCCGCTTCGCGCTGCGAGTTCGCCGTAGGTGATCGTGTCTCCTCGCTTCACGGTTTTCTCGAGTGTGGTGAGGACGGCGCGGGCGACGTCGGACATGTGGTGCAGGTCGAGCGGAAGATCGAATTCGGTCAAGTTCCCGTCAAAGTAGGCGCGGAGCTGGGCAAGCCCCTCGACAAGCAGGGGATCGTCTGGCGCAGCGTTCGTCCGCGGTGGAGCCCGCCACGCGACTCGCACGATCGTCTCACCGCTACTGGAAACGGTGATCGCGCCGACAGGTGTTGGCAGCGAGCCGGAGGTGATTCCGTCAACCTGCTGATCTTCGTGCGTCACGTAGGCCGAGGATAGTCTCACCAACTGGCTGACTTGCCGGCGTTGAACTGGATAGACCCATTGTTGGGGTGAGTAGACAGCTGCTGTCGCAGTTCACAACCCGTGTAGTTCCGCGAATCGATCGTGCGTTGGGTCGGTCTGAATTGCGAGTTCGATCACGTCGGCAGCTCGTTGGGCTGTCTCCGCGCCGCATAGTGAGCTGATCAAGGCCGCGGTCATGTCCATGCCCGCCGCGACACCGGACGAGGTCCAGCGATCACGGTCCTGCACCCACCGCGCCCGGGGGAGCCAGTCCACCGTGCTGCCCTGCTCTTGCGCCCATCTGAACGCCAACTTGTTCGACGTTGCTCTGTACCCGTCGAGGAGCCCGGCCGCAGCGAGCACCGCCGATCCCGTACACACCGATGTCACCAGTCGGCATTGTGTCGCGTACGTGCGCAGCCAGTCGAGGAAAGCTGTGTCTGACACCAGTGTGCGGGTACCGATGCCGCCGGGGATGAGCATGATGTCGGCAGGTGGTGCGTCGTCGTAGTTGCGATTCGCAATGACAGTGACGCCCTGGGAGCTTGCGACGGGCCGCGCCGCGGGCCCGAGGAAGCTGACGTCGAACTCATCCGGCAGAACACTGAACAACTCGACCGGGCCGAATACGTCGAGAAGTTCAAAGCCGTCGAACAGAACAATGGACACTGTGCGTCGAGACATGCGGCGACGTTACCGCCTGATTCTGGGAGATGGACTGTGCAACAGGGAATCCTTCGTAGGCGGAACCTGTGATTGCGTGAATGCGACAAACCAGCTTCCGCTGCGGCCTGCTGTCTGCTGAGTTGCTCACGACTGCTCTCGTGAACACCACCATGTCGTGCGCCCACCGACGGTGCCGCGTGACATCGGCGCCCCACACCGGGGGCACACGGCGCCAGTCTTCCGATACGGGATGATCTCCCCGGTGTGGACGCCGCCCTTCTTGATCGCGGATCGGATGGCACGGCGCAGGACGACACGCAGGTTGTCGAGATCGTCGGTGGTGAGGGTCTTGGCGCGGCGTGCCGGCGACAGCTCACACTCCCACAGGACCTCGTCGGCGAGCAGGTTCCCGATCCCGGCGATGGCCGACTGGTCGAGCAGCCTGGCCTTGAGAGGCGCTCCACTGGAACCGATCCGATGCCGAAAGTCCTCGCGCGAGATCTCCGCGGCATCCGGGCCGAGTGCGTCGATATCTGGTTCCAGGCGCACGCGGCCGAGGCGGCGTTTGTCGAAGAGTCGGAGTTGACCCCCGTCGTCAAACGTCATGGCGAAGCGCGTCCACTCGGGTTTATCTGTGTCGCGCTCACCAACGTGCGGATCACCGCCACCGTAAAGCGAGGTCTGGTCACCGTCGGGTGCTGTGACGATGATGCGTCCGCCCATGCCGAGATGGATGCCGAGCCTGGGACCCGCTGACCCGTCGGCTGTTTCGGTCTCGCACCACATGGCTTTGCCGCGACGGCGGGCCTCGGTGAGCTTGCCGCCCTTCAGCGCCCGGGCGATCTCACCCGGGCGGTGTGGGCGACACTCAAACGTGTCGGTGTCGTCGATATCGACTATGACCCGGTTCAGCGCTTTCTCGACGACCTGTCTGGCGTTCTCGACCTCGGGAAGTTCCGGCATTCGTCCGGTATACCCGGCGCGACCCACTCACGTGGGGAAGCCCCGGGTGCTGAGTACTTTGTGCAACGTTCCTCCGATGCGGTGGGTGCGGAGTAATTTCGAGCCTGTGTCGTTCGAAGTTCCGCCGGACGCTTACGCCCGGTTCATGGGTCGCTACTCCGAACCTCTGGGCGCTGCATTCGCTGATGCCGCGGGGGTTGGGGGAGAACAGCGTGCAGTCGATGTCGGGTGCGGTCCGGGAGCTCTTACCGCCCATCTGGTGTCGCGACTCGGAGTCGATCACGTGTGGGCCATCGACCCGTCATCGTCCTTCGTCGACGCCACCCGCGCCAGATTCCCCGGGATCGATGTTCGCCCGGCGGTAGCCGAGGACCTGCCGTTCGAGGCGAACTCGTTTGACGTGACGCTCGCGCAGTTGGTCGTGCATTTCATGACCGATCCCGTACTCGGACTTGCCGAGATGGCTCGCGTGACACGGCCGGGCGGGACCGTCGGAGCCTGCGTCTGGGACCTCGGCCCGAACGAGCGAGGACCTATCTCGCTGTTGTGGAGGATGGTTCGCGAATTGGATCCGGATGCTCAGGATGAATCCGACCTGGCCGGCGTACGGCAGGACCAATTGGCGTCGCTGTTCACTCGAGCAGGCATCCGCGACATCGAGCCCAGCGAACTCACAGTCCGGGCGACGTACAACAGCTTTGACGAATGGTGGGAGCCCAACACCTACGGGATCGGCCCCGCGGGCACCTACGTTGCCGGACTATCCCCAGAGCGGCGAAACGCTTTACGTGAGCGATGTGCCGCTGCACTGCCGGACGCGCCCTTTGAATTGGGGGCCACTGCCTGGTGTGCGGTCGGCAGGACTTGATGTCGGCAGTGTGTGACCGTGCAATCAGCCGACTCATCTCGCCAGGATCGCGGTTTTCATAACCGTCGGGGGAGACGGTTGATTCTTCGAGAGCGCGCACGAACTCGGGTTGGTGTTTGTGTAGGACATCCATCGCTTCGTCGGTTCCGAATATCGGATGACAAACTACAGATACCCGAGTGAACGAGGTATGCATGACCGACGACTTGGTCGTCCTGGCCGACTCCGATGGACAACCGTGTGGGACCGCCGACCGGACGACGGTGCACACCACGGACACGCCTTTGCACTTTGCCTTTTCCTGCCATCTGGTGGACGAAGGTCAGCTGCTGATGACCCGACGTGCGTTGAGCAAGCGCACCTGGCCGGGAGTGTGGACGAACTCATTCTGTGGACATCCGCGACCAGGCGAATCGGTCGAGGACGCGATTCACCGATATGCGCAGCGCGAGTTGGGGATCGATGTCGAGGGGCTGCGGTGCGTGCTTCCGGAGTTCCGCTACCGGGCGGTCGATGCCAGTGGTGTGGTGGAGAACGAGATATGTCCGGTATTCGTCGCGAGTCCGGTGGGCGAGCTGCGCCCGGACCCCGACGAGGTCGCGGAGTACGCCTGGTCGGCCATCTCGGACATATGGACGCTCGCTGAACGCACCCCCTGGGCGGTGAGCCCGTGGTTTGTCGAACAGGTCCGCTCGTTGCCGGGACCAGACCCGTACGACCATGTGGCCGAGCCCATCCGGATTGCCCGCCGGCCCGAATAGAGGGCAGTAGGTGACGAGAGCAAACGATCCGAGGGCAAGGACAGATCTGATGGTGCAAACACGGAGGCGCAACGCAGACGCGTTGCAGCCCTATCTGCGGTACGACGCAGCCGCCGACGCCAGTGCCGCGTTGGTGATTCGCCGATACTCATCGTCCTTCGGGCTCGCGACGCGGTTGCTCGGCGGACAGGTCCGACAGGATGTGTGCAACATCTACGCGCTGGTGCGCGTGGCCGACGAGGTCGTGGACGCGCCGCGACCCGGCCAGGGCAGCGTTGATCGGCTGATCGAACTCGACAAGCTCGAGCAGGAAACGTACGCGACGTTGGAGACCGGATCGAGCACCAATCTTGTTGTCCATGCGTTTGCGCGCAGTGCCCGGCGGGTCGGCATCGGACAAGAGCTGATCGCCCCCTTCTTCGCGGCGATGCGCACCGACCTCCAGCACGTGGACCACGATTTCGCGAGCCTCGCGACCTACATCTACGGCTCGGCTGAAGTGGTCGGCTTGATGTGCCTGCGGGCCTTCGTCGCCGATGAACCAAATCCGGCACCGCTCTATGACGAGCTCGCCCCAGGGGCGAGACGACTAGGGGCGGCGTTCCAGAAGATCAATTTCTTGCGAGATTTCGGCGACGACACCGACGGGCTCGGACGGCGTTACCTCGTCGGACTCCAGCCTGATGAACTCGACGAAGAGATCTGGCACAACTGGCTCGACGACGTCGAATTGGACCTGTCCGCGGCCGCGGAGGTCATTCCCTGGCTTCCGCGCGGCTGCCGCGTGGCGGTGTGCACCGCTCACGATCTGTTCGCTGAGTTGACCCGCCGTCTGCGAGCGACATCACCGGCCGAGGTGCGACGTCGCAGAGTGCGCGTGCCCAATCCGGAGAAGGTACGCATCGCTGCCTCGGCCGCACTTCACCGCGGTCGACCTGTCACTTTCGACAAGGAGACCAGTCTTTCGTGACCGCCACACCGAAAAAAGTAGTCATCATCGGCGGTGGTGTTGCCGGGTTGGCGACTGCCGCCTTGCTCGCGCGTGACGGACACGACGTCGACCTCGTCGAAAAGAATGAGGACCTCGGCGGTCGGGCCGGATCGTGGGCGCACGATGGGTTCCGGTTCGACACCGGCCCCTCCTGGTGGTTGATGCCCGAGGTGTTCGACCACTTCTTCGAACTGTTGGGCACCTCGACGGCAGAGCAGGTCAAGCTGGTGCGCCTCGACCCCGGGTATCGGGTGTTCTTCGAGGGCTTCGACAAACAGATCGACGTCGAGGGTGACGAATCGAGCAATCTGTCGTTGTTCGAAACCATCGAACCGGGCGCCGGCACAGCGCTGAGTGGCTACCTCGACTCCGCCCGCAACGCATACGACATCGCCGTCAAGCGTTTCCTGTACACCAGTTTCGACTCTCCGCGCGCTTTCCTCAGTCGCGAGGTGCTGCGAAACCTCCCGACGCTGGCGGTGCTGCTCACCAAGTCCCTCGAGTCGTTTGTCTCGCAACGGTTTTCTGATCGAAGGTTGCAGCAGGTGCTCGGCTATCCCGCGGTGTTCCTCGGTTCTTCACCCGAGCGCACACCGGCGATCTATCACCTGATGAGCTGGCTCGACCTGGCCGACGGTGTCCGCTACCCCGATGGCGGTTTCACGACGTTTGTCGATGCGCTGTCCAGGCTCGCCACCGAGCAGGGGGTGCGGGTGCACACCGGTACGTCGGCGACCGCGATTCTGACGCAGTCGCGAAAAGGCCGGGCGGCCATGGGGCGCCGTCGACATGAGGTTGTCGGGGTCCGGGTGCAGGATCGCCGCGGTGGTGAACGAGAAATCGCAGCGGACATCGTGGTCGGTGCCGCGGACCTGCACCACGTCGAGACCAAACTCCTGCCGACCAATCTGCAGACATTCCCCCAACGATGGTGGGACAAGGCGACATCGGGGCCAGGAGCGGTACTGGCGTATCTCGGCGTGAGTGGCAATCTGCCGGAGCTGGCCCATCATTCGCTGTTTTTCACCGACGACTGGACGACGAACTTCGACGCGATTTTCGAGGAGCCGACCCACATGCCGGATCCTGCGTCGCTGTACGTGTGTCGGCCGTCCGCGACGGACGACTCGGTGGCCCCGGCCGGCCACGAGAACGTTTTCATCCTGGTGCCCTCGCCCCCGGACCCAGGTCTTGGGCACGGCGGGATCGACGGCAACGGTGATCCCGACATCGAAAAGGTCGTCGACCACGCGATCGCGACGGTGGCGCAGTGGGCTCAGATCCCTGATCTTGCCGAGCGGATCGTGGTCCGCGGCACCGTGGGACCGGCCGACTTCGTCGACGACGTCAACTCGTGGTCGGGCAGTGCGCTCGGACCGGCACATACATTGCGCCAGAGCGCATTCCTGCGGGCAACCAACCGATCACGCAAGGTCGAGGGTCTGTATTACGCGGGTTCGAGTACGCGTCCGGGGATCGGCTTGCCGATGTGCCTGATCAGCGCCGAACTCATCCGAAAGCGACTGCGGGGCGACCGGTCGGTCGGGCCGTCCAGCTGAACCTCGCCCGGTGAATCCAGTGCCCTCCACGAGGACATCGGATTCACCGGCCCGGTGGCCGACCGGCCGGACCGATGAGGTCTGAGACGATCCGCGCCGACATCATCACCAGCGGGAGTCCGCCTCCTGGATGGGCCGAGCCGCCCACCAGATAGAGGCCGGGTACCGGTGAGGTGTTCGGTGGCCGAAGGAATGCCGCGCGTGCACCGTTCGACGACGACCCGTAGATCGAACCGCCCGGAGTCAGCGTGCGCCGCTCCAGATCGGCGGGCGACACCACAATCCGGTGGCGTACGTGCGACCGCAGATCGAGGCCGCGGTCGGCCATCACCTGCATCACGTGATCGGCGTGTGCGTCGACGACTCCCGGTGCATCCCAATCCATTCCGTGCTCGGGATCCTGGCGGGCCGCGTTCACCAGCACAAACCAGGCACCCGTTCCGGGACCGGGAACGATGGCGGGGTCATCGGGTGCCGAGACGTACACCGTCGGACGTTCCACGGGCCGCGGTGATCCCTTGAACCCGAAGACTGCATCGAACTCGGCGTCATAATCCTCGGCAAACAGAACCGTGTGGTGGGCCACCTCGGGTGGATTGTCGAGCGCAAGCAGGATCGCGAACCCCGACAACGACGGAGTGGCGCTGCGCAGTCGGGCTGCCACCCGGCGGGTGGTGCGCGAGGGGATCAGGCGCTCATACACCTGTGTGGCATCGGCGTTCGCGACCACCAGATCCGAGCTCCGGACGGTCCCGTCCACGAGCTGTACTCCGGTGATATGTCCGCGTGAATCCGTGGTGAGACGGGTGACCTCGGTGTCGAGCTCGATCGTGCCACCGAGGGCAACAAACCGATCGCGGATCGCTGTGGCGATCTCGCCAAGGCCCCCGGCGACGTACCACGACCCCCAGGCCTGCTCCGACCACGGAACCGATGCGAGAGCCGCGGGCGCGCGCCGGGGATCGGATCCGGTGTAGGTGGCGTACCGGTCGAGCAGTTGCACAAGACGTGGGTCCTGCACGTAGCGGCGACCGAGTCCGCGCAGAGAACGCCACGGCGCGATGGTCACGAGGTCAGACCAGGCCCGGAACCCGCCGAGCAACCGCCGGATCTCCAACGGAGACTCCAGGAATGGTTCGTGCGTGACGTCCCAGATGGACTCCGCCCGATCGAGCAGCGCCGACCACTGCGCACCACAACCAGGGCCCAGCATCGCATCCATGGCGGCCGGTATTTCCTCGAGCGTGCCCGGCATGTCCAGTTCTGTGCCATCCGGGAACCGGTATCGGGCAGCCGTCGAAAGCCGTTGCAGTGACAGCACATCGTGCACCGACGCTCCGGTGGAGGTGAACAATTCTTCGAGCACATGCGGCATCGTCACCAAAGAAGGTCCGGTGTCGAAACGAAAACCGTCATTTTCGATGACCCCGAGCTTGCCGCCGATGTCCGCGGTCTGCTCCAGCACGGTGACGTCATGTCCACCGGCCTGCAACCGCAATGCGGCAGCCAGACCGCCGACTCCGGCGCCGACAACGATGACCCGGCTCATCTGTTCACCTCGATCGATCGACCTTTCCACTGGAGGAGCCCCCTCCGGCGCGCGACCGCGGAATCGACTGTGAGGGCGGCAAATGTGAGGACCGAGACCGGATGGGCCAACGCGTCCGGCCACACTTGTCCACCGGTGGTACGCGCAGCGATCACCCGTGAGGCAACTCCGGCGACGTATCCGACTGCGCCGGTGCGTGATCCGGTCAGTGCGCCCAAAAATGGGACCACATACATGAGCACGAGCAACGCCATGACCGCAAGTGAGCCCGGCGCCGAACCGAAAGCGTTCCACAGCGACTTGCCGTATCCCGCCCGGACTGCGCGCCACCCCTCGTACATTCGACAGGCTGCGATCTGGCTGCCGTCCGCCGCGACTCCGTGACCGCCGGCCCGTTTCACCGCACGCAAGAGTGCGATGTCCTCGAGTATTTCGTCGCGCACGGCGGCGTGTCCGCCCGCGCGTCGGTAGGCGGCGGCGTCGACGACGATCAGCTGCCCATTCGCTGCCGACATGGACGGACGCGGCGATCGTTCTGCGATACCCAGGGGGAGGGTGCTCATCCAAGACCATTGCAGCAGTGGTTGCACCAATCGCTCGCCGACCCCGACGGCGATCTGCCGGGGATAGGGGCTCAGCAGGTCGAGGCCGGTGCGCCGCAACAAAGCCACCGAGGACGTGAATGCGCACGGTTCGAGTACGACGTCGGCGTCCACGAACACAAGAACGCCACCGGGCGGTGCCGATTGCGATTGGGCCAACTCGGAGAGCTGGTGGCAAGCCCACGGTTTGCCCAGCCACCCGGGCGGAAGAGGCGCGCCGGCGACGATCTCGAGTCGGGGATCGCGCCGCGCAAGCGCCTCGAGCACGGTACCGGTGCCGTCGGTGGATCCGTCGTCGAGCACGATGACACGCGCCGGCCCGGGCCATTTGTCGGCCGCGGCCAGGACGCTGGTCACGCAACGCTCTGCCACCGCCACTTCGTCTCGCATGGGAATGAGGACGGTCAGGGGTTCGGCATCCGCGGAGTCGGTGGGCACCGGTCGCCGGACCCGGATCGCGTTGTCAACGGTCAACGCGAGTGAAGCCGCTGCCAGTGCGGTGCCGATCGCCACCAATCGCCGCGGAATGTCACTGCGTCGCATCGAATCTCTTCTGCACCAGAATCTTCCGGTGCTGTGGTCGGGTGTCAGGTCCTTGTATCGACCATATCGCCTCGATCATCAGGATTTGCGCCACACACACCGCTCGACCAGGCCGGTCAATGCTGTCCGGGTCAGATCATCGACCGGCAGCGACTCCACGATGCGCATCGCATTGTCGGTCAGCTCGGCGATTTTCTCCTCGATTGCAGAGTCAGCTCCGGTTGCGACGAGCACGGACCGGATCGCTTCGAGATCGTCGTCGTCGACGTTCGGGTTGCCCAGGCAATCCCGGAGGAGCTCCCTTTGCGACCAGTTACCCCGCGATTCGGCCACGGCCATCAGTAGCGTGCGTTTGCCCTCGCGGATGTCGTCGATCGCCGGTTTGCCGGTGACCTCGGGATCGCCGAAGACACCCAGCAGATCGTCGCGAAGCTGGAACGCCTTGCCTGCCGTCAGTCCGATCTGGTCGTAGAGATGCAGGAGAAGCTCGTCCGCTCCGGCCAGGGAGCCGCCGAGGCGGAGCGGATGGCTGATCGTGTACTTGGCGCTCTTCAACCGGAGGATGAGGTCGGTGCGAGATCGGGAGATGTCCGCTTCGGTCTGACTGAGCATGTCCAGGTACTGGCCTGCGTAGGCCTCGTCACGCATCTGCGACCACATGGCCCGGACCGCGCGACGCGAATGGACGTCCAGGGAATCGGTGGCCATCACGGCCAGATCGTCGGACCACGACAGGCACATGTCTCCGACGAGGATTGCGACGGCCGAACCGTGATTGTCGCTGTCACCCAGACGATGCTGTCGAGCGTGGTCGTCGGTGAACTGTCGATGCATGGTGGGAAGTCCGCGACGGGTGTCGCTGTTGTCCATCAAGTCGTCGTGGATCAGTGCCGCGAGATGGAACAGTTCGATTGCCGCGGCCATCTCCGGAATCCCCGTGACCTGATCGCCGCCGGTCGCACCGTATGCACCCCACATACAGAACTGTGCGCGGATCCGCTTTCCACGGGCCAGCGTGTCCGTGATCGCGGTGGTCAGCGGCGCGACTTCTGCACTCAGGCCGCGTAAGAAGTTGGAGTGATCGAACACGTGAGTGCTCAGGGCATCGTTCGCGAGTGCCGTGATCTCACGGTGCCGGTCGCGGACGAGCTCATCGACGGACGGGGTGATGGTTTGGTACTTCATCGACTGCATGTCTCGTTCTCCGTGTCCGGGCGTCAGTTCGGCAAAAACTTGTTGCACTGACCGTTCGGAACAGATGGCGGGATCGGATGGGTACCGATCACGATGGTGACGGTGATTGTGACGTTCAAGCGGGTGTGTGAACGCGCGTCGAAGATTCAGGTCGCGGCAGCGCCAAACCATCGGGGCAGGTGATCGAGGAGATCGTGCTGATCGTCGCCGATCCAGGCCACATGACCGTCCGGTCGCAGCAATACCGCGGGCACGTCCAACTCTTCGCTTTTGTCCACGATGTGGTCGACCCGATCGGCCCAACCCACCGCCGACAGCCGGCCGGTCTGGTCGAGGAGTAGCCCGCGACCGGCATGCATCAGCCCGTAGAGGCGACCGTTTTTCAGCTCCAGGTCGCGCATACGCCGGCCGACGAGCTCATGGCCCTCACCGAAGTCGTAGCGGATCCCGATGGCAGTGATGATCTCGGTGATGAACGTGTTCGCATCGTCGAAATCCATCAGCGACGAGAACAGTTCGCGTAGCGCGAGCGCGCCGGGATCGGTTGCCATCAGCGCCATCTGGGCGCGGGTGTTCTTCAACACGGCCGCCCCCACGGGATGTCGTTCGGCTTCGTAGGTGTCGAGCAAACTGCGTGGCGCCCAACCGTTGATCTCGGCGGACAGCTTCCAGCCGAGGTTGAAGGAATCTTGGATGCCGAGGTTCAGTCCTTGCCCGCCGACCGGCGGGTGGATGTGTGCCGCGTCGCCCGCCACGAACACCCGGCCGACCCGATACCGCTCGGCCTGCCGGGTGGCGTCACTGAATCGGGACAACCATCGCGGAGAATGCACCCCGAAGTCGGTGCCTGCAGTCACCCGCAGCTGTTGTCTGAGTTCGTCCAGAGTGGTTGGAGTGGTGCGGTTCTCGGCCACCGCCGCCGCGGGTACGACGACCCGGTACAGACCGTCACCCAGCGGTCCGATGCCGAACCGCAGCTGTGTTTTACGGATTTCGGTCATCACAGCGACGAGAGTCTCTGGATCGGCCGTCAGCTCTACCTCACCCAACAGTGTGTCGACGCTGGAGTTTTCGCCCGGAAATGCCACGTCAAGTAGTTTGCGCACCGTGCTACGGCCGCCGTCGCAACCGACGACGTAACGCGAGCGCAGTGTTGTCCCGTCGGCCAATTCGACGCTCACGCCCTGATCGTCCTGTTCCAGGCCGACCAGCTCACGACCCCGCCGGATCTCGGCCTCGAGTACGGTGGCGCGCTGCGCCAGTAGTCGGTCGGTGACAGGTTGCGGTATTCCGAGTACATAGCCATGTGCGGTGTTCAGATGGTTGGGCGGTGGCTTGGCGATGCCCGCGAAGAATCCGCCGACCGGATACTTTTGGCCCGCTTCGAGAAACTGTTCCAGTACACCGCGCTGATCCAGCACTTCGATGCTGCGCGCGTGCAGGCCGAGCGCGCGGACGATCTTCGTCGGCTCTGTGTCCCTCTCCAAGACCACGGTGTGTACGCCGTGCAATCGCAGTTCGGCCGCCAACATCAAGCCGGTCGGGCCACCGCCGGCGACGATCACATCAATCATGGAATTCCCATCAGCAGAGCCATATTTCACGACTCCGCGAGTCCTGAACGCAGTGTGTTCTGGTTACGACGGGTGATTCTGCAGCACTACCGGGGTCTTGCGGCAAGACCCCGGTTGCGCTATATGTTGAAAGAGGCAGGGATCGGGAAACCGCCCTGCTTTTGTGTTTGTCAGAGCTTCTTCAGCGCGATATCCGTGCGGTCGACTGTGCTGTGTACTGGGGTTACGACGCGGTGAGCACCTTGGAGAACAGGCTGGCGCCCTGCTTGTCACGCAGATTCACCGTGAATGTCCGGTTCTCTGGGTCGATGGTCACCTCTCCGAAGTGCTGAAAGCCCTCCGCAGGAGAGATGTTTGATTCTTTGGGGGCGTGTACGAACTCGTACTGGGCACCGAATGTGCCGTCCAATGGACTTTCGGGAAACGCGCCGGCGTTGAGTGGGCCGGACACGAATTCCCAGAAGGGGGCGAAATCGGAGTATCCGGCGCGATTCGGATCGTAGGAAATTGCCGCGGTGTAGTGCACGTCGGCAGTCAGGTACACGATATTCGGGACGTTCTTGGTCTCCGACAAGATCTTCGCGAACGCGATCTCGCGACCCAACGGTGCACCTGGATCGCCCTGGGCCACCGCCTCCATCGATTTTGGTCCGTTGCCGGGGTCGGTTGCCTTATCGGGCACCACAATGGAGATGGGTAGGTCGTTGGCGACGACCTTCCACCTCGCCTTCGACGTCTTCAGCCCGTCGATGAGCCACTGGGTCTGCTTCGCGCCCAACACACCTTCTGGGCTGTTGGTACTCCAGGCATTGGGATTCGGGTCCTTGTAGCTGCGCATGTCCAGCACAAAGACGTCCAACTCGGGACCGTACGAGATCTTTCGGTACAACCGCCCGCCGACTGCCTCGCTTGGCAGCACCGGCTGCCACTCCTGCCAGGCCTGCGCGGCGAAACCGGCCAGCTTGTCCACATCGTTTTCGGTGTATCCCTTGCGGTCTTGTCCGGCCAATGATTCGCCGGGGAACCAGTTGTTCACCACTTCGTGATCGTCCCACTGCACCACCTGTGGCACGTGCGCGGCAAAACGGCGGTAGTTGTTGTCGGTCATGTTGTAGGCGTAGTTACCGCGGAAGTCGTCGAGTGTCTGTGCCACATGTGATTTCGCCGGCGAGGTGACGTTGACATAGGTTCCGCCATCACTCTGCTGCTGAGTGCCGGGCACCGGCCCGTCTGCGTAGATCGCATCACCGGAGTGGATGAAGAAGTCCGGTTCCAGATCGGCCATCGCGCCGAAAATGGTCATCCCGCCGAGGCTTTCGTTGATGCCCCAGCCCTGTCCGACAACGTCGCCAGACCAGAGGAAATGAACTGGCGCCGACTTCTGGGGGACGGTGCGGAATACGCCGGTCGCGGCCTCGGATTTCGCGCCGTCCTCGCCCTCCAAAGTGACGCGGTAGTGCACGGTTTGCCCTGGCTCGAGGCCGGTCAGCCGAATCCGGCCGGTGCCGTCGGAGGTCGGGGACAACACAGGTCCGGTGAATCGTTGTGTGTTGGCGAAGGACTCGGTCGCCGACGTCTCGACGATCATCGTCGATTGAGCGTCTGACCGTGCCCAGATCAGTGCGCCGTCAGTGCGTGGATCGCCTGATGCGATGCCGTGGGTCAGGCGTGGACGCGGTACCACCAATCCGGTCGACAGCGGCGCTGCCGACGAACCTGAGTTTCCGCAGGCGGCAAGTGCGCCTCCGGCGGGAACAAGAAGGGCGCCGATGGCGGACGCGCGGAGCAGGGTTCGGCGGTTCATCACCGGAGTTTTCTGACGCATCGCTAAAGGTTGTCTTGGGTAGGAAGCGCATGACCGAACTCCAGGCACCCGGGCAGCGAACGGGAGATTTCGGACAGATGAAGCTTGCCGGCTCAGCCGAGACTGCCCTGATCAGCCGAGACTGCTTTGCGCGTGTCAGACCCACTGTCGTCGACCCCCGATAGGTTGTATAGTTGCGCAAGTATGCACGTATTAGACACGACGAGCCCAGTTGGGATGGGGGATCGTGCTTGAAGTTCTGGCTGTGCGAACGTTCCGCAGGCTGTTCGCTGCGCAGCTTGTCGCGTTGGTGGGCACGGGGTTACTGACGGTCGCACTTGGTTTGCTCGCGTTCGACATTGCAGGTAGCGATGCAGGCGCGGTGTTGGGTACGGCGTTGGCGATCAAGATGGTTGCGTATGTTGTTGTGGCGCCGGTGATGTCGGCGGTGGTCGATAGGATTCCCCGCAAGGTCGTGTTGGTTTCTGCGGATGGCGTGCGCGCGATGATCGCGGTGCTGCTGCCGTTTGTGGATCAGGCCTGGCAGATCTATGGACTCATCTTTGTGTTGCAGGCGGCGTCGGCGACGTTCACCCCGGCATTTCAGTCGATCATTCCGTCGGTGCTTCCCGAGGAGGACGACTACACGCGGGCGTTGTCATTGTCGCGGTTGGCGTACGACCTGGAATCGTTGGCGAGTCCGGTGATCGCGGCGGGATTGTTGACGGTGATCACCTACAACTCACTGTTTGTCGGTACCGCACTCGGGTTCGTGCTGTCCGCAATATTGGTTGCCACCGCCGTTCTGCCGTGTGTGCAGCCGGCGGATCGGTCGGGACCGTTGATGCGCAGGGTTACCATCGGATCTCGAATCATGTTGGCAGATCCGGTCTTACGCTCCCTGCTTGCGCTCAACATGGTGGTTGCCTGCGCGTCGGCGATTGTTCTCGTGAACACCGTTGTCTACGTGCGTGGAATGCTCGGCGGCTCCAGCGCGGGCGTGGCCTTGGCGTTGGCCTGCTTCGGGACCGGTTCGATGGCAGCGGCCATCGGTGTGCCACTTCTGCTGCACGTGCTCGGGGTGCGCCGCGTGATGATCTGTGGCGCAGCCATTTTGCCGGTTGGCCTGGCTGTGACCGTGGTGATGCTGTACTCATCACCGCCACCCGCGGTGGGATGGACGGTGCTCGGCACGGTGTGGGTGGTGTTGGGTGTCGGAACCTCGCTGGTCAACACGCCGGCGGCGCGATTGATTCGGGATGGGTCCACGCAGCAGAACTGGGCTCAGGTATTCGCAGCCCAGTTCTCGTTGTCCCACGCGTGCTTTTTGCTGACCTACCTGATCGCGGGCTGGGTTGGATCGCAGGTGAGTCAGTCGGCGGCCGCGATCGTGTTGGCCCTGATGGCTACACTTGCCACCACTGGCGCGGCGATGATCTGGCCGGCACGTCCGGTACATCCGGCGCACAGACCGGTAGGGGACAAACAGGATGCCCGGAGTGGCGCGAAGTGAAAAGGGCGATGACTGCGATGGCAAAGAAGTCACCAGCAGTGCAGAATGCGCCGTCAAGCCTGGCGCATCCGGTCGCGCCTGATCAGGCCCGTCTGGACGCCGCGTCGAGCACCTTTCGCATGCTCTCGGATCCAACTCGTCTACATATCTTGTGGCTGCTGACCCACGGCGAGGCTGACGTCTCCGCTCTCATCGAGTCTTCTGCAGCATCGCGGACAGCTGTCAGCCAGCATCTGGCGAAGCTGCGATTGACCGGACTCGTCGACACCCGTAAGGACGGCAGGCGGGTCATCTACCGGATCCGCGATGGTCATCTGGCCCGTTTGGTGGCTGAGGGCATGAACCATGCCGATCACGTCGTCACCGGTGAACCGCCGCATGAGTAGGGCTTTGCCCTCGACCCAGAAGTGAGCGCGTGGCACGATTGGACGCGTGACCAGCGCCCCCACGCATACGCAGAAGCTGACTGATCTTGCACTGTTGCGCCGTGTGCGCGACCGCATCGACCGGGAACATGCGCAGCCATTGAACGTGGAAGAACTCGCGCGGGGTGTGAACATCTCCGCCGGCCACCTGAGTCGTGAGTTCAAGCGTGCTTACGGTGAGTCGCCCTACTCCTATCTGATGACTCGGCGCATCGAGCGTTCGATGGCGTTGCTCCGTCGCGGTGATATGAGCGTCACCGAAGTGTGCTTCGAGGTCGGCTGTTCATCGCTCGGCACATTCAGCACCCGCTTCACGGAGTTGGTCGGAGTGCCGCCGAGTGTTTATCGCCGTGAGTCGGCCGACGGGTCCGCCGGGATTCCGTCCTGTGTGGAGAAGCAGGTGACCAGACCGGTCAGGAATCGAGAAGCGCGCACCGCCGACCCACAGCTAGCGTGAAACCCATGGACATCACAATTCATTCAAGTTTCCTTCCGCACAACGATGCTGAGGCCGCGCTGGGCTTCTACCGCGACACGCTCGGCTTCGAAGTACGCAACGACGTGGGCTACAACGGGCTGCGCTGGCTCACGGTTGGCCCGGTCGGCCAGCCCGACGTGAACATCGTTCTGTCCCCGCCGGGTGCCGACCCCGGAACCACCGACGAAGAACGCCGGACCATCGAAGAGATGATGGCCAAGGGCACGTACGCAAGTCTGTTGCTGGCGACCAAGGATCTCGATGCCACCTTTGAAAAGGTGCAGGCCGGCGGCACCGAGATCGTTCAGGAACCGACCGAACAGCCATACGGGGTCCGCGACTGCGCCTTGCGTGATCCGTCGGGCAACATGGTGCGGATCCAAGAACTGCGCTGACTCCGGCAGCCCGGTCGCCCGCGTCAGCCGACGGCGGCCGGCATCGGGACCTGGACGTCGGCCCCGCCTTCCTCGGTGATGCGTGCACCCATTTGTGTGAAGGTCGGTGAGGTGATGAAACCACCCGCGAACAGTGCCTGACCTTGGCGGAACTCCGGGGATTCGGCGAGCATGTGTTCGGGCACGAACCCGAACACGTCGGCCAATTCTGCGAGATCACGCGGCGCGTTCATCCGCATCAGGCACAGGTTGTCGCACTGGGACAGCACGTTCGGGTGGATCTTCGTCGGACGCTGCGTCGATAGAAGCAGCCACAGTCCGAACTTGCGTCCTTCGGCGGCGATCTGGACCAACTGATCGATCAGTGCTTTCTCGACAGCCGATGTCGCGACCGGCGGACAGATGTTGTGCGCTTCGTCGATGACGATCAGGATCGGGCGACGTTCTTCTCGTTGTGCCCACAGCTGTTCGAGCACACTGAGTGCGGCCACTTTGGGTTCTGCCGCGTGCGAGAAGCCACCGAGGTCGAGAACGGTGGCACGGGGCCGCGAGGCGACCACGTCGGTGACCGGCACGGCACCGCGAGACCAGAGATCCCAGTCGAGCACCTGCAAATTTTCGATGCGGGTGGCGAGTCGTTGCTTGCCCTGATCGTCGGAGTTGCGTAATGCGGCCAGGAAGGTCTGCTCGTTGAAACCTGCGACGGCATCCGAATCGGCATGTAGGAGCACGTTGTATTCGTCGGCGTCCGCGATCGGATCAATCTGAAGCACCGCTGCTTTGGCCGCCAGCGACAATGCGAGGAACCGCGTTCGAAGCTGTTCTCCGTTGCGGTTGGTGGAGTGCAGAACCCGGATATCGGACTCTGAGATTTCACGGGCGATATCGGGGTCGGCGCCGTCGCGGACGTCCTGCAGGCGAGTGAAATCCGCATTCGGGTCGAGGATGAGCAGCGGTAACTCGGTGTGGAGGATCAGTTGTTCGAGAATCACGCCGAGTGCGTAGGTCTTACCTGAGCCGCTTTGTCCGCACCAGAACGTGTGCCGATTGAACTTTGCGGCCGAGATCGTCACCTCGACATCGGGGTCGTTCTTGTCGGTTCCGACCTTCATTGTCACCATTGTTGCGCCTTTCTCCAGACTCTGCGGCATCACAATATCCCGCAGGGACTTCTCGGAGATCTTCATCGGCGATGCCTGTTCGACTGAGCAAACGTCGGGCACCATGGTCGTAGCCCAGAAACGACGCTTGTCCGCAGATATGGAGACTTGACCAAACATGGCCACCAAGAAGCAGACCCAGCCGCCAGAACTGCACGTGGCCGACAGTCACGACATGATTCGGGTGCAGGGCGCCCGCGTCAACAATCTGAAAGACATCAGCGTCGAGATCCCGAAGCGCCGGCTGACGGTGTTCACCGGGGTGTCCGGCTCGGGTAAGAGTTCGCTCGTGTTCGGCACCATCGCCGCGGAGTCTCAGCGGATGATCAACGAGACCTACAGTGCGTTTGTGCAGGGGTTCATGCCCACCCTCGCGCGGCCCGAGGTCGACGTCCTCGACGGTCTGACCACCGCGATCATTGTTGATCAACAACGGATGGGTGCTGATCCGCGGTCGACGGTTGGTACGGCCACCGATGCCAACGCGATGCTGCGCATCCTCTTCAGTCGAATCGGGAAGCCGCACATCGGCTCACCCCAGGCGTTCTCGTTCAATGTCGCCTCGATTTCCGGAGCGGGCGCGGTCACCATCGAAAAGGGTGGTCGCGAGACCAAAGAGCGCCGGAGCTTTTCGATCACCGGCGGTATGTGCCCGCGATGCGAGGGCCGCGGATCGGTCTCCGACATCGATCTGACCGCGCTGTACGACGAAACCAAGTCGCTCAACGAAAGTGCCATCACGATCCCGGGTTACAGCATGGATGGCTGGTATGGCCGCATCTATCGCGGTTGCGGCTATTTCGATCCCGACAAGCCGATCAGCAAGTTCACCAAGAGGCAGTTGAACGATCTGCTCTACCGCGAGCCGACCAAGATCAAGGTCGACGGGATCAACCTCACCTATGCCGGTCTGGTCCCGCAGATCCAGAAGTCGTTCCTGTCCAAGGACGTTGACGCGATGCAGCCGCATATCCGCGCGTTTGTGGAGCGGGCCGTCACGTTCACCATCTGTCCCGACTGTGACGGCACCCGACTCAACGAAGGGGCGCGGTCGTCGAAGATCAACAAGGTCAGCATCGCTGACGCCTGTGCGATGCAGATCAGTGACCTTGCCGACTGGGTGAGTGGACTCAAAGAGCCGTCGGTGGCCCCGCTGCTGACAACCTTGCAGCGGACCCTCGACTCTTTTGTCGAGATCGGCCTCGGCTATCTCTCGCTGGACCGCTCGTCGGGCACGTTGTCCGGTGGTGAAGCCCAGCGCACCAAAATGATTCGACATCTCGGATCGTCGCTCACCGACACCACCTACGTCTTCGACGAACCATCCATCGGCCTGCACCCCCATGACATCGAGCGGATGAACACGCTGCTGCTGCGTCTGCGGGACAAGGGAAACACCGTACTGGTCGTAGAGCACAAGCCGGAGACCATCGCCATCGGTGACCACGTGATCGACCTCGGTCCGCGGGCAGGCAGCGACGGTGGCCAGGTGATGTACGAGGGAACGGTCGAGGGGTTGCGGGCCAGCGACACGATCACCGGTCATCACCTCGACGACCGGGCTTCGCTCAAGACCGAGGTGCGCGCCGGCTCCGGGATTTTGGAGGTGCGTGGTGCGTCCACCCACAACCTGCGTGATGTGGACGTCGACATCCCGCTCGGTGTGTTGGTTGTCGTCACCGGTGTGGCGGGCTCGGGCAAGAGTTCACTGATCCACGGTTCAGTGGCCGGCAACGAAGGCGTGGTCACCGTCGACCAGTCCGAGATCCGCGGCTCACGGCGCAGCAACCCGGCGACATACACCGGACTGCTCGAACCCATCCGCAAGGCGTTTGCCAAGGCCAACAACGTGAAACCGGCACTGTTCAGCGCCAACTCCGAAGGTGCCTGCCCCACCTGCAAGGGCGCCGGCGTGATCTACTCGGACCTCGCGATGATGGCCGGTGTGGCGACTCCCTGCGAAGAGTGTGAGGGCAAGCGTTTCCAGGCCGCGGTACTCGACTACCTCCTCGGTGGACGCGACATCAGCCAGGTATTGGAGATGTCGGTGGCTGAAGCCGAGGCGTTCTTCGGCGAGGGCGAGGCCAAAATACCTGCCGCACACAAGATCCTTGAGCGGCTGGTCGATGTCGGCCTGGGATACATCAAACTCGGCCAACCGCTTCCGACCCTGTCCGGTGGCGAACGGCAGCGGCTCAAGCTGGCGACCCAGATGGCAGGCAAGGGCGGCGTCTATGTGCTCGACGAGCCGACCACCGGCCTGCACCTCGCGGACGTCGAAAATCTGCTCGGTCTGCTCGACCGCCTGGTCGACTCCGGTAAGTCCGTCATCGTCATCGAGCACCATCAAGCGGTGATGGCCCACGCTGACTGGATCATCGACCTCGGTCCCGGCGCCGGTCACGATGGCGGCCAAGTCGTCTTCGAAGGCTCACCGGCGGACCTCATCGCTGATCGGTCGACGCTGACCGGCGAACACCTCGCCGCATACGTGGGAGTTGAGTGACCGGCTCCGGACCTTGGTAGCAGCTGACCGGGGTCACATGGCACTAGGGTTGTAGGGGAGTGGCAACGTCGTCCTACCGGGTCGACGTTGTTCGAGCACCGGTCTGACCCCAGGGAGTTACGTAAAGTGAGCGACGACGTGCCACGTGATCGTGTGCCGACCAAGTGGGAAGAGATCACTGCGGCTGACCCCACACATTCGACTCGGTACGCCGAGCGGTTTCGGTCGATGGCTGCCAAAGGCCAGGACATCGTGGGTGAAGCGCGGTTGATCGATGCGATGTTGGTCCGCGGCGGGCGGATCCTCGATGCAGGTTGCGGTCCGGGCCGTCTCGGTGGGCACCTGTATGCGACCGGGCATCAGGTGGTCGGGGTCGATGTCGATCCGGTGCTCATCGCGGAGGCCGAGGCGGATTATCCGGGCCCGACGTGGATTGTCGGTGATCTGGCCGAACTCGATCTGCCGGGCCAGGGGATAGCCGCAGACTTCGACGTCATCCTGTGCGCGGGCAACGTGGTCACGTTTGTTGCACCGTCAACCCGGCGCGATGTACTCAGCGGATTTGCACGGCATCTGGCTCCAAATGGCCGGGTGGTCATCGGATTCGGTGCCGGCCGGGACTACGAGTTCTCCGCCTTCTTCGCCGACGCCGAGGCGAGTGGTCTGGTGGTCGACCTGTTGATGTCCACGTGGGACCTACGTCCGTTCTCCGACAACTCCGACTTCCTGGTGGCGGTGTTCTCGAAGCCGCAGTGACGACTGTCTCTACGTGGGGCACTTCCCGCTGTACTTGTTGAGGCCAAGACCCTTGTTGGCTTTCTTGCTGCGGCCTTTGGGTCCGTCTGCCGGTGAGCGCACCCAGTTGCTCTTCGAGTCCAGGCCGGGCATCTTCTCGCTACCGATCCGGCTGTAGCGGGTCTCACCGTCGACGGTCAGAACGCCGTCCTGGACATCGATGTGGGCAACGGTCGCCCAGAACGAGTTCTTGCTGTTGCCGACGTAGACAAGGATCTCGTCGGCATCAGCGTCAGGCAGACCACCTTTGCCGGCGCGGCCGTAGCGGATCGCCACCCGTGGTCGACCGAACTTGTCGATGGCGCCACCGCCGTTGTCGACGCTTTGATAGATGTTGACGAGCAGATCACCGTTTTCATTCGGGATGACCCGAACCTGTTCTGTGGCAGGCTTATTGCCTTTACCTGGGCCCCTGCTGTCTCCATAGTGGTGCATGAACGGCCACTTCTTCAGGTTTCCCTGATGGCCTTTGTCGCCGCTGATGACGACGTAGTCGTTGGTGACCTCGTTCCGGCAGAAGAAATAAACGTCAAGGTCGCCGGTGCCGTATTTTGTGACATTGCCGTTGTCGTCGTAGGTCGCACCGCGGCCATCCCATTCCAGCCCGACGGTCAGCACCCAGTCGTTGTCGCCCTGCGACTTTCGGAGATCAATCTTCGCGATCTGACTGGGGGAGTCCTTGGTGAGAGCGACCTTCACCTTGTCGAATGAGATCGTCGACGACGATGCCGCTTGTGGCTGCGATTCGGCCGGCACGGGCGGGATGACGCCAGGCTGGGCAACCTCCGGCGTTGTGGGCTCCTCGACGTCGATGCCGTGCTCGACAGCGAGTGCAGCAAGACCTTGGCTGTAGCCCTGCCCGATGGCATCGATCCGCCAGCCGGCGCCGCGACGGTACAGCGCGACGGCCTGAAGGACGGTCTCGGTTGTCAGGTTCGGCGGAGCGAAGCGAAACTGCTGGGAGCTACCGGCAACTTCGATCGAGAGTCCCGGTACCGCGGCGAAATCGATGTTCTGGGCCTCGGTGCTGGCAGTGAGAAGAATGCGCTGGACGCCATCGGGAATCGAGCTGAGATCGACCGTGATGCTGTCGTCCGACGTCAGTGCAACGCCAAATGCCTTCGGGTTGTTGAAGAAGATGAAGTCACCATCCGAACGCACTTTGCCGTCCTCGGCGAGCAACACCGCAGCGAGATCCACCAGCCCGGATTGCCCGGTCGTGGATATGCGGACGACGTAACGATCGTCGACCAGATCTGTTCTCGAGCCCTTGGTCATCTCCAGCACAGATCAGTCCCGTTCTGTAGTAACAGTCGACGGTTCGTCGGTCTCGCCCATGTTAACGACGTGGCCATGCCACCGCTGTCGGCCATTGTCAGCCTGCTTCGGTAGGGTTCAGCGGGTGATATCGACCCCAGCTGTGAAGTCCGTGAATGCTCGTATCGCCGAAGAACTCGATGTTCGGGAAGAACAGGTGGCGGCAGCGGTAAAGCTGCTGGATGAGGGCTCGACGGTGCCGTTCATCGCCCGGTACCGCAAAGAGGCCACAGGCAGTCTGGATGACATTCAGCTCCGTACCCTGGATGAACGGCTGCGGTACCTGCGGGAGCTCGATGAGCGGCGGGCAGCAGTGCTGGCCTCGATCGAGGAGCAGGGCAAGCTCACCGACGAACTGAAGGCCGCGTTGAACGCCGCCGAGACCAAGTCGCGCGTCGAAGACATCTACCTGCCGTACAAGCCCAAGCGGCGCACCAAGGCGCAGATCGCTCGCGAGAATGGCCTGGCCCCGCTGGCCGAGCAGCTGCTGAGTGATCCGTCGCTGGTTCCTGAAGATGTCGCGGCCGGATTTGTGTCCGAGAATGTTGCGGATGCGGCAGCAGCCCTGGAGGGCGCGCGCCACATCCTGATCGAGCAGGTCTCGGAAGACGCCGAGCTCGTCGGCGCGGTGCGGGAGAAGTTCTGGAAGGAAGGGTCGCTGCGGACTGCCGCCAAGTCGGAATCGGTGGCGAATACCCCTGCGGCACAGAAGTTCCGCGACTACTTCGAATACGGCGAACCACTCGACAAGATGCCGTCGCACCGCGTGCTCGCTGTCATGCGCGGTGAGAAGGAAGAAATGCTGTCGCTGACACTCGACGGGGGTGACGACGACGGCTACCAGGCGATGGCGGCAGCGTCGCTGGGCGTGGACGTCGCGAACTCCGGCCCGGCAACGCCGTGGCTCATCGGAACCGCTCGTCTGGCCTGGCGCACCAAACTGATGATCACTGCGATGGTCGACGCCCGCGTCCGGCTGCGTCGTGCTGCTGAAGAAGATGCGGTGGCGGTGTTCGCCCGCAACCTCGGCGACCTGCTCCTGGCCGCGCCCGCCGGCGCTCGCACGACCCTGGGCCTGGACCCCGGATTCCGGACCGGTGTGAAGGTGGCGGTGGTCGACGGCACCGGCAAGGTCCTCGACACCTGCGCGATCTTCCCGCACCAGCCGCAGAACCAGTGGGACAAGTCCAAGGCGACACTGGGCGCGTTGGTGGCCCGCCACGGCATCGAACTGATCGCGGTCGGCAACGGCACAGCCTCTCGGGAAACCGACGCGCTGGCCGGTGAACTGATCGCCGAGATCGGCAAGGCCACCGGTAAAGCCCCGGCCAAGGCGATGGTCAGTGAGGCCGGCGCCTCGGTCTACTCGGCCTCGGAATACGCCTCGCATGAGTTCCCGGACATGGACGTCTCGTTGCGCGGTGCGGTCTCGATCGCCCGCCGGTTGCAGGATCCGCTGGCCGAGCTCGTGAAGATCGAGCCGAAGTCGATCGGTGTCGGGCAGTACCAGCACGACATCACCCCGGGCATCCTCGCTCGCAGCCTCAACGCGGTGGTCGAAGACGCCGTGAACGCCGTCGGTGTCGACCTCAACACCGCATCGGTGCCGCTGCTCTCGCGGGTATCCGGCGTAACGAACACGCTGGCGGAGTCCATTGTGGCTCACCGCGATGCGACCGGACCGTTCCAGAGCCGCAAGGCATTGCTCAAGGTTCCGCGCTTGGGGCCCAAGGCTTTTGAGCAGTGTGCCGGCTTCCTTCGCATCCGGGAGGGCGACGACCCCCTCGATGCGTCGGGTGTGCACCCCGAGGCGTACCCCGTGGTCCGCAAGATCCTTGATCGATCCGGTGTCACCCTCGCGGAACTGATCGGCAACGAGCGTGCGCTGCGTGCGCTGCGTCCGGCCGAGTTCGCCGATGACCGGTTCGGTGTCCCGACGGTCACCGACATTCTCGCCGAACTCGAAAAGCCCGGTCGTGACCCGCGTCCGGCGTTCACCACCGCAACATTCGCCGCGGGCGTCGAGAAGGTCGCCGACCTCAAGCCCGGCATGGTGCTCGAAGGCGTTGTCACCAACGTGGCCGCATTCGGCGCCTTCGTTGACGTGGGCGTCCACCAGGACGGACTGGTTCACGTTTCCGCGATGTCCGACAAGTTCATCTCCGACCCGCATGAAGTGGTCAAGTCCGGACAGGTCGTCCGCGTCAAGGTGATGGAGGTCGACGTCGACCGGCAGCGGATCGGGTTGTCGCTACGCCTGAACGACGAGCCCGGTGCCGGAAAGGCCAAGCCCGAGCGCGGCAGCAATCAGGGTGGAAATCAAGGCGGCAATCAGGGTGGTCAGCGCCGTGGACCGCGTCCCGATCAGCGGGGCAACCCCAAACGCGACAACAACTCCGGGCGGAAGTCGTCCACCCCGGTGCCTGCCAACGGGTCACTTGCGCAGGCGCTTCGCGACGCGGGGTTCGGGAACAAGTAGCCACACTCGCCGGGTCTACTCAGGCAGCGATCCGCCGGGCTCCAGCTCGGTCGCACGCAATCCGGTCTCGGTGGCGAGCTGTACGAACTCGCCACCGGGACCGAAGAACCGCTCGGGCCGGACCCTGCCCATCCCGACCGGCCACAACGTTCCGAAGTGAATGGGCACCACACGGTGGGCCGAGATGATCTCCGCGGCGCGCACTGCGCGTGACGGATCCATATGTCCCGCGCCCAGCGTCGGACCCCAGCCGCCGACCGGGAGCAGGGCCAGGTCGATGTCCGAAACCCAGTCGGCCAGAGCCGGATAGAGGTCGGTGTCACCGGCGAAATAGGTGCGCTTGTCGCCGGTGATCACGTAACCCAGCGCCGGCGTTGTCTGCGGCCCGCGGCGCCACCTGCGCCCGTCGTGGTCGGCGGGCACTGCCTGAATCGACAGTTCGCCGATCGATACGGCGTCACCCGGCCGCACCTCGATCAGCCGGTCGCCGACGTCGCGTAGCGCAGGCAGCGAGTCGGGAGCACCCGACGGCACCACGATCGGCACGTTCTCGGACAGGAGCCGAAGCGACGGTAGATGCGTGTGATCGGCGTGCAAGTGGGACAGCAGGACGACGTCTGGACTCTGAACCGTGAGGCCGGAGGGGACAGGGCCTCGTCGGCGGCGTAGATGTCCGACCCGTGAGGTGAGCACCGGATCGGTCATCACGGTGGTGCCGCGGTCTTCGATCACCGTGCTCGCATGCCCGAGCCAGCGCAGCGCCACGCCGACACGGTCATCGTCGTCTGCGCCCGGTGTCGCCCCCACACGCATTACGATCCCAGAGATCACGCGAAAGGGATGCCCTATGCGCACCACCGCCCGGCTGGTCGGCCTTCTCATCGAATTCGCCGTGTTGTGGCTGTCATCGGCGATCGCGATCTTGCTGCTCGATGTGGTGTTCGACGGAATCTCACTGGTTTCGGTGAACATCGGGATCCCGACGTTGTCCAAGTTGCCGTCGGCGTTGTTGGTTGCGCTGGTCTTCGGTGTGCTCAGCGCAGTGTTGTGGCCACTGTTCGTTCGGCTGATGTCGTGGGTCGGGCCAGCGGTGCTCTTCTTGTTGGTCTTCTTCGCCAGTGGCGCAATCATGCTGTTGACGCTGTACATCGTCCCGGTGGCATCGGTCGAAAGAGCCTGGGATGCAGTCTTGATGGCGACGCTGCTGTCGTTGTTCACCTCGTTTGTCGGCGGCGCGATCGCGTCCCGCTCGAATACCGCCTATCGGCTGATGCAGGTGCGCAGGCAGAGACTTCGTCGCAATCACCCGCCCGTTTCCGGCGAACCCGGACTGCTGTGTATTCAGATCGACGGCCTCGGCCACGATGTGCTGCGTCGGGCCATCGCGGACGGTGTCACCCCGGGACTGGCTGCGATGGTCAGACAGACGCACACCCTGATCCCGTGGCACACCGATTGGAGCAGTCAGACGGGGGCAAGCCAGCTCGGCATCTTGCACGGCTCGAACCACAACGTGCCCGCATTTCGTTGGTATGACAAGGCCACCGGCAAGATCGAGGTCTTCAGCAATCCGCGTGACAACGAGGACCGCGAACTCGAACGCGCCGACCACCCCGGGCTTTTGGCAATCGACGGTGCCAGTCGCGGCAACCTGTTCACCGGAGGTGCAGAAGACAATGTCCTTGTCGTGAGCCGAATGCACGGGGCGCGCCTCGGCGGTGGTGCAGGCTACTCGTCGTATTTCGCCGATCCCTCGAGCGCGTTGCGCACCCTGATCAGGATGGTCGCCGAGGTGCAACGGGAGTTGCGGCAGTCGTGGCATCAGCGTCGCGCCGACATTCGACCGCGCGTACCCCGCGGCGGCACGTATCCGCTGGTGCGAGCGTTCACAACGGTACTGGCCACGGATGTCACCGTGGCAGCGGTTGTTCGGGATCTGATCGGTGGTCGGAGCATCATCTACGCGGACCTCATCGGCTATGACGAGGTGTCACATCACTCGGGGATCTCCCGACCCGAAACGCTGAAGGTGCTGACCAAGATCGACGAGGAGGTCCGGATGCTCGTTGCCGTGCTCGATCAGGCGGATCGGCCTTACCACGTCGCCATCCTGTCCGATCATGGGCAGAGTCAGGGTGCGACCTTTCTGCAGCGCTACGGAGTGAGTCTGGAACAGCTCGTCCTGCGACTGTGCGGTGAATCAGTAGCAGTCAGCACATCTGGCGACCAGCAGGCCGGTGCCGAGGGCGCCGGGTACGCCGCGGCCAGCGTCCGCTCAGCGAAAACGCCCGAGAAGCAGGCCCCAGACGAGGGGATACCGGTGGTACTCGGGTCGGGCAATCTCGGATTGATCAGCTTCCCGGCAATATCCGGCCGTGCCGACATGGACGCCATCGACGCCGCACACCCGGGACTTCTCGATGCGTTGCGTGCACACCCCGGTATCGGATTTCTGCTTGTCGCACGGGCATCGGGCGGCTCTGTTGTCCTCGGTGCCGACGGCACGGTGGATGTCGCCACCGGCAGCGTCGAGGGCATCGACCCACTGGTGGACTTCGGGCCGGACGCACTCCAAAAGATCCGCCGGACCGACACATTCGAGAATGTCGCCGACATCATGGTCGGGGGTGCGTACTGGCCCGAGACCGACGAGGTGGCCGCATTCGAGGAGCAGGTGGGCTCACACGGCGGGATGGGTGGCCCACAGAGCAGGCCATTTCTGCTGTGTCCCAGCGTGTTGCCCGCGCCGCCCGAGAACCTGCACGGTGCCGAGGCAGTTCATGCGGTGCTCGCCGGCTGGCGGGACCAGGCAGATACCCGACGGTGACGAGAACTACTCGGGTTCAGCCTGTTTGGCCGGCACCACGCTCAGGGAGGGGACGCCGCCGCAGCGTTTTGTGTTGCAGCGCGGGAGGTACGTAGGCCTGGTCGAGCGTGCCGATATCGGTACCCGGCGGGACGATCTCGTCGATGCGGTCGAGGATGTCGTCGGAGAGCGTCACCTCGAGGCCGGCGAGAAGATCGTCGAGTTGCGTCATGGTGCGTGCTCCGATCAGCGCGCTGGTGACGCCGGGGTGGGCGATCGCGAACGCCATCGCGAGATGCGTCATCGGCAGGCCCGCCTCGGCGGACAGCGGTATGAGCGCTTCGACGGCGTCGAGGCGACGTTCATCGCTGATGGCTTTGAAGAAGCCCGCGCGGACCAGGTCGGACTGTTGGCCCTTTCGGGCGCGGCCGGTGAGCATTCCTTGCCCGAGTGGACCCCAGACGAGCACGCCCATTCCGAAGCCTTGAGCTGTCGGCAGTACCTCGGCTTCGATGCCGCGGTTGAGGATCGAGTAGGGCGGCTGTTCGGTGCGGAGCCGCTCGAGTCCTCTCTGTTCGGCCACCCACTGAGCGTCGATGATGTTGGAAACGGGGGTATTTGACGAACCGATCGCCCGGACCTTGCCGCTGCGGACCAGGTCGGTCAGTGCCGACAGGGTTTCCTCGATGTCGGTCTGCGGGTCGAGGCGATGGATTTGATACAGGTCGATGTAGTCGGTCTGCAACCGGCGCAGGGATTCCTCCACCGCGGTGATGATCCAACGTCGGGACGTTCCCTGCCGGTTGGGATCGTCGCCCATCGGTCGACCGAATTTGGTTGCCAGGACGGCGTTTTCGCGACGGCCCTTGAGTGCTTTGCCGACGACCACCTCGGATGCACCTTGCGGGGGTAACGAGTAGGCGTCCGCGGTGTCGATGAAGTTGATGCCGGCGTCGAGTGCCTTGTGAATGATGCGAACCGAGTCGTCGTGGTCGGGATTGCCCATCGATGCGCCGAGCATCAATGTGCCGAGAGCGTAGGGGCTGACCTTGATGCCGGTCCGGCCGAGGGTGCGGTACTGCATGGGATGCCTCCGATGGAGTGGGATCTGATGGCGATCGGCGGTTCGGGCGGTAGGGTTTACACCCATAAACGGAAAGCTCTTCCACAACTATATGGAATAGCCTTCCGGTATGGCAATACCTAAGCGGAATATCTTTCCGAAATAGCTGCAAGAGGGGGAGGACCATGGATACCGTGGAGTCGGACGAATCGCCGCAGCGGCCTCGTCGCAAGCGGGCCGATGCGCAGCGCAATGTCGATGCCCTGCTCGACGCCGCGAAGGCTGTCTTCGCGGCCTCTGGGGTGGACGCGCCCGCCAAGGAGATCACCGACCTGGCCGGCGTGGGCGTCGGGACGCTGTACCGGCACTTTCCGCGCCGCGCCGACCTCGTCGCGGCGGTGCTGGAACATGGGATCGACGCCTGTGTCGACGCTGCGGTGGCACTCCGCGACACATATGAGCCGACCGAGGCGCTCGCCAAGTGGGTGCTTCGGTACACCGAGTTCGTCGGGACCAAGCGCGGGCTCGCCTCGGCGCTGCATTCGGGTGACCCGGCGTTCGACTCGCTGCCCGACTACTTCATGCAGCGTCTCGAACCGGTTGTCGCATCCTTGCTCGATGCTGCGGGCGGGGAGGTCCGTTCTGATGTCAGTGCGACGACCGTGCTGCATGCAGTCGCGTTGCTGTGCCAGCCGGTCCCCGGCGAGGATCTCGCGTACAACCAACGCATGGTCTCTGTGTTCGTGGATGGTTTGCGGCCGACCGCCGATAGTCTGTCTTCCCAGAGAGGCTAATTGGTAGCAAGGGGAGGGCGGCGGCATGGCGCTTTCGGTGGATCAGAACGTCCATGCGGTCAAGGACTGCCCGATGGCGATCGGGGCGGCACTGCCCGCGCTGGCCGAACCTGCTCATATTCGCAGTGCAATCGACAGCGTTGGAACACGATTGCGTGATCAGGCGCCTTTTGTTGCCGGCGGCTCGGGTATTGGTGCGGCCGTTGGTGCGTCGACGGGTCTCGGGATGGGTCGGGGTCTGTTGTTCGGCGCCACGACGGGTGCCTTGTTCGGGATGCGCGTGGGTCGCGTCCGTCTGCGCTCAGCGGTGGGATCAGGTGCGGTGCCGGCGATGACGCCCGTCGCGACCGAGACGTTGCGAGTCATGGAGTTCAACGTGCATGGCGGGATGGGTGCACCCGGAAAGTTCTTCGCCACCGCGGCCAAACTCGATCTCCTCGCCGAGACGATCAAACGGGAACGACCCGACATCCTCCTCCTGCAGGAACTCGACAACTATGCGGTGCGGTCGAATTTCGTCGACACGCTGGGCGCGCTCGTCAAGCGTCTGAGGCCCACCGGGGCCGTGATGACCGCGGCGATCGACAAGGTCAACGGGCGACGAGAAGGTACCGGCGTCATGACGTTCAACGGTGTCACAATCACCGATGCGCGAGGTCTGCGAATAGGAGATGCGCTCGGCGACAACACCGCCCGCCGTTTCCGGGCAACCGCTGATGCCTGGGCCGCGGTGGTGAGCGCAAAGCTGGGCCAGACCTGGCTACCGTTCGGGGGTATGAAGGAATACCAGCCGCGGGTGGCCACCGATGCGATGGTGCGCACCGTGGGCGGCAACAGTATCCGGGTGCTGTCGGGGCATTTCAGTCCACCGCAGCATGGGATCGACGAGCCGAAACGTCAAGTCGATCCGGTGGTGGCAACGATCGGCGCGTGGCAGGGGCCGACGATATTCGGCGCCGACTTCAACATCCGCGACGGATCACCCGAGTTTGCTCGGGAACATGAGGTATTCGCCGCGGCCGGCATGACCGAATCGACCGCCGGGGCACCACCCAACAGCGATCGGGTGTACGCGTCGGGCCACTTCTCGGCCGCGGATCCACGCAAGTTGGTGACCCCGCAGGCGGTGACGCGAGCAAGTGATCACGATCCGGTCGTAGTCGAGCTGACGCTCCGGGCCGACTGACCCAGAAAATCTGCTCCACATACAACGATCGCTCCACCTGCAGCGCACTGCAAGTGGAGCGGATCGTGTTATGTGGAGCGGATCGGAGGGGTTACCTGGATCAGGTCAGCTGACGGTCAGTTCCAGCTCACCGTCGTTGACCTCCACCGAGACCTTGCCGCCGTCGATGAGGACCTCGTCGAGCAGCAGGTCGGCGATGCGATCGTCGACCTCCCGCTGGATCGAACGCCGCAACGGGCGCGCACCGAACTCGGGCTGATGCCCGTGCTCGGCAATCCAATCGACCGCAGCATCGGTGAAGTCGATCTCGATGCCCTTGGCGCCGAGCCGTTTCCGGCTGTCCTCCAGCAGCAGATCGGTGATCTGGTGCAGCTGTTCCTCGTCGAGCTTGCGGAAGATGACGATCTCATCGATCCGGTTGAGGAACTCCGGCCGCATCGATTCACGCAGCCGCCCCATGATCCGGTCGCGAATCGGCTTCTCCGAGGCCTCGGTGTCACCGGAATTGAATCCGAGTCCACCGGACTTGCTCGAGATGATGTCCGACCCGAGGTTGCTGGTCATGATCAACACGGTGTTCTTGAAGTCGACGGTGCGGCCCTGACTGTCGGTCAGGCGTCCGTCGTCGAGAACCTGGAGCAGCGTGTTGAAGATGTCCGGGTGGGCCTTCTCGATCTCGTCGAGCAGGATCACCGAATACGGATTGCGACGGACCTGCTCGGTGAGCTGCCCGGCTTCGCCGTATCCGACGTAGCCCGGAGGCGCCCCGATGAGCCGGCTGACGGTGTGACGCTCGCCGTACTCGCTCATGTCCAGTCGAAGCATCTTCGACTCGTCTCCGAACAGCGAGGCAGACAACGCCTTTGCCAGCTCGGTTTTGCCGACGCCGGTGGGTCCGAGGAACAGGAAGCTGCCGACCGGACGATCGGGATCACTCATTCCCGTCCGGTTACGACGCACCGCCCGGGCGATCGCCTTGACAGCGTCGTCCTGCCCGACGACCCGCTCGTGCAGTTCGTCTTCGAGCCGGCGGAGCCGTTCCTTCTCCTGCTCGGTCATCTGAGCTGCCGGAATTCCGGTGGCCCGCGACACCACATCCGCGATGTCCTCGGCGGTCACGTCGAGCACAACTGCCGGCTTGTCGCTGCCGCCGTCGAGACGCGCCTGAAGCCGGGCGGTCTGGTCTCGAAGCTGAGAAGCCTTCTCGTAATCTTCGTCCGCCACCGCCTTTTCTTTCGCGGATTCGATTGCAGCGAGCTGCTTGCGAATCGCCTCGCTGTCACCACTGGGTGTGGTCAGCTGCATGCGGGCACCGGCCTGGTCGATCAGGTCGATTGCCTTGTCCGGCAGGAACCGATCGCCGATGTAGCGTGCAGACAACTCGACCGCGGCAGTGATCGCCTCGTCGGAGTAGCGCACACCGTGGTGCTCCTCATACCGGCCACGTAGACCGGTGAGGATCTCGATGGCATCGGCGATGCTGGGTTCGGGAACCGTCACGGGCTGGAACCGGCGTTCGAGCGCCGGATCCTTCTCGATGTTCTTTCGGTACTCGTCGAGTGTGGTGGCACCGACGATGTGCAGTTCACCGCGAGCCAGCTTGGGCTTGAGGATGTTTCCGGCATCCATCGAACCGTCGGCTCCGGCACCTGCGCCTGCGATGGTGTGAACCTCGTCGATGAAAACGATCAATTCGTCGGAGTGTGCGACGATCTCGTCGATCACGCCGTTGAGTCGTTCCTCGAAGTCGCCGCGGTACCGCGTACCCGACACCATGCTCGAGAGATCGAGTTGGACGATCCGTTTGCCGACCAACCGGTCGGGGACGTCACCGTCCACGATTCGCTGGGCGAGACCTTCCACGATCGCGGTCTTGCCGACACCGGCCTCGCCGACCAGCACCGGGTTGTTCTTGGTGCGCCGAGACAGGATCTCGATGGTCTGCTGGATTTCGTCGGCGCGTCCGATCACCGGGTCAACGCCGCCCGAACGTGCGCGTTCGGTCAGGTCGAAACCGTATTTGTCGAGACCTGGGGTGGCGCTGTCAGCGGTTTCGGTCGCTGCTGAACCGCCCTGTACGGCGGACTGCAGGCGTTCGGGGGTGACCCCGGCAGATGCCAGGAGTCGTCCCGCCGCACGATCCTGATCCCCGGCGAGTGCCAGGAACAGGTGCTCCGGATCGATGAAGGCCGATCCAAAGGCCTGGGCAAGCTGATGTGCCTCGAAGACCGCGGTCCTCACTGCGGCGCTCAGGGTGGTGGTGCCGACACCTGTCGCGGGACCGTGGTTCGGCAAACCCTTGTCGACGGCGGCGATGACGGTTGCAGGTGCAGCGCCCGCACGCTCCATGAAGCTGCGGACCGGTTCCTGATCGGCCATGACCCGCAGGATGTGAAGGGCGTCGAGCTCGGTGTCGCCGCGACCCGCGGCAAACTTGGCCGCGTCTGCAACGAGGGCCTGGGTGGATTTGCTCATCAATCGGCTGATGTCGATGCGGCGCGGGCCTTCGGGCCCGAAGAATGCTGCCATTCGGAAGCCTCCCTTAAAGAGTTGAGTGCATACGACTCAATTAACATGAGCGTGGTCCGATCAATTCCCGTACGCGGGTGCCATTCAGCTGAACGACATGATGTGCGTCACAGTCCGCCTAAACTTCGAGGAACGCGCATCGCTGTCGAGGGGGCTCGTCATGGCCGGAGTTGCAGTACCCGTTCCAGGGTGGTTCTCACCCATCAATCAGGACTGTGGGGTCGCGGTCGGTGATGTCGACGGCGACGGCACAGACGACGTCGTCGTCTTGTTGGTCGACAACCCGCCGGGCCAGAACGGGGCCTCATATCGAGTCGGCCATGCCGTTGCCGGTGATGGCACCGCGACCAACTGGAGTCCTTGGCATGCGATCCCGGACTGGTTTGGTTGGGAGAATCAGGGCGCGTCCATAGCGCTCGCGGACCTCGACGGCTCAGGACAACTGGATCTGGTTGTACTGGTCGTCGACAACCCCGCCGGGCAGAACCAGGGCTACCTGAAAATCGGTCGGAACCTCGCGCCCGATGGTGCAGTCGCCGGCGGCTGGACGGGATGGCAGCAGATCCCGGATTGGTTTGGTTGGGAGAACCAGGGCGCGGACATCGCGTTGACCATGCTGGACGGGGCGCACGCGATCGTGGTGCTCGTCGTCGACAATCCGAACGGTCAGAACAGTGGTCAGTTCCGCGTCGGGCGGGGCCTGCGTGCGGACGGCACGCTCGCCGGCGGCTGGGGCGACTGGATCGGGGTGCCTGATTGGTACGGCTGGGAAAACCAGGGCGCCGGCCTCGCGGTGGCCGATCTCGACGGCGACGGTCGTCCGGAGTTGATCGTGCTGGCCGTCGACAACCCGAACGGGCCCAATACCGGGCAGGTCACCGTCGGGTGGGGTTTGACCGCCTCCGGGCACTGCGTCGACGGATGGAGTGTGTGGGATGAGCTGCCCGACTGGGGTTTCGACGACAATCAGGGTGCCTCCCTGGCGTTGTTGCCACATCCCGGAGCGCGGCCGGAGCTGGCGGTGCTCACCGTCGCCGGACCTACGGGCACCGGGTCGCTGCGCATCGCCCCACTGGTCCTGGACATCGACGAGGGCCATCACCACGGCGCGTGGCGGATCCTGGACTTCGGCACCGAGATCAACCCGGTACACGCGGCATTGCTGCACACCGGAGACGTCCTGTTCTTCGCAGGCTCCGGCAACGACGAGATCGCCCATGCCGCACACGCATTCCGCACCAGGCTGTGGCACTACCCGGCCCCTGATCTCGATGCCCCTGGCACCCCGATCGACCTGTTCTGCGCCGGGCAATGCGCGCTGCCGGACGGGCGGATCCTCGCTGCGGGTGGCACCGAGCGCTATGACCCGTTCTACGGACTGACCGACGCGCTGATATTCGATCCGGCGGCCGGGCAGTGGGTGCGGACGGCCGATATGGAGTTCGGACGGTGGTACCCGGCGCTGGTGACCCTGCCGGATGGACGTGCACTCTCGGTGTCAGGGCTCGGCGACAACCACCTGTCGGTGATTCCCGAGGTCTACGACCCGGCGACAGGCACGTGGTCGACGCTGCCGAACCCGGGGCCGATACCGATGTACGCGAATCTGGTGGTGCTCATCGGCGGCAAGATCTTCTATACCGGCGCCCAATACGGCGGCAACAACGGGATGCGGCCGAGTGTGTGGGATCCGGCAACCGGGCATGTCACAGAGGTGCAGGGCTTGCTGGACCCAGGTCTGCGCAACCAGGCGTCCAGCGTCCTGCTGCCGCCCGCCCAGGATCAAAAGGTGATGATCGTCGGTGGCGGCGGATTCGATATGCACAGTCCCGCACCAGCTCTGGCCGATACGCGCATTGCGGATCTGTCGGAGGCAGAGCCGAAGTACATCGCTGGGCCGCCGCTCATGCATGCCCGGATGCACGTCTGTGCGGTGTTGTTGCCCGACCGGTCGGTACTCGCGACGGGCGGTTCGGGGATGGAGGAGATGGCACACGACGCGCCGCCTTTTGCCGAACTCTTGAAGTCGGGAGCGGGTGCGTGGGAGCACACGGCCACCTCGCGGGTTCCGCGGCTGTACCACTCGGTGGCCTTGCTTGCCCCGGACGGGAAAGTCATCACGGCGGGGTCGAATCCGCAGCGCCGCACCGTGGAGACGCGTATCGAGATGTTCTTGCCGCCGTATCTCTTCCACGCCGAGCGGCCCGCATTCGATCTTGCGCTCGATCATGTCGACTACGGCGACACGCTCACCGTGACAGTGCAGGGGCAGCGGGCATCGCGGGAATTCTCGCTGATGCGGCCGGGGGCGACAACGCACTCGTCAGACAACGAACAACGCCTCGTCGACATCCCGTTCACCGGAGCGGCGACCGCGACGCTGCAGTTGCCAAGTGATCCGTCGCTCGTTCCACCGGGCTGGTACCTGTTGTATGTGGTTGACACCCATGGCGTTCCGTCGATCGGGAGATGGCTGAACATCTCCTGACCGCCTCAGTCGGACGCTTGCTGAACGCCGGCCTGTTCAACTATCGATGCAGCCTGCTCGACCCAAAAGGCGGCATGCGCCTGGCCGGTGGCCAGTGCGGCGTTGACATCCCCGGTGGTCGCCAACACGTCCGCCGATGTGTTCGCGGTCTCGGTTGCCCCGAGCAGCAGTAGTTCGGGCGCTTGGAACAGCACCGCGGATGCTGCTTCGATGCCGTCGACCGCGGCGGCCTGCTGCTCGGTGGTGACAATTGCAGTTGACGGCGGGTTCGGCGTGATCGGTTGATTGAGTGCATCGAGGACCCTGGTCCGGCCGGTGTCGAGGTCTTGTCCGCCCGCGATCTTCATCGATTCGACAACGGCGACGGTGAGTGCGTTCTGCGCCCGGGGGAGTACCAGGGTCAGATCGTTCACGATGATCCCCGTCATCGCGGAGTGTGCCGGTTCGGTCACCGAATGTGCCGCAATGCCAGTCGATTTCGGAACCGATCCGGTGGTCGCATACGCTGCGGCGAAGACTCCGGGCGATTGGAAGGCGGCGATCGGCACGGTGGTCACACCCTGGATGAGATACGGGCAGATGAGACTGCAATACAGTGACTGATTGCGAAGCACGGTCGCTGGTATCTCACCGGTGATCACCACGGTGGGCTGGACCGCGAACGAAACAGGTTCGGCGGATCGCCTGGCGTCGGGTGACAGGGTGCCACCGAACGCGATGGCGCCGATGACTGTGATGGCCGCGGTCAGAGCAGTGAATACGCGAACAGTCGGATTCATCGGCCGACTCCTGAATGCATTGATGGCGGATGGGCGGTGTGCACTGAAATCTACGCTCGTCGCCCCACCATCACCCATGGTTCACACGTATGAGGGGGAGGCGACGGGGCGATTACCGTTTTGTGCCCGTCGATCGGATCGTGCAACGCTCAGGGTCCGATAGCGTGTTCCCTTGAGGCTCCGCCGCCACGATGTGAAAGAGGTTCGAGTATGGACGAGACTGATTCCACCCTGGACGTGCTCTCCGCCGAGCGCCTGGATCTGGCCCGCGACGACGCTCACGGACGCAGCGCCGACATACTTGTGCACGACGGGCCGCTGCGGCAGAGCTTGGTGGCAATGATCGCCGGGTCTGAACTCCGGGAACATAATTCACCACCTGCGGCCAGCCTGCTGGTCCTTCGCGGTTCGATCAGGGTCTCCAGTGGTGAGGGCGACGTTGTTGTCGGGGCGGGCGAACTTCGTGGACTGCCTCATCATCGGCACAGTGTCACCGCAATCGATGACGCAGTCTTCATCCTGACCACGGTCACCGGAACCGGTGAGCCCTCTCGTCGTTGAGCTGACGGCCTGGATGTATCGGGTTAAGTAACCAATACTTAGCCCTTGCGCTCACTGTTGCGTTCTTGATAGTTTGCCTTATGGCTCAGTATCAGCAGGAATTGAACGGCGTCTTTCAAGCCCTCGCCGACCCGACCCGTCGGGCGGTGCTGGGACGACTGGGTCAGGGGCCTGCCAGTATCACCGAGCTGGCCGAGCCGTTCGACATGGCGCTGCCGTCATTCATGAAACACATCCGCATGCTCGAAAGCAGTGGCTGGATCCGGACGCACAAAGCCGGGCGGGTGAGAACCTGCGCGATCGAGCAGAGGCAGTTCACGGTCGCCGAAAGCTGGCTGGCTGAGCAACGCGCGGTCTGGGAAGGCCGCACCGACAGACTCGAACAATTTGTCATGTCCAACCAGAGCGGCATCTCCGATCAAACAGACACTTCCGATGACAAAGAGGAGACAACACCATGACCATCACCGATTCTGCCCTCGACCTCACCGTGTCCCGAATCATCAAGGCACCGCGCGACGCCGTCTGGTCGGCATGGACCGACCCCACAAAGTTCGCGCAATGGTGGCTGCCTGCTCCCGCGACCTGCAAAGTCGTGCAGATGGATCTGCATCCGGGCGGCGCGTTCGAAACCGAGATGAGCGAGGACGGCGCCGACTTCTCACCACATATCAGCGGCTGTTTTCTCGCGGTCGACAACCTCGAACGCATCGTGTTCACCACCGCACTGGTCGCCGGGTGGCGGCCGGCGCGTGAACCCTTCATCACCGCGGTCATCACGTTCGCCGATCATCCAGAGGGCACAGAGTATGTGGCCACCGCGATGCACAAGGACGGCGCAGATCGGGAGATGCACGACTCGATGGGCTTTCACGATGGGTGGGGGACCGTCACGCGGCAGCTCGCAGAACTTGTCGAGCGCGGGGCCTGACCACTCATCCGGTGACAAACGTGTGCCGAAAGGTGCTGTGCGCGTTGTCCAGATACGCTGCCCGTCCCGGCTCGTCGGGCTCGTTGGTGTCGACGGCGTTGGTGTCGAGGGCGTAGGCGTAGTCCTCGATCCACTTGCATCTCGCCAGAAATGCGGCGCGTTCGAGAAGGCTGGGCTCCGCGATCACGGCGATGCGTGCGACCGCGGTTGCCGCGGTGGGTCCGAGATCCCGGTAGATCAACGCGATATCGCGGGCCGGGTCGGTGAGTGCCGCGTCGGTCCAGTCGATGATTCCGGTCAACGCTCCGGATGGCGGGTCGACGAGCAGGTGTTCGGCCCCTAAATCGTTGTGGCACAAGGTGCTATAGGTCGGGTTGGCAGGTGGCGCCGTGGCGAGGAACTGCCAGAGGTGGGTCCGGTGGCCGGCCGGGAGATAGGCGTCGATCCGGGCCGCGGCGGACGTCGCCTCGACAAGCCACAGCTCGAGCGGATGGTCGTCGTGCGGCAGATCGACCTCATCGGACAGCCGGTGCAGGGTGCGCAGCAGTGCGCCGAGTTGACTTGTCATGGATCGAAGATCGTGGCGTGTCGACGGATGGGGTGTCGAATGCAGGTATGGCTGTCCCGGCAGCTTTCGATAGATGACCACTCCTGCGACTTCATCGGTGACGAGAAAGTCGGGGATCGCCACGTCGAGCTGGGGTCGCAGATGTTTGAGCAGTCTGCTCTCGGTCGCGACGGCGACTGCCCGCTGCGGTGGGGATTGCACGTTGACGCGCACGATGAACTCGTCGGCAACCTCGAGCACCAGGTTTTCGTCCCCACGCGAGAGGACGCGATGACGGGCATCGGTCGCCCACAAGCGGTGCTCAGAACACAGCTTGCTGACCAGCAACCCGATCTCTTCGGTCGGCGGGGCCTTGGCGGACATCCATTCAAAGGTAGCGCTCACTCGTCCCCCTCGATGATCTGAAAGACCGGAGTCGATGTTTTGGTCGGCAGCGCAACAGCATTCGAATACGCCGTAGCCCAATCGTCCGGCAGATTCGCTTCGATACCCTGCCGGCGGCCGCGGGATTTCAGCTCCTTCATCAGTAGCCCGCCACTGAAGCCGAAGAAGGTCTGGGCAGTCAGATTTGTCAGGATTCGTGGGTCCTCCGGTCGTCGCGGAACGTGTTTTGACTGCCGTCGGACGATCTCGAACACCGTTGGCTGCGCGGCGCTGTTCCATTGATCCCAGCGCAATCCGCCCCAGTGCACGCAGTGCGCGACGAAGACGATGACCGGTATGCCGGGCCAATTCGCGATGACCTGCTCGGGCACCGCGGCCGCACCGCCGGCACCTTTCATGGCTTTCCATTCGGCCTCCATCCACTGGCGACGCATTTCGGTGTCATTCGCGGTGTCGAGGAATGCCTTGATCAGTCCGGTGTCCTGCGACAGCAGGGTGAGGGCAGCGTCGCCGGACTTCACCGTTTTACTCGTCGGATCGACGACGTACCAGGTATTCGACTCGAAACTCACACCCGCTCTGCGGAGGGCGTCGGTGACTTCGGGACCCTCTTTGGCGAGGTTGTCCATGACCTTGCGCAGAAGGCCCGGCGCGGCAAATCCTGGACCGAAGCTGAACTTCGCCGAGTCCCAGGTGTTGATCGAGGCCTGCGAACCCTCGCCGACCCCGAGTTCGTGCCAGATCGCCTGGTTCACCGCCTGGCGTTTTGCCGAGTCGGATGCCAGTCCGGAGGGTTTGTCGCCGGCATGGCTGGGGCCGACGTAGATGTAACCGCCGGGAACTCTGTCGGCCGGGCGGGGTTTCACCGTGCGAAGCAGGTAGTTCCCGGTCAGCAATCGATTTCGTCGGATCGCGTCGTACAAGGCGTCGATGTATCTCGGATCGTCGCGTGGATCGGAGCGCGCTGAGTCGGAGTTCGGTACACCGCCCGATCCCGTCGAGGCTCTGGGACCGATGATGGTCGGCCAGTTCGCGGCGTCGTGCATGGCCCGGAACTCGAGTGCCTGATCCACCGGAACGCCGCCGGTTCCGGGCGCTCGACCTTCCACCACATCGACGGCCGCCGCCAACCGCGCGTCCTGCTTGATCCGTGGGATGGCGAGGACGGCAGACCAGGCGGCGGGATCGAGTTTGAGTACCCGCATGGTGTCGACCATGCCTCTGACCCACAGCATTCCGAGCGAGATGGCGAGCCTGTCCGTGTCACCGCGAAGTAGCAGATCGCGCATGGCGGCAGACATGCTGACCGGATCACCGGTCCACGGGACGTGTCCCAGCGGAGCCTTTGACTGCAAACCCGAACTCTGGTCGTCGCGCTGCAGGAAAGCTTGGACGGCACGGTTGCCTGCGTGGTGTTGCAGGTGTGCGAGATTTCGGCCCGTGGGCGGTGATGCCCGCTGTGGTGGCGCCGGATGTCCGGCTGAGGTACTGGCCACCTTCTCGGTCGCCGCTCCGTGCGATCCCATATCCCAAGTGAACCCGTGAATCGCGCTTTCGCGAATCGTTCCCAGTCAGCCGTCAGGGCATAGATTGTGGCGCCAAAGGGCATCCGATCGCGCGGCCACTCAATCTCGGACGCTGCGCGGGCCGAAGATCTGCGCACCAAGTGTTGTCACACGATCTCGGAGTTCTCGATCGGCGGTGACCACGGCGCAGGGCCGGTCTGATTGGGCAGCAACGAGTTCGACGATCTGATCGTCGCCCGATCCGGGTGCGTTGACCACCTCCACGGTTGGTGACGAATCGATGCCGCGGGCCTGTCCTTCGACCACGAGGACGACGTGTGGGCGATCGGCACCGGTGAATCCACGCTCGCCGAGTCCACGCTCGGCAAGATCTGCCAAGCCGTCGCGAAGTCGTTCCGTCGCGGCTTTTCGATCCCGCCACCACCCATCAGGTTTGGATCCCACCACGTTGGCGGCGTCGATCACGATGATCGGTCGCTGGTCCGCGTTGTTGTTCTCCGGCATCGGTCCATTGTGGGCGCACGTCCGTCATCCGGGCCAGTCTGTGCGGAGGCGGCCGTCGTCTTCGCTGGCTAGGATCAGGGGATGCGATTCGGAATGTTTGTTCCCCAGGGTTGGCGTTTGGATCTGGTCGGTATCGACCCCGCAGAGCAGTGGGCGGTGATGCGCGACCTCGCGGTACGCGCCGACCAGGGCGATTGGGATTCGCTATGGGTCTATGACCACTTCCATACCGTTCCGGCTCCCACCGAGGAGGCGACGCACGAGGCGTGGACGCTGATGGCTGCTTTTGCCGCATCGACCTCTCGGATCCGGCTCGGTCAGATGTGCACGGCGATGAGCTACCGCAACCCGGCATACCTGGCCAAGGTGGCGGCCACCACCGATCTCATCTCGGGTGGCCGCGTGGAAATGGGGATCGGCGGCGGTTGGTACGAACACGAATGGCGCGCGTACGGCTACGGATTCCCCTCTGCCGGAGAACGTTTGGGGCGCCTCGACGAGGGCGTGCAGATCATGAAGCAGGCCTGGACCACCGGGTCGGCCACACTCGACGGCAAGCACTACCAGGTTGATGGCGCCATCTGCCGTCCACTTCCGTTGCAGGACGGCGGTATTCCGCTGTGGATCGCCGGTGGTGGCGAGAAAGTGACGTTGAAGATCGCCGCCAAGTACGCGCAGTACACCAACTTCGACGGCACCCCCGAAGGGTTTGCGCACAAATCGGCCATTCTGCGCACGCACTGCGACAACGTCGGAACCGACTTCGACGCGATCGTACGTTCGGCCAACTACAACATCGCAATCGGTAGCACCGAGGCCGAGGTGCAGCAACGACTGGACACCTTGGTAGAACGCCTGACCCCCTACGTCGGCCCAGAAAAGGCCGAAGCGTCGCTGGGTGCGTTCCGTGACATGCCGGGTGTCGGCACACCGGAGCAGATCATCGAAAAGCTGGGCGCACTCAAAGACCAGGGCTTGGCGTACGGCATCTGCTATTTCCCAGAAGCCGCCTACGATCTGTCGGGAATCGAACTCTTCGAAAAGGAAGTGATCCCCGCGCTCCGGTAGTCCCACCGGCCGACAGCGGCTAGGCGTCAGGGGTTCCGGTACCGAGATAGAAAGCGGTGGTACGCATCTCGGCGGCGCGAGCAAGCTCCTCCGGCGTCCCCGAGGCGATCGAGGCGTCGGCCCAACGTCTGCTGCTGTCCGACAGGAACGCCTGGGCCTGCTCGGTCTGCGCCCAGCCGGTGTCCTGAGCGGGTGCAGCGCCGCTGTTGGCGAGATGGTGTGCCAAGCCGAGTAGGCCCAGGTCCCATCCGATACCGACGGCGCCTGGACCGAACGCCTGCCACCGAAGGGGTTCGACGTCGGCGCTGTGCTCGAGAACAAGCCGCGAGCTGTCTGTAGTCAATGATTCGAGGCGGACGGACAGCTCGCTGACCTCGCCGCCGAACTCCCAACTGACGGTGAAGCCGCGCGGTGCCTCGCAGCTCTTGATGGTGCCGCCGGCGTTTCCTTCGATCTGGTAGGTGCCACCCAGACGTAGATCACCACTGACCGGTGCAAACCACCGCACCAGACGCTCGGGGTTGGTGCAGGCATCCCACAGGTCATCGATCCCGGTGGCGTAGGCCTGACGCAGTGACGCGACCGTTCGGACCGCCGATCCGTTGTCGGTGATGGTGACGGTGCGCGTCACGGCGTCGATCTGTCCCTGCGCGGTGGTGGCGAGATCCGGGTCCGTCATTGTCTGCTCCCTCGGTGTTGGTGCGATTGTGTCCATTCTCCGTTGTGGGCGCAGGCGGTCACAAAGGTGGTCGAGCACGAAGATTCTCTGTGAGAATGTTCCGGGTGATCGATTTCAATCCAGACCGGCACCGCTATGGAGACGCCGACGCTCCGGTTCGCATCGTCGAATACGGCGACTTCCAATGCCCGGGTTGCAAGATGCTCGCGCCCATTCTCAAACAGTTGGTCGATGAGTCCGGCGGCCGGATCTGCTTGGTGTTCCGGCATTTTCCGGTGTTCGAGGTGCACCCCTTCGCGCTGACAGCGGCTCTTGCAGCGGAAGCCTCGGGCAGCCGCTTCTGGGAGATGCACGAACAGCTCTACGCACACCAGGACCATCTCGACGACGACAGTCTGGCCGAGTACGCCGCGCGCGCGGGTGTTGCCGGAGCGGTGACCGGTCTGCAGGCGCAGCAGTACAAGGCGGGCGTCTCGGCCGACTACACGCGCGGCATCGACGAGGGCGTCCGCGCGACACCGGCGCTGTTCATCAACGGTGCCCGGTACGAGGGAGACTTCGATCTCGAGACCCTGCGTGCGGCAACAACCGACCGCTGATCGCGTCAGGGTATGGGTCAGGGTCAGGGTCAGCGGAGCGTGGGATCGAGCCACGGGCCGTCGGGAAGACTCGGCGGATTGTCGACATCGTCGACGCTGCACAGCGGAAGTCGCTCACCGAGATAGCGGAGCAGCAGCGACCCGATGATTGCGGCGATGGCGGAGCCGGCGAGGACTCCGATCTTGGCGTCCTGCCGGAGCACTGGATCGGTGAACGCGAGATCAGTGATGAACAGCGAGATCGTGAATCCGATTCCCGCGAGCACGGCTCCACCGATCAGATGGCCGTACCGCACCTGCCCGGGCAGGCGCCCCCAGCCCAGTTTGAGTGCGATCCCGGTGGCAACCGAGATGCCCACGCCGTTGCCCACCACCAGGGCCACGATGATGCCGATGGTCACCGACGACGAGGCAGCTGCGGAGATTGCGTCTGCGTTGAGCAACACTCCAGCGTTCGCCAGACCGAACAGCGGCACCACAACCAGCGCGCTCACCGGGTGCAGGGCGTCTTGCAGCCGTTCGTTGGCGGGCACGGTCGCGCGCAGCGCTGTCGCGGCCAGTCTGGCCCGCCGCGCGTCGACCCGCTGCAAGGCCAGCCGTCCATAGACCCGGACGCGGACCTGCTGTTCGGGTTCGACCGCGGCCGTCGGGATCAGGACACCCAGGATGACTCCGGCCAGCGTGGGGTGAAGCCCAGACTCGTAGACCGCCGCCCACAGCACGAGTCCCACCAGGATGTACGGGCGCAGCATCCAGACCCCGGCCCACCGCATCACGGCCAGCGCGGCGACCGCCACGAGGACAACGGCCAGTGCGACGAACGAGACGTCATCGGTGTAGAACACCGCCAACACGGTGATGGCGCCGATGTCGTCGACGATGGCCAGTGCGAGCAGGAAGAGCCGGATCTGGTCGGGACAGCGCGGACCGAACAAGGCGAGGATTCCGAGTAGGAACGCGGTATCCGTGGAGATCGGGATGCCCCAGCCGGCGGCCGCCGGGCCGGTCGGCTGGAAGGCCAGATAGATCAGCGCGGGGAGTATCAGCCCGCCGAGCGCGCCGAGCACCGGGACGATGACGGTGCTGCGATCACGGAGATCGCCGACGGTCACCTCCCGGCTGATCTCCAGTCCGACAACCAGGAAGAAGATCGCCATCGCCGCGTCGTTGATGATGTGCTGCAGATCCAGCTCTGTGGACCAGTTGCCCACTTGCAGCACCACTTCGGTGTGCCAGAACGAGAAGTAGCTCTCGCCGGGGATGTTGGCCCAGACCAGTGCGAGGACGGTGGCGGCGAGCAGAAGACCCGCACTACCCGACTCCTTGGAGAGGAACTGCAGGGTGCGTGGGGAGATCGGACGTCTCGTCGACCTGAGCCGCGTGGTCGGACCTGGACCGATCGGCAGTGCCGTTGCCTGGGGGTTGTCGCTGGGCATGGTGGATATTGTGCGCCAGTGCGTCGGCTTGTACCGGCCAGCACCCCTCGAAACACATACTGTGGATCACCTACTGTGACCAGAGCGGGCACTGTGGCGCCGAGCGGAGACTCCTGAGATGACTGATGATCGCACCGTGGTGAAGACCACGAATGGCCCGGTTCGTGGACTCGATGACGGAACCACCAGGTCGTGGCGTGGAATCCGTTACGCCGCACCGCCGGTGGGTGAACTACGGTGGCGTGCGCCCGTACCGCCACAGCCGTGGACCGATGTTGCCGACGCGACGGTGTTCGGTGCGGTGGCACCGCAACCGAGCAACCCCGTGATCAGACTCGGGCAGGACGTCATCCAGGACGAGGACTGTCTGAGTCTCAACGTCTGGTCGGCGTCGACCGTCGGCCCTGCCGATCGTCGACCGGTGATGGTCTGGCTCCACGGCGGCGCGTATGTCTTCGGATCGTCCAGCCAACCGCTCTACGACGGTCGTGCCCTGGTGTCCGGCGGTGACGTGATGTTGGTGACGGTCAACTACCGACTCGGCGCCCTGGGATTCCTGGACCTCTCGTCGTTGAGTACCGACCAGCGGACTTTCGACTCGAATCTGGCTCTGCGCGACATCATCTTGGCGCTGGAGTGGGTCCGCGACAACATCGAAGCGTTCGGCGGGGATCCCGATCGGGTGACGCTGTTCGGTGAATCGGCAGGCGGTTCGCTGGTCACCACCTTGTTGACCATTCCGTCGTCGCGTGGGCTTTTCGCCAGGGCGATCGCTCAGAGCGCCCCGGCGACATCGGTGTACGACAGCGCTCGCGCGGCACGGGTGGCCGGGATGTTCTTGGAGAAGGTGGGGGTCGAGGCGGACGACGTCGCGGCGTTGGCCGACCTCGATGTGGACCGAATCGTCGCGGCGGGTCAGGCGTTGTTCAACGATGTACCGGCCAGCTCGCCGGGCACGCTGGCGTTTGCGCCGACGGTCGATCGTGACCTCTTGCCGGACTACCCGTTGGCCGCCTATCGCGGGGGGAAGTCCCATCCGGTTCCTCTGATCATCGGAACCAACAAAGATGAAGCATCCCTGTTCAAGTGGATGAAATCGCCGCTGATGCCGATCACGCCGGACGCGATTCGGTCGATGTTCGCCGAGATCGCCACTGAACAGCCAGGATTGACCCTGCCGACTGAAGCCGAGATCGGGTCGGCCTACACGGGGATGAAACTCAAGGCCGCAGGCCTCGCGGTGGCGCGGGACATCGGGTTTCGGATGCCGACGCTGTGGCTGGCCGACGGACACAGTGCGGTGGCTCCGGTGTACCTGTACCGGTTCGACTGGGCCACACCGATGTTGCGGGCGCTCCGAGTCGGAGCCACACACGCCACCGAGTTGCCGTACACGTGGGGAAATCTGGTGATCGGCAGCAAAGACATCACCTTCAAACTCGGTGGGATGAAGGTGGGTAAGGCGTTGTCTGCCCGCATGCTGAAGCGATGGGTGTCGTTCGCCATCGAGGCCATTCCGAACGGGCTGCCCGGTGATCCGGAATGGCCACCCTACGAACCCGGACGGCGCGCGACGCTGGTGATCGATCGATCGGATTCGATCGTCGACGACCTCGACAAAGAATTGCGCGAAGCCTGGGGCGACGACGTCTTGAATTTCTTGTGACCGCTGCTACGGGGTCACGATCGGGAACGCCGGATCGAACTCATCGACGACGTCGGCCAGAGTTGACAATGCTGATTGATCGCCGCCGAATGCGACGACCCCCGCTGTGGCGATCTCTGGCGCTGTATCAGGCCGAAGCAGGAGCGCTGTCAGCGCTTGTTTGGGGCCGGCGACGGTCAAATCGCATTGTCCTGTGGTCGTTGCCGGGCGTTGAGAACACCGCGTTTGACATAGCCATGCAGGCGTCCTCAAAAGTTTGCCTCACCTTTTCCGATCTGTCGCGATAACCGGATATTCGTTCGACAACAATTGATTATCTATTATCGCTACGACACCGATCGTCGAACGGTCTCGAGGGTGGGCGGACGGAAGTTCGAAACATGCTGGTCTGCAGGCGAAGTCAAGGTTGCGGTCGGTCGTACGGTAGGTTGCCGGGCCGATTCGGGCGGTATACCTGAGATGAATGCGGGATCAATATGAACTTTCCGACTCGATATAGCGCTTTGGCGATGTTGCCTGCGCAGTGAGTGATATTTTTTGCCACACGGCCGTTTCGGCGGTCCACAAAGGTCGATCACCAGCTTTTCGAGGAGTGCCGATGTCTGCTGACTTTGCCGATCGCACTGACTTCACCAACGCCAATCGCGGCCTGGTCGCAGTGTTGGAACCCGCGCAAGTGCACGCCGCTGATGGTCGCGTGGTTTACGACGCGGCCGGTTTTGCATCTGCAACGAGTGGGGATTGCCCGGACACCGCGAATCCGAGTCTGTGGCGCCAGGCGCAGCTGACCGCGATTCACGGGTTGTTCGAGGTCACCGGCGGCATCTACCAGATCCGCGGCTACGACCTGTCGAACATGACGATCGTCGAGGGCGACGTCGGGGTGGTCGTGATCGACCCACTGGTGTCTGCCGAATGTGCGGCGGCGGGGCTCGCGCTGTACCGGGAGCACCGCGGCGACCGTCCGGTCAGCGCTGTCATCTATACGCATTCGCACATCGACCACTTCGGCGGTGTGCTCGGTGTGGTCGATGCCGATACCACTGTCCCGATCGTCGCACCCGAGCATTTCCTGCAGCACGCGGTCTCCGAAAACGTCTACGCCGGCGGCGCGATGCTGCGACGTGGGATGTTCCATACCGGGATCGTGCTCCCCGTGGGTGCAACCGGCACTTTGGGTGCGGGACTCGGACCGAGCACTTCGAATGGGACGGTCGGGCTCATTGCACCCACCTTGGACATCACGCACACCGGTCAGGAGGAGACCTTCGACGGGGTGCGGATGATCTTTCAGGTCACGCCAGGCACCGAAGCCCCGTCGGAGATGAACTTCTACTTCCCCGACCATCGCGCACTGTGCCTGGCGGAGAACGCAACTCACAACCTGCACAACCTCCTCACGCTGCGCGGTGCGGAGGTGCGCGATGCCCGCAACTGGTCTCGCTATCTCGCCGAGGCGATCGAGATGTTCGCCTATGAGTCCGATGTCGCGTTCGCCTCGCATCACTGGCCGACGTGGGGCACGAATGAGTTGATCCGGTACCTCACCGAGCAGCGCGATCTCTACGCCTACCTACACGATCAGACGTTGCGTCAGGTGAACCAGGGATTGGTCGGCACCGAGATCGCCGAGAACTTCCAGATGCCACCCGCCCTGGACGCCGCGTGGCACACCCACGGGTATTACGGCTCGGTCAGCCACAACGTCAAAGCGATCTACCAGCGCTATCTCGGTTGGTACGACGGCAACCCGGCGCATCTGTGGCAGCACCCACCGGAGGGTGCCGGTGCCCGGTACGTCCGGGCGATCGGGGGGATCGATGCGACCGTCGCACAGGCGAAGGGGTTTGCCGATGAGGGTGATCTGCGTTTCGCTGCCGAGCTGGCGAGTCACGCGGTGTTCGCCGAGCCGGACCACGCCGGCGCGAAGGCGGTGTTGATCGACGTCCTGACGCGCCTGGGCTACGGCTCGGAGTGCGCGACGTGGCGGAACAATTTTCTGGTCGGTGCGAGCGAGGTCGACGGTCCGACACATCCCGCCGAAGTCAGCGCGGCGGGCATGGCCACCGCACTCACCGTCACGCAGGTCTTCGACAGCATCGCCATCCGCGTCAACGGACCCCGAGCCTGGGACGTGACGGCGCGAATACGCTGGCACTTCACCGATCTCGACGAAACGTACCGGATGGAACTCTCCAACGGCGTCCTGATCCACTACCCGACGCGCCGGACCGACCCGGCCGACCTGGTGGTGACACTGACGAAGCCGCAACTACTCGGCTTGCTGGCCGGTGCCGGTACCGACGGCATCACCCTGGACGGCGACGCGACGGTGATCAGCAGGATCGTCGGACTGACCGACGAACCCGACCCCGGATTTGCGATCGTCACCCCGTGATCGCGTGAGCGCCTCCTGAATTTGCCTCAGCGCCAGAACGAATAGGCTGTGCGGCATGGACCGCGCGCCACGAGCACCACGAAATCGCATCGATCCGCGGGCCCGGTTGTACTGGTTGATCGAGTGTGGTCTCTGGTTGCTCGTCAGTGTGATCGCGCTCCTGCTGCCTGCGATCATCTGGACCTCTGTGCGTCCCGGCTTCCTGATCGCCTTCGCCGTCGTCGGGTTGGTGCTCCTGTGCTGGTCGGCGACGATGCCGATCCTGCGGTACCGGGTCCACCGCTGGGAGGCAACGAACACCGCGGTCTACGCAAAGACGGGATGGCTCTCACGGGAGTGGAAGGTCGCACCGCTGTCGCGGATCCAGTCGGTGGAGGCCAAACGCAATCCACTGCACCAACTGCTGGGGTTGGCGCAGGTCTCGGTGACAACGGCATCCGCCCACGGCGACATCATCATTCAGGGACTCGACAAGGACGTTGCCGACAACCTGGTCGCCGAGCTGACCGTGGCCACCGAGGGAACCGTCGGAGATGCCACGTGAGTGAAGTCCCAGTCCAAGGGTTTCCGGCAGAGGAAGACTGGCAGCGCCTCGACAGCGGGATGATCGGCGCAGCGTTGATCCGGATGGTCATCCTCATCGCTCCGGTGGCGTTCGGGTGGGTGGTTCTGGGACAACGTGATCCGTCGGTCGCAGGCACGCTTGTCGTTCTGACCGTGATGGCGGTGCTGGTGCCGAGTTTCTACATCTTGCAGTACCTGCGATTTCGATATCGGCTGACCGCCACGGAACTCCAGATCACCTCAGGCCTGTTCGTCCGTCGTACACAGCGGATCCCGCTGCACCGGATCCGGACCGTGGACATCATCGCCAAACCTGTTCTGCGTCTGCTGTCGCTGGCGATCGTCACCATCGGAACGGGGGAGCAGGTCACGGCGCGGAACACCGCACTGCGTCTGGATGCGGTGAGTACATCCGTTGCGGCCGCGCTCCGCGCGGAACTGCTGGGGGCAGCCGGGATGCGCCGCGCCGGTACCTACGGCGCTGGTACAGACAGCGCTGAACCACGTGGCGCCGAGACGGCATCGGTTGATTCTGTGCCGGTGGTACTGCGGTTGCGGTGGGTGTGGATGGTCTACGCAATAGTCGGCGTGTGGTCGCTGGTTGCTCCGGCCGCGGTTTTCGGATTTGCATACCAGGGCCTGCAGGTTCTGGGTCGCAGGCCCGACACCGTTGTGGGCTGGTACTTTTCGGAGTACCTCGAGCAGGTGTCGTTCGCGCTGTGGTTTCTCACGACCGTCGGGCTCTTCGTGCTGATCGGTGTGGTCGGGGCGGCGGCGCTGTTTGTCGAAGCCTGGTGGAACTACACGCTCGTGTACGAACAGCACGGACGGTTTGTGGCCACCCGAGGATTGCTGACCACGCGCTCGTTCACCGTCGATCAGTCCAGACTGCGTGGCGTGACGGTGTCCGAGGCACTGACGACCAGACTTCTCGGAGGGGCTCGGCTCGTCCCGATTCTCACGGGTGTCAGCGCGGATCAGCAGAACACCAAATCGGGGGTGTTGGTGCCGACGACCACCCGCGACGTGCCGATCGTGTTGGCCAACACCTTGTTGTCGCAGCCGGTGCTCAGTGACGAGCGACTCGGACATCATTGGCTGCACCGGCATCCGCGGGCAGCGCAGCGGCGCATCATGTTCCGCTACCTCATGCCCGTGGTTGTCGCTGCGGCCGCGCTGGCCGTGGCCGTCTACCTGTGGTCTTGGCCGCCCGCGCTGTTCGTCATACCGGTGGTGGCTGCTGCGGCGCTCTATCCGGCGGCCATCGGAAACTTTTCCGGTCTCGGCCATCGGATCGAGGATGGCTACCTGTTCAGCAGGCGCGGATACTTCTTTCGGAGGTTCGACGCTGTGCAATTGCGTGGCGTGAGCGGCGTTGCGATGTGTCAGACGATCTTTCAACGACGGCTCGGTTTGGCGTCGGTCATCGCAACCACGGCCTCGGGCGAGAAGGCTTATCACGTGGTCGACGTCGACCTGGCGACCGCGACGGATCTGGCGGTCGCACTTGGTGGCCGTGTGTTCGTCAGCTGAGCGCGGCCGGGCTGTGGTCCTGGGCTGGTTCGATGGGCAGCCACAATTCCCCGGTGCCGGTCTGCTTGTCGTCGGAGAGTTCGACCTTGACCATCTCGGGCCCATCAATGAGCCGGAACGGGTTGGCGGGAAACCACTCTGAGTACGCGGCAGGCCACAGTTGTTGCAGGGACTCGGGAAGTGGGCCGGAGGATTCGAAAACAACCCACAGGCCGGCCGCGACATCAAGGGTGTCGAGGCCTTCTGGGGCGGGCCGACTCGTGGCAATCGCGTGGTAGTAGTCGATTTCCGTTCCCTCGGCGCGAGTCTCGTCGAAGTCCGTGCAAACGGAGACGATTCCGTTCGGTTCCTGATCGCCGATTTCGGTGAGGATCTTGTCGAGCGAGTCGGGGATGCTGCGTTCGAATTCGATGATCGCCGGGTTGCCTCCGGAGTACACCAACGGGATTCGGCGTTTGCGTCCGACGATCCGGAACGCATCCTTCTGAACAAGGCGGTATTGCATGTCTGTACGTCCTTCGATTGTCAGGTGAAAGGTCAGTCGCGGCTGGGAACGCAGGCGAGTACCGGGTTGTCTCGCCTCGACGGGGCCCACGCCATGCATCCGTTTGAAGGCCCGCGTGAAGGCATCGGCGGACGAGTAGCCATACCGCACGGCGATGTCGATGACGGACTCTGTGCCGCCAACCACAGCTGCAGTGGCAACCGTGAGCCGACGACGGCGGATGTAGTCGGACAACGACATTCCGGCGAGTGCGGAGAAGACCCGCCGAAAGTGATGCTCGGAGGTCAGCGCCAGGCGAGCCAGGTCGGACACGTCGATGACACCGCCGAGATTGTCTTCGATGGCGTCCATTGCGCGATTCCAGCGTTCCATGGGATTCACGCTAGCGGCGCAGGTAGACCTGCCGCCCGACAATCTGTGCCCGGATCTATCGGGTCGATCGGGACCTGCGTCAGCGGCCCGCGACGAGAGATTCGAGGTAGACCGCGACACCGTCGTCGTCGTTGCTCGGCAAGACCGCGTCGGCAACTGTGAGTGTGTCCGGGGCCGCGTTCGCCGGACACAGTGCGACCCCGGCCCAGTGCAGCATGGGCAGATCGTTGATCGCGTCGCCACAGGCGGCGACTTCGGACGGATCGATACCCCACTGGGTGCACAGGCGCGACAGTCCGGTGGCCTTCGAGACACCGTCGGCTGCCATCTCGAGATACGGGGCGCCGGAATGGGTGGGGGTCACCTGCGGCATGCCTGCCGCGGCGACCGTGCGGAACAAGTGTTCACTGGTCACCTCGGGATGTCGGGCGACGATTTTCACGATCGGTTCGGTGTCGAGCACGGACGAATCAGACAGCTCCATCGTCGCCGGGTCGCGATGATGATCGGTGAACTCGCACAACGCCGCGTAATCGGGATCGGCAACAAACCTGGTGGGTCCGACGGAAGCGAAGACCGTTCCGGGGACCAGCGCCCGCACCCGCGACATCGTGTCGTGCGCGATGTGTACCGGTAATGGTTGTACGTCGATGACTTTCGGGGTGCCGTCGGCGAGGTCGAGGAGGACCGCGCCGTTGGCCGCCACCGCGAATCCGCGGAAGCCGCAGGAGGCCGCCAACGTGTGGACCGAGTGCTGCGCACGGGCGGTCGCCCACACCACGATGATGCCCGTCTCGGCTGCCGCGGCCATCGCCGACGCCGTTCTCGCGCTCACCGCTCGGTCGGAGTTGAGAAGTGTTCCATCGAGGTCGGTTGCCACCAGGCGAATGCTCACTCGTACATGATGCCAACACAGCTCAGGGGTCCTGTACGCTCACGTACCAATCAAGAGTTACACCCTGGATCACAGTGTAACGTCAAGAGGTGAATCTGGGTCTGACCAGTTGAGAAGGGGACCAGTATGGACACCGCAGTGCCGGTGTTGACGGCATTACCTGAGCCGTTGCGTGATCCGGTGGCCCTGGCGATCCCGTTCTTCATCTTGTTTCTGCTGCTCGAGATCGCAGCAGCCCGCATCCTTGAACACCGGGAGGCCGCTGTCCCCGAAGGGGCACATCAAGCCGCTGTCTCCGAGGATGTGACTGTTGCTGATCGACCAGGTCCCGGCGCCTATCTGAGGGCTGATGCGCGAGCCAGTATTTCGATGGGCCTGGTCTCCATCGTCACCACCGCGCTGTGGAAGGCACTTGCCCTACTGGTCTACGCCGCACTGTTCGCCTACGTGGCGCCCTGGCAGTTGTCCGCCGACCAGTGGTACACGTGGGTCATCGCACTGGTCGGCGTTGATGTGCTCTATTACGTCTATCACCGCTGCGCTCATCGGATTCGGCTGATCTGGGCCACACACCAGGCGCACCACTCCAGCGAGTACTACAACCTTTCGACGGCCCTGCGGCAGAAGTGGAACAACAGCGGCGAGATCGTCATGTGGTTGCCTTTGCCGCTCTTGGGTGTGCCGCCGTGGATGGTCTTCTTCGCGTTCTCGGTGAGTCTGGTGTACCAGTTCTGGATTCACACCGAACGCATCGGGCACCTCGGTCGCCTGGTTGAGTTCATCTTCAACACCCCGTCCCATCACCGCGTCCACCACGGCCGCGATCAGGAATACCTCGACAAGAATTACGGAGGCATCCTGATCATCTGGGATCGCATGTTCGGGACTTTCCAGAAGGAACTGCATCGTCCGCACTACGGGCTCACCAAGCCGGTGGACACATACAACATCTGGCGACTGGAGACGCGCGAGTACGTCGCGATCGCCGGCGATGTCCGGCGTGCGGCGCGGTGGCGGGACAAATTCGGGTACGTCTTCGGTCCGCCGGGATGGCAGCCACGACAGTCCGCCGCCGCCGAGGTCATGTCGGCGAGCTGAGCGACCCGCAATCGGGTGTCGGTGCTGATCGCTACCGTGGTGGTGTGTTGCTTGCAGAGGTTGTGTCCACGAGTGCGGCTGTGGCCGGTACCCGGTCGCGGAAGACCAAGTCGGCCGCACTTGCGGCGCTGATCAAGGCGTGTGCGCCCGACGATGTCCCCGCCGTGGTGTCGTGGTTGTCGGGCGAAGTGCCGCAGGGACGTCTGGGTATCGGATGGCGCACCCTGGCCGACGCGCGAACCGAGCCTGCGGCGGATTCCGCGTGGACCGTCGCAGAGGTCAACCAGCTCTTGACCGAACTGGCCCAGACGTCCGGTGCAGGGTCTGTGGCCCGGCGCAAAGAACTGCTCACGCGGCTGATGTCCGCGTCCACGGACGATGAACAGACATTCCTCATCCGTCTACTCACCGGCGATATGAGGCAGGGCGCGGGCGAAGGGGTGATGACCGATGCGATTGCGGTCGCGGCCGACCTGCCTGTCGACGTGGTCCGGCGTGCATTCATGCTGTCCGGTGATCTGGCGGTGACAGCTGTCGCCGCGATCAGCGGTGGGGCGCAAGCGCTGGGGGAGTTCGCCTTGAGCGTGGGTCGTCCGGTGCGACCCATGCTGGCGTCCCCGGCCACCTCACTTGCCGATGCCCACACTGCGCTCGGTGGTGCGGTGAGTGTCGAATACAAGCTCGACGGTGCCCGTATTCAGGTGCATCGCAAGGGCGATGAGGTCGCCATCTATACCCGCACACTCAACGACATCACCGATCGAGTGCCTGAGCTGGTCGACCTGATTCGCGAATTGCCGTGCGAATCCGTGGTTCTCGACGGTGAAACGCTGGCGTTGAACGACTCCGGCCGCCCACGCCCATTTCAGGAGACGATGAGCCGGTTCGGTGCCACGTCCAAACGTGAACTCCTACTGCACCCCTACTTCTTCGACTGTCTCCATCTCGACGGCGTCGACCTGCTCGATGAACCCCTGTCCCGTCGTCTGGATGCACTGGACCGCGTTGCGTCCGAGCATCGCATCCCATCACTGGTCGCCCCGGATCTCGCCGCGACCGAGATGCACCTCGACGCCGCGCTCGCGGCCGGCCACGAGGGCATCATGATCAAGGCCCTCGACTCGGTGTACGCGGCCGGGCGACGCGGCAAGACCTGGCAGAAGGTCAAGCCTGAGCACACGTTGGACCTGGTGGTGATCGGTGCCGAATGGGGATACGGCCGCCGGACGGGCTTTCTGTCCAACCTGCATCTGGGTGCGAGGGATCCCGACGGCGGCGACCCGATCATGGTCGGCAAGACGTTCAAGGGTTTGACCGACGAACTGTTGCGTTGGCAGACAGACGAATTCCCGAAACACGAACGCAACCGCGACGACCACACGGTGTACCTGACGCCGGCACTGGTTGTCGAGATCGAACTCGATGGTGTGCAGGTCAGTTCGCGCTACCCGGGTGGGGTGGCGCTCAGATTCGCCAGAGTTCTCCGCTATCGACCGGACAAGACTGCGGCGCAGGCCGATTCGATCGATGCGGTCCGTTCTCTGTTGCCCGGCCGGTGACCGGCAGTGTTCTGAGCTGGGGAGTGTCTCAGATCGGAAAGGCGACCCCGGTCAACTCCTCCGAGACTGTCCATAGCCGCTGCTGGACGTCCACTTGATGAGACTTTGGGCTGGACGTGACCAGCACAGGATTGCCGCGTTGTTCCATGAAGCCACCGGGTCCGTAGTACTGGGCCCCCAGCACGCCAGGGTCGGTCGAGGCGCGCAGGATCGGTAAGGCCCCCATGTCTGCGGACTGGAAAAGGAACTTCGCGGCCAGGTCCTGAGCCCAGCGGAGCTTCGCGGGAGTGTGTCGGGTCAAATTGGTATTCGCGCCGCCAGGGTGGGCCGCGACGGCGATGGTGGTGGTGTCCGCGGCCGCGAGTCGTTTGTCGAGTTCGTAGGTGAACAAGAGGTTGGCCAATTTCGACTGTGCGTAGGCTGCTGCCGGGGAGTAGCTGTGTTCGGAGTGCAGGTCTGCGAAATTGACGCCGGCCCGGACCTTATGGCCCAGGCTAGTGACCGTTATGACTCGTGATCCCTCGACAGGTAGCAGGTGGTCGAGGAGGAGCCCGGTCAGCGCGAAATGTCCGAGATGGTTGGTGGCGAATTGCAATTCGTAGCCATCTTCGGTGACGGTCTTGGGAGTGAACATCACCCCGGCATTGTTGATCAACAGATCGATGCGGGGGTGCATGGATCCGAGCACGGCCGCGGCGTCTCTGACTGATTGCTGTGATGCCAGATCCAGTTCCTGGACAGAGACTTTCGCGTGGGGGTGGGATGTGAGGATCCGTTCGGCGGCTTCCTTGCCCTTGGTCGTATCGCGCACGGCGAGGACCACGTGTGCTCCGCTGCCCGCGAGTACAAGTGCGGTCTGGTATCCGAGACCCCCGCCGCCGCCGGTGATGATCGCGACGCGGCCGCTTTGGTCAGGTACTTCGGTCGCGGTCCATCGACTACTCATTGGGATGCTTCTTCTTTCAGATCTGGCGGTAGAGGAGTGCCCAGCTCGACTGAGGGACGAGCTGAGCGCTCTACCTGGGAGGCCCCAGCAACTGCTGATCTTGGTCAGGCGTCTTCGTCGGACATCCAGTGCACGAAGCGCTGAAGCGAGTACATGGCGTCGTGGGGGCTTCCGAGGACGTGTTTGGCCGCGGACCCCAGACGGACGACGCGTTGCGCGCCGGCGCAGGCGAGTCGATCGCGCAGCGCGGTTTTGCGTTCGTAGGGGTAGATACCGATCGTCTGTGTCGCGACATTGACGAACGGAACTGCAGCATCGAGTGATTCGACGTGGACGACATTGATGGTCTTGCCGCTGGGGTGAAAGGAGACTCGCTCATCGGAGAGCACGACCATGCCGGCTCCGTCGAAGGTGCCCCACACTTTGTATTCGCCGCCCATCATCTGAAGCATTTCGATCTCTTCGCGCATCTCGGAAGGGATTGGTGGTGCTGTGGCAGAGGCGGTCTCGCGGTCGACACCCAGGCGTTCAACGAGCTTCGCGCAGTATTCTTCGATGCCTTTGCGGTCGCCTTCGGCATACACGAATCGGCTCGCGAGGCAGGCTTCCTGGTTGAACAGTGTGGCGTCTTCGGCAGTCTGTTCGGCCACCGCTTCGATGGTCGCCTGGTCGGTGAAGGCTTCTTTGCCGAGCATCGAGATCGACGTCTTGGGGTCGAACGACACGAGTTGCAGACCTGGTCCGAGGTAGCGGATGACGTTGTCGATGGCCGGTCCGCCGCCCCAGGCTGCGATCTTGTCGAAGTACTGCGGGCGGTACAGGGTTCGTTCGATGGTTTCGTCGCCACCGCGCCAGTAGATGGCTGACATCGAGCGCACAACCGGGTGGTCGGGATCAATGTCGGCCATGGTGCGCAGTACGGCGACGGTGGTGAACGGGTCGCTCGATGGCATCTTGAAGAGGTTGACCGCCTTGACCAACGCGCCCTGGGCAATCGAGGAGATGCAGCCCGCCGGCGAATTACCTGCCAGCATGTGGACCATGCGTGGTGGGAACGCGCGGATCGCTCCGGAGTTGCCGTGGATGTCGGTCCGTGAAACCCAGCCGTCGAGGGCGGCGGGGTTTGCGAAGTTCGACTCGATCATCGAGGTGAGCATGCCCCGTTCGAGTAGATACGGCGCACCGCGGTACAGGTTTTCGACCACGCGACGTGGTAGTGGATTGGTCTCCACGACGCGTTCGAGTGCTTCCTGCATATACGGGTTACGTTCCAGCGCAAGTTGTTCGCCGGTCTCGACCAGGAAATCGATGATGTCGTCGACCTTCACGTCGAGCAGAGGCGGAAGTTCCGAACGCGGTTGGATCAGCTGGTCCAAATCGATTTCGGGCGTGGTGAAGTCGACGCCGAGGTCGCGTGACCGGTGCCGGACCGAGGCGTCGGTGACGAGTTTGCCGCGAATAAAGAAGTGTGCGGCGACAGCAGGTTCTTGATCGGTCGGCTGAGAATTGAGGTCGATACTCATGAAATCCCCCGAACATAGGCGTCGGTGGTGCCGGAGCAGCTGATCTTGTCGCCGCCGGGCAGATCGGAGTATCGGCTGATGTTGTCGCGGATGGAGGGGCTGCGGTTCCCGCAGGCGCAGGGGTTGTAGTCTGCGACGATCTTGTCGCCTGAGATGACACCGTTCCAGCGACCATCGAGGGACAGGTCGAAAAACGCTGCGCGCCCTTCGATTTCTCCGGTCGACGACGGAAGGAGATTTTCACCCGTCTCATCAAGGAGTAGCAGCATCAACCATGGCGGGACGTGATAGCGCTTGGCGCTGCAGCGTGGCATGGCCGCGTTGATCTCCTGCATGCCGTACATCTGGAACACGCGCTCATCTGCGAGGTTGAAGGTCTCCATGATGTATTCGAAGTAGTCGGGTGGGAGGTTTGCCCCTTTGAGCCCGCCGCCGATGTAGATGGTGTTCTCTGGATGAAAGTCGTTGCCGCCGAATCCCATTTCGCGTACTGCCGCTGCGATCGGATAGAGCGAGGCAAACATTCCCGAAAGGAGCATCTTCTCGTTGCGGCCGATCACAAGGGCTTCGGCCGAGATCGTCAACGCCTGTTCCATGATCTGCTGACGCGCGGCGGAGGTTGCCTCGAACCTGGCCATGTCCGCGGGCCGCGCGGTGCCGTCTGCCATCGCTTTGCGCAAGGTCACCATGCTGGTGATCTGGCCGATCGTGATCGGCGGGACCGGATACAGGAAGGGCTCGGAGTCCGGGGACGTGAAGCCATCGATGAGCGCATCACGGATCGTGAGATTGCGCGGCGCTGTCGCTGTCGGAGCCAGGCCATACAGCTTGCGGCCGTCGCCCGGCGTTGAACCCGAACCCCAGGCGAACGAGCGAATCGCCTCACGCCGGTTCCATTCGAGGTCCGCTTGTGAAGAGTTCATCATCGCCGACTTGCCGGTGGTACCACTGGAACAGCACAGAAAATGCCCGGCACGTTCCAACCTGCCGAGCCATTCGTCGATATCCGAAACGTCTTCTAGATCAACATTTTCCACCGGGTTGGTGGATATGGTTTCGAGCCACCTGCTGAGCCTGTCCCACTTCTGTTCCACAAGCCACCCCTCGGGATAGCTCTTGTAGGCGGTGTGTGCGAACAGTAGCGGGACGAGGTCTTCCTGCGTCTTCACCTCAGTGATGCCGGCCTCGTCAGCGCGGTTCTGCAGCAGTCGGATTCGTCCGAGCCGATCCTGAAACAACTCGTTTGCCGCCTCCAGCTGAAGAGGTAACAACTCGGCTGCGGGAACGTCGTAACATTCGTTCGCATCCACCATGCTGGTCAACCTCGTGAGGGCCGACCCCGTATCGAGCGATGTGGCCATCTGATTTCCCCTTTAGTTGTGGACTGTCGGTGGACTGCACTTAACCGTATTGGCACCACAGACGTATACTTATTGAGAAAATCGGGTCTCCGGTCCTGGCGGTGGTAGACGTGTCGATGCACGTCGAAGCGGTAATCCGCGCTATTTTTGAACAGATGACAACACGTCGAGGACGGCCGACCCATGCCGAGGCCAAGGAGCTGGACCAGCAGTTGCGCGAAGCTGCGGTTGCAACCTTCCTTCAGCACGGGTACGACGGCACCACGATGGAAGCGATCGCGCGCGCTGCGGGGATCACGAAGCGGACGCTTTACGCCCGTTATGCGGACAAGCACGAACTCTTTGTCACGGTGATTCCATGGGCGCTTTCGCGTCTTGATGAGCAAGACGTGGTCCACGAACCCGAGGGGGACGACGTGGCCGCATCGCTCATCGCGATCGGTCGCGGGGCGATTGCCCGCGCCGTGGATCCGCGGACTACGCAACTCATGCGGCTGGCGATGTACGAGACTTCCCGGTTTCCCGAGTTCGATGTCAAACCAGAATCGATGGCGTGGTCAGCCCAACATCGGGCTGTCGCTGACGCTCTACGCCGTCACCAGAGTCGACAGGGTCTCGTGATCGCCGATGTCGAACTGGCGGCGGAGCAGTTTCTTGCCATCGTTGTGGTCTTGCCCGGTCGGCTGGCCGACTTCGGGGTCTTCCGCTCACCCGAGGAAGAGGAACTGCGCCTTCAGCACGCGGTCACGCTGTTTCTATATGGCATGCTGCCCCGCTGAGCCCTCGCGGGGCTTGGTCACCACGAATGGCGAGCCGGTGGGACCGGCTGATCGGTGCTGAGATTTTAATATCCGGTTTCGTGTACATAATCGAGTCTTGGGGTTATGCTCGTCACACCTTGCGCCATATGCCCAGGTCAGGCGAGCGGAGCCCTCTTCGCGACGCGATCTGCCGGCGTCGGCAATGCACACGACCGCAGGGGATAGTGCCATCAGGCGAGCCCAATGATCCCGGGAGATTCCATGAGCGACTTCGACTCGATCGACTACTTCACCAACGCTTCGATTGTCGATGATCCGTACCCCTACTACGACCACTTGCGGTCGAAATGCCCCGTTCAGCACGAACCGGTTCACGATGTGGTCACGGTGACCGGCCTCGAGGAAGTGGTCGAGGTCTACCGGGATACGGAAACCTACTCGGCCTGCAACTCGGTGTCGGGACCCTTTCCTCCACTTCCTTTCGTACCGGAAGGTGACGACATCGGCGCTCAGATCTTGGAGTTCCGTGACCAGATGCCGCTGAGCGAACACATGGTCACGATGGACGCTCCGGAGCACACGCGCGCTCGAGGGCTCCTCAATCGTCTGTTGACTCCCAAGCGACTCAAGGAAAATGAGGAGTTCATGTGGCGCCTCGCGGATAGTCATCTCGACGAGATTGTTGACAAGGGTAAATGCGAGTTGATCGAGGAGTACGCAAAGCCGTTCTCGCTGTTGGTGATAGCTGACCTGCTCGGTGTTCCGTCAGAGGACCATGAGATCTTCCGTGATGTGCTCGGCGCACCCCGAAAAGGTTCGCGCCCAGGCACGTTGGAAAACGAACCGCTGATGCACAACCCGCTCGCGTTTCTCGATGACCGTTTCACAACGTACATCGAAGATCGCCGCCGCGAGCCTCGCGATGACGTACTCACCGGCCTCGCCAACGCCAAATATCCAGACGGTTCAACTCCCGAGGTCATCGACGTCGTGCGTTCGGCGACCTTTCTGTTCGCCGCCGGTCAGGAAACCACCGTCAAGCTGATCAGCGCCGCGCTCAAGGTTGCCGCCGAGCGTCCGGACCTGCAGCAGTTGCTCCGCGAGGACCGGAGCCGCATCACGCTGTTCCTCGAAGAGACCCTCCGGTTGGAAAGCCCGGTCAAGAGTGACTTTCGACTTGCTCGCACCAGCACGACACTCGGTGACGTCGAGATTGCCGCCGGGACCACGGTGATGTCCGTACTGGGCGCGGCCAACCGCGATCCCCGTCGTTTCGAAGACCCCAATCAGTTCAAGATCGATCGCCCGAATGTTCGTGAGCACGTCGCGTTCGGGCGTGGAGTCCACTCGTGCCCTGGTGGACCGCTCGCTCGCGCCGAGGGCCGAATCAGCCTCGAGCGCATGCTTTCACGGATGGGTGACATCAGGATCTCCGAGACCGAGCATGGTCCGGTGGACAACCGCCGCTTCTCCTATGAGCCGACCTACATCCTGCGCGGTCTGACCGAGTTGCACCTCGAGTTCACACCTATCTCATGAGCGGGTCGCGACGGTAGTCGCCGCAGGCTCCGACTGATCCATTGGCGACGCGGCGCAGGAACTCCGCGGTCGGTATGCAGATTCAATGGCACAGCCTTGCAGATGTGCCCTTTCGACATAGGAGGAGCAAGTTGAAATCACACCACTCGGTCATCGCTTTGATGGCCGTTGCGCTGATCGTCGCCGGCTGTAGTAGCCGTAGTGGCGACAGTGGTGACAAGAACGACGGCGGCGGCGGCGGTACGTCCGCGTCTGGAGAGGCCTCAGCAACCGCATTCGGTGACCTGGGTGAGATCTGCGGCACCGGATCGCCGAAAGGTTCTCCTGCACAAGGGGTTACCGGCACCGAGATCCATGTCGGTGTAGCATCGGACATCGGCTTCACCAAGGTTTCCGAATTTCCGGATGCGGCGAAGGTCTTCACGTCATGGTGCAACGAGCAGGGCGGAATCAACGGTCGCAAGATCGTCGCGACCACCCGCGATTCGAATCTGCTGCAAGTGCGCCAGCAGATGGTGACGGCTTGCCGTGAGGACTTCGCCCTGGTCGGCGGAGGTCATGCGTTCGATGGGCTGGGCGTCAAGGAACGTCTTGGGTGCGGGTTGCCGAGCTTCCCGGCTCAGGTGGCCCAACCACAGTCCGTGGGCTCAGACCTGGAGGTCAGCGCATCGCCGAGTCGGGTCGCCGGCTACGACCCGTTCTACGGAATGGGAGAGTGGCTCATCCAAGATGCCTATCCTGAATCTGCTGGAGCGATCGGGATCATCAGCGGAGATTCGCCGGTTGTGAAAACCACGGGCGATCAGTCAGAAGAAGCCCTGACTGCGGCGGGGGGCACCGTGATCTATCGCGATTCATATCCCCCGACAGGGATCGCCGACTGGACGCCCTATGCGCAGACCATCAAGAACAAGGGCGTGAAGGGTCTGTTCTTCTACGGGGTGCCGGAGCAGTTGGCGAAGCTCGAAAGTGCGCTCACCGACATGGATTACAAGCTCGATTGGATCAATCCGGGAAACAACGCGTACAACGACTCGTTCATCGAGGCATTGGGCACGTCTGCCGGCGAGCAGAACAATGTGGTCGAACTCGGCGGAGTTGCGCCGTTGGAGAGTTCGGATGAGGTGCCGGCGATGCAGCAGATCCATGACCTCTACAAGCAATATGCGCCGGACGCAGAATTGACGTTGCCGTCGATCCGAGCATTCTCTGCGTGGCTGCTGTTCGCCAAGTCGGCGGCAAGTTGCGGGGATGATCTGACGCGGACGTGCACCTACGACGCTGCCATCCAAGAATCGGCGTGGACAGGTGGTGGGCTCACGGCACCGGTCGATTTGACACCGGGCGCCGCGCCGTCGCCCTGCTTCAACGTCGAGCAGGTGACGCCGGACGGCTGGATAGCCGCCGATTTCCAACCTGACAACGGTCCGTATCGCTGCAACATTCCGGCCTACAAGTACCAGAAAGACTATGGCAAGGCGATGACACTCGCTGATGTCGGCAAAACCATGGCCGACATAAACTAGAGGCCGTGACCGGGTAGCGACTCTGCGAGTCGCTACCCGGTGACGCAGGCCGCATCAAGACGGCGATGCGCGGGCTCCATAAACGATTCCTGGGTCGCCGCCGCTCAAATCTGTTGTGCGAGTTCGACAACTCTGTCGCGGGCGGCCGCCGTGGAGGTGGTGGCCTGCTCGGTGAACGGATCCAGAGCCGGGATCCGTCCGACGAGCGTCAGATCGGAAGTCACCACATCGACTTTCATGCCCAGAGCCGTACCCAAGACCTGTACCAGCGGGGGCACGGTGTGGTCGAGGCCTTCGTCTTTGGCGCCGGGACCATATGCCAGGCCACGTGAGGAGATGATGACCACCGGGATCCCGGCGAATGGCTGATCGGGTGTGTCGTACGGTGCGGTGGTTCCCAGAACGTGGATGTGGTCGATCCAGGCTTTGAGGGTGGACGGAATGGACCAGTTGTACATCGGTGCGCCGATGACCACCGCATCTGCGGTGGCTACCTCGGCGATCAGTTCGGCCTGCAACGTTTCGGCTTCCGGCGCCACATCCTCGACATCAACCCGGAGCCGCGGCGCGTAATGCAGGCCGGCATCGGAGATATGCGGTACCGGATCGGCGTGCAGATCTCGATACGTCACGGTGCGGCCCTCGCCGCCCTCGAGCCACGTTGTGGCGAACAGTCCGGTCAGGTCGCGGGAGACCGATGTCTTCGGATTGGCGGAGGAATCGATGTGCAGCAGCGTTGGCATCTACCCATTCTTGTTGTTGCCGGCGACAAAAGCACAAATTGCAGTCATAAACACACGTAGCAACGTGTGCTTATGACTGCAATTTGTGCTTTTGCGGGTCAGGGGGTGAGGTTCTCCCGGAAGAGACTCTCGAGGGTGTTGAAGTGGCGTTCGTCGGCATCGGCACGATAGGAAGGGATGTCCGACATCGTGAAGCCGTGGGGCGCATCCGGATACACCTCGGAGGTGTACAGCAGACCCGCTGCGTCGAATGCGCGTTCCAGGATCTCGATCTTTTCGGCAGGCATCGACCGGTCATTGTCGGCGTGCCCGAGGTACAGGCGCGCCCGCGCGCTCTTGGCCACGATATGTGGGCTGTCGACGGCGTCGGTCACAAGATTGCCCCCATGGAACCCGGCAGCAGCCTTGACTTGATCCGGTCGCGCACCGGCGGTACGCAACGCCAAGGCCGCACCCATGCAATATCCGGTGACACCGATCCCGTCGCCGCTGACGTCCGGCAGCTCGAGCAGGCGATCAACGTACTCGCCGACGTCCGCGGTCGCCAGGCCCGAGCCCAAGGAACGTACTCGGCCCATCGCGCCGGACATGAACTCATCACGGTAGGCGGGATCGCTCAGATCGCCCTGCACAGCGAGGTCCTCGATGGTGCCGTGGCGGTAGAAGGCGTTGGGGGCCATGACGACAAAACCCCAGCCGGCAATTCGGTCGGCCATCTCGTAGATGCGCGGGCGAAGACCGAAGGCATCCATATACAAGAGGACGCCGGGATGAGAATTCTCATCCGGTCGGGTTACATAGGCTTCCGCAACGCCGTGTCCGGCCTCGATCTCGATGGTGGTGCGCAACATGGACACAACGCTACCGGGGCCTCCCGTGCCGGTTTCGACGGGTCAACCCTCCGCTCTTACGAACTCGGGTTGACGAACTCGGGTTGGTCGAGCAGTCGCAGCCAGCTTCCGTCGGCTTGCCTGCGCGCCACCTGGGCGCGGGCTCCGGCCCCGTCTCGCGGTGGGGTCGAGGTCAGGGCGATGTTGCCGCTGACCAGCGTCGGAAGGGGTTCTTCTGGGTGGAATTGTGGGCGATGGGACAGGACCTGCGACCACAGTTCTTGGATCGCTGCGCGTCCCACCGTTTGCCCGCCGGGCGGATACGCCATCACCGCGTTCTCCTCGTAGAGCATGGCAACACCCTCGGCGTCGCCGGCATTGGATCGCTCCACAAACAGTCGAGTCAGGTCTTCGGGACGCTGCGCGGTCTCTCGGGGTGACATTGTTCATCCTTTCGTTGGTGTGATTCCAGCCTCGCCCGACTCCTGTGAGAAGTCCAATAGATTGTTCTGCCACATACTAGAATCTGGAGTTATGGAACTGAGGCAGTTGGAGTACTTCATCGCCGTCTCCGAGGAGGCAAACTTCACGCGTGCGGCCGAGCGCGTACGGATCAGCCAGTCGGGCGTGAGTGCCCAGATCCGGCAACTCGAACGAGAACTCGGTGCGCAGTTGTTCGATCGGTCCAGCCGGGTCGCCCGGCTGACCCCCGCGGGTGAGGCCGCGCTCGGCCCAGCACGTACGGCTCTTGCTGCGGTCGGCGCAGTGGGTCAGGCGGTGGATGACGTGAGCGGGCTCTTGCGGGGTCGGTTGTCGATCGGGATGGTGGTCGGCTGCACGATCACACCGCTGTTCTCCGCGATCGAGAAGTTCCGCAGTTCCTACTCGGGCATCGAAATAGCTGTCCAGGAGGCCAATTCAAACATGTTGGTGGACGACGTCCGAAATGGCATGTTGGACGTCGCCATTGTCGGCACCGCGGGTCCGGTCGGCGACGAATTGCAGGCATCCGTGATCGTAAGTGAGGGACTTGTGGCGTTGGTGCCGCCCGGGCATCACCTGTCAGATCGAAAGCGCATCGCAGTGACCGATCTGGCGGGTGAGCCCTTGGTGGCGATGCCGGTGGGAACCGGCCTGCGGTCGGTGCTGGACATCGCCTGCACTGCAGCCGCTTTCTCGCCCATGGTGGTGATCGAGGCCAGCGCCGGGGACGCTGTGCTGGAGTGTGCGGCCCGGGGGCTCGGGGTCGGAATCCTGAGCGAGTCGATGAGTGCGGATAATCGGGGACGGGTGCAAGTGGTCCCGATCGTGGGTGTCGACGTCCCGGCACACTTGTCCGCGGTCTGGTCCGCGCCGACGAGCCCCGCGGTGCAGGCATTCATTCCGATTCTCCGAGAGGCATTCGACCTGTGATGGAAGATCATTCGTTCACCGACACCGAGCGCGCGGCAGTCTATCGCGCCATAGCCGAACGACGCGACATGCGCACCTTCGTTGCCGGTGCGAACGTACCGGTCGAGGTACTCGAGCGATTGCTGCAGGCGGCCCACGCCGCGCCCAATGTGGGTCTGATGCAGCCCTGGCGTTTCATTCGGATCACTGATCCGCTCCTGCGGAAGCAGATTCACAGTCACGTCGATGACGAACGCCGGCGCACCGCACACGCGCTCGGCGAGAGGGCCGATGAGTTCATGGCACTCAAAGTCGAAGGCATCCTCGAGTGCGCAGAACTGTTTGTTGTTGCGCTGCGTGATGGCCGGGAGCGTCACGTGTTCGGTCGTCGAACCATGCCGCAGATGGATTTGGCCTCGGTGTCGTGCGCAATCCAAAATCTCTGGCTTGCAGCGCGTTCCGAAGGACTCGGTATGGGCTGGGTGTCGTTGTTCGAACAGCAGGTGCTCGCCGAGATCGTGTCACTGCCTGCCGGTGCCGAACCGGTGGCGGTGTTGTGTCTGGGGCCTGTTCCCGACTTTCCGCATCGCCCGGTTCTCGAGATCGAGGGGTGGGCGACAGGTCGTCCACTGAGCGAGTTCGTCGGCGAAAACGGGTGGTGAACTCTGGCCACCGCCGAATGGACTTGTTCTAGTTCAACTAGAACTATAAGGTGGTCGTGTGCTGATACGCGTGGATCCGGCAGCGCCACAGGCGCTCTATGAGCAACTCGCTGCCGCGATCAGAGGTGCAATCGTCCGCGGCGAAGTGGTTGCGGGGGAGCGACTTCCAGGAGCGCGCGATCTGGCCGAGTCGCTCGGGGTGAATGTGCACACCGTGCTGCGCGGCTACCAGGAGTTACGCGACCAGGGTTTGGTCGAACTCCGTAGGGGCCGAGGTGCGGTCGTCACGCACACCGCGGTGCCGGACGAAGTCGACCTGAGGTCGGCGATCGAGGCCGTGTACGCCGCCGCTCGGAAGCTGGGGCTCGGTGGCGAGGATCTGGCTGCAATGGTTCGGGAAGGATACTGAAATGGGTTCGCCTACAGGTGAAACGAAGCGACCGCTGGCGTCGTTGCTGGGCGTGGCGGTGACGATTCCGGTCATCTCAACGCTGGTTTCGACGATGCTGCTCAGCAGCTGGCGAGATGATCTGCCCGAACAGGTCGCGACCCACTGGGGTTCCGGTGGCGAGCCGGATGGCTTCACATCTGTGTCCGGCCTGATGTGGACGCTGATCATTGTGGGGATCGCGCTGATGGTGGTAGCGGTGGTGGCGGCCACGGCGTTTCGGGAATACACGGTGTGCGCGCAAGTCGTCAGTGGTGTCGCCGCGCTGGCAGGTTTCATCGCGACGTTGACGCTGGCGGCCACCGGCGTCCAGCGTGACAAGGTCGACGTATCCGCGGTCGAACTACCCTGGTGGTCACTGGTTCTCGCGTTGGCTGTGGGTGCTGCGTGTGCGATTGTGGTGCATCGATTGGTGCCGAGGTGGACGATGCCGGTAGATCTGGATCGCTCCACTGTTCCGATGAGGATCGAGCCGACCGAACGTGTGGTGTGGACAAGGACGGTACTCAGTGGCGGAATCCCACTGGTACTCATGGTGTCCGGCGTGATGATGTGCCTGCTGGTCGCGGTGTTGTCCGGGCAGTGGTTGTTCGTGGTTATGTCAGTGGCCGTCGCAATCGTTGCGGTGCTGATGTACGGGATGCGGGTGACGGTCGACCAGGCGGGCCTGCATGTCAGAAGTGTTGTCGGCTGGCCCGAGATCATCATCCCGGCATCGGAGATCGCCGCCGTCCGCACTGTCAAGGTCAGCGCGATCAAGGACTTCGGCGGATATGGCTATCGATTCGGATTTCGTGGGGACCTGAAGGGCGCCAAAGGGTTCGTCCTCAAGTCCGGTGATGGAATCCTCGTCGACCGGGTTGATGGCGGTCGCCAGATCGTTGTGGTCGACGATGCGGATACCGGAGTGCGTTTGCTCGAGGCATACCGAATGCGTGCCCAAGATCCGGCTTGAGGTTTGAGGGTGTCCCATGAACGCGGTCACGCCCGAGTTTTCCCGGCAGGATGTGCGCTTGGAAAACTCGGGCGTCAACTGTTTACGATCCGTTGTGCAGATCGAAACCGGATATGGCGAAAGATCAGGGCGTCAGCGAACCCAGGATCGTGATCGCGGTGTCCAGATCGATGATGTCGGCGTATTTCGCACCGACGTCAAAGAGGTTGGAATCGTGGATTTCCTGGCTCCGGTCGCCGCAGGCCTCGTTCACCACCTTCGGTATGAATCCGTGTTGCATCGCGTCGGTGGCGCTGGCACGTACACACCCCGAAGTGGACACCCCGGAAATGAGAACTGTGTCAACACCGTTGGCCGTCAGCGTTGACGCCAACGAGGTCCCGAAAAAGGCCGACGCGTACTGCTTGACAACAACGATCTCACCCGCGATCGGTATCAGCTGTGGCACAAAGGTGCCCAACCCATCTGGATGATCGGCCTCGAGGAACCGCAGGGCCGCGACCTTCTTGGTGAACAGTCCTCCGTCCGCAAGCCCGGGGGCATATTCGACCCGGGTGTGGACAACGAGGATGCCGGCAGCTCTGGCGGCTTCCACCAATGTCGAAGCCCGCTCGATGACGGTCGGATCAGGCAGGCACAGTGGTGATCCCGGCCGGAAATAGGCCTCCAGCATGTCGATCATCACCAGTGCCGGACGGCGGCCCCAACCGAGTGAGCCGCCGAATCCTGCCTGCTCGTAGTCCTGATGCTTGGTGACGCCGGACTTGTCGACACCCGGCCTTTCAATCGCACCGATTTCGGTCACGCCGAAACCTCGACTGCCCGCTCACACGCTTCGAGTAGGGACTGTTCGCTCAGCTCGGCTTGCGGGAGTTCCGCAACGATCTGCCCGTCGTGGAGGACCAACACACGGTGACAGATCGCCGCGAGTTGTTCGTGGTCACCGGAGAAGACCACAACCGATGCGCCGTCGGCAGCCAGATCGGCAACACGATCGAGCAGCTGACGGGAGGCTCCGGCATCCACGCCCTGGGTGGGTTCGTCGAGGAGGAGTACCGAGGGCTTCATCTGCAGCCACTTGGCCAACACCAGTTTCTGCTGATTGCCGCCGCTGAACTGGCGAACCTGCCAATACGGTTGCGCAGGAACCATACCGGAGTTCTCGACCAGCTCCAGTGCATCTTCGCGTTCCTTGCGCCAGTTCGTCAGGAGACCGAACTTGGTGTATTTGCCCAGAGCGGGAAGCGTCGCGTTCTCCACGGTTGACGCATCGAGCCAGACACCGTCGCGATGACGGTTTCCCGGAACCAATGCCAGCCCGGCCGCGATTGCCGCGCGGGGTTTGTCCGCGGGCACGTCCGTCCCGTTCACGGTGACCGTTCCCGCCGTGCGTGTCAGCTTGCCGGCAAGCAGGAGGGGGAGTTCCTCATGACCCATCCCGGCAAGGCCGGTGAACCCGACGATCTCGCCGCTCTGGACGGTCACCGACAGGTCACGGACAACTCCGCCGCTGACGCCTTCGAGAACCAGTTGCGGTGTGGGTTTTTGGGCCTTTGCGGGTGGATCGGGGTAGTACTCGGTCAATCGACGTCCGAGGATGTCTGCGACGAGGTCGGAGCGGGTCAGCCCCTCGGTGGACCGGGTCAGTACCCGCTCACCGTCGCGCAGCACAGTGACATTGTCACAGTCGTCGAGAACCTCACCGAGACGATGGCTGACAAAGATGACACTCGAACCGAGGTCGGCAACATTGCGCATCATTGCTGTGACCTGGGCGGCTTCGCTGTGTGAGAGCGAGGCTGTCGGTTCGTCGAGGATGAACAGATGACCCTCGTGCCCGTCACCCAGGGCCCGAACCGCACGCACCAAACCGACAAGTGCGCGCTGTGCGGGACTGAGATCGGAGACCATCGTGTGCAACGGCAGTTCGATGCCGATTCGATCAGCGATCTCGCGACAGGCTCTTGCTTCCTTACGGTCTTGCACCCAGCCAAGGCTGCGCGCGCCGTAACCGGTTGCAACTCCGATGTTCTCGAGCACGGTCATCTCCGGTGCAAGACCGAGGTCCTGATGGATGACGGCGATGCCGTGGTCGGCGGGGTTGTGGACCGGGAGGTCCAACTCCTTGCCGAACAGCTTCACCCGGCCGGTCTCGGGCCGGTAGTAGCCTGCCAGGCACTTGATCAAAGTGGACTTGCCACTTCCATTTTGACCAACCAGTGCGTGCACCTCGCCACGCTGCACCTGCCAGGTCAGAGGGTGCAACGCGTAGTTTCCGTCGAACTGCTTTGACAGATCCTCGATCTCGAGTGCCGGGCCCGTGCTCATTTCGCTGCGCCCCGCCGTTTGCCGACCAGCTTGGCCAGTGCGACCGCGATCATCAGAGCCAAGCCGTTGAACAGCGGGCTGACCCAGGATGCCGCGCCGGCGAGCTGTAGGCCGGTGATGCCCACGACCAACAGGTACACCGCCACCATCGTGCCGATCGGGTTGAAGCGACCGACCGTGATCGCGGTGGCGCCGAGGAATGTCGCGGCAAAAGGCGCCAGCAGGTACTGGTTACCGATGCCCGGATCGATGGCGCCCAGGTTGCCCACCAGGATGATTCCGATGATCGCGCCGACCAGACCCGACACCACGTAGGTGACGGTGCGGATACGGGCGACAGAGATACCGGCGAGCAGTGCAGCGTCCCGGTTGCCTCCGATGAACAGCATGTAGCGGCCCACCGGCGTGCGCTGGTAGATGAACCACAACACCACCACGAAGATCCAGGCGTACCAGGTGGTCATCGGCAGGCCCATCAGTTTTGCCCGCGAGAGCTCCACATAGAAGTCCGGGACGCCGGTGACGATCTTGGAATCGGTGATGGCATAGCCGATTCCGGACAGTGCGGTGAACATGCCGAGAGTCGTGATGAACGAGTCGACGCCGATCTTGACGACAAGTAGGGCGTTGATCAATCCCACCACCACGCCGACGGCAAGGGCGACAAGGATGACGACCGCGGGTGAGTATCCGTTGGTCGACATGACCGCGACCACACACGCACTGGTCACCATCACGCCGGGGATCGCGAGGTCGAAGTCCCCGGTCCGTAGTGCGAGGGTGGCGGCCAGTGCCAACAGCAGGATGATGGCCTGCGAGTTGATCATCGCCGAGACGATGCCCGTCGACCTGAACTCGGGCAGGAACAGTGCGCAGATCGCAAACGCCAGCACCAACAGACCGACAAGCGCATAGCGCTCCACGATCGACGTACCTTGACGAACTTTGTGGGTGTTGGCCGGCTTTTCCGGCTTGTTGGGAGTTGCCGCGTTGCCCGTGGACGGGGCGACTACGGCACCAAGGTCATTACTCATGATTTCTCCGGTGTGTGTGGCCGCGGGCATGTGCATGCCCGCAGGGCGACGGCTACTTCGCCCAGGCCTCGGTGAAGGCGGCCTGGAAATCGGTGTAGTTGGGGTTCACTGCGTCATTTGAGTCACCGACGTTTGTGCTGTCGATGAGACGGGTCGGGATGACCACTCCGGACGGCTGCGCCCCGGTGATCGCCCGAATCGCGTCATCGAGCATCGTCCAGCCGAGCCATGCCTCGGGCGGTGCCGCCACGGTCACGTCTTGGCCCTTGCCCGAGCGGATGGCGTCGAGACTCGAGGCGATCCCGTCACGGCCGAGGATCTTTGCGTTCGGGTTCTTCATCGCAACGGTCGGCTCGACGAAGGTGACGCCGGAGTCCCATGCGGTGAAGATGTAGTCGGTCTTCGAGTCACGGGTCATCTCGGTCTGCACCTTCTGCGGCAGATCTGTTGCAGCGTTGGCCAGGTCGATGTCCAGGGCGGTCAGCTTGCAGTCGTCGGGGCAGTACTCGTCGTAGACGCCCTTCGCTCCATTGGCCATGTTCTCGTAGATCTCGATGGCGGTCGGCTGTGCGAGAACCGTCGTTGCGGTGCAACTCGAATCGGCCAACGTCCACGCGGCAAGCGATGCGCCATCGGCGGTGTAATCGGCGCTGATGTTGGAGAACACGCCATTTGCCAGCGGGGCGCTGGCGTCACCGGAGAGTGCGTTGATCACCGGGATCCCGGCGTTTTTGGCATCGGAGAGGGCTCCGGCCAACAGCGCAGGTTCGACACCGAGCAGCACGATGGCGTCTGCCTTCTGAGCGATTGCCTGTGACACACCCTCGTTGAACTTGTTGGTCTGACCCTGACCGTCGAAAATCGTGGTCTTGACGCCGGCTGCCGCGGCAGCCTCGTTGAAGCCGTTGGTGGCGGCGGTGGTGAACTCGTTGGTCACCACATTGATCATCCAGATGCTCTTGCCCTTGGCGGCGGCGAGATCCAGGGGAGCCTTGGGGGCCACCAGCGGTGCGGGCTCTTTGGCAGCCGAAACCAAGTCGGTTGTGGCGGTGGTGCATTCAGCATTGCCGGCCGCCTTGTTCGACGAGCCGCTGTTGCTGCTGTCGTCGGTGGCGCTGGTACATCCGGCAAGTAGGGATCCCACAGCGAGCGCTGTGACCATCCACGATGCGGTCTTCTTCACGAAGTCCTCCTGATTGGTATTCGGGTTGGGGGTTGATGCTTCTTCGGAGCTGTGGAGCAGTGGTGTGGATTCAGTGCTCGCGGAGCAGGCTTCCGGAGCCGCGAACCTGATCGGTGATCCCGTTGGTGCGCAGCGCATGCCACCAGGTGGCAGCGTTGATGGCGATGACCGGTTTGCCCAGCCAACGCTCGGCCTCGTCGGCGAGGCCAACCATCGACAGATTGGTGCCGACCTGCACGATCGCGTCGATGTCGGGGCCGTCGACCTCAAGGATGCTCTGCCGCAATGTATCTTCGGAGACCCTCGCGATGTCAACCGCGGACGGGCATTTCAAACCCTTGAGATTGACGACGTCGTATCCGGCTTCGGTGAGGAACAGGCGCACCATGTCGTCGGCGATCGGCTGGTACGGAGTGATGACACCGAGCCGCTTGGCACCGAAGAGGTCGAGCGCGCGGCGTACGGCATCAGCACCGGTGGCCAGCTTTTTGCCGGAGAAGGTTTCGATCTGCTCGGTGAACAGTCGGTTGCCTTCGATTCCGCCCCAGAAGGTTTCAGCCGACATGCCCATCACCAGGTAGTCCGGATCGCAGGTCAGCACGCGCTCGCACGCCGCATTGATCTCGGCACGGATCTGGTCGAGCAGGCCCTCGAAGTCTTCGTTGTTCGTCAGGGTTTGATTCCGGATGTGGATCCGTGCGACGTGGGGGGTCACCCCGGGCACTGTCATGCGGTAGTAGTCCGGCTCAACGACCGTATTCGTCGAAGGTGCGAGAACGCCGAAGACGTTGCGCCAGCCGAGTACGTCAACCATGAGACTCCTTTGGGGATTGCACACAACGTGTGGTGTGCCAAAACTGATTCTGTGTACATCGTGAGATGCGGTGTTGCCGCACGTTAACGAAAGCTACGGCAGTTCCGTCACGAAACAATAGCGGTAGAGACGCGTGTTTACAGGGAGTTTACTAGAAGAAGCCCATGAATCCGGCCTGCGGAAAGGCCCTTTATGCTCCTGAGCTGCGCTAATGATCTAAACAAAGTTGTATACATAATGGTTGACCTTGGACGGTTGTGCAGTCATAATTGTGTGCAGTTCGATCACATGAAGCAAAGCAAGCGGTGCATGACCACCTCAGGTGGATCGTCGACCCCCCCGCGAGGAGAAGGAGCAGCCATGGCCACTCAACGAACGGTCTTGACCTTGGATGACGCGGAGGCCGTGGTGGCGACAGCTCGTGCCAAGGCCATCGAGATCAATGTCCCGATGGCTGTGACCGTCATCGATCATGCAGGTCAGATGATTGCGTACATCAAGATGGACAACAGTCCACTGATGGCCGAGCCGATGGCAAAAGGCAAGGCGTACACCGCTGTTGGCATGGGTCAGCCCACGTCGATGTGGGAAGATGCCGGCGCAGCGAGTCCGTCTTTTGCCGGATCGATCACGGCAATCCCGGGCTTCACGCCTTTCGGCGGCGGACTTCCGCTCCTGGTCGACGGAACACTCGTCGGTGCCATCGGAGTGAGCGGTGGAACGACCGAAGATGACATCAAGGTGGCGACCGCGGGCGTGTCCGCGATCAAGTAACCAGCATGGCTCCAACGTTTTTGACCGAATGATCATCAATGAGAACAGGATTTGAACATGGGTAAGTTTGACGGACAGGTCGCCTTCATCACCGGTGGAGCGCGTGGACAGGGCCGCTCGCATGCGGTTCATCTCGCCGAACAGGGTGCTGACATCGTCATCATCGATTCGCTCAAAGACAACGCAACCACCCCGTACGGAATGGCCACGCAGGCTGATCTGGACGAGACGGTCGGCCTCATCGAAGGGCTGGGACGTAAGGTTCTGGCGCGCCAGATCGACGTGCGGGATCTGGACGGGCTCATCGCCTTTGCCGACGAGGTCGTCGAGAAGTGGGGCAAGATCGACATCCTGCTCGCCAACGCAGGCATCATGACCGCTGTGCCGGTTGCCGAGATGAGCGCCGAGGTCTGGGGCGAGACCGTCGACATCAACCTGACGGGTGTCTTCAACTCCTTCCGCGCGGTACTGCCGCACATGGCGAAGGCAGGCTACGGACGTGTCGTGGCAACCTCGTCGGGTGGCGGGCACATCGGATTCAACAACCTCGGCCACTACTGCGCCGCCAAGTGGGGCGTCATCGGCCTGGTGAAGTCTGCGGCAATGGAATTGGCCCAGTCCGGCGTGACCGTCAACGCTGTCACCCCGACCAACGTCAACACCGACATGATCCGCAACGCATCGTGCGAGGCGTTGTTCCTGCCGGGTATCGAGAACCCGACCATCGAACAGATCGAATCCGCATACGTCATCAACCCGATGGGTGTGCCGTGGATCGAGCCGATCGACGTCTCGCGGACCATCGCATTCCTCGTCTCGCCGGAGTCGAAGTACATCACCGGTGAGACCATCGGCCCACTGGCCGGTTCGGGTGCCACCAACGGCGCTGCGTAACAACAGGTAACCCGCACCTTCTCGCGCAGCGGGGTCCTTCGAATGTTCGCGCATTCGAAGGGCCCCGCTTTGCTGTGCCGGTGGTACCGGGGAAACAAAGCAGCGCCCCGGCCGAGGCCGGGGCGCTGCTCGTCCGCCAAAATCACCTTGGGGGGGAAGGTTTTTCGGCTGGTCTGGGGGCCTACCGCTTTGCTCGCTCGGCGAGCTCGGCGTCGGTGTACCAGGTCTTACGGGGCGGGGACTTGATCTCCAGCTGGATGGTGTCCTCGAGGGCTTCGCTCATGTGCGGCACTCCGCGCGGGTGCAGCCAGGTGTCGCCGGCCTCTGCGATGAACTCTTCGCCGCCGATCACCAGGCGAAGCTTGCCGCTCAGACAGTATCCGATGGACTCGTGATCGTCGTGCTGATGCATCGGGTCGACCATGCCCTTGCCCTTGAAGGCCTCGACAAAGATCATGTCCTGGCCGACCATCAGCGCGCGGACGGTCAGTTCACCCTCTTCGACGGTATCCTCGATCAAACTGACCGGATCCGACGGGATGTCCGAGTTTTTGGTGAACAAGCGTCCGCTGGGCTTGATCATCCGATCTTCGATGTCGATCGCCATGGTTTCTCCTTCAATATTGTTGGGCTGTAGAACTTTTTGGGCTTCGAACTGTGATGGTGGGGTCAGGACCACATCAGGAGGTCGTTGTCCTTGGTGCCGAGGAACGATCCGATCGACACCCGACCCTCGGCGGAGTTTTCGCCTGCCGAGATCCTGTGGGGGTTGCGGGGGTTGAACAGAACAACCTCGCCGACCTTCGGTGCAAAGGTGAAGCTTTCGATCGAACTGTCGGATTCGATGTCGCCGCTGGGCAATCCGCGCGCGGGATCTTCACCTTCGGCCGGAATCCACGGGCTGTTGTAGACGGTGGTCTCGCCGCCTGCGGAAGGGCACTGGGTGTAGAGGTTCCAGGTGATCTGGTCCTCGATCTCGCCGATCGCCCAGTCGGGCGAGTTGTACGGGGCGTAGTCGGCGTGCAAGTGCACGCCGTTGGAGGCGATGCGCACGACGACGGGGCAGTAATCGCCAAACCCCGGCTCGGTGGGCACGCGGATTTCGCCGTGCGGGTGGTACTCGCCGAGCATCGTACGGAAGCGTTCCGGGACATCGACCGATTGTGCGTAGAGCTTTTCTTGCGCGGCAACGGCGGCCGGCACGGCGTCGAAGAATTCGGCTTTGCGGCCGCCATCCTGGCGGTACTCGTACATGACCAATCCGAGGTAGTGGGTCGGTGTTGCAACGCTGTACGACTTGAGGTCGGGGGAGGTGTGTACGGCCTGTGAGAACGCGGCGCATTCGTCAGCGGTGGCGAAGTTTTCGATGCGGATCGCGGGGATCTCGTTGCGTATCAGGGCCGCCAGCGATTCGGCACTCAATTCGGCTGCGGTGTTCTGCTTCCATGCAGGCATGTAAATCGGTCCTCTCTACGATCCCGTGTTGCGGATTCTTACGATGAAATGTCGCAGCGGGAGTACTTGGTTAGTTAGTCTTGCATACAAAATGGAGACGTGGTTGCGGCTGCGTTACATCTGGACCAAACGGTTCAGATCGCGCCTGAACTGCGCAGATCCGCGATTTCCTGTGCTGTCCGGTTCAGCGCGGAGGTCAGGATTTCGGCGGTGTGCTCGCCGAGTTCCGGGCCGAGCCACCTGATCGAGCCCGGCGTCGAGGACAGTTTCGGTGCCACGTTCTGCACCGGGAACTCGCCGAACAGCTTGTGCTGCACCTTCACAATCGCCTCGCGGGCGATGAAGTGTGGATCGTTCATCATGTCCCGGGCCTGGTATATCCGTCCGGCGGGCACACCTTTTTCCTCGAGGAGCACCAGCAACTTCTCGGACTCCTGTGTGCGCGTCCACTCTGCGATCAGGTCGTCGAGTTCGGTCTGCCGGATGCCACGTTCGGTGTGATTGAAGTACCGGGGATCGGATGCCAGTTCGGGCCGACCCATGGCATCAACCAGGCGTGCGAAGACGGTGTCCTGGTTGGCGGCGATCAGGATGCTGCTGTCGTCGGCGGTCGGGTAGACGTTGCTCGGCGCGACATTGGGGAGAATCGACCCGGTGCGCTCGCGCTGGTAACCGGTCAATTCGTATTCGGGCACAGTGGATTCCATCATGGCGAGCACGGCTTCGTAGATCGCCGAGTCGACCACCTGTCCGCGGCCGGTTCGCTGCACGCCGTGCAGGGCCACCAATGCGCCAATCGTGGCGAACACCGCAGCCAGCGAGTCACCGATCGAGATTCCGGTGCGGCTGGGCAGGCTGTCCGGATCGCCGGTGATGTGACGCAATCCGCCCATGGCCTCGCCGATCGAGCCGTAGCCCGCACGCGGTGAGTATGGACCGGTCTGGCCGTAGCCGGTGACGCGCACCATGATCAGTTTGGGGTTGACGGCACTGAGTTCTTCGTAGCTCAGGCCCCACCGTTCGAGGGTTCCCGGTCGGAAGTTCTCGATCAGGATATCCGCCGAGGCAATGAGATCGCGGGCGATCTGCTGTCCTTCAGGGGTGCGGAGGTTGCAGGTCACCGACTTCTTGTTGCGCGCCACAACGGGCCACCACAGCGACTGGCCTTGCGAGCTCTCGCGGCCCCACTGACGCATCGGGTCGCCCTTGCCCGGATCTTCGAGCTTGATGACCTCGGCGCCGAAATCGGCGAGCAGCTGGCCGCAGAACGGGCCTGCCAGTAGCTGGCCCATCTCGATGACCCTGAGATCGGAGAGCGGACCCGACTGGTCCGGGGTCTCGTTTCCTTCGATGTGTGAGGTGGACATATCAACTTCCTCTGCGGTTGGAGCCCGATCGAGAATCGAGCTGTGCTGTGCGCGAACGGCATACGAATTCGACCCCGGTCGCATGTCCCGGGATGTGGATTGTGGTGACGACCTTTGTCGGTCGTCGTCAGATATGACTGATCAGTCCAGGACGGCGCCAATGCCTTTGAAGATCCCGACCCCCGATGTCTGTCCGGTGTCCGGTCGGAGCATTCCGGCGCGAGCGTTGTGTATGTGACAGCGCATCACGGACTCGGCCCACTCCGGGTTGCCGGCTCGGACCGCGGCAACGATCTCGAAGTGGTGAGACAGGCTGCGGGACAGAGCGTCTTCTTCGAAGTGTTTGTAGTTCACGGTTGCGAGATTGATATGCCTGACGGAGGTGAGTGTCGCTGCGAGCTGGCTGCTTTGGGTCTTCTCGGTCAGAATGGCGTGGAACTGGCGGTTCAGTTGTGCGATTGCCGGGAAGTCCCGGTCACCATCGGCCCTGCCGAGGTGCTGCATGTGGCCGGCCAGTTCTTCGAGTTTGTCGATCTCCTTGTCCGACAGCCGCCCGACGGCCATAGCGGTGGCGACCGGCTCCAAAAGGAGTCGGAGATCGAAGATCTCGGTCAGCCGCTCCGCAGTCCATGTTGCAACGCGGGCGCCCTTGTTGGGTGACATCACCACCAGGCCTTCTGCGGCAAGGCGTGCCAACGCCTCGCGTATCGGAGTGCGGCTGACGTTGAGTAGGGCTGCCAGTTCCACTTCGCCCAGCCGGTCGCCTGCGTTCCACTGACCCTCCACGATTTTGGCGCGTAGAAGATCAGTCACGCTTTGCGATGCTTGCGACACCAAGTACCTCCCTCGATTGCATACATCCTATCGCGGGTGTTCGACTCAGACAACCAAAAATGGCTTATATGAGCCAATTTCTGTCGATTTACACACCTGCAACATTCAACTTGCATACATTCCAAACCTGCGGGAAAATCTGGGCATGGGAACTGAAGTGTCGCGCGAAACGAAAGAGCCCCAGTCGGTGACGATCGTCGAGGTGTCACCCCGTGATGGGTTGCAGAACGAGGCAACGCTGTTGTCGACGGGGGCCAAGCTCGAACTCATCAACAACCTGGTCGGTGCCGGTCTGCGGCGCATCGAGGCAACCAGCTTCGTACACCCGGGGCGCGTCCCGCAGATGGCGGATGCCGAGGCGCTCGCCGCGGCCCTCCCGCGCGGGGAGGTCTCCTGGATTGGATTGGTGTTGAACGAGCGCGGCCTCGACCGGGCCATCGCTGCCGGCCTCGACGAGGTCAATATCGTTGTGGTGGCCTCCGATACGTTCAGTGCTCGCAATCAGGGCACCACCACCACAGAAGGTATTGCGCTCTGGTCGAGTCTGGCCACGCGTGCGAAAGGCGCCGGACTCAAGACGACGGTGACCATTGCGGCCGCATTCGGCTGTCCGTTCGAGGGTGAGGTCCCGGCGGCCCGGGTCGGCGAACTCATCAAGCAGTGTGTGGACGCCCAACCCGACGAGGTGGCGCTGGCCGATACGATCGGTGTCGGCGTTCCGGCGCAGGTGGTCGAACTCGCGGAGTACGCAGCGAAAGAGGCGGCAGGCCTGCCGGTTCGGTGGCACTTCCACAACACCCGCAACACCGGGTATGCCAATGCCCTCGTCGCGTTGCAGTCCGGGGCGTCGGCGCTCGATGCCAGCCTCGGCGGGATCGGTGGATGTCCCTTCGCACCCGCCGCAACCGGAAATATCGCCACCGAGGATCTTTGGTATCTCCTCGAACGCAGCGGCGTGCGAACCGGTCTCGACGTCGAGCTGCTGATGTCGGGGGCGCTGCGGCTCGGCGAGATGCTGGACACGACGGTCCCGGGTCAACTGTCCCGCGCCGGCACGTTCCCGGGCTGACACATTCAATTCACTGCAGTACATCGAGATGATCTGGGAGACACCATGGCCAAAGGTTTGTACATCGCCTTCACCCACCCCCGCGACGATGAGTCGGACGAGGAGATGAATCGGTGGTACAGCAACCATCACCTTCCCGAGATCCTGTCGCTGGAAGGGGTTCAGAGCGCAACGCGGTACCGCTCGCGGGAAGACGACCCGAAGTACCGATACATGGCGGCCTACACCCTCGAGGGCGACGACCTGGACGAGATCGTGGCGCGCATCCACGCCGATGCCCCGAACCGGACGCCCACCACCGCGACTCGTACCGATCCCGGCTCCGAGTTCCGGCTCTTCGATTTCGTGGAGCATCAGCAAAGCAAGTAGCACGCAGGCGAGCGGGCGCCACCGACAACCGAACCGCCGTACACGAGGGTGTACGGCGGCTCGGTTGGTGTCGGTAGCCGATCAGATCGGCGAATCAGAGGATGTAGAGCATCTCCTGGTAGGTCGGGAGAGGCCAGAGATCGTCGGCGACAACACTTTCGAGGGTGTCTGCCGCGAGTCGGACCGCGGCCATCGCGGGAAGCAAGGTGTCCCGTGCGTACTTGGCCTCTTCGAGGCTGCCTTCGACGTGGACACCGAGTGCTGATTTCAGGGCCGCCAAAGCTGCGGTCAGCTCTTTCATCGGCTCGGTGACCATGTTCAGCAATGTGATGTCTGGTTCGATACCGGCGGCTTTGAGGGCGCCCACGTTGGTGGCGATCTCGGTCTGGTACCGGATGGCGGCAGGCATGACCAGCGTCGAACCGATTTCCAGGGTCAGCTTGGCCTCGACTGCGATGGTCAGGATGTACTGTTCCAGGCCGATCTCGTAGCGGCTGTACATCTCGCGATCGTTGAAAACTCCGTACTTGGAGAACAATTCGATCGACGACTCCGAGATCAACTCGGGCAGTGCGTCGACGGTTGTCTTCAGGTTCGGGAGACCCCGCGACTGCGCCTCGATCGGCCAGTTGTCGGAGTAGCCGTCACCGTTGAACACGACGGCGCCGTGCTCGGTGATGATGTCGGTGAGGAGTGTCTGTACGGCAGAGTCGAATTCGACGCCTTCGGCGATGGCCGTCTCGAGCACGGTGGCGCAGTAGTCGAGTGAATCGGCCATGATCGTGTTGAGTACGACCATGGGCTCGCTGACGGTCTGCATCGATCCCGGAGCACGGAATTCGAATCGGTTACCGGTGAACGCAAACGAGCTGGTCCGGTTCCGATCGCCGGGGTCGGTGGGCAGTACCGGCAATGTGTCGACACCGATGAGCATGGTGCCCTTGCCCTTTGACGATGTTGCCGCACCCTTGGCGATCTGATCGAAGACGTCGGCCAGTTGCTCGCCGAGGAAGATCGAGACGATGGCCGGGGGAGCCTCATTGGCGCCCAGGCGGTGGTCGTTGGTTGCCGATGCCACCGACACCCGAAGCAGCCCGGCATGCAGATGCACCGCCCGGATGACGGCCGCACAGAACACGAGGAACTGTGCGTTCTCATGGGGGGTGTCGCCGGGTACCAGGAGGCTGCCGAACTTGTCGTTGCCGAACGAGAAGTTGACGTGCTTGCCCGAACCGTTCACACCGTCAAAAGGCTTCTCGTGGAAGAGGCATTCCATACCGTGCTTCTTGGCAACCGTTTTGAACGTCGTCATCAGGAGCTGCTGGTGGTCTGCCGCGATGTTGCCGCGTTCGAACATCGGCGCGATCTCGAACTGGCCGGGTGCGACCTCGTTGTGACGGGTCTTGGCGGGGATACCGAGCTTGAAGAGTTCGCGCTCGGTATCCATCATGAAGCCGAGTACTCGTTCGGGGATAGCGCCGAAGTAGTGGTCGTCGAATTCCTGCCCCTTGGGGGGTTTGGTGCCGAACAGAGTTCGCCCGGCATTGAGCAGATCGGGACGCGCCAGGAAGAAGTGGCGATCGACCAGGAAGTACTCCTGCTCCGGTCCACAGAAGGCGACGACATTGCCGGGATTGGCGTGCCCGAACAGCTTCAGCACCCGCTCCGCATGTTTACCCATGGCCTGCTGTGAGCGCAGAATCGGGGTTTTGTGGTCGAGTGCTTCACCGGTCATCGAGACGAACACGGTTGGGATGCACAGGGTGTTGCCGTTCGGATTCTCGAGCACGTAAGCCGGACTCGTGACATCCCAGCCGGTATAGCCGCGGGCTTCGAAAGTGTTGCGCAGGCCGCCGTTCGGGAAGCTGGAGGCATCTGGTTCACCCTGGATCAGGGTTTTGCCCTGGAACTCGGCGAGAGTCGAGCCGTCGCTCGATGGTTCGAGGAAGCTGTCGTGCTTTTCAGCGGTCAGCCCGGTGAGCGGATAGAAGACGTGGGCGTAGTGGGTGGCGCCCTTCTCGAGCGCCCAGTCCTTCATCGCGGACGCGACGGCGTCGGCGACGGCCGGGTCGAGTTTGCTGCCCTTTTCGATGGTGGAGATCACCGACTTGTAGACGTTCTTCGGCAGCCGCTTCATCATGACCGACTTGTTGAAGACGTTTGCGCCGAAGATGTCTCCCGGCGCCTCGGTGATATCGAAACTGACCGGAGGAGGCTGGTACGCCTCGACTGCAGTGATGGCGGCAAGCCGGATATTGTTTCCGCTCATTCGTTCATTGCCCTTCTCGCGGGTCTCACTGGTGCAATAAGCCCTGACCTGCGAACTCTACGAACGATCGGTAACGGACTCGTTTCGTCGCAGTGACGATGGAAAGCAGAGTTGACCGGGTGTTACGGATTGGTTGCGTCCGGCCCCAACCTGTCCGGTTTGTGGTCAGCGACCGGACGGCCGGTCGATGCGGAAGGCGTGGTGCTGTCCGTCGTCGATCGGATTGTCCGGTTTGAGGTAACCGGTGGCGACCTGGGTGAAGCCCGCCGACAGCAGAGCTCGCCACGACGCGGGATTGGTGACGGCCACCGGGACGATGATTGCCGTGGTCTTGGGTCGATCAACCCAGCAGATCTCCACCATTCGGCGGATCATCAGCGTTCCGTAGCCGCGTCCGGTCATCTCGGCTTCTCCGATGAAGTAGTCGATCGACATGGCGAACTCGGGCACCCTGAGCAGGGTTTCCAGTTCGGCGAGATCATCTGGATAGTCGGCAAAAAAGTACCGCTGGATCAGTCCGATGGGGAGATCTTCGTAGAGAACGATGAAGTCTTCGCACGGTTCGGTCCCGTCGATGCTCCCGCCGAAATCGCGTTCGACCGCTTCATCAGAGGTGTCGTGATTCCAGAAACGGGCGACATGGGGATTGCCCAGCCACTTTTGGATCAGAACAAGATCGTCGCGCTCGGTATGCCGAAACCGCATCCCTTCACTGTCCGCGCCGAGGTCACGGAGGTCAATTTTTCTCCGGGGATGGTTTGTCGGCGATGAGTGCGGGGAAGATGTGATCGCGTAGCAGGGGCGCGAGCTGCGGTGATGTGTCCGTGCGGTCATACCAGCGTAATTCCGCGATCTCTCCGGCAGGCTGCGGTTCACCGGTCAGCTCGGCGCAGAAGATGTGGCCGCACACCAGGGTGTCGGCTTCGTTGGCTGCCGCGGCGGTGAAGGTCCCGAGCTCGGTCAGGTCCTGCGGCGCGATCTCGATGCCGATCTCTTCGAGCACTTCGCGTACCGCTGCCTCGATCGGGCTTTCGCCGGCCTCGAGCTTGCCGCCGGGCAGCATGAAAGCGGTGGTACCGGACTTCCTGACGGTCAGCACCTGTGAAGCGCCGTTGTGGAAGCAGACGGCGGAAACGGTCAGGGTGGGTGACGTGCGTTCGGTATCCGTGCTCATGGGACAAATCATGCCGGGTGGACTCGCCGGGCACGCAACCGGAATGCTTCCACAAATCTAGAACACGTTCTAGTGTGTTCAGCATGACTGATTCTGCGGACGCGACCACCGAATTCGATCACCTACGCGGCGGCACCCACCTCGGCCACCTGATGGTGGCTGCACTCAAGCGACATCACAACGATCCGGTTCTGTTCCTGGGGGACACCACGCTGACCGGCGGTGAGATGGCTGCGCAAGTCAGTACTTACGCGCAGGCCTTCGAGTCGCTCGGTGCCGGTTCCGGTACCGCGGTCGGACTGCTCGCACTGAACCGGCCGGAGGTGCTGTTCGTCATCGGCGCCGGTCAGACACAGGGATGGCGCCGGACCGCGCTGCACCCGCTGGGCTCGCTCGATGATCACGCGTACGTTCTCGGCGACGCGCAGATCGCGACTTTGGTCATCGACCCGGTGCCGATGTTCGTCGAACGGGCGGTGGCGTTGTTGCAGCGGGTCGACAGCCTCAAGCAGGTCTTGACGCTCGGGCCGGTGCCGGCCGAACTCGCCGACGTCGCACGAGACGTGACCGCCGAGGCCCGGCGATTCGATCCACGACCGCTGGTCGCCGCGGATCTGGCACCGGACCACATCGTCTCGATCACCTATACCGGTGGTACCACCGGAAAACCGAAGGGCGTCATCGGGACTGCGTCGGCCATGGCGACGATGACCCAGATCCAGCTGGCCGAATGGGAATGGCCCGAACATCCACGCTTTCTGATGTGCACACCGTTGTCGCATGCGGGTGCGGCCTTCTTTGTGCCCACCCTGATGAAGGGTGGCTCGATGGTGGTGCTGGCCAAGTTCGATCCGGCAGAGGTGCTGCGGACGATCGAGGAGCAGAAGATCACGGCCACCATGCTGGTTCCGTCGATGCTGTATGCCCTGCTGGACCATCCGGATTCGCGCACGCGTGATCTGTCGTCGTTGCAGACGGTGTACTACGGCGCCTCGGCGATCAACCCGGTGCGGCTGGCCGAGGCCATCGAGCGGTTCGGGCCCATCTTTGCCCAGTACTACGGCCAATCCGAGGCGCCGATGGTGATCAGCTATCTGCCCAAGGACGCCCACGACGAGAAGCGACTGTCGAGCTGTGGCCGGCCCTCGGCATTCCTGCGTACCGCTCTGCTCGGTGACGACGGCAAACCGGTTCCGGTGGGGGAGCCAGGTGAGATCTGTGTTGCCGGTCCACTCCTCGCGGGCGGCTACTGGGGACTTCCGGAGGCGACCGCCGAAGCGTTCCGGGATGGCTGGCTTCGAACCGGCGATGTGGCCCGCGAGGACGAGGACGGATTCTGGTTCATCGTCGATCGCACCAAGGACATGATCGTCACCGGCGGCTTCAACGTCTTCCCCAGGGAAGTCGAAGACGTTGTGGCCGAGCATCCTTCGGTTGCTCAGGTCGGTGTGATCGGCGTTCCCGACGAGAAGTGGGGTGAGGCCGTGACCGCGATCGTGGTGCTGCGCAGCGATGCGTTGACCGACGACGTCTCGATCACGGCGATGATCTCGGAGATCCAGGATGCGGTGAAAGACCGGAAGGGTGCGGTGCAATCGCCGAAACGCGTTATCGTCGCGCAGTCACTGCCGCTGACCGCACTGGGGAAACCGGATAAGAAGGCGTTGCGCAAGGAGTACTGGAGTGAGAGCGAGCGGGCCGTCGGCTGAGCGTTTGTCACTCTTGGGGCGTTTGTCACTCTTGGGGCGTTTGTCACTGTTGGGCCGGTAGCGGCGGGTTCGAATCGGACAGTATCGGGTAGTTCGATTCGAACTTTTTCTTCTCTTCCATAAACACTCTTGCGGACCATGAACTTTCGTACCATGTTTCCATGGCCCGGTCTTCTGACGTTCAGGGTGCGGCTGCCCAAGCCCTCCTCGACTTCGGCAAGTTCTTCACGCGGTGGGACGAGACCGACGATGCGCGTGCGGTTTTTCGGGAGGGTGGACGTGCCGGCGACGTCTTCTATCGCGACCGGTGGAGTCACGACAAAATCGTCCGTTCCACCCACGGCGTCAACTGCACCGGCTCGTGCTCGTGGAAGGTCTACGTCAAAGACAGCATCATCAGCTGGGAGACACAGGAGACCGACTATCCGTCGGTGGGACCGGACAGTCCGGAGTATGAGCCACGCGGTTGTCCCCGCGGTGCCGCGTTCTCGTGGTACACGTATTCGCCTACGCGAGTTCGTCATCCGTATGCCCGCGGTGTACTCGTCGAAATGTTCAGGGAAGCCAAGTCCCGCCTGGGCGACCCGGTGCTCGCCTGGGCCGACGTCGTCGGCGACCCGTTACGCCGCAGGTCATATCAGCGTGCGCGGGGCAAGGGGGGCCTGGTTCGGGTGTCCTGGGACGAGGCCATCGAGATCGCTGCCGCAGCGCACGTCCACACCATCAAGACCTACGGACCGGATCGCTGTGCCGGATTCTCACCGATTCCGGCGATGTCGATCGTTTCGCACTGTGTCGGGACCCGATTCGTCCAGCTGATCGGCGGTGTGATGACGTCGTTCTACGACTGGTACGCCGACCTGCCGGTGGCCAGTCCGCAGGTCTTCGGGGATCAGACCGACGTCCCGGAGTCGGGCGACTGGTGGGACGCCACATATCTGATGATGTGGGGCTCCAACGTGCCCGTGACCCGCACCCCCGACGCCCACTGGATGGCCGAGGTCCGCTATCGCGGCACAAAAGTGGTCACGGTCAGTCCCGACTACGCCGACAACTCCAAGTTCGCCGACGAATGGCTGCCCGCACAGGCCGGGACCGACGGCGCGCTGGCGATGGCGATGGGGCACGTCATTCTCACCGAGTTCTTCGTCCGGCGTTCGGTGCCCTTCTTCATCGACTATGTCCGGACTTACAGCGACCTACCTTTCTTGATCCATATCGACGAACACGACGGTGGGTTCGTGCCCGGAAAGTTCTTGACCGCAGACGAATTGGGCGGTTCGCACGGCGATCTCGTCGAGAACAGCGTCTGGAAGACGGTGGTCCTGGACGAGGCCACGGGTGAGCCGGTGGTTCCCAACGGGTCCATCGGATTTCGCCACGGGCAGGCCGGCGAGGGGCGGTGGAACCTCGATCTCGGAACAGTCGATCCCGCGTTGAGTTTGCATGGTCGTGCCGACAGCGACAACGTCGAGATCATGATGCCGGCGTTCGATGCCCCCGACGGCTCGGGCTCGGTCCTGCGGCGCGGTGTTCCGGCGATCCGGGTGAACGGACATCTTGTCACCACGGTCTTCGACCTGATGCTCGCCCAATACGGAGTGGGCCGGGGCGGTCTGCCGGGGCAGTGGGCGAGCGGATACGACGATGTCAGTACTCCGTACACGCCCGCGTGGCAGGCCGAGATCACCGGCGTGCCCGCGGAGGCGGCCATCCGGGTGGCCCGTGAGTTCGCCACCAACTCGGTCGAGTCCGGCGGTCGGTCGATGATCATCATGGGAGCGGGTATTTGCCAGTGGTTCCACGGCGACGCAACCTACCGCGCGATCCTCTCGATGTTGATCCTCACCGGATGTATGGGTCGAAACGGGGGTGGCTGGGCCCACTACGTTGGCCAGGAGAAGTGCCGACCCCTCACCGGTTGGATCTCCTTGGCCAACGCGCTCGACTGGTCGCGGCCGCCGCGCACGATGGCCGGAACGTCCTACTGGTACATGCACACCGATCAATGGCGCAACGACGGGTACTCGACGACGTCGCTGGCGTCACCGTTGTCCCGGGGCACGCTCACACACGAACACACCGCGGACGCGATCGCGCAGTCGGCACGTCTGGGCTGGATGCCGTTCTATCCGCAGTTCGATCGCAGTCCCCTCGACATCGCAGACGAAGCCGACGCCGCGGTCGAGGACGGCGTGGACAAGAGTGTCGCCGATCATGTGGCCCGCCGACTCTCCAACGGCGAGCTGACGTCAGCGATCACCGATATCGATGCTCCGCAGAACTGGCCCCGGACGCTCGTGCTGTGGCGGTCGAACCTGATGGGATCGTCGGCGAAAGGCAATGAGTACTTCCTGCGGCACCTGCTTGGCACCCATCACAACGTGATGGGCGCCGAAGACCCCGCGACACCTCGGCCCCGGGATGTGTTGTGGCACAGCCAAGCGCCTGAAGGCAAGCTTGATCTGCTTCTGTCCGCAGACTTTCGGATGACGTCGACGACCCTGCTCTCGGACGTGGTGTTACCGGCCGCCACCTGGTACGAGAAACACGACCTGTCCGCGACCGACATGCACCCGTTTGTGCACGCCTTCTCGCCTGCCATCGATCCGCCGTGGGAGGCCAAATCAGACTTCGATCTGTTCCACCTTCTCGCCCAGAGGTTTTCGGATCTGGCCAAGACTCACCTGGGGGTGCGGCGAGATCTGGTCAGCGTGCCGATGCAACACGACACACCGGGGGAGATCGCCGCGCCCCACGGACGGGTGGATGACTGGCAGGAGGCCGGCATCCGGGGGGTGCCCGGACGAAACATGCCCACGTTCACCGTCGTCGAACGCGACTACACCGCGATCGCCGACAAATTGGCCACGGTGGGCCCCTTGGTCGAGCGCCTGGGATTCACCGTCAAGAACATCACCTACGACCTCGCGGAGCAGAGCAACCGGCTAGCCATCTCTCACGGCGTCATGGCGGGCGGGGCCGCAGCAGGGCGTCCGGCCATCGACACCGACGTCAAACTTGCCGACGCGATCCTGACCTTTTCCGGCACCACAAACGGTTCCGTGGCCGTCGACGGATTCCGGAAGCTGCAACGACGGGTGGGCAGGCGGCTCGACGATCTTGCCCTCGGGTCGGAGGAGAGGCGCATCACCTTTGCCGACACCCAGAAGGGACCGGTCGCGGTACTGACGTCCCCGGAGTGGTCCGGATCGGAGACCGGTGGCAGGCGCTACGCCCCGTTCACGCAGAACATCGAACGGCTCAAGCCATTTCACACACTCACCGGCCGCATGCACTTCTACCTCGACCACGACTGGATGATCGACATCGGTGAGTCGTTGCCGATCTACCGGCCCCCGCTGGACATGCACCGGTTGTTCGGCGAACCTCGGCTGGGACCGGACGGTGCCCAGCAGATCACCGTCCGATACCTGACACCCCACTCGAAGTGGTCGATCCATTCCGAGTACCAGGACAACCTGCTCATGCTGTCGTTGTCCCGTGGCGGTCCGACCGCATGGATCAGCCCGCAGGACGCGGCAGCCATCGAGGTGGCCGACAACGACTGGATCGAATGCGTCAACGCCAACGGGGTGATGGTGTGCCGTGCGATCGTCAGCCACCGGATGCCGGTGGGGGTGGCCTTTGTCCACCACGCACAGGACCGCACGATCGACGTGCCGAAATCGGAGGCCACCGGGAGGCGCGGCGGCATGCACAACTCGGCAACCCGGCTGCTGGTCAAACCCACACATCTGATCGGCGGATACGCCCAATTGTCCTACGCCTTCAACTATCTGGGGCCGGCAGGCAATCAACGCGACATGGTGGCAACCATTCGCAAACGCAGTCAGGAGGTGAAGTACTGATGCGTGTGATGGCCCAGGTGGGCATGGTCATGAATCTCGACAAGTGCATCGGGTGCCATACGTGTTCGGTGACGTGCAAGCAGGCTTGGACAAACCGTGCCGGCACCGAATATGTGTGGTTCAACAATGTGGAAACCCGTCCGGGACAGGGGTATCCGCGCCGTTACGAAGACCAGGAGAAATGGCGGGGTGGTTGGCATCTGAACTCCAGGGGCAAACTGCGATTGCGCACCGGCGGTCGACTGCAGAAACTGTTCACGCTGTTCGCCAGTCCGGTCCAGCCGACCATCGCCGACTACTACGAGCCCTGGACCTACGACTACCAGACCCTGATCGACGCGCCGCTCGGCGACGACTTCCCGGTTGCCCGACCCAAATCGTTGCTGACCGGTGAGAACACCAACATCAAGTGGTCGGCCAACTGGGATGACAACCTCGGCGGCGCAACAGAATACGGCGATCAGGACCCGATCGTGGCCAAACTTCGACGGGACTGCGAGGATGCGGTCAAGTTCAGTTTCGAACAGACCTTCATGTTCTACCTGCCCAGGATCTGCGAGCACTGTCTGAACCCGTCGTGCATGGCGTCCTGTCCGTCCGGCGCCATCTACAAGCGCAGTGAAGACGGGATCGTGCTCGTCGACCAGGACCGATGCCGGGGATGGCGGCAGTGCATCACGGGGTGTCCGTACAAGAAGATCTATTTCAATCACAAGTCGGGCAAAGCCGAGAAGTGCACATTGTGCTACCCGCGGATCGAGGTCGGTCAGCCGACGGTGTGCTCGGAGACGTGTGTCGGTCGGTTGCGATATCTCGGGATCTTTCTCTACGACGCCGATGCGGTGACAGAGGCTGCGTCCACACCCGACGATCAAGATCTCTACGAGGCCCAACTCGATCTGCTCCTCGACCCCCACGATCCCGCGGTCGCGGCGGCCGCGCGCGCCGACGGCATCCCGGACGACTGGCTCGACGCCGCGCGCCGTTCTCCGATCTACGCGCTGGCCAAGAAGTTTCGGGTGGCACTGCCACTGCATCCGGAATACCGCACCATGCCGATGGTCTGGTACGTACCGCCACTGTCACCGATCGTCGACCTGTTGGCCGAGCAGGGGCACGACGCCGAGAACCGGGGCACCCTGTTCGGTGCCATCGACGCACTGCGAATTCCGGTGGAGTACCTCGCCGAATTGTTCACCGCCGGTGACACCGACCTCATCGACTCGGTACTCAAACGCCTCGCCGCGATGCGCGCTTACATGCGGGATATCACCCTTGGACGTGAACCCGATGCCGGCATCCCGGCATCGGTGGGAATGTCCGAAGAGGAGGTCTACGAGATGTATCGCCTCATGGCCATCGCCAAATACGAAGACCGCTACGTGATTCCGACGGCGCACCTCGAACAGGCCGAGAAGCTGGAGGAGACGGCATGCTCGCTGGACCACGACGGCGGCCCGGGGATGTTCGAATCGTCCGCGTTCGGTGAAGCCAGTGGTCGCGCGGTGCCGGTGTCGGTGGAGACGTTCCACGCGCTCAAGCAGCGTCAGACCAGCGACACCGCAGCCGGTGCGAGCAGCATGGCGGATCGCGTGAACCTGTTGAACTGGGACGGAAACGGCACTCCCGCAGGCCTGTTCCCCGATCGGACAAAGGCGCCATGAGGTGGCCGGGGGATCGCCGCGCCGACCATCGGGTGGTCCACCAGGTGGCATCGCTGTGTCTGTCCTACCCCGATGCCGCATTGTTCTCGAAGATCGGGTTGGTCAGGGCGGCACTGAATGAGATCGAGTGCCAGGCCACCACCGGGCCGCTGCGACGCTTCGTCGACCATCTCGTGGCAACTGATGAGGTCGCGCTGGGCCGCGAGTACGCCGAGGTCTTCGACCTGTCGAGCAAACGTACGCTGTACCTCTCGTATTGGACCGACGGCGACACCCGCCGACGTGGCGCGGCGCTCGGCGAGTTCAAACAGCTCTATCGAGACAGCGGATTCCTCGTGGATCTGGGCGGCGAATTGCCCGACCACCTACCCATCGTGCTCGAGTTCTGTGCGCGCGCCGATCCAGTGGTCGGTCTCGGGGTGCTCACCAGATATCGGGTCGCGATCGAATTGATCCGGTTCGGGTTGCTCGACCGCGGCACGCCGTACGCCGACGTGCTCGAGTCGGTGTGCGCAACCCTGCCAGGTGCGTCACCCGCCGACAGAGCGGCGGCCCTGGCGATGCGTCCTCCGATACCGGTGGAGACCGTCGGCCTCGAGCCGTTCGATCCGCGGCTGCTGCCCATCGCCGGGACGAGGTGAGGGCGGTGGACATCCTGCTGTGGGGCGCGATCCCGTATCTGGTTCTGCTGCTCCTGATCGGCGGCACCGTCTGGCGTTACCGGTACGACAAGTTCGGCTGGACAACACGATCGTCAGAGCTCTACGAATCGCGGCTGCTGCGCATTGGTTCGCCGCTCTTCCACTTCGGCATCCTGGTGGTGATCATCGGACATGCGATCGGTCTGCTCATCCCGGAATCCTTCACCGACTCGCTGGGAATCTCCGAAGACCTCTACCACCTGAACTCCGCGTTCTTCGGCCTCATCGCCGGTATCTGCACCTTGGCCGGACTGGTGATCCTCATCTACCGCAGGCGGCACACCGGCCCGGTGTTCATGGCGACGACCCGCAACGACAAGGTGATGTACCTCGTCCTGACGTCGGCGCTGCTGCTCGGCTTGTATTGCACCCTGCTCGGCGCCCTTCCAGACCAGAAAGGTGTCAACTACCGGGAGACGGTCTCTCCCTGGTTCCGCTCGATCTTCCTGCTGCAACCGGACATCGATGCGATGAACAAGGCGCCGCTGCGTTTTCACATCCACGTCCTGGTCGGGATGTTGTTGTTCGCGATGGTGCCGTTCACCCGACTGGTACACATGCTGACCGCTCCCGTGCACTACCTGTTCCGGCCCTACATCGTCTATCGCAGCCGTGACAAGACGTCGGCCTCCGGCAGCCATTCATACGGGCGGGCCTGGGCTCCGGTCGGGACGAAGGACCGCGACCGATGAGTACGTCGACGGAACCGTCGATCGACCGTGGTGCACAGACCCGCAACCTCGTCCTGGCGACGGTTGCATTCGGGATCAGCTTCTGGGCGTGGAACCTGATCGGCCCGCTCGGAGTTCGGTACGCCGATGACCTGGATTTGTCGTCGACACAGAAGTCGGTACTGGTGGCGATTCCGATTCTGGTGGGTTCGCTGGGACGCATCCTGACGGGTGCACTCACCGATCGGTTCGGGGGCCGGTCGATGTTCACAGTGCTGCTGCTCTCGTCGGTCCCGTTTGTGGTGTTGTTGGCAATCGGTGGGCATTTCGACAGCTACGCGACCTTGATCGTCGCGGGATTCTTCCTCGGTGTCGCCGGAACCACGTTCGCGGTGGGCATCCCCTTCGTCAACGCCTGGTATGACAAGTCCCGCAGGGGTTTTGCCACCGGCATCTTCGGTATGGGAATGGGCGGCACCGCCTTTTCCGCGTTCTTCACGCCCCGGTTCGTCGACTGGTTCGGTTATGTGACAACACATCTGATCATCGTCGCCGCGCTCGTGGTGATGGCGGCGGTCTGCTGGATGTTCATGCGCGATTCCCCTCGGTGGTCGTCAAACCACGACGCCGTGGTCCCCAAACTCATCGGTGCCGCAAAACTGCCGATCACCTGGGAGATGAGCTTTCTCTATGCCGCGACGTTCGGTGGCTTCGTCGCGTTCTCGACCTACCTGCCCACCTACCTCAACGAGGTCTACGAGTTCGACCTGGAGGGCGCCGGTACCAGAACCGCCGGATTCGCGCTCGCGGCAGTGATCGCGCGGCCCGCAGGCGGCATATTGTCCGATCGTTTCGGTGCGCGTCTGATCACGGTGATCGCCACCATCGGAGCGGCGGGCTTGGCAATCTGGATGATCACCAAGCCGCCGGTCGAGATCCCGGCCGGTATCAACTTCGTTCTGATGGCGGTGTGCATGGGTCTGGGCTCGGGCTCGGTGTTCAGTTGGGTGGCCAAGGAAGCGCCCGCGAAAAGGGTCGGCGCGGTCACCGGCATCGTCGGTGCCGCAGGCGGGCTCGGCGGCTTCTTCCCGCCGCTGGTCATGGGAGCCACATACAACGAGGCCGATCACAGCTACACCGTCGGCCTCACGTTGCTGGTGATCGTTGCCGCACTCGCGGCGGTGTTCACGGTGTTCGGTATCCGTGGCCGCCGTGCCGAAAATCCGCCATAGTGGTGGCCGTGGCGAGTGTTTCGACAACCCGGCATCTGTTGCGGGCCCGGGATCTGATCGACGCGGAGTATTCGACGGCACTGACCGTCGAGGAGATGGCGGCCGCGGCGCGGTTGTCGCGCGCCCACTTCACCCGGTCATTCGCCAAGACTTTCGGGCAGTCGCCGCACACATATCTGCAGACCCGCCGGCTCGAACGGGCTGCGGCACTGTTGCGCAACACCGACTATTCGGTAGCCGATGTCTGTGTGGCAGTTGGTCTTCGCAGTGTTGGTTCGTTCACCACGAGTTTCAAGAGGACATTTGGTGAGACGCCCGCGCAGTATCGCGCCAGTCGTCCACCCGCAGCGCGGCGGATCATGGTTCCGACGTGTGTGGTGCGCACCTTCGGCCGGCCATCCCCGGATAGTCGCATCGGATAGAGCACAAGGGGAGAAGACCGGGACGGTTGTGCGGGGTTACGTTCGAACCACCGATTCGAACAACCAGTCACGGGAGGTCACGATGTTGAAAATTGCCAGCGCGCAGGTGTGGGTTCACGACCAGGATGAGGCCTTGAAGTTCTATACCGACAAGCTCGGGATGGAGGTCCAGGCAGACGTGTCGTTGCCCGAGATGGACGGATTCCGGTGGCTGACGGTGTCCCCGCCGGGGCAGGACGACGTCAGCATCGTGTTGATGGATGTCCCTGGTCCGCCGATGCTGACCGAATCGGCCAGGATCGAGATCTTGGAACTGGTCTCCAAAGGCTTGGCCACCGCCGTATTCCTGACCACGGAAGATTGTCGGGCGGAATACGAGCGTTTGTCGGCGCGCGGTGTCGAGTTCACCGATCTGCCCGAACAGCGCCCGTACGGGATCGACGCCGGCTTCCGCGATCCCTCGGGCAACAGCTTCCGGTTGACCCAGACGATCGATGTCGCTGCCGTCTAGACAGGCGATGACGCTGTGGGGCACCCGATTTGGAGTGCCCCACAACGTATGTGCGGGTGGCGGTCGCCCGCTCAGCCCTTGACGCAGACCACCTGCTTGAGGTGTGCCACCACTTCGACCAGGTCCGTCTGCGCGGCGATCACCGAATCGATGTCCTTGTAGGCGGCCGGTATCTCGTCGACGACGCCGGCATCCTTGCGGGACTCGACGCCCTCGGTTTGTGCGACCAGATCTTGCGCGGTGAACATCTTTCGGGCCTTGGTCCGGCTCATCTTCCGCCCCGCCCCATGTGACGCGGAGTAGAAGGACGCCTGCGACCCGAGACCCCGCACGACGTAGGAGCCCGTCCCCATCGATCCGGGGATCAATCCCAGCTCGCCCGACCCGGCCCGGATCGCACCCTTCCTGGTCACCAACAGTTCGATCCCGTCGATCACCTCGGTCGCCACGTAGTTGTGGTGACAGGAGATCGGTTCGGAAAACTGCACCGGCCGCGTCGGAAATGACTCCCGTACAGCCGAACACACCAGTTGGAGCATCACCCGACGATTTCTCGCCGCGTACTCCTGGGCCCAGGTCAGATCGCGACGGTACGCATCCATCTCCGGGGTTCCGGTGAGGAACACGGCAAGATCGCGGTCGGGGAGATCGGCGTTGTGCGGTAGACCCGCGGCAACCTGCATGTGCTGGTCCGCGAGCGATTTCCCGATGTTCCGGGATCCGGAATGGAGCATGATCCAGACCGACGAATCACCCTCGGAAACACAGACCTCGATGAAATGGTTACCGCCACCGAGTGTCCCGAGCTGCGTGTGGGCGCGGGTATCCAGGTTCTGGACACTCCGATCGAGGTCACCGAACCGGGACCAGAAATCACCCCAGCCGCCACCGACATCCATCCCCCGTAGGTTCACCGGCCGCTTGTGGGCGCGGAATCCCACGGGGACCTCTGCCTCGATGGCCGAACGCAGTCCGGAAAGGTCGTCGGGAAGATCGGATGCGACCAGATCTGTTCGCACAGCTGCCATTCCGCAACCGATGTCGACGCCGACCGCAGCCGGACAGACCGCGTCGCGCATCGCGATCACCGAACCCACCGTCGCGCCCTTGCCGACATGGACATCGGGCATCACCCGAACACCGTGGACCCACGGGAGAGCCGACACCCGGCGTAGCTGCTCGCGGGCCTGCACCTCGACAGACGCCTCGTCAACCCACAGAAGGGTCGAGGCGACTGCGCCGGAAAGCGGAACGGGGTAGCAGGTGTTCATGATGGTTCCTTGATTGCGTTGTCGGCCATCGGTCGACGGCCCGGGCAACCGTAGGCTTCTGTCGTAGGTACCGTCCACCGATTATGTCGGCGTCGGTAACCTCATGAGATGACCGGTCGCAGCGCCAGGCCGCTGAAGTCGCACATCGCCACGCGGTTGCGTGGCATGGCGTACAGCTATCCGGAAATCGGCGCGACCCGGTCTGCGCTCCCAGGCGGCTATCACCACATGCACCGGGAAGTGGTCGTCGGATCTGGTCGGCAGTGTTTCACCGAAATCGCCGATGCGATCGAAACCTGGCAGGTACAACTCGGTGCCGGCATACGGGTCTTCGCGTCGGCGGAGGCCATCGAGGCAGGTACCGTCGCCCGGGTTGCGGTCGGGGTCGGACCGCTGAGGCTCAAAGCCCCGGTCAGGGTTGTGTACGTCATCGATGAACCCGACCGCCGCGGATTTGCCTACGGCACACTCGTCGGTCACCCCGAATCGGGGGAAGAACTCTTCTGTGTTGAATTGCGGGACAACAACTCTGTGGTCTTTGCGGTGACGGCATTCTCGCGTCCACAGACCCTGCCTGCCCGGCTCGCCGGCCCGTTGGGCAGGTACGGCCAGAGTTTTATCACCGGCAGATATCTCGGGGCGATGCGTGTGTGGGAAGCCCGCAACCGCGGTTGACCACAGAAGCACACGGTCCAGTCATAAGCACACGTTGCACCGTGTGCTTATGACTGGACCGTGTGCATCTGTAGAGGTCCTCGGCTGGCCCGTCAGTCCTCTTTGTCACCGATCAGTTCGGCCACATGGTTCGGGACGTAGGTGCTGATCTCCCGGGAGGGTCGTTGGTAGGTGCCGGTGTCGATGGGATGTTCTGGCAGTTCGACTTTCGGCTTCACGACTTCGTGGTACTCGATCGTTGACAGCAGGTGCGACATCATGTTGATCCGGGCGTGTTTCTTGATGTCGGACTCGACGACGTACCAGGGGCTGTTGGGGGTGTCGGTGTGCACCATCATCTCGTCCTTCGCGCGGGAATAGTCTTCCCAGCGATAGACCGACTCGAGGTCCATGGGACTCAGTTTCCATTGGCGCACCGGATCATCGAGGCGTGACCGGAAGCGTCGCAGTTGCTCGGCGTCCGACACCGAGAACCAGTACTTGCGCAGGATGATCCCGTCATCAAGGAGCATCTGCTCGAATATCGGCGTCTGGCGCAGGAACAGCGAATGTTCTTGTGGCGTGCAGAATCCCATGACCTTCTCCACGCCGGCCCGGTTGTACCACGAGCGGTCGAAGAGGGTGATCTCACCGGGCGCCGGAAGATGCGCGATATAACGCTGGTAGTACCACTGACCTCGTTCCCGGTCGGTGGGTGCGGGCAGTGCGGCGACCCGGACCACGCGAGGGGAGAGGTATTCGGTGATCCGCTTGATCGTGCCGCCCTTGCCTGCGGCATCGCGGCCTTCGAAGACGACAACCACACGGGCTCCGGTCTCCTTGGCCCACTCCTGCAGTTTGACGAACTCCGTTTGCAGACGGAAGAGTTCGGCCTCGTAGATGTCGTTGGGGATCTTCTTCGGCTTGGTGCTCTTCTTCTTGCCGCTGCTCTTGCTCCCGGATCCTGTCTTTCCCATTGATGAAGCCTACTGGCTCACGGAACGAACTTCGGGCCGAAACTCTCGATACGTTGCAGCAGCGTGGTCGATTCCTGATTGCGAGCGAGATGGCGAGCTTTCTCGTATGCCGAGCGCGCGGATTCCAGATCCCCGATCGCCAATCGATACCGGGCGTTGGTGAGGTGTAGATGCGGTTCGGCATACCGCTGGCCGAAAGTCTGCAGGTGCTGCTCGGCGGCCGTGAGCAATTCGGCGACCTCGTCGAGGCGATCCGCGGCCAGCGCGGCCTCGGCGTAAAGGTCGTAGTAGGCGGAACCACCTGTGTTCGGGCCGGCCTCGACGGCGGGGCGCAGATCGCGCAGGCGTTGCAGGCCCTGCTCACGGTTGCCGAGTATGACTTCGGCCCACCAGTACATCGACTCGCTGAACGCACGCAGGAAGTCGAATGGCCCGTCCGCCACCGAAGCCATCCAGGCGCGACCGGTATCGGCCGTCCACTGCGGATCGGCGGCCAACGCACCGGCCAGCATCGCAAAACTGCCTGCGGCATTGCGGCCGTATGCGTCCGGTGTCTGGTCGATCAAACGTCGGAAGCTCTCCCGTCCGGCGGCGACACCGATGTGCATCGTGGTCATCCAGGCGAAAAACGCATAACCGAGCAGATCCCAGTCATGCTGTAGCCCGTGCATCGCGGTCTGGTCCAACTGTTTGCGGATCTCCTGGGCGTGGGCCAGAGATCTGTACGAACTCCCGATCTTGCCCCGGTCCCACTCGTTCACGCCCCACGCCTGATATCCGATGATCCCGATCGCGGGGTCGTCGGATTCCATTGCAGCGTGGTACATCTCGGTCGCGAGCTCATGCGCACGATCGAGAGCCAGTGACTGTGAATAGGATGCCCACCGGGAGTATCTGAAGTCGGCGACGTTGCGCAGATCGCCGATGGACGCCGCGAGTTCTTCACCACGATCGAGATATTCGGTGGCGGCGGCGAGATAACCGTCCCGGGCACCGATGACCGAGACCAGGAGGCCGACCGCTTCGAGTTCGAGCCGCTGGTCACCATCAGCGCGAGCGAGTGAACTGCACGCCCCCAACTGCCATTCGGCGGATTCGTACGAGAACCGCATCAGCGACTCATGTGCTGCGGCCAACAGGGCGCGCGCGGTGACCTGGCGTTCCGAGAGCGGGCCTGCCGACCACAGATGATGGGCAAGCTCTCCGAGTCGGGTGCCGCCGGATTCGGTGAGGTGGCCTGCGATCTTCATGTGCAGACGCCGGGCCCGCAGTGGTGGAATGCTCTCGACGATCGCCTCGCGCACCAGATCGTGGGCGAAGAAGACGGTGTACGGATCGTTGGGGCCGGTTTCGATCACCGAGTGTTCCTCGGCCGGTTCGAGAGTGTCCAGCACGGTTTCGATGGGCATGGACGCGGCACCGGCAAGCAGTTCGAGGTCGACCCGTTTACCGATGAGCGCCGCGACCTCCAGCAGTTCCATCGTCGCAGCGGGCATGTGGTCCAACCGGCCCCGGACCACGTCTCGTACGCCGGCAGGCACGCCGCCGGGTGCCGCGGCGATCGGCGAGAGTTCGCCGTCGTCGGAAAGGGTGCGTGCGAGTTCGCGGGCGAAGAAGGCGTTGCCTTTGGTGCGCCGTCTCACCGATTCGACAACCTCGGGGACCGGACGGCTGCCGGTTTCACGGTGGATCAGTTCGCCGATGGCGTTGCTGTCGAGCGGGCCGACGGCAATACGGAGCTGCGACGGGAGACGACTGAGCTCGGCCAGTGTGTTGCGCACGGTTTCGCGACGGACCCCGTCGCCGGTACGAATCGCGCAGATCACCACCAACTGCGAGAGCTGCGCCTTGGCCACGTGGGTGACGAGTTCGAGTGATGCGCTGTCGGCCCATTGGATGTCGTCGAGCACGACGATGAGTGCGGTACGCCCGGACAGTTGCGCGAGCAGAGCCGCCACCTGCGTGTGGAGTCTGAATCTGGCTGTCGCATCGGGTATTTCGAGCTGCGGTGACAGCGTGTCCCGGCCGTCGACCAATTCGCCGAGTTCGTTGCCGGACAACATGTTCCGTTCAGCATCTGTCAGGTGCGGCACGAGATCGTTCAGGATCTTGACCCAGGGCCACATCGCCGGTGCCGCGCCGCCCTCCAGGCAATGTCCCCACAGGGTCAACGGGCTGCCGGGGCGATGCGTGTGCTGGGCGCATGCGGCGATCAACGTGGTCTTGCCTGCACCGGCCTCGCCTTCCACGATGATCACCGAGCCGGCGCCGCCGGACACGGCGACGATCGCGTTGTCGATACGCGCGCGCTCATCGAGTCTGCCGATGAGCGGCAGTGCGGTGTCCGGCCTCGGCGGGGTGTCCTGGGAGTCCGCAGCCGTCGGCTGATCCCCAGATACCGCGCCTGCCGCCGCGGTCCTCACGAGTCGGGTACGTGGGTTGAGATGCGGGGCGTGGGCGAGGATGTCTTTTTCGAGTTCGCGCAGTGTGGGCCCCGGGTCGACACCGATCTGCTCGGACAGGATCCGTCTGGCATCGGCAAGCGCCGCAAGAGCATCGGACTGCCGACCCATCCGGTATCGGGATATGGCGAGCAGGGCCCAGAGTCCTTCGTTGAGGGGCTGAGCCCCCAGTGCCTGTTCGACGTCGGTTGCCAAGAGCTGGGTCTCGCCGAGTTCGAGGCGGATCTCAAACGACAGTTCGAGTGCGACACCGTGGAGTCGAGCGACGTGTTCGGCGGCCCCGTCGCGAAACGAGAGGCCTTCGAACTCGGGGAGCAGCGGTGCGTACACGTCGAGGGCCGACCGCAATGCACCTGCCGCCGAATCGAATTCATGGCGAGAGTGCAGATCCCTGGCCAGTGCGATGTCGCGGTTGAATCGGTGCAGGTCGACATCGTCATCGGCAGTGATCAATACGTATCCGGAGCCCCTGGTGACCAGGACGCTCGGCTGGGCGCGCGGCGCACGATCGGGTTCGAGGATTCTGCGCAGGCCTGAGATGTAGGCCTGGAGGGAGGCTTCGGCGCGATCAGGTGCGGCATCGCCCCAGATTCCGTCGATGAGTCGATCGCTTGTGACCGCATGTCCGTCGGCGAGAATCAACTGCGCAAGAAGAGCTCGTTGCTTCCGGGTACCGATGGCCACGCCGCCGCCGTCCATGGTGGCCGACAGGCCTCCGAACAGCGAATACCGGCGCACGCTCACCCGAGTAGTTTAAGCACCATCAGGTGCATTCTCCGAGGTTCGGAGGTTGTCGCGATGTAAGCATGTGCCAGGAGAAGGGTGAGCGGGATGAGCAGGTCGGAACAGGGTTTTCCCATCGAGTTGGGACTGGACACGTTCGGTGACCGGACCGCAGGCCCCGACGGTGAACTCGTGCCGTACGACCAGGTGATCCGCGAGGTGGTTGCCGAAGGGGTTCTCGCCGACCAGTTGGGTCTGGACTTCTTCGGAGTAGGGGAGCATCACCGCGCGGATTTTGCGGTGTCGGCTCCAGAGGTGGTGCTCGCCGCGATTGCCGCACACACATCCCGCATTGCGCTGGGAACCGCGGTCACCGTTCTCAGTTCGGACGACCCGATCCGGGTCTACCAGCGATTTGCCACTCTCGACGCGATCTCTGGAGGCCGCGCCGAAGTTATTCTGGGCCGGGGTTCGTTCACCGAATCGTTTCCACTGTTCGGGTTGGACCTGAGTCAGTACGAAGAACTGTTCTCCGAGAAGCTCGACCTCTTTGCGGCCTTGCGCGACGAGGGTCCGATCGTCTGGTCCGGTGAGACACGCGCGCCGCTGACCGGCCAACAGGTGTATCCCAAGACCGCAGCAGGCAGCGTACGAACGTGGATCGGTGTCGGTGGGTCGCCGGAGTCGGTCGTCCGAGCCGCTCGGTACGGAATTCCATTGGTGCTGGCGATCATTGGCGGCGAACCACTCCGATTCAAACCATTTGTCGATCTCTACCATCGGGCATTGAAGGAATTCGACAAGCCATTGCTTCCGGTGGCGATGCATTCGCCGGGTCACCTCGCCGACACCGACGAGGGCGCACGAGACGAACTGTGGCCGCACTATCGCGATCAGATGGCCCGAATCGGCGCCGAACGAGGCTGGCCGCCGCCCACCCGTGACCAGTTCGAGCAGTCGGCAGGGCCAGAGGGGTCGGTGTACGTGGGCTCACCTGAGACGGTGGCGGCCAAGATCATTCGCAATGTGAACGCGATGGGTGTCACGAGGTTCGACCTCAAATACAGCAACGGGACACTGTCGCACGAGGCCAAGATGCGCAGCATCGGACTGTATGGCACCAAGGTCGCCCCGATCGTCCGGAATGCACTGGCCTGAGAGGGTAAAGTCCGATCAACCGTTGCCCGTCGTGTGCATCGGACCCCGGGGGAGGACGTCACGTGGCCAGCAGCTCAGGTCCGGTATCGGTCACCTGTCGGACCGAATACCGGCGACCGGTGCACAACCGGCTTGCCACCATTGCGAGTGCGTTGGCGATCATCGCGATGATCGAGTTGGTTGTACTGACCATCGCCGACGTCGATCCGGCGATCACCGGTGCCGCGGTCATCGCGACGCTCGGCCTGGGGCTGCTCATTGCGGCGATCGGCAGAGTGATCGACCTGCCCGCCGTCAGCGTGACGGTCGACGATGCGATGGTGCACCTCGGTAACGCAGGTGTGGCGATCAACTCGTTTCCGCTGGACGATCTGCTGTCGGTCAAGCAAAGTGCCGAGTTGTCCGCCGACACGTCGATGTCGCGGTCGAGCCGCACCGATCAGTTCCGCGTCCAGGGGTGCCGCTATCTGCAGCTCCGGTTTGCGAGCAACCCGGATCAGGAGTGGCAGGTTGCCGTCATCGAATCGGATCCGGCGGCGGCCGAGGTGCTCGCCCGGTTGCGTGCGCGCCAGCCTGCCAAACGGAAGGTGTTGATCGGGATCGGCGGTGACGGCCGCGTTTCCGGCCGCCTTGTGAAGCCTGCGGCCGCACAGCCCGACTATCGTCCGGCCGACCCCGAGGCAGGTCGACCGGTTCCCCGAATTGCCAACGCCGGCAGCAAGGAAGCGGCGCAACGACTGTGGCAGGCTGCCTGCCGCCAACACGATGCGATTCTGGTCGATTACGCCCAATACGAACTCGAACCCGAACTGGTGCTGCGGTATCCGGCCGTCACCGACGTCTCGGTCGAATCGGTGGCCAATTTCCACACCGCGCTGGCCCGGGCGCAGGACCTACGGAGCGACGAATTTCCGATGAGTCTTGATCGTGCCGACGAGTACCAGCAAGCGGTGACCGAGGCAGGTAAGGCGTGGGCCGAATGCGAGAATTACGGTCGCGCAATCGGATCCGATCTGTTGGATGCGGGTGATCAGCAGGAACTCTCTACTGCGCTGTCGTTGTTGGAGAACGCCCGAACATCTGAGGGCAGCGAGCAGGCCGACTATCTCGACCGTATCCACCGGATCGTCACCGACCTGGCAGACCGGGGCAGTGTGCATCCGCAGCAGCAGGCGTTCGACGAGATCGAGGCGGGCAGGCGGCGGGCACTCGAAGCCCAGTAGCGCTCCGCCGCTGGCCATCTCAGTCTTCGGGGATGAACTGTCCGTCAAGACTGTAGTAGGCCACCTCGTCGTCCTGTCCGACCCTCACCGAGATGATTGTCCGGTAGTCCTGCAGCACGTACTGATGTGAGGTCTGGATGTCGACGGCGGCACGGTCGACGGCCTCGACCTGGTTGCGCCGCATGTGGTCGTCCCGGACTGCATCGAACGTGTCGGCAGGCAGGCTGTCGAACGTGACGGAACCTTCCCTGAGTTGACCGGAGGTGTTCTCCGATGACCTCATTGCCACGAAGAACCCCGGGACGATACTCGCCGAACCGGTGCGGTCCGGGGCGGTGAAGTCGATCAGTACACCACCCGAGTTCTGGATCGTGCCTGCCCCGATGTTGGGTGTGCCGGTCACCGTTCCGCGGATCTCGAAACGGTCGATGATCGGGACATCGGTTGGTAGACCGGCTTTGGTCATCGCCAGTTGTGCCTGGGTCATCGCGGCCGCGAAGTCGGCCGGGTCGAACCAGGTTGCGATGTTCCCTTCGGTATCGGCCTGGATTTGGGCCTCGATCCGGAAGTCCTCGCCAAACGTCGCGGTGGCCAGAACCGGGAGATTGTCACCGGAACGCGAGATCGTCATCGACTGGAACTCGCGGGATTGTTCGGGCAACGCCGCGGCCATCCGCTCGACGATCGTCGTGAACTGCATCCCGGAGAGATCGGCTGCCCGGAATGTGCGCGGTGATCGCTGCGTAGTGCTCGATCGGTCCGGGCCGTACCATTTGTCGCTGCTCGGCGAGTAACTCATGCCGATGCTCTCGCCGGTGGCCGGGTCGTAGACCTGGATCCGATCGCTGCCGCTGGTGCCCAGATCCAGCGTCAAGATGTTGCTCGACGCCGCCGGACCCAGGGCCTCGACCTGGGCCAGCATCGCATTAATCCGTTCCTGCGGAGCCCCGAGCGACTCATCGCTCATCGATGAGCTGAATCCTTTGTCGGGCAACGAAACCGAGACATGCCAACCAGTGCTGACCCCGAAGAACAGGGCGGCGGCGACCGCGATGGTGATCACCGGAAGGAACACTGTTCGTTTGGCGGGATGATCGCCGAACTCGATGTCCTCGGCCGGATGTTCGTCACCTCGATCCAGCAGAACCGTGCTCGGACGCGGCGGGATGAAAGCCTCCGGCAGACGATTGTCGGCGTTGTGCAACAGATTCGCGGCCATGCCCTTGGGCATCGCCGAGAGCCAACGCGCTCGGTAATCGGTGTCGTTTGGCGGCGAGATGGTCGCCGTGACCAGCGTCGGCTGGATGTTCGAGGCGTCCAGGCTCGACCGGGTCAGCGCCTCGACAGCGACCGGGACGTTCAGTGTGGAGTGACCGCCCGCGACCAGACCGTCGATGCGTCGTGGTCGCGGCGCTGCGACGACTGCCGCGATGGACAGGGGAACACCCACTGCCAAGGCCACCGCCCAGTGGTTGTATGCGCCGAGGCCGACCCCACATCCCAGGAGAGCGCCGGCGACGACCGCCCGACCCGTCTGGCGAAACACCAACGACCCCACCGCACCGCCACCGAGACCTGCGCCCATGGGAGACCTTCCGCCTCGAATTCCGTCAGCGTTCGCATCCTATGGTCACTGTGACCAGCAGGGAAGTGGCAAAGCCCGAGGCCGCGCCGCAGCCCGCCGCGTACGGTTACTGCGATAGCGCTTCCGCGTACGGTGGAGCACGGCAGTTTTGTCAGATGGACTAAGGAGTACGGCTCGGTGGGAAAGCTCACGAACAACATGTGGCGGCTGCTGGGGGCACAATCCTCGCGCAACCAGTCGAAGTCCCTGACACTCATCAAGAAGGCAGATTCTCATGACAAGTGGGCTGCCGACCTCGATGACAAGGACTTCGCCGCCACAGCGGAGAAGCTCGACATCACCGATCCCGAAGGCGACGACCGGGCCCGTTTCCTGGCACTGGCCCGTGAGGCCGGAGATCGCACGCTGGACATGCGGCCCTTCGACGTCCAGCTCCAGGGCGCGCTGCGTCTGCTCGAGGGCGATGTCATCGAAATGGCCACCGGTGAGGGCAAAACCCTGGCCGGCGCCATCGCAGCGATCGGGTTTGTGCTGCAAGGCCATCGGATTCACGTCATCTCCGTCAACGACTACCTGGCGACCCGTGACGCAGAGTGGATGAAGCCGCTCTTCGATCTCTTCCACATCGTCTCGGATTCGGTGTCGGAGAACTCCACCCGTGAAGAGCGCAAGGCCGCCTACGACTCCGACATCGTCTACGGATCGGTCAACGAGATCGGGTTCGACGTGTTGCGCGACCAACTCGTCACCCGCCCGGAAGATCTCGTCTCGCCGAAGCCCGACGTCGCGATCATCGACGAAGCCGACTCGGTGCTCGTCGACGAAGCGCTGGTGCCCCTGATCCTGGCCGGTTCGGCGATAGGTGAAGTGCCGGACAAGCCGATCCACGACGCCGTCACAAAACTCAAGAAGAACCACTACGAGATCGACGCCGAGGGTCGCAACGTCTACCTGACCGATGAAGGTGCCGCCTTCATCGAGGGTGAGCTCGGCGGTATCAACCTGTACGACGAGGAGCACGTCGGCACCACACTGGTGCACGTCAACGTTGCGATGCACGCCCACATCCTCATCGAGCGCGATGTGCACTACATCGTTCGCGACGGCGGCGTCCACCTGATCAACGCCTCCCGCGGCCGGGTGGCCCAACTCCAGCGCTGGCCGGACGGTCTGCAGGCGGCAGTCGAGCTGAAAGAAGGCCTCGCACAGACAGATTCCGGCGAGGTCATCGACACGATCACGGTGCAGGCCTTGATCGGCCGTTATCCGAAGGTCTGCGGAATGACCGGTACCGCGGTCGCCGCCGGCGAGCAGCTGCGGCAGTTCTACGAGCTCGCTGTCTCGCAGATCCCCCCGAACACCAAGAACATCCGCGTCGACGAGGTCGACCGCGTCTACGACAACAAGTCGAACAAGGCCGACGCGGTCGTCGAGTTCGTCAAAGAGATCCACGAGACCGGACAACCGGTTCTCATCGGTACACACGACGTTGCCGAATCCGAAGAACTTGCCCATCTACTCGGCCGTGCGGGCGTGGAGTCGGTCGTTCTCAATGCCAAGAACGACGCACAAGAAGCGAAGATCATCGCCGAGGCGGGTGCCAAGAGTGCTGTCACCGTCTCCACCCAGATGGCCGGACGCGGTACCGACATCAAGCTCGGTGGCTCGGCGGGCCAGAAAGATGCAGGCGAGTCGAGCCCGGAGCGCGACGAGGTCGTCGAACTCGGTGGCCTGTGCGTGGTGGGAACGGGTCGGCACGACACCGAGCGGCTCGACAACCAGCTCCGCGGTCGCGCGGGACGACAGGGCGATCCCGGTCGGTCGGTGTTCTTCTCGAGCGTCGAAGATCCGCTGGTCACCCGAAACCTGACCCTCAAGCGCGATCCGGTCAGTTCATCGGAAGACGGATCGCTCGGGTCGAAGGGCGTGGACATCATCGAGCAGGCCCAGCGGATCGCCGAGGGTGTGATGCTCGAACTGCATGCCAACACGTGGCGGTACAACCAATTGGTGAACCAGCAGCGCGAGATCATCGTCAAACGCCGCACGAGCCTTCTCACCACCGATGCCGCGTTGCAAGAGTTCAAGGAAACCGAGCCGGAGCGCTACCGCGAACTGACCGGAGAGACCGTCAAGACCGAAAAAGCCGACACGGCCGGGAAAGCCGACACGGCCAAGACGGAGGAGGCTGCTGCCGTGAACTCCGAAGGAGGGTCGGTCGAAGTCACCGTCGACAGCGCCAAGACCCCGGTCCCGGCGGCCGAGCCTGTCCCGCACGACGTTCTCGAGCAGGCAGCGCGCGAGATCATGCTGTTCCACCTGGACCGGGCATGGGCCGATCACCTGGCGTACGTCTCTGATGTGCGCGCCAGCATCCACCTGCGTTCCATCGGCCGCGAATCGCCGCTGGACGAGTTCCACAAGCTGATCCTCGGCGAGTTCAGCAAGTTGCCGGGCGAAGCCGTCGAGAATGCGCGCAAGACATTCCGGGAGGCCGTCATCACCGCGGACGGGATCGATCTGGATCAGGCCGATCTGCGGCGTTCGACCACCACCTGGACGTACATGGTCCACGACAGTCCGTTCTCGTCCGGTGGTGCCAAGGCGCTGCAGGGCATCGTCGGCATCTTCCGGTAGCGCGGGCCGAAGAGCCCTCGCACCGGGGTATGACAGGCTGGTCGTCATGGAAGAGACCGATCCGGATCCGGTCGTAGAGTCGGATCGGGTGTTCACTGTGCCCAACCTGCTCAGTGGACTGCGGCTGATACTCATACCGGTTTTCTTGTGGGTATTGCTGGCCGAAGAGGCCGACGGTTGGGCGTTCGCGATCCTGTTCTTCGCAGGGCTGTCGGACTGGGCGGACGGCAAGATCGCGCGGCTGATGAACCAGTCGTCGCGGTTGGGCGCATTGCTCGATCCGGCAGCGGACCGCCTGTACATGATCGCGATACCCATCGGACTCGCGATCCGCGGCATCATCCCGTGGTGGCTGGTCGCGATCTTGTTCGGCCGCGACCTGTTGTTGCTGGCGACGGCGCCGTTGCTGCGGAGTCGGGGGATCACCGCGCTCCCGACCATCTACATCGGCAAAGCCGCGACGTTTGCGTTGATGTACGGATTCCCGATGATCATTGCCGGGCAATTGGATTCGATCATCGGTGACATCGTCTACCCCTGTGGTTGGGCTTTCCTGATCTGGGGTACCGGGATGTATGTGTGGTCGTTTGTTCTGTACTGGGTGCAAGCCGTGCTGGTTGTTCGTGCACTGCCCCCGGTGCGCTAGATTCTCACAACAGACGATGTTCCATGTGTAGAGGCGAAAGGCAGCACACACGTGACCCAGAAGCAGGCTCCTGACGATCTGCACTACACCGCCGAACACGAGTGGGTGCAGAAGGTGTCCGACCGTACGGTTCGGATCGGGATCACCGACTACGCACAAGATCAGTTGGGTGACGTCGTATTCGTCCAGTTGCCGGCGGTCGATGACGTCGTCGAGGTCGGAGAATCGTTTGCCGAGGTCGAATCCACGAAAAGTGTGTCCGATATTTTCGGACCCCTCAATGGCGTGATCTCGGCGATCAACGAAGATCTGGAGGCGAGCCCCGACCTCGTCAATTCGGCGCCTTACGAGCGTGGCTGGTTGGTCGAGATCACCGTCGGTGCCGACGACGACCTGGATGAATTGGTGAGCGAAATGCTCGACGCGGCCGGCTACGCCGCCATCACGTCCGGATAAGCACTCCGGCGAAGCGCGGCGGCGCTCGATTCACACGCACAGTATGCAGCGGGTTTATGCATGTGTGGCCCGTGGCAGGGTACGGTCTAAGTCACGGGTAATGCCCCAATCCACTCGATGAGACCGGATTCGGCGGGTCAGTAGTTGGACCGCCGAACGCCGCCGCAATCACCGTGGAAAAACAAGGCTCGAATCCGGGCCGCGGGGACAATTACGAAGAAGGAGAATTGGTGAGCGACAACGAGAAGGACATCGAAGCTCCGGTAGAGACCACATCGGTCTTCCGGGCCGATTTCATCAAAGAGATGGAATCGACCGGTGGTTCTGCCACATCCGCGGACAGCGGTGTGGAACGGCTGTCTGCGGGCACCGCATTGCTCGTGGTCAAGCGCGGCCCCAACGCCGGCTCTCGTTTTCTGCTCGACCAGGCGACCACCTCGGCCGGTCGGCACCCCGACAGTGACATCTTCCTCGATGACGTCACCGTGAGCCGTCGACATGCTGAGTTCCGCTTGGGCGACAACGAGTTCCAGGTTGTTGACGTCGGCAGCCTGAACGGCACGTACGTCAACCGTGAGCCGGTGGATTCCGCTGTGCTCGCCAACGGCGACGAGGTTCAGATCGGCAAGTTCCGCCTGGTGTTCCTGACCGGTCCCAGTAGTGACGAAGGTTCCGCGGACGCGTGACCTCACCGGCGGCGGGGCAGCATTCTGAAGGATCGATGTCTATCGGCTCGGTCCTCGATCAGCTGCGCGGAGAATTCCCCGACGTGACGATTTCGAAGATCAGGTTCCTCGAATCCGAAGGTCTGGTCACCCCGCAGCGGTCGCCGTCCGGATACCGCCGGTTCAGTCGCGCCGACTGTGAACGACTCCGGTTTGTCCTGACCGCGCAGCGTGATCGTTACCTGCCGCTCAAAGTCATCAAAGAACAACTCGACGAGATCGACCGCGGTACCCGTCCGGAAGCCCCGGCGGGTACCCGGTTGTTGTCGTCGGCAAAGAACTGGGTGGCCCCGGCCACCGATTTCTCGCAGAACGGTGGCGGGCGTCTGAGCCGCGACTCACTGCTCGAACGCACCGGCGTCGATTCCGCGTTTGTGACCGAACTCGTCGACAACGGGTTGCTGGTTCCAGGACCGCGGGGATTCTTCGACGAAGACGCGGTGCGGCTGGTGACGGCGGCATCGGCGCTGGCCAACTTCGGTGTCGGGGCGCGACACCTGCGTGCGTTCAAGGTCTCGGCCGATCGCGAGGCGGGACTCGTCGCGCAGATCGCCAACCCCATCGCCAAGGGTAAAGGGACCGGTGCCCGTGATCGCGCCGAGGAGATGGTGCGAGAAATCGCAGCACTGTCCGTCACCCTCCACACGCAGCTCGTCAAGCAAGCGGTACGCGAAGTTCTCGACTGAAGACCCGATCTTCCGGACCGGTCCGGAGTTTCTCGGTCGTCGCGCGGGCATCCTTGCCATAGGATTAGGGCGGTGAAGCATTCGCCCACACAAGCTTGGGAGGGCCGACCGCATGAGTGAAATGCGCGTAGTAGGTATCCGAGTGGAACCGCCACAAAGTCAACCGGTGCTGCTCCTACAGGAAACCGCCGGAGAACGTTACCTGCCGATCTGGATCGGTCAGAGCGAAGCAGCGTCAATTGCCCTGCGGCAAAAGGGCGTTGAACCTCCCCGTCCCTTGACCCACGACCTGATCGTCAACCTGATCAGTGCTCTGGGCCACGAACTTCTCGAGGTTCGGATCGTGGACATGCAAGAGGGCACGTTCTACGCGGACCTGGTGTTCGCCGGAGACCTGCGGATCTCCGCCCGGCCGTCGGACTCGGTGGCCATCGCGATTCGCGCCGAAGTCCCGATCTACGCCGAGGAATCGGTGCTTGCCGAAGCCGGTCTACTGATGCCATCGGATGATCCGGAAGATGCGGACGACGAAGAGCCCACGGCCGAGGTCAAAGAAGACGAGGTCGAGAAGTTCAAGGAGTTCCTCGACTCGGTGTCGCCGGACGATTTCAAAGCATCTGGTGGGGCATAGCCCCGTGCTCTGGCGGGCACAACCGGCGGATCGCGGCAAGGCACGGATCCGCTCGTGGTGCCCGCATTTGGGTCTGGCGAGTCTGGTCACGGAACGGAAACTGTGGGGTCACAAAACGCCTAAAGCTCAACTTTAGGTTAAGGGTTACAGCGAGTCGCGTTGATCCGGACCCGCTGCGGCCATACGGTCTTCACATACCCGCGAAAGTTGCGGAGATGTGATTTTGATCAGTCAGTGCGCGTAAACTTGGCCCGTCGGAGCCAGGTAACACACACCGGCGGTCACCGACCAGCACGCGAGGAGAACCCAGTGGGCGATCAGCCACACGACGGTGAGAACGGCGACCGCAGGACGCACGATGCGTCCCCCGAGACAGACACTGCGATCGGCGGCTCCAACAAGCCAGGTCAAGGCTCTCTGGCTGACATCGCACCGGGGCTGTTCCCGAACGACACCGTGCCCGACGAACTCGTCGGCTACCGGGTTCCCAGTGCCTGCCAGATCGCCGGAATCACGTACCGGCAGCTCGACTACTGGGCCCGCACATCACTGGTCGTGCCCTCGATCCGCAGCGCCGCCGGTTCTGGTAGCCAGCGCCTGTATTCGTTCAAGGACATCCTTGTCCTGAAGATCGTCAAGCGTCTGCTCGACACCGGGATCTCGCTACAGAACATCCGGGTCGCCGTCGACCACCTGCGTAAGCGTGGCGTCGAGGATCTGGCCCGCATCACGCTGTTCTCGGACGGCACCACCGTCTACGAGTGCACCTCGGCCGAAGAGGTTGTCGACCTGCTCCAGGGCGGTCAGGGCGTGTTCGGCATCGCCGTCAGTGGCGCGATGCGCGAGCTCACCGGAACCATCGCAGACTTCCCGGCAGAACGCGCCGATGGCGGCGTGACAGAAACTGCACCCGAGGACGAATTGGCGTCGCGCCGCAAGAGCCGCGCCCGTCGCACCGGCTAGGACATCTGCCCGTACACTGGGTCTGCGTCGCAGCGACACGGGAGAGAGCCATCCTCGAGATGGCCGCCGAAGGAGCAATACCTCTCCGTCAAACTCTCAGGCATCAAGGACCGTGTCGACGTCGGCGTCTCTGGAGAGTGACGGCAGCATCCGTCCGCCCATGGTGAAAGGCCGCGTCCGCCGCGGCTGAATCTCTCAGGCGTTCTGCGGGCACAGGCCTTGCAGGATAGGACAGAGGGGGAGGACCGGCGTCCGGCTTACAGTCGGCACTACACGTGGTCGGCTCTCGTGGCGGACCACCGCGGAGGTCCTATCCATGACCGGCACACCCTTCACAGATCGCCACATCGGCCCGGACGCAGGCGAACTCGACCGCATCCTCACACTTGTCGGCGCGACCTCACTCGACGACTTAGCTCGCCAGGTGGTGCCGTCGGGGATTCTCGACACCCCGGACGACAACGGTCTTGGCGTGCTGCCGCCCGCCATCTCCGAACACGAGATCCTGGCCGAACTGGCCGGCCTGGCCGGTGAGAACACCGTTGCCACCTCGATGATCGGCCTCGGCTACTACGACACGCTGACGCCACCGGTGCTGACCCGCAACATCATCGAGAACCCGGCCTGGTACACCGCATATACGCCGTATCAGCCCGAGATCAGCCAAGGCCGTCTCGAGGCACTGCTCAACTTCCAGACGATGGTTTCCGACCTGACCGGTATGGAGGTCGCCAACGCTTCCATGCTCGACGAGTCGACGGCAGCCGCCGAGGCCATGACGCTCCTCCGGCGAGCAGGCAAGAGCAAGTCGCCGCGATTCCTGGTCGACGCAGATCTCTTCCCGCAGACCGCCGCGGTGATCGCCACCCGCGCGCAGCCACTCGGAATCGAGGTCGTGACCGCTGATCTGACCAAGGGGCTGCCCGAGGGTGAGTTCTTCGGTGTCCTGGCCCAGACGCCCACCGCCTCCGGTCGGGTGATCGACAGTGCGGCACTCATCGAGGCAGCGCATGAACGCGGCGCCCTGGTTGCGGTCGGAGCCGATCTGCTGGCCATGACGCTGATCACCCCGCCCGGTGAACTCGGTGCCGACGTCTGTTTCGGCACCACGCAACGCTTCGGTGTGCCGATGGGATTCGGTGGTCCACACGCGGGATACCTTGCGGTGCACGCCAAGCACGCGCGTCAGCTTCCCGGCCGTCTCGTCGGGGTCTCGAAAGATGCCGACGGCAACCTCGCATACCGGTTGTCGCTGCAGACCCGCGAGCAGCACATCCGCCGGGAGAAGGCGACCAGCAACATCTGCACGGCGCAGGTCCTGTTGGCGATCCTTGCCGCGATGTACGCCAGCTATCACGGCGCCGACGGCCTCCGGGCGATCGCCCGGCGGGTCCACGGTCATGCCGAGTCGATCGCATCCGCGCTCGGCGACAAAGTGGTCCACGCCAAGTACTTCGACACCGTGCTGGCACATGTCCCCGGACACGCCGAATCGGTGGTCGCCGCCGCGGCTGCACGCGGAATCAATCTGCGTCTGGTCGACTCCGATCACGTGTCCGTCTCCTGCGATGAGGCAACCACCGACGCACACGTGGCAACTGTCCTCGATGCCTTCGGAGTGACCGCAACCGAGCCGGTCTGCGCCGGGGTTGTCGATCGGACCTCGGACTTCCTCACGCACCCGGCGTTCAACCGCTACCGCACCGAAACCGCGATGATGCGCTACCTGCGGACCCTCGCCGACAAAGACATCGCATTGGACCGCAGCATGATTCCGCTGGGATCATGCACCATGAAGCTCAACGCGGCCGCCGAGATGGAGGCCATCACCTGGCCGACCATCGCCAGGCTTCATCCGTTTGCGCCCGCCGATCAGGTGAAGGGGATGCGCAAGATCATCGCCTCGCTCGAGGAGTGGCTGGTCGCGATCACCGGCTACGACCGCGTCAGCCTGCAGCCCAATGCCGGCTCGCAGGGTGAATACGCCGGACTGCTCGCGATCCGCGAGTACCACCGCAGTCGCGGCGACGACGCCCGCACGGTCTGCCTGATCCCGTCGAGTGCCCACGGCACCAACGCCGCATCCGCGGTCATGGCCGGAATGCGGGTCGTGGTGGTCGCCTGCCGTGAGAACGGTGATGTCGATGTCGATGATCTGCGCGCCAAGATCGATGCGAACGCCGCCGAACTGTCGGCGATCATGATCACCTACCCGTCCACCCACGGTGTGTTCGAGCACGAGATCGGTGACATCTGTGCCGCGGTTCACGACGCCGGAGGTCAGGTCTATGTCGACGGCGCCAACCTCAATGCTCTTGTCGGAGTGGCGCGGCCGGGCCGGTTCGGCGGTGACGTCAGCCATCTCAACCTGCACAAGACCTTCTGCATCCCGCACGGGGGTGGTGGCCCGGGTGTCGGACCGATCGGTGTGCGCGAACACCTCGCACCGTTCCTGCCCGGACATCCGCTTGCCGACGAATTGCCAGGGGAACTGACGATCTCGGCAGCGCCGTACGGATCCGCATCGATCCTGCCGATCACCTACGCCTACATCCGATTGATGGGTGCCGAAGGACTGCGGCAGGCCACACTCACCGCCATCGCGTCGGCGAACTACATCGCCGCCCGACTGCGTGATCATTACCCGGTGCTGTACACCGGCGCCGGTGATCGGGTTGCACACGAATGCATCATCGACCTACGTCCCCTGACCAAGAGCAGCGGCGTCACCGTCGATGATGTCGCAAAACGCTTGGCAGACTACGGTTTCCATGCGCCGACCATGAGCTTCCCGGTGGCGGGCACTCTGATGATCGAACCCACCGAAAGCGAGAATCTCGACGAGATCGATGCCTTCTGCGATGCGATGATCTCGATCCGCGGCGAGATCAGCAAGGTCGAAGACGGTCAGTGGTCAGTGGACGACAACCCGCTGCGGGGGGCACCCCACACCGCTGAATGTCTGGTCGGGGAGTGGGAGCACGGATATGACCGCCTGGTCGCCGTCTATCCGAACGGGCTGCCGTCCGCAGGCGGGCGGGCCAAGGTGTGGCCGGGTGTGCGCCGGATCGACGGCGCGTTCGGCGACCGGAACCTGGTATGCAGCTGCCCACCGGTGGAGGCTTTCGCCTGACCGATCTGCCGCCTGGTCGATCAGTGGCCTGGTCGACCGGGCGTCAGCTGCGGCGCGTGAGCGTGTCGGTGATGGCGTTCTGAGCCTCTGCCGGCGGCGGGGGCATCGGGGACGGTGTCTCCGGGAAGTCCACGGCCGCAGTCGGCGCCGGTAGCGCACCGCCACCACGGAAACCTGACTGGGTGAGCGCGGTGATGTGTTCCGGTGAATGCACGTAGCTGATGAACTCGTCGACGGCATCACGCTGCGCGACGTCGACCTGTTCGCCGGTCAACGTGATCACCGGGAAGTCGGCCATCGGAGTCGGGCCGGTCGGTAGCAACGACACGACACCCTCGTTGCTGCCGTCCTTGGTGAGCACGTAGAGCTGCTGCTCGGTGATCGGTACCGCATGGATGGCCCCGGTCGCAGGGTTCGCTTCCTGCGCGATCATCTGCACACCACTCTCGGACGACCCGAGGTCGGTCGGAGGTGCTTCGGACTGCATCGTTTGCAGAGTCGATGTCACCAGCGACGAGGTCGCGTCTTCCACGGTCAGGGCGCCTCTCGGGGTCCGGGAGACCTCCATCGCGATGGCCTGGGCCGCGAGCGCGGTGGCATCGGATTGTGGACCCGTCGGCATCGCCATCTTCAATGTTCCCCAGCCGGGCAGCCCCAACCGTTCCATCGCTGCCTCTGACCGCTGCAGGGTGGGGACTTCGAGCCAGCTGAGGTTGCCTTGCATCGCTTCCTTCGCCGCGGCGGGGATGGCCAGCATCACCGGCGATGTCACCAGCGACTCCGGCGTGCCGTCTACGATCTCCGGCTTGCCGACCGACAGCTGTGAACTCCACACCGACGACTGCGGGATCCAGGCCGCCGGATACTGTCCGCGCGATGCCTGGTCCCAGGTGCCGGTCAGACCCTCGAGAGTCACTTTCGCATCGGCCGGACGCACATCGATGGTCACGCACCAGTCGCGGTTGATCGGTTTCGTGGCGTTGTATTCGGCGGCGACGGACTTCAGCGGTTCGGTCAACCCTGGATCGCTGACGATCGCGACCGTGAGATCGCCTTCCACACAGCGTTTTGCGGCATTTTGGCCCTGTTCGGTGATCCGGTCACCCAACATCGACCAGAGAACGCCGCCGGCCACGAGCACCACGACAAAGGCAATGAGAGCCAGAAGGCCGCGGCTGACACCTCTACTGCCGCCGGCTCTGCGATGCTCGCCCACACACACCCCGATCCACGTATGACATGACAACCCGGACCCGCACACTTCCGGACCGGTGATCGGTCACCGGTCCGGAAGGCGGCAGCTGTCGTTGGGCAGTCTATGCGCTGCGCTGTTGTTCGTGCGACAGGTCACACAGCGGGTGGGCCGTGCAGATGACCCGGCTGATGATCAGCCGAACCGTCAGGCGTTCGCCGCCTTGAACTCGCGGCGACGACGATGCAGGATCGGCTCGGTGTAGCCGTTCGGCTGCGAGCCACCTTCGATGATGAGCTCCTTGGCGGCACCGAACGCGATGTTCGAGGCGAAATCCGGAGCCATCGGCCGGTACGTCGGATCCCCGGCGTTCTGCTGATCGACAACCGGTGCCATCCGCTCGAGCGCGGCAACAACATCGGACTCGGTGACGATGCCGTGGTGCAGCCAGTTGGCCAGCAACTGGCTGGAAATCCGCAGAGTGGCACGGTCTTCCATCAGTGCGATGTCGTGGATGTCCGGCACCTTCGAGCAACCGACACCGGCATCGATCCAGCGGACGACGTAGCCCAGGATCGACTGGCAGTTGTTGTCGAGCTCTTCGAGCTTCTCTTCGTCCGACCAGTTGGTGTTCGGGGCGAGCGGGATGGTCAGGATGTCGTCGACCGACGCCGGCTCACGCTTGGCGAGCTCGTCCTGGCGCTTGAACACGTCGACCTGGTGGTAATGCAACGCGTGCAGGGTGGCCGCGGTTGGCGACGGCACCCATGCCGTGTTGGCCCCGGCCTTCGGATGGCCGATCTTCTGCTCGAGCATGTCGGCCATCAGATCGGGCATGGCCCACATGCCCTTGCCGATCTGCGCCTTGTGTTGCAGACCTGCATGCAGACCGGTGTCGACGTTGAAGTCCTCGTAGGCCTTGATCCACTTCTGCGACTTCATCTCTGCCTTGCGCACCACGGCGCCGGCTTCCATCGAGGTGTGGATCTCGTCGCCGGTGCGGTCGAGGAATCCGGTGTTGATGAAGACCACACGGTCCTGAGCGGCCTTGATGCAGGCCTTCAGGTTCACGGTGGTGCGACGCTCTTCGTCCATGATGCCGACCTTCAGCGTGCCGGTTGGCAGGCCGAGGACCTCTTCGACGCGGCCGAAGAGTTCGACCGTGAACGCGACCTCATCGGGGCCGTGCATCTTGGGCTTGACGATGTAGATCGACCCGGTCCGCGAGTTCTGCAATGGGTGGGTCTGCATGCCGTGGGTGCCGATGAGCGCGGTGAACAGGGCATCGAGGATACCTTCGGGAACCTCGGAACCGTCGGCGGTGATGACGGCATCGTTGGTCATCAGGTGACCGACGTTGCGCACGAACAACAGTGAGCGTCCGTGCAGGAGAAGGCCGGAACCGTCGGGTGCGGTGTACGCGCGATCCTGGTTGAGGACGCGGGTGAAACTCTTGCCGCCCTTGGTGACCTCTTCGGACAGATCGCCCTTGTTGAGGCCGAGCCAGTTGCGGTAGCCGGTCACCTTGTCGTCGGCGTCGACCGCGGCAACCGAATCCTCGAAGTCCATGATGGTGGTGATGGCCGATTCGACCAGCACGTCCTTGACGCCAGCAGCGTCGGTCGAGCCGATCGGGGAGTCGGCGTCGATCTGGATCTCCAGGTGTAGGCCGTTGTGGCGCAGCAGGATTCCGGACGGCTGCGCCGCCTCGCCGGTGTACCCGACAAACGCTGCCTGGTCGGCGAAGCCGGTGGACGCGCCGCCGGCCAGGCTGACCACAACGGTCTCACCGTCGACCACGTACGACGTGGCGTCGGCGTGCTTGCCGTTTTCGAGGGGAACGGCCTCGTCGAGGAAGTTCTTGGCGAACGCGATGACCTTGTCGCCGCGGATCTTGTTGTACGAGGTGCCCTTTTCGGCGCCGTCGGCCTCGGGGATGGCATCGGTGCCATACAGCGCGTCGTAGAGCGAACCCCAGCGCGCGTTGGATGCGTTCAGCGCAAACCGGGCGTTGAGGATCGGGACCACGAGCTGGGGTCCGGCGGTGGTGGTGATCTCGATGTCCACGCCGGTGGTGGTGATCTGGAAATCGGCGGGAACCGGTGTGAGGTAACCGATGTCGGTCAGGAACGCCTTGTAGGCGGCGAAGTCGAAGTCGGCCGGGGTGGCCGCCTTGTTGTCGCGGTGCCACTGATCGATCTTGGCCTGGAGGTCGTCGCGGATCGCCAGGAGTTCGGCGTTGCGCGGGCCCAGGTCGTTGATCACTGCCGCCGCGCCCGACCAGAACGCATCCTGATCTACTCCGGTGCCTGGCAGGGCCTCGTTGTTGATGAAGTCGTACAGAACCGACGCAACCTGCAAGCCGCCGTCGACGGTGACGCGCTGAGCCATAACCGGCCTCACTCTCTTTCGATCAAGGGCACTGATGCCGCATATGTTACTCGCTGGTAAGTAGTGGATCGAGGCGGGGAGAATCATCTGCCCCGCAGATCAGTTGTGACCGGTCCGCCCGGTCAGGCGGCGGCACCGTTCGATCAGGTCGGTGCGTAGTCCCTGGGCCCGACGTGCGAGCTCAGACTGCACGCGGACGTACTCCGCCCGTCCCGCCGGTTCCTCGATCGGAATCGGCGCCATGCCGAACTCTGACAGGTCGTACGGGCTTGCCCGCATGTCGATCTCGCGATGCTGTAGCGACAAATCGAATGCGTCGGCGACGATGTCCGACGGGAGCAGAGGTGCCAGTTTGTATGACCACTTGTAGAGGTCCATGCCGGCGTGCAGACAGCCTGGTTGTTCGAACTCGGGCTGTGTATGACGATTTAACACTGTGAGGTTCAGTGGCCTTGCAGGCGGGGTGAAGAACCGGAAGGCATCGAAGTGGGTGCAGCGAGGCGGTTGCGACCGGACCACGTCATCGGTCTCGGCAGGGCTCAGCCGCAACGGAACCCCGGCATGTCGGATCTGTTCGGGTGATGCCTGATAGACCATCGCCCACTCGTGCATCCCGAAGCAGTTCAGGCGAGGCGTCCGGTCGGCGGTGGCCGAGAGCAGATCGACGATGTAGTCGAGCGTCTCGCGGCGTTTGTCGAGGAAGTCGCGGCCGACGGTGACGAGGTCTGCACTTCGGACGTAACCGCGGTAATCGAGGTATCGCCGCGAGCCCCGGCCGTCCAGTCCGACCCCGTACCCGGGGTGCCAACGACGTAGCTGCGCAGGCCGGAAGCTGTAGTACGTGAACATGAAACCCCACACCGGATGCACCACATCACCTGCTTCGGGATCGGTGTACCGCGGTGGATGGCTTCGCAGGAGATCATCGATTCGGCTGCGGTGCTCGGCGGCCGTGGCCTGCCATTGCGACTCGAGGAGTCGGTCCACGAGCACTCCGGGTGCGGTCATACCCGGTGTGTCTCGTCGCGCACCGTCCCGACGAACTCCTCGACGAGGTCCTCGAGGGCAACCACCGCGACCGTGCGGCCGTTGTCGTCGACCACCGCGGCCAGATGCGAGCTCGTGCGGCGCATGGCGTTGGTGGCCTCGTCGAGTGCGGTCTTGTCGGCCAGCACCGGCAACGGATGGATCTTGTCGACACCGATGATGCTGTCGGGACCGACGGCGTCGTCGAGGATCTCGTCGAGCACGTCCTTCAGATGCAGATATCCGGTGTAGGTGCCATCGGTTCCGCGGACCGGGTAGCGGCTGAATCCGGTGTCGATGACGGCCTGCTCGATCGAACCGAGGGTGGGCCCGACGCGTCCGGTTTTCGGATCTGCGGTGACCTGCACGCTACGGAGCTCGATGAGCGGGATCGCGACCTCGAGGACGGTGCGGCCCGACGTCTGGAGTGCACGGGTGAGCCGGGCGTGTTCCTCTTCGTCGATCAGACCCTCGCGTCGGGACTCGCCGAGCATCTGCGCGAGTTCATTCGCCGAGACCGTGGAGTCGAGTTCGTCCTTCGGCTCGACCCGCAGCAGACGCAGCGACAGGTTGGCCACCCAGTTGTAGAACGCGATCAACGGCCGGGCGAGCTTGATGAACATGAGATGGGCGGGGACCAGGAGCATGGCCGATCGCTCCGGGCCTGCCAACGCAAGATTTTTCGGGACCATCTCGCCGAGGAGGATGTGCAGCACAACAACCAGCGACAGCGCCAGGGTGAACGAGATCGGGTGTAGGAGTTCGTGCGGAACGTGGACGAGTTCCAGCGGCTTTTCGATCAGGTGCGCAATCGCGGGCTCGCCGATCCGGCCGAGCAGGATCGAGCAGATGGTGATGCCCAATTGCGCTGCGGCCAGCATCAGCGAAAGGTGCTCGCCGGCTTCGATCACCGTGCGGGCACGACGTTTACCCTGCTCTTCCAGGGCTTCGAGACGGTCACGCCGCGCGGAGATCAGCGAGAACTCCGCGCCGACGAAGAAGGCGTTGCCGGCCAGCAACAGCACGGTGAGCACGACGCCCCACAGATCACTCATCGGTTGCCTCCGGCTCGTCGGATTCCGGTTGCGGGGTGACCGCCACGGTGTCGATGCGGCGACCGTCCATCCGCACCACGCGGGCACGCCAACGCTGTTCGGGCTCGTGCTCGGAGGAGTCGTCGTCATCGTCGGTTCCGGTGTAGCGGACCGGGAGGTCGACGATGTCGCCTTCGCGGGCGATCCGGCCGAGCTCGAACATCAACAGACCACCGAGGGTGTCGTATTGGCCCTCGGGTGCGCGATAGCCGATCGCATCGAGGAGTTCATCGATGCGGAGCAAACCGTTGAGGAGATACCCGTCACCGTCCCGCTGGACGTCGGCCTCTTCGTCGTCGTGTTCGTCGGTGACGTCACCGACGATCTCCTCGATGAGGTCCTCGGTGGTGACGATGCCTGCCGTGCCGCCGTACTCGTCGACCACAACGACAACCTGGAGGCCGTCGGCGCGGATCTGATCCATCAGCGAGTCTCCGTCGAGACTCGCCGGGACAACCGAGACCGCGCGGGCCAGCGTGTGCAATTCGGTGGTGCTGCGCTGGGACATCGGTACGGTGAACGCCTGTTTGACGTGGACGACGCCACTGATGTTGTCGAGGTCGCCGCCGTCGAGCACCGGGAACCGGGAATATCCCGTACGCGACGACGCCAGGATCAGATCGCGAACGGTGTCGTGGATGTCGAGTGTCTCGACGGTGACACGTGGTGTCATCAGGTCTTCCGCGGTGAGGGTGCCGAATTGCAGCGATCGATCGACCAGTGCGGCGGTACCAGGGTCGAGTGCACCCTGACGAGCCGAATTGCGAACCAGCGATCCGAGTTCCTGCGGTGATCGGGCCGACCGCAGTTCCTCCGCGGGCTCGACGCCCAACCGGCGGACCAACCAGTTGGCGGTGCCGTTGAGTGTGTTGATCAACCACCGGAACGTCGCCGAGAACAAGCTCATCGACCCGGCCGTGGCACGTGCGGTCGGCAACGGCTTGGAGATCGCAAGGTTCTTGGGGATGAGCTCGCCGAGCACCATCGACAGCGACGTCGCGATGACGAGCGCCAGGATCAGTGAGGTCGCCACCGCAGCGCTGTCGGGGATTCCGATCAGTTCGAACAGCGGCTCGAAGAGCTGCGCGAGAACCGGTTCGGCGATGTAGCCGGTGATCAGGGTGGTGATGGTGATACCTAGCTGGGCGCCGGAGAGCTGGAACGACAGCGTTTTGTGTGCCCGGCTGACCTGCCGCGAACGAAGGTCGCCCCTGGTCCGGACGTCGTTCTCGACGGTGGACCGTTCGAGCGCCGTGAGTGAGAACTCGGCCGCGACGAACAGTGCGGTACCCAGGGTGAGGGCGATGAAGCCGAGCAGACTGCCGATCAGGATCAGCGCTTGCATCAACGATCACCGCTGTGGGTGACGTCTCGAGGTGCCATGGGCACCAATCCGGCCTCCAAACTCAGGGGGAGCAGGCGAGTGATGATCGCCTGGATGTCGATTCGATCCTATCGGGTCACCAGCCCGCGGGCAGGGGCCGTCCTTCTGCGAAGCCGGCCGCTGACTGAACACCGAGGACCACTTTCTCGTGCAGTTCCTCGAGCGAGCGTGCGCCCACATACGTTGCCGTCGACCGGATACCTGAGCAGATGTGGTCGATCAGGTCCTCGACACCGGGCCGTTCGGGGTCCAGCGCGATCCGCGAAGTGGAGATACCTTCGTCGAACAACGCCTTGCGGGCGCGGTCGAATGAGGTGTTGATCGCGGTGCGCGCGGCGACCGCACGCTTGGAGGCCATACCGAAGCTCTCCTTGTAGGGCAGTCCGGTTTGATCCCATTTCAATTCGCCGGGGCTCTCGTGGGTTCCGGCAAACCACGAGCCGACCATCGCATTCGATGCTCCGGCAGCCACCGCCAATGCCACATCCCGTGGATGTCGAACACCGCCGTCGGCCCACACGTGGGCACCTGATTCTCTTGCCGCAGCAGCACATTCGGCAACTGCCGAGAACTGTGGTCGGCCGACCCCGGTCATCATGCGGGTGGTGCACATCGCGCCGGGTCCGACACCGACCTTGACGATGTCCGCCCCTGCAGAGATCAGGTCGCGGGTTCCCTGTGCCGTCACCACGTTGCCCGCGCAGATGGGTACGCCGAGGTTGGCGTCCGCGATCTGTTCGAGGACGACGAGCATCTTTTCCTGATGGCCATGTGCGGTGTCGACGACGATGAGATCGGCCCCTGCCTGCACCAGCGAGATCGCCTTGCCGCGGGCGTCTCCGTTGACGCCGACCGCGGCGGCGACCCGCAAGCGGCCGTTGGCGTCGAGGTTGGGCTCGTAGATGCCGGCGCGTACGGCTCCGATGCGGGTCAGAACACCCGCCAGTGAGCCGTCGGCCTCGGTGAGCACCAGCAGATCGGAATGCGTGGCATCGAGCAGCTCGAAAAGTTCACGGGGCGGCGTCGCCACCGGCGCCGACACGAAGTCGGGGTCGAGGACCTCGGTCAGCCGAGCGAAACGGTCGACATCGGCACAGGATGCTTCGGTGACCACGCCGATCGGGGTCGCGGCGTCGGAACCGAGTACCACCACGGCGCCGTGGGCACGTTTGGGCAGCAGCGCCACCGCATCGGAGATCGCAGCATCGGCGCCCAGGACAACCGGGGTGTCCGCGACGAGGTGGCGTCCTTTGACAAAGGAGATCATGTCCGCGGCCGCGGTGATGGGCAGATCCTGTGGCAGCACGACCAAGCCACCGCGGCGGGCGACGGTCTCTGCCATCCGGCGTCCGGCCACAGCCGTCATATTGGCGACAACCAGCGGATGGTGGTGCCGGAACCATCGACGGAAGAAAGGTCGACGTCGAATCGTGACGCGATGTCCGAGCGACCGGGCACCACGAAGACGTCGTCGTACGTCAGGTCATGGCCGGGGAGGTGATCATCGAGGAATCGCACGTATGTCAACTCTACGCAAGATCGGGCACGACCACCGCAAACGCGCCACCTGTACGAAGACGCTCCACAAATATGTGGAGCGTCTTCGTGTTTCTGGAGCGTTTGGCTCTGGCCAGGTGAGATCAGGCCTGGATCTCGGTGCGGCCTTCGCTCCAGAGGGTGTGGAATGCGCCCTCTTTGTCGACACGCTGGTAGGTGTGCGCACCGAAGAAGTCACGCAGTCCCTGTGTCAGGGCGGCGGGCAGCCGCTCGGCGCGCAGCGCGTCGTAGTACGACAGCGACGACGAGAAGGCCGGGACCGGGATGCCCATGGTGGTCGCGGTGGCAACCACCTCTCGCCAGCTGTCGACGGCGTTCTCGACCGCTTCGCGGAAGTACGGCGCCAGCAGCAGGCTCGGCAGTTCGGGGTTCTCGGCGTAGGCCTCGCGGATGCGATTGAGGAACTTGGCCCGGATGATGCAGCCGCCCCGCCAGATGGTGGCGAGGTCACCGGGGTGAACGTTCCAGCCGTATTCGTTGCTGCCTGCGGCGATCTGATCGAAGCCCTGCGCGTAGGCGACGACCTTGGAGGCGTACAGCGCGCGGTTGATGGCGTCGACGAACTTCTTCTTGTCGGTGGGGGCGGCCGAGAGGGTTCCCGACGCCAGTCCTTGCGCCTGCTTGCGCTGGGCGGTGGCGCTCGACAGCGCGCGGGCGAAAACGGCCTCGGCGATTCCGGTGGTCGGGATGCCCAGATCAAGTGCGGACTTCACGGTCCAGCGGCCGGTGCCCTTCTGGCCTGCGGCGTCGACGATGACGTCGACGAGTGGTTTGCCGGTCTCGGCGTCGACCTGGCTGAGCACCTCCGCGGTGATCTCGACGAGGTAGCTGTCGAGGTCGCCGGAGTTCCACTCGCGGAACACGTCGGCGATTTCGCTGACCGGCATGTCGAGTGCCTTGCGCATGAGGTCGTAGGCCTCACCGATGAGCTGCATGTCGGCGTACTCGATGCCGTTGTGGACCATCTTCACGAAGTGGCCGGACCCGTCCGGGCCGATGTGGGTGCAGCAGGGCTCGCCGTCGACGTGCGCGGAGATCGACTCCAGGAGCGGGCCGAGAGACTTGTACGACTCGACGGGACCACCGGGCATGATCGAGGGACCGTTGAGTGCGCCTTCTTCACCGCCCGAGATGCCGGCGCCGACGAAGTTCAGGCCACGTGCGGACATGGCGGCTTCGCGACGAATCGTGTCGGTGTAGAGCGAGTTTCCACCATCGATGATGATGTCGCCCTTTTCCATCAGGCCTGCGAGCTCTTCGATCACGGCATCGGTGGGGTCGCCTGCCTTGACCATGATCAGCACGCGCCGCGGTTTCTGTAGCGCACCGACGAACTCTGCCATCGTCTCGGTGCGGACGAAATCACCTTCGGTGCCGTATTTCTCGACAAGGGCATCGGTTTTGGCGATGCTGCGGTTGTGAAGAGCCACGGTATGACCGTGACGGGCGAAGTTGCGGGCGATGTTGGAACCCATCACCGCAAGGCCGGTGACCCCGATTTGGGCGCGAGCAGCTGAATCAGTCATTGGTACACCATATGACGAAGGAAACGATGACGAAGGTCGGAGGTCCCGGCAGCGCCCGGATCACCCCATTTTCGCCGGCTTCGGTCGTTTGCGGTGTGTCAGCTCTCGATGAGGCGGCGCAGTTCGTTGAGCCAGGGAATCGCGACGGCGAGGGTGGGCAGGACCAGAATCGCAGCCGCCACGACGTACGCAACGGCTGAGATCAATATCGTCGGGCGGGTGTCGGAGAGGCGTTTGACCCGTGCGAGCGTGGTCGGACCGCCGATCGCCATGGCGCCGCTCGGCGCGACCGAATCTGCGCAGGCCACCAGGGCCCGGCCGAGCTGTTTGCGACCGGTGGTTCGGATGGCGGAGTCGTCAGCGAGGAGTTCGACCAGAAGTTGCACCGCACCCAGGGCCGACCGACTGCGGACAAAGCGCGGGAAGGCGTCGTGGACGGCGATGAACGCTTCGAGGATCAGGTCGTGGCGAGCGCGCAGATGTGCGCGTTCGTGACTGATGACGGCTTCGAGTTCGTCGCGGGTCAGACGTGCGACCGTGCCCTCGCTGAGGACAACACGCTGTCGGAGGCCGGGCAGGCAGTAGGCCATCGGTTGATCGACCTCGAGCATCCGGACGTCGCGAGCGCTCAGTGGGCTGTCGGGTGCGGACCGATCCATCCGGTCGAGCAGGTCGATCAGCTGGCGGTGGGCAGACCGGCGGGCGCGGGTGCGCATGGAAACGCGAATGACGCTGTAGATCAGGCGCGCGCCGACGAAGAGGGTGAGCAGGAAAACCGTGACATAGATGGTCCAGAGAACAATGCCCAGACTCGCCACTTCCTCGATCGGGTTGGCGATGGGTCGACCCTGCTCATCGAGGGTCAGCATGTTGGAGGCGATGGCCAGACCGCAACTGAACGCGGACAGCACGGCCGCGAGCGCGATCGATTGCCATAAAGCCATGGCAGCGCGCGGTGCACGAAGAGGCCACTGGGCAGCGGCGAGCCAGCTCGGAGCCGGCCACACCAGGATCACAGCGACGATCCCGAACACTAACGCGTTCACAACAAGGTGTTCCTACTGGTCAGTGAGGCGGTGAGGCTCGCGGTCTGTTCCACGTGCCGATTCCAATTCGTCGAGGGCGCGTCGCAATGCATCTGCCTCGTCTGCGCCGACTCGTCCCACAAACGATACAAGGGCGGCCTGACGTGAACCTGCTTCGTCGGCCTCGCTGAGCGCGTCGACCATCAGACTGGCCACGAGGTGCTCCCGTGGATGCGTTGCGGAGTAGCGGTGCGCGCGGTCGTCGCGGAGTTGTGTGACCAGATGCTTCTTGGCCAATCGTTGCAGCACGGTCATCACCGTCGTGTAGGCCAGTTCGCGGTCGGCAGAGAGCGCCGCGTGTACCTGACGCACCGTTTGTGGCTCGTCCGACGACCACAAATTGTCCATGATGACTCGCTCGAGTTCACCCAACCCGTTCATTCTTCTCACTTTACTTTTCTTCTCATCAATCAGCTCAACGCCCATCTCCATAATTTTTCTCCCGAGACGCTTGACACATTGGTAAGGCTAGCCTACATTCTTATTTACGAGGACCGCGCGAGCGTCCTGAGGGCTGCAGAGACCCCCGGTCCACGCCACAGCAGGCCCCACCGACAAGGTGGGGCCTGCTGTGTTTTCGGGACATGATGGCGAGCACCGAAAGTGGGGCGGCGAACCCTCCGGGGCAGCCGCGGCCGAACTTTGACAAACTTGAGGGCGCATCGCTGCGTCCTCGAAGCGCGGCCCGTCGTAGAGGAGATCTGTTCCGTGACAGAGACCACCGATCCCAGCTCGTTCGATCCGACCAGCTGGACGGCCCGAGGGTTCGACGCCGAACTGGGACTTCACTACGTCGAGGCGAACGCCGACGGCGTTTCGGCGCAGTTCACGATCACCGACAAGCTCCTGCAGCCGTTCGGGATCGTCCACGGCGGCGTCTACTGCTCGGTGATCGAATCGGTGGCGAGCATGTCGGGCCAGGTGTGGTTGAACGCCAACGTCTCCGCTCAGGGGCACGTGGTTGGTGTCAACAACAGCACGGACTTCTTGCGTGCGGTGACAACCGGGGCGATGACCGCGAAGTCGAAGCCCATCCACCGGGGTCGGCGCCAGCAGTTGTGGGAGGTCGACATCTCCGACGAGAACGGAAAGCTGATCGCGCAGGGACGCGTCCGGCTCCAGAACATCACTGAAGGCTGAGGCAACCCATGACCGAGGCGAGTCGACCGACCCACATCGGGATGTCGCAACCGGCGCGGGAGCGTATCGATGCGGTGCTCGGCGCCGTCGATGCCGAACTGGATCGGGATTTCGCGGGCGACCGCCTACTGCAGCAGCAGCCGGCCCATACCGTCTACATCGGCGCGGCCGACGTGGAGATCGACACGCCGGCGGCCTGGGGTGCCGAAGCGCTTCGAATTGCCGATGGTGCGCAGGCGATCCTGGCAGATCTGGATGAACACGGCGTGATGCCCCTCGTCCGTGATCGCCTGGCAATCCGGCCGATCGAGGATTTGCGGATCGACCTCGAGGACGGCTACGGATGGCGTCCCGATGACGTCGAGGACCAACATGCCCGCGCTGCAGGACAAACCCTCGCCCGCTGGGCGGCTGCGGGAGACGCCGCACCTCGCGTCTTCGGCGTTCGATGCAAGGGCCTGGGTGTCGCCGAACGGCCTCGCGGGCTGCGGTCGCTGGAGATGGTGCTGGACAGTGCCGGGGGCGTTCCGGCTGGTTTCGTGTTCACCGTGCCGAAGTTGCGGCACGCGGCGCAGGTCGATGCGGTGCTCATGATCTGCGAGGAACTCGAACGGGCGCACGGGTTGCCGACGGGGGTGCTCCGGTTCGAATTGCAGATCGAGAGCCCGCAGGCGGTCCTGGGTGCCGATGGGCGGGCGACCGTTGCGGACGCGCTCCATCGTGGTGGTGAGCGGTTGACCGGATTGCACTATGGCACCTACGACTACAGCGCAGCGTGCGGCATCGTCTCGGCGCAGCAGTCGCTCGAGCATCCGGTTGCTGACCATGCCAAGGCGGTCATGCTGGTGGCGGCGGCACAGACGGGCGTGTGGGTGTCCGATGGCTCCACCCAGATCGCGCCGGTGGGCGCACCCGAGGTGGTCGAGGCGGCGCTGCGTAGGCATCACCGGCTCGTGACCCGCGGGCTGGAACACGGCATCTATCAGGGCTGGGATATGCACCCCGGTCACCTGGTGACGCGTTGGCTCGCGGTGTTTGCGTTCTTCCGCCAGGCGATGCCGCCCGCGGCGACGCGATTGCAGGCGTATTTCGACCGGCAGAGTTCGGAGTTCATCGACGAGCCGGCCACAGCGCAGTCGCTGGCCCTTGTGATCCTGCGCGGACTCGCAGCCGGTGCCTTCACCGAAGCCGACGTTCTCGCCGTCGGTTCGCGATGTTCGGCCGATGCGCTGGCGGCACTACGCCAAAGTGGTGGCGTGCTGCGCTGACCGGCAAGGCCACGGTCGAGATCCTCGCCGGTGGGTGTCACGGCACCGAACCCCTTGCACCGCCGTCGATTTCGTGGGGCGTCGCGTGCGGAGTCGGACGTTGCGGCCTGGAGGCCCGAACGCCCTGATCCGAGGCGTCGACAACCTTCCGGGCCTGCGCGTGACCGGCCTTGAAAGTGCGTGGATGAAATGCTCGACGCGCCGCCCAAAGGTCTGCGTGGCAGTATGTGTCGGACATACTTGTCCGTCGGCTGTGTCATCGAGGAGGAAACCGTGCGTCTGTCGCCGCATGAACAAGAGCGACTGATGATCTCGTACGCGGCCGATCTTGCCCGCAGGCGACAGGGACGCGGCCTGCTCCTCAATCACCCCGAGTCGGTTGCGGTCATCACCGATCACATTCTCGAAGGCGCTCGCGACGGTCGGTCGGTTGCCGAGTTGATGTCCTCGGGTCGCGAGGTGCTGACGCGCGCACAGGTCATGGACGGCATCCCCGAGATGCTGCACGACGTCCAGGTCGAGGCCACATTCCCGGACGGTACCAAACTCGTCACCGTCCACAATCCGATTTCGTGACAGGATCGATGATGGCTGAGCAAAACCTGATACCAGGTGAAATACTCTGTGCCCCAGGCGAGATCATCCTCAACGAGGGTGCTGACGTGCTCGAGGTCGTGGTGGTCAACAGCGGCGACCGTCCGGTGCAGGTCGGTAGTCACGTGCATTTTGTGCAGTCCAATGCCGCCCTCGATTTCGATCGCGACATCGCGTTCGGCCGTCGGCTGAACATTCCCGCAGGCACCGCCGTTCGGTTCGAGCCGGGACTTTCGGCAACTGTCGAGCTGGTCCCGATCGCCGGAACGCGGGAAGTCCATGGAATCTCGTCGAACCCGCCAGGAAGGCTGGACGCCTGATGGCATCGTTGAGTCGTGAGCGCTACGCCGAGCTGTACGGCCCCACGGTCGGCGACCGGATCCGGCTGGCCGACACCAACCTGCTGATCGAGGTCACCGAGGATCGCTGCGGTGGTCCAGGGCGCGCGGGCGAAGAAGCGGTCTTCGGTGGTGGAAAGGTCATCCGCGAGTCGATGGGGCAAGGACGTGCGACACGTGCCGAAGGTGCCCCCGATACGGTGATCACCGGCGTCGTCATCCTCGACCACTGGGGAATCATCAAGGCGGACCTGGGAATTCGTGACGGACGTATCGTCGCACTCGGCAAAGCGGGCAACCCTGACACGATGGACGGCGTACACCCCGACCTCGTGATCGGCCCGTCGACCGAGATCATCGCAGGCAACGGCAAGATCATCACAGCCGGCGGTATCGACTGCCACGTGCACTTCATCTGCCCGCAGATCATGGACGAGGCACTCGGCAACGGCATCACCACCTTGATCGGTGGTGGCACCGGACCGGCGGAAGGCAGCAAGGCGACAACCGTCACGCCAGGTGCCTGGCACCTGGCCTCGATGTTGTCGGCCACCGATCACTGGCCGCTGAACATCGTGCTGCTCGGCAAGGGCAATACGGTCAGCCTGGAGTCGATGCGCGAGCAATTGCGCGCCGGTGCTTCGGGTTTCAAACTCCACGAAGACTGGGGCAGCACCCCGGCGGCCATCGACGCCTGTCTTCGCATCGCCGATGAATCCGGTGTCCAGGTGGCACTGCACTCCGACACCCTCAACGAGGCCGGGTTCGTCGAGGAGACCGTCGCGGCGATCGCCGGACGCGGAATCCACGCGTATCACACCGAAGGCGCCGGTGGCGGGCATGCGCCGGACATCATCACGGTGGCGTCCTACGCGAACGTCCTGCCCAGTTCCACGAATCCGACGCGGCCGCACACGGTCAACACCCTCGACGAACACCTCGACATGCTGATGGTCTGTCACCATCTCAATCCCAGTGTCCCCGAGGATCTTGCGTTCGCAGAGAGCCGGATCCGGCCATCGACCATTGCCGCCGAGGATCTGCTGCACGACATGGGGGCGATCTCGATGATCGGTTCCGATGCGCAGGCGATGGGCCGGATCGGTGAGGTGGTCCTGAGAACCTGGCAGAGCGCGCACGTCATGAAGGCGCGGCGCGGTTCGTTGGCGGGGGATGGGGCCGCGGACAATCACCGAGCCCGGCGGTACGTGGCCAAGTACACGATCTGCCCTGCCGTGGCCCATGGTCTGGACGACGAAATCGGTTCGATCGAGGTAGGGAAGCTCGCCGATCTGGTCCTGTGGGAGCCTGCGTTCTTCGGTGTCCGGCCGCATGCGGTGATCAAGGGTGGCGCGATCGCGTGGGCCGCCATGGGTGATGCCAACGCGTCGATCCCGACGCCGCAACCGGTGTTGCCAAGGGCCATGTTCGGTGCGTCCGCGCGTGTCGCGGCTGCGACGTCGTTGAGTTTTGTTGCGCCACAGGCGATCGAGGACGGGCTCCCGGATCGACTGGGCCTCGACCGCCGACTGGTGCCGGTGAAGAATGTGCGTCATATCGGTAAGGCCGATATGCCCGGCAACAGTGCGCAACCAGAGATCCGCGTCGACCCGGACACGTTCACCGTCACCATCGACGGCGAGGTCTGGGATCAGCAGCCCGCGAGCGCCCTGCCGATGGCTCAGCGATACTTCATGTTCTGATGACCTCACCCGAGAGTCTTTCAGCCACCAGGCATCTGGGAATGCTGTTGACCCTGGCCGACTCACGACTGCCGGTGGGTGGTCACGTCCACTCCGGCGGACTCGAGGAGGCGATCAGTTCCGGATCGGTTCGCGACCTCGACAGCCTCCGCGACTTCCTGGTGCGCCGGGTCAGTACCGCCGGTCTTGTCGCGGCATCGATCACCGCTGCCGTGGTCGCCGGCACCATCGACGTTGCGCAGGCCGAGGTGGAGGCTGATGCACGCACGCCGTCCGCTGCGGCCAGACGGGCCTCGCGCGCACAGGGGCGTGGCATGCTGCGTCTGGGCAAAAAGGTATGGCCCCAGCAGGATTGGAGTCTGCTCCCGGCACGTCCGCATCTCCCGGTGGTGAGCGGTCAGGTCGCGCGGGCGGCCGGATTGAACCCGCATGAGAGTGCGATGGTGCTCATCTACACAACCATGACGGGATCTGCGACAGCTGGTCAGCGGTTGCTGGCGCTCGATCCCGGCGACGTCGCCCTGTTGGGTGTGCAGCTGACGGAGCTGTGTGAGCAGACGGCGGCGCAGGCTGCGCAAGGGCTCGCCGACCTATCCGATCCATTTCTTGATGTACTCGCTCAGCGGCACGAACTCCGGCCGATGCCGCTCTTCGCGTCATGACCGGCACCCGATAGACCGCCCCATCACGCAGCAGACAACCACGACGCAGCAGACAACCACGACGCAGCAGACAACCACCACGCAGCAGACAAAAAGGGAGACAGCTCTTGCCACCGCATCTGATCGACGGAGCGCCGCATACGCACGACCATGCCCGGCCGAAACGGAATCGGGTGCCGGGCGAGGCACTGCGCATCGGCATCGGCGGCCCCGTCGGCTCCGGTAAGACCGCACTGGTTGCCGCACTGTGCAGGCAGTTGCGAGACGAGTTGTCTCTGGCGGTGTTGACCAACGACATCTACACCACCGAGGACGCCGATTTCTTGCGTCGCAACGCCGTACTGCCGGACGAGCGGATCACCGCGGTCCAGACCGGCGGGTGCCCGCACACCGCCATCCGCGACGACATCACCGCGAACCTCGACGCCATCGACGACCTGGTCGAGGCCAACCCACCGCTCGATCTCATCCTCGTCGAATCCGGCGGCGACAACCTCACCGCGACATTCTCGACCGGTCTGATCGACGCCCAGATCTTTGTGGTGGACGTGGCAGGCGGCGACAAGGTGCCGCGCAAAGGTGGTCCCGGCGTGACGTTCTCGGATCTGTTGGTCGTCAACAAGACCGATCTCGCGCCGATGGTCGGCGCAAACCTCCAGGTGATGCGCGACGACGCCGAGCGGGTGCGGGAAGGTCGCCCGACGGTTCTGATCTCGCTGACCGACGATCCGGCCGCGACCGATGTACTGCGCTGGGTCCGGGAGCAGTTGGCCGCGGCGCTCTGACCTGTCTTCGATGCATACCGAGGTATATCTCGAGACCGCGAAAGGGCGATCTCCGCGCATCCGGGCCAACGGCGGTCTGGCTGCACGTCAGACCGGCGTCGACGTGTTGCACCTGATCTCGACGGCTGCGACGCCGCTCGGCGGGGACACCATCGACATCCATGTGGACGTCGCGTGCGGGTCGCGGCTGACGTTGTTCAGCGTGGCTGCCACGTTGGCACTACCGAGTCGCGGCGAGCCGCGGTCGCAGCTGAACTGGCACATCAGCGTGGCCGATGGCGCCGAGTTGGTGATCGATCCGCTACCGACGATCGTCGCGGCGCATGCCGTCCATCAAAGCAATACGACGGTGTCGATCGCCGGATCGGGGACGGTCCGGATCTGTGAACGTGTGCAGATCGGCCGGTTCGGTGAGGACGACGGTGCCTGGTCCGGGCGATTGAGCGCTGATGTCGACGGCACCGCGGCAGTTCGGCACCAACTGCGACTCGGCAAGACCACCCACGACCGACTGGGAGCACCGGCCGTGCTGATCAATGAATTCTGCTATCCCGATGATCGCGCAGATGTGGTCCATCCCACCGCGGCGGCCACCCGATTGCGGCCGGCTGCCGGGGGGAGTCTGACCACGGTGCTCGCCGACACGATGCCCTCCGCGGAGCGTCTTGCCGGCGAGCTGGCGGCCTGCTGAACTAGCTGGCGGCCGGTTTGGCGTCGCCTTCGGACGGGCCCGAAGCTTTCGTGCCTTCGGGCGTGCCCGATGTTTTTGTATCTGTCACCTTGCTGTCTGTGGCGGGCACCGGATCGGACAGAACCGGCTTGCTGTTGGGCGGTCCGGCGACATCGTCGCTCTTGTTCTGAGCCTTTTCCAGCTGGGCCAGGCGGTCGAGCGCGTTGCGGGCAAGCGTCTGCTGCTCGGTGATCGTGAGCTGCGACCGGCCCCTGGTCATGAAGGCGAACGACCAGTCGACAATCGTGTTCAGGCGACTCCGGAATCCGACGATGTACACCAGGTGCAGCAGCAACCAGCCGAGCCAGGCGAAGAAGCCCTCGGTCTCGATGTTCTTCTTGAACCCTGGTACCGGGACGGACGCGACTGCGCTGAACTTCGAGATCGTGGCCATCGATCCCTTGTCCCAGTACTTGAACGGTTCGCGTTCTTCGGGCGTCTTGCCTGCGAGCCCGGCCTTGATGGCGTCGGCGGCGTACTTGCCGCCCTGGATCGCGCCCTGCGCCATGCCCGGAACGTCCTCGACCGACATCATGTCGCCGACGACGAAGACGTTCGGGTTGCCCGGAATCGAGAGGTCGGGCAGCACCTTGACGCGGCCTGCGCGGTCGAGTTCGACGCCGCTCTGCTCGGAAAGCTGTTTGCCGAGCGGGCTGGCCGCGACACCGGCCGACCACACCTTGCACTGCGATTCGATGCGTCGGGTGGTGCCGTCTTTCTCCTTGACCAGCAAACCGTCGTAGTCGAGGTCGACGACCATCGCGTTGAGCTGGATCTCAACACCCATGCTTTCCAGGCGTTTGGCGGCCTTGGTGCCCAGATTGGCGCCCATCGGCGGGAGGACGGCCGGAGCCGCGTCGAGCAGGATCACCCGGGATTCGGTGGGGTCGATGTTCCGGAAGGCGCCCTTGAGTGTCTTGTTGCTCATCTCGGAGATCTGCCCGGCCAATTCGACACCGGTCGGCCCCGCTCCGATGACGACAAACGTCAGCAGCCGGGCCCGTTCCTCATGGTCGTCGGACAGTTCGGCCTGTTCAAAGGCGCCCAGGATGCGACCGCGCAGTTCGAGGGCGTCGTCGATGGTCTTCATACCCGGTGCGAACTGCGAGAAGTGATCGTTGCCGAAGTACGACTGATCAGCACCGGCCGCGATGATCAGACTGTCGAACGGGGTTTCGGTGATGCGTTCGAGGAGGCGTGAGGTCACCACCTTGTTCTCGAGGTCGATCTTCTCGACGTTGCCCATCAGAACCTTGGCGTTCGCCTGTTTGCGCAGGATGACGCGGGTGGCGGGAGCGATCTCACCTTCGGAGATGATGCCGGTCGCGACCTGATAGAGCATCGGCTGGAAGAGATGGTGGGTGGTGCGCGCGATCAAGGTGACGTCGACATCGGCCTTCTTCAGGTGCTGAGTCGAGAACAATCCGCCGAAGCCGGAGCCGATGACCACCACCTTGTGCCGGGTCGAAACTGCAGTCTCCTTGCTCATGACCATCTCCTGTCAATTGGCGAATTGCGGCCGGGATCTCTGGGGAGTGGTGGGATCCGCACCATGCCTACGGTAGTTGGTGGCCGGGGTTTGGTCGCGCCAAGGTGCAACCCGACCGCATCGTCGGGTAAAGACCGCCGGGTCAGGCGATCAGATGTGTGCTGGTGCGCGCAGCCTGCGCCCACGCGAAGTTGTTTGCTTCCCAATCGGTGCGGAGAATCTCGTACTCGACCTCGCCGCGCTCGGACCCGGCGATCGTGGTGTCGGCGCAGTCGTGCAGACGGACCAGACGCAGGCCGCAGTGCTCCATCACCCGCCTGGACGCGGTGTTGACCGCCATCGTGCCTGCGAAGAGCCTGCTGACCTTCAAGTCGTCGAATGCCAGCCGGACGAGAGCGCGGGCACCTTCGGTTGCCAACCCCTTACCCCACATGCTCCGGCGCAGCCGGTAGCTGAGCTCGAACTCTGATTCGGGTGAATGACGAGGTGCGCGGACGGCGAACCAGCCGATGAAGCTGCTCGCGGGCTCGGGGTGGCCCACCGAACGCGCAGCCACCAGGTCGAGCCGGTCGAGGGCGACCCACAGTCCCGCACCGCTGCGATGTGTCGCCTCGGCCACAGCTCGGGGGATCGTCCATTCTTCGATCACCTCGCGTGGTGTCGGCGTACCACCGGTCACATATCGCATCACCGCTGGATCGCGGTCGAGTTCCACAAGGTGGTCGGTGTCGCGGTGCGACACCGGCCGCAACACCAGGCGGTCGGTCTCGATGATCAACAATTTCCCCGTTTCGAAAGCGCGCTTGCGTGGCACCATACATTCTCCGAGGCGCTTGGTGGGAGGCATTGGGTCAGGGCGGTGTACCGGTGACCGATTGAAGCTGAGCTGGTGTGATGGGTTGAGCACCTACACTGACGTGGTGCGGCGTTCGAAATGTTTTCGTATGACGACGGTGGCGGTGGTCGGGTCCGGTGTGTCCGGACTCACCGCCGCATATCTGCTTCGCACGAACCATCAGGTGACGCTCTATGAGGGCGACGACCGCCTCGGTGGCCATGCGCACACCCATACCCTGGGCTCCGGGCACGCGGCCGTTCGCGTCGATTCCGGATTCATCGTCCACAACCACGACACCTACCCGTTGCTCCGAAAGCTCTTTTCGGAGTTGGGGGTTGATGTGGCGCCGACCGAGATGAGCATGAGCATCAACGACCGGTCCTCGGGTGTCCAATACGCAGGCGGTCGCGGGTTGCCGGGGATCTTTGCCCAGAGGCGCCGGATCCTCGATCCCCGGTTCGTGTGGATGTTGTTGCAGATCAAGCGCTTCCATCGGGCCGCCGCCGCGCACCTCGCCGACGCCGATGACGAGGACCTCAGTACGTACGGCGAGTTCCTGACCCGGCACGGATTCTCGGAGCACTTCATCAGGATGTTCGCGATCCCGCTCGTGTCGTGTGTGTGGTCGACCGGTTCGGCGAGATCCCTCGACTACCCGGCGCGCTATTTGTTTGCCTTCCTCGACAACCACGGGATGCTCACCGTCAAGGGTTCGCCGCAGTGGTACACCGTGCACGGCGGTTCCGGCACGTATGTCGACCGCATCGCAGCGACCCTCGACGACGTCACGACCGGGGCCCCTGTCACGCGTATCGAGCGAGGCGACGACGGTGTGCGAATCAGTGCGCCAGGACACCCGGACCGGGTTTTCGACCGAGTGGTCATCGCGACCCATGCCGATCAGGCCCTCGACCTGCTGGCAGATGCCTCAGAAGCCGAAAAGCAGGTCCTCGGAGCCTTCGGTTACGCGGCAAACGAAACGATCCTGCACACCGATTCCTCACTGATGCCGACCGTTGCCGGGGCCGGTGCCAGCTGGAACTACCTCACACCGGACGCGGGTGCCGACGACGCCGCGCCGGTGGTGACCTACTGGATGAACCGCCTGCAGCGCCTACCCGGACCAACGCAGTACTACGTGACACTCAACGGCAGGGATCGGATCAAACCGGATTCGATCATCGCATCCATGGCATACACACATCCGGTATACACGCCGGAAGCTGTTGCCGCACAGAAGCAATTGCCGGAAGTGTGTACCGCGCAAACGGCGTTCGCCGGTGCTTATCATGGCTGGGGCTTTCACGAGGACGGTGTTCGTTCGGGTGTCGCGGCCGCAGCGCATTTCGGGGCCGATTGGGTATGAAAGCCGAGGCGGTACTGCCACCCACGCCGGCGCTCGTGCCGGGGCGGGTGCGGCATGTGCGGCGGACACCTCTGCGGCACGGTTTCGATCACCGTGTGTACCAATGGCTGGTCGACCTCGATGAGCCACCGCCGATTCCTGCGGCGTTGCGTCCTTTTGCCCGCATATACGCCAAGGATCACCTCGGAGATCCGGGACCGCGTGCCGAATTGTCCGATCAGGCTGCCCAACTGCTCCAAATCAAACGCAATGTGGCGAACTACCTGGCAGTGCACGGTGTCGATCTGGGCCCGGACGGGCGGGTGCTGATGCTGGCGAACGCTCGGGTGCTCGGATACGTCTTCGATCCGTTGACCGTGTTCTGGTGCTGTTCGGGAGACACTCTGCGAGGGGTCGTCGCCGAGGTGCACAACACCTACGGTGAGCGCACCGCCTACCTGCTCGAGCCTCGATCCCAGCCCGAATCCCCGCCCGAACCGATAGTCGGAAACCTGCGGACGCAGGTGCCGAAGCACTTCTACGTCTCACCGTTCAACGACGTCTCCGGCGACTACGACATTAATGTCCGGCTCGATCCGGAGTCGGTCGGCGTCTCGATCAGTCTGCTCCGCGCAGGCACATCGATGTTCACCGCGAGGTTCGACGGGCGCCCGGCCGCGTACACATCACGTCTGCTGATCCGCACCCTGATCACCAATCCGCTCATGCCGCAACGCGTTTCCGCACTCATCGCGATCCATGGCGTGTGGTTGTGGCTTCGCCGTCTCCCGGTCGCGGCCCGGCCCGCGCATACACCGCCCGAAGGAGTTTGATGTCCGACCTGGCGCAGCCGGCGCAGCTACCCGAGCTTGCCGAGCCTTTCTGTTTGCGGCGACCGATCCTCGGTGGTGTCTGTTTTCTGGCCAGTCTTGCCCGGCTGTTCGTCAACCAGGCCGTCCGGCGCACACCGGTGCAGGTCAGCTATCCCGACGGCACGGTCCGCGGCGGTGGCGATGCGTCCGGCCCGCGCCTGGAGGTGGTTCGCCCCAAGTCGTTGCACGAACGGATGGGCCACAATCCCAAGATCGGGCTGGGCGAGGCATACATGGCAGGCGATTGGCGGGTCGCCGACGGCAGCGATCTGGGCGAGGCGCTGACCCCGTTTGCGGCGCGGCTGACGTCGCTTGTTCCGGAACCCTGGTGGAAGCTGCGGATCTTCGTCGACACCAAGATCCCGCACCGTCACAAGAACACCCCCGAGGGTTCGCGCCGCAACATCGGCGCACACTATGACCTCAGCAACGACCTCTTTGCCACCTTCCTCGATCCGACCATGACCTACAGCTCGGCGATGTTCGACCCGGCACGTCCACCGGCCTCACAGGACCTGGAGCAGGCCCAGTACCGCAAACTCGACGCGATCCTCGACCAGGCCGGTGTGAAGGCCGGTAGTCGGGTGCTGGAGATCGGGACCGGGTGGGGAGCGCTGGCGATCAGGGCCGCAGGACGTGGCGCTCACGTGACCACGGTGACGTTGTCGAGTGAACAGCTCGAAATGGCCAAGGAGCGGGTCAGCGCCGAAGGTGTGATGGGCATGGTCGATATTCGGCTGCAGGACTATCGGGCGGTGACCGGCGTATTCGACGCCATCGTCTCTGTCGAGATGATCGAGGCGGTGGGCGAGGAGTTCTGGCCGACGTACTTCGGCAAGATCGATTCGCTGTTGGCGCCCGGCGGCACGGTTGCCATCCAGGCGATTCTGATGCCTCATCAACGAATGTTGGCCACCCGCAGATCGTTTGGATGGATTCAGAAGTACATCTTCCCAGGCGGGCTGATCCCGTCGTTCGAGGCGATCGAGAAGACGCTCGCGCAGCACACGACGTTGCGGGTCACGGAGCGTCACGACTTCGGTCAGGACTACGCCGAGACACTGCGCCGGTGGCGGGCGTCGTTCACACGGCACCGGCAGACCGTGACGCAGTTGGGTTTCGACGAGACCTTCATGCGGATGTGGGAGTACTACCTGGCGTACTGCGAGGCCGGATTTGCCTCGGGCTATCTCCAGGTCAGCCAGATACAGATACGGAGGTGACCTGATATGACAGTGGACCTGGCCGGGAAGAGGGTCTGGGTGATCGGTGCGTCGAGCGGTATCGGCGCGGCAACCGCCCTGGCGCTGGTCAAACGAGGTGCCCACGTTGCCATCTCGGCCCGCCGTGACACCGAACTGCGTGAGGTGGCCGGATCGGCGATGACCGTCGCGGTTGCCGACGTCACCAACCGTGACTCGGTCGATTCGGCGGCCGCGCACGTGCGCGAGGCCCTGGGCGATATCGACGTGGTGATCATCAACGCCGGGTTCTGGGAACAGATGGACGCCGCCGAGTGGGACCGTGACCTGTTCGAGCGCCATGTGCAGGTGAATCTGCTCGGCATGAACAACTGCATCGGGGCCGTACTTCCACAGATGGTGGAGAAGGGCGCAGGCACGATCGTCGGTGTCGCATCGGTGGCCGGCTATCGCGGCCTTGGCGGCGCCGAGGCCTACGGCGCCACCAAGGCCGCGCAGATCAACATGCTCGAAGGGTTGCGTGTTGCGCTGCGCCGGAAGGGCGTCCGTGTCGTGACGGTCTGCCCGGGTTTCGTGAAGACGGGTCTGACGGAGTCGAACACGTTTCCCATGCCGTTTCTCATCGAGGCGGACGAAGCCGCCGAATCGATCTGCCGGGGTCTCGAGCGTGCTCAGATGGAGATCGTCTTCCCGGTTCCGATGGCCGCGTTGATGAAGGTGGCGCGTCTGCTGCCGGTCCGGTTGTGGGCACGGGTCTTCTCGGCGCGCGGCGCGATGTAGGGCGAGCGGATTCGATCAACGATTATTTTTCGGTGTGGCCGTGGTCGGTATGGCAGAGGGACGCCCGACCTGAGGAGACACCATGGGAGTTCACCCGACCGCACGATTCGACGATCGTTTCAGTCGTCCGGGGGCGGTGGCCGCCGACTGGGAACAGATATCGGGGATCCTGGCACGGGCCGAGTTGTATTGGGTGACAACGGTGCGCCGCGACGGACGGCCGCATGGCACGCCGCTGGTCGGGGTGTGGTCCGACGACCGTTTTTACTTCTGTAGCGGACCCGATGAGCAGAAGGTCCACAACCTCGCGGTCAACGATCAGGTCAGTGTCACGACCGGGGTGAACACCTGGCAGTGCGGCTGCGACGTGGTGATCGAGGGCACCTCGCAGCGGGTCACCGGTCAGGCGGAGCTGGCCTCGATTGCCAAGGCCTACTTCGGCAAATACGGGGACGCGTGGGCCTTTGAACCCGCGGAGGGTGGTTTCGGAACCGGCGACGATTTTGCCCTGGTGTACCGCGTCACACCGCAGAAAGTGTTCGCGTTCGAGAAGGATCCACACGGGCAGACCCGCTTCGACTTCTGAGGATCGTCACCACTACTGTGACATCGGTGAGTGACACGACAGGCGCCACCGAGGTCTCGCTGCAGCTGCGGTGGGGCGATATGGACGTCAACAACCATGTGAACAACGTGCAGTTCGCCCGGCTCTTCGAGGAAGCCCGCGTGCGCGCGGTGTCGGGCTGGATCCGCGACGGCTACGGTGCGGTCGCGATCCACGTCGCCCGGCAGGAAATCGAATTCGTCAGGCCTTTGCTCTACACCCCTGAGCCCGTCACCGCGCAGGTCTGGGTGAGTCGGCTCGGAGGCTCGTCTTTCGACTTCGGCAGTTCACTGACCGACGCATCGGGAAACGTTGTCGCCCTCTGTGAGACGACCGTCGTGGCAGTGCATTCCGAAACCGGCAAGGTTCTGCAGATCTCGGACGAGATGCGGGTCTTTCTGAAATCGAAGTCCGCTGATCCCGTTCCACTGCGCCGTCGGTCCTGATCACGGTCTCGTGGTCGCCTCGGGTGTCGGGCATTCGTGATACACCGGGGATGACAACCGGAAGGGGCCCTGCGTGCTGAGACTGCACCGCGCCGAGCGCACCAGCACGTTGGTGACCGCGCTCGCCGACATCTTGACGACCGTGCCGTCGGATCCGTTTGCTCGAGAACTGGTTGCGGTACCTGCGCAAGGTGTCGAACGGTGGCTGACGCAGCAGTTGTCGACCCGACTGGGTGCGACCGGCGGCGGGGCCGACGGTATCGCGGCCAACGTACTTTTTCCCCATCCGGCCGCGCTGGTCGATGACGTCATGGCGCAGGCCAGTGGTGTCGAATCCGGTCAGTTCGACGACGACCCGTGGTCCACCGGGCGGATGCTGTGGACGTTGCTGTCGGTCATCGACGACGCCGTCGACGATCCGGCCTGCGCGATCCTGGCCCGGCACCTGGGCCACTCGTCCGACGGGAAGGTCGGTTCGAAGTCGCCGGGTTTCCGGATCGGGCGGCGATACGGGACCGCGGAGCACCTGACCGCCCTGTTCCGGGGATACGGAACCCATCGCCCGCAGATGATCAACGACTGGCACAACGGACACGACACCGATGGTGCCGGCGAGCCACTCGATCCCGATCAGCGGTGGCAGGCCCATCTGTGGCGACTGCTGCGTCAGCGCATCGATTCGCCCAGTCCTCCCGAACGGCTCGAACAGGTCTGTGCGAGCTTGCTCGATCGATCAGATGTGGTGGATCTGCCCGAGCGGATCTCCCTGTTCGGCGTCACCCGTCTCAGTGCCGAGCAGTTGCAGGTCCTGGCCGCCCTCGGTGCGCATCGCGACATCAATCTCTTTCTGCCGCATGCCAGTCCGGCGATGTGGAAGAAGCTGCAGTCGAAGAACGCGCCCATCCGTCGCAGCGAGGTTGTCGTGCGCGACATCGAACATCCATTGCTGGCGTCGTTGTCCCGCGAGGTTCGCGAACTCCAGATCAACCTCTCCGCCGTTGCCGCGGATGATGTCCACCACACCGACGTACATGCCCGCGGCGGTACGCATCTCGAGCGTCTGCAGGATGCGTTTCGCGCCGATCAGGTCGCGGAACCCAGTGGGCGGGCAGATGGCAGTGTTCAGGTCCATTCCTGTCACGGTGCCGCGCGTCAGGTCGAGGTGCTACGCGAACTCGTGTTGCGGTTGTTCCAGGACGATCCGACACTCGATCCGCGCGACGTGATCGTCATGTGCCCCGACGTCGAAACCCACGCGCCGCTGATCCGGGCCGCATTCGGCCAGGTGAGTCATGCGCATCCCGGTCACGAACTGCGCGTACGCCTGGCAGACCGGGCACTGCGCCAGACCAACCCGCTCCTGGATGTGATGACCGACCTGCTGTTGCTGGCCGGGGGTCGGGTCAAGGCGAGTGAAGTACTCGACCTGTTGGACACGCCGCCGGTGCGGAGCCGATTCGGTTTCGGCGACGATGATCTCGAACGTCTGCGGCAATGGACCGCCGAATCCGGAGCCCGCTGGGGGATCAACGACAACCAGCGAAAACCGTTCGGGCTGGGAGGGTTCAGACAGAACACCTTCGACGCCGGACTCGACCGGATCCTGTTGGGTGTGGCCGCCGACGAGACGGAACTGGGCTGGCTCGACACCGCACTGCCGCTTGATGACGTGGACAGTGCCGACGTCGAGTTGGCAGGCAGATTCGCCGAGTTCATCAGCCGGCTCGACACTGCGCTGACCAGTTTGCGTGGTCCGCGTCCGGCAACACAGTGGGCAGAGAATCTGGCGACTGCACTGGATCTGCTCACCGCGGTACGCCCTGCCGACGCGTGGCAGCGGAGTCAGGCGCTTCGGGAACTGTCGTCGGCCACCGAACACGGCGGCGATACAACAGTGCGGCTCGCCGACATCCGGGCCATGCTGTCGCATCGGCTGGCCGGGCGTCCGACCAGGGCCAACTTCCGGACCGGTGAACTGACGGTGTGCACGATGGTCCCGATGCGGGCCGTGCCGCACCGGGTCGTCATCCTGCTGGGGCTCGATGACGAGAGCTACCCGCGTGTCGGCGGTATCAACGGCGACGACATCCTGGCGCGCAATCCCTGTGTCGGAGAACGAGATATCCGTAGTGAGGATCGTCAGTTGCTCCTCGATGCGACCATGTCGGCGATCGACAAGCTCATCATCTTGTATACGGGCACCGACCCGGTGACCGGTTTGCGCAGGCCGCCTGCGGTCCCGGTGGGCGAACTACTCGACACCGCAGATGCGATGCTGGCCGACGGCTCGACAGTGTCGACGTCACATCCGTTGCACGGCTTCGACCCGGCGAACTTTGCTGCCGAAAATCCCCTCAGCTTCGATCGCACGGCGCTTGCCGGGGCCGTGGCCACCCAATCGGTTCAGGTCTGCGAACCCGGATTTCTGCCGAAGCCACTGCCGCAGACGTCCGGTGATGTGGAGTTGTCCGACCTGATCGCCTTTGTCGAGCACCCGATGCGAGCATTCTGCCGCCAACGGCTGGGTATGTACCTCCCCGGCGACGACGAAGAGCTCAACGATGTGCTCAGCGCCGACATCGACGGTCTGGGCAAGTGGGCGATCGGCGATCGGATGCTGCAGGCCCGGCTTGGTGGAGCAGACGCCGAGGCGCTGCGCGGTGCCGAACTTCGGCGCGGAACCCTGCCACCGTTTCTTTTGGGCGCGAAGGTGTTCGGAGAGATCTCCGGTCTGGTCGAGTCGCTCGTGACTGTGGCGGCACCCCTCTATGAGGCACATCCCGACGTGATCGACGTGACCATCGATCTGGGCGACAACCGGCGGCTGACCGGGACCGTCCCGTCGGTCCATCGCGGCACGCTGGTCCGGACCATCTACTCCCGGCTGGCGGCAAAACACCGCCTGGCCGCGTGGGTCGGCTTGTTGGCGCTGGCTGCGTCCGGCTCCGACGTCAGCAGCTCCGTTGTCGTCGGCCGCGGATCGTATGGCCGCGTCCGGCGATCGACATTGGCAGCGCCGCCGAATCCGATTGCTGTGCTGCGTCAGATCGTCGACCTGCGCGATCGAGGTCTGCAGTCGCCACTTCCGTTGCCGACGGCCGCTGCCGCCGAGTACGCAGACCGTCGCCATCGTGGCGACGACACCGCTCTGGCCATGGACGCAGCCGACAAGAACTTCATGAACAAGTTCGGCGGCGACGCACAGGACGTCTACGTCCGGTACCTGCATGAGGGAGATTTCTCGGCCGTGATCGCCGAACCGGCGGTCGCAGAGGAAAAGGACTGGGATGAGCAGGGATCTCGTTTCGCGGCAGGCGCGATGCGGTTGTGGACGCCCTTGCTGGAATCGGAACAGGTGCGCTGAGACATGATCCAAAGTCCCATCGCGCCGGTCACGTTCGACATCACCGGACCGTTGCCTTCCGGCACCACCGTGCTCGAAGCCAGTGCCGGTACCGGAAAGACCTATGCCATCGTTGGTTTGGCTGCTCGGTATGTCGCAGACGGTGTTCCGCTGTCCGACCTTCTGCTGGTCACATTCAGCCGCTTCGCCACCGCCGAACTCCGTGAACGCACACGACTGCGGCTGACCTCGCTCGCTGCTGCCCTGACCGATCCTGCGGCCGCGAGGGATTCGGACGACCCGCTGGCCGCGATGCTCTCCGCGGGATCGCCGGGCGAGGTCGAGATACGGCGCAGACGCCTGGCAGATTCGGTGTCCGACTTCGACGCGGCCACCATCGCCACCACTCACACTTTCTGCAGCCGCATGCTCGACGGACTCGGCGTGGCCGGGGATTTCGAGAATGACATCACCCTTGTCGAAGATGTCAGTGACCTGATCACCGAGGTCACCGACGATCTGTACCTGCATCGCTTCAGTGGAAACGGCGCAGCGCCGTTCAGTCTGGTCGAGGCCCACTCCTTCTGCAGGCAGGCGGTCTTCCAGCGGCAGGCGAAGCTGTCTCCCATCACCGACCCCGACACCGACGAGTATCAGCGGATCGACTTCGCGAAGACGGTGATAGCCGAGGTGGAGCGCCGCAAGCGGCAGACGAACATTCGCGACTACGACGACCTGCAGATCCTGCTGCGCGATGCGCTTGAAGACCCCGAGCACGGCGAGCAGGCATGTCGTCGGGTGCGGAGCCGATTCCAGGTGGTTCTGGTCGACGAGTTCCAGGACACCGACCCGGTGCAGTGGGCGATCTTCCGGTTGGCCTTTCACGGGCACACCACCCTGGTGCTGGTGGGTGATCCGAAACAGTCGATCTACGCGTTCCGCGGGGCCGAGGTGTTCAGTTACCTCGAAGCCGTTCGGGCCGCCGACAACCATCAGGCACTGCCCACCAACTGGCGCAGTGATGCCGATCTGGTCGAGGCGCTCGACCGTGTCTATGGCGGTGCGGCACTGGGTAGCCCCGAGATCGTGGTGCATGAGGTCGGGGCCACACATACCGAGTCGCGATTGCCGGGCCAGATCCCATTGCGACTGCGTTACCTGAACCGCCGGGGCCACGGACCGATGGGCAAGAGCGGATTCCCCGCGCTCGACCGGCTGCGACGTTCGGTGGCCGACGATGTCGCCGCGGACCTGACCCGACTGCTGAATTCCCGGACGCCGTTGTGTGGCGCCGGAGGCGAACGTCCGGTGGCACCCGGCGACATCGCCGTTCTCGTCCGAAATCATCGGCACCTCACGATGATCCAGGCGGCGCTGGACAGCAGGGGAGTGCCGTCGGTGCTGGCGGGCGGTACCAGTGTTTACAGCACGCAGGGTGCGCTCGACTGGTTGTGGCTGCTGCAGGCGATGGAACAACCCAGCCGAAGCGCGCGTATCCGATTGGCTGCACTCACGCCATTGCTCGGATGGACCGCCGCAGAACTGGATTCCGGTGCCGACGGGCTGACCGCTGACATCAGCGCGTTGATCCGTGAACTGGTCGCCGTGTATCACGAGTCGGGTTTTGCGGCCGTATACGAACATCTCTCAGGGGTTCGCGACGTGCCCGGCCGGGTGCTGTCCGTGGTCGGTGGGGAGCGTCGGCTCACGGATCTGACCCACGTGGCCCAGCTCTGCAATCGTGCCGTGGTTGAGGAGGGTTTGGGTCTGACCGCATTGGTGCGCAGACTCGGACAGTTGATCAACGACCCGACGTCCGGCAATCAGGCTGACCAGAGCCGGCGCCTCGACAGCGACGCCGCGGCCGTGCAGCTGCTCACCGTGCACCGGAGCAAGGGGCTCGAGTTCCCGATCGTCTATGTGCCGTATGGCTGGGACGGGGCGCAACATCCTTCACCGGACACGTTCCTGCTTCACGATGAGGCGGGCAAGCGACTGCTCGACATCGGTGGCAAGGATGCACCCGGCTACCGCGATCGCCGGGAGGCCTCCGCGACCGAGGACAACGGTGAAGAGCTGCGACTGCTGTACGTTGCGTTGACCCGCGCGGCATCGGCGGTCGTGGTGTGGTGGGCGCCGGGGACCTCGGCACGGTCGTCGCCACTGCACCGATTGCTCTTCAGCCGCGACCGGTCGAATCCCGATCCGCGACCGGTGGTGCCGGACGACGCGAAGGTAGGCCAATTCCTGACGGCCTGGGGCGAGACCGCCGGCGACCGGGTGCGGGTGGAACCGGCCGACTACGGGACAGAGGGCGACCTACCGTGGGTGCCGCAACGGGCCGAAACAGGCGAACTCGCGGTGGCGCGATTCACCCGCCACATCGACCACACCTGGCGGCGCACGTCGTATTCGGCCCTGGTCGCCGGTACGCATCATGAACCGGCGGTGGCCAGTGAACCGGAGTCGGAGGTCAAGACCGACGAGCAGGTCACCGAGCCACTGGACGTCCCGGTCACCGACGGGGCAGGCGACCTGCCGCATCCGTCGTTGATGAACACCCTGCCTTTTGGTGCGGCATTCGGAACCCTGGTCCACGAGGTGCTCGAGGTCATCGACACCGACGCCACCGACCTGGCGGCCGAGGTGGCAACGCGCTGCCGGGACGCGGTGGCGATGTGGATGGCGCAGGCCGATCCCGAGGTGCTCTCGACCGCACTGCTTGCGGTCCTGCGGACACCGCTCGGGTTGCAGCCGGAGACAACCCTGGGGCAGCTGGCGACCAGGGATCGGTTGGCCGAGCTCGACTTCGAGTTTCCACTCGGTGGCGACGAATCGACCACGCTGCGCGCGATCAGCGATTTGATGGACACCCATCTGGCGGCCGACGACCTGCTCGTCGGTTATCCGCAGCACCTGCGCGGCGTGCAGGCGCCCCCGCTGCGCGGATTCCTTGTCGGCAGTATCGACGCAGTCCTGCGACTGCCAGGCAACCGGTTCGTCATCGTCGATTACAAGACCAACCGGACCGCACGTGGGGATCTCAGTGCGCTCGACTACACGCCGGAGCGGATGGCCCGCGAGATGATCAACTCGCACTATCCGTTGCAGGCGCTGCTCTATTCGGTTGCCCTGCACCGATATCTGCGGTGGCGGTTACCGGGGTACGACCCCGAGGTCAATCTCGCCGGCGCCCAGTACCACTTCGTCCGGGGCATGATCGGTCCCGACACCCCAGCCGGATGTGGTGTCTTCCAATGGCATCCGCCGGCATCGCTGATCGTCGCGGTCTCAGATCTGATCGCCGGAAGGACAGTGCAGCTGTGACGGTGCAGTACGACGCGCGGATTGCGGTCAATGCCCATCCCACACTGGTGCCGTTCAACGCCGCCGGTGTGCTCAGTACTGCCGATGTGCATGTGGCGCAACGGCTGGCGGGTCTGAGCAAGGCGGATATCGATCCGAATGTTCTGCTCGCGACCGCACTTGCGGTCCGGGCCGTGCGATTGGGTTCGGTCTGTGTCGAGGTCAACCGGCTGTCCGAGGTCGCCATCGACGAGGACGAATTCGGCGTCGACCCCGATTCGCTGCCGTGGCCCGATGCGGCAGCGGTCGTCGCTGCACTCGAGGTCAGTCCGCTGGTGACCGGATCGGCGTCCGGTCCGCTGCGCCCACTGCACCTGGCCCGGACGCCGGAGGGCCCGTTGCTGTACTTGCGGCGGTACTTCCTGCAAGAGCAGCGGATCCGTGAACTCCTCGACGACCGAACACACAGCCACCCGGAGATGAATGCCGATCGGCTGCTCACCGGTCTGCGGAGGCATTTTCCCGATGAGGGACCTGATCGGCAACGGATCGCTGCCGCGTTGGCCAGTGCCGGTTGGACCACCGTGATCGCCGGTGGACCGGGCACCGGCAAAACCCACACGGTCGCACGGGTATTGGCGTTGATGTTCGACGAATACGGTCCCTCCTTGCGGGTGGCGCTGGCAGCGCCGACCGGCCGGGCAGCAGCCCAGCTGGAAGAATCGGTGCGGTCGCAGGCCGATGAACTGGGCTTGCCAACCGACCTCACCGCGACCACCCTGCACCGTCTGCTGGGTTGGAAACCGGGGAGCCGCAGTCGATTTGCGCATGATTCGGGCAATCGGCTGCCGCATGAACTGGTGGTCGTCGATGAGACGTCGATGGTCTCACTGACCATGATGGCCAGACTGCTCGACGCGTTGCGGCCCCAGGCGCGGCTGGTCTTGGTCGGTGATCCCGATCAGCTCGCCTCGGTCGACGCCGGTGCCGTGCTGGCCGATCTGGTCTATCGGCCGGTCACCGAGCAGATCAACCCGATCCTCAAGACACTGATCGAACCGGATCTCGTGGACGACCGCAGCGATCCCGATGCCCTTGACGCCGACGAGAGGTCGCGGTTGGCGGGAGGGGTCATCAGGCTGACCAAGGTGCGCCGGTTCGGCGAGCAGATCAAAGGTCTGGCCGCTGCGGTTCGTGACGGCGACGCCGATTCGGTGATCGATCTGCTCGCGGCCGGGCACAGCCAGTTCGAGTTGGTCGATCCCGGTGACCTGGGGTCGGTGCGTGATGACATCGTCACCACCGCCGATCAGATGCGACGTGCAGGTGCACGGGGTGACGCGCAGACCGCCCTTGCGGGCCTACACACCCACCGCCTTCTGTGTGCGCACCGCGAAGGCACATCGGGCGTCGAACACTGGTCTCGGCAGGCGATGGAGTGGATCGGGACGACCGCGGGTGCGCAGGACTGGTACCCCGGCCAGCCGTTGTTGGTCACGGCCAACGACTACGACACCGGCATCTTCAACGGAGATACCGGCGTGGTGGTGAGCAGCGGTGGACGGTTGATGGTCGCGTTCCGGCGCGGATCGGCGGTGAAGATGCTGCATCCTTCGCAGTTGGTGGCGGCGGTCCCGGTGTATGCGATGACAATTCACCGCAGCCAGGGATCTCAGTACGAGTCGGTGTCGGTGGTGATACCGCCGGATCGCTCCGCATTGCTGACGCGGGAGCTGCTGTACACGGCGATCACCCGGGCCAGCGGCCACGTGCGGCTCATCGGTACAGAAGAGTCCATCCGCGCCGGTGTCGAACGAAAAGTGCTGCGGGCCAGCGGTCTACGGACGTCCGTCGGCTGAATCGGCCGGCCCGGAGAAATCCAGGGCGTCCAGGGGATCGGCAGCCAACGGTATCCGCAGGAACCACTCATTGCGGATCACCTGGCGGCGGGTCTTCTCGGGCAGCTCGGCCAGCATCGTCATTGCGCCACCGCGGTCCATTTCGGAGCGGTGAGCTTGGAGCGCCTTCCATTTGATGTCGAGCCACTCCGACACATCGATGGTGGTGTCCACGGTGTTGTCGGGTATCCCCGGCAACGGTCCGGCCGGTCCGCCCGTTTTGCGAACCTCCGGCCACAGCACTTGGGCGGCCGAGTGGGGCATCGTCGCGAGATAGAGCAGCCGGGTCCGCCACGGTGCACCCGCTTCCGGATACAACTGACCGAACGCGGCCGCGCCGATGGCGGCAACAGTCGCCCGATGCGCCAGGACGTGATCGGGGTGCCCATAGACACCGAGTGGGTCATACGTCGCGATGGTGTCCGGCCGGAATCGCCGGATGTGGGCGACGATCTTTTCGACCACCTCGTCGAAGGGTGCATCACAGAACGCCGGTTGGTCTGGTGCTGACTCGGGAAACGGCCGGTCTGCGTACCCGAGCAGTAGGGGAGGTCCGGCCTTCAAGAGTTTCAGCGAGGCCTCGAGTTCGCGGCCACGGAATGTTCCTTCTGCCCACGTACACGTGATCACGGCGGTGCGTCCACCACGCTGCGCGCAATGTGCCAGCACTCCACCGGTCCACATCGCCTCGTCGTCGGGGTGCGCGTGGATACAGAGCAAACTGGGATGGGGCACTCCGCCACCCTAACGCGGTGCCCGGCGAAACAATCTTCGATGGCGCAAGCAGCGAAATTGGCACAACTTCGTCTATCCGGAGCGTGCCGAATTGTCCGGTCGACGGACTATTGTCACGTTATGTCCAAAAGTGCAGGCACGTCGTCTTCCAACATCTTCTCCAAGGTCTCGCCGGCCGGCTGGGCTGCCCTGATTCTTGCGATTATCGCGGTTATCTTTGTGCTTCAGAATCGTGATTCGACATCCATCACGCTTTTCTGGATCGATGTCACCTCACCGCTCTGGTTCACCCTGCTGATGATCTTTGTCGTCGGCTGGGTGGTCGGCATCCTGATGATGCGTGGCCGTAGCAAGAAGAAGGAAGTAGTAACCAAGTAACCGGTTCTGCTTGTGTGCAGATGCCCCTGCTAGCTTCTGAGGATTCACCATTCGGGTGAGTTGAATACGGAGGCACAGTGACACTGCGCTGGTCGAAAGTTGTGCCAGGACGATATGTTTTCGGCGGGCTGGTCGTTGCCTTGGTTGCGATCTGGTTCTCGTTGACTCCTTCGCTGCTTCCCCGGAGCGCGCTGTTCCAAGGTGTCATCAGCGGTGCGTCCGGCGCTTTCGGTTACGGACTCGGCGTGCTTGTTTCGATGTTGATCCGCTACCTCGGTATGCGCGAAGTCCCTGAGAAGTACAAACGAATCGGTTGGTTTGCCCTGGCGGCCATCGCGCTGATCGGTACGATTCTGATGCTCGTCTCATTTGGTCTTTGGCAGCACGACCTTCGGGATCTGATGGACGTCGAGTCGTTTTCGGCGAAAGGCTATCCGCTGCTGGTCGTACTCGCAGCGGTGGCGTTCGTGCTGTTTGTTGCCATCGGGCGTGCATTTGTGCGGTTGACGCGATGGGTGTCGGCGAAGGTCAGTCGTGTTGTGCCGCCACGGATCGCGGGATTCGTCGCTGCGGCTCTGGTAGTCGTGATCACTGTCGGTGTGCTCAATGGTGTGGTCACACGCGTGGTGATGTCGAGTCTCAACGACAGCTTTGCGGCGATCAACAACGAAACCGACCCCGACACCGAACCTCCGTTGTCGACGTATCGTTCGGGTGGACCCGACTCGCTGGTGACGTGGGATTCGCTCGGACGCCAGGGCCGGATCTTCGTCTCGAACGGCCCGTCTGTCGAAGATCTGTCGGCGTTCAACAATGCACAGGCGACGGAACCGATCCGCGCCTACTCCGGACTGGCCTCAGCTGACGGGTATCGGCCCGAAGCCGAACTCGCTGCCGACGAACTCGTGCGTGCCGGTGGCCTGGAGCGTGGCGTGATCGCGGTCGGAACCACCACGGGCACCGGGTGGATCAACGAAAGTACCGTCAGCGCACTGGAATACCTGTACAACGGCAACACCGCGGTGGTGTCGATGCAGTATTCGTACCTGCCGAGTCCGATCTCGTTCCTCGTCGACCAGGAACGGGCTCGCCAGGCCGGACGTGCGTTGTTCGAGGCGGTGTATGCGAAGTGGAACGCGCTTCCCGAGGATTCACGTCCGAAGCTGGTGGTCTTCGGCGAGAGCCTCGGTTCGTTCGGTGGTGAAAGTGCGTTCAGCGGAGTCGAGGACATCGCCGCTCGCACCGACGGTGCACTGTTCATCGGCCCCACCTACACCAACGAGATCTGGGAACAGACGACCGACGACCGGGAACCCGGTTCACCGCAATGGTTGCCGGTGTACGGAGATGGGGAGACGGCGCGGTTCGTTGCCCGGGCCTCTGATCTCGAGTCTCCGGGGGCGTCGTGGCCGGGGCCGCGGATCGTGTACCTGCAGCATCCGTCGGACCCGATCACCTGGTGGTCGCCGAGCCTGGCGCTTCGTAAGCCGGACTGGCTCCGCGAGTCGCGTGGGTACGACGTACTCGACAGTGTTCGCTGGATTCCGTTGGTGACCTTTTTGCAGGTGTCGGCCGACATGGCCGACTCCAACAGCGTGCCGGACGGCCATGGACACACCTTCCACGCCGATATCGCGAACTCGTGGGCAGCCATCCTCGATCCAGAAGGTTGGACCGCCGACGACACGCAGCGCCTGCGTCAGGTCCTCACCGACCAACGCGAAAACCCGGCCCAGCACGAGGACTGAGTCGATGATGGGCTGCGGCAGGCGGCCCGGCAGCGCACACTGGCAGGCATGGCCATCATCAACAAGGGTTTCGGGACCCGTCGCCGACAAAAGGACGAACGACTCCCACCGGGGCAGTATCTGACGAGTGACTTCCCGGTTCTGTCGGCCGGTCCGACACCGCTGATCGACCCGGTGGAATGGAATTTCGAGGTCAGCCTGCTCGACGGGCAACGCAAGAGCTGGTCGTGGGACGAGTTCATGTCGCTTCCGCAGCAAGACATCACGGTTGACATCCACTGTGTGACGGCATGGTCGAAGCTGGCGACGATGTGGCGGGGTGTGTCGCTCGACGTCCTCCTCGGCGATGAGGTCGATCCCGACGGATACCTGATGGCCCACTGCCATGGCGGATATACCACCAACGTCCCGTTGGAGGATGTGCTCGACGGGCAGGCGTGGATTGCGCACACCTTTGAGGGGGAGCCGCTCGAAGCCGAACACGGTGGGCCGGCGCGACTGCTGATCCCACACCTGTACTTCTGGAAGTCCGCGAAGTGGATCAGTGGGCTCACCGAGATGGCGCAGGACGTTCCGGGTTTCTGGGAGAGCAATGGCTATCACAACCATGGGGACCCGTGGAAAGAGGAACGGTATTGGTGAACGGCTGGCGGCCGGCGATGCTTGTCGCGGCGTCGATGGAGACGCCGACCGCCCGGACCCTCCGACTACAGGTGCCCGGCCGTGGTCGGGTGTTACCGGGCCAGCACATCGACATCCGTTTGACCGCGGAGGACGGCTACCAGGCAGTGCGGTCGTACTCGGTGGCGGGGGTGTTCGGTGATGATTTCCTCGAGACGACGGTGCAAGAACTCGTCGACGGCGAGGTGTCGCCCTACCTCATCGGAGATCTCGAAGTCGGTGATCAGGTGGAGATTCGCGGACCAATCGGTCGCTGGTTCGTCTGGCGCCCCGCGGATCCGGCACCGGTGCAATTGATCGCCGGTGGTTCGGGTGTGGTGCCGCTGATGTCGATGATCCGGGAGCGCGAAAAGGCAGGCACGACGGTGCCGTTTAGTCTCCTGTACTCGGTGCGCAGCCCGGAAAACGATTACTACCGGGCCGAACTCGACCAGCTGAGCTCGACTGGACGTCTGCAGGTCGACTATGTGTACACCCGTCGTGCGCCTGCGGATGCCCAGCGGCGACCGGGACGACTGACATCGGATGAACTGGCATCGTTGGTGATCCCGGTGGATCAACAGCCGGAGTTCCGGGTGTGCGGACCGACAGCGTTCGTCGAACAATGTGCCCGGTGGTTGCTGGACCTGGAATACCCCGCGAACACGATCAGGACGGAAAGGTTTGGTGGATGACATCCATGTCGGAACCGGCGGATCAGCTACACGATCCGCAGTGGCGGGCGTTCGCGTCGGACAACTACGCCGGAATGCTGCCCGAGGTGCTCGCCGCACTGGCGGCGGCCAACGGCGGACATCAGCCCTCGTATGGTGATGACGCCTATACCGAGCAGCTCAGACGTGTGGTCCGCCGCGAGTTCGGTGCGCGGGCGGAGGTGTTCCCGGTGTTCAACGGAACCGCCGCCAACGTGGTGAGCCTGACGGCGATGCTGCCCCGATGGGGTGCGGCGATCGTGTCGGAGTCCGCGCACGTCCACAACGACGAGGGTGGTGCGCCGGAACGGGTCAGTGGCATCAAACTCCTCACGGTGCCGACGAGTGACGGGAAGCTGACACCGGAATCCATTGCGACGCAGGCATATGGGTTCGGTGATGTGCATCGGGCGCAGCCCCTGGCGGTCAGTCTGACCCAGTCGACCGAACTCGGAACCCTGTATTCGCGCGATGAGATCGCGGCCATCTGCGAGTACGCCCACGGGCAGCGGATGATGGTCCACGTCGACGGTGCCAGAGTGTGGAATGCTGCTGCTGCGCTGGGTCTTTCGCTCGGCGAGTTCACCGCTGCCGCGGGTGTTGATGTGGTGAGCCTCGGTGGGACCAAGGTGGGTGCATTGGGGGCGGAGGCCGTGGTTGTCATCAACCCCGACTCGGTAACCGGCACCGACTACATCCGCAAGCTCAGCATGCAGTTGGCGAGCAAGATGCGTTTCGTCTCGGCGCAGTTGCTGGCGCTGTTCGACGACGGCACGGCGTTGCGGGCCGGGGCACACGCCAATGCCATGGCCACCCGGCTTCGCGGTCTGCTCGACGGGACGCCCGGCCTCACGATCACCCAGCCCACCGAGGTGAACGCGGTGTTTGCCACGCTCGATCCGGTGGTGGCGGAGCGGGTGCGTTCGGTGTGGAAGTTCTACACCTGGAACGAGGCCACCGCCGAGGTTCGGTGGATGTGTTCGTTCGACACCACACCCGAGGACGTCGACGGGTTCGCCTCGGCGATCAAGTCCGAACTCGCGACTCGGTGACGGGCCGGTCGGGGTCGCCACCGAGTTGGTGACGTAACACCTCGTCGATCTCGGTCATCCGGAACCGGTGGCCCACCGCCGTGAGACGTGCGGCGCTCACGCGCTGATTGGCCAGCGCCAGTTCTTTGGCACCCTCTGATCCGAGGATGACCTGTGGGCCCAGGCTCGGGACCGGGATGATCGCAGGCCGGTGTACCGCTCCGGCCAGCGCGGAGGTGTATTCGGAGTTGCGGACCGGGTTCGGCGCAACCGCATTGACCGGACCGGAGAGTCGTTCGTCGACGATCGCGCGATAGTAGATGTCGATGAGATCGTCGATGCCGATCCAGGACAGCCACTGGTTTCCATCGCCGAGCCGCCCGCCGAGTCCGAGGGTGAACAGCGGTCGCATCAACTTCAGGGTTCCGCCCTCCGCTGCCTGGACGATTCCGGTCCGGACGTTCACCACCCGCGCTCCGGCGGCGGCTGCCGGTGACGTGGCATCTTCCCAGTCGGATACGACGTCGGCGAGGAAACCGTCTCCGCGCGAGGAGTTTTCGTCGAGTACCGAATCTCCGCGGTCGTAGCCGTAGAACCCGATGGCTGACGCGCAAACAAAAGTCGGGGCGGGGTCGGTGATGCCGGCAACACGTGCAAGTGCTGCTGTCGGCTCAATCCTGCTGTCCCGGATCGCGGATTTGTGTCCGTCGTTGAATCGCCCGGCTATCGACGCGCCGGCCAGATGCACCACGGCATCGACACCTGCCAAGAGGTCGTCGGCGGGATCGGTGGGGTTCCAGCGTCGTTCGTCGGGGCCCTCGGGGGCGCGTCTGACCAGGGAGATGACGGGGTGACCGCCGGTGGTCAGCAATGCTCGAAGAGCGGTTCCGACAAGTCCCGACGCGCCGGTCATGGCGATCGTCAAGGGTTTACCGGCCAACGGCATCGCCCAGGCGTGGGCAGCCAGATCGTCGGCCAATTGCCGGTGCCGGTAACGAAACATCGGACGCAGCAGTGCCGTCGGGACAGCGGTGTCCACGGTGTCGGTCACCTTGGTGGTCTGCGGATCGATCTCCGAGAAACCGTGGTGGTGGGTCCATGTCATCACCAACCGCAGCGGCCACGAATCGAGTTGATCGACAAACTGATTCGGTGGGTGGAAGCGCGTCGGCTGATGTCGGGCCACCCACTTCAGGCCGCATCCGAACGACAGCACGGCGGTGCCGTCCTCCAGCGAGTCGGCTTCCTTCACCAGTGATGGCGGTGCCCAGGGTGGTGACAGGCGCGCGAAAGCTCCTGGCCTGCCGTGCCAGGCGAACACTTCGTCGATGGGTGTGGAGACCGTGCTCGTGTACGTAATGCCCATATTGTCCAGGCTACGCAGGGATTCGATCCGGCTACGGTGCTTTCCAGTGCGGATCCCTGCCCAGCAGTCCGAGCAGCCTGTCGTGGAGGGGAGCGGTGTCCGGTACGTCCACGATCGGTCCGAACACGACGATGCCGGGGCCGAAAGCCTCCGGTACACGCATTATGTCGGGCATGTCCTGGACGCCCTGCCACGCCGCTTCGACCTCGGCAGGATCAATTCGGTGTTCGAGTCCGAGCGCACGTGCCAGATCCCATCCATGGACCACCAGGTCGGCGCTTGCGACTCCATCGACGTGGTCGGCGAACGTGGAAGGCCCCATGGGTGTCTCCACCGTGGACTCGGCGACTGCGGTATCGGCAAGGGCCCGTTCGATGTCAGCGCGGGCGTGGTTGAACGCACCGAGCGGATCGGCGTCCACGGTCGGTGCCGGTGACAGTGTCTGCTCCAGGGGAGCGAACATCGCGGACTGCATGTCCACGATGTGCTGCAGCACGTCGGCCGCGGTCCACTCGGCGCACGGGGATGGCGAAGACCAGCGGTCCGGCGGCGCTGCGGCGATCACCGCGGCAAAGGTTGTGGCGCGGCGGGCATATCTGTCGGCAATGGTTTCGGGACCGCTCATCGGCTGACCTCCCTGGGAAGTAGGACGTACCCGGTGTAACCGTAGTGGGTGCCGTGGTCCCTTCGGACGTTTATCTCCTGACCGACCAGGTCGAGATCGGCAGACGCGTCGGGTAACTCCTGCCTGAGCTCGTCTATCCGCAAGCCCAAGGGGATGTAGTACTCATCCCAGTCGGTCTCGGGCAGGAGATAGGTGGCTGCGACCGTCCAGCCGAGTTCGATTGCCGCGGAGACATTTTGGCCGGTCGTTCGCATTTCCGGATACGCGGAGTTCCAGAATTCGGTGGCGCCGGCCGACGGTGTCCCGGTGAGCCAATCCGCCTCGGTCAGCACCAGCGCACCGCCCGGCGCCAAAAGGCGGCGCCACGACGTCAGAGCGTTGTCGAAGCCGATGATGTAGGCGGCACCTTCGGCCCACACCAGATCAAAGGAATGATCGGGGTAGTTCAGGTCTTCCATCGAGACGTTCGAGACCGTCACCTGGCTGCGTAGGCCTGCGGCCTTGGTTTTCGAGACCAGTTCGTCAAGAAATGGCTGATGGGTGTCGATGGCGGTGACATGCGCACCGAGGCCTGCCAGAACCATGGTGGCAGGCCCGGTGCCTGCGCCGATGTCCAGGATTCGGAGTGGACGATCCCCGGCCGAAGCGGTGTGGAAAGCAGCGAGGCGAAACAGGAGTTCGGTCGTCGTCTCGGAACCCGGTGCCTCGCGGGGCAAGCCCACATGCGCGGCGAAGAACAGATCTTCGATCATGAAGCGGATGCTGCCACCTTGCCCGAGCACGGGCAACGCTTTTACGCTCCTGCGCCCTGTTGGGCCGCCCATTCGGCTACCCGGGCAGCACTCTGCTCGTCGGAGAGGTCCTCGACCCGTGTCATCACCGTCCACCTGATGCCGAACGGGTCGCGGAGTGATGCAAAGCGGTCACCGGAGACAAACGTCTGTGCCGGCTCGCGCACGGTCGCGCCCAGTTCGATGGCCCGAGCGAGCACCGCATCGACATCCGCAACGTAGACCGACAGGGAGTAGCAGTCGGAATCACCGGACTGTCGGGGGATCAGGCCATACTGGGAATCGGGATCGCCGAGCTGCAACTTGCCGTTGTCGAAGTCGAGTACGGCATGGGCGACGATCTGCTCGCCGTCCGGTCCGGGGAACTCGGTGCTCTGGCTGAGGGTGGCAGAGAAGACGTCTTGGTAGAACGCGATGGCGTCTTTGGCAGGAGTGACGACGATGAACGGGGTCAGGGAGGTGAAGCCATGTGGCACACCGTGTTCTGTGTGTTGTCCGTGAGCTGCAGTCGTAGTTGTCATGGAATCCATGCTGACCGTGGGTGCAGGGGGCAGGCTTGAACAAACGCGACAAGATGGACCCCGTCAGCACACCGCCGAGGGGCCAACTGAATCCCGGGCGCGACGGCGTGCGACTACACCGAATACCGTTGTCGCCCGGCGACCTGTTGCGGCACGTGTGGATAGCGGTCTGGGATCTCGACATGCCGGTGCTGCAGCCGGTACTCGAACATCCGGGCGGCAATGTGGTGATCGAACCTGATCGGGCTGCACTGTATTGCGTGAGCCAGGGGACCAGCGAACAGAAGTTGCAGGGCCGCGGGTGGGCTGCCGGGGTGTTGCTGCGTCCGGCCGCGATCACCGTGATGACCGGTCGGTCGATGGCCCCCGGATCACGGTCGGGCCCGGCGTTGCCGATCGGTATGCCCTTGCCCATCCCCGGCGACGACGACCTCACCGCTTCGGTCCGAGCGGCGATGACCGCTGAAGATCGCAGTCCAGAGGACAGATACCAGCAGGCGGCTCAGTTGTACGAGCGGTGGGCTCAACGATGGTCGGTTGATGAGGAAGGCATTCTGATCAACCGGGTGATCGACCTTGTCGAGGACGATGGCGGACCACGACGGGTGGCCGACCTCGCTGCGGCGGTCGCCGTGTCGACCCGCGCCCTGCAGCGCCTGACAGTGCATCGCACCGGGCTGAGCCCCAAATGGCTGATCCAGCGGCGTCGACTACAGGATGCGGCGATGGCCTTACGCAGAGGTGACGCGACGATCGCTGATGTGGCGGCTGAACTGGGGTACTCCGATCAGGCCCATCTGGCACGCGAGTTCAAGGCAGTCATCGGGCGCACGCCCAGTGACTACCTGCGCGAAGCGACTTCCGAGACGTCCTGATCGTTCATTTCAGGCGCGACGCCGCAGTCCTAACAGTCCGCGCACCATGGATTCGGCGGACGAGACCGGGGCCATCAGCTTTTCGGCGATATCGACGATGTTTTCGACCCGGCCGGCAATCTTCTCCATCCTCTCGACAACGCCGACCATGTTCGTCACCATCGCATCCACCCGGGACAGTGTCGCCGAGAAGTCATCGAGGGCACCACTGAGACTCTCCAGCGTTGTGTCGAATCCGGTCATCGCCCGGTCGAAGTCGGTCAGTGCCGACCCGAGGCCTTCGATGAGCGAATCCATCTGTCCCACAGTTCGATCGGCATTGAGGGCGGCCTGGGCCAGCGTGCGGAAACGTTGTCGGTCGGGATCGTCCGGAGAATCCTTGGTTGCCACCGGTCCAGTATCGCCCGCGTAGCGCCTCGATGAGACCTGGATGGACGCAAAGGGCTCGTGTTCACAACACACTGCAAGTCCTTCCCTATGCTCACAGGGGGCGTAGAGGAACTCCGAAGCGCCTTTCAGTGATGAACCATGGCAGGCAGGGGTGTACGGGTGTCCGAGCAATTTGATGTGATCGTTGTCGGCGCGGGTCTGGCGGGTCTGGTCGCTGCTCACGAGTTGGTCAAGGCCGGCAAACGAGTGGCCATCGTCGACCAGGAGAACGAACAGAACCTCGGTGGACAGGCGTTCTGGTCGCTCGGCGGTCTGTTCATGGTGAACACGCCGGAGCAACGCCGACTCGGGATCAAGGACTCTGTGGAACTCGCACGGGCAGACTGGCTGGGGTCGGCTGGGTTCGATCGAGCTCGTGAAGACCATTGGCCACGTCAGTGGGCCGAGGCGTACGTCAATTTTGCTGCCGGTGAGAAGCGTTCATACCTTCACGAACTGGGCCTGAAGGTGATGCCCACCGTCGGATGGGCCGAACGCGGTTCCGGATCGGCGAGCGGACACGGAAACTCGGTACCGCGCTTCCACATCACCTGGGGTACCGGTCCCGAGGTGGTCCGGGTCTTCCGGGAGCCCGTCCTCGCCGGTGCGGCCAAGGGCCTGGTCACTTTCAAATACCGACATCAGGTCGACGCGATCATTGTCGAGGACGGACGGGCAGTAGGTGTCCGGGGGACGGTGCTGGTCCCGTCGACCCAGCCACGCGGGGTGTCGTCGAGTCGGGAACGGGAATCGGACTTCGAACTTCGAGCGCAGGCGGTTGTCGTCACCTCCGGCGGCATCGGCGGCAACTTCGAGTTGGTGAAGAAGAACTGGCCCACCGATCGATTGGGTCCGGCACCCGAGCACATGATCACCGGCGTGCCCGCCCATGTTGATGGTCGGATGCTGCAGATCACCGAAGATGCGGGCGGCAGCGTGGTCAACCGTGACCGGATGTGGCACTACACCGAAGGAATCCAGAACTGGGATCCGATCTGGCCCGATCATGCGATCCGCATCATCCCGGGCCCGTCGTCACTGTGGCTCGATGCGACCGGAAAGCGCTTGCCGGTACCGAATTTCCCCGGATTCGACTCGCTGGGCACGCTTGGGACGATCACCCGTGGCGGCCACGATTTCACCTGGTTCATCCTCACCCAGGCGATCATCGAGAAGGAGTTCGCGCTCTCTGGCTCGGAGCAGAACCCTGACTTCACCGACAAAGATTTCAAACTGCTTCTGCAGCGGGTGAAAAAGGGAGCAACCGGTCCGGTCGAGGCATTCAAGGAACACGGTGCCGACTTCGTGGTTCGTGACAATCTGCGAGATCTGGTGGCGGGCATGAACGAGATCACCCCCGGACCACAGTTGGATTTCGACCAGGTGGCCGCCGAGGTGCGCGCGCGCGACAGTCAGATCGACAACAACTACACCAAAGACATGCAGATCATGGCGATTCGTAACGCGCGTAACTACCTCAGCGACAAGCTGATTCGGGTGGCCACGCCGCACCGCCTGGAAGACCCCAAATATGGTCCGATGATCGCGGTCCGTCTGCACCTCGTGACACGCAAAACCCTGGGTGGTCTGGAGACGAACCTCGACTCGCAGGTGATCCGCCACGATGGCAGTGCCTTCGACGGTCTGTATGCCGCAGGCGAGGTCGCCGGATTCGGTGGCGGCGGGGTCCATGGCTACAACGCACTGGAGGGGACCTTCCTTGGTGGTTGCATCTTCTCCGGTCGCGCGGCCGGTCGAGCACTGGCGCGTGACCTCGGCTAGGTCCTATTCGACCTGTTCAGGGTCCTCGATACCGGGTTCCGGTTCGGCGAGGATTTTTTGCCAGGCCGCTGCGAAGGTTTCGTTGACGTGCTGGGCACGTTGCGGGGTACTATTTTCCAGCTCCTCCCTGGTGAGCAGCCCACCGCTCCGCGTCCCAGGACGATGTCGACGTGGCGCTCTTTCTGCCGAGTCGTGAGTTCGAGCCCGATGCCCGCGAGTTCGCCCTCGCGAGCATCAGGAGCGGTTCCCGGCCCGGCAGCTTCAAGGTCGTCCCGCGGAATGTGGGCTAGGTTCTGTCAGAGGTGCGATACATCATTGCTCCATGACCCTCCGGCTCACAGCAGATTACTCACGCCGCTATTGGCATGTGTTGATAGCAAACGTCGTTGCACTGATCGACGATGCAAAAGCCCTCTTGGACAACGATTCTCCTGGTCGAGCCCGCTCGCTTCTGGTTCTCGCGCAGGAGGAATTGGCTAGGGCTAATGCGGTCTACTCAGCGTCGTTGACCGCGTGGGAAAGCGGTGGGAAGGTCGAGTTATCCGCACCCCCGGGCGGCCCGAAGCATCACCTGGCTGTGTCGAACAGCCACCGCGACAAGATCGCCGCGACCGACAACTTCGCGCTCGACCTGGGGCCGTTCTGGGGTGACTACAGCGCATGGGAGACAGGGGTCGTGCCCGAGCCAGGCCGATTGCCCGCCGATGTCGATCGTGAGAAGCAGGCTGGGTTCTATGTTGCGTCGGTCCCGGGTAAGGGCGGGCACTTCGAGTCCCCGCTCGATATCGAGGTAGCGCCTGTCGCCGCCGAACTGGAACGGGTCGCCCAACTCGCCGAGATGGCACTCATCAGCGACCACACGCGCAAGCAGGCGCTCGACACCTCCGGTGAGGACAGCGCCCAAGACCTGTACTGGGTTGTGCTGCGCTACGCGCATCCTGAGATCTACACCGAGTTCGTGGGCGACGCGGAGGATCCGCCCAGCAACGAGCTACCCGAAAAGTAGAGCGACGCCCCGGTCGAGCAGATCAACACCGGGGCGTCGAGGTGTGGCCTCACGAGCCCGTTTTGAATCTAGCTACCGGGGTGCGCCTACTGCGCCTCAAACGATTCAGGTTCGTCGCCGTAGTCGTAGCGGGGTCGACGATCGAACGCAGCGCGGAGTTCCTCGTCGTCCATGATGTAGTAGGTATTCGCGACCTCATACGCGATACCCCGGTTGACCCTCACGAAGGTGGCTTTGAGTCCGCAGGGATCGTCGACGTTGCAGACACCGCACTTCTTGCGATTGTCCTCGTTCATGTGATCCTTGGTGAGCCTGACCAGTGCCTCCAGCCAGCGGTTGCGGGCTGCGTAGATCAGGTTCAGCCGCCGCTCGGGATCGTCGGTGGACGTCAATAGACTCTCGGAACCGCCACCCGATCCCCACACCGCGATCTCGCCGACGAGACCTTTGTCGAGTTTTGTCAGCGTCCGCTTGGTCAGGCACGGAGTTCGTTCGTTGCACACGCCACACCGCCCGCCGCCATCGTCGGCGATGTGCTCCTTGGTCAGCTCGACGAGTGTCCTGCGAGTCTTGATCAAGGACGCTATCGCGGTCTCGATCTGAGCCTCGAAGTCGACCGGCGGCTTCGGTGGCGGCACAGGTTTCATGGGACGCACGGGAGTCGTCGCCACCTGTCGGAGCCACTCGCTTCGCTGTTGGGCCTCCCGCCGATCAGCGCTGACGTAGCGCAGCAATGCCTTTTGGTCCTCGACCGACAGCATGGCGGTGTGAGCATTGGGCCTGATCTTGGCCTTTACACGGTAGTCCCGGAACTGAGGTCGCGTCAGACCGTAGTGCTTGCAGAAGTCGCGCACAGATCGACGCGCGAGCGGCTCATCATCGGACAAGGGGGTAGACCTCCTGGTGCGTCGCCGCGACCAAGACATCACCGACCCCGATGTGACTGACCCGCCTGCAGAGCGAGCCGATAACCCATTAGGCTGAAGCAGTATCGCCAAATACGCGTCGAGCCCTGTCGGAGTCCGCTCTGGCAGGGCCTCGGCGTCTCTGGGCAGACCCGGGTGAGCCTGCCGTTCACCATCGTAAGCTGCGACACCGACAACCTCGATCACACTGTGGATAACTCTGCGTTTCACGTGCGAAAAACGCGTAGGTGAACGAGTGACGGCCACCCAGCACTCCCGAATAAGGCCGCTGAAAAGGCGATATCTCTAATAAGGGGATAACCGATGTTTCAAGTGGTTGGCCAACACTGCCAAATACTTGTCCGAACGCGCTGCCAGGTTCGGGACTCTTTAACCGGAATGTCCACGCCGGAGGCGGTTTTGGCGATACCGGCGCAATCGTCGAGTTGTTGTTTGTCATCGTGATGATCAACTGTGCCGGCAACCCTCGATGGGACTTGCCGAGCAGATTGCATTTTCAAATCGCTTTGAGCGCATCGTGACGCTGTTGGCCCATCGAGCGGGTATCGCGCTCGGCGCCAACTCTTCACCCTGCATGTGTTAAACCGGCCGACTGCTTTCAGGCCACGGATCCGGGAGGAGGTTTGTCCTTTGGTCAACCGCAACTCTTGCCGCACGAAACCGAACAACGACGAATACCCCGCCTTGGTAAACGACGAGCGGTCCGAGGCCACCAACAGGTGACGCAACCCGGTGAACTCGACCTTGCGGGAGATCCGTTCATGCACCCGCACAATCTCGGTGACCTCACTGTCAGACATATCCGACGACGAATAATCATTGATATCAGCGAGCAACAACTCCAGCTCGAGATACTTGGCCACCAACACCGGAATCGAAGAAGAATCAACCGTCACGTCATCAGATGGATCGTCAGTCATCATGCCTTCCAGCGCATCTGATCGAAATCTTTCAACCAGGCTACCCAGGAGAACGTGACGTGTCGAATGTTTGTTCGAGTAATAGTACGGCCCCGATGCGGCGTACTCGCTGTGGGGCAACGAGTTACGCGCGCCAGAGTCGCCGGCCCACTACTTCGAAGGTCGGTGGTCAGCCGACGCGTTCGGGCGGTATGGACTTCTCGTCGGCCTCCTCGGCCTCGTCGGCCTCGTCGGCCTCGTCGGCCTCGTCGGCTGCAGCGACTGCTTCGGCGTGTGCTCTCGGGCTCGCGGCGCGCGCTCGCAGATCGAGGTGGTAGGAGATGATCGCCAGTGTGAACAGTCCGACCGCCAGGCTCACGAGCGCCCCGAACCCCTCGGTGGCAAAGTCGACCAAGGCGTTGAGCATGGTGGAAATCAGTGCGGCATAACGTAGGAACTGCAATGGCCAGAGTTTGTCGGTGCGATTGCGGGCGATCATCGCCGGTACCGCAAGCGCCAATGTGGCGATGGCGCTCACCAGAGAGATGGCGCCGGCTGCGTCCCTTCCATCGAGGTCGAGTACCACGTTGTCGCTCTCGTAGGAGCCGTCGACCGTCAGCCCGACAACGGTGAAGATCAATGCGATAAATGCCGAGAAGACCAGCAACCAGCACATGATGGGCAGCCACCGCGGATTGAGCAGGAATTTCGGAATCAACCGCGGTGCCCACTGCTGCAGTGCGTGGAGTCGAGCCGATGCGATGGGAGCGCTGATGAGCAGTTCGCGGATGTTCTGGGCGGTCTCTGGGTCGGCGTCGAGTTCCTCCGCTCGTTCCACCATCCGTAGAGCGAGTTCGCGGCGGTGGGCCTGGAGCCCGCGGGCCACACCGTCGGCGGCGATGGCGGCTGCCGACGCGAGGTTCTCGTTCGCGCTCAGTGGCCTTATCTCCCTCATGATCCGACCGATGACGATCACGACAACCACCAGCACGTACATGATCTCCGCCGACGGTCCATAGAAGTAGTCGTTGTCCTTGGTGACGAACTTGCCGACCTCGTCGAGGAAGAGCCCGAACCCGATACCGCCGAACAACACGGTGGCCATCCGTGACCCGTTGCCGAGAAACCACCAATTCACCAGCAGCGCAAGCATCATCAATGCGCCGCCGTACAGGGCGTGAGCGATGTGAAGGCTTCCGCCACCGACCTGCGGGTAGTCGGTCAACCAGAGATATGCCCTGGTAACCAGGATGGTGGCGATCGCAATGATCATGAATGCCTCGGCTGAGGAGGTTCCCAAGGCGTTGCGGGTGAACAACCCGATCTTTGGCACCCGGCGGACGGTCGATGTCACAGCACTCCTCGGCTCGTCGAAATATGTAGGCGGACAATTATCGATCGAATTGTAGGCGCGCGCCCGCGCGGATATGTCTCATAACGGAAGCAAGGGGAGATGTCTGTTTTCTTTCGAAGCCGGGTGAGCTGCGGTAATCCCGCATACTCTGTGCTGATGATGAAACTAATCCGGTCGGTAACTGCGGTGGCGGCCTTGTCCTGCGCCGCACTGATGGTGCCGACCACCGCGAATGCAACACCCGGTGAGGGCATTTCCGCGGTGACGCTTGCCGATATCGAGATCCCCGCCGATCTCTTGCCCTTCATTCCCGATGGTTTGCATGCCGTGGCCAAGCAGATCACCATTGCCCCTGGTGGAACGACCGGCTGGCATTACCACGACGGTCCAGTCGTGGGAATCGTGCAGGCAGGCACACTCACTCACCCCGGGCCGGACTGTAAACCGGTGATCTACAAGACCGGACAACTCATCAACGAGCCCGCAGGCGACGACAATGTCCATCAAGGACAAAACCTCGGCAAAGTGCCGGTGATTCTTGATGTCGTCTATCTCGAACCCCTGGGCGCTCCGCTTTTCGAAGACGCGACTGCGCCACCCTGCGCCGCCAAATAGCACCCCAATCCACGGACGGCCGATAAAACCGCCGACCGTGCCGAAATAGCAATCGAGCGGGCGGAAATAACAATCACGCGGTCACGGACCTTCAATGGTTCGAGGGTTTGAGTGTATTTTCGACCCGGCCGGCGGCAATTGCGGCACCTTCGACAGCGTTTTGGGCCCGTTCGACGGTGGGGCCTCTAGCATCGGTTGGGTGAAGATCGCAGGAAAAGTTGCCGTTGTCACCGGAGGTGGCGCCGGAATCGGTGCGGCCCTGGCTCGGGCGTTGGCCGCCGCGGATGTGAGTGTGTTGGTCGCAGACCTCAACGCTCCGGCCGCCGACGCTGTGGCGGCACAGATCGCCGCGACACATCCGGTCCGCGCGATCGCGATGGGCGGTGACGTCTCCGACCCTGAGATCCTGGAGGCGATGATCGGCCGAGCCGCGGCGGAGCTGGGGCCTGTCGAGATCTTTTTCGCCAACGCCGGAACCACCGCGGGGTTGGGTCTGGACACCTCCGACGCACTCTGGGAAGTGGCACTCGACGTCAACGTCATGGCGCACGTGAGGGCTGCCCGGATCCTGGTTCCGCGGTGGCTGGAGAGCGGCAGCGGCTATTTCGTGTCCACGGCATCGGCGGCGGGTCTGCTGACCCAGATCGGTTCGGCACCGTACTCGGTGACCAAGCATGCGGCGGTCGGGTTTGCCGAGTGGTTGTCGGTGACCTACGGCGATCAGGGGATCGCGGTCAGCTGCCTGTGTCCGATGGGGGTTGAGACCGCTTTGCTACGCGAGGGCTTCGAGACGGACACACCAGGTGCGTCGGTGGCTGCGCGGGCGGTGACCGAATCCGGTGCAGTGCTCAGTCCGGCGGATGTGGCCGATCAGGTGCTGGCAGCGATGGCAGATGAGAGATTCTTGATTCTGCCGCATCCAGAGGTTCTGGACTTCTACCGTAACAAGGGCTCCGACTACGACCGGTGGATCGCAGGCATGCGGCGCTTTCAACGCCACCTGGTCGCGGACGGGGACTGACGCCAATCGCCCGACGACAACGAATGTAGGTATGTGGCAATGGATTTTGCGTACTCCGACCGCTGCGCCGACTATCGTGGGCGCCTGCTGGCCTTCATGGACGAACACATCTATCCGGCTGAGGAGGTTTATGCCCAGCAGATGCGTGCATCCGGCGACCCGCATTTTGATCCACCGATCATCGAAGAACTCAAGACCGAGGCCAAAGCACGTGGCCTGTGGAACCTCTTTCATCCCGACCCCCGGTTCGGACCGGGCCTGAGCAACTCCGAGTACGCACCGCTGGCCGAGATCATGGGTCACAGTGCGTTGCTGGCACCCGAGGCGTGCAACTGCTCGGCTCCGGATACCGGCAACATGGAAGTGCTCAGTCTGTTCGGTACCGACGAGCACAAAGAGAAATGGCTCGCTCCGCTCCTGGACGGGACGATCCGTTCCGCGTTCGCGATGACCGAACCCGCTGTGGCCAGTTCCGATGCCACCAACATTCAGATGAGCATGCAGCCCGACGGTGACCACTGGATCCTCAACGGCCGCAAATGGTGGACGTCCAATGCCCTGCACCCCAACTGCAAGGTACTGATCGTGATGGGCAAGACCGATCCGTACGCGGCGGTGCACGCGCAGCAGTCGATGATGGTGGTTCCGATCGATGCGCCGGGAGTCACAGTGCTGCGCAACCTTCCGGTTTTCGGCTATCACGACCGCGAAGGCCACGCCGAGGTCCTGTTCGAAAACGTCCGGGTGCCGGACAAAGACGTGCTCGCGGGCGCCGGAGCCGGGTTCATGATCGGGCAGGCCAGGCTCGGACCGGGCCGTATCCATCACTGTATGCGAGCGATCGGCATGGCCGAACGCGCTCTGGAACTCATGTGCACCCGAGCCTCCCTGCGCATTGCCTTCGGGAAACCGCTTGCTGCGCAATCGAATATCCAGGACTGGATCGCCGAGGCCAGGATCGAGATCGAGATGGCGCGTCTGCTCACGCTGAAGGCGGCGTGGATGATGGACACCGTCGGCAACAAAGCGGCCCGCAGCGAGATCGCCGCGATCAAGGTGGCTGCCCCGAACATGGCACTGAAGATCGTGGACCGCGCGATTCAGGTCCACGGCGGTGGTGGCGTCTCCGATGACTTCCCGCTGGCGAGCATGTACGCCCATCTGCGGGCGCTGCGCTTGGCTGACGGTCCCGACGAGGTACACAAACGGACGATCGCGCGTCAGGAACTCGGTCGGTACCGGAAGATCGGTGCACAGTCGTGAGTGGTGTGGTCGGGATCGACACCGACGCCGTCTCCACCTGGATCACCGGTCTGGGAATCGGCGCCGTAGAACCCATCACGTTCGACCGCGTCGGCAACGGTCAGTCGAATCTGACGTTTCGGGTCCAGGATGCAGCCGGCTCCCGGTGGATCCTGCGACGGCCGCCGTTGGGCACGCTGCTCGCATCGGCCCATGACGTACTGCGTGAGCATCGGATCATGTCGGCACTGCACGACACCGCGGTTCCGGTGCCGGAGATGATCGCCACCACCTCTGATCCCGCGATCACCGATGCGCCGCTGGTTCTGATGAGCTTCATCGACGGTGCGGTCATCGACAATCCGGAGGCAGCGGCAGCTTTGTCGGTGGACCAGCGCCGCCAGATCGGACTGAGCCTGCCCCGCGCACTCGGAACCATCCACGCGGTGGACCTCGACGCCACCGGGCTGTCCGATCTGGCCAGTCACAAACCCTATGCGGCGCGGTTGCTGAAGCGCTGGAGTGCGCAATGGGACCATTCGAAAACCCGTGAGGTCGCGGAGATCGCCTCTGTGGCACAGGCTTTGGCGGACCATACTCCCGAGCAGGCCGAGCTGACGCTGGTGCACGGCGACTACCACCTCAGCAACGTCATCACATCGCCGCAACACGGTCAGGTGGTCGGTGTCGTCGACTGGGAGTTGTGCACGCTGGGGGAGCCGCTGGCCGACCTCGGCAACCTGCTCGCCTTCTGGCCGGAATCCGGTGACGGATTGACCGGGCATTTCACGGTGCCCACCGCACCGGGCTTTCCCAAGCGTGCCGAATTGATCGAGGCCTACGCCGAGGCGACAGGACGGGACGTCGGCCAGATCGGGTACTGGCACACGATGGCCCTGTGGCGGCTGACGATCATCGGCGAAGGAATTGTTCGGCGCCTGCTGAATGATCCCCGGAACGCTTCGCGGGACGGTGGGCTGACCAGGCAGGTTGTCGACGATCTCGTTGCGCGGACCATTCAGGTGGGCGAAGAGGTCTCGATTCTCTGACGCACTGAGGGCGCCGGCCAGTGCTTACGGTTCAGACCGGCCGCGGGATCCGTGACATCTGGCCCTGACCAATCCAGTCGGGTATCCCACTGCGGATGTCGCGCGCGGCAGTGATCTCGACGTCGCCGCACTTCAGCGCAGCGTTCCAGGAGCGATCGCCACGCCAGATCGCGGTCAGGTCCCGCAGCGTCGCGTCCACGGTGGCATCGATGTCGAAACCGGGATCGTAGTCGCATACATCGACGTCACCCCCGGACACCACCAGCCACCACCGGGACGCCTTGGCCGGGACTCCGGCCAGACGGAAGGCCACCACCGTCCGCGAGCGCGGCCACTGCTCGACGGGGACGGTGCGGCGAATGTCCCATAGCAACAGGTGCGGGTCGAGGTCGGCTTCACCGAGCTCACCGATCCAGCGCATGCCCCACGAATTGAGCGCCTGGACGACTGTCGACAACTCTTTCCCGCTCTCGGTGAGCGCATATTCTGTTCTGCCGCCATCGATCTCGCGAGTGATGATCCCGGCGCGTTCGAGCGTCCGCAGTCGCTTCGACAACAGCGCCGGGGACATCTTCGGGACCCCACGCCGCAGTTCGTTGAAATGACTACTGCCTGCAAGCAGTTCACGCACCACCAGCAGGGTCCACCGCTCGTCGAGAACCTCCATGGCCTTGGCGACGGGGCAGAACTGACCGTATCCAGACATCGGGACTCCTTGCGTTGTCCTTGCCAGTACACACCCAGTCCGTTCGACACACCAGTACAGATTCAGAACCTGAACCGATACAGATCTGGAACTGGAAGACGCAGCGAGGTGGTTGCAACATCGAAGACGTCAGAGATCCACAAACCGTTACCTCAGACCAAGGAGTCCGGCGATGGCAACACGAACAACAACCCCAGACCCGATCAAGATCAAGCACCGAGCGCTGTGGGCGTCCGGTGACTATCCAGCCGTCGCCACCGAGGTGATCGCAAACCTCGGTCCGGCGCTGGTCGACGCGGTGGGAATCCGCGCAAACGAGCGCGTACTGGACGTCGCCGCGGGTTCGGGTAACGCAGCCATCCCCGCTGCCGAAACCGGTGCCGCGGTGGTCGCAGGCGATTTGACCCCCGAATTGTTCACGGCCGGGCGACAACTGGCCACCGAACGCCAGGTCGAACTCACGTGGCGGGAAGCAGATGCAGAAGCACTTCCTTTCGACGACAACAGCTTTGATGTCGTGATCTCATGCGTCGGTGCGATGTTCGCGCCACACCACCAACAGACCGCCGATGAGATCGTCCGGGTCTGCCGCGCCGGAGGACGGATCGGGCTGATCAATTGGACTCCGCAGGGGTTCATCGGCCAGATGTTCGCGACGATGAAGGCATATGCACCGCCACCACCTCCCGGTGCCCAGCCGCCGCCGTTGTGGGGTCAGGAGGACCACGTACGGACGCTTTTCGGCGACCGGATTGCCGACGTCACCGCGGTGAGGCAGACATTGAAGGTGGACCGTTTCGAGACCCCCGAAGAGTTCCGGGAGTTCTTCAAGGCGACCTACGGTCCCACGATTGCGGTCTACAAGGCCAACGCCGAAAACGCTGAGGCGACAGCGGCTCTGGACACCGGTTTGGCCGACCTCGCCCGCAATGCCCTTGATGATGACGGTGTGATGGAGTGGGAGTACCTGCTCTTCACCGCAGTCGTGAAGTGACGGGCAGATCGCTCATTCGGCGACTTGGTCTGCACTTTTGTCGGCCGCGTCGGTGATGATGTCGAGGACGCGCGTGTAGACCGGTCGGCCCGACGTGACAATCGAACCGTGGTCCTCGCCTTCGAAAAGGACCAACTGTGCACTGCCGTTTTCCCGGTGCACCGCGTCCACATAACGCTGGGACAGCGACGGCAGCACCGTGGTGTCCTTCGTGCCGTGCACTGCTATCACCGGGGTCCCGGGGTCGATGTTCTGGATGGGGTCGACTTCGGTGTAGCGGTCGGGGTACTGGGCGGGGGTACCACCGAGCGCGGTCACGATCCGATCGTCGCCGTTGCGGACCGCCTGCACCATGTCCAGCGGTCCGGCGAGCGAAATGACCTTGGTGGGCCGGAACTTCGGATTTGCACCCACCTCCCGGCTGTCGAGACGGTGTCTGGTGCCACCCCACACTGCGAGTTGCGCTCCGGCGCTGTGCCCGACCACCAAGGCGTCGTCGGTCTCGAGTTGCGGGTACTTCTTGTCGATCTCGACGACGTTGTCGAGTGCCTGCGAGACGTCCTCGAAGGTCGTCGGCCAGCCACCGCCGGATCCGACCCGTCGGTATTCGATGTTGTAGACCGCCAATCCACGGCCTGCGAGGTCGCGGGCGAGCGGATCGAAAAGACCGGCACCGAGTTGTGCTTGCCAGGCACCACCGTGGATCAGGACGACCAGTGGGATGGCGTCGACCTCCTGCGGACCGGCGGGCAGGTAGAGGTCGCCCCAATTCTGCTCCGGGTCTGTGCCGTCGAGCGTCGGGTAGTCGATCCGTTGGACAGTGATCTCGTCCAGTGATGGGACGGCGGAATCCTGGGCGACGGCCACGGATGAGGTCGGCTCAGCCGTGCCACTGTCGTCCGAACATCCGGTGAGCAACAGGGCGAGTGCGGCAAGGAGGCCGACCGGGCCGGACAAGTGGTGACGCATGGGGTGCCTTTCATCGAAGGACTGCTGAATCGGGATCATTGTGGAAAGGGAATCAATTGGTGGCGTCCACCGCGACCGGCGGCATGGCGATCCATGATTCCAATGCGCCCGGATCCTGTAATTCGATCCAGGCGATGACGTCCTGGTATGTCGCACAGATTGTTTCGGGTTTGTCGCAGACCTCGCTCATGAAGTCCGCGGTGGCGGGATTGAAGGCGTTCCCGCTCCAGTCGTTGAAGTGGTTGGCAATGACCAGCGGGGCACGATTCCCCTCGTATGCCCGCTTGTACATGTAGTCGTACGACTGTTTGACGATCGCACGGATCTTCGGGGCGTCGCCGGGTCGGTCTTTTGCCTTGTTGAAGGTGTACCAGTAGTTGTAGTCGAGCGCGGTCTGCCGGTGATTGAGCGGCGGCGACCACGTATACGGAACCGGGAACTCCCAGACACTGCCCACCTTGGTCGGCCAGTAGACACCGGGTTGGCGTGCCGCCTTTGACGAATCCCAGGTCATGTCGTGCGCGCCGAGAGCCGGAAACAGTTGACCCATACCGCCTTCGAGACAGGGTGTGCGTCCACCCTTGACGACATCGGTTCCGAATGCGAGGTCGGGCGCATTCGGCAGGTCGTTGATGGTCTTCCAGTCACTCATCAGGTGGAAGAACTCATCGAGTTCGTGGTTCCACTCCGCGGTCGACCAGTCCTTGCCGGGATTCTTCGTGCCTGCGCACCAGTGTCCTACGTAGTGGGTGCCCATTTCGTGACCGTCGTACCAGGTCTTGTTCAGGTACTCGACCTGTTCGATGACTTCTTCGTCGGTGCCACCGAATGCCAGGGCCGATTCACCCGGTTTGTATCCAGGGCCCTGATATTCGGATTTGTTGTCGTCGGTGAGGAAGTACAGGCCGGTCATCAGCGCGGTGAAGCGGGCGTCGACGTCCTTGGCGGTCTCGAGGAACAGGTCCCAGTTCTCCGACACCCCGACTCCGTCGAACGAGAAGAGGACGAACTGCGGTGGCTTTTCTCCGGCAACCAGTTTCCTCATCGGCACATTGCTCTCGGTTCGCACCGGTCCGCCGTTGTCGGAAGTGCCCGTGTCCGAACCGGATCGGTCGACGGCGGCGGCGGCGTTCGGATCAGCCGGCTGTACATAGCCCAGAAGGACGTCGGGCCGTTCGGCGCCACAGGCCGTGAGGATCAGCGCGATCAAGGCAATGTTGAGCGTCCACAGCTTCGCCCGCCTGCGGTGGTATTTCTGCACCCTGGTTCGCCTTTCGCCAGGGGAGCCGTCAGGTATCGGGCTTAGGCCTGGATCTGAGCGAGCCTAACACCGTAAATGTCCGCTTTGGCCGAATGACACTGCCTGGACCAGGCATTATTCGTTTGGTATCGCTAGCTGCTCGTGAGTGGTCGGCGACTTGCAGTGGTGGAACAGGCGCCTGCCAGCAGGAGTTCGACCATCGCTGTTGCCTGCTTCGGGGCGGGCGGTTGGCCGGTGATCATGTCACTCCAGATGAACGATTCGCCGACGCGCACGATCGCATATGCCAGTGCGGTGATGTCGACGTGCGGTCCGATCTCGGGAATTGCTTGTAGCCGCACCACATTCCACTCGATGAGTCGCCCCTGAACCACGCTGTAACGAGTGCTGAGTACGCGCAGCGCATATTCGGGATCGTCGGAGACAAAACGTGAGAGTGGGCGGTAACTGCGCACGGCCGTGGCCATCTCGCCGAAATTGTGCACAAATCGTTCGACGGTGGCGGGGTATCCCTCGCGGTCCTCCACTCGGCGCAACGCCTCGGCGACGATGCGCCACACGACTTCTCCGATGATCACCTCACGGCCTGCGTACCACCGGTAGATGGTCGCGCGGCCGATACCGAGTTCGCGGGACAGTTGCTGGACGTCGACCCGCCGGCCATCGCGAAACCAGCTGTGGGCGAGATCGATGACGTCGTCTCGGGTCGGGCGTGAAGACGCCGCGTCGCGACCGTTGACGGCTCCCTGAGACATAAGTAGATTTTGTCTCTGGTGGCCGTGTCGGTCAACCGAGACGGAGCAATGCGGGGGAGCACACATGGATTTGGATTGGTCAGAAGCCGACGCGGCCTTCCGGGACGAGGTGGTTGCCTTCCTCGACGAGAAACTCACGCCCGATCTGCGCCAGGCGGGTCGCCTCATGACGAGTGTCTACTCCGAGCATGAGGCGAGTATGGAGTGGCAGCGCATCTTGAACGAGCGTGGATGGGCGGCGCCTGCCTGGGCCGTCGAACACGGAGGGTGCGACTGGAGTCTGACCCAGCACTACATCTTCAGCCGTGAATCCGTCTTGGCGGGTGCACCGTCCCTGTCGCCCATGGGTATTCGGATGGTCTCGCATGCCATTGCCGCCTTCGGGACCGCGGAACAGAAAGACTTCTTCCTGCCGGGCATCCTCACCGGCGAGGTGTTCTTCTGCCAGGGGTACTCGGAACCAGAGGCGGGTTCGGATCTGGCGTCACTGACGATGGCGGCCGTCGACGAGGGTGACGATCTGGTCTGCACCGGAAGCAAGATCTGGACAACCCATGCGGCCGAGGCGAATTGGATGTTCTGCCTGGTCCGCACATCGAAGCATGAGAAGAAGCAGCAGGGCATCACCTTCCTGCTGATCGACATGACCTCACCGGGCATCGAAGTCCGCCCGTTGGTGATGACGTCGGGCGAACAGGTCCAGAACCAGGTCTTCTTCGATGGCGTACGCGTGCCGAAGTCCAACGTCATCGGCAAGATCGACGACGGCTGGACCGTCGCGAAATACCTGTTGGTCTTCGAGCGTGGTGGGGCAGCGGCGGCCCCCGCGCTACAGGTCATGGCGGAGTCGGCGGCCACGGCGGCCGCCGGTGTGCCCGGACCCGATGGCCGTCCGCTCATCGAGGATCCGGCGTTTTCCGCGAAACTCGCCGAGGCCGAGATCCGGACGAAGGTCCTCGAGATCCTCGAATACCGAACCTTGTCGGCGATGGCCTCGGGTAAGGATCCCGGACCGGCGTCGTCGATGCTGAAGGTGCTCGCGACGGAACTCAGCCAGAAGCTCACCGAGATCACCCTCGAGGCCGCGGGACCACGCGGGCGGGTGTACCAGCCGCACGCTGCCCGACCAGGTGGCCCGATCGCGGAGTTCTCCGAACCGGCGGGCGGATATGTCAGTGGTGAGCAGTGGCAGGCGGTGGCGCCCTTGCGCTACTTCAACGACCGGGCGGGCTCGATCTACGCCGGCAGCAACGAAATTCAACGAAACATTCTCGCCAAAGCAGCATTGGGGCTCTGATGGACTTCAGCCTGACAAAAGAGCAGGAACTACTTCGTGACGGACTCACCAAGTTCCTGGCCACGCGATATGGCCTGGAGAGCAGTCGCGCAGCGGCCAAGACCGGTGCCGGCTGGCAACCGGCGATCTGGGCAGGTTTTGCCGACGAGCTCGGAATCCTCGGTGCCACCCTGCCCGAAGAGGACGGCGGACTCGGCGGTGGTCCCGTCGAGCTCATGATCGTCACCGAGGCTCTCGGATTCGCGCTGGTTGTCGAACCGTTTGTCGACACCGTGGTGATCGGGTCCGGATTGCTCAGGCGGGCAGGCGGCGACCGGGCCGCGAAGATCGTCGAGAACATTGTTGCCGGTACGGCGATCACCGCGTTTGCCGCGACCGAGCCGACGTCGGGTCACAGCTACCGCGATGTGGCGACCACGGCACGCCGAGACGGCGATGAGTGGGTGATCAACGGGGTCAAGACGGTGGTGACCAGCGCGCCGCTGGCCAACCATCTCCTGGTCACCGCCCGCACCTCCGGATCGCAGCGGGACACCGACGGCATCTCTCTGTTCGTGGTCGATGTCGACCAGGACGATCTGCCTGCGGGGATCGACTCTCACGCCTACCGCACGATCGACGATCGTCAAGCCGCCGATGTGACGTTCACCGACCTGCGACTGCCCGCCGATGCCCTGCTGGGTGCGGAGGGCGGTGCCTGGGCGTCGATCGACAGGGCAGTCGACGAGGCCACCGCGGCAGTTGCATCCGAAGCGGTGGGTCTGATGCGGAAGGTGCTGGCGGACACCGTCGAATACGCAAAGCAGCGTCGGCAGTTCGGGCAGGCGATCGGCAGCTTCCAGGCGCTGCAGCACCGGATGGTCGACATGTACATGGAGGTCGAGCAGTCCATCGCCGCGGTCTACCTTGCCGTGCTCAATCTCGAGGCCGACCCGGTGGAGCGATCATTGGCGGTCTCGGCGGCCAAGGCCACCATCGGACGTTCGGCGCGGTTCATCGGCCAGAATGCGGTCCAGTTGCACGGCGGGATGGGCATGACAGAAGAATTGGCGATCGGGCACTACTTCAAGCGACTCACCGCGATCGAGTACGAGTTCGGTCCGGCCGACCAGCACATCGCCCGATACGCGGCGCTCTCCGCGCGCTGAGCGGGAGGCGTGTGTCAGGGGGCGAGATCGTCGATCTGGTGGGCGAGCATGGTGTCCTTGCCGGTGATCCCGCCCTCTGAATGCGTGCTCAGGGTGAATGTGACGTTGCGCCAACGGATATCGATATCCGGATGATGATCGGCGGCTTCGGCCGCCTCGGCAACGCGGTCGACCAACGTGATCGCTGCCGGAAAATCCGCACATTCGATCGTGCGGGTCAACGAATCTCCGGAACGCGACCAGAAAGTGAGGTCGGCGAGGGCCTTGGTGATGTCGGATTCGCTCAGTAGACCAGCCATCACCTGATGCTGCCAGGCTCTCGAAGATCGGGCAATACCCCGTTGCGGGGTGTTTCAGGCCCGGCTCGCCTGGCTAGCCTGTTGTATGACCACTGAACAAACGCAGTCCGAGAGAATCGAATCCGAGCGCTTGATTCGCGCCACCGCCGCTGACATCTTTGCCGTCCTCACCGATCCGCAGGGGCACGTCGCGATCGATGCGTCGGGGATGTTGATGGACGCGACCGGTGAGCGCGTGCGTGCTGTCGGCGACTCGTTTGTGGTGCATATGGACCGGGAAGCGTTGGGCGACTTTCCTCTTGGGGAGTACGACGTGACGGTGACCATCAAGACGTTCGTCCCCGACGTCGAGGTCTCCTGGACGATTCTCGGTCGTCTGCGACCGCAGATCGGTCACGTCTACGGGTATCGGCTCGAACCGGCGGCCGACGGTGCGACCAAGGTCATCTCGTTCTACGACTGGTCCGACATCCATCCGGAATGGCGAGAGAAGAACATCTTCCCGGTGATCCACACCAACTCCTTGGCCAGCACGCTCGGAGTTCTCGACAGAACCGTACGCCGCGGCTATCCGCGACAGGCTGCGCGCGACTAGTTCGACCGGCGACAGCGATCGCTGAATACGGACAGTAAGCTGACGCGGGGATTTGCCGGACTGCCGAAGCGCTCGACAAGATTGTGAGAACCGCACCATGACGAACTCCCTCGAAGTGATCGACCAGGGCACCATGCTCGAGTTCTGATTCGACGACGCGCTGCGCTATCACGGTCCACTCGCGCCAGGTGGCGTTGCGCACGCCTACAAAGTTCTGGAACGAGCGCTGCCTGCGCTGGCCAAGGATGGGCCGGTCGAACGGCGGGAGATAGTGGTGACAACCTCACACGGTGGCCCCGGTGTGCGGGACACTTTCGAACTCGTGACCCGGGCGGTCACCGAGGGTCGGTACACGGTCGACGGCACCCTGAAGCGGCCGGAACGCGGTATGACGATGGAGATCTACGTCTTCCAACTCGAATATCGCGGCAAGAGCGTCACGCTCGTGATCCGGGACGGATTCGTCGTCGACGAGTACATCACCCTCTCGCGTAAGGCCACCCGGAGCGCCGAAGAGGACGCGCGTCTGGTCGTGGTCAAGCAGGAAATGGCGGACCGTGTGATGGCGGTTCCGGCAGAAGAGGTCTACGACATCGTTCCGAGTGTGGTCACCGCATGACGGGCGTCGGCTGCCTCTGAACAACGCGTGGTGAGCGGGACCGCGGACCGGGTGGCCGGTTCACGGTCCCGCTCTGCATAGGGGGCAGGAATATCTGCCATGTGCACTTAGTTGATTTCTACATGCAACTTACATATAGTTGCGTAGCGCAATTAATTAGTAAAGGGGGGGTCGCGATGGCCATGTCCACTGAGACAGCCCGTGCGTTGATAGTCGATCTACACCTGCTCGGTCGGATGATGCGCAGAGCGCTTGCGTCCGAAGACGACGGCGAGATTCACCAGGGCGGTCTCGGCGTGCTGTCGGCACTGGCCGCTGGCGAACCCTGCCGGCAGACGGAACTCGCCACGGACCTGTGTCTGAGTCAATCTGCGCTCAGTCGTCACATCACCGAACTTGTCAACGGCGGGTACGTCGTCCGGCAATCCGATCCCGAAGACGGCCGCGCGACCCAGATATCGCTGACGCCGGCCGGGCACGAACTGTTGCACCGCAACCGCGATACGCGCGCTCGTGAACTCCAGAAGGTGCTCGCCGACTGGCCCGAAGCCGACGCCGAAGTCGCAAGGGTCGCGGTGCAACGACTCAAACAATCGTTCAACGAACACACGCATCGGACCGGACCGTCAGAGCCGACGTCCAATCACCCCGCGTCCAATCGCAAGGAAAGCCAGGAAATCTATGTCTAGCTCGACGACGGCGGCGGTGAAGCACGATCCGCTGGCGATGACACATCAACAAATCCTCAAGACGATGATCGGGCTCCTCGCGGGTCTGTTCACCGCATTGCTCAGCACCACGATCGTCGCGACGGCCCTGCCGACCATCATCGGCGACCTCAAAGGCTCACAGACGGCGTATGCCTGGGTTATCACCACAGCGCTGTTGGCCAACGCGGCCTCGACCCCGATCTGGGGCAAGCTTTCCGACATCTTCAACAAGAAGGTGCTCGTCCAGAGCTCGCTGGTGATCTTTGTCGTCGGGTCGATCATCGCCGGATTTTCACACAATGTTCCGATTCTGTTGGCAGCGCGCGTGATTCAGGGTGTCGGTATGGGTGGTCTGACCGCGCTGGTCGTCGCCATCATCGGCAGCATCGTCTCGCCCCGTGAACGTGGCCGTTATTCGGGATACATGGGTGCAGTGATGGCCGTGTCGATGTCGGGTGGTCCGATCCTCGGTGGTGTCATCGTCGACAGTCCGCTCGGATGGCGCTGGTGCTTCTTCGTGTGCGTGCCGCTCGCGGTGATCGCGCTGTTCCTCCTGCAGAGGACACTGCACATCAAGACCGATCGCAAGGAAGACGTCTCGATCGACTGGCTCGGTGCCACCTTGCTGACCGCCGGGATCTCCGTCCTGCTGATCTGGGTCTCATTCGCGGGCAAGGCCGGCTACTACGACTGGCTCTCCAAGGAGTCCGCGATGTACGTCGCCGGCGGTGTACTGCTGCTGCTGGCGACCGTGATGGTCGAGTCCAAGGTGAAGTCGCCGATCATCCCGCTCAAGATCGTCGTCGAGCGGACCACCGGCCTGGCCATCATCGCCTCGATTGCCGTCGGTCTGGGAATGTTCGGTGCGACGACCTTCCTCGGCCAGTACTTCCAGACCGCACGCGGTTTCTCGCCGACACTTGCAGGCGTGCTGTCCATACCCATGGTGGCGGGCATGCTGATCGGATCGGTCGGCTCGGGTCAGCTGATCAGTCGCTTCGGTAAGTGGAAGCCGTACATGCTCGTCGGTTCGACGTTGCTGATCATCGGCTTCGGCTTGCTGGGGACCATCGATCACGCGACCAACCTGTGGCTCGTCGGAGCGTTCACGATGGTCGTCGGACTCGGCACCGGAATGCTGATGCAAAACCTGGTCCTCGTCGTCCAGAACACGGTCAGTGTTCACAACATCGGCGCCGCCTCGAGCAACGTCGCGTTCTTCCGAACATTCGGCGGCGCGGTCGGTGTCTCGGTTCTCGGTTCGGTGTTGGCCACCCGCGTCGCCGATCTGTCGGCGTCAGGTTTGTCCAAACTGGGCATCCAGGGCGGTTCGTCGGGAGGCAATCTCGACATCGGTGCATTGCCCGATCCGGTTCAAACGGTTGTGCGAGCAGCCTACGGCGACGCCACCAGTGCGATCTTCCTGATCGCTGCGGCCGCAGCCGTGGTTGCGTTGATCGCAGTGGCGTTCCTTCCGAACCGCCCATTGCGCAAGACGATCGATATCGCGGCCGACGAAGATCCGATGCGCGAGGGTGGCACGCCACCGCGCGATCTGGTCGACGCCTGACCTACCGCACGACACCCAGCTGCAAAACCAGCTGGATATACGAAGACGAGCTGCAATATGCGGCTCGTCTTCGTATATCCGGTTGCCCGCGGTGGGCGGAGGTATGTCGGGAATCACGTTTGTCGACGACCTGGACCGGGCATCCGGAACTCGCGAAGGCAGGTCGATGAGCCGCTGGCCCGTATTGCGCCCATACTGTTGGGTGAGGAGTGTCAGGCTGTTCGATGCTCCGGGGGTCAATCCCGGTCAAGCCGGCACGAACCAGACCCACCCACGCGCCACAGCCGACAAATGTCTGGTTCCGGGTCACGCAGTAACCCAATGGGAGGCGACATGAACGAACTCCACCACATAGACCTGCACGGCGAGCGCATTGCGTATCAGGACGAGGGGAGCGGCGACGTACTCCTGCTGATCCACGGGATGGCAGGCAGTTCGACGACCTGGCGGGCGGTGGCGCCCCTCCTGGCCCGCACCCACCGTGTGATCGCACCCGATCTACCCGGCCACGGAGAGTCCGGCAAACCGCGCGGGGACTACTCGCTCGGTGCGTTCGCGGCGACCCTGCGGGATCTGCTGCGTGAACTCGGCATCGACAAGGTCACGGTCATCGGCCAGTCGCTCGGTGGTGGCGTGGCCATGCAATTCACCTACCAGCACCCCGAATACTGCGAACGCCTTGTCCTGATCGGCAGCGGCGGACTCGGTCCGGACGTCAACTGGACCCTGCGGCTCCTGGCAGCGCCCGGCGCCGAACTCGTGTTGCCGATCATCGCACCGAAACCGGTGCTGGCCGCCGGGAACAAGATCGGGTCATGGTTGGGCTCGGTCGGCATCCAGTCGCCGCGGACCGCTGAGACATGGCGGTCCTATTCGTCGCTCGCCGACCGCGAGACACGGCAGGCATTCCTGCGGACGCTGCGTTCGGTGGTCGATCATCGTGGACAGGCGGTCAGCGCGATGAATCGGCTGTACCTGAACTCGGAGCTGCCGACGCTGCTCATCTGGGGCGACGCAGACAAGATCATCCCGGTCGCACACGGGTACGCCGCACATGAGGCCATCCCGGGCAGTCGGCTCGAGGTCCTGCCCGGTGTCGGACACTATCCGCATGCCGAGGCTCCGCTGACGGTTGTGGAGATCCTCGAGGATTTCCTGGGGGTTGCACCCGCTCGGACCGCACCACCAGCTGAGATCACCAGCTCGGGCGGAGCCGTCCGGGTCCGGCGAGAACGTTCAACGACCTGACGAGCGCGTCGAAATCCTTGCGCGGTAGTTGTCCGTGCCACGAATCGACACATTCTTCGGCCGATTCCTGTGCCGCCTGGGTGCAGGCATGTCCACGTGCGGTGAGTTCGATGAGTTGGATGCGGCGGTCGAGCGCACTGGCCTCTTTTGTCAGGTAGCCGCGCTCGACCAGGTATGAGATGAGTTGTGCCGCGGCCTGTTTGGTCACCTGAAGCTGTTCGGCGATGTCCGTTGCCGTGGTCGGCCCCGATGATGCTGCGGCGAAGAGGAATCCATGGACCGGACGGACATCGGTGAAACCGCGCCGGGCCAGACCGTCCTGTATCCCGTCGACCAATTGCGCCGACAGCCTCAGTAGGGCCGATGCGGATTGCCAGTCGCTGTCAGTCATGTGGAGCAGTATGCCATCGACAGACAAGCTTCTTGTCTATATGGTCAAGTGACTTGTCTATTACTCAGTCAGGAGGCCTCCCATGCCGATCATCCCGTCTACCGATGCCACGGTTTTCTCCATGCACGGAAGCACTTTTCGCGCGTATGTGAATCCGACCCGGGGTAGCGAGCAACTCTGTGCCTGGCGCCTGGAGGTTCCGGCTCGCCAGGTCGGAGTCGCGCACCGCCCGGATCGCGAGGAGGTCCTGCTGATCCTGCACGGGGATCTGGAGGTGACACTCGACGGTGTCCCCGCGAGCGCGCGGACCGGAGATGTCGTCGTGGTCGGCGCGAACTGTGAGGTCAGGATCGATGGTGGAGGAGAGGATGCAGCGGTGTGGGTGAGCACCACCGCGGGATTGCTGGCCACCACCGCAGATGGAGAGGTGATCGCGCCGCCCTGGGCTCGGTGAGGCGTGGAGGTGAACCAGGGAGGTGAACCGCATGGACGCCTCTGCAAACGGACATCCGTGGACTCACGAATAATCCAGGTGAGGATGGATCTGCAGGCTTGCTAACGTCAAACATGTGACTGCCCCATGTTGACCCGCTTGCTACGCACCTACATGGGTGCCTATCGGTCCCAGCTGATGTGTGTTGTCGTACTGCAATTGGTGGCGACCGCCGCGATGTTGTACCTGCCCACACTGAACGCCGACATCATCGACTACGGCGTGGCCAAGGGCGATACGGGCTACATCATGCGAATCGGTGGATGGATGCTGGCGGTCTCGCTGGTCCAGGTCTGCGCCTCGATCGCGGCGACATACTTCGGTGCCCGCGCCGCGCTCGGAGCCGGCCGCGACATCCGCCACGACCTCCTGCATCGGGTCGACAGTTTTTCGGCCCGTGAGGTCGGAAGCTTCGGTGCGCCATCGCTCATCACCCGAACGACCAACGACGTCCAGCAGGTCCAGATGGTCGGGGTGATGGCCTGCTCGATGTTGGTGACCGCGCCCATCATGTGTATCGGCGGCATCGTGCTCGGCATCGGGGTTGGCGGCTCACTGGCCTGGGTTCTCGTGGTCGCGGTGCCCTTCCTCGGCGTGAGTATGGCCTACATCATCTACCGGATGGTGCCGGGTTATCGCGCGATGCAGACCCGCATCGATGTGGTCAACCGGGTCCTGCGCGAGCAGATCACCGGCATCCGTGTGGTCCGCGCCTTTGTCCGCGAACCGCACGAACGCGCCAGATTCTCCCGGGCCAACGACGATCTCACCAACGCGTCGCTGTACGTCGGACGGCTGATGGCACTGATGTTCCCGTCGGTCCTGCTGATCACCAACGTGACCATCGTCGTCATCATCTGGTTCGGCGGCCACCTGATCGAGGACGGGAGCGTTCAGATCGGCGCCCTGACCGCGATGATCGCCTACGTCACCCAGATTCTGATGGCCGTCATGATGGCGTCGTTCCTGGCGATGATGGCGCCGCGGGCTGCGGTATGTGCCGAACGGATCTACGAGGTGCTGGAGACCGAATCGTCAGTGGTTCCGCGGACCGACCCGACGCCGATGCGCGCGGATGCCGGGCTTGTCGAATTGCGCGCGGCGCGTTTCCAATATCCGGGCGCCGACGAACCAGTTCTGCGTGACATCAGCTTCACCGCACGCCCGGGAACCACAACCGCCATCGTCGGGTCGACGGGTGCGGGCAAGACCACGTTGCTCTCACTGGTGCCGCGGCTGATCGATGTCACCGGCGGCGAAGTGTTCGTCGGCGGCACGGACATCCGTGATCTCGACCCGGACGTGCTGCGGGCGGAAATCGGATTGGTCCCGCAACGGCCCTATCTTTTCTCCGGGACCGTTGCGTCCAACCTGCGATACGGCAAGGACGATGCCACCGAGGAAGAGATGTGGGAAGCATTGACCGTCGCCCAGGCAGCCGATTTTGTCCGGGACATGCCCGATCAACTCGAGACCAGGGTCGCCCAAGGCGGCACCACGGTGTCCGGTGGTCAGCGGCAACGTCTGGCGATCGCCCGCGCTCTGATCCGAAAACCCAAGATCTATCTGTTCGACGACTCGTTCTCCGCACTCGACCTGAGTACCGACGCGCGCCTGCGGGCGGCTCTGCGTCCGGCAACCCGTGAGGCCTGCGTTCTCATCGTGGCGCAGCGGATCACCACGATCGCCGACGCCGATCAGATCGTCGTCGTCGATTGTGGTGCGGTCGTGGGGATCGGTACGCACGACGAATTGATCGACACGTGCCCGACCTACGCGGAGATCGTGCAGTCGCAGCTGTCGGTGGAGGGACGGGCATGACGCGGCCGGGAGGTGGCGGCGGACCGTCGATGGGCGCCGTACCGGTGGAGAAACCCAAGTCCTTCGGCCCGTCCGTCAAGAGGGTGCTGCGCATGCTGGTCGCGCGCCGGCTGGCGGTGGGTGTGATGGCGCTCTTCGCGGTCACCTCGGTGGTCCTGACCGCTGTCGGGCCGCTGCTGCTCGGGCATGCCACCGACCTGATCTTCGCCGGAGTCATCGGCGACCAGTTGCCTGCAGGCCAGAGCAAAGAACAGGCGGTCGCCACACTTCGGGACCAGGGCAACGACACATTTGCCGACATGGTGTCGTCGATGGATCTCGTGCCCGGCGTCGGCATCGACTTCGGCGACGTCGCTTGGGTCCTGATCCTGGTTCTCGTCCTGTACTTCGTGTCCGCGGTGTTGAGCTGGCTGATGGGCCGTGTACTCAACGTGCTCACCCAGCGCACCGTGAGTGAGTTGCGCGCCGAGGTGGAGGCGAAGATCCACCGGCTGCCGTTGCGGTACTTCGACGGCAATCAGCGCGGCGACATGTTGAGTCGGGTCACCAACGACCTCGACAACGTCTCGCAGAGCCTGCAGCAAACGATCGCCCAGGTGCTCAATTCCGTTCTGACGGTGATCGCGATCCTGGTGATGATGGTCTGGATCTCGCCGCTGCTCTCGGTCATCGCGATCGTCACGATTCCCTTGGCGGTCATGGTCACCGCGATGGTGGCGAAAAGATCCAAACCGCACTTCATGGAGCAGTGGTCCAACACGGGCCGGCTCAACGGCCAGGTGGAAGAGGCCTTCTCGGGCCACGAACTGATCAAGGCGTTCGGTCGGCAGGAGGATGTCGAGCGGCGGTTCGACGATCGCAACGAAAAGTTGTACAGCGCCAGCTGGAAAGCGCAGTTCATCTCCGGAATCATCATGCCCGCCATCATGTTCCTCGGAAATCTCAACTACGTGGCCATCGCCGTGGTCGGTGGATTGCGGGTGGCAGCGGGGTCGCTGAGTCTGGGTGATGTGCAGGCATTCATCCAGTACTCGCGGCAATTCACCCAGCCGCTGACCCAGATCGGGTCGATGGTCAACCTGATGCAGAGCGGGGTGGCCTCGGCCGAGCGGATCTTCGACATCCTCGATGCCGAAGAACAGAGTTCGGATCCGGTGATGCCCGAGTCGCCGGCCACCAGCAAGGGGCTCATCACTTTCGAGGACGTGTCATTCCGATACGTACCCGACCGCCCACTGATCGAGAACCTGTCGCTGGTGGCCAAACCCGGACACATGGTGGCCATCGTCGGTCCGACGGGTGCGGGCAAGACCACGCTGGTGAACCTGATCATGCGTTTCTACGATCTGGATTCCGGGAGGATCGAGCTCGACGGTGTGGACACCTCACACATGACCCGTGATGATCTGCGTGAGCGGACCGGCATGGTCCTGCAGGACTCGTGGTTGTTCGGCGGATCCATCCGCGACAACATCGCTTACGGTGATCCTGACGCCGACGACGAGGCGATCATGGAAGCCGCCCGCGTCAGCCACGTCGATCACTTCGTGCGGGTTCTGCCCCAGGGATACGACACCGTCATCGATGAAGAGGGTGGCGGCGTCAGTGCCGGTGAGAAGCAACTCATCACGATCGCCAGGGCGTTCTTGGCGAAGCCGACCTTGCTCATCCTCGATGAGGCAACCAGTTCCGTCGACACCCGCACCGAACTCCTGATCCAAAAGGCGATGGCCGCACTTCGGTCCGATCGCACGAGTTTTGTCATCGCCCACCGGTTGTCGACGGTGCGGGACGCCGACACGATCCTGGTGATGGAGCAGGGCCGGATCGTCGAGCAGGGTTCACACGATGAACTCCTCGTTGCCCACGGTGCCTACTACCGCCTGTACAACAGCCAGTTCACCGGACCCATCGAGACCGACGAAGACGAGGCAGGCGAGTTCGAGACGCCGGAGTTGTCGAAGAGCTGACCGGGCGCCCGGCCGCGGTTACGGGTTGCCGAATTCGACGTTGCCGGTGTAGCCGACCATCCACTGGATGCCGTATTTGTCGGTACACATGCCGAAGCGTTCGGCCCATTCGACCTTGCCCAGCGGCATGGACACGTCACCGCCTGCGGACAGACCGCCGAACAGTCGATCGGCTTCGTCGGCGCTGTCGGCCTCGACCGACACGATGAAGTTGGTGCCCGCGGAGACCGTGCCCATCTGCTCGGGGACATCGGATCCCATGAGCACGCTGTCACCGAGGGGCAACGCGACGTGGGCGACGCCATTTTTCTGTTCCTCGGTCATTTCCATGTCGCCGGAATCCATGTCGCTGAAGCGGGCCAGCATCAACTCACCACCGAACACGGACTGATAGAACGTGAAAACCTCCTCGGTGTTGCCGTTGAAGTTCAAGTACGGATTCACTGATTTCATCGGGTGTCCCCTTATCGCAGTGGCCGATCACGTCCAGTGATTTTACTGAACGGTTGCGGACGCAGAAGGTGATCTCCAGAGTTGTTATTCGATGTCCATGGCAAATGAATGGTGCTCGTGTGTCACCGTCCAGCGGCCGTTCTCTTTGCGCAACCCGATGGTCAGTCGTAGTCGCCGATCGGGATTCTCGGCGAGGTCTTCGGCGGTACCGCAGCGCAGCAACATGTTCGCGAACGCGACGTCGGTACCGGAGGTGACGCTCATGTCGACGATGTCGAAGGTTGCCCCGGAGGCTTGCCACTTGAAGAACTCGGGCCACGTCTGCCGATATTCGTCGATACCCCGAACGCCGTTGTCCGGCGGTGGAACGTCGAACATGACGATGTCGGGGGAATGGTCGGCGACAACCGCGTCCAGGTCGCCGGCGCGGATCGCCTCGGCCCAACGGTTGATGAGTGTGCGGATCTGCGCGGTGTCATCGGACATGGTCTCGACACCTTTCTGACGGGTCGGCCCGCCGTTGAAGGTTTGATCCCTACATCGGGTCTGACCGCACCGATGCCGAAAACTCATCGGTCTGCCGCGGCGTGATGGGGGCGGCTCAATCAACCGGCTGCGGGTGTCCACCCCAGCTTCGGGCCGAGGTGCCCGGCCATGTCGGTGAGGATCTGCAGGTAGTCGGGATCGTCGAACGAGAACGGCAACGCAAAGGTTGTCTCCTGCGTCCGCTGGAATCCCGCATGGGAGAACAGCACATCGGCGATCTCGTCCGAGGTGCCGACGATGTCGGGGGCAAAGAGCATCTTGCGCGGGCCCTGCGGGGACTGCGTCCGGTCGAAACGTGCCGCGGCGTAGGCCCGGTACTTCCGTATTTGCTCGGGTGTGGCCGAGTCGGTCGGGATCACGACCAAACCCTGTGACACCCGGGCTTTCTCGGGGTGTCGATGGTGCGCGCGGTAGGCGTCGATGTGCTGTGCCTGAATGGTTGCGAAATCGAGTGAGTCCGAACCCTCGGCGGTGACCACCGAACTGGTCAGATAGTTCAGACCCTGTTGCCCGGCCCAGATCGCCGACGACAACATCCCGCCGTACCAGAGACGGTCGATCAGTCCGGGGGAGTGAGGCTGGACAATGCGCGAGAACTCTTCTATCCCAACGGTTCCCTCGAAGTCGCTGACCGGGACACCGCGTACGTTGTCCATGAGCCGGCGGACGCGGTCCTTACTGAAATTCTCGATCGCGTGCGTCTCGGGGTACAGGCTGGTCTTGAAGTTGTCATAGCGCATCGGAGTACCGACGGAAACGCCGGGATTGAGTCGGCCGCCGGAGAGGATGTCGACCGTGGCGAGGTCTTCGGCCAGGCGCAGGGGATTCTCGAGACCGAGTGGGATGACAGCGGTGCCGAGATCGATTCGGCTGGTCCGCTGGGTGGCGGCAGCAAGGACCGCAACAGGTGACGAGATCCCGAATTGCAGATGACGATGTCGCAGCCAGACACTGTCGAATCCCGGGTCCTCGGCGAGCTCGATGATTCTCAGGGTCGACTCATGGCCGTCGGCCGGGTGGGCCGGATCGAATCGCCCGATTGTGAGAAATCCGAGTTTCTCCAGTGGTTCACCGGGTAGTGGCACCGTTACCGTCCTTCGAGTTGGGATGCTGCAGGTGCGATGGCGGAGGAAAACAGCGAATCCCTGTCATCGCGTTGGGCACTCTGCTTTCATTACGCAACCAGCCGTATCGTAATCTGCGTCACATTTTGGACGAGGCGCGCAAGCTTCCGGAGGTATATCGGTGGCAGCTGACCGACCACTTGCAGACATGAAGTTGATGCGTTCGAGTCGGGATGCGGCCACACTTCCCCGGCGCCTCGCCGCCTGGTTGTCGACGGTCCTGCCCGGTGGGGTCACGCCTTCGGTTGTCCTCGACAGTGGCATAGACAGCAACGGGATGTCCTCGGAGACAATCGTGCTCACCGCCACCTGGGACCAGGGCGGCGAAACCACATCACGCCGATATGTGGCGCGAGTGACCCCGGCCGACGAGGATATACCCGTCTTTCCCGAGTATCGGCTTGACCACCAATTCGAGGTCATGCGTCTGGTGGGGGAGCTTACCGACATCCCGGTGCCGCAGGTGCACTGGATGGAACCCACCGGCGACGTCCTGGGCACACCGTTCTTCCTGATGGACCATGTCGACGGGATCGTTCCACCCGATGTGTTGCCATATACGTTCGGCGACAACTGGTTCCACGATGCTTCGGCGACGGAGCGGCGAGCCGTGCAAGATGCCACGGTGGCCGTCATCGCGAAATTGCACTCGATACCGGACGCAGAAACCACATTCGGCTTTCTCGGTGAGGGCGCTGCGGGTGACAGCGCCCTGCGGTGCAACGTCAACTGGTGCAGATCCTGGTATGAGTTCGCTGCCCGTGATATCGGTAGATCGCCGCTGCTGGAGCGGGCATTCGACTGGCTCGAAGAGCACTGGCCCACAGACGCCGAGGCGGCGCAGCCGGTCCTGCTGTGGGGTGATGCGCGATTGGGCAACACGCTATATCGAGACTTCGCGCCGGTGGCCGTACTCGACTGGGAGATGACGACCGTCGGTCCACGTGAGCTCGACATCGCATGGATGATTTTTGCGCACAACGTCTTTCAGCACATTGCCACCACGCTGGGAGTTCCCGGGATGCCGGACACCCTGACCGAACACGATGTGGTCTCCACGTATACCGAACTGACCGGCGTAGTCGTTGGCGACCTCGACTGGTTCTACGCGTACGCCGCGGTGATCTGGGGTTGTGTGTTCATGCGAACCGGGGCCCGGCAGGTGCACTTCGGCGAAATCGAGATGCCCGACGAGGTGGATGGACTGTTCCATCATCGGGCGCTCCTCGAACAACTCATCAGTACCGGCAAAGGGGAAGTGCAGTGATCGGACCGCTCGACGAGTACCCCATTCATCAGACGCCTCTGCCCATCGGACTCGTCGACTCGAGTGATCGAAACTTCTACGACCGCAGCTACTTTAATGCCCACGACCGCACCGGCGACATATTTGTGATCACCGGTGCGGGCTACTACCCGAATCTGGGCACCAAGGATGCTTTTGTGTTAGTGCGGCGAGGTGACGTGCAGACCGCGGTACATCTCGGAGACGCCATCGACTCCGATCGGCTCAACCAGCACGTCAACGGCTATCGGATCGAGGTGGTCGAACCGTTGCGGACCTTGCGTCTGATCCTCGAGCCCACCGAGGGCATTGCCATGGACATGACGTGGCAGGGTTCGTTCGACGTCTTGCAGGAACAACCGCACATCATGCGCACCGGCAGTCGAATCACACTGCAGGCGCAACGGTTTGCCCAAGTGGGCACGTGGAGCGGTACGTTGTCGATCGACGGCACCGACATAGCCGTCGATCCGTCGACGTGGGTGGGCACTCGCGATCGCTCCTGGGGTATCCGGCCGGTCGGGGAGTCCGAACCGCCGGGCCGGCCTGCTGATCCGCCATTTGAAGGCATGTGGTGGCTGTACGTGCCGCTGCGTTTCGACGACTTCGCGGTCGTTCTCATCATCCAGGAGGACCCGACCGGGCATCGGATACTCAACGACTGCACCCGGGTGTGGTCCGACGGGCGCACCGAACAACTCGGCTGGCCGCGGGTGGCGATCCGATACGCCTCCGGAACCCGGATCCCCACCGGGGCAACCATCGAATGCACCACGCCGGACGGATCCCCGCTGATACTCGAGATCGAATCCCGGCTGGCAGTACCGATACACGTCGGCGGTGGATACGGCGGCGACCCCGACTGGATTCACGGCACCTGGCACGGGGAGAAGTTCGTCGATCGGGTCAGCTACGACGTCACCGACGCCGCGGTTGCCGGCCGGATGATGTTCGGAGTCATCGATCATGTCGGAAGGGCGCTGTGCACCGGGCCCGGCGCTGACGGCGTGGAGGGATTCGGATTGTTCGAACATGGTGCGCTCGGGCGGCACGACCCCTCCGGGTTCACCGACTGGATGACCCTGGCGCCCTGATCATCTCCTTGTTCAGGGAGACGTTGTTCGGCGTGGTGGTGGCGAGTCGGCGTTGATCCGCTTGCCGATCGCCGTGAGTTGGCGGAGCTGGGCGCGACTGAGTCGATCGATGACCAGGGAGCGGACGTTGGCGGCATACCCGGGCGCGGTTTCGACCACCTTGTCCCAACCGGCTTCGGTCAGAACGGCATTGGTGAATCGTCCGTCGTCCGGGCACGGAAACCGCCTGACCCATTCCCGCTTCTCCAGGCGGGTGACCACGTGGGACAGTCGGGACAATGAGCCATAGGACATCTCGGCCAGTGTGCTCATGCGAAGCGTGCGATCGGGGGCCTCGGACAAGGCCGCGAGCACCTCGTACTCGAAGTGGGTGAGCTGGGCGTCGCGCAGTAGTTGTGCATCGAGTGCGTGGGGCAGGCGCGCCAACGCGGTCGCCACCTGGATCCAGGCGTCCATTTCTTCGTCGTCGAGCCACTTCGGCTCCGGCCCGCTCTGCATTGTCGAAGTGTATTACGGCCGGGAGTGCTTGACGCATCACTTGACGCATCAAGTTGATTCTTCGTACCCTCAACTTGATACGTCAAGTCAACTCCGCACATTAAGGCAGTTCAGACAATGAGTAACCCCATCATTCGTAACGCAGGCATCCTGGTTGGACGCATCGGTCTCGGCGTCGTCTTCTTGGCGCATGGACTTCAGAAGTTCCAGCAGAACGGATGGGCCGGACCGAAAGCCGGCTTCGAGATGATGGATGTGCCGCTTGCTCCGGTGTCGGCCTTCCTGGTCACCTGGCTCGAGATCCTCGGTGGCATTGCCCTGATTGCCGGCGTCCTGACCCCGATCGTCGGTGCTCTGCTGTTCCTCGACATGCTCGGTGCGCTTTTCATCACGCACATCGACAACGGCATCTGGGCGTCCGACGGCGGATACGAGCTGGTCCTGTCGCTCGGCATGGGCGCGCTGCTACTCGCCGTTGTGGGTGCCGGAAAGTTCAGCGTCGACTCAGTCCTCGGCACAAAGGTGAGCTGGTTTGCCGCCGACAACAAGCGCTCGAACGCTCTGGTCGGTGCCAACAGCTGACAACTCGCACCGAATTCCGCCGCGGAACCCGGTGCGCTCACCAGCGCGCCGGCTCCGCGGCCGATTGATGCGGTGGGTAGAGGTCGGAGTGGGTAGCCTGTGCCGGTGGGGATACTGACGCCGCTGGCGGTAAAGATTGGCGCGCTCTCGTGGATGCCGAAAATGCTTCCGCTGATCGAGAAGTCGGACGTGGGTCTGCAGCGTCTCACCAGGGGGCGAGTCAGTGTGCTCGACATCGCCGGACTTCCCAATATCGTTTTGCGGGTGCCGGGACGAAAGACCGGGACCGTTCGGTCGACCCCGTTGCTGTGCGCGCTGAAAGACGACGGCTGGCTGATTGCCGGTTCGTACTTCGGAAATCCGGAGATGCCCAGTTGGGTGCTCAACATCAGGGCCTGCAAGACGGCCGAGATCGTGCACCGCGGAAAGACGTTGAAGGTCAACTGGCGAGAGGTCGCCGGACCTGAGCGGGACGAGGTCTGGAAGATCCTGCTCGACACCTGGCCGAACTTTGCGATCTACGAAGAGCGGACCGAACGATTGATCCCGGTGTTCTTCCTGAGTAAGGTGACCGCCGACTCATAGGTCAGTGGCAGGGGCGATCGCAGTGGACATCAACGAGGTGGCCGACGAACTGTACGGTCTGGAACCGGCCGACTTCGTCGAGATCCGCACGGTCAGGGCCAAAGAAGCACGCGCCGCCGGGGATAGGGCGCTCGCCAACAAGATCGCCGGCTTGCGACGGCCGACCACCGTCGCGTGGATGGTCAACATCCTGTCCCGGGAGAACTCCGACGACGTCGAGAATCTGCTCGACCTCGGTGAGGCGATGCGTGAAGCCCAGCGCCATCTGGCCGGCGACGACCTGCGGACCCTGACCACCCAACGCCAACAGGGGGTGCGTGCACTGGCCCGGCAAGCCGGGTCACTGGCCGCAAGCAACGGGCATCAGGCGAGTGAGACCGCGCTCCGGGAGGTCGGTCAGTCCTTGCATGCGGCGTTGGCCGATCCCGAGATCGGAGAACTGGTCCGGGCCGGTCGATTGCTCTCCGCAGTCAGCTACAGCGGGATGGGTCCGGCCGGGTTGACGTTGGTCGGCGGAAGCGAACACAAGCGCACGCCCACCCGTGCGCCTCGCGACAAGGCATCAGATGACGCCCTCGACGCGGTGCGGGCACAGCTTGTTGCGGCGGAGGAAGCCGAGCGCACCGCGCTCTCGACGACCCGAGAAGCACAAGAGGAGGCCGACCGGGCCCAGACGGCCGTCGAAGACGCATCGGTTCGGGTGGAAGAACTGCGGGGGCAACTGACGCAGGCCGAACAAGAACTCCAATTCGCCCGCCGCGCCGAGGGGGTCGCAACAGAACATGTCGCGACGTCGGAGCAGGAGACCGAGCAGGCCCGCGAACAAGTGGCGCAGATCCGTAAAGAGATCGAATCACTCGCGACCGACCCCGATACGAGCGGTCGACCGCCGCGTTGAACGGCGTGACTGTCGTAGATGTGTTGCCGTCGGTCAGGTGAGCTCGCGGACGTCGACATGAGGTCCCCGACGCTCGAGCCACTGCGCGACCACACTGGACCCGACGCCGTGGATCACCACGCTGGCCATCACCGTGAACGTCATCGCGTACAGGGTGTCGTCGGCGATCGTGCCGTCCAGGGCATTGAACGCCAGGAGCCCGAAAACGATGGACGCCGTACCGCGCGGGCCGAGCATGCCGATCACCAATCGATCGACGCGGCCCAGGTCTGTGCCCATCAGAGACAGGTAGACCGGCCCGATTCGCAGAACGGTCAGCGCGGCGATACCGAGAATGATGATCTGCCAGACGAATTCGAACTCGAATACCAGGACCGACGCGCAACCGAACACAAACCACATGGTGAGCGCGGCGAGAGCACCAACGTCGTCGACAAGTGAGAGTTCTTCGTCGCTTGGCCCGCCCTTGCGTGTCGCCTTGTAGGCGATACCGCAGATGAACGCGGCCACAAAGCCATTGCCATCCACCTGCTGTGCGCAACCGTAGGCAAAGAGCGGAAAGATGACGAGGCTGATCCGGATCGACTGCTCGGTGGCGAACCCGCGACTCACGGACTGGTTGCTCAACCAGGCAGCGATGAAGCCGACAGCCGCACCGACAACAACCGCCGAGAGAGCTGCGGGCAGCGCGGTCTCGAGTGCGTCAGCCGGAGACTGTGCGTGCGAGTGGTCACCGGCAAGGGTGAGGGCAAAAATGAAGAGCGGCGCCACAATTCCGTCGTTGTAGCCACTCTCGACATTCAGGAGGTGACGTACCCGCGACGAGATGCGTTGATCTCGCAGGATGGATGATGCGGGTGCCAGGTCGATCGGGATGATGATGCATGCGATGAGCAGAAGGACACCGACAGACAGGCTCGGTAGTAGGGCAATACCCAACAGCACGGCCGCTGCGATCGAGAGCGGCATCGCGATCAGCAACAGCCGAAGCGAGATTCGGCGTTCGCCTGCGAAGTAGCCACCCTTGACCTCGGTGGCATCGACGAACAGCAGCACCGCCAGGATCAACTCGACAATTCGTTCGGCCACAACTGTGTCGAGTGCATTTCCGATGTCGTTGTTTGTGGTCAGTCCGATCGCGATGCCTGCCATGACCATCAGGAATGGTCCGGAGATCCGGAATCGTGCCATGCGACCCGCGATCAGGGACCAGCTGACGATCACCAGCATGGCGATCAGAATCGACGTCATCGTGTTGGCAGTTGTTTGCCGAAATCCCCGAGCATCCGGTGATCGTATACGTGGCCGTGGCCCGCTGCGACCGGACGCGGCCGGTCGCAGCGCGCGGCATATGTTGTGCCGGTGAGTTGTTGGGCGTTCAGCTCATGTACTCAGTTGCCGGTGAGTTTGCCGACGTTGCCCGGGCAGTAGATCGGGACCGCGATGTTGATCAACGTGCGCGACTTCGAGTCGCTCAGGCCGGTCGCGTCGGCGGTCAAGGTAATCGTGTCGTTCAGACTCGTCCCGTTCGTCAGTTCATCGCACACCGTCCGCGCGGCGGCGATCTGCTCATCAGTGTTGCCGAATGTTGCGTCCTGAGATTTCAGGGCCTCGGTATACGTCTTGTCCTGGACGTTGCCGGCGGCAGTGGAAGCACTGTCGATGGCCCGCTCAGCGCTGCTGCGCATCTGTTCGGTTGTATCCTGGACCTCCTCGCTGCTGCAGGCCGCTGCGAACAACAAGCAGCTGACAAAGGAAACCAGTGCCACAAGCTTTTTCATACCGTCTCCGTTTCGTTGACGCTCATGGGAGAGACGATATGCGATCAATCGGCAGGCTTGTCGATCCCGACCGAACTTGCCGGCGGGATTTGGTCGGAGGATCCGGGGCCGGACTCGGCCGGGGCATAGCCGATGGCAGGACGGGCGAGCAGTTCGACCGCGAGTAGTGCGAGGACGGCGATCAGAACGGTCATGATCACCACCAGACCCGAGGGATAATCCCAGAAGACCAGGACGATGATCGCGATCGCAATGATTCCGATGCGCAGCGGAAGCCGGAATCGCGCCGCAAACAGCTCGGCCGGGTGCGGGACGCGCCCACCGGCGTTCCCGCGCGTGGCGTTCATCCCCTTGCTGAATCCGCGGCGGATCGCGGCCGCCGAGGCGGACGATCCGGAGAGATATCCGATCAGGGCGATGACGATGCCCAGAACTGCAACGGCACGCAAGCTGGTGCGCAACGGCACCACGATGGTGTCGAGCAGCACCGCGGCCGCATCGCTCGACATGACATCCGGGGGGATGGCGTCGAGGTACACCGACCGTCCGATGCTGATCGAAACGGCGAGCAGCGCCATCGCGATGGCGATGGCGACGCCGACCAAGGAGAACGTCCGTCGGCGAGATCCGTTGGGCGCAGCCCAGATCGCCGCCGCCGCAACAAGCAGGGTGATCAGCGGCAGGATGGTGGCGGCCTTGTCCAGAGCGGACACCGCGCGCTGGGCCTTCACCAGATCGGGCGACTGGAAGATCACAAAGGACTTGTTGATATCGGGGATGTTCGCGGCGAACGAGAATCCGCGGTCGACCAGCGCGGTGCGGACGTTGTCGATGATCGGTTTCAGCTCGATGCTGACGGTGCCTTCATCGTCGATCTGTACGGCCTTGGCCGTATCCCCGGTCAAGACCGCCACCAGATTCTCGTGGGCCCGCCGGTTGGCGGCGGTCCACAGGGTCTTGAACTGATCCGAGGCGAGCAGGCGCTGGACCGTTTCATCGATGAACGATCGAGCTTGCTGGGTGAGCACCGGGGCCAAGCCGGTCACCGCGGGTGGAACGTTCGGAGCGTTCGCGGTCAGTGCGTTCAGAGCGTCGGTGGTGACCTGCTCGATGTTGGCGCGGGTCATGATCGCGTCGGTGATCTGCGCGGCCAATTCGTCGTGCAGAACGGTGTTTTCGGCCAGTGGCGCCACCGTTTGGATATATCGGTCGGTGTCGAGTACCTCGGCGCGGGCGAACCGTGCGACCACGGACGAGTAGGCAAGTATTGCGACGAGCACCAGAAGTATTGCGGCAGCGGTCCAGCGCAGACCGCGGTGGCCACGTCCGTCGGTTGTGTCAGCGGTTTTCGCGGTTGATACGGCCGCGTGCTCGCGTCGCAACCGCAGAAGTTCGGCGCGTTCTGAAGCGTCGAGCGGTTCGTCGCTGATGGTTGATTCCATGGTGGCGCCTCGCAATAGTCGGTGGCTACACGGCGGCGCACGCAGATCAATGCGCCGATCATCGACGCGCCGGCCATCAGCGTAAACCGATCAGCAACTGTGGGAGTGCGTCACGATAGAAGTTCACCCGTGGAAGGTGAGGAACAAACTGCAGGGCGAGGTGATGACACATGACCGACAACCGTGACCGGGATTCGGACGGTCGTGCACGGCAGGCACGACCACGGGATGCATTGGGGCGGCCACTGGCCTACGGGGCCGCGGGCGTGGAACCGGTGTCGGAGGAGCCACTTCCACCGGCAGAAACCATCGCCATGGCCACCGCACTACTCGAACAGGGCAGGCCCTTTTCCGCACATGAGGTGTACGAGGTCCGATGGAAGACGGGCCCCGACGCCGAAAACGACCTGTGGCAGGGCCTCGCGCAGCTCTGTGTGGCTCTGACCCATCAGGCCCGAGGTAACCACCGCGGAGCGATGCGACTGTTCGAGCGGGCGACCGAACGATTGTCGGCGTACGCGGATACCTCAGGACCGACGTACGGGCTCGACCTCGACGATGTGATCAGCGGTGTACGGCAGGAGATCGTGGGGACGAAGTGATCTGTGATCTCGGTGTGCCATGCAGTGTTTTGCCAAGATTTGACCGCAAGGTGGTCGCGGAGTCGAGCAGGTAGTTCTGCCGGACCTTCCAGGGGCTGCGGTCGCCCTGGCGGGGGAACGCATCGATCGACCGCTGGACGTAGCCCGAGGCCAGGTCGAGCAGGGGGCGTTCGGTGAGCGTGGGGTCGCGTTTGGGGACCACCGCGGCGTAGTTGTTGCGGTCCATGAAGTTCAGGACCTTGCAGACAAGTCGTGACGTCAGGTCTGCGCGCAAGGTCCACGATGCGTTGGTGTAGCCGATGCAGATGGCGAAGTTGGGAATGGCGCTGATCATTGCGCCCTGCCAGACGAATTGCTTCGACAGTTCGACTTCCTCGCCGTCGACCCGGAGGTCGAGGCCACCGAAAGCCAGGAGTTCGAGGCCCGTGGCGGTGACGATCACATCGGCGGGCAGGAACCGGCCCGACTCGAGGCGGATGCCTTCGGGTAGAACCGAATCGATGCGGTCGGTGACGATCTCCGCGTCGCCCTTCTTCATCGCCTTGAACAGATCGGCGTTGGGAATGGCGCACAGTCGCTGGTCCCACGGGTCATACGACGGGGTCAGATGCTCGGCCACCAGCGCGGCATCGCCGAGGATCTTGGTGCTCAGCTTGGTCAACAGTGCGCGGGCGGCTTGCGGTCGCCGCTGACAGAACTGATAGACGCCGATGGCGAACAGGATGTTCTTGGTGCGGATCAGTCGATGGGCAACGTGCGCGGGCAGGACGGCACGGAGTTTGTCCGCGATCTTGTCGCGGCTGGGAACCGCGCTGATCCAGGTCGGTGAACGCTGCAGCATCGTCACGTGGGCAGCAGTCGGGGTCATCGAGGGGACGAGGGTCACCGCGGTGGCGCCGCTGCCGATGATGACGACCTGCTTGTCGGCGTAGTCGAGGTCTTCGGGCCAGAACTGCGGGTGGACAACGGCTCCGGAGAACGTGTCGAGACCGGGAATGTCCGGTGAGTAGCCCTTGTCGTAGTTGTAGTAACCGGCGCAGGAGTACAGGAACCGGCAGCGCAGGGTCTGCTCGACAACGGCACCGACTGCGTCGCGCTCGTGCGTCGTGAGCGTCCACAGCGCGTCGGCGGTCGAGAAGTCGGCGGCCACGATCTTTGTGCGGTAACGGATCTTGTCGTCGATCCCGAACTCGTCGGCCGTCTCCTGGATGTATCGCAGGATCGAGGTTCCGTCGGCGATCGACTTCGCATCGCGCCACGGGCGGAATTGGTATCCGAGGGTGAACATGTCGGAGTCCGAACGAACGCCCGGATACCGGAACAGGTCCCAGGTTCCGCCCATGACATCGCGTGCTTCGAGGATCGCGTACGACAATCCGGGGCATTCGGTCTGCAGACGGTACGCCGCACCGATCCCGGACAGCCCTGCTCCCATGATCACGACGTCGAGATCCGCTTCTGGCGCGGTGTGCGTGGAATCGCCATTTGGTGAGATCGACATGTATCCAGTCTCCGTACTACCGACATCCGGTACTTGATTCTGTGCGACAACTATTTGATCATGGACGACATGTCCGTGATCCGATCGGCCGGTCTGCGGGGCTTTCGGGCACTGGCTGCCGAACTCGGCGGCGACGCGGAAGACATCGCACGATCTGCGGGCCTGCCGGCGGCCGCGCTCGACAGCGACGACCTCCTGGTATCCGATCTCGCGATGGCCCACACCCTCGAAATCGCGGCACAGCAGTTGGCCTGTCCGGATCTGGGCCTCCGACTGGCCGCGCGGCAGGACCTGGGCATGCTCGGACCGCTGGCACTCGCAATCGCGAACTCCTCGACGCTGACCGACGCCCTCGAATGCACGTCGAGGTACCTCTTCGTGCACGCCCAGTCGCTGAGTCTGGCGCTCGAAACAGATCCCTACGGCGTCGCGGGCGTGGTTGCACTGCGATACGGACCTCGCGCCGGGGTCGAGACGACCATTCAGGGCACCGACCTCGGGCTCGGTTTCCTTCATCGTTCGATCGAGCGACTACTCGGAGGCAGCTATGGGCTTCGGACGGTGGAACTGCCGTATAAACCCGTTGCGCCACTCGGTTGCTACGAGGACTTCTTCGGTGTGCCGGTTCGGATCAACCGGCAGTCGGCGATGCTGCGTGTGCCCAAAAGCATTGCTTCCCGGCCACTTGCCGGCGCCGATGAGAACCTGCGGATGTTGTCGCGGGCGTTCCTTGCGGAGCAGGTTTCCGATGCCGGTGCGGCAACGGCCCCGCGGGTGCGGGCGGCGGTACAACAGGTCCTGGGGACCGCACCACCCGAGATCGGTTCTGTGGCAAGGTTATTGGCAACACACCCGCGAACGTTGCAGCGTCGGTTGGCGGCTGAGGGCACGTCGTTTTCCGCGATACTCGATTCGGTGCGCCGCACAGAGGCGCGCCGGTACCTCACCACCACCGACATGCCCATGGGACAGTTGGCCGCCATGATCGGGTTGACCGAGCAGGCGACATTCACCCGATGCGCTCAGAGATGGTGGGGGAGTACGCCCACCAGCGTCAGGAAGGCCGGCCTTCGGCAGTCGGATCCGTCAGGGCCGCCTTCGCCCGCTTGGCCAGATCGACCGTCGCCATCCGCAGATCGGCTGCTGCGGTGATCGGTGTGGAGTAACCGACTCGCGTGTACGCGATTCCGCGAGGTGTGACCACGCGGAGGTCGAGACCATAGCGGTCGGCACCGGTGCAGGTGGCCTCGGTGGTGTCGGGGAATCCGCCGAGTCCCTGCGCCATCTCGACCAGAGAATCGGCGTGATCGTTGTTGAGATGCTCCATGGCGCGTGCGGCACCCGGTGTCACCGGATCGGGTGTCGCAGCCAGATAGGACTGCGCGGTCGCCGAATCCATCCGTCCGTAACCGCCCACCCACCGAACGCGCTCGACCCGCAGGATCCAGAGTGCGAAATCGCTGTAGTCCACGTAATACTTCGCGGCCGGGACCGCGGCCAGATGCGCCTCGCGGGCGGCGGCGAACTCGTCACCGGTCGGTCGTTCGACATGACCGGCGAGGGTGATCCGCGCGCTCGCCAACGGGTCGGACACAGCGTTGGGCGCGACGATGGCGATACTCGCCCGCGGATTGCCTGCCAGGTTCCGGCCGTGCTCGGCCATGTTCGACACGCACAGGACAGGTGCACCACCGAGCAGTCCGTAGGTGACGAACGACGCCCAGGGGTCGCCATCGGCGGTCAGGCTGGCGAGTGTTCCGGCGTTGGTCGAGGCGGCAATCGTCTGGGCCTCTTCGGCCGCGGACGGACACGTCGAGTCCACAACCTCGGTCAGGGGTGCTGGAACAGAGGGGGCATCGCCGGGATCGCCATGATCGAGAGTCATGTGCGAATCCTACTTGGCGCAGGTGTGGCCGAATGGGGTGTCGAGCATGCGATGGTAGGAATGGTCGATGAGCTCAAAGCAGGCGCCGGACGCACCGCCATCGGTCATTGTCGTCTCGACCGAGAACGTCGATGCGAGCCGGCGGGCCTATGAGCGGCTGCTGGGGATCGATGAAGGCGCGCCGTTGACGGTCGACAACGCACTGATCGAATTATGTGGCGACAGTTCGGGGACGACACCGCATCGGGCATTGTTCGGCACCGCTGACTTCGCCGCGACCACCCGTTTGCTTCGCAGGCGCGGGCTGGCGCTCACCGAGACGTCTGCGGGTCGGGCGCAGGCCGACGCCGAATCATCCGTCGGCGTGATCGATGCCGCGCAGCTTGCACCGGCTACTGGTTCGGAGCTGACCGCCGTCGACCACCTCGTGTTCAATGCCGCGGGACGCGATAGCGCCGTGGCTCTGTTCGGCGCCACCCTCGGCATGGACTTTCGGCTGGAGCAGTCGATCCACGAAAAGATCCACCAGCTCTTCTTCCGCGCCCCCGCGATAGTCGTGGAGGTTGTTGTCGGACAAGGTGATCTGAGTTCGACGACGGCTGCCGCGACGACCCTGTGGGGTATCGCATGGCGCTCGACCGACATCGACCTGACCCATCGCCGACTTGCTGCCGCCGATGTGGACGTCAGCGAGATGCGGACCGGTCGCAAACCCGGCACCCGGGTCTTCTCGGTCCGCGACCGCGCGCTGGGCTTACCCACACTCGTCATCGACTGACCCGCAAACGCTCCACAAATACAAAGACGCTCCACAAATTTGTGGAGCGTCTTCGTACAGGTGGAGCGTTTGCGGCCTGATTACAGCGAGAGGACCGATGCGGCAGCGGTTCCCGGTGCGCCGTATACCTGGGCGTAGCCGACCTTCGGATTGCCGGGCACCTGACGGTCACCGGCCTGTCCGCGAAGCTGGAGCACCAGCTCGTGGACCTGGCGGATACCGGAAGCACCGATGGGCTCACCGTTGGCGATCAGGCCGCCGTCGGTGTTGATCGGCATCGAACCACCGATCTCCGTGGCACCCTCGGCGATCAACTTCTCCTGATCACCATCGGCGCAGAAGCCGTTCTCCGCCATATGGATGATCTCGGCACCGGCGTCGGTGTCCTGCAGCTGCATGACATCGACGTCTTCGGGTCCGATGCCTGCCATCTCGTAGGCGGCCTTGGACGCGTAGACGGTCGGCGAGACATCCTCATCGACTGCGGCCCAGGTGGCGTGCACCTCGTATGCACCGTAGGTGCGGGTACGGATGGCAGTCGATTTCAGGAACACCGGCTTCTGGGTGAAACGCGCAGCAAGATCGCCGCGGCACATGATGACAGCAGCGGCGCCCTCGTCGGGTGCGCAGAACATGTAGTGCGTCAACGGGTAGTTGAGCATCTGGGCGCCCAGGATGTCTTCTTCGCTGATCGGCGTGCGGCGGAAGGCCTTCGGATTGAGCCCACCATTGCGGTAGTTCTTGGCCGCCACCTTTGCGAGGGTCTGGACCGAGATGTCGTGATCACGGATGTACCGGCTGATCTTCATTCCGAAGAACTGCGTGGTGACGAACTGACCGTTCTCGGCGTACCAGGCCGGAAGGCCGAGCATGGCCGGGTCGGCGGTGAAAGCACCGCGGGGGTGCTTGTCTGTGCCGACGGCGATGCCGATGTCGTACTTGCCGGAACGGATTCCGTCCGCGGTCTGTTCAATCGCACTGGCCGAGGTGGCGCAGGCATTGAAGACGTTGGTGAAGGGGATGCCGGTCAGACCGACGAGCCGGGTGACGGCGTCGGTGTTGTCGACCTCGTAGCTACCGCCGATGCCGAACTGGATGTCTTTCCACTCTGCGCCGGCATCGGCCAGTGCGAGTTGGATTGCGTCGGCAGCCATTTCGATTGCTGACTTGGCGCCGAATCGGCCAAATGGGTGCAAACCCACGCCGATGATCGCAACGTCGTTCATATTCGCCTCTCCTCGCTCAGCTGTTCTCTGCCACCGGCGCGAACGCCCAGGTGATGATCTCGGTGCCGTCTTCTTCGGTGTAGAAGGGGATGAAGGTCAGTTCGACGTCCGTGATGGTCGCGAGCTTCTCCGGATCCGCTTCGGTCAGACGCGCTTCGACGCGAACCACGTCGTCGAGCTGGATCAGGCCGACACCGAAGGTCTCGAAGGTTGCCGCCGTCTCGCCGCCCGCGTACGGAAGCTTCGGGACGAATCCCTGGGTGGTGAAGGCGATCAGTTTGCCGCGCCGGGGCAAGAGTAGATCCGACATGTCCGGGCCGCTGCAGCGTGGGCAACGATCCTGGCGCGGCCAGGTCGTTGCGTTGCAGGCATCGCATTTGCTGCCGATGAGCTGCGGATTTTCCGCAGGCCAAGTTGAAACGTCGGGCGCGAGCGCCTTCGTCATGAGCCGTCCTCCATGGTCTGGGGCCCCACCTGAGTCCGGAGGGACCGGGGCTATCCATTCACACTATACGGAAATGGCATTCTCGTCTACGAAAGTGTGATGCTCCGAGTGTCGGGCTCGGTCGACGCTCAGCCCAACAGGACGCACTGCCCCAGTGTGGGCCACCAGGCGCTGCGCGTGAGAATAAAATTGTTGTTGTCTGCAATTCGAATTCTCGGACGTTGAACCCAGATATGTTCCGCTCGTACTTCTTCGACTACGTAAGGAACCTGAGTTGTCTCGAATTCTTGCCGGTGCCCATCGCCGGAATACTGGTCTCGCCATCACCCTCACAGTGGCTGGTTCGCTCTTGCTGTTCGGTTCACCGGCTGCGCTCGCAGCCCCGGTTGCTGATCCGGTCGGCGGGCTCGGCTTCGGCTCATCGGAATCGCCTTCGATCCCGGCCACCCCAGTCCTGACCTCTGTCGACAATTTCCGTGACATTGCAGGTTCGGCTGCCGGCTACCAGGGCATCGGGGGTCTCGAACTCAATCGGGGCACCATCTATCGTTCGAATGCGTTGCTTCCCAGCGACATCGATTTGGCGACGCTCAATACGCTCGGCATCACCAGGGTCTATGACCTGCGGACGGCACCGGAAATCGAGGGCAAAGCGGACCGCCTGCCAGACGGTGCGACCCGGACCTGGCTCCCGACCCTGGCCGGCGACATGCTGAGCCAGGTGAGCCAGCTGAAGACCCCTGCGGACTCGGTCGCTTTCATGGAGGACATGAATCGACAGTTCGTGACCGATGCCGAGGTGAGGAAGAGTTTCACCACGCTTTTCAACGATCTGGCAACTACGCCTGGCGCGCAGGTCATTCATTGCACCGCGGGCAAGGATCGCACCGGTTGGGCCACAGCCGTTCTCCAGAGCCTCGCGGGCGTCTCGCCGCAAACGATCATGTCGGACTACCTACTGACGAACGAGTATTCGGCAGTCTCGATCGAGCGTCAGCTCGCTGGGGTCGGGGCCGCGCGCGGGCCCGAGGCAGTCGCGCTCTATTCGCCGCTGCTCCACGTGGATGAGAGTTACCTGCAAGCGGGACTGACACAATTGCAGGCCGACTACGGCTCTGTGTACAACTACCTGCTCTCCGGATTGGGCTTGAGCCCCCAGACAATTGCCGCCCTGCTCGCCAAGCTCATCGGCTGACCCCGACCTGACCGAGGAGTGATGTGCCGGGGCGGCCGCGGTGGCCACCCCGGCACGGACCTGGATATAGGCCTACCAGTGAACGCCGCCGAGCACGCGCGCCAGGATGAGCTGCTCGGATTCGCGTCGACCCGACTCCTCGCCGCGAGCAGCTGCTGAATCAGGGAAGACCTGATAAGCCAGGTTGAGGATTCGGAATGCGAGCTTGGGCGTGAGGGTGTGCGCCAGCGCTCCGAGGTTCCCGACCTTGGTGTTGATCTCGTGTGGCTTGTCGACCAGGGCAGCGATGACCTTGTCCGCGGCCTGGCCCGGACTGATCGTGGGGAACCGGTCGTAGATCTTGGTCGGCGCGATCATGGGTGTGCGGACCAGTGGCATGTGAATGCTGGTGAAGGAGATCCCGTCGCCGAATAATTCGGACGAGACCACGTTGGACCAGGAATCGAGGGCGGCTTTGGAGGCGACGTAGGCGCTGAATCGCGGCGGGTTGGTCTGAACTCCGATGGATGAGACGTTGACGATGTGGCCGCACCCCTGTTGACGCATTGTCGGCAGCAACCCGATGACCAGCCTGATGGCACCGAAATAGTTGAGCTGCATGGTCCTTTCGAAGTCGTGGAAGCGGTCCTCGGACAGTTTCAGCGACCGGCGGATCGATCTGCCCGCGTTGTTGACGACGAAGTCGATTCGCTCGAAATCCAGACTCAACTGTTTGGTGAGGGCGTCGATCGCGTCCAGATCCGATAGATCGCAGCCGTACGCGTGCGCAGTTCCACCCTGACTTTCGATGAGATCTTTGGTGGCTTCGAGCTTGTCGATACCGCGTGCGATCAGAATCGGGATGGCGCCGGCCTTGGCGACTTTGACCGCGGTGACCAGGCCGATACCCGACGATGCCCCGGTGATCACCACGGTCCGTCCGGCAAGGGCGTCGACGGTGCGCCGGTCGGAGATGATCGAATCGTCGAGGAACTGCTCCCAGTACGCCCACAACCCCGATGCATAGGAGTCGAGGTCGGGCACTGTGATGCCAGAACCCTGCAGTGCGTTCACCGTCCGAGCGGAGGTGTACACCGCCGGAAAAGACACGTGGGCCAACACTTCTGGTGGGATTCCGAGTCTTCCTACGGTCCCTCGCAACGCGAACCGGACCGCACCGAAGCGCAGGGCGGTGCCGAGTAGCTCTGCCGGTTGCAGCGCCCGCGGCAGGAGTTGGGTCGGGATGCGGTCGGTGACCGACCGGTCGAGGGGCAGAGCGAACTGAGGTGCCTTCGCCGCGGCGGCAAAGCTGTTGACCATGCGCACGGTGTTCTGCGGCTGTGGATTCATCAGGTGGAAGGCCTGGCCGTCCAGGTCGGGTACATGCGCAAGGTGATCCATGGCGCGGGCAACGTAGTCGACCGGTACGAGATTGGTGTCTCCGAGGTCGATCGCGACGAGGGGGATGCCGGCAGACAACAGGTCACGGATCCGCTTGATCGCCGGGAAGAAATAGTAGGGTCCGTCGATCTTGTCCATCTCGCCGGTCTCGGAGTCGCCGACCACGATGGACGGGCGATAGACCCTCCATGGAACAGCCGACTCTTCGCGGACCATCCGCTCCGACTCGAACTTGGTGCGGTGATAAGGCGACGGCAGACCCTGACCCTCGTCGAACATCGTCTCGTCGAAGACGCCCCGGTGGTCACCGGAGGCTGCGACCGATGAAACATGGTGAAAGCACGAGGCTTCGAGTGTACCGGCCAACGACAGTGCCGCCCGGGTGCCGCCGACGTTGAGCATTTCGTTGGCCTCGTCCGAGGCGGTCATGTCGTAGATCGCGGCGAGGTGGAAGAAATGATCGATGGTGCCCCGGTGTTCATCGATCCACGTGTCGTCGACACCGAGTAGATCCTCTTGGAGGTCACCGACCACCGGAATCACCCGGTCCGTGCTCCAGATCCGGATCTGCCGGTCGAGTGAGGCCCGAGATCGGTTGCGTACCAGGACGAAGATCGTCCCGACACGGTTGTCGAGGAGCTGCCCGACAAGATGCCGACCGATGAACCCGGTTGCGCCGGTGACGAAGTAGGCCACGGGACCAGCGTAAGTCCACAAATGACACACGTCCCCGAGTTGCGCATACGCGAACCCGGGGACGTGTGTGGAAAAGCTTGGTCGTGACTACTGGATTACTGGACTACTGGGCGAGTTGCGGTGCCAGTTGCTCGACGACGTAGGGGATGGTGAGCACGGACGGGACCGACATCGCGCCGCCGAGGACCTGGTCCACCCAGACGACCCCACCGCGCTTGACGACGTCGAGGTTCATGAACGCGGCATTCTGCTTGAGCTTGTCGTTGGATCCCTGCCAGTCGACAACGACGACCTTGTCGAGTGAGTTCAGCAGGTTGAGGTTCTCGGTGGAGATCGAACCGTAGAAACCGCTGGTGATCGTCGGCACGAGTTCGGCCGGGAATGTCATACCCAGTTCCGCCACCGTTTGGCCACGTCCGTCGGTGTCGCTGTAGATCGCGACCCCACCGTCGGTTCCGTTGGTGATCACCGCGCCCTTCTTGCCCACGATGGTGGGGTATTCGGTCTGGGCATCGGTGAAGACCTGCTCGGTCTCGTCGATCAGCTTCTGGGTCGCCTCGGGCATCCCGACGGCCTTGCCGATCTGCGTCGCGGCGGCCTGCCACGGCACCTGCCAGTCCGGGTACTGGGCCTCACGCAGGATCGTCGGCGCGACCTTGCTCAGGGAGTCGTACTGCTCCTTGGTCACCGAGCTGTTCACCGCGACGATCAGATCGGGGTTCGTTGCCAGGATATTGGGGATCTCGGCGCCGAGGTTGGAACTCGCTTCGGCCAGCACGACCGGAGCGTTGTCGCCGATCAAATCCTCGTTCCAGGGCTCGGTGACACGTTTGGCCTCAGGATCGCTGAACGGGCTCATCGTGGTCGGGACGATACCCAGCGCTAGCAGGGTGTCGCCGTCGCCGACACCCACTGCGGCAACGCGAGTGGGTTCTTTGTCGATGGTCACCGAACCGAAGTTCTGCTCGATGGTGACGGGATACGCGCCGGGCTCTGCGGAAACCGTTGCCGACGTGTCGTTGTCCTCGTCGGGCGAGGAGCACGCCGAGGCTCCGACGAGAGCGGCCACCGTCGCGGACGCGATGACAATCTTTGATACGGCCGAACGGCGGTTCTTCCAGTGCACTGGGGCTTCCTCACATCAACGACTCGGGGGCGGGGATTAGGGCAGGCTCACCATACAGCGTTTGCCGGTTGATTGGGCAAAGATGGTGCTTCCGGGTCGAAATGTGCACGTGCGGTGGCAGTATCGGGGCGGTGACCAGGAGCGCTTCGTTTGTCCGGGTTGGCGTGGCCTATCTGATCGCGTTGGTGCTCGCGGGTGCCTGGCTCGGGTGGGGTCCGCGGACCGACGTCTTGTGGCTCGACACCTTGATCGCCGACGTGCTCGGAACCCTGGTGATCTTCGCCTTCAGCCGGTGGTACGGCAACTCGAGTTTCTATGACGCCTACTGGAGTGTGGTCCCGCCGCTGTTGCTGTTCTACTGGTGGTTCGCCGGCGGGCTGGGCGTCGATCAGATTCACTGCTGGCTTGTTTCGGTCGTGGTGGTCCTCTGGGCGATCCGGCTGACGGCGAACTGGGCTCAGTCGTTTCCCGGCCTGCATCATGAGGATTGGCGATATGGGATGCTGCGGGCACGGGCCGGCCGGTTCGGGTTTGTCACCGATCTGGTGGCGATCCACCTGATCCCGACCGCTCAGGTGTTCCTCGGCATGCTCCCGGTCTATGTCGCTGTGACCACCGGGGGCGACAACCTGTTGTGGCTCAGCGTGTTTGCGTGTGCGCTGGGGTTGGCCGCGATCCTCCTCGAATGGGTGGCCGACGGTCAGATGCGTCGGTACGTCGGCAGCTCTGGCCCCGGTCAGATCATGGATCAGGGTGTGTGGAGTTGGTCGCGGCATCCGAACTATTTCGGAGAGTTCATGTTCTGGTGTGCGTTGGCGTTGTTCGGTGTTGCCGCCGCGCCCGCGGATGTGTGGTGGCTGTTCGTCGGTGCTGCCGCGATGCTCGCGATGTTCCTCGGGGCCAGTATCCCGATGATGGAAGAGCGCAGTCTGCAGCGCCGCCCGGGATACCAGGATGTGATCGATCGAGTATCCCGGTTTGTCCCACGGCCGCAACGGAAGGTGACGGTGTGAGCCGTCGGCGCGTGGTGATCGCCGGATTGGGTGACAGTGGCGTCCTGGCCGCAATCCACCTCGCGGGGCGTTGCGACGTGGTGGGGATATCGGTCAAGCCAGGCCTGCTCAGTGGGCAGGAACTGGGTTTGCGGATCAGTCGTCCGGACTCCTGGTCCCGGGACTATCGGGTCGATTTCGACAGGTTTCGCGGCCTGGACGGCGTGCGAACCGTCCACGGAGCCCTGACCGGTGTCGACGTCGGAGCCCGGCACGTCACGATCTCCGGCCCGGACGGGTCGGCGTGGGTCGAAGATTATGACGCACTGGTGATTTCAACCGGTGTCACCAACGGGTTCTGGCGGCGTCCCACGGTCCAGTCCGGCACGGACATCGACGACGACCTTCAGCAGACACACGACACCATCGCGCGGGCGCGCTCGGTCGTCGTCGTCGGTGGTGGTGCGGCCGCGGTCAGTTGCGCCGCAAATATCGCCGCTCGCTGGCCACGTACCCGCGTCGATCTCTACTACCCGGGGCAGCGCGCGTTGCCGCACCATCACCCCCGTGCCTGGCGGCGCGTCAGGAGCCGACTGGATGACCTGGGAGTCCACCTGCATCCCGGGCACCGGGCGTTGGTGCCCGACGGGTTCGACTGCGACCGGATCATCGACGACCCGGTTCGATGGACCACGGGCCAACCACCTTCGGAGGCCGACGCCGTCGTGTGGGCGATAGGACGGACTCGTCCGAACACCGAATGGTTGCCCGACGAGTTCCTCGACGAGAGCGGATTCGTGCGGGTCGACAGCCATTTGAGGGTCCCCGGATATACCGGGGTGTTCGCCGTCGGCGATGTCGCCGCCACCGACGCGCTACGAACGTCGGCCCGCAACAGGGCCGATCGTCTCGTCGCGCACAACGTCCGGGCCCACTTCGAAGGCCGTCGACTCAAGTCTTACCGACCGAAGAGCCATCGGTGGGGCTCGGTACTCGGGGCGCAAGCCGATGGCCTGGAGGTCTTTGCACCGACCGGTCACGCTTTCCGATTCCCGGCGTGGTCCATCGACCGGGTGTTGCAACCCTGGATCGTCCGGCGCGGGATCTACCACGGCGTGCGGGGATCGCGCTGACCTTGAAACGAGCCGACCCCGCAACATCGGTGAGATGTTGCGGGGCCGGAAGACTACGGGTGGGGGCAGCGACGTTGGTGCCCGATCAGCTGTGGATCACGGCAATCCGGCAAGGAAGAACCGAAGGATTTCCATCGCCCACGGAGTCGAGTTGAGGAATGCGTCTATGGCGGCATCAATTGGTGAGTACAAAGAAATCCTTGCTCCTCCAGATATGTCCGCAGCCCTCGTGTGTGCACGAGGGCTGCGGAGCGAGTGTCAGTTGATAACAGTACTGGACCCTCTGTGGCGGTGATGATCAGATTCGGGTGATACCGGTTCCGAAGGGGGATGTCGTTCGGATCCGCGCTGGTCGTGCCCGGTGGTGTGAGCACCGATGACGCGCCATGAGAGGGTGGCGAAGACAAATCACTGAAATGTCGGGCAGTTCGCCGCGCCGGGCGTGTCCCGGTCAGGCCGGTCAGGGACGGGTAGGGAGTTTTGCATGGGTGAGACGACGACGGATGTCTGGGAAGCGATGTCGACCGCTCGCGCGATCCGGCGGTTCACCGACGAACCTGTCGACGACGCCACGCTGGCCCGTTGCCTGCAAGCCGCCTCCTGGGCGCCTTCGGGCGCCAATGCGCAGGCCTGGCGGTTTATCGTGCTGCGCTCACCGGAGCAGCGCGTTGTTGTCGGCAAGGCCGCCAAGCACGCACTCGACGTGATCGAGCCGGTGTATGGGATGTCGCGGCCCGCCGACGACGACAACAGTCGTCGTGCGCGGACGAACCGGGCGACGTACGAATTGCACGACCGGGCCGGTGAGTTCACATCGGTGCTCTTTGTTCAACAGAATTTCACCACCGCCTCCGAGTTGTTGCTCGGCGGCTCGATCTTCCCTGCGATGCAGAACTTTCTGCTGGCCGCCCGGTCCCAGGGGTTGGGGGCCTGCCTCACCGGTTGGGCGTCGTACGAAGGTGAACCGTTGTTCCGGGAGGCGGTCGGTGTCCCGGCGGACTGGATCATCGCAGGACATGTGGTGGTCGGATGGCCGCGGGGGCGGCACGGCCTCGTTCGTCGAAAGCCGCTGAGCGACATCGTGTCCCTGGACCGATGGGATGGCGAACCGGGTGCTCTGGCAGATGCTCCACCCCCGGTGAGCTGACGGGTCAGATCGCGTACCCGCCGGTGGTGTGCGGTGCCGCGTCGACCAGATCGTGGGTCACGCGGTAGTGCGTGCGCATCCGTGTCATCTCTTCATCACGCTTCCGGTACCCGCGGCGGGTGAGGTTGTCGCGTCCGCCGGCCAGAACCAGTCGGGCCCGGCCACCGAGCGCGAGCAGCGGGCTCATCGCGCCCAGAACGTATTTGAGTCTGCCGTCGGGGATGCCCAGGTCATCTGCTGCGACGTCACCGATGAACACGCGCGACAGTGACTCCATCAGGCGCCCGGCGACCTGTCGAGAAATGCGGTCCGGTCCCGGCATGAGGTTCGCCAGTTCGGGGACCAGGTAGTCATAGGTGAGTGCGGTGACAAAGTCGCGGTCGTCGTCGCCAGGACCCGGTGAGGTCAGTCGGTAGAGCTCCTCGATGCGGACGTGGCCGGCTTCGTCATGCGGGTTGATCCGTGGGTCGACGCCGATGACGTGGCCGACATATCGCCAGAGATGGTAGATGTCGTCGAGTTCGTGGTCCGTCAGCCGGACGCCGACCTTGTGCATGGCTTCGAGCGCGATGTGTCCGAACTCCGCGAGCGTGAATGCCATGTACGGCTGCGGAATCGGGACACCCCATGACGCGTGATCCCAGAGACCCTGGCTCAACAAACCGGTCCGGACGTGTGCGTGGATGACGCGGACCCGGACGGTGTACGCGAAACCGTTGCCTCCGCGGCGCATGCCGCCCGGGGTGAGCACCGCCCGCAACCACTCACCGACCTCGACCGAACGGATCGCGGGCATCGACGTGTATCTCCCGGTGAGGGCGAGAGGCTTGCCTGCGATGGTGTTGCCGGCCCCGCGGACCAGGGATGCCGCACCCAGGACGATGCCCAGTGCGGCGGTATGGCGGACCAGCACATCGGCTGCATGATCGAGGCGGGCGTGGTCGACCCACTCGGGCTCGTCGTCGAGGAATGCGAAGAGCTCCCGAAGCGACTCCGGTGCATCCGCGACGGCTTCGATGCGCTCGGTAAGTGCTGCCCGGACCGCGGTGGTGGCCGATGAACCGTTGAAGTCGTCACGCGCCACCGCATCGGCAAGCGGATCGGCAGACCACATCGCGTCGAGCCAGAACTGCCCGGCCGTGCCGTACCGCGATATCGCCCGCTGGGCGTTGACGAGGTCCGTGGGGAGCTGAGTGGCCATGGATTCAGTGAAACACGAGTGGCGGAGGTTGACGGCGTTCCACTTTGGCTGACCCCGGTCCGCGACGATGCCGTCGTTCAGGCTTCGCGATGTAGTTCGAGGATGGTGATCTCTGGGGGCGCTCCCACTCTCACCGGGGGTCCCCAGGCGCCGGCGCCGCGCGTCGTGTACAGAACCGTGTCACCGACCCGGTCCAACCCTGATACCGAAGGTTGTTGCAGGCCAACGAGATAATTGAATGGCCACATCTGGCCGCCGTGGGTGTGCCCGGACACCTGCAGGTCGATCCCGAGGTCTGACGCCTCGAACGCCTGGCGTGGTTCGTGTGCCACCAGCAACGTGAAGGTGGCGGGATCGTGACCGTCCAGCGCAGCCGGAAGATCCGGTTCGTAGGGTTGCGGCGAGCTGTAGTCGTGGATACCGACGATGTCGATGCTCGCGCCGTCTCGTTCGATCGATACCCGTTCGTTTCGTAAGGTCCGGATTCCCAACCGATCCCACACATCGAGCCAGCGTCCACCGTCGTCGGCATAGAACTCGTGATTGCCGCTGACTCCGTACACACCCAACGGTGCGGACAGGTCGGCGAGCGGCTCGAGGTCGGCGGCAACATTGGCGACGGTGCCGTCGATGAGGTCGCCGGCGATGAGTATCAAATCCGGCCGTTGTTCGTTGACGAGCTTCACAACTCGTTTGGTGAACCCGACGCCGCGAGCAGGCCCGACGTGCAGATCCGATACCAGCGCGACTTTGAGTCCGTCGAACTGCGTGGGCAGTCGGGGGAGTTCCACCGAGGCATTGACGATCTTCGGTTGTGCCGCAACAACTACGCCGTACGTCGTGGTGACCAGCGCTCCGACGACAACCGCGGCGGTGGTCACGCGCACCACCAATAGACGTGTGTCTCCGCTTGTCCGACCATCACTCGACTCGTCGGTGCCAGTGCTCGACCGACGTCTGCGCAGTGCTCCGATCAATCGGGACAACGCAGATCCGATAGCGATCAGGAGCAGGCCCAGGATCAGATAGAAGCCGACACCGAGCCACACCCACCCGGCAAATCCGAGTGGCCGGGCCCAAGAGGTGTCGAATTGATCGCCGCTGCCCATCCCGATGACCGCGAGCACCCACAGGAGGGCAAGTGCACTGTCGACGACAATCGACCACGGACGTGCGAGCTTGGTTGCCCGGACGAGCCTGCGGTGAAACCAGTAGGTCAGCAGCGTGGCCACAACCGCAAAGACCATCAGACGTGTCATCGACGCACTGGGAACGGGAGATGGGGCAAGCTCTGCTCAGTCATATCCCGACCAGGCTAGCGGCGAATGCGCAGGAGGCGGTCATCGCCGGCGTGGTCACCGCCGATCGGCCACATGCGTGTGGCCCACCGGATCAGATCCGATGGGCCACAGACACGAAGCGCTGCCTCTACGTGTTGGCGAGCTCGTAGCGTCGGCGGTACTCCTCTTTGGACGTCTCGTTGGTGTCGATATCTTTGGCTCGTGCGCGCAGTGCGCCGACGGTCGCCTGTTCGCGTGGGGTGTGCTTGAACGGATCCCAGTTGAAGAACTTGGCGACGTTTCCGAAGGTGATCTTGTCGATTTCCTCGTCGGTGAGTCCGGCGGCGTCCAGCTCCGGCTTCAGCGTCTCCGGCGACAACGGCCAGGTGGAGTCCGAATGCGGGTAGTCGCATTCCCACGCGATGGTGTCGATCCCGATGTGGTCGCGGTTGTTCAGTCCGCTCGGTTCCGTGATGTAGCAGGCCAGGAAGTTCTTCTTCCACACATCGGTGGGCGACATCCCCTTGGGGGTGAAGCTCTTACCTGTCCACGACTGGTTGACCACGTGGCGTTCGAGTCGATCGAGCCACGGTGCAACCCAGCCGACGCCACCCTCGCTCATCGCGAACTTGAGGTCGGGGAACTTCAGGAATACGCCGCTGAGCATGACATCGTTGGCCGCGATCGTGGAGATCAGCGGTGTCAACACCATCATGTCGTCGATGTTGAACCCTTCGGGCCGCTGGATCAGGCCGAAGCCACCACCGATATGCAGGCTCAGGACGATGCCGTGCTCCACGCATGCGGCAAAGATCGGGTCCCAGTAACCGGATTCGAAGCTGGGGAAACCCGACCCGTACGGGGTTTCCGGGATGCTGATCGACCGGCATCCCATGGCAGCAAGGCGGTGGACCTCTTTGACCGACTCGTCGATGTCGAAGAAGGGGAGAATACCCAGCGGGATGAAGCGACCGGGATGGGCGTCGGGGACCTCGCCGACCACCCAGTCGTTGAACGCCCGGCATGCAACCAGCGACAGGGCCTTGTCGGGCAGGCTTGCCAGGTGGGTTCCGGCAAAGCCGGGGAAGGTGGCAAAGAGCGTGGCCGCGAGGGTGCCGTTGGCATCCATGTCACGGACGCGCAGGTCCATGTCGTAGACGCCCGGCCGCATCTCGGCGTATCCGGTGGGGTCCATGCCCCACTCTTCCTTCGGCCACGAGACAACGGCGTTGAGGCCGGAGCTACCGACCACCTTGTCCTGGAACAGCCAGGCTTGGACCTTGGGATTGCGCGGATTGGCGGTCAGCTTCGGCGCCTGATCCATGAGGCTCTTCGGGAAGTGCTTTTCAAAGATGTCGGCGGGCTCGACCACGTGATCGTCGATGCTGACCATCACCATGTCGTCAATATTCATCAGAGTCCTCTCGTACTGGGCAGCAGTGCCCGGGGGCAGGCCTATGAGAATGATACTCTCATTCACAGAGAAGATGGATCTTTTCAGGTGATTGAAGTCCGTTTTCGGTGCTACTGCAGGCCGTTCGAGAGGATGATGGACTCGCCTGATTTGCACCGTCCGTGGTCGGACACCAGATACAGAACCGCGTTGGCGACGTCTTCGGGCTCGAGAAGTCCAGGCCGTGGATGTCCCTGGGAGAAAACGGATTCGACATCGGCGGAGGTGGGTTCGTCGAGATCTGGGCGAATCATTCGGTACGTCGACGGGTTGTGGATCATCGGCGTGTTGACGCCGGACGGAAGTACGGCGTTCACGGTGATCCCGTACTCGGCAACCTCGTATGCCACTGACTTGACCAGAGCGACAACCCCCGCTTTGGCGGCGGCGTAGTGGCCGGAATTGGCTGCCCCGGTGCCGGCGACAATCGATGCGGTGGCCACCAGTCGGCCCGCGCCAGTATCGATCATGTGGGGGAGAGTCGCCCGAAATGTGTTGAAGACGCCGGTGAGATTTACATCGAGCATGGTCTGCCAACGCCGTGGCGACATCGTCGCAATCGGGCCGGCACTGGCAATCCCCGCGTTGGCCACAACCACATCGATCGCGCCGAACATGGCGGTCGCGCGGTCGACGAGCTCCTGCAGTGCCATCAGGTCCCGCACGTCTGCCATATCCGACAAGCAGCGACGATCGAGAGATTCGACCATCCTGACCGTGTCCGCGAGGTCGTCGGGGGTGGCCCCCGGATAATCGACCTCTTCGACCGGTGCGGCAATGTCACACAGAACGATGTCGGCACCTTCGCGGGCAAGGGTGACGGCATGGGCTCGGCCCTGACCGCGCGCGGCTCCGGTGATGAATGCGACCTTGCCCTCGAGTGCAGCCATGCCGATACGCCTTTCGTCGCCGCCGTGTGGATACCGGTTTCGACCCGGGGTTTTCCGTTCGACCCGGGTTTTCCTATTCGACGATGTAGACCGCACGATGCGGCCGAAATCATCGGCGACGATCAGCTCGAAGTGGCGGGTGGGTCGAGCATGGGCACCAGGAACTGCCAGGCGATTGCGGCCAGTTCGTCGTCGTTGTCCAGGTCGACGACGTGGCTGGGAATGGCCAGGAAGGACGCCGAGATCCGTACCATCATCTCGGCCACGAGATCGGTGTCGAGGCGGGTCGAGACGTTACCCGCGCGCTGTTCCTGACGTAGCTGGGCGGCCAGGAACTGGCGGACGGTGGCCAGCATCAGCCCGTTGTCGCCGATCATCGAACCGGCGACGAGGTTTGGTTCGGCCGAGATGAGGCCGCCGATCATCGGATTGCCGCGAATCGCGCGAAGTGAGCTCACGAATCCCAGCACCACACGATCGGCGGCGGACTCGGCTTGTTGGATGTCGACGAGAAACCGGTCGAAGTATCGTCGGAACTCCCGGAGAATCACCTGCTCGACCAGTTCGTCTTTGGTGGCGAATCGGCGATAGACGGTGATCCTGGACAGCCCGGCCCGGCGCGCGACATCCTCCATGGACGACCGCTGAATGCCCATCCGACAGAACTGTTCGTATGCCGCGTCCAGCAGGCGGGTTCGGGTTCGATCGCCGTTGTCCGCTTGTTCGAGTGCCTGGTGAAACGCACGTTCGATCAGGGATCTGGGCTCGGGTGATCGGGGGCTGTCGGTCGGCGCAGATGCCACTAGCCCTCCTCTTTCGGTGTCGCGGTCTCATCACGATCATATTCCAGCCCGGGCTCACTTGTGATGTGCGGCACACTCTGATAGGTATGATACAAGGAAACGCTTTGTGTTTCACTGCAACAGAATTAGGGATGGGGACAACCGACAATGGACAATCTCAACAGGCGCAGTTTGCTGAAGGCAGGTGGCGTCGTCGGGGCCGCCGGAGCAGTTGCGCTGGCCGCTCCCGCCACGCCGTGGACATGGTCGCCGGCCGGATCGGTGCCCGGAACGGGTGCCGGTGCCGACCCGCGCGGTGTGTGGGATGTCGAGGCCGATCCCGTAGTTGCGGCACTGTTCGACCGTGGTGAGGTGCAGAAAGTCAATGAACTGCTGCGTCATTGGACGAAGAACGGACAGCCCCTCCCGCAGGGTTTGCCCGCGGATCTGCGTGACTTCATGGAATATGCACGGCAACTCCCGGCCTGGAGCGACCAGGAAAAGCTCGCGGACGCAGTCAGATTCAACCAAAAGCGGGGTACTTATCTCGGCGTGATCTATGGGTTTGCCAGCGGCATGATGAGCACCGTCATTCCGCGCGAAGCCCGAGCGGTGTACTACTCCAAAGGTGGTGCGGACATGAAAGACCGCATCACCAAGACTGCGAAACTCGGTTACGACATCGGATCCCTCAACGCATACCAGCCTGATGGCGAGATGGTGGTCACCTGCGTGAAGACCCGGTTGGCGCATGCCGCGGTACGGCACTTGCTGCCCCAGTCTCCGCATTGGGTGAACTCGGCATCGGAAGAGGTACCCATCAGTCAGGCCGACATCATGGTGACGTGGCACAGTCTGCCGACCACGGTGATGCGGAATTTCAAACGCTGGGGTGTGCCCATCGCGGCAGACGAATCCGAGGGCTTTTTGCACTCCTGGCAGTTGAGCGCCCATCTGCTCGGTGTGAAGGACGAGTACATTCCGAACTCGTGGGCCACGGCGGAAACGCAGGCCCAACAGGTGCTCGATCCGATTCTCGCGCCGACGCCCGAGGGCATCAAACTCGCAGACATGCTCCTGGATCTCGGCATGAACCTCGATCTGACGCTGTTGAGTCGGCCGATCCTCGGAGCGTTGACCCGATTCATGTTGGGCAACAAGATCGGCGACTGGCTTCGGCTTCCTACCGAACCGGTATGGACTCCGCTGCTCGAAACCGCCTGGGGCCCATATGTTGCCGTTCGTGAGGGGCTGCTCGACGTGGGGATGCCCAAAGAGGCCTACTGGTTGTTCGACGAGTTCCTCCGGCAGTTCGTGTTGTTCTACATGTCAGAACTGAGGATGCCGATCAACATCATCATGCCGGTAGGGAACAACCCGAACTACAAATAAGCTCACTTCACCCAGAATTGCGGACCGAATCTGTCCTTGTGGTGTGCAAGTGTGAAGTCTGAACGGACTCGCCGCCGGTTGGGTGACCGGTGGTGACACTGCACACCAACACAAAGGGGCGAAGGCGATGAGCCGCGAGTTTCAGGTGACTTTTGATTGTGGAGATCCGGCTGCGTTGGCGGGGTTTTGGGCGGACGTGCTCGGTTACGAGCTCCAGGCCCCGCCACCGGGCTTCGATTCCTGGGATGAAGCGCTCGAAGCGATGAACATTCCACTGGACCGGCGCAACGATGCCTCGGCCGTGGTCAGTTCGGATGGAACGGGTCCACGACTGTTCTTTCAGCGGGTTCCAGAGGGTAAGACCGCCAAGAACAGAGTCCACCTCGATGTTCGCGCGTTTCCAGGATTGACCGGTGACGAGCGAATGGCGGCGTTGGAGCAGGAATCCTCCCGCCTGGTGGCGCTCGGGGCGTCGCGGATTCAGCGTTGTGAGCCGGACCCGCCGCTCGGCACCGGTCACATCGTCATGACCGATCCGGAGGGAAACGAGTTCTGTCTGGATTGATGCCTCGGGCGCTGCGGGGGTGCGGTGATGCGGTGCATTGAGACGCTCTTGATGATCCGTCTCAGCTGTGCGACCCTGCATGGATGGGTGTATCTGCGACAGGACGTTTGACTGATACCGCTACGGATGTGGGACGCTCCCCGTGGGATTCCCAACATGTCGAGTTCGACTATCAGGTGAACGACATCGAGGGGCAGATTCCGGCCGATCTCAATGGCGTTCTCTACCGCATCGGGCCGGGGCGTCTCGATGTCGGCGGACATCCGGTCAACCACATCTTCGACGGCGACGGAATGGTCTCGAGAATCGAAATCGATTCTGGTGGAGTGCATTACAGCAATCGGTATGTTCGTACCCGGGCGTATGCACGCGCCAACCGGGCGGCGCGGCCACCCCGGGGCATCGGGACCCAGCGAGTCGGCGGAGTCGTGGCGAATGCGCTGCGCGGCCCGGCGAACATGTCCAACACCAATGTCCTGCTGCACAACAACAAGCTGTATTCGTTGTGGGAGGGCGGTCGGCCGCATCAACTGGACCCGCAGACCCTGGAAACCATCGGCCCCGACGACTTTGATGGAGCACTGAAGCGCCTCGGCGCGTTCTCCGCTCACCCCAAAACCGATCCGACAACCGGCGAAACTTTCAACTTCGGCGTCGACTTCTTTCCGCGGCCGATGATCCGCTGCTACCGACTCGCGCCGGGTGACAGCAGCATCACCGAGCTTCAGAGTGTCCCGATCTCTCGGCTCGGATTCATCCACGATTTCGCCCTCACCCAGCGGTACCTTGTATTCATCATCGATCCGATCGTTGTGAAGAACCCTGTTCCGGCAATTCTTGGTCTGCGGCCGATCGACGACGCTCTGACCTTCGAGCCGCGCCGAGGGACGAGGATTGTCCTGGTTCCCCGTACCGGTGGTGAGTCGATCAGTATCGATCACGACGCGCTGTTCCACTTCCACGTCAACAATGCCTATGACAGCGGCACCGAGACCGTTGTCGAACTTGTTGCGCACGATCAGGATTCGGGCTGGGAGGGTTGGAACGAGCATCTTCACAACTTCCGGGACAACCCCGGTCCGGCATTCGGTGGCACTCTGAAGCGGCTCACCATCAACCGCCGCACACGCAAAGTCACCGAAGAGCAACTCAACGACGTCGGATGCGAGTTTCCGCAACTCGATCACCGGCAGGCCACTGTGGCCCACCGGTTCTCGTACCTTGCCGAGGCATCGACTTCTGGTGGGAACCCTGACTCCATCACCACCATCGACCACCGCAGCGGAACCCATTTCAGATATGTCGCTGCCGCCGGCGACACCATCTGTGAGCCGCTCTTTGCGGCGGATGACACCTCGGGCGCGGAGGGTGACGGCTGGTTGCTGTCGCTCGAACACCAACCCGCACAACAGCGATCCCGAGTTCTTGTCCTGCCTGCGCGCAATCCTGATAGGGGACCAGTTGCGTCGATCAACCTGAGTCATCACGTCCCCATGACCTTTCATGGCGCATTCCGGCCCGGTCCGTGATTGCCGGGGCGCAATCCCGATTGCCTTGTCCACCTTCGTGTCTCCGCCGAGGAAATCGATGTAGTAGTGCGGCAATAAACCGCCACCCTGCGACCAGCCCACCAGGTCGACCTGTTTGGCGCCGGTCTTGCGCATGATGGCATCGATCTTGCCCGCCACCTCGCGCCCTGGCTTTTCGATGTCGTCGATGCCTTGGAGCGGGAAGTTTGCAGTTCGGGTCATTGGCGCCGTCCGGGGCCCAGTTCGGATCAAGGGTCTGATCGAGGACCTTTGGGATGGCCACTCGAAAATCCCACTGCACGGGGTACTTTGTCGGAGCCGCACCGGCAACGGCCTGACTCGAGAACAGCAACAGTTGCCACCGCAGCCGCGAGCCAACGAATCTTCATCGATTTCCCCACCCCTTGGACGATCCCTGATCTGAATACGAATGCGATCAGAATATATTCGGCGGCACAGGGGGATTGCCCGGATCGGCTAACCGCGCCGGAAACCTTGTCCCGTACGGTCGAGCGGATCCGGTTCGAGACCGAGGAAGTCGGCACGGACCCGGTCCCACAGTTCGAGGTGTTCCCAGACGGGTTGCCCGGTGAGCGACTGGGTATTGGTGAGGAACGGTGTGGGCAGCATGACGATCAGCGGTGAGAAGCTGACGGTCACGGTATTTCCTTTGCTGGGCCGGTAGTGGGTGGCGAGGGGAATGGGCAATCTCCGCAGACGCCTCCGGTGGGCGTGCGGTAGAAGAGACAGCAGCTTCGTCGGCGATGGGTGACCGGATCCACCGTGAGCTGAAGACGAGGATCGTTGAGCAGGGCGGCGACCCAACGGGACGTGGTCTCGCCGGTGATCCGGGCGGCGCCGAGCAACGCGGATGTGGTGTTGCCCCACAACAATCCGGGTGCGACGATGTCTCGCCAGGCCTCGATACAGGGGTCGAGTTGGCTGTCGAGTACCTCGGTCCGCGCCGATCGTCCCATCCGTGGTTCTTCGACGTGAAGCTGTAGTGATCCGTTGATGCTGCGCCACAACAGGTCATCGGGTCCCAGGTGTATGCACCGGCCGTCGTCCAGACGTGTTCCTGCCGCGATTGACCACAACCGTGCCGCATATCCGAAGAAGGCTGTGGAGGCGGCAACGCGTTCTTCGTCGACGTTCAGCGCGAGGGCGACCTCCGCGACGAGGCGGTCGCGGGTATCAGGTTCTCGGAGTGTGGCGGTGGGTTGCCAGTCCCTGTCGGACACCGGCCCGTAACCGAGTGTGAAGTACGGTCCCGACTCGGCCACCCGGGCGAGCATCGAGGCAACATCCGAGTTGTCCCGGCCGGGGGCGTTCGCATCATCCATGGTTTGGCTCCGCGTCGATGTCGAACACCATCGTATGTGGGTCACAGCGCATCCGGCCACGGTCGAAGGCGGGCGACATACGATCCGCGGGATGCCCCGCTGAGCACGCCGAGTACATCGAGTTCGGTGATGCATGCGGGGGATAACGCAACTCGGTGAGTTGCACTGCGTACACGCATGGCGATGACGCCTCTCTCGGGGAAATCCGCCCCGGGCAGAAAGGTGCGGCAACGCAGAGTCTCCTGGCTCTCGGATCATTGCTCGTTTCCGCCTTACAACCCCAATGGGTCGCGGCCGTGATGGAAAGTTGCATCCCCGATTACAGTGGCGGCACCGCGCCGGTCTTTCACCGGCTTCCTCTTTCGCTGTCGCTAGGACCGGCTGAATCTAACACAACGACGACACCCCGCCTGCCACAAGGCAAGCGGGGTGCTGTCGCTTCGGTCGAGAATCAGCTCAGGTCGAACCGGTCGTTGTTCATGACCTTCACCCACGCCGCGACGAAGTCGTTGACGAACTTTTCATCGGCATCGGCCTGTGCGTAGACCTCGGCCAGAGCGCGCAACTGTGAATGTGAACCGAACACCAGATCGGCCGGTGTCGCAGTCCACTTGGCGTCGCCGGTCAACCGATCTGTGCCCTGGTAGACATTCTCGTCGTTTTCCGATGGCTTCCACTCGGTTCTGCCGTCGAGAAGGTTGACGAAGAAGTCGTTCGTCAAGGTTCCCAGACGGTCGGTGAACACACCATGCTTGTTACCGGCGTGATTGCTGCCGAGGGATCGTAGGCCGCCCACGAGCACGGTTGCCTCCGGAGCGGTCAGATCGAGCATGTACGCACGATCGAGGAACAGCGTTTCCAGATTGATCTTCTCACCACTGCGTGAGTAGTTCCGGAATCCGTCGGCCCGGGGCTCGAGGACCGAGAACGAGTCCACGTCGGTGCTCTCCTGAGAAGCATCGGTCCGACCCGGCGTGAATGGCACCGTGACGGCGTGACCGGCTTCTTTAGCCGCCTTTTCGATACCGGCCGAACCCGCCAACACGATCAGGTCGGCCAAGGAGATCTTCTTGCCACCCGAAGCCGAACCGTTGAAGTCCTGCTGGATCTGTTCGAGGACAGGGAAGATCTTGGCCAACTCGGCGGGTTCGTTTATGTCCCAGCCTTTTTGCGGCTCGAGACGGATCCGGGCACCGTTGGCGCCGCCACGCTTGTCTGTGCTGCGGAAACTGCTCGCCGACGACCACGCCACGTTGACCAACTGAGAGACCGACAGTCCGGAATCGGTCAGTTTGCCCTTCAGTGCAGCGATGTCCTGGTCATCGACCAGCGGGTGGTCGACGGCCGGAACAGGGTCCTGCCACAACTGCGGCTCGGGTACCCAGGGACCCAGGTAGCGGGTGATCGGCCCCATGTCGCGGTGGAGCAACTTGTACCAGGCCTTGGCGAACGCCTCGGCCAGCTGCTCAGGATTCTTCAACCAGCGGCGGGTGATCTCGGCGTAGATCGGGTCTTCACGCAGCGCCACGTCCGTGACCAGCATTGTCGGGGCTCGCCCCGGTCCGCCGAATGGGTCGGGAATTGTGCCTGCGCCTGCGCCGTCCTTGGCTGTGAACTGCCACGCGTCGGCCGGGCTCTTCGTCAGCTCCCACTCGTAGCCGTAGAGAATCTCGAGAAAACCGTTACTCCACTGCGTGGGTGTCGATGTCCAGACGACCTCGAGTCCGCTGGTGACGGCGTCTTCGGCTTTACCCTTGCCATAGCCGTTTTTCCAACCCAATCCTTGTTGCTCGATCGGTGCGGCCTCGGGCTCGGGTCCGATCCGATCGGCTGGGTGGGCGCCGTGGGTCTTCCCGAAGCTGTGTCCACCGACGATCAAGGCTGCGGTTTCTTCGTCGTTCATCGCCATCCGGCTGAACGTTTCGCGGATGTCTTGGGCCGCGGCGATTGGATCCGGTTTGCCTTCTGGGCCTTCGGGATTTACGTAGATGAGCCCCATCGTGGTGGCGCCGAGGGGTTGCGCGAGTTCACGCTCGCCCTGGTACCGCTTATCGGTGCCGAGCCACTCTTCTTCTGGACCCCAGAACACTTCCTCGGGTTCCCAGATGTCTGGTCGTCCGAATCCGAATCCGAAGGTCTGGAATCCCATCGACTCCAGGGCGGTGTTCCCTGCGAACACCAAAAGGTCAGCCCAGGAGATCTTGCTGCCGTACTTCTGTTTGACGGGCCAGAGCAGTCGACGCGCCTTGTCGAGGTTGGCGTTGTCCGGCCAGCTGTTGAGGGGAGCAAACCGCTGGGCACCTTGGCCGCCACCCCCGCGACCGTCGAAGATGCGGTACGTGCCGGCGGCGTGCCAGCTCATCCGGATGAACAGGCCCCCGTAGTGGCCGTAGTCAGCGGGCCAGAAGTCCTGCGAGTCGGTCATCAATGCGATGACGTCGGCCTTGAGCGCGTCGACGTCGAGTTTGGCGAACTCTCTCGCATAGTCGAAGTCGGCGCCGAGCGGGTTCGATTTCGAGGTGTGCGAGTGCAATACCGACAGGTCGATCTGTTCCGGCCACCAGTCTTTGTTCGTCAGCGGGGCATGAGCCTTCGGCGTAGGCGATGGAATCGCCGGATTCTCGCTCTCGCTGGTGCTCTTGGTCCCGGAATCGGGATTGGGGGGACGGCTGTCAGAGGTCACAGGATTCCTTTCAGATGGTGATGAATTGGGCTGTGATCACGGATGTGACCGGTTCATGGTGGGTTCGGTGCAGTCCGGACATCGACCCCAGTAGACGACCTCTGCCTCGTCGAGGACGAAGCCGTGGTCGTCGGAGGCTGTGAGACAAGGGCGTTCGCCCGTGGCGCAGTCCGCATCGGCGATGACACCGCAGCTACGGCACACGACGTGGTGATGGTTGTCGCCAACCCGGCTTTCGTAACGTGCGATATGGCCGGCGGGCTGAATACGGCGAATCAGTCCCGTAGTTGTCAATGCACTGAGCACGTCATAGACGGCTTGCCGTGACACCGTTGGCAACACGGCGCGCACAACATCGAAGATAGTTTCGGTGTCGGCGTGGGGGTGACCGTCGACGGCATCCATCACCGCCATCCGCGGCCGGGTTACCCGAAGGTCTGCACCGCGTAGCCGATCCGCGTTGTCCGGTGTGGGGGCCACGACCCCACGATAGGCAAGTTCGTTGCCATCAGTGTTGCGTTTTCTGGAATCAGTAAAAATTGAGTCTGGCGAGATCGGTCACTTACGGATGGTCATTCGCGGCCACGGAGGCTGTTTCAGTACCGCGGCCGATCCGAGTGTCGCCGCGATGAGACCGGTGAGAACTCCGATCAATGCAACAGTTGCTCCGTCGATGGCAGGGGTCCATGTGGTCTTACCGTTGACGATCGTATACAGGCCCAACGGGGTGGTTCGGCCTCGTATTGTGGGTCGGGACACCGGAATCACGGTTGTCTGGTCATCGATTCTCACCGGCTCGCCGTATTGGAATCTTGGTTCCACGCGGATCTGTGGGGTTTTGTCACCATGCTGATTCGAGTTCATCACCGGCCTGCCCTGGTCGTCAGATGTGTACAGATACTGTCTGCCCATGTCGCGATCTCGTCCATGCTGCGAAGGTCACCGTCCGGCGCGTGTGCGGCATTGACCGCGAGGCGTTCGGTGAAGGACAGGACGGAACGGTCGACCTTGCCACCGAACATGTGGTGCTCGACCGCCCATGGCGTGGTGGCCCATGTCAGGTTCTCGGCATCATCACCGGGTGTGACCGGACCGCTGGAGAACAGCCACACCGGGCGATCTTGGAGGTAAGGCAGTTCGCGGTCGACGAGCTTGGTGGCGTGTTTGAGCCATCGCCCGAGATAGATTGCGCTGCCGAGGATCACGGCATCGAAGTCTTCGACGGTCTCGACATCTTCGACATCGACCACGGTAACCTCGGCTTCGACGTTCCGCTTCTTCAGCCCCGCCGAGACCTCCGCGCCCAGCCGTGCACCGATCTCGCGGGTTGCTCCGTGTTTGCTGGCGGTGGCCACGAGAACTCGCATGATGCTCCCTGTCGTCGACAACGCGATGCTACCTCGATGGACTGGGTCCTTCCATGCTCAGCGCAGGGGTATGGCCGGGTGCTTGCACAAGACCTCGCTTGTTATTGACATATGTCGAAAAGGTGGCACTCTGGGTGGTGCAGTAATTAGATGTATGTCGTACAGGTGGAGGTAGTGTCATGTCCCGTGTTCAGCTCGCCCTCAACGTCGATGATCTCGACGCGGCGGTCACGTTCTATGCCAAGTTGTTCGGCGTCGAACCGGCCAAGCGCAAGCCCGGCTATGCCAACTTTGCCGTCGTCGAACCACCTCTGAAGCTCGTCCTCATCGAAAATCCGGGCAAGGGCGGATCGCTCAATCACTTGGGCGTCGAGGTGGATTCGAGCGAAAAGGTCCACTCAGAGATCGCGCGTCTGAGTGACGAGGGTTTGTTCACCGCCGAAGAGATCGGCACCACGTGCTGTTTCGCGACCCAGGACAAGGTGTGGGTGACCGGACCGGCGAACGAGAAATGGGAGGTCTACACGGTTCTTGCCGATTCGGAAACATTCGGTACGGCCTCTGAGGTCTTGGCGGATGACGCCGCTGCGGGCGGGCCATGCTGCGCGAGTTGACCGACCGGTAGGTCTTCTTCAGATCTTTGGCGTGCGTGCGGCTCGCGCGAACGCCTCCATCGAGGGGTATTCCGCCACGTAGCTGAAATCTTCGGACGGTGCAGGCGTGGCGCCCCACCCGGGTCGGTTGTGCCGCCGGTTGATCCACACCGAGTCGAGTCCGTGGCGTTTGGCGGGGACGTGGTCGTGGAACAGGCTCTGCGCCACATGAAGTAGACCTTCGCGTGCTACGCCGAGTTCGTCGAGCGCGGCGCCGAGGGCGTCGAAGTGGTTGGCTGCAGGTTTGTACGCTCCGACATCTTCGGCCGTGATGATCTTGTCGAAGTCGACACCGAGTCGGGCGTTGCTGCCCGCGAAGCCTTCTCGGTGGACGTTGGAGAGGATGATCAATCGGTGGTTCTCGGCCAGCGACTGCAGCGCGGCGGGTGAATCCGGGAAGGCCGGCCAGGACGGCACCGAATTGCCGATGCGCGCAGCCCATTCCCGCGATACCCCGACTCCGAGGTCCTGGCCGGTGCGGCGAAAGGCCTCGGACAGGATTTCAGAATACCGGGCAGTGGGCGTTTCGCGTTCCGCGTCGGCCTCGTTGTCGGCGTAGGCGAGTAGTAACTGTTCGTCGGACAACTCGAGTCCCGCCTCGGCGGCCCACGGGGCCAGTACCGACGCAATGCCGGTCTCCCAATCGATGAGGGTGCCGTAGCAGTCGAAACTGAGCGCTTCGTAGTCGGCGAAGTTCACGGGCGCACTCCTGGTCGGTACCTCGTTGTGTGAGTCGAACGTGCTCACCATTTCTGTCTACACGTCTCTCCGCGCCAGTGGTGTATTGGTGATTCGGGTGTGTGACCTGCAATGGACCACGGGGCCGTGTATTGCGTGCACACTGGAGGCGACCACTACAAGGAGTGAGATCTATGAGCACCAACGGACCGTTCGGCTTCGATCCCGAAGACATCGACCGCATCGCTCGCGAAGCCGGTGACGGACTTCGCGATCTGTTCGGCCAGGTTGCCAAAGGGATGTCGCAATCAGGCGCTGATCAGCCACTCGTGGCTTTCTTCAGTGAGTCGATGTTCGGCAGCTCCGCGGCGAAGGCGAAGCCTTCTGCGCCCCCGCGGGAGACGACGGGTGACACCGGCGACGGTGTGTGGGCCATCTACACGGTCGATGACGACGGAACAGCGCGCATCGACCAGGTGTTCGCGTCGGAGCTCGACGCCCTGCGTTCACACAAAGACAATGTCGACGTTCGACGTAAGGTTCGATTCCTGCCGTACGGGGTGTCTGTCGGCGTCCTTGATGACAGCAGTACATAACCGATCGCGATGCCGGCCAACGTATCTCGGCGGATCAGCGGATACCTGTTGTTCGATGCCCGGCCCGATGTCGACGCACGGCGGCCCGGTTTGCGCACCGAACTGAGCAGTACTGTTGCCGTCCGTTTCTGGTGATGTCGACGACGACGCGGACACATGGGTCACCGGGTGCCATACCGGCAGCGCATCGCGACAGTCGATTCATCCCACGGGTGGTGAGGTGAAGCGCGGTACCGACGCTGATCACGGCCAGTAGTACCTCTGGCAGCGTTTGCCCGTCGTCGCGGTAGTGCAGATGCCAGCCCTCGCCGTCGTGGTCGGTCAGGCGAGGGTAGGCGGTCGCCTGTTTCATCAGTGCATTCAGTTTCACCGCCCGCGCGTCGGGAGTTTCGGCGTCGACGACATCGAGCCACTGATCGATCACGGCGCGCGTGCGGTGGTGGTCGGTCGGCTCGTCGGGGAAGTCCATGGTCATGCCGAATCTGCGGGTCCGTTCGACTATGCCGCTTCGTGACTCCGGCCAATCGTCGGCCAGGGATGCGGCAAGGAGTACGGCATACTCCCCGTAAGGGTTGAGATGCATAAGGCCATTACATCATTGTGGGTGCATGAGTTCATCCAGCGAACCGCAATCGGCGGCGCAATCCACGCTCACGTCGGCGTGCGAGCACGCCTGGTCCAGTGAATCGCGGCATTCGACCTCGCTCGGGGTGGTGATCTACCAGCGTTGTGTTCGCTGCGGGACCCGTCGGGTGGATTTGTGGACACCCGGGCGCGTCGTGCCGGACGGGATCAGTGCAGAACTCGGCTCCGAATGATGCGATCGCGCGATGGACAGTCCGGTCAGGGCTAGCATCGAACGGTATGAGATTTCACAGCGTCGTCGTGTTCATCGCGGTCGCTGGAATCATGTCCGCCTTGGCAACCGTTAGCCCTGCCGTAGCGGACGACATGCCCGCGTTCGTGGCTCCACAATGGTCTGGCATCGACGCGCGAGACACTCGGGCCCCTGTGGGATCTGTTCCTGGGGAGATCGTTGCGCAGACGGAACTCGACCCCGCATTGTCACTTCCCGACGCAGCGATTTCTCGCCGATTCCTCTACACCACAAGGCGTTCCGCTGATTCGGATGTCACGACGAGTACCGCCGCTGTGTTCATTCCCCACGGAGCGGTACCCGGCGGCGGCTGGCCCGTCATCGCCTGGGCCCATGGCACCACCGGACTCGGTGATGACTGCACACCTTCGGCCCTTCCTCGGTCCGCCCGCGACGCGGCCTACCTCGGACACTGGCTGCGACAGGGTTATGCCGTTGTTGCCACCGACTACGCCGGACTCGGGACTCCCGGGCTCATGCAGTATCTCGGTACCGAAGCGGCCGGGCACAACCTCGTGGACTCGGTGATCGCAGCGCAGTTCGTCGGCGTGCCGTTGGCGAAACGATGGGCCATCGTCGGCCAATCCCAGGGTGCAGGTGCTGCGCTCGGTGCTGCTCATCGGGCGACAGGTCTGTCCACCGGATCGGGGCTCGACTATCGAGGTGTTGTTGCCACCGGCACGCCCGCCTACATCGAGTATCCGGGCAGCTTGTTCGGGCCGGCGTTTCCACCGTTTGCCCTGCCACCCGGACTCACCACATACATGGTGTACATCCTCGCCGGGTTTCTCGATGCCCGCCCCGACGTCGCCACCCGCTCTGCGCTGACACCGCAGGCCGTACAAGTCATCGATCAAGCCAAGACACTCTGTCTTCCGGCGATGGCCGAACTCACGAAAGATCTGGACTCGAGAACGCTTTTCAGCAAGCCTCTGGCCGAAGTGCCGGGCTTGTCTGCCGCAGTGCAGGAATACCTGGCCACACCCGATCGTGGCTACGACAGGCCGATCTTCCTCGGCCAGGGATTGTTTGACGTCGACGTTCCGGCCCCATTCGCGTTGACTTTGGCTGCCGCGCTCACCGCCAACGGGCAACCGGTGACGTTGCGTGTGTATCCGACGGACCACAGCGGCACGGTCAACGCCTCACCCGCAGATTCGACGCCCTGGTTGGCTCGCTTGATGGAGCCATGAACTCCGCTGGTGTGGAGTAACCCGCGCCGGAGAACTTCCTGATCTGCGGTGAGTTCTTTGCACACTTCGCGTCTATATGAACAGTGCGTTCGACCACGACTCAAGGCTGACCGGGACGGAGTGCAACATGGTCATCGTTGCTGGACACATCACAATCGAAGCCGGGCAGCGAGAGGCCTACCTCGCCGGTTGCCTCAGCGTTGTCGAAGATGCCCGCCGTGCAGCAGGATGTCTCGACTTCGCGATCTCCGCTGACCCGATCGACTCCGCCCGTATCAACATCTTCGAACGGTGGGAGTCGCAGGGGGCTGTCGAAAAATTCCGAAGCGGCGGACCGAGTGACGACCAAGGTGCGGCCATTCGCTTCGCCGCGGTGGCGGAATACGAAGTCACCGGCGAGCGATCCCTATTCGATGGATGACGCTGCGGAAGTGTCACTGCCACCTGCCGATTCGATGCCGAGGATCACGTTCCGCGCGGTCGGCCTCCTCAGGCGGATCCCGCGGAGTTCGATACTGTCATGGGCCAGAGCACATTCAGGCGACAAGATCTCAGGTGAAGGTGACGTGATGCCAACTGACCGCACGGTCAAACAACCCACGATGGCGGACGTCGGTGACGGCGCGGACGTTTCGATCAGCACGACCGGTTCCGTGCTCCGGCAATCGGTGTGCCTGATCGGACGTCAAAAGTGATGGCTCGGGTGCTCGTTGTCGGAGCGGTCAACGTCGACCTCGTGGTGACGGCCGACCGGTTACCTGGTCCGGGTGAGACGGTTGTTGGTCCCGGGGTCGAGCGCCATGGGGGCGGAAAGGGTGCAAACGCGGCCGTCGCTGCTGCACGGGCAGGTGCGGAGGTCCGCTATTGCGGAGCGGTTGGGCCAGACGATACCGGCACTGGTGCTCTGGCCGAACTCCGCGCCGAAGGCATCGACGTCACAGATGTGGCTGTGCTCGATGGGGTTTCGACGGGTATGGCACTGATCGTGGTCGATGCCGGCGGGGAGAATCAGATTGCGGTCGGCGCCGGGGCGAACGCCGCTGTCGACCCCGCATCGGTGCGGGCAGCGGTGCAGCGAGCGGCGACGTGGGCCGACTGTGTCCTGGTCAGTACCGAGATCACTTCGGAAGCAGTGATCGCCGCGGTCGAATCTGCTTCCACTCACGGGATTCGGTGTGTGCTGAACCCGGCGCCGGTGACGCCAGGGCTGGTGGACCTCCTGCCACTTGCACCTTTGGTCACCCCCAATGCGTCTGAACTGGGTGACCTATACCGATTGCTCGGAGGTGAAGGTGACGCCTCGGTGGGGAATATGGCGGTGCAGGTCGCTGCCCGCACCAAGGCTGCGGTCGTCGTGACTCTTGGCGCAGATGGAGTCTTGGTCGTCGAGCCGGGGGGAGTGACGACGACGTTGCCTGCTCGATCAGATGTCACCGTGCGGGATACCACTGGTGCGGGAGACACGTTCAACGGAGTATTCGCGACTGCCCTGGCAACCGGAGTTCCCGTACAGGATGCGAGTTTGCGTGGCATGGCTGCTGCCACCCTCTCGGTGGAACACGTCGGTGCGCGGGCGGGGATGCCGCGAGCGGATGAGATTGATGCTGCGTTGGCGGCATCCCGGCGAGTATCCGAGTAGGAGAAGGCCAAATCTGCACGATCCGTCGACCTCGACGGAACCGGGTCCAGTCATGTCCCCTCACCGCGCGGAGCCCCCGTGGATCGGCGCGGTGAGGGAACGGATCAATCGATGAGTGCGTTCATCAGATCGCTGACGGTGCCAATCGTGCGCAATACGGGACCAGACACACCAGTCAGCGCTGAGCGCTTGCCGAAGTCTGGGCCGTACGGGCGCGGGCGAGTACGGCACGCGCCTGTTCGACAACGGCGTTGTCGACGAAGCGTCCGTGTTTGTCGATGAAGGCGGCGGTTCCCTCTGACTGTGCCTGCACAGCGGCATCGACGGTCTCTTGAGCCCGATCGATCTCGGCCGATGCCGGAGTGAATACATCGTGGACGATCGGAATCTGCCGGGGGTGGATCACCGAACGGCCGAAAAACCCGGTATCGCGGCCGGATTCGCTGTCTGCCCGCAGGCCGTCGAGGTCTGACACGTTGGTGTAGACACTCTGGATCGGCGATTCCAGTCCGGCGGCCCGGACCGCGGCGACCAACCAGCCTCGTGACCAGGCCAGTCCGGATGTCGGTACCCGCAGGTCGGCGGCGAGGTCGGCTTCACCGGCACTGATGCCGGTGACCAGGGGATGTGCCGCAGCGAGCGCAGCAACGCCGAGTAGGCCACGTGCAGACTCGACCAAGAGCTGCATCCGGATACCGGTCTCGTCTCCGATGGCTCGGATCAATTCGGGCGCTTCGGCCTTCGGTATCCGGAGACCACCCACCGAACTGCCGGCCAGGGGCGTGCCGGCCAGGGCCTCGATATCTGCGCTGTGCCACGGACTGGCCGTGTCGTTCACCCGCACCCAAATCTGTGGTGCATCCGGTGTATCAGCCCACTGCTCGATCGTCGCGACTGCCGCCGATCGGGCGTGCGCCTTGGCATCCGGAGGGACGGCGTCCTCGAGATCGATGACGACAGCATCGGCACCGCTGGTGATTGCCTTCTCGATACGAGAACCGGAGTGGCCAGGGACGTACAGCCAGGACCTAGGCGTCATGTGCACGGGTTGTATCCGTTCTGTTGTCGGTCGGCAGGCCACCACGCCATCCGAGTGTCCGGGACACCTGGTCGGCGGCCGCGGTCACAATCGGCGCATAGCCGAGAAGAACCTCGTTCGTCATCCGGTGGATCGGACCGCAGACCGAAAGCGCGCCGATGGCAAGACCATCGAGATCGAAAACCGGGGCAGCAATCGACGATGCGCCTTCTTGCCTTTCGCCACTGGAGACGCACCAACCCTGTTCTCGGATCTCCTGCAGACTTGCGCGGAGGGCTTCCGGGTCGGTGATGGTCGCAGGGGTGAGGCGATCGAGGGGGTCGGTGAGTACGGCGTCGTTCACCGCTTGCGTCTGGAAAGCCAGGATCGTGCGCCCCGAACTCCCGGTGTGCAGCGGAAAGCGACGTCCGAGTTCCACTGTCATCTTGATTTCGTTGCGGCTTTCGACCTGGTCGAGATAGATCCGTCCGCGGCCGGCCATCGCTGTCACCGTCGCCGTCTCACCGGTCTGCTGTTGCAGGTCGGTCAGCAGCGGTCGGGCGATTTCTCGCAGCGGGGACGATCGCAGAGCCGACGCGCCGAGCGCTGCGGCAGCAGGTCCGAGTGCGTACTCGCGGTCCGGTGACGTGATCACCAGCAGGCCGCGGTCGACAAACGTGGTCAGGACGCGATGGACGACAGCCTTCGACAGGTTGAGTTCCCGTGCGACACGCGATACGCCGAGCGGTCCGTTGGTGAAATGCAGGAGGATGTCTGCGGCCCGGCCGGCCGACGTGGTGGTGTTGTTCACCGCGCCACTCATCGCCGGACCCCGACGGGTGCGCCGAGGACCTTGCGGATGATCCGCTGGCGCTCCCGGCGAAGACGCGTGGACAGGGCTTCGCCGGGCTCGTGGAGGTCGACGGACTCCACCGTGACGACGTCGTTGTCTTCGAGTACCTGTTCCAGGGTCATCACGCGGTCCCGCAGGATCCACAGTTCCTGGGTCAGTGTCGTGACCATGCGCGCCAGTTCGTCATTGGTCGCGTTCTCCAAGTAGGACGGACTACTCATCTTCTTCTCGATTCGTGTTTTGCGACAGTCGGTTTCGGTGTCCGCGGACGTTGCGTTGGGTGACGGGCGATCAGGCCTGGGGTTTGACGCCGCGCGCAACCCACGGGTATTTACCGGGGCCGACGCCGTATTCCTCGATGTCGACGAAGCCGGCATCCCGCAGCAATGCGCTCCGGTCCAGCAGCAGCGCACCACGCCAGAACGGCTCGTTGCGGTTTTCGGTCTCCCAGTCGAGAACCACACACCGGAACAGCGAATCCTGCTCCGAGTACGGAGCCACATCGCCGATGATGATCTCGCCGCCGGGGCGACACAGCCGGAAGGCCTCGGCGACGATCGTTCTTGCCGCAGGCACCGGAATCTCGTGAAGCAAGATGAAGGCGGTTACCATGTCAAAGCTGTTGTCGCCGTACGGAGTCGACTCACAAGCCGCCTGACGCAGGTCCCATTCCCAGCCGTTGCGGGCTGCGATGAGTTTGGCGTGCTCCAATTCAGTTCGGCCGAGGTCGACACCCGAGATCTTCGCGTCGGGCCAGGCCTGCTGCAGAGCCGCGGCGTATCGGCCGGTGCCGACGCCCAACTCCAGTATCGACTCGTAGGAGGGGAGGCGGCCTTCCTTCGCGACGAGGAGACGCTGATCCGCAAACGACTCACCGGGCTTGACCGCGCCGATGCCGCCGGTGGCGAAGAGAAGATCGTAGACGTAGTCATGGATCATGAAGCCCATCCGCTCATGGCCTTCCCATCCGCCAGGAGCGAGGTGGAACTCGGTGTCCGACCAGTATTTGGGTGCCTCGACCGTCGGATCGAGAACGAGGTTTCCACCCTTGTTCGCGTTCGCGTCGTACTCGGCTTCGACCGCGAGGCTGCCGTCGTCGTAGGCGTCCCGAGCTGCCACGAACTGCTGCTCTCCTGAGAATCGGGTGTAGAACCTGTCCCAGGTGTAGTTCTGGGACTGCTCCAGCAGACCCGCGGCAAACCTGATCTGGGACTGCAGACCCTCAGGCAGCTGCACACCCTCGGTCAGTGCGTCGAGGTCCGCAGACGCCGCCGACTGCAGTTCTTTACCGCACCACGCGGCCAGATCGGCGAGGAAGTTGAAATTGGCGCGACCACGCTGCCGGAGTCCTGTTTTCATCGTTGTTCCTTGTCTTTCGAGACCGGTGGTCTGCGTGAGATCAATCGTTGGAGGACTGGCGCCGACGGAGAGTTCGGTGGGGAACCTGTTCTCCGGTCCGGCCGGCTTCACCATTGACGGCACGGTCGACCGATGAGCGGCGAATCCGCATGTGACATCCGTTCGTTAATGAGCCTTGGTCTCGTCTGCCGCCTTCGGTCTGTTCCGCTCAGCGGACCCACTGGCGACTTAAGGGCACCGGTATGAGGGATATTAAACATCATCTCGTGACAAAAAGGTGTCTTCGTGCAACATTGCTGTTTCGTGACCACGTGTTTCTTGGTAGGCAGTGGACGAATACGCTTACTGCAACTAACGTTCCGTGTAACGAAACGATAGCTAGCAAATAGCCTCGAATCTGAGCAGTGATCGAACGCGTTCCGACGCCGCGCCGCCACCGGCGGCGATGGATCGTGAACTATCCTTCGCTCGCGGCCAGTCCGCACGACAGGGAAGAGAGTCCAGTGGCGCAGGTCTACCGACGCGATGAATGACTGACGGTCACCGATCAACCGATTCCGACGAAAGACCAAGAACTGTGACGATTCATGAGTGAAAACGGACCCGACCTTGTCGTGGCCGGTGCCGGTGGCGGCCTGATTGCGGCTCTGCGCGCCGCGCAAGGCGGTCTCGATGTACTGGTGGTAGAGGCGAGCGAACACTTCCGGCGTGGCAACAACACGTCGATGTCGACGGCGATGGTGCCCGGCGCGGGTTCGCGTTGGCAGGTGGCTGCGGGCATCGACGACTCGGCCGAACGCTTTGTCGACGACATGGTCCACAAGACCAAGGGTGCGGTCGACATGGCGCTGGCCCGTGCGCTCGCCGAAGTCAGTGCACCACTGGTGGAGTGGATGGCAGATGACCTCGAGCTGCCGCTCGACCTGGTCACCGACTTTCCGTACCCCGGTCACTCGGCACTGCGTTGCCACACCATCGAGGGCCGGCACGGAAGCGCCTTGATCGATCACCTCATCCGGCTGGTGTCCGCGCATCCGCGGATCGACCTGATGGTCCCGGCCAAGCTCACCGACGTCGCACTGGACGACTCCGGTGCGGTGTGTTCGGTGACTGTCACATCGCCCGATGGGGCAACCGAGGAGATCGAGACCACCGCTGTCTTGCTGGCCACCAACGGTTTCGGTGCCAACAGTGCGATGGTCTCGGAGCTGTTGCCCGAGATCGCAAATGCCGTCTATCACGGTAGTGAGTACTCGACCGGTGACGCGCTGGACATCGGAAGGCGGCTCGGCGCGGACACCGCCTTCCTGGACGGGTATCAGGGTCATGCGGCATTGTCCAAGAAGGCAACCACTCTCGTGGGCTGGGCGACGGTCATGCACGGGGGAGTGGTCCTCAACGTCGAGGGCAAGCGATTCGGCGATGAGACCACCGGCTATTCCGAATACGCCGCGATCCTTGCCGCACAGCCTGATTCGTCGGGCTGGATCGTCATCGACAAAGAGATCCATCAGCGGTGTCTGCTGTTCACCGACTTCCAGCAGACGGTGGACTCTGGTGCCCTGGTGTGGGCCGATTCGGCCGAGCAACTCGCCGAGGCGACCGGCCTGCCGCAGGCACAGGTCATCGACGAACTCGCCCGCGTTGCGGAGTACTCGAACGGCTCCGCCGCCGACCCCTTCGGGCGGTCGAACTTCGGACGTACGCTCGAAGCGCCCTATGCCGCAGTGGAAATTGTCCCCGCCCTGTTCCATACCCAGGGCGGCCTCAGGGTCGACCGTCGGGCACGGGTTCTCCACACCGAAGGCGAACCCATACCCGGCCTCTATGCCTCGGGCGGTGCGGCCATGGGAATCTCCGGCCACGGTGCATCCGGATACCTCGCCGGGAACGGTCTCCTACCCGCTTTGGGTTTGTCATACCTCGCTGCGAACTCGGTACTCGCCGCACTTTGAGAAACAGCCGAGAACATCTCTCGGCCGCATCACCATCCACCCAGTTGAAAGGAACCACCATGGCGAGTACATCGCTGCTGATCAAGAATGCACGGGTCGTTCAGACCGGACCGGAACATCCGGAAGAGGGCGAGTTCCTCGACATCCTGATCACCGACGGCAAGTTCTCGCGCATCGAGGCATCGATCCCCGTCGACCCGACGTATGAGGTCATCGACGCTGCCGGACGCATCGCTTTCCCCGGTGTCGTTGACGCGCATCAGCACTGGGGTATCTACAACCCGCTCGGCGACGACGCCGAGATCGAGTCACGGGCATCTGTGCAGGGTGGTGTCACCACTGCGCTGTCGTATATGCGTACCGGCCAGTACTACCTGAACAAGGGTGGCGCCTACGGTGACGTGTTCCCCGAGGTGCTCGAGCAGACCGAGGGCAAGCCCTTCGTCGACTACGCCTACCACCTGGCACCGATGTCGAAAGAGCACATCGCCGAGATCCCTTCGCTGATCGAAGATCACGGTGTCACCTCGTTCAAGATCTTCATGTTCTACGGTAGTCACGGACTGCATGGTCGCTCCACCGACCAGAGCGAATTCCTGATGATCCCGAAGGACGAGCGGTACGACATCGCACACTTCGAGTTCGTCATGCGTGGTATCCAGAAGGCGCGGGAGCAGTTGGCCGACAAGGCCGATCACATCTCGTTGTCTCTGCACTGCGAGACCGCCGAGATCATGAGCGCGTACACCAAGCTGGTCGAAGAAGAGGGCACGCTGACCGGTCTCGCCGCGTACAGCGCCTCGCGTCCGCAGCACTCCGAGGGTCTGGCCGTCACCATCGCCTCGTTCCTCGCCGACGAGACGCAGATGCCCAACATCAACCTGCTGCACCTGAGTTCGGCCAAGGCATTCGTCGCCGCGATGCGGATGGCAAAAGCATTCCCGCACGTCAACTTCCGGCGTGAGGTCACCATCGGACATCTTCTCGCCGATATCGACACCGCGTACGGCCTCGGCGGAAAGGTCAACCCGCCGCTGCGTCCCCGTGACGACGTCGAGGCACTGTGGGAGCACGTCATCGCCGGCAACGTCGACTGGGTTGTCAGCGATCACGCCTGCTGCAAGGACGAGAAGAAGTTCGCCGAAGACCGTGGCGACATCTTCTCCGCGAAGTCCGGATTCGGTGGCGCCGAGTACCTTCTGCCCGGACTGGTCAGCGAAGGCCGCAAGCGTGGACTGAGCTGGCAGCGGATCGCCCGGCTCACCGCGACCAATCCGGCGGAGCGTTACGGACTCCCGGGCAAGGGTGCCATCGAAGTCGGCATGGACGCCGACCTCGCGCTCGTCGACCCCGATCACAACTGGACGGTTCGTCCGGAGGATTCGGAGTCCGCTCAGGAATACACCCCGTTCGAAGGCTTCGAGCTGGCGGCCAAGGTCACCGACACCTTCGTCCGCGGACAGCGCGTGCTGACCGACGGTGCGGTCTCCGGGACACCGGCCGGTCGCTACCTGCACCGCCCGTACAAATGAGTGATCCGGTGACCACCGATTCCTCGGAGGTCTCCAGCGGGCCGGTTGCGACCGGCCCGCTGGCCGGCATTCGAGTCCTCGATGTGTCGACCATCCTGGCCGGACCGTTGGCTGCCCAGATTCTGGGTGACTTCGGGGCGGATGTGATCAAGATCGAACATCCGACCCGTCCGGACGGCATGCGCGGTCATGGGCTGGAAAAGGACGGTCAACCGCTCTGGTGGAAGATGGTCTCGCGCAACAAGCGCACGTTGTCGCTGTATCTGGGCAGTGACGAAGGTGCAGCCATCTTCCGGCGTCTGGTTGCCGAGGCCGACGTGGTGATCGAGAACTTCCGGCCGGGTACGTTCGAGAAGTGGGGCCTGGGCTACGACGTCCTGTCCGAGATCAATCCGGGGCTGATCATGCTGCGCGTGACCGGCTTTGGTCAGACGGGGCCATACTCCGCCCGGCCTGCGTTCGGCACGTTGGTCGAATCGATGAGCGGCTTCGCGCACCTCACCGGTGCTGCCGATGGTCCGCCGACCCTGCCGGCTTTCGGACTGGCGGACTCGATCGCCGGTATCGCCGGTACCTCGGCGGTGTCGATGGCGCTGTTCAACCGGGAACGCACAGGCAAGGGACAGGTCATCGACCTCGACCTGCTCAGTCCGATCATGACGGCCGTCGGTCCGGGCATCATCTATGCCGATCAACTCGGCATCGATCAGAAGCGTAGCGGGAACCGATCGAGCAACAATGCTCCACGGAACCTGTACCGCACCAATGACGATCACTGGCTCGCCATCTCCACCAGTGCGAACTCGATCGCCGAACGTGTGCTGCGCCTGGTCGGGCATCCGGAGGTCATCGACGAACCGTGGTTCGCCACGGGCCGTCAGCGTGCCGCCCATGCAGATCTCCTCGACGGCTACGTCGGTTCGTGGATCGCTGAGCGAACCCGCGACGAGGTGATCGATGCGTTCGAGTCCGCAGGCGCCGCAGTGGCACCGGTGTACAAGCCGAGCGACCTGCTCAAGGATCCGCAGGTCCAGCACATCGGCATGACAACAACGGTGGATGATGCCGATCTGGGTCCCATGCGGATGCAGAACGTGATGTGGCGGATGAGCGAAACTCCGGGCAACATCCGGCACACTGGTCGCCCACACGGTTCGGACACCACCGAGATCCTGTCCGAAATCGGTTGTGATGCAGATGAAATAGCGACGTTGCGCGAACACCGGACGGTGTGATTTCCGGCGATCGTAGGTTCAGTGCATCGGTGGCCGACTCACATCCGGTCACCGATGCGCTGGTCGGCGCCATCCCGTGCGTCATGGCATTTTGTGTTCGAAGTGTAGACGGCGTGTAGGTTTCGCGTACTCTCACGATCGTGAGCCAGGCCACCGCGATGTCGCTGTCGACGCGAGTCAGAATTCAGCGCACTGTCATGCAGATTGCCGGGCGTATCCCGCCGGCAGTGCTCGAGATGGCCGGTCGACGAAGTCTGGTGAACGCAGAGGGTGACCGGCTGGCCGTCGAGATGGCTGTGACAGGTTTCGTGGCTGCGCACCTGAAGTCCTTTGACATCGCAGGAAAATCGGTCAGCGAGGCTCGTGCGGATCTACGGTCCAACGCGGTTGCAATGGCCGAGAATCTTCCACCGATGGCCGTGGAGGAGGACCATTTGATCGACGGGCCGGGCGGCACGCTCCCGATCACTCGCTATCGGGCTCAAGCGGGATCGACGGGCGTCGTGGTCTTCTTCCACGGTGGTGGATGGGTGATCGGGGATCGTGTCAGTCACGACAACCTGGTGCGCAGGCTGGCCATCGCGTCCGGTGCCGACGTTCTGTCGGTGGACTACCGGCTTGCGCCCGAACATCGGTTTCCGGCCGCAGTCGACGATGCGGTCACTGCGTGGCGGTACGCGGTGAATTCCGCTCCGCGCTGGGGTGTTTCGCCGTCACGGATTGCCCTCGCCGGGGACAGTGCCGGAGGAAATCTGAGTGCTGTTGTGGCACAGCAGGTTCGAGATGACGACGTGACACCGTGTCTTCAATTGCTTATCTACCCCGGCACCGACGCGACCACTCGACGCGCGTCGCGACAGGAGTTCGCGAACGGGATGTACCTGACCGACGAGCACATCGACTGGTTCCTCGACCAATACGTGCCCGATATCGCAATGCGCAGTGACCCTCGCGTGTCGCCGCTGCTGGCCCAAGACCTTTCGGGACTGGCGCCGGCATATGTCGTCATTGCCGGATTCGATCCACTTCGGGACGAGGGGATTGCGTACGCGCAGCGGCTCGCGGCGGCAGGCGTGCCCGTCACGTTGGATCGCGCAGGCAGCCTGATTCACGGATTCGCAAACATGACTCTGATCAGTGCGGATGCCCGTGCTGCGGTCGATCGGATGGGTGCAGCGTTGGCCGACGCGTTTCGTTGAGCACGGGTGCAACCGTCGGGGTCGGGTGGTACGTATTCATCGAAATCGTGTTGTGGTATTGCGATACAAGCGATACCGGGCTGGATTGGCCCAAAGAGCGCTCGAATGTCTGTGACGCAAATGTGATTGAACTGTTATGGGCTCGATGAATTGTGGTCGATATATCCGATATGGCCACCAAGGGTGCGCTATATCGATTGTGTGTTCGTCGCGTAAGCGAACAATGCAAACCTCCAGATGGCCACCGATAACCGGAAAGATTCCATTTTCAAGTTGATATTCCAACTGCTGCAGCGAATTTGATCAAACGGAAACCGGCGGAGACACTTTGCCACTAGCGTGGGTTACGTAACACAGCATGACCACCCGATCCACGGGGGACCTTATGGAACTGACGTCCGCCGCTTCACAGCAACTGCGAGGTGATTTGTCCCTCCTCCGCGTACGTGACCTCTTCGGCGAAGTCCACGACCAGATTGCGCATCTGCAAGGACCGAGTGTACAAACCGATGAGCTCATCGAGGCACTGGCATCGGCTGCGGCCGTGGTGGTCGACAGTGCATGGCTCTACGACGAGTCCCGGTCGAGATTGGGGTGGATCGAGGCCATCAGTGATGTTCGAGCAGAGTTGCTCTCGGGTGCGGACTTCGACGTGGTTGTGGAAATGATCGCCCGAAAGGCAAGGGAACTCACGAGCGGAGATGTCGCATTCATCGCCAGACCGCGGGATCCGGAACAACCCCGTGAACTCGTCCGCGACCTCGTCGTGACCGTGGCCGAAGGTGAGTGCGTTTCGCAATCTGTCGGTCGCACCATCCATATCGCAGGATCACCAGCCGGCACGGTGTTCTCCGAGCTGACGCCGCACTTGTGCGACGTATCGGATGTCGAGATCTCGGGCCTCACCATGAGCACCGAAGGTCCGGCGTTGGTTGTCCCGTTGAGTGGCGGGGACACAATCCACGGCGTATTGGTCGTTGCCCGCCGGGGCGGGCAGAGTCCGTTCAGCCAAGACATGCTGACACTGGCTACGGATTTCGCAGATCAAACGGCGTCGGCACTGTCGGTGGCGGCGACGAACCGGCGTACCCACGAACTCGAGGTGTTCGCAGACCGCGACCGAATTGCACGCGACCTGCACGACCACGTCATCCAGCGCGTTTTCGCCGCGGGAATGAACTTGCAGGGGACCGTACAGCGAACTCGATCTCCGGATGTCCGACGGCGGCTCACCGGGACCATCGATGATCTGCAGGACGTGGTGCAGGAGATACGCGCGACCATCTTCGACCTGCAGGATGTGGGGCCGCAGACCCCGCAGCTGCGCCAGCGAATACACGAGGTCATCGACAAGCAGGCAGGGGATACCAGCGTCAAGACCTACCTGCGGCTATGCGGGCCCCTGTCCGTGGTCAGGCCAGAGTTGAGTGACCACGTGGTCGCGGTCGTCAGGGAAGCGGTGAGCAACGGAGTCCGTCACGCTGCAGCCGAAACGATCACCGTGACCATTTCGGTCGGCAACGATCTCACTGTCGAGGTCATCGATGACGGGATCGGCATGCCGACCGAGGTGGTTCCCAGCGGTCTGGGCAATCTGCGCTCCCGTGCGCGAGAACTCGGTGGGGACCTGACGTTGGCCTCGCCGGACACTGGGACCGGTCTGGTGTTGTCGTGGTTTGTGCCGATGTGACGGGGGACCTCTCGTCAACCGCCTCGTCGGTTCACTTGGTCTCGACGGTGATCTGCTTACCCTGTGACTTGGCTTCTGACAGCGGTACGGTCACGGTGAGAATGCCCTTGTCGTAGTCAGCTGTGACCTTGTCCTCGACAAAACCGTTCGGCAGCGGCATCGATCGGATGAACGAGCCGTAGGCGAACTCGGATCGGGTATCGGACTTCTCCTCAACGGTCCGCTCTGCTTTGAGCGTCAACATGCCGTCCCGGACTGTGACCTCGACGTCCTTCTTCGGATCGATGCCCGGCAGTTCGGCACGCACGACATATTTGTCGTCGGTCAACTCGTCTTCGATCCGGATCAGATTCGAACTCGGTCGCATCGACCCCAGTGCAGGAAACGCGGCAAAGAAATCTGCCACATCGGGGATTAGCGACTGGATCGGATGGCGCGTCGCAAGCTTGTTCGTCGCGGCCTTGTTTGTCGCAGGCTTGTTCATCGGGGGACCTCTCAGTCGGTTACGGTCTACCTCTATTTCACCGGAGTTCGACATGTCCGCGGGAGGGCAGAAAGACCTTGCTGTGGCGGCCGAACGAAAGGGCCGACAACCCTTATCGACCGGAGTTCTTGGGCTGCCTGTCCAGCTTGGCGGCATAAACTGCCGCCTGTGTGCGGCGTTCCATTCCGAGTTTCGCCAACAGCCGGGAGACGTAGTTCTTCACGGTCTTTTCCGACAGGTGCATCCGGGCGGCGATCTGGCGATTCGTCAAACTCTCGCCGAGCAACGCGAGAAGCGTCTGCTCCTGCTCGGTGAGTGCGTCAAGGGGACCGGTCGCCCCTTGCGTGCGGAGTTGATCCATGAGCGCCGCGGCCGCGGTGTTGTCCAGAAGCGACTTGCCTGCCCCGACATCTTTGATCGCTTTGGCCAGGTCCATCCCGGCGATGTTCTTGACGACATACCCGCTGGCTCCGGCGAGAATGGCATCGAGCATGGCCTGGTCTTCGGTGAACGACGTCAGCATCAGACAGCGGAGATCGTCGAGTTTCGTGCGCAACTCCCGGCACAGTTCGATGCCGCTGCCATCTGGCAGTCGAACGTCGAGAACGGCCACATCGGGTTTCAATGCCGGAATCCGGGCGAGCGCCTGAGCGTAGGTGCCGGCTTCCCCGATCACCGCCAGATCGGGGTCTGAGCCGATGATCTCGATCAACCCTCGGCGCACCACCTCGTGGTCGTCGACCAAGAACACCGAGGTCACAGCTGCACTCCCCATATGGCGTGCTCCTCAAATGGTGATGACGGACCCAGTTAGGCTCCCTCAATTGTAGGCGCCGGAAATGGTCCGTCGACCGCCTTGAGCAGTCGGGTCAGGGACGCGCGATGAGCACGGGGCAAGACGCGGTGTTCAACAGGACACGGCTGGTCGACCCGAGAACGCGGGCGATGAAGTTGCCGCGTCCTCGCGAGCCCACGACCAGCAGGGAGGCGTCGGTTGACGCATCCCGCAGTGCAGCGACCGGCTCGCTGTCGAGAACCAACTGGGAGACCTCGAGGTCTGGGTACTGTTCACGGTATCCGGCAAGCGATTCGGCAAGTACAGCCTCTTCGGCCGTACGGGCGTCGTCCCACGACAGTCCCGCGTGATCGGCCCTGAACGCCGGGTGCAGTCTCGTGAAGTTCCACGCATGGATGGCCACGAGTCGACCGTTTCGTAACGCTGCCTCTTCGTACGCCAGACGCACAGCCAGTTCGCTGGATCTCGATCCGTCCACCCCGACGACAACGGTGTCCGGCATCGTGTCCCGCGCCGGACCCGGATGTTCGCGCATCACCACGACGGGGCACGCCGCGTGGGAAGTCAACGCCTCGGCGACTCTCCCGAGCAGGCCGGGGACTCGGCGGGTCTGTCCTTCAGCGCCGATGACAAGGAGGTCCGCGCTCCCCGACATGCGCTGCAGGCCCAATCGGGGTTCGCACAAGAGACGTTTTGTTTCGATGACGATGTCCGCACCGGCGTCGGTGACCTCAGATGCTGCCAACGACCTCGCCTCGGCCAGGTCCTTGTCGGCGCGGTCGTTGAGGAGATCGAAGTACGCGTCAGGTATCGGATAGTCGCTGAGGGTGATCAGGTCGTCGTCGACACAGCAGAGGAGTAGCAGTCGGGTCGATCTGATCGCAGCTTCGCGAGCGGCCCACCGCACTGCGCCGTAAGACGCTGCCGAGCCGTCTACGCCGACGACAATCGGTTTGCTCTCCATGTTCGCTCCTGACATCGAGCACAGGCGATACCGTAACCACGGTCCCATCTTTCGGTCCGGTTCGGTAGTGCCACAGTGCATGGCAACCAATGCCGAATGGCACTTGGACCGATCGGCGATGAGAATGATGGTCGACCAACCCGCAACCGGGTCACTTGGGTCGGGTGAGGGTCCGTGAGTGGGTCCGCACACCCGCTGGAGCGGATCTCAGCAGGATGCGGCCGGACGCGCGTGCGCTCCATCAAGGGATCGCATTATCCCGGATATATGTGCACCCCAAGAGATTTCAGTTCCTGCTTTGGCGGGCCGTGCGGTCGGTGGATGTCCATGACGCTTCGAGGTCCAGGCCGGTTTGATGCATGGAACCCGGTCTGCGTTGTTGACGAAGGTCAACGTGCACGACCCTCTCCCAGTGACCCTTGGCATTTGTTCGATGACTTTGTGCCCGCGCGGTCAAGAGGCCACGCGTGATGCACTGGGATTCGTGGCATCATCGGCGGTTGCCGCCCTCTGTTAGAGACCACGAACTTCGGACAGAAGGGGTCAGCGCAGCAATGGACATGATGAAGGCCGCGGTCGTGCAGAGTTTCACCGATCCACTTGTCGTCGAGGAAGCTCCGATCCCGTCGCCCGGCCCGTTCGAAGCCCTGGTCGAGGTCTACTACTCCGGTGTGTGCCACACGGATCTGCATGCGGCGCGGGGGGATTGGCCGATCAAGCCGCAAGTCCCATTTGTTCCGGGCCACGAAGGTGTTGGAAAGGTCATCGCGACAGGTGACAGCGTGACACGACTTGCCATCGGAGACACGGTTGGCAACGCCTGGTTGTGGAGTGCCTGCGGCGAATGCGAATACTGCGAGACAGGCTGGGAAACACTGTGTCCCAACCAGATCAATGGCGGATACAGCGTGGACGGATCGTTCGCAACCCATATGCTCGTCGACTCCCGGTACGCCCCGATCATTCCGGACAACGTCGACCTGAAAGCCGTGGGACCCATCCTGTGTGCCGGCGTCACCGTCTACAAGGGTCTCAAGGTCACCGATACCAAGCCCGGAGACTGGGTGTTGATCTCGGGCATCGGCGGACTCGGGCATATCGCTGTTCAGTACGCGTGCGCCATGGGGCGGCGAGTGATCGCGGTCGATGTCGATGACTCCAAACTCGACCTGGCCAAAAAACATGGTGCTGAGATCGGCGTCAATGCGGCGAAGGTCTCCGATCCGGCGGCGGTCATCATCGAGGCCACCGATGGCGGCGTGCACGGCGCATTGGTCACCGCGGTCAACGCCCATGCCTTTCCTCAGGCTGTGGCGGGTCTTCGTCGCGGCGGCACCGTGTCCCTAGTCGGTTTGCCGCCGGAAGCGTTTCCGCTCGACATCTTCACCACAGTGCTCTTCGGTCTCACCGTGCGAGGGTCGATCGTCGGTACTCGAAAGGATATGGCGGAAGCGCTCGACTTCTTCGCACGGGGACTGATCGAACCCACATACACGGTGCGCGAGTTACCTGAAATAAACGACATCTTCACTGCCATGACCGACGGCGATATCGATGGACGAATTGTTCTCGATCTCACCTGAACCGCGTTGGCGCGGCACTGTCGTCGAATGGTGAGGCTGCCGGCGAACCGGAGAGAGAAAGGTACGGCTGATGACCAACCCCTGGATGGACCAAAGTCCCTTCGACGATATGTTCAACCGGTTCTTCGGTACTGAACGACCCCGTCCGCAGGTTCAGCGCGTCGACTTGGGACGGCTGCTCAACGACGAGGCCAAACTGCTGGTGGCAACGGCTCGCGAAGCCGCAAAGCAGTGGAACAGTGGTGAGCTCACACCGGAACACCTGCTCTACGCCGCAGCGCAGGTCGAGACCTCACAGAACATCCTGCGAGAGTTGGGGGTTGATCCCGACGAGCTGGCCACGCAGATGTATGAGCGCATCACCGCGGCTCCCTCCGAGCCGCACAGCGGCGACCTCCCACTCAGTCCCGCCACAAAGCTCGCGCTCCGGACCGCTCAACAGCAGGCCTACCAGGCCGGTGCCAGCTACGTCGGGCCAGAGCACATTCTGCTGGGGATCGCGTCGAGTGCCGAGACACCTGCCGCACAGGCGTTGGCAGGCAATCTGAAAGCTGATGGAGTGCAGCCAAGTTCGAGTGCCGGTGGCAACAGTGAAACGCCCACGCTGGAGGAATACGGTCGCGACCTGACCGCCGAGGCGCGTGCGGGGAACATCGATCCGGTGGTGGGTCGTGCGGACGAGATCGAACAAACGGTGGAGATCCTTTCCCGGCGACGCAAGAACAACCCGGTCCTCATCGGCGATCCGGGTGTCGGCAAAACTGCGATTGTCGAAGGATTGGCGCAGCGAATCGTCAACGGCGACGTGCCATCCACTCTCGCGGACCGTCGGGTGATCGCCCTCGATATCGGCCAGGTCGTGGCGGGAAGCAAGTATCGGGGCGAGTTCGAAGAACGGCTGACCAAGATCCTCGATGAGATCCGGGCTCATTCGGATGAACTCGTCATCTTCATCGACGAGCTACACACCATCGTCGGTGCGGGCTCGAGCGGCGAAGGTTCAATGGACGCGGGCAATCTCCTCAAGCCGGCCTTGGCCCGTGGCGAACTCCACACCATCGGTGCCACCACCATTGACGAGTACCGCAAGTACATCGAAAAGGACGCCGCCCTCGAGCGTCGCTTTCAACCGATCCTGGTGTCGGAGCCGTCGGTCGATGACACCATCGAGATTCTTCGAGGCCTTGCCGACACCTACGAAGCTCACCACCAGGTCCACTACACCGACGAAGCGCTCATTGCTGCGGCCGAACTCTCCGACCGCTACATCACCGATCGGTTCATGCCAGACAAGGCAATCGATTTGATCGACCAGGCCGGGGCGCGTGTGCGGTTGCGTACCAAGACACCTGACACCGACGCCCGCGCGGTAGAAGAAGAATTGGCCCGTCTCGAACGCGAGAAGGACTCCGCCGTTGCGGCGGAAAACTACGACCGCGCTGCGGAATTGAAGGCCGAGATCGCGGCGCAGAAGGGCGCCGTCGATGAGTCCTCCGACGGACGCACCCAAGATGTCACCGTTGTGGACATCGCCGAAGTCGTCTCCCGGCAAACGGGCGTGCCCGTCGCCGAACTGACAACCGAGGAGCGCACAAAGCTCCTCGCGCTCGAGGGCGTGCTGCATTCCCGCGTCATCGGCCAGGACAAGGCGGTCACTGTTGTCGCCGAGGCGGTACGACGGGCCCGGGCGGGGCTCGCCGATCCCAGTCGCCCGATCGGTTCGTTCCTCTTCCTGGGGCCCACCGGCGTCGGCAAGACAGAACTCGCGAAAGCTCTGGCAGAGGCCGTGTTTGGTGATGAGGACCGGCTGATTCGGTTCGACATGAGCGAGTTCCAGGAAAAGCACACGGTCTCGCGTCTGGTCGGCGCACCTCCCGGCTACGTCGGATACGAAGAAGCCGGCCAGCTGACCGACAAGGTGCGAAGGCAGCCGTATTCGGTGATTCTCTTTGACGAGGTCGAGAAGGCGCACGCGGACGTCTTCAATGTGCTGCTGCAGCTACTCGATGATGGTCGCGTCACCGACGCACAGGGGCGCACAGTCGATTTCAAGAACACGATCGTGATCCTCACCAGCAATATGGGATCGGATCTGATCCTCAACACACCCGACGCCGACACGATCGCCGTGCAGTTGATGGAACGTCTGCATTCGCACTTCCGTCCGGAGTTCCTCAATCGCATCGATGAGATCGTGACCTTCACGCGCCTCGACGAGGAGCAGCTGCGCGCCATCGTAGAGCTGACACTCGACAGCACCCGCCGCCGACTTCGTGCACAGGACATCGAGCTTTCGGTCAGTACCGCAGCCCAGGACTGGTTGGCCCGCACCGGTTATCAGCCGGAGTTCGGTGCCCGACCACTGCGCCGGACGGTGCAGCGAGAACTCGACAACAAACTGTCGCGATACCTGCTCGACGGTGCGCTCGTTCCGGGCGACACCGTCAACGTCGATGTTGCCGACGACACCCTGAAGATCACCTTCGATGCGGGCGATGCCGCACAGGGTGACGAGAGCGCCGAGGTCAGTACCGAGAAAGAGTCGTCGAAACACTCGGTGTGACGACGCGGCCGCGCGGGGATCGGCTGACCGGAGCAGTTGCCAAGTGTCCAATTCTCTAGACACCTGGCAGATGAACGTGCCACACTCGTGCGGTGACTTCCCCGCACAACTACCGCATCGACGTCGCCGTGGCAGCGGTGGACGCCGCTCGCACGCGGACTTCAGTCGCTGATTTGGCGCAACGTCAGGTGGTTGCGGCGGCAATTGCGTTGATGCGGGCCGAAGGGCTCAGCGACCGGAAGATCGCGACCGCAATGGGTATCTCGAAATCGTCGATTCGGGCCATGTCTATCGAGCCGACACCCGATCCTGATCAGCAGCGCGACGTCACACGGCTGGCACACCAGGTTTGGGTCGATGTCGCCGATCTCGCCGGGGAGCGGTTCGTCGTCGACGGCGATGACATCCCGAGTTTTGAACGTATGGGCGCGCACGGTATCGAGCTTGCGTTCCCGGCTTCGCTGGGACGCGCGGACACGACCTCGCGCGAATATGTTCAGATGACCACGGGGCAGCGGATACTCGTTTTCTCCCAGTCGCGATGGAACGGCTTTCCCGACCAATCGGCCGCGTTGGGCTGGGACCACCGGGGAACCTACATCATCCATCGTTGCCCCGGCCTCCATGTCGATGGATGCGCCGAATCGCACACGGTCATGCCGCCGAGTGAACTCGGCCTCGAGGACGGTGTCGAGGTTTACGGATCGGGTTGGGACGACCGCAAACCGACAGCGCACCAGGTCTGGAAGCTCCTCACCGCAGCCATCGAAGAACACTTCGAGGTATTCGATCCTTCCTATCCAGAACTCGAACTGCGAAGGCGCCCGGGCACGACACCGCGGTACCCGACCCGCGCCGGGAACAGCGGTGTCGCCGCAGACGTGAGCCGACCTTCAACCCGTTGAATATCCGACAGCTGCAACCCAACTCCGAGAAGAGGACATCCGCTCATGGCTACTGAACAAGAATTGATCGCCGGCATAGCCGAGATCATCGAAGAGGTCACCGGTATTGAGCCAGAGGAGATCACCATCGAGAAATCGTTCGTCGACGACCTCGACATCGACTCGTTGTCGATGGTGGAAATCGCCGTGCAAACCGAAGACAAGTATGGCGTCAAGATCCCCGACGAAGACCTCTCCGCTTTGCGCACTGTCGGCGATGCGGTCGCCTATATCCAGAAACTCGAATCAGAGAACGCCGACACTGCGGCGGCTATCCGGGCACGAATCCAGGAACAAGACTGATTGTTTCCAACGGTTTCGCCCGATCAATTCGGGCATACGAATAGCTCGATCTGCATCTCGCCAAGTGTTGAGCCAATTCGAAACATTGGCTGATTTGATCCTGTGCGCGGTTATCGCGCAGGGAATTCTGCCGGCGATTCCGACGTAGTTGATGCATTGTCGATTGTGCTGCCTTCCGTGCAGGGCGCGGACAGTCAGACGGGGCCGTTGAAGTGTTGCTCGATCCGGAATACGGGATAAGACCCTGCGACACTGCGAAATTCGGATAGCGATGCGGTGCGGGTGACCGGGATGTGGGGCCGGGCTCCGGGCGCCACCTGCAAATAGCGCTGCAGAATCGGCGCTCGTTCATCGACGGGGATTTCGATGAGGCGCACCGGCTCCGTACCGAGCGTCGCCTCGCCATCAGCCGCGCGCACATTGCGCACCCAGTTCGCGTCATCTCCCAACATCGACACCAGATAGCGCGAATCCCCAGAATCGGTGACCACCACCGGCACCGATACGGGTTTGCCGCTGCGTCGGCCGCGAACCACCAGCGTGGCCGCACGCCCCATCGTCAACCAGCCTCGGGCGTACATCCACGCCGACAGCGAGTTCATCGCTCGGGCCAGCGCATGTGGGCGACCACCCCGATACATCCACCTCTTCGGGGCATACCACCACGGTCCACTGCTACGTGCCTGCCTCCGGCTGTCCTCGGTCATCAGCGCCTCCCCAAAAGCTGGTCGTCACAACATGAACTCACTTTCACCCTCGCCCGTCAACCCGTATGTGAGCGGCGTTCGGCTGAGATAATCTCGAAATTGCCGCACGGTCGATCGACTTCCCGGTTCGACCCACGTCGGTGATGGGCCCGAGTGCGAACCGCTTGGGGCGAGTGGCCGGAGCAGTGTGGTCTCGTCTGGATCGGTCTGTTCCGACTTTTGCGCGGATCAGCTTGTGCGCCAAAGGTCTCTTGGGCAACCTCTGATGAGCCCGGTGAGGAGCGCTGAATGTCCGAGCAGGTACAGAGCGTTACGCATACTGCGAGCGTGGCGAAAATTGTCGAGGATCTCGACGTCGATATCGAGCAGGGTCTGTCGAGTGAGGACCAGCGTCGGCGCCTTGCGGACCATGGCGAGAACAGCCTGGATGAAGCCGCCCGCATCCCGACCTGGCGCAGAATTGCCCGGTTGCTCGCCGACAAGATGACGGTGGTGCTGATCATCGCCGCGGCGGTCAGCGCTGCCGTCACTCACGAATGGGAGACGCCCGTTGTCATCCTTGCGGTGATCAGTCTCAACACGGTGCTCAATTACGTTCAGGAGACCAGGGCAGAAGGCAACCTGCAGGCCCTCCGGGATTTGTCCGTGGCGGTCTCGCGAGTTCGACGCGACGGGCGTGTGCAGAACGTGCCCCGCACCGAGATCGTGCCGGGCGATGTGGTGCTGCTGGAGGCCGGCGACGTCATACCCGCCGACGGTCGGGTGGTCGAGGCCGCCCGATTGCAGGTCGCCGAGTCGGCGTTGACCGGGGAATCGCACCCGGTGGACAAGAGCACTGCGGTGCTTGACGATCCCGATCTGCCCATCGGGGACCGGACCAACATGCTGTTCATGAACACCGAGGTCACCCGCGGACGAGCCACCATGGTTGTGGCCGGCACCGGGATGAACACACAGTTCGGAACCATTGCAGCGCTGCTGCATTCCGCCGGTGCCGACAAGACCCCCTTGCAGCGCCGTATCGATCAGCTGGCCACGCTGCTTACTGTCGTTGCAATTGTTGTGGTCCTGATCGTGTTCGTACTCGGGCTCATTCGAGGTGAATCGTGGTCAGACATGTTGCTGACGGCCGTATCTCTCGCGGTGGCAACGATTCCGGAGGGTCTGACCGCGGTCGTCGCCTTCACACTGGCGATGGGGGCCTCCCGGCTCGCCAAGCGTGGTGCCATCATCAAACAGTTGGCTGCCGTCGAGACACTGGGCAGTACAACGCAGATCGCCACGGACAAGACCGGCACGCTGACTCTCAACGAGATGACGGTGCGTCGCTTCGAGGCCGCCGGTCAAACCTTTCGGGTGACGGGCTCGGGCTACACCACCGAGGGCAAGATCCTGACCGACGGCGAGCGAGCTCTTCCCGATTTCCGCCGTGCGTTCCTGGCGATGTCATTGTGCAACGACGCCAGTGTTTCCGAGGGTGTGCTGGTCGGCGATCCCACCGAAGGCGCACTTGTGGTGCTTGCCGAGAAGGGCGGCGTGGATGTTGTCGGTGCCCGCCGGAGCTATCCGCGCGTGGCCGAGGTCCCGTTCGATTCCGACTACAAGTTCATGGCGACGTTCCATGTGCACCAGGATCGTCCCGACGACACCCCTGGGGTTCGCTGTTACGCAAAAGGCGCGCCGGGACCGTTGCTGGCACGCGCGAGCCAGGTGCGCGACATCGATGGTGATCGGGTGCTCACCGATGAAGACCGGACGGCATTGGCGGCGATTGTCGATGAGCTGGCACGAGATGGTCTGCGTACCCTCATGATTGCCGGCAAGACGCTCGAGCGCCTTCCCGAGGATGCAGAAGGATTGTTCGACGCGGTCGACGGTTTGACCGTGTACGCCGTGGTCGGCATCCTCGACCCGCCGCGTCCCGAAGCCCGGGAAGCCATCGAGACGGCGCGGGGGGCCGGCATCGCCGTGCACATGATCACCGGTGATCACCTCACGACGGCATCGACGATTGCCGGTAATCTCGGGATCGTCGGTGAGGCCGTGTCGGGAACTGATCTCGACACGATCGACGACGCCGAACTACGCGAGCGCGCAGCGAGATACGGCGTTCTTGCTCGTGTGGCACCCGAGCACAAGATTCGCTACGTCCGGGCTTTGCAAGAGGCCGGCGAAGTGGTGGCCATGACCGGTGACGGCGTCAACGACGCACCCGCCCTCAAACAAGCCGATATCGGTATCGCCATGGGTATCACCGGCACCGACGTTTCCAAGGGCGCGGCGAAGATGATTCTGACCGACGACAACTTCGCAACAATCATTGCGGCGGTGCAGGAAGGGCGTGGGATCTACGCGAACATCATCAAGTTCGTGAAGTTCCAGCTCACCACTGCGTGGGGCTTTGTGTTGATCTTCCTCACCGCGGGAGTGGCCGGTATCGCCGGTGGGACACCGTTCACGGCGATCCAGATCCTCTGGGTCAACATCATCATGGACGGTCCGCCTGCGCTTGCGCTCGGCGTCGACCCGACCGAACCCGACACGATGCGACAGAAGCCGCGTTCCCCGAGCGAACGACTCCTCAACCGCAACAGACTACTTCGGATTCTTGCCCTGGGAATTGTCATGGCGACGGGCACGATTCTCGTCATCGCCGGGGCCGATGAGATCTTCCCGGAAACTGCCGATGATCCTCTGGTTGATACGACACTGGGGTTCACGACGTTCGTCTTCTATCAGGTCTTCAACCTTCTGAATGTGCGCTCGGATCGGGTCTCCGTGTTCTCGCTGCAGACATTCACCAACCACACGATCTGGTTGTCCCTCGTGGCGATCATCGTCTTGCATATCGCGGTCATCAACGTCGGCGCCCTTCAAGATCTCTTCGACACCACTTTCCTGACCGGCTCCCAGTGGTTCTTCGCAATTGCGGTCGCCTCATCCGTGCTGTGGATCGAAGAGGTCCGAAAAGCCGTGGTGCGGAGGGTCTGGCCGATAGATCGGCGGCCGGCAGCTTGATGGTCGAACGATCTCCGCTCAACTACGGATCAGCGCGCCCAGGCACGCCTGCGCGGTTTCGCGTCAGCCACTTTTTCGGAGGTCAGCCGGGGCAACGCAGATGTCCGCAAGGTCATCGAGCGGCAGGTCGAGGGCGCGGGCCAAGGCCGCAATGGTTGTGAATGCCGGCGTCGGCATCCGGCCGGTCTCGATCTTGCGGAGCGTCTCTGGTGAGATCGCCGCGGCCTGCGCCACTTCGGCGAGGGTGCGATCACCGCGGGCTTGACGCAGATATGCACCCAGGCGCTGACCAGTCGCGAGTTGAGCAGGAGTGAGCGGGAGACGGACCATTCCGCCAGCCTACTCCAGGCCGGTATGAAAATACCGGCGAAACAGCTAGGCTGGTATTTAAATACCGGACATCTGGCCGGTTGGAGAGGAAGCCAATGCTCGAACTGAAGACCCCTCGAGAGATCGAAGCGATGCGCGTCACCGGCGCATTCATCGCCGATTTGCTCGACGACCTCACCGCCCGCGCGAAACCGGGGGTGAACCTGCTCGACCTCGAACACCGCGCCCGCGACCTGATCTCGCAGCGCGGTGCGCAGTCGTGCTATTGGGACTACGCGCCGTCATTCGGGCGAGGCCCGTTCCGCAACGTCATCTGTCTGTCGGTCAATGATGCAGTGCTGCACGGTCTTCCGCATGACTACATACTGCGTGACGCCGACCTGTTGAGCATGGACATCGCGGTGTCGATCGATGGTTGGGTCGCCGACAGCGCGCGCAGTGTGATCGTCGGAGTCCCGCGACCTGAGGACGAGCATCTCATCGAAGCCACGGAACGTGCCCTGGCCGCGGGGATTGCGGCGGCGTTGCCCGGCAACCGCCTGGGCGACATCTCGGCTGCAATCGGTGCCGTGGCCGCCGACTACGGCTACCCGGTCAACACCGAGTTCGGTGGCCACGGTCTGGGGCGCACCATGCACGAAGACCCGCACGTGCCCAACATCGGGCGCGCGGGACGAGGTCTCAAACTGCGCCCAGGGTTGACCCTTGCGCTCGAACCCTGGCTCGCCCGCAGCACCGACAAAATCATCTACGACGAGGACGGGTGGACGATCCGATCCGCTGACGGATCTCGTACCGCCCACAGCGAACACACGATCGCAATCACCGACGGCGCCCCGCTTGTACTGACGTCCCCGGACCGTTCGTGAGCGCGATGAGTCCCGGATAAATTGCGGGGGAGTGGTTTTCAGCAATGCATCCCGCGGTTGCCAACAGGTGGGCACCTCGGGGACGGGCTCCTCGGACGGTGACCGGTAGACGCCGGGCAGCATGATCGATCCGTTGTCGCATTTGTCGTCGGCCGGTCGGAGGTCGCCGGCGCCGCTTTTGTCCAGATATCGCGTCCGACTCCTGAACGGGGTACTGATAGACCCTCCCGCAGCCGAGGCAGCCGACCTACATTCGAATCATCGGCCTCTGTCGAGGTCAACGTGTGGTCACGGTGAGGAGTGTTGGAGATGCCTGCGAACGCGCGAGCGCAGAAGAATCACGATGAGCTCTTTCCAGGGCATGTGTCGACACTGGCGCAGACCGATCCGGAGTTGATCGAGTACTTCGACAACTTCGCTTTCGACGAGGTACTCCAAGACAGTCGCCTCGACATCCGGACCCGACTGATGGTTCAGCTGGCCTCGATGATCGCGGGCCAGGCGCTGCGCGAATACCGAGTGATGCTCGGAGCGGCGCTGACCGTGGGAGTGACACCGGTCGAGGTCAAGGAAATCGTGTATCAAGCAGTGCCGTATGTGGGTATGGCCAAGGTGTTCGACTTCCTTCACGCCACCAACGAGGTGCTGACCGAACGCGGTGTGGAGTTGCCGCTGCCGGGCCAGTCCACAACCTCGCCGGACAATCGCATGGCGAAGGGCTTGGCAGTGCAAAAGGAGATCGTCGGGGCCGACGCCGTCGAGCGCATGTACGCGAACGCACCCAAGGATCAGGCGCATATCCAGAGACTGCTGTCCGCCAACTGCTTCGGCGATCACTACACACGCACCGGAGTCGATGTGCCCACCCGAGAATTACTCACGTTCACGATGCTTGTCGCGCTCGGTGGTTGTGACCCGCAGGTCCAAGGTCATGTTGCCGCGAATCTCAATGTCGGCAACGATCGCCAAACTCTGATCGATGTCCTGACCCAACTCCTACCCTTCATCGGCTATCCCCGAACACTCAACGGTCTTCGCATCGTCGATGAGGTCACGCAGGACAACTAGTCGCCGCACATGGGCGAGGATGAAAGGACCGGCCATGGCTCAGCGCACCTGGCTCATCACCGGAGTCAACAGCGGCTTCGGCCGCGAACTGACCGAACAGCTCCTCGCTGCCGGTGATCGGGTCATCGGGACCGTCCGCGACACCAGCAAGGTCGACGACCTCGTTGCGCAATACCCTCAGACGTTCGTCGCCGAAGTGCTCGATGTCACCGACATTCCGGCCGTTCACGAGGTCGTCGATCGCAGCTTCTCGACGGCCGGTCGGGTCGACGTCATCATCAGCAACGCTGGGTATGGTCTCTTCGGTGCCGCCGAGGAACTCAGTGACGGAGAGATCGACCGTCTGATCGCGACAAATCTCACCGGATCGATCGCGTTCATCCGCTCGGCACTGCCGCACTTTCGTGCGCAGGGAAGTGGGCGCATCATCCAGATGTCCTCGTACGGAGGACAGGTCGCATTCCCCGGCAACTCCATGTACCACGCCACGAAATTTGGGATCGAGGGCTTCGTCGAATCAGTGGCGCAGGAGATCGCCCCTTTCGGCATCGGGACCACAATCGTCGAACCAGGCGGTGCCCGGACCGAGTTCCGCTACGGCAGTGCCAAAGTCGCCACCCTCATGTCGGTCTATGACGACAACCCGGCGCACGGCTTCCTGAAGATGCTCGACCCCGCCAATGGCCTCGCACCGGGCGACCCTGCTCGTATGGCCGCTCGCATCATCGACAGCGTCGACATCGAGCCGGCACCGTTGCGGCTTTTGCTCGGATCGCAAGCACTTGCGATCACGGTGGACACCCTTCGCAAACGTATCGCCGACTACGAGGCACAAGCCGATGTTGCCGCGTCGACCGACTTTCCGTCTGGTGAATGAGCCCGCCTGACAGCGGTTGTCATACCGAACCCAACGAAGGAACACCGATGAAAACATGGAATATCGAGGACGCCGCCGTCGTCGGCGCACCGGACGAGGTACAGGTCGTTACCTACCGGCCGGATGGTCGCCCGCGCCGACCGACGACCATCTGGATAGTGCGCGACGGTACCGACGTGTTCATTCGTTCAACCAACGGGCGCACCGCGGCCTGGTTCCGCGCCGCGATCACCGCACATAACGGGCAGATAATGGCGCGGCAGAACACCTTTGACGTGATCTTCACCGAAGCCGCCGACAAGGACCTCGCGCGGGTCGACGCCGCATACCGCGCCAAATACGGTCAATACGCTTCGATCGTGGATCACCTCGAAGAAGAAGGGCCGCGGTCAGCGACGCTCCAGGTTCACCCGGCCTGAATCGCAGACCGGCCCAGGCAGCACGGCTTTGTCGCGTAGGTAGCGCTGCTCGACCTGATTGCCCGTCAGGTCGGCTGCCCGGTGGAAAAGTGCGGCGGCTGCGGTGGTCTGGCCGGTTTGTTGGAGGAGATGCGCGCGGACAGCGGGTTCACGTTGGCGGGTGAGTGGATTCTGGTCCAGGTGATGATGTCGGTTGAGATCGTCCAGTAGTGCCAGGCCGCGCTCCGGACCGTATGCGTGGGCGACGGCGACCACGCGGCTGAGTTGGACCGGTGGTGTCGGGGTGAGCCTCTCGAGCCACAGATACAGCATCGCGATCTGGGGCCAGTCGGTCTGGTCCGGGGTCGCGCTTGCGGCGTGTGTCGCGGCGATCGCGGCCTGGAGTTGGTAGGGCCCGGTATGGCCGCGGTCCCAGACACTGTCGAGAAGTGCGGTGCCCTCGTCGATCAGCATGCGGTTCCATCGGGTGCGGTCCTGCCCGTCGAGGGGAATCAGTTCGCCGGCGACCGTGCGCGTGGTGCGGCGGGATTCGGTGAGCAGCATCAGCGCCAGCAGGCCGGCCACTTCGGCGTCCTCGGAAACAGTGGTGTGCAGGGTTCGGGTCAGGCGGATGGCCTCGTGGGTCAGGTCGACGCGGGCGAGTTCGGTGCCTGCCGTGGCGGTGTAGCCCTCGTTGAAGATCAGGTAGAGCACCTGCATGACTGCGGTCATCCGGCGCTCGAGGTCGGCGTCGGTGGGTGGGATGAAGCGGGCTCCCGCTCGGGACAGTTGCTGTTTGGCGCGACTGATCCGCGTGCCCATGGTGGCCTCGGTGACCCCGTAGGCGTGCGCGATCTCGGCGGTGCTCAATCCACCGACCGCCCGTAAGGTGAGCGCGACCTGCGAAGTGTGACCGAGTGCGGGATGGCAGCAGAGCAGCAGCAGGGTGAGACTGTCGTCGGCCGGCGTGGTCTGCGCCGCCCGAGTGTGGTGCTGCATGGCCAATTCCGCGGCACCGACCTCCAGCTCGCGGCGACGGCGAGCCCCCTCGGAACGCAGCAGGTCGACCATCCGCCGATAGCCGATCCGGATGAGCCAGCTACGTGGGTTTTCCGGTACGCCCTGGGTCGGCCAGGTCTGGCTCGCGGCCAGCAACGCCTCCTGCACCGCGTCTTCGGCGATGTCGAAGCGCCCGAAACGGCGTACCAGCGCACCGAGAACCTGTGGAGCCTCGGCACGCAGCAGGTCCTCGGTTTCCGGGTTCACGCGGTGAAGTCCTCGCCCATCACCGGCCGGATCTCGATGGGCTCGCCGAGCGCCTCGACGATGCGCGCGACGATCTCGACGGCGCGTTCATGGCCGGCCACATCGATCACGGCAAAGCTGGCCAGCACCTCCTTCAACTCGGCGAACGGGCCGTCGGTCGCCACCACACCGTCGGCAGTCTTCCGAACAGTGGTGCTGACCGCCGGATGACCGAGGCCTTCGCTGCTGACGAACTCACCAGAGGCGATCAACTCCTCTTCGAGGCGTTGATAGGTCGCAAACGCGGACAGCGCTTCCTCCGAAGGGGTTTCGGCAGTCGCGGCATCCCAAGCCGTGGCCGGGGTGTAGCCGAGCAACAGGTATTTCACGATGCGTCCTCCAAATAGTTGGGAATTTGTCACGTTAATCGGGTTCGGGTGGTCTGACGTCGATCTCCGCTGCGAGTCGTCTCTGCTACCTCGGAGCCGACCTCCGGTTCTCGACCATCCAGAGCGTGTGATTCAGATCTCATGTCCTGATGTCGAAGTTCGGATCGCAGCTCCGAGGTAGCAGTGAACAACCCACATAGGAGGAATGAAATGAACGAAACCCAACCACAGCCGAGCCCCGAACTCCAGAACCTGGACCGCCTGGTCGGAAACTGGAAGGTCAGCGGCGGCGCCGAAGGCACGGTTCGCTACGAGTGGATGCCCGGCCGATTCTTTCTGCTTCAGCACGTCGATCTCCTCCAGTTCGGCGAACCGGTCACCGGCATCGAAGTGATCGGCAACCTGCGCCCATTCGGCGAACCGACCGGCACCGACGTCGTGTCGCGGTACTACGACTCGCTCGGCAACACCCTCGACTACGTCTATGAACTGACCGGCGACGTACTCACCATCTGGGGCGGCGCCAAAGGCAGTCCGGCCTATTTCCGAGGCACCTTCGACGCCGATGGCAACACCGTCACCGGCGAATGGGTCTACCCAGGAGGGGGTGGATACATCTCGAATATGACCCGCATCTGAACCCGGATCCTGGGTACTCGATGCGGCCAAGGGCGGTCGGGTACCCAGGATCTCGGATTTCGGTTGCCCGGTGGGTCACGATCGGTGACACTTCCGATCAGGCTGCTCGACTGGATATTTCGTCGACAACGGATCGCCATCTACCGGAGGTTGCCAATGACATCGCCGATCGACTCCGTCCCGGACTTGCGCGCATTTGCCGGGTCGTGGACCTTGGACCCCGCTAGCACCTCGATAACCTTCCGCGCCAAGGGTTTGTGGCTGTTCACGGTCACGGGCACGTTTGATTCCGTCGAAGGCACCGGAACGGTCGGCGACGATGGGAACGTGACCGGAACGCTGGTGGTCGATGCCACCTCTGTGAACTCCAAGAACCGGCAACGGGACGAGCATTTGCGCTCTGCGGACTTCTTCGACGTCCGGACATATCCCACCATCACCTTCGTCGCTACGCAGGTGCGGCCCGGCGATGGGGGACAGGTTGATGTCATCGGCGATCTGACCGTCCACGGTCAAACACGTCCGTTGACCGTCCCGGCTCATGTGGTCGCGGTGGATGACAGCGCGACAGTCGCCGCCCAAGTGCGCCTCGACCGTAGCGATTGGGGACTGACCTACACGAAGAAGGGCTCACGCCTGGCCACTCACCTGGTGATTGAGGCCTCCTTCGTCAAACTCTGAGCACCAGGCACCTTCTCGGAGGAGACCTTTTCTGAGTACCGGTAGACGGCAACGCAGAGTACCGGCACCTAGCAGTACCACTTGGCGGAGCTGCACGGTTTGCGTCTTCTCGGCACGGGGTACCGACGTGGGGAGTGATTGTGCCGCTTCTGGCTCAATGCGCATCGTCGGGCCGACAGTAAGGACAACTCACACATGGGTGAGCGGAAACCGAGGCTTTCGGGCGACCAATCGGAGAACGCCGGCGACGCCAGTGGTGGCGATCAGCGCACTCCGCTGATAGAACCGCCGCGAATGCGAACCGAAGACGACCGTGCGGCAACGAGGCTCGAGCTCTTTTTCGACCTTGCGTATGTGTTGGTCATCCATCAGCTGGCGCTGGCACTGAAGGATGATCTCGGGTGGCACGGTGTGGCCGTCTTTGCCGGTCTGTTCGTGGTCACGTGGTGGTCGTGGGTGACCACCACGCTGTACGCAAACCGGTTCGACACCAACGACATCGTGTATCGCGTGCTGAAACTGGCTGCCACCTTTGCGATTGCGGTGATGGCGGCCAGCGCGTCCACCGCCGTCGGGGGTGACGGGACCGTGGCGTTTGGCGTCGGCTACATCGCGACCCGCGTGATCCTCGCCGTTCTGTACCTACGCGCGTGGCGGCACATCAGCGAAGTGCGGGTCACGATCAATCTGTATTTCGCGGCGACAGTCATCAGTGCGGTCATCTGGACGGTCTCGCTGTTCACTCCTTCGCCAACCACCTACATCTTGTGGGCGGTCGGTATCGCGATAGAGGCCATGGCACCATTCGCGGCCACCCGGTGGGGCCCGGACGTGCCGTTGCACCTCGAACATCTACCGGAGCGCTTCGGCCTCTTTGTGATTCTGGTTCTCGGCGAGTCCATCTCGGCCATCGTGCTGGGGATGCATGAGACCCATTGGGCCTGGTCGTCCTTGTTGGTGGCCGCGTTGGGGTTCACCATTGCCGCAGCTGTCTGGTGGATGTACTTCGATATCGGTGGTGCGGAGGCGAAGACCGAGATACAGGATGACGACAGCGCTGTCGGCAGTGGCCGCGCCGATGGCTACATCTACGGACACCTGCCAATCACGTTGGGTGCGGCCCTCCTTGGTGTCGGCATCGAGCAATATGTCCTGCATCCGGTCGGTGAACTCACTGCTGCCGGACGTTGGGTCCTGTGCGGTGGGCTGGCGTTGTTCATCGCCGGGGTGTGCGCCATCCTCGGGTGGAGTTCGGGCAACTGGCGCATGTTCATCCCGTGGCCGGCACTGGCAATTCCTGTCGTGCTCATCGTGGGACTCGTCGACAACGCACTTCCATTCGCATCGGCGATCGTTCTCGCCGTTGGCGCAATCCTTGCGGTGGTCACCGGTATTGTCCGGCGGCGCAGAAGTCCAGTCGAGACGACCGAGACCTGACCGATCGCTCGGACCTCGAGATGTGTAGCCCCGGGACGTCGCGGGTATCCGAGGAACGACCCGGGAGAGTCACGGGAACGAGAGTCGAAAAAGGGGCAGACATGGCGAAATATCGAGTGCTCAATCCTGACGAGGACGTCATCGACGAGGTCGAGTTCAACAACGCTGAAGACGCCTACGAGTGGTTCAAGAATCGTGAGGTTCCATCGGGCCAGTTGGGGTTCCGCATGGAGGTCGACGTGGATGGAGACTGGCGATTCTTCGATCAGACCGACGGAACCAAGTCGCGCGAATGAACCGCTGACGCATAGGAATCACACTGCGGCATCCAACGGCATTTGCTGATGGATGCAGCAGTGTTTGACACGGGTGATTGCCCGCGATTGTGGCTCAGGTATTGGCATCGTGAGCTTCCGTGTCCAGCCGCCCGTGCAGACAGCCTGAACGCAACCGTCACATCAATTCGAGTCCGGTGAGGAGATCGTCTGCGCGCCACTTCTGCAGCATGCTGTAGTACGCGTTGGCGCCTCGGCCAAAGTTTGGGGACGCACCTGATCGGACGTTGCCCTCATTGTTGAAATAGCCAGGGGTACAGTCTCTCCGGTATTCGACGGCTGCCGGGGGCGTCTGGCCGAGTACATCGAGCCAGTACTCCTCAGCGGCTACCGTGGCGTCCACGCGCTGCGCGTTTCTGGCCCTGGCCGTGGCGATGACATACGCGATGTGCCGACCCATCTCGATCACGCTGCTCGTCCAGTTGTAAGCCGGAGCAACCTGGCCGGGTCCGTGGAGGAACAGATTCGGGAAGCCGTGCACCTGCATACCGTGGAACGTTCGGACGCCCTTGCCCCAGTACTCGGTCATGCGGATTCCGTTCACGCCGACCGGATCAACGCCCCAGGCTTTCAGTAGTCCGCGGCCGATGTCGAAGCCGGTGGCGAGGATCAAGCAGTCGAGTTGGTACTCACGTCCGCCGACAACAACTCCGGTGGCCGTCGCTTTTTCAACACCCGCGCCCTTGGTGTCGACCAGGGTGACATTCGGCCTGTTGAAAGTCTCCAGGTAATTGTCGTGGAACGAGGTCCGTTTGCAGAGCATCCGGAAGTGTGGCATCAGCGCGGCGGCCGTCTCGGGATCCTTCACGATGCCGGCGATCCGGGCGCGGGCGACCTCCATCGCGGCCAGATCGTCAAGCTCGGCCTGCTTGAGTTCCTCGCTGTCTCCGAACATCCCCCGGTTGTGGCTCGCCATGACCGGAAACACGGTGTGGCTCCACGCGTCGTCGATGAGGTCTTCCGCGGTCTCGTCTACGGTCTGCTCGTTGAACGAAAACATATGGCGGTCTTGCCAACCGGGTTCCAGTTTCGCGACCCAGTCCGGGTCCGTGGGTCGGTTGTCCCGCGGAAGCACGACAACTGGTGTTCGCTGAAAGACGGACAGGTGCTGTGCTGCCTCCGCCAACGGCGATACAAGTTGCAGCCCAGTAGCTCCCGTGCCGATCAATCCGACGCGTTTGTCCGCCAACTCCGGAAGTCCGCCACCGGTGGGCCCTGGCTGTCCACCGGTGTAGGCGTAGTCCCAGCGACTCGAGTGGAACAATGCACCGCGGAAGTCTTCGAGACCGGGAATGTCTGGCAATTTGGGCCGCTGCAACGCTCCTCCCGCCAAGATCACGAATTGCGCCTTGATGACGTCTCCGCGATTGGTGTGGATCGTCCACCGTCCGTCCGCGTCGTCCCATACCGCGTCCACGACCTCGGTCTGGAAGTATGCGTCACGGTAGAGGTCGTACTTTCGGGCGATCGACCGGCAGTGTTCGAGGATTTCCGGCTGATAGGCGTATCTTTCGGTCGGGATGTAGCCCATCTCTTCCAGGAGTGGCAGATAGATGTAGGACAGGACATCGCATTGTGCCGCCGGGTATCGGTTCCAATACCAGGTTCCGCCAACGTCGCCCGCGTTATCGATCATGCGGATCCGATCCACACCCTCCTTTCGCAACATCGCCCCCAGTGCAAGTCCAGACAGACCTGCACCCATCAGCACGACATCGACCTCATCGTCCACCGCAGCCCTGTCGATCGGCTGCGCCCACGGATCCACCGAATCCTCGACATAGTGATACTGACCGGTTCCCTCGGGGCGAAGCCGTCGCGCTCGCTCCTCGGCGTAACGCTTCCGGATGTTGTCAAGGTCCATCGGCTCAGGCAATTTGAACTCCTCGGTCAGCAAAATCAATTCCCCAGGTTGGCTTCACCTGGGAACGCGTTGCATCCTGCGCAGGCAGGATCAGGCCTGGCCCTCCGAAGCTCGGAGGCACGTGGGATACGGGTTCTTGCACCAATTTTCGAGAATTCTGCGACGACGAGGGATCGATGCCGGCATGGGGCACTACACCCTCGACCGTGATGCGGGTCACCAGTTAACTATACCCAGAGTAAAGTTACTGTCCAGTTCGACACACAGAAGTATGGCGTCTGTCGAATGAGGTTGGGGATCTCAATTCCGGCCGGCGGATCGGCCGCTATTGGCGGTACGATCACCGATCTGCACGCACTGATCGATGTAGTGCGCGCCGGCCGGACGCTGTGGTTCAGCCGATGCAATTCATGCTCTCAGGGACACACGTTGTCTTACAACGGCTCTGACAAAATATGTTGCACTGAGGCGACGATAAACACGATCACCGTGAAAGGGATGGCAATTAGTAGTTGGCCCCAGAATGTCGACCAGTTTGCCAATCCAACGAATGACAGGCCGGTGAGCACGGCTACGACCAGCCAGGACACCCACCGTCGCATTACCAGAGCTGCCAGCACAGGCGGGGCCACCATCAGCAGGCCGAGCCACAGCGGAGGCCACACGCCCAGCACGTTCACCACCGAATCGTCACACCACGTGGAACCGGCGACGCGGCCGAAAGGCAACGAGCCTTCAGCGTCACACGACGACGAAATGAGGTTCGACATCGGCCAACTACCGACCCACACGGCATTTCCAGCTGCCAGGAATGCCAACAACCACCAGACTGCGCGCAATACGGCCACACCGGAGTTTAGACGCTTCGTTGCGTACTCCATGCCATTCGGATCTGTAAACGAGCGCAATCCGATTGCGTTACAGGGACAGTCGTTAGCCGGCGCTGCATCAGATCTACGACTTGCGCTACCTTCGGGAGCGATGCGGGTCGGTATTACCCGCTTCAGGGCGCGATGGACCCACGCTTTGCGAATACGTCCAAACGGTCAGAGGGTCGTGCGCGTTCTCGCTGAGCTACTTGGCAGCGAACTCGGCCAGGTTGGTCGAAATGGGGTCCGCGGTCCCGTTGTTTTGCAGGGCTGCGGCGGTCAGGACATCGAGATGGTGGTAACCGGGGGCGATGACCGTCCTGCCGTAGGGGAGATCTTCTGGGGTGGTCATCACACCGGCGGTGATCCCACTTCCACCGAGGAGGTTCAAGATCGGGCGGGCGGTGAGTCCGGCTGGGTGGCGGAGCTGGTTGGTGATCGCGGGTGTCGTGGGTCCCAGGACGCTCTCGATCAACAGCTTCATCGGGAAGTACTGCTCAGTGAAATCCAGTGGGTGTTCCGCGAGACTCCGAGCGAGGTCGTTGATGTCGGTGACTTCATGGGCGGGGGTGGTGTAGGGGCGCCCGTGTTGGTCGAGATGCGCACTGCTGGTTACCTCGTTGAAGTTCTGCCACGTGTAGAGCGGGCCCTGTGCGACAGCAGGTATGACAAGGGGATCGGGGCCGAGCATTCCCGCAGTAATTTGCCGATTCGCGATATTGAGGTCGTCCGACAGGGGAAAGTTCTTGTCGGCCAGTAACCCGCCATCGAACATGCCGACGGAGGTTTGCAGAAAGGCCAATGGCTGGGAGTTGTTGTCCATCAGCCCGCCGAGGAGGGCGGCGTTGGTGAGGCGAATATCTCTGAGTGGCGTCGTGTCGGTGGCCAGACCCGCGGCGTCACGGGAAAAGAGAAGCCGTAAAGAATTGTCAATATTGTTGTTGCGCACACTCTTCAGGAAGTGCGTCTCACTGTCGGGAGCGATATTGGTGGCAGCGCCGACAAGCCCGAGTAGGTTCATGGTCTCGGGGTTGATGAGTGCCGGTAAGTTCGCCGACCGTGGGAGCAGTCCGCGGGTGGTCAGTTCGTCCAGAGCGTCCATTCCGAGGGGAGTTTGGGGGAGCATTGCGCTGAGTGTCGATACGTCCCCTAGCGGCAACGTCGTATCGATCGTGGTGTCGAGAGCGAAGTAGCCGGAGCATTGTTGGTAACCGGGTTGTCCATCGAAGTCCCATTGGACGAAATAGGCGGTCAGTGAGCCACCAAGCGAATGACCACCACAGAGCACCCTGTTTCGCCGAAACGCCGGGTCGGGCAGTTCGGCGCTCATGAGGTCGTACTGATCGATGACGGTCTGCTCGATTCCGATGTGGGAGAGCCACCCCAGATCGGAATCGGGTACGAACCCCGCGAATCGCCGTCCATCAACGGTGCCCTGACCGTAGTAGTAATCGATGGCGATATTGATGTCTTGGTTGGCGACCGCTGTGTCGATTCCGGTGTGATCCTCTAAGCAATTCGAGCGCCGATCCAGAGCCCAGAACTCGATATGCCGGCCGCCGGCCGCGGCGGCGGCGACAGTATTGCGCGCGACGCTGTCGAACGCTGCCGCCCCCTCCAGAACGCCGGGCTGAGCAATCAAGATCTTGTCTGCGTTCGCGGAGGCCGTTGGACCGTCGGCGGCGCGATACCGTTGGTACGAAAGCCAATCGCAGGCAGCTGGATGTGCGCCGACCGAACGCGGAAGCGGAATTTTGACGCGAACAACTGACTCGACCACCGAGGTGATCGGGGATGAGGTTTGCACGATTGATTCGGTGCGCTGATGCGACGGTGCAGAATAGGCGACGGGTGTGTGCGCCGCGATCAGAGCGGTTGTGGCCAGCAGAGTTCCCGCTACCAGTGCGGCCGTAGCCCGATTGACCTTCACGTGTGCCCCCCGACTCAACAACACTCTGTCCGAACGCTGTTCGCCAGAATCGTAGTGACCCACTCCCTGAATATCTGGGAGACTCCGATTTCGGTCCAATGGTGCCGCGCAAGACGCGAACATTGCACAGACTGGACGCGCCGGTGCCGCAACCCTTGCCCCTCCTCCTCAATCGGAGCAATCTGGGTATTGAGTGTTTGCGTCGCGGGAGGGCGAGCCATGGACATGGTTGAGGTCGAGGGACTCCAGATCGCTTATGAACGGGGCGGTCACGGACCCCCGCTCGTCCTCGTCCACGGGGGTGTCGGCGACGGCCCGCGAACGTGGCGGCCGCAACTCGACGAGCTCGCTGACGACTTCACGGTGGTGGCGTGGGATGCACCCGGCGCCGGATCTTCTTCTGATCCACCTCCGAACACCGGTATGGGCGAGTACGCCGACTACCTGGCGGGGTTCATCAAGAAGCTCGGATTCGAGCACCCACACGTCGCCGGGATCTCCTTCGGAGGAGCACTGGCGTTGGAGTTCAATCGGCGTCACCCGGACATCGCAGCTTCTCTGATGTTGATATCGGCCTACGCGGGCTGGCGCGGGTCGTTGCCTTCTGAGGTGGCCGACCAGCGGCTACAGCAGGCACTGACGTTGGCCGACCTCTCCCCGGAGGAAGTGGTCGACACACTGCTCCCGACGATGTTCAGCGGTTCGACCCCGTGGGACGTGGTCGACAGGTTCGGTGCGAGCCTTCTGGCGGTTCACCCGATCGGATTGCGAGCCATGGCACGAGCCTGCGCCGTGGATCTGCGAGACGTGCTTCCCAGCATCAAGATTCCGACACTCCTGGTGTACGGCGATCACGACGTGCGGGCCCCGCTGTCCGTCGCGGAGGCGCTCCACGGCGCAATCGCCGGCTCCGAGCTGGTCGTGCTCCGAGGGACTGGGCATCTCTGCAACTTGGAAGCCCCGCACCAGTTCAACGAAGCACTACGCAGCTTCGCCCTCGGTGTACCGGACCGGCGATGACGACGGCGACTGCGATCAGGCAGTGACGACCGGGTTCCGGACCAGGTCGGCCAGAAGGGCTGGGGCAGTGAGGGGGAGTAAGTGGTTGTGCCCGGGGATGACAGTGGTTCGGGCGTCGGGCAATATCGCAGCCAGGTAGTCCACCAGCCGATGCGTGAAGACCGGGCTCTCGCCACCGGCGACGAGCTGGACCGGCTGGGTGATCCGGCGTGCCAGCTCTTCGTCGAAGTTCCACTCGGCGAGTGCGGGCACCTCGCCGGTGAAGCAGTAACCGCAGTCGCGTTCGGCGCGTTCGGCGCCGGCTTGGCCCAGCGCGGTCGCGATTACGGTCCGATGCTCCGGTCCGCACAGTGCCGTCAGGAAGGTGTCGAAGGCAGTGGGCAGGTCGCCCTGGGCGGCGGCGCCCATCGCTGCACCCAGGGCTGGCCCGATTGCGGCGGCGACGGCCGCCCGGTCCTCCGGCGGCAGAAGCGGATCGATCAGGGGTGGTTCGACAAGAACGAGCTCGCCGACCAGCTCGGGGTGGTCGAGCGCCAGCTGCAGTGCGACCACGCAGCCGGAAGAGTGCGCGAGCACGCGGGCCCGCTCAATTCCCAGGCGGCGCAGCAGATCCGCGCACTCGTCGGCGTGGTCGGCCACCGACATCGGTTCAGGGGGTGCAGGGTCGGCATATCCCGTGCGGGTCACGCGGATCCGGCGTAGGTCGGCTGCCGCAGGCCCGCTTTCGAGTGGGACGAACCAGTCTGCGAACAGGGCCGCATGGATGAGAACCAGCGGCTCGCCGGTTCCTCCGGAATCGTGATATTTCATGGTGTTCTCCTTTTCTCGGTGTGGTTCGGGTCAATCGGCGTAGAGACGGATCTCGATGCCGTCGGGGTCGTGCAGTCCGACGAGGACTGCGCCGCCGTGGTGGCCGGTGACGATGCCGCCGTGCTGCTGGTCGATTGCGGCCAGGTGTTCGGCCCAGTCGTGGACGCCCTCCCGGGTCGGGACACGAAGCGCGACGAGGTCGAAACCAGACAAGGCAGCGGCGCGTTCGGGGTTGTGCCGGAGGGCTATCGGGGTCGTGCCATCGGAGGTTTTGAGAGCGACGCCGCGCAGCTCGCCCTCTTCGGTGAACTCGATCTCCACCTCCATCCCGAGCACCCGTAGGTACCAGTCGATGCTGGCGTGCACGTCGCTGACGGGGATCTTCACGTGGTGGATCGCGGCAAGGTCGGGCATGGTCTCCTCCATTTCATTGGAGTGAACTCTAGCGAGTCACTAGAGTAGTCTCTAACAAATGATCAATTCCGTCAACAACGAACCGCCACCGACTGTCAGCCGCGCCGAGAAGACACGCCTGACCAGGCGGAGGATCATCACGGCAGCGGCAGACTTGTTCCTCGACAAGGGCTACGGCTCAACCACTCTCGACCAGGTCGCGACACGCGCGGCCGTCGCGACGCAGACGGTCTACTTCCATTTCGGAAACAAGGCGACGCTACTCAAGGAGGCACTCGACATCGCAGCGGTCGGCGACGACGATCCGGTACCGCTACTCGACCGCCCCTGGTTCCAAGAGGTGATGGCCGAATCCGACCCGGTCCGAATCGTCGAGCTCTGGATGGCCGGCGGCCGTGAGATCTTGCAGCGGGTAGCTCCGCTGCTCTCCGTCGTCCGCGGCACCGTCGGCAGCGATCCTGACCTCGCGGTGCAGTGGGAGGTCAATGAGGAACAGCGCCGCACCGCGTACCGCGCGCTGGCCGACCTGCTGGCCGATCGCGATGCGCTCCGCAGCGGGCTCAGCGTCGAGGACGCCGCCGACCTCGCCTTCCTGATCGCCAGCGTCGAGAACTACTTCGTCGCCACGAACACCCTCGGCTGGGCGCCGGAACACTGGCAGCGCACCACCACCTCGTTGCTTGTCGCGGCCCTGGTCGGCCAGACGTGAGACCTGGGGATTCGTGTGAACACCCAGATCCACTCGCGATCGGGCGCATCGATGATTTTGAAGGCGTTCACAGGTCTACCCTTTGATCGAAGCAACCACCACAAACGGGAGCTGACCATGGGCCTGATCCACATCGAGCTGTTCACAACCCTCGACCTCGTCGGGCAGGCGCCCGGCGGCCCCGACGAGGATCCAGAGAGATTTCCGTTCGGAGGCTGGCAGGCGCCTCTTTTCGACGACGCCACTGGTGCCCAGGTACATGCTGCATACGAGGGCACGGACGCCCTGCTGCTCGGTCGGCGGACCTACGACATCTTCGCTGCGTATTGGCCGCATCAGGAGGGAGGCGAGGACAACGCGATCGCCACGCTCTTCAACGGCGTCCCGAAGTATGTCGCCTCCCGTGGCAAGCCCGAGCTTTCGTGGGCAGGGTCGACGCAACTCGGCCCAGATCTGGCCGATGCGGTGCGCGAGATCCGGGACCGGCACCAAAACATCAAGGTTGTCGGGAGCCTGAACTTGGTGCAGACCCTGTTGCGCGAGAAGCTCTTCGACCGGCTCGACCTCTGGGTGCATCCCATCGTGCTCGGTGTGGGCAAGGGAGTGTTCGACGGTGGCGCCGTGCCGACCAACCTCACCCTGCTCGAACCGCCGGTGGCCGGTGCGAGAGGCGCGGTATATCTGCGCTACGGCTTGGTCGATGGGACACCCGAGACGGGGGATATGAGCGTCGATCCGTCCTGAGGCAGTTCTGCGCCTCACGTTCCTCTTCGTCGGCGAATCGCCTGGGGCAGAAGCCTTATGTCACTGCGACCGGTTGTCGGCGACGTCGGCTGTACACGGCACCCGCAACCCAAGCGCTGTCATATGCGGGGTCGCCGCGGATGAATTGTCAACGGCCCTGGAACCGTGCGATAGCGTCCTCAGTCGCGGGGGTGAAGAGGTTGACCAGGTTGCCGTCGGGGTCGCGGAACAGGACTGAGCGATTGCCCCAGGGCATCGTCGTGGGTTCTTGCACCCATTCGCTGACGAACGATGAGAGGCGGGTGTATTCCGCATCGACGTTGTCGACGCGGAACTCGAGGATGACGCTGTGGTTGGCGGCCGCCCGCGCCGATCCGGCACCGAACAGCGGGACCGTCTGGGAGTGTCCGATGGCCAGCGTCGCCGAGGGCAGAACGAATTCGGCGAAGGGGGGCGCAGGCCGTTCGGCCTTGACTCCGGTCACCTGCTCATAGAACGAGACCAGTCGGTCGAGGTTATCGGTGATGATGCGTATTGAAGCGAAATGCATGGACCGTTCCTTCTTGAAGGGGGAGTAATGCTACGATACCGTAGCGTAGCTGTTCGAGAGGAGCAACATCGATGCCACATCGAGTACCGGAGGGCGAGCCGACGGGGGCAACGTCGGCGAGGGTGGATAGCCGAGTTGAGCGCTCCAAGCGGTCGGTTTTGGCAGCCACCGAAGAGCTGCTGAACGAAGGCGGGGTAGGTGGCTTCAGCATTGACGAGGTGTCCCGACGATCCGGTGTCGCCAAGACGACCATTTATCGTCACTGGTCAGACCGCAATGCGCTCGTCCTTGATGCGTGCTCCCAGATCACCGAACAGCAGCAGATTCCCGACACCGGATCGCTCCAAGGCGATCTGACGGAGGCGCTGACAAACATTGCGCACCTACTGCAAACAGCCAATTGGTCCTCGGTGCTGCCATCGATCATCGACGCTTCAGAGCGCGATCCTGCTTTCGCGGACATCCACAAGAAGATTCAAAGCGGCCACGCCGCCCCGCTGCGGGCGATCCTCGAACGTGCCGCGAATCGCGGCGAGCCACGACCGAACGACGACCACGCAACGACCATCGCAATTCTCCTGGGCCCGCTGTTCTACCGCCGTTGGTTTTCACGCGAACCGATCGACCAGGACTTTGTCACGGCCATAGTCACGCGCGCGATCGCGCAGGATCAGAAGTGAGGGCACGGCAAGGGAGATCGGTACTTCTGCGAACCCGGACGCACAACCCGCGCCATTCGCTCTCGACGGCGAGTTCCTGAAAGCTGTTAGTGCGCAATATGTCTCCTGGTGGTCGCCGATAGCACCCCAATGCACCGCGTGTGTCGCGGCGGATTGCTGGACTCGTCGACACCGTCGTCCCGACTCATGAGTGCTTCTGACCTTACGACCTTCGTCCGCGGTCAGGGAGTGTCTGCTGGTGCCTGGATAGATGGACACTCCCTGACGGAGCTGCCGGACGGTTGACTGGAACCACACGAGCGAAAGGAACGCGACATGGCCGAGAACAAGGTGTGGTTCGTAACCGGTGCCGCACGCGGTATGGGTGTGGACATCACCCGTGCAGCGCTCGACGCCGGCCACCGGGTGGTGGCGACCGCGCGTGATGCAACCAAGGTCACCGAGGTGTTCGGTGAGCGTGAGGACCTGCTCGCGGTGTCACTGGACATCACCGACCCGCCTGCAGCGGCGACGGCGACCGAAGCGGCGATGCAGCGGTTCGGCCGGATCGATGTGTTGGTGAACAACGCGGGTCTGTTCTATGCGGGGTTCTTCGAGGAGATCAGCCCGGAGCAGTTCCGCCACCAGATGGAAGTGAACCTTTTCGGCCCCACAAACGTCACCCGTGCGGTGCTGCCGGTGATGCGCAAGCAGCGTAGCGGCCAGGTCGTGACGATGAGTTCGACCGCTGGCCTGGTCGGTCAGGAGTTCGTCGCCGCGTACTGTGCGTCGAAGTTCGCCGTCGAAGGGTGGATGGAGTCGCTGCGCTTCGACGTTGCCCCGTACGGGATTTCAACAATGATCGTCGAGCCTGGGTTCTTTCGCACCGAACTGTTGGTCGAGGGATCCTCGACACTATGGCCTGAGTTGTCGATCCCCGATTACGCCGAGCGCACGGCAGCAACAATTGAAGCATGGCAGGGCATGAACGGTAAGCAGCCCGGAGACCCGGCCAAGCTGGCCGCCGCGCTGGTTGAGTTGGCAGATTCGGCGGAGCCGCCGCTGCGGTGGGTGGCCGGCGCCGATGCAATCGAGCTTGCTGCAGGGAAGGCGCAGACCTTGTTGGAGCAGGTGGACGCGCATCGCGACTTGTCGACCTCTTTGAACTTCAACAACTCCTGAAAACATCAGTCCGCTGTGCTCTTCTCGGTGCTTCGCGACCCCTTGACTTCAACCGGACTTGAGCTTGCAGCATTGGCTGTGGATCAAAAGAGATGTCTACGAGGAGGATCGCGATGCGCCAAGTACTGCCTGATGTGTGGGAGACGCGAGAGGACAATCCGTTTCCGGGCTTGACCACGCACGCCTATCTGTGGGCCGGAAGCAGCAACGCTCTGTTTTACTCGGTGGCCGGCGATGCGGATTTCGACGAATTGGAGCGTCACGGCGGTTTCGTCGACCACTACCTGTCCCATGTGGATGAGGCCGGCCCGATGTTGGGTCGGATTGCCGAGCGATTCGGGTCGAGGTTGCACGCTCCGGCGGCAGAGGCCGACGCCATCGGCAAGTACGCCCGAGTCGATATTCCCTTGGCGGTACGTCACATCGACGACAACGGCATTGAGGTCATACCGACCCCGGGACACACCGTGGGTAGTACGTGCTATCTGGTGCCGGGTGCCGACGGCGCCCGCTATCTGTTCACTGGTGACTTGCTCTTCGTGAGCGCGTCGGGTGCCTGGACGGGCGGCTATATCGAGGCCTTCAGTGATGCCCGTGCGTTGACCGAAAGCCTGCAGCTGCTGGCATCCCTGGAGCCGGATGTGGTGATCTCCAGTGCATTTGGCGGCGATTCGGCGGTCCACCGGGTCAATCCGCAGGAATGGCCCGACCATATCGAGCAAGCACTCGCAGGGTTATCTGCGGTGAAGTAAATCCTGCGGCGCCTGACATGACGCATTGGGTTGCATAGGGCAATCGCTATGCGACACAGTTTAATCGCCCCGCGGGCGGCGAGGGGGAGGAGCTAATGGGTATGGGTAGAACGGACCGCGCCGGGAGAGCGAATTTGGCTTACGCCTGTGGGAAGTCGGTGGAGTGCGCGAGTTGTTTGCCGGCCTCGAAGTCGGCGCTCAGTGCACTGACTTTGGCTGTGGCGTAGGCGTAGGAATCTGAGCCGAGAAGTTGACGCAAGGGTCCGTCCGCGGAAGCTGCGATCGATATGATCGCCGTCGCACCCTGGGCCGGGTTGCCAAGCTGACTGCCTTGTAGATCGAGGTGGTTCTGCGTCATCTCCCTGATCGATGTGTAACCCTCCGCGGTCGATTCGGGCAGCACCAAAGAATCGGTTGTCAGGAAGTCTGTGCGGAAATAGCCCGGCTCGACGATGGTGACCCGGCCTCCGAACTCTGAAACCTCGGCTGCCAGTGACTCACTGAGGCCTTCGAGCGCGAACTTTCCGGCGCAGTACAGACCCCAGCCCGGCATCGCGGTCAGCCCGAGCACGGAAGAGATGTTGATGATGTGGCCGTTCTGTTGGGACCGGATGATCGGAAGGACGGACCGCAGTACGTTCCACAGCCCGAAGATCTGGACGTCGAACATCTGGCGGGCGGCTGCATCGGTGGTCTCCTCCACGGCCGCGAGGTAGCCGTAGCCGGCGTTGTTCACCACTGTGTCGAGCCCACCGAAGCGATCGATGGTCTGGTGAACGGCTTCCTCGACTACGTCCGCGTCGGTGAGGTCGACCGATAGTGCCAACAGGCGGGCGGTGTCAACACCGTCCAGGGCGGTGAGAAGTCGGTCGGTCGAACGGGTCGTCGCAGCCACGTTGTCCCCACGTTCGAGTAATTGTTTGACCAATTCCAGTCCGAGGCCGCGGGAAGTGCCGGTCACGAACCAGGTGCTGGGGGTAGAGGGGAACATGTCGAATCACTCCTTGTGTGGGGGCCAAGCAGGTCGGTTTGCTGTTCGGCTTTGCTTTTTCAGTCTCGACGACCATGCGGCGGTGAAGGGGCGCATACCCGGCCCTTTTCGACCGAGGAACGCCGAACCTAGGACTGCGCGACCCAGGTGGCGATGGCCGCTGTGCGCCATGATGAAACGGTGAGTGAAACCAATCGCGAACTCGCCGACTTCCTGCGGCGGGCGAGGAGCCAGATTGACCCGTCTCGGGCCGGGCTTCCCTCGGACGGGCGGGTACGCCGGGTGCCGGGATTGCGTCGCGAGGAGGTCGCGTTGCTCGCGGGGGTGTCCACCGACTACTACTCGCGCCTCGAGCAGGGCAGGCGCATCACTCCGTCGCCAGGTGTCGTCGACGCGATCGCGCGGGCACTCGATCTCGACGCTGCCGGCCGAGCTCATCTGGGAAATCTCATCGGACAGCGGTCAGCCGCCGCTCCACGCCGCGGCGCGCCCGTGCAGCGCGTCCGTCCGGGCCTCTACCAGTTTCTCGATGCGCTCGACGGCCAGCCGGCTCTGATCCTCGGACGGCGGTCAGACGTGCTCGCCACCAACAGGATGTCCCGCGCACTGTTCGCCGACTTCGATCAATTCCTGCCGCGCGAGCGTAACTATGCCAGGTGGATGTTTCTCGGCGCTGAACCGCGAAACCTGTTCGTCGACTGGGAAATACAGGCCCGCGCCGCGGTTGAGAGTCTGCGGCTCGAGATCGGCAATGATCCCGACGATCGTGCCACTCGGACTCTCGTCGATGAGCTGACGGACTGCAGCGAGGAGTTTCGTCAGTGGTGGTCAGAGCACCGGGTGTACCAGCGCACCCACGGGTCCAAACGACTGCGTCATCCAGTGGCCGGCGAACTGACAGTTGATTACGAGACACTCACTCTGCCTGATGATCCCGAGCAGACCCTGTTCGTATACACAACCGAACCCGGTAGCACTTCCCGGCAGGCAATAAATGTCCTTGCCAGCTGGGCATACTCGTAGCTGTCACGTCTTGCAATGGACGTGGGTATCTCCGCCTGTGCCGGTTAAAGTTCGGCGCCATTGAGTTGCTGGCGCACCGTGGCCGAGATCAGGGCGAGCGCAGCGCCGAAGTCGTGCTGCTGCGCCTCGCTGAGAGGGTCGAAGACCAACTCTCGCACGCGTTCGACGTGGCCGGGCGCGCTGTCGACGACCTTCTGTAGCCCGGCCTCGGTCAGCATGGCAAGGGTGTAGCGCCCGTTGTCCGGGTCGGGGCGGCGGGTGACCCACTGGCGCTGTTCGAAACGGACCATGACCTTCGACAATCGGGGCTGGCTGCTGTTGCACTGCGCAGCAAGGTCGCCGAGTCGCATCGTCAGGTCTTCGGCCATGGACAGGCGTGCGAGCACGCTGTACTCGAAGTTCGACGTGCCGGCGTCCCGCTCCAACTGACGGTCGAGCAACGTCGGGAGTGCGATGACGACCGTGAGCAGGTCCTGCCACATCGCTTGCTGGTCCTCGTCAAGCCAATGCGGCGAAGCGGTCATGGCATCCGACTCTACATCAATTGCTCATTTGACTTGCCTGGGCAAGTCAGGCAATCTTGGTGACACTTGCCTAGGCAAGTCAATGATGGGCCGCGTGCATCGCGCTTGGCCCAGCAACGACAAGAGGAGAGTCCGTGAAAGCGATTCGCTACCACCAGTTCGGCGACACCAAGGTTCTGCAAGAAGAGGAGGTGGCACGCCCCGTAGCGGGCCCGGGCCAGGTGCTGGTGAAAGTCGTTGCCACATCGTTCAACCCGGTGGACGACCACATTCGCCTAGGAGTGCTGGCGGAAGCCATTCCCACCTCGTTGCCGATCACGCCCGGTCTCGACGTTGCCGGCACGGTCGTCGAACTGGGCGCAGGGGTCAGCGGCGTGGAGATTGACGACCAAGTCGTCGGCATGTTTCCCCTCGACCAGCATGGCGGCGCGGCGGAATACGCGGTGATCGCGGCCGACCTTCTTGCCGCCGCGCCCACCACGGTGGCCCTCGCCGATGCCGCAGCCCTTCCGCTCACCGGCCTGGCTGCTCGGCAGGCCGCCATCGAGCTGGCCGACATCCAGAAAGGGCAGCGTGTGATCGTCAACGGAGCCGGCGGCGCAGTGGGCGGCCTGGTCGTCCAGCTTGCGGTCGACGCAGGCGCTACCGTCACCGCAGTCGACGGACCGCAACATGCTGAACGCCTGCGCAATTACGGTGCCACGAACGTGGTTGGCCCCCTTGACCTCGACGCGGGTCCCACCGCGGTCGACGGCCCCTTCGACGTTGTCGTCAATCACGTGCGCCTCGATACCGACGGACTTGCGAAGTTGACCTCGTACGTCGCCGACGGCGGCATCGTGGTCAGCTCGGCCGGCGCCGTACCCGCTGACGACGCGCGTTCGGTGCGGACTGCAAGCGTGTGGGTGACGCCCAACGGCTCCCACCTGGCCGACCTGGTGTCCCGTCTGGACGACGGCCGCCTCGAACTCGCCGTTGTCGATCGCCGACCATTGCAACAGCTACGAGCCGTCCACGATGACGCCGCCGGCGGCACGCTCGCCGGTAAAACCGTCATCATCGTCGCCTAGGCCCCGGAATGATGCCCCCTCCCGGACTGCCGCGAGGGGGCATTGTGCCGTGCATGCTCGGACTGGCCCCGACTGTTCCTGAGTCGACGTTGCACGACGGTGTATCACTTGGTTGCTCCGGATGACCAGAGGGTGTTCCAGTGGGTCGATGAGGGTTGAAAATGAGTGCCCGCCTTAGGTTTAGCGCCAACGACGCTGGCGCTGCGACTTGTTTGATCAGAGACGTCATGCGTGGATGGTGAATCTCTGTCGAAATTTCGGCTCCGGCTCCGTCTCCATATCGAACGGGTAGACAACTAATGGAGGATTGATCCCATGGCACACATAAAACGTTTCGACCACGTCGGCATCACCGTTGCCGACCTGACCTCAGCCACGGCGTTCTTCGTCAAGCTGGGTTTCGAAGTCGAGGGCACTGGGACCGTAGAGGGCGAGTTCGTGGAGACCGTCTGCGGCATTCCGGGCGCACACTGTGAGATCGCGATGCTGCGGCCACCCGACGGAGGGTCCCGGCTCGAGCTCGCGAGCTTCGTCACGCCCGACCCCGTGGCCGGATCGCCCAGAGCGATGGCCAACGAGCTTGGCCTGCGCAACGTGTCATTCGAGGTCGGAGACCTCGAGACAGTCCTCGATGAGCTGGCTGTCGACGGCTACGGACTCATCGGCGGCATCGGCGAGTACAAGAACAGCGTGCGCATGGCGTACGTGCGGGGCCCGGACGGGATCATCGTGTCCCTGTGTGAGCAGATTGGTTGATGCGAACGTTGTATTGGGGCGATGTCTTCAACGGGACATAGCGTCGAGCGGATGCAACCGCAGGCTTGGGCGACGGCCACAGAACGCGCAGGGCGTGACGTTTCCTTCCGTCTGCAGTGGCAGGTTGTTGACCATTCGTTCCCTCAAGAGATCGGAACCACTACCAGCAACTGCACTGTGCCCTCGACGTTCCAGAGCCCGTTCGGATTGTTCTGTGCCGCCACGAACACGTCCACTGCTGTGTGCGCCCCGAGAGCTCACCGATCTCGCCCGACGGCGGGTTGGGCTTAAGGAACTCAGAGGGATCCGGCCCAGGCCATACGGGCAGGTCTTGAACGGACCGATCGATGTCAACGAAAGCTGATCGGCGCACAGTCACCTCGTCGGGAACTGAAACGTGTCTGTCAATTGAGCCGGCGTCACTGGGGGGTACTGTCGTCGCCACCGTGAAGCTTGGCCTCTCGGCTGTTCCGCAGTCCTCGCTGCCGCACCCCGTCGCCACTGCAGAAGCAAGACCTGCGGCTGTCAGACCGACTATTAGTCGACGTCCTCGCATCTGGCGTTCCTCCCCGTCACCCATAGGGGCTCACTCTCTCACCAATCTCGAATGAGTCTTGCCTCCTCGAGAAAGTCGAGAATTGGGTGAACGTTCACTGACGCAGATCCGAGCCCGCGCCGCACCATCCGGGGGAGATACGCAGACGTGCGGGGGAGCGGGTATCAACACGGTCCGACCCAGATACGGAGACACAGAACGTAATTCGTGCTGCGGCTGAGATTCGGCGGCACATGATCGCCCCAACCTCTACAGTGTGACTCAGAGCACAGTGGTGGGCTGGGGGACCGCGCACCACGCCCGACGACAACAGGGGATACGCCAATGACAGTCGCCGCAGCCTCGGCCAGCGAGCTTCAGGGTGAACCGATGCGTTCCGGTCGCAATACCTGGAACAACCAGGTACGACGACACGCTCTGATGACACCGGACCGGGTTGCTGTGAAGTATCTCGATGCCGCAACCACCTGGCGTGAACTCGACGATCGGTCGCGCCGTTTCGCCGCGGCTCTGCAACGCCGCGGCGTCCAATTCGGCGATCGCATCCTGATCGCGCTACTCAATCGCACCGAATACGTCGAGGCGGTGCTCGGCGCGAATCTGATTGGTGCAATCCCGGTTCCGGTCAACATTCGCATGAGCCCAGCCGAAGTCGGCTACCTGGTCCATGACAGTGGCGCCACGATAGTTCTCACCGAGAGACTGCTCGCACCGCTGGCCGATGCAGTGCGGGCGTCCACCGGCGCCATCGACACCACCATCGTCGTCGACGCCGACGACGACAGCGGCGATCACCTGGACTACGAAACGCTCCTCGCGCAGGATCCTGCGGATTTGGCAGAGGTAGACATCCCCGAAGACACCGTCGCACTCATCATGTACACCTCGGGAACCACCGGAAAACCCAAGGGCGCCATGTTGACCCACACCAATCTGCAATCCCAGGCGATGACCACGATCAATGCGTCCGATGGCCAACCCGGCGACATAGCCTCGGTGGTGCCACCGATCTTTCATATCGCCGGCATCGCAGCATTCGCGCCGGTCTTCTATCGCGGCATCCAGGCGGTCATCCATCCGCTCGGCGCGTTTGATCCTGACGCCATGCTCGACACCTTGGAACGCGAAGGCACTACTTCGGTGTTCATGGTGCCAGCCCAGTGGCAGGCGGTGTGCGCGGCGCAGCGGGCCAAGCCCCGCAACCTCAGGCTGCGGACGATCAGTTGGGGAGCGGCCCCAGCCCCCGATACCGTGCTCCGTGCCATGAATGAGTTGTTCCCGGACGCACTCAACATGACTGCGTTCGGGCAGACCGAGATGTCGCCGGTGACAACCCTTCTCGAAGGTCAGGACGCCATCCGGAAGATCGGGTCGATTGGCAAAGTGGTGCCGGCGGTGACTGCTCGCATCGTCGACCCCCTGATGGAAGACGTCAAACCCGGAGAAGTGGGTGAAATCGTCTATCGCGGGCCGAATCTGATGAAAGGCTACTGGCAGAATCCGCAGGCTACGGCTGAAGCGTTCCGGGGTGGGTGGTTCCACTCCGGAGACCTGGTCCGGCAGGACGACGAGGGTTTTCTCTATGTGGTCGACCGCGCCAAAGACATGATCATTTCCGGTGGCGAGAACATCTACTGCGCTGAAGTCGAGAACGTGCTCTACAGCCATCCCGCCATCGCCGAAGCCGCGATCATCGGTCGGGCACACCCGAAGTGGGGTGAAGTCCCGGTCGCAGTCGTGGTCCTGGCCAACGGTGCTGACTCGCTCGCTCTCGACGACCTCGGGCCTCACCTCAACGAGAACTTGGCGCGCTTCAAACACCCCAAAGACCTGGTTGTCGTCGACGAACTACCGCGCAATCCCGCGGGCAAAGTGGTCAAACCCAAACTCCGCGCAGCGTATGGCAGTAAGGATGCGGGCTTGATTCACTGATTCCGGTACTGCGGCCACACCACCTTTCGGTGCTCGCGCAACCGCTTGAGTGCGCCACACCGTCACAGGATACGACCTGTTCTTGTCGGCCGTGTCCATTGCCTGGACGCGAGGTGTCGCCAAGCCGGACGAGACAGCGCTCGACCGTCTGCGCGCACTCGTGGAAGACGGTTATCGCCAGGAGCACCAGCAACAGTAAAGCGGCCGATGTCGTGTGTTGCAGCCAGCGCCCGCGACAACCACTGCGTGACAAAGTAATGGGCGACGGACGCCGTGCAAGGGGTCGATATCGCCATCATCACCATTCCGGAAAACAGAATGGAGGGTCTCTGCGCACAGCTGAAATCGGCACTCCCTGACGATGTCGTGGTGATCGACACAAGTAACTACTACCCGAACAGAGACGGGCGCATCGCAGTCCTTGACGAGGGCACACCTGACAGCGCCTGGGTGTCCGAGTTGCTGGGACGACCTGTATACAAGGCTTTCAGCAACATCATCGCGCCGAGCCTCAAGCACAAAGGTACTGACGACAAGGGCCGGCGCGTGGGGCTTTCGGTGACAGGTCCCGACGGTGAGGGCAAGCGAATGGTATTCGGTCTGATCGACCAGCTCGGCTTTGAGCCTGTGGACGGCGGAACACTTGCCGAGTCGTGGCGACAGCAGCCCGGAACACCCTCGTACTGCCAGGATTTCGCGCCCGCAGACTTACGGGACAGCCTCGCCGAGACGACGCTGGACGACATCGATGAGTTCCATCGGAAGCGAGACCGGATCGTCGACTTCGATGCCGCCGCCGCTCAGGTCGCGCAAATGATGTGAGCTGCGGCCGCACAGAGTGTCCGAAGGCTGGGCCTGCCAAGGTGAAATTCCAACCGTTGCTTGGCGAGTCAAGTTCTCTGAGCCGATTGTCCGAGGAGTCGGTCGAGCTCAGGTGCCGTCACGCGAGTTCTCCGAGGGCCAGCGGCCAGTGATCATCTCGGTCATTTCGTTCACCCAGGTGTCGTCGAGGGCGGCGTCCTGGCGAATGAGGATGCGGAAGATCGCGGTCCCCGCGACCACCTCGACGAGCATGGGCAAGTGGTCATCGTCGCGGCGTTCCTGACCGAAGCGAGATTCGAGAGCTGTCAGGTTCCCGGCCAATCGGGCGATCATCATGTTGTGCAGTTCGGGGTCGGCAACCGTGTCGGCGATCAGCCCCGGCAGTGCCAATCGCACCTCTGGTCTGTCGAAGATCACCCGGATTGTCTCGACCAGAGCCCTGATCTCGTTGCGGATATCTCCCGAATGCTCCGGCGTGGGGATCGATTCGGCGAATAACACTGCCTCGTGGACAAGTTGCGCCTTGCCCGACCACCGCCGGTAGATGGCAGCCGTGGTGGTCCCGGCGCGCGCGGCGATCGCCGACAACGACACCGCGGAATAGCCCGTCTCGAGAATCAATTCTCGGGTGGCCGCAATGATCGCAGCATCGATCCTGCTGTCGCGGGGCCGCCCCGGCGCGGACTGCGCAGACCTCTTGCCTTCGTTGCGGCTTTCTGCTGTCATGACTCCATCATAGTTCCAATACAGTGTGCATCGTATTTGAGGGAGAGCTTGTGAACCTGAGCCCGCTCGACGAGTATCCAATTCACCAGACGCCCACGCCGTTGACCTGGCCGGCCACGTCGGATCGGAACTTCTACGACCGGTCGTATTTCAACGTGCTCGACCGGGACGGCCGCTTCATGGTGCTGACCGGAATCGGCTATTACCCGCGCCTCGGCGTCAAAGACGCCTACTTCGTCGTCCGTCGCGGCGACACGCAGACCGCGATACACCTGAGCGACGCGATCGACGACGACCGCCTTCACCAGAACGTCAATGGCTATCGCCTCGACGTCATCGAGCCACTGCAGGAGATGCACCTGACACTGGCGCAGACCGAGGGAATTTCCGCCGACCTCACCTGGCGCGGACTGTTCCCTGCGGCTCTGGAGAAGCCGCACGAGATGCTGACCGAGCGGCGAGTGACGTTGCAGGCGTGCCGCTTCGCCCAGGTCGGCTCCTGGGAGGGCTGGATCGATGTCGACGGCGAACGGCTGGAAGTCAGCCATGACACCAGCGTGGCGAGCCGCGACCGATCGTGGGGGATCCGGCCAGTCGGTGAGGCCGAGCCGGCCGGTCGGCCGGACGCAGCGTTTCGCGGAATGTGGTGGCTCTACCTGCCTTTGGCCTTCGACGACTACCAACTGCTCTTGATCCTGCAAGAGGATCCCGATGGCCACCGTAGTCTCTACGACTGCACCCGCCGCTGGCGAGATGGCCGCGTCGAACAACTCGACGGAGTGCGCGCCACCATCGACTACAAGACGGGGACAAGGATTCCTCAAGGCGCCCACGTCGAGTTCATGAACCGTGCAGGAGACCGAACTCAACTCGACGTCGAGTCGAAGCTGTTTGCGCCCATCGCTTTCGGATCCGGCTACGGAGGGGACTCCTCGTGGGCACACGGCAGCTGGAAGGGCGGTCCGTTCGCCGAACGCGTCAGCTTCGACCTGACGGACCCGGAGGTGATGGCCCGAGCGCCGTTCAGTCTCATCGACCATGTCGCCAAGGCGGTGTGCACTGAGGCCGATGGAACGGTCAGCGAGGGTGCCGGTCTATTCGAGCATGGCGTGATCGGCCCGCACCACCCGTCGGGTTTCTCCGACTGGACAGACGCGGGCTAAGGAGCGACGGAATGAAGATCTCTACAGCGCTGTTCGGGCCCACCGATGCGGTCGAACGCGCACAACTGCTCAAGGAGGCCGGTGCATCCGGCGTGTTCACCTTCGAAGGACCGTTCGACGTGTTCACGCCGCTGGTGCTGGCATCGTCGGTCAAGGGTCTCGACGTGATGTCGAACGTCGCGATCGCCTTTCCCCGCAATCCGATTCAGCTTGCCCATCAAGCCAACGATCTGCAACTGCTCAGCGAGGGACGTTTCATCCTGGGGTTGGGCACGCAGGTGCGCGCGCAGATCGAGAAGCGCTATGGGGCAGAGTTCGATCGTCCGGTCGCGCGGATGAAGGAGATGGTGGGGGCGTTGCGAGCGATCTTCGCGACGTGGAATGAGGGGGAACGGCTGGACTTCCGCGGTGAGTACTACCGCCATACCTTGATGACACCGACCTTCGTACCCGGGCCGAACCCGTTCGGTCCGCCACCGATCTACCTCGGGGCGCTCGGACCTCGGCTGACAAAAGCCACCGCGGAAGTGGCCGACGGTCTGCTGGTGATGCCTTTCGGGACGAAGCGATTCCTACACGAGCAGACGTTGCCGGCCGTACGCGAAGGGCTGGCTGCTGCCGGCCGCAGCGAGGACGACTTCGAGGTGGTGCCCGAGATCATCGTGTCGGTCGGAACCGGACGAGACGACGACCATGCCTCGACTCGGATGCTGCTGGCGTTCTACGGCTCCACCCCGGCATACCGGCCGGTGCTCGACGCCCACGGCTGGGGCGATCTGCAGCCGGAACTCAACGCGATGTCCAAGCAGGGCCGCTGGAAGGAGATGGCCACACTGATCGACGACGACATACTGCACACCGTCGCCGCCTGTGGGACGCCGGCAGAGGTGGCAGCGCACATCCGTGATCGTGTCGACGGGGTATCGGACCGGATCTGCCTCTATCAACCCAGCCCCATCGAGATCGGGGCACTGGCCGAGATCGTGGACGCGTTGGGGGGATCATCATGACGCTGAAGATGATTGAGTTCGATGAGGTCACCGACGACAGTTACGGCGGCAAAGCGGCTGGACTCGCGGAGTTGCGCCGCCTCGGACTTCCGGTGCCGGTGGGATTCGTCATCGCAGACGCTTCCGAACGGGTCACCGTCGATGACGCGGGGCAGTGGTACTCGCGGATGGCCGCAGTCGGCGCGACCCCGGTGGCCGTCAGGTCCTCGGCCGTCGGGGAAGACGGTGACGACCAATCATTCGCCGGGCAATACGACACCGTGCTGGGTGTGGACTCCGTCGATGACTTCGCCATGGCCGTGCAGACATGCGCCGCCTCCGTGCATTCGCGACGAGCCTCGGCCTACAGCGGGCAACCCACGGCCACCATGCATTTGGTCGTGCAGCATATGGTGGACGCGCGCGCCGCCGGCGTTGTTTTCACCGCCGATCCGGCGTCCGGCCGGCGCGACCTCACGGTGATCGACGCCGTCGCCGGTCTCGGTGAAGCGCTGGTTGACGGTACGGCGTCCTCAGACCACATTGTCCTGGATTCGGACGGCAACCCCGCTGTTCGCGATGTCGGTGAGGTGCCGGTCTTGTCGCCAGACGAGGTCGCCGATATCAGGTCTGACGCACTGCGCGCTGCTGAACATTGGGGCAGACCAATGGATCTGGAGTGGGCGATCGACCAGTCCGGCAAACTGTGGTGGCTGCAGGCTCGACCGATCACCACTCTGCCCGGCGATCTCAGCGAGATGGATTCGCCTCTCGCGGGTGCAGACCACGTGTACACGCGCTGCAACATCGGCGAGATGATGCCGGGGGCATTCTGCCCGTTGACCGCGTCGGTCTCCGGCTTTGCCATCGACTACGCGATGCAGATGACGCAGGTGGTGGCCCGGGCACAACAGGAATACGAGAAGCCGTGGCTACAGGTCGGATACTTTCAGGGCCACATGTTCCTGAACCTGACCGAGGGGACAGGTCTGAGCTCTGGACTCCTGGGCAATTCGTTGGAGCAGTTCTCCACCTCGATCTGCGGTCGGGTGGTCGACGAACTGGAGCCAAAACCACCAAAACCGTTTGTTAGCAAGCTGATCAACACGGTCCGGCTCACCACGTACGCATTGTCCGCCGGCCCCGCGATTCGGCGTTTACAGGAGCAGATCGCCGAGTTTCACATCCCGACCAGCGACGACCCGCAACTCGTGTTGCGCCAGTTGGACTCTGGCGTGCAGCAGTACTGCGACATCACGCTGACACATGTTCGGTCATCATCGCGCGCGGCGGTTGCGGCCAACGTTCTCGAAAGCGTCCTGATGAGACAGGCAGTGAAGGAAGGACGTAGCGAGGACGAGGGGCGAGCCGAAGCAACCCGGCTCATGGCCGGCGCCTCCGATGTCGAGAGCGCGCTGATGCTCGAGGAGCTCGACGCGGTGGTGAACACCATCGCCGCAGACGACGCGGCCGCCGAGCAGTTCTTGGCGGGGGAGCCGGACGCCGCGGTCAACGAGCTGCGGGCCACGCGTAGCGCCGGCGGTATGGCGTTGGAGAAGTTCTTGACCCGTCACGGTCACCGCGGCTACCGCGAGCTGTGCATGCGTGACCCTTCCTGGGCCGAGGATCCGGAAGGGCTAGGTGCCATGATGCAGGTGATGGTGCGCTCGGCGCTCGATCCGGCTGATCGTGGACCGGCAAAGACCCACGTTGAAGCACCCAAATCTTCGACCATCAGATTTCTTGCCCGGTTGGCGCAGGGCGGTGCACGTGGGCGCGAGGAGACGAAATCGAAGATGGCGCTGATGGCGCATACGCTCAAGCTGGGCTACCGCCACCTCGGTGAGGTGCTGGCCAAGGATGGACGACTGCCTGACTCGGATCTGGTGTTCTTCTTCGACCGTGCGGAATTGAACCACGTCGTTGGTTCGGAAGACGTCACCGGCCTCGTGCAGAGCGCGCTGAAACGTCGGGAAGCGCTGGTGTTCCAGAACTCTCTCGAGTTCGACGACGTGTCTGTCGGGCGACCGACCCCGCTCATCGCCCGGCCTCCATCAGGTGTCACCGGCGATGAGATCATCGGCCGTCCTGCCAGTCGCGGAACAGTGGAAGGCGTTGTGCGCGTCGCTAAATCGATTGTCGATGCGCGCGAGCTGCAGCGGGGGGAAATTCTGGTGACGCCGGTCACCGACGTGGGGTGGACGCCGTACTTCACCGTCATCGCTGCGCTCGTCACCGATATTGGCAGCTCGGTATCCCATGGCGCCGTGGTGGCGCGCGAATACGGTTTGCCCTGCGTCGTCAACACTTTGGTGGCCACCCAGACGCTCAAGACCGGTGATCGAGTGCGCGTGGATGGAGATCGAGGTGTGGTCACCCGTCTCGACCAGTCCTGACATAGAGACCCGGACGGCACCTGATCTCGACCGAACGGTCATAGGGTGAGCATGGCGGCAGCGACCTGGTCTGCCGCTACGTGCGGCAGGGCGGTACCCATGTCGTCGAGGACGAGTAGTCGCGCCGTGGGGATCTCGGCGGCGAGCACCTCGCCGTTGCCGACCGGGAAGAACGGGTCGGCACGACCGTGCACGACGAGCGTGGGCACGTCGAGCTCACCGAGCCGCTCTCGCCATCGCGGGGAGCAATCGATCCGGGAGAACACCGTCCCGAGTTGGTTCGCCTGGTTCACCGCGGGATTGGTCGACGGCGTCCGGTCCCAGATTCGGGCCGACATCGCCCGCGCCTCCTCCGGATCATCACCCAGCAGCTCGGCACCCTCGGCGGCGAATGTTGCGACGGCATCCCGATCTGTCCAATCCGGCAACGAGTGGGTGAACAGTGCGGCCATGACCGCGGGGTCGTGGTCCGGCAAATCCTCGTCGACCATTCCCGGTGCCACCGGCCGGGTGCCGACGAGGGTCAGTGCGGAGAACACGTCCGGGCGGTCCAGTGCGGCGACCTGAGCAACCATCCCACCGACGCCGACCCCACCGAGATGGGCAGTTCCTGTGCCGAGCGCCCCGGCCAGCGCGGCCGCGTCGGCGGCGAGGTCCCGCAGGTCGTACGCCGGATTCTCCGGGTCGAGGGTTGTCGATGCGCCGGAGTCACGAAGGTCGTAGCGGACGACGTGCCGCCCGCCCGACGCGAGCCGCTCGCACAGCGCGTCGGGCCAGGACAACATCGTCGTGCCGCCGACCAGAAGGACCAGCGGATCGTGTTCGCGGCCAAACCCTTCGGTGCCGAGGTCCACATCGTTCGCTCGTACCGAGGTCACGCCAGATCGAATCGGTCTCGTCATGCCTAAACCCCTTCTGTTGGTATACGCAGAGGTTGACCACGGATTCACCCGGAAGTCATCGGTGCAGCCGCGAGAGTGTGCACACTCTTGACGCAGTTTGAACTGCGGCTTGCCGATTCGATTCGTTTACGAACGCGATCAGTAACTCTCGTTCGAGATCTCTCGGGGACAGTTACGGGACGAGGCCATGAAGCAAGGCAGTCGAGCTCTAGGGTGCGGCGGGCACGATCCGGATGTCGCGCTCGGCGCCTTCGCCGAGCACGGCAAGAGCGCGCTGATACTGCTCGGACTCATAGGTTGCAACAGCCGCGGCGACGCTGGGGAACTCGATAATCGTCGTGCGTTCGACGATGCCGTGTTCGAATGCAGCGGCGGGCATTCCGCGAGCGAGGAACTTGCCTCCTCCCGCCAACATCGCCGGGCCCGCGAGCGCTGCGTAGCGTTCGAGGGCCTCGGCGTCGGAGACAGAGCGGAATGTGTTTACCCAGTACGCGGTCATCCCACGATCCTTCGCCGCCGTCTCCGCGGGCGCAAGTACTCATCCGGGTGGATTGAACGCGGCCGTTTCGGGTACAGGACTTTCATGACTGACAAGAAGACCGACCCACACACCGAAGACGCCGGCACCGGACCTGAGGGTGCAAGATCTGACGTGCAATCCGATCCAGCCGAGGGCGAGACGTCCGGCGACTGGTCCGGCGAAGGCGGCGCCACCCAGGACGGTCCCGCCACAGACACCGACTGACCGCGAGCCCGCACCCCACACTGTGTGGTCCTGGACAACGACCTGTGTGGTCATGACCGCCTCGCCGAGCCACTAACCCGTTGTGTCTGTGGATATCTGACCTTAGGCGCCCGCGTCGAGTAGACGTCGGGGACCATGGGCTCATGGAAACCCAACACGACGCTTGGCCTGCACTGCCGTTGGATTCGTGGATCGATACCAGGGACACGCTTCAGCTGTGGACTCAGATCGTCGGAAAGACGCGGATGGCTCTCGGTCCGGCGATCAACCACTGGTGGGGGGTTCCGCTATACGTGGACGCGCGTGGACTCACCACGTCCCTGATGGTCGCCGGAAACCGCGGCCTCGAGATTCGCTTCGACTTCCTGGGGCACGAGCTACTGTTCCTCGTCACCGACGGCAGCACCCGTCGGATGAAGCTTGAACCGCGGACTGTTGCCGACTTCTATGCCGAGTACATCGGCCACTTGACTGATCTCGGATTCGATATCGCGATGGTCGGAACCCCCGTCGAACTGCCCAATGCGACCCCGTTTGCCGAGGACACCGAACACGCGTCGTACGACGCGGACGCCGTATCTCGATTCTGGCGGTCGCTCGTCTCTGTGCATGGTGTCTTTTCGAAGTTCCGTGGTGAGTTTCGAGGGAAATCCTCACCTGTTCATTTCTTTTGGGGCGCATTCGATCTGGCCGTCACACGCTTCTCGGGACGGTCTGCACCCCAGCATCCCGGTGGTGTTCCGAACTGCCCCGACTGGGTCATGCACGAGGCCTACAGCGACGAGGTTTCGAGCGCAGGCTACTGGCCCGGCGGTGCCGAGGAAGGCGTCTTCTACGCGTACGCATACCCCCATCCCGAGGGGTACGACACACACCCGGCGGTCGAAGCTCCTGCACACTGGGACACCTCGCTGGGGGAGTATGTGCTGCCCTACCATCTCGTGCGACAAGCAGCGGATCCGGAAGCCATGGTTCTGAAGTTCCTCGCACAGACCCATCGCGCGGCGGTCGAGACGGCAGGCTGGAACTAGCCCTTACGTGCCGACACGACAGTGCCACTCGGAGCGGGAGGGTGGGCCGCAATTCGGCCGTACCGATGAGTTTCGTGTAGATCTGCAGTCGATACGGCCGGATACACCGACAGTGGTGGGTCTGTGCTGGCAACCTTCCAGCGGAAGGGCAGATGGAGGCAATGATGAGCGACTCCAAGCAGGAAAGCGCGATTCGGACAGGTGAGCAGGGAACGCCTGCGGGCGGTCCGAGGGTGTTGGTGGCGGGTGCGAGCATCGCGGGACCCGCGCTGGCCCACTGGCTCCGGCGGTGGGGGGCCGAAGTGACCGTGGTGGAGAGGGCGCCCGAATTGCGTCCCGGTGGACAGGCCGTGGACGCGCGGGGGGTGGCCAAGGAGGTCATCAAGCGGATGGGGCTGGATGAGGCGGTGCGCGCGGTGTGCACCGACACCGCCGGCGCGTACTCCGTGGATGCGAACGGGCAAGTGCTGGAAACCTTTCGCGCCGACGACGATGGTGGCGACGGGTTCATAGCGGACATCGAGATCCTGCGCGGGGACCTGGCGCAAGTGCTCTACGACGACACACGCGACGGCGTCGAGTACATCTTCGGTGACCGAATCGCCGAGCTCACCCAGGACGCAGACGGAGTCGACGTGGTCTTCGCGGGCGGCGACCGGCGGCGCTTCGAGCTGGTGATCGGGGCCGACGGGCCGCATTCTGCGCTGCGCGCAATGGTTTTCGGGCCGCATGAGCGATTTCTTCGCCACCTCGGGCACGTACTGGCTTTCTACAGTGTGCCCAACGAGTTCGGGCTGGACCGCTGGCTGCTGGAGTACCAGGACCAGGCGTCCGGGCGCTCAGCGCTTCTGCGACCCATACAGGACGCCACCCGGGCAATGGCCATGTTTTACTTCGGCTCAGCTGATTTCGACGTCGACTACCGTGACATCCCGGCCCAGAAGGTCCTGCTCCGTGAGCGTATGGAGGGCATGAGCTGGTTGACCCCGGACATTCTCGCGCACCTCGACGACACGCCGGACTTCTACCTCGACCAGGTCGCCCAGGTGGTGATGGACCGGTGGTCGAGTGGACGGGTGGTGCTGCTCGGGGACGCGGCGTTCAGTTCGTCGCCGATGTCCGGGCAGGGGACCGGGCTGGCATTGGTCGGCGCCTACGTGTTGGCAGGTGAACTGGCCGCTGTCGAATGGAAACCAGACGTCGGGTTCGCCCGTTACGAGGCGCGAATGCGCTCGTTCGTCGAGGCCAACCAGGAAATCGGACGGTTGAACGCCCGCACCCGCGACGTCCCCGGACCAGACACCGAGCCCAGCCCGGACTTCGCCGGCGAATGGTTCATGGAACTGGTCGGGCGCGCGATCAACGGCATCGAACTGCCCGACTACGCGGGAGTGCCGGACTCCCGCGCACCGGCAGGATCGCCGATCACCGCGTCGCCCAAGCCGTAGGGACGTCGCATCGAATCCGTTGCCGAAGGCGGTGTTTCGGAAGCGGCGTCCGTTCGGAGGGACGGCGTGCGGTGGCGCTCAAGGCAGGGTGACGACCACCTTTCCGCTACCAGTTTGGGCCAGGGCGTGAGCGTCGGCAATGTCGGCTAACGCGAAGACGTGGTCGACGCGCGGGATATAGATCTGTCGCCGACCGAGCTCGGCAGCTTGCTGCAGCAGACCGGAGTCGTTGCGGGCGTCGATCTTTCGCAATCCCAGGCGTTGGGCACCCTCGGCGTCGATGACGGTCACGACGCGAGCGGGACCGCCGACTATGTCCACCAGATCCGGCAGCGAGGATGACGGCGCCGCGTGTACAGCCGCATCCACCCCGGTTGGAGCGAGCGCTGCGACCCGTTCAGCGAGCCCCGGTCCATACGTTGTCGCCCGAACTCCGAGGCCTGTCAGGTATTCGTGGTTGCTGGGTCGGGCGGTACCGATCACCGTGGCCCCTGCATTCAGTGCGAACGCGGCGACGGCGCTGCCGACTGCACCGGAGGCGCCTTCGACCAACAAAGTCTGCCCGTCGAGGTTCCCGAGGGCCGCGATCACCTCGGCCGCGGTGACCGCGGCGAGTCCGGCCGCGGCGGCCTGCTCGATGGACCAGGTGGAGGGGGCCGTGCTCCACGCGGTGAGCACCGCATATTGCGCGGTGGTGTCACTGACCCCACCGAGACCGAACACGACGTCACCGACATGAGTGCCTTCGACACCGGGCCCGATCTCGTCGACAACTCCAACCGCGTCCCGGCCGGGGATAGCGGGCAGATCAAGAGGCACCACCTCACTCAGGTGTCCAGCGCGCAGCAGGTAGTCGATGGGGTTCACGCTTGCGGCCAGGACCCGGATGCGTACGGAATTCGTAGTTGCGTGTGGTTCTGGTGCGTCTTCGACGACGAGAACGTCGGGGTCGCCGTAACGGTGATAACGCGCTGCCTGCATTGGGTTCTCCATGGTTCATCTGAGACAGCATTACTTGCTGCGGAAAGTAATGTATCCCCGTAATGCTTTCCGTAGCAAGTAACGGTAGTATTCGGTCATGTCTGACGCCCAGCACCTGTCGCCGCAGCAGGACCGAACCTGGTCCTTGCTTGTGGGAGTGATGATGTGGTTGCCGGGCGCGCTGGACGTGTACCTCGAGCAGGTGGCTGGGCTGAGTCACGCGGAGTATCAGGTCCTGCGTTGGTTGTCGGTCAGCGAGGACCGGGAAGTGCATATGACGCAGCTGGCTGCAACGGCGGGCGTCACCCCGTCGCACCTGTCGCGCATAGTTGCCAGGATGGAAAAGCGGCTGTGGGTCACTCGGAAGAACGATCCTGATGACGCCCGACGGACGTTGGCGCAGTTGACCGAAGAGGGCGCGCAGGTGGTGGAGCGTACGGAGCCGGGGTACGCAGAGCAGGTGCGTCGGCGTGTCTTCGAGCACCTGAACGTTCGGCAAGTCGATCAGCTGGAAAGCCTCGCCGAGGCGATTCTGACGCCGCTACGCGAGGACTGCGTACAGCTACTACCCACACGCACATCCCGCGCGGAGGCTTGACGCCTCACAACAGTATTGGGACTTGACCTCTTTCTGGTCGGTCGTCTGCTGGTAGACCGTCGCAATAGGCATTGATTTCAATGGACAAGACAGTTATCACGCTTGGATTTATTCACCACTTAGTGCGAGGCCGGGCCAGTCGGTAGCTGGGTGGCAGCGATTGCACTTTTGTCGTTTCGCCTATCAGTACTGAACGGTACCGACCACAAACTGTGAGGTGTTCAGAAAATCGGCGGTGATAGCGGCCCCAATATAGTTGGCAGCCATAGCGAGTGATCCGTCGACTACGTGGGACTCGCCGTCCGGCAGCGGCCCTTCGGCATCGACTGGAAGCTCCGATTGGTGCATCAAGTTGGCCAGATTGTCTGGCACGGGGTCGAGCCCAAACCCGCAGCGCAGCAGCGGATCACAATAGGACGAGCGGGTGCCATCGGTCCAGATGTTGAATGAGTAGTGTCCTAGAACACCTTGGAACTGTACGACTTCGCGCCCTATAGACAAGGGTACGATTCCTTCATCGGCCCAGCCTGTCGAACTGATGGCAAGGGTCCAGCGCTCGGTGAGTGCGACGACGCCTACCATTTCGGGAGAGAGGTCATTCAAGGCTTTTAGGCCGAGAACCGAACCTTCGTCCGAAAATGTAACGGCGTCGAGGACGGCCTCGATCGACGAATCTCGCACGAACGCCACGGCAACGCTGGTTTCCATCCATGGATATTGGGAAGCAATCCATTCGTAGTCGCGATACGTCCATGTCATGGCGTCGAGTATGACACTCGCGCAGATCGCGAGAAGAGCTGCGGATAGACCGAAAGATCGCGGAGCTGGTTGTACGGACTCTTTGTCTAGATCATCGGGTTGTCATTGACCTGCAACGCGGCAGCCATACTCGAGCAGAAACGAAGCCGCAGTGGAGGCCGGCAGCGCGGTCAGCGGGACATATTCGCGCTGAGTCTGGCATCGGCACAATCACGCGCGATGTCGGCATTCGATTTGGTGGTGCCACCAGTTGGTCCCTCCTTGCCACCGCATGCAACCATCAGCGAAGCTAGGGTGCCAGACCGACGACGAGCGGTCTGGGCGCATTACCTGATAGCTGTCCGGGGGATCTGGGTCGCAGCATTCACGTTTGAACATGCTCCCTAATCTATTCTGCCGGCCTCATCGGCTGTGGCACAGAAACATTCAGTTCGACGGCCGCCGATCAGGTCGTTGTGTCGAGGTCCAGGAGTAGTAGCTCTTGGCGCAACTGACCCGCCTCGCGCTCGTGCGGTCGGTAGGTATGTAGTTGAAGTGGGGGTTGGGCAAGTTCGTAGAACCATTCGGTCCCCGCGATGGGCTGAAGATTCTCGTATTGTCGGGTGGGGTCGGGGTGGTCGATGTTCGACATGGGTCGGTAGTCGATGACGATCGATACCAGCTGCATTCGCATCACGGTCGCCGCGGTCACTGAACGCTCTGGTTGCCCACGGTAAACGGGTGCGGCATGATCGGCCCTGCCGGTGATACGCACAGCACCCGTCAGAGTGACGTGCTCGGGCACCGGACCGTAGACTTGGCAGTCGATCTGCACCTCACCGGATGTCGCGGTGGCCGGTAGACGCGTTTGTTTCTGGCCGACTATCGGGGCGGCTAGCTGATCATGCCCGGGCTGTAGCGCGGCGCTGAGGCGCCAGTCCGGACGCAGGCCGGCCCACAAGTCAGCAAACCCTGCGTTCCAGAAAAGGTGCCATTCGCCATGCTCACCAACACGGGGCGGTGCTTGCTGGGGTGTGTAATCAAAGATTGCGGGAAGAATCATCACCGACCAGTATGTCGGATGTCGCAGCTGGTGGGGAATCGTCCATCCGATGCAATCGAACTGACGCTACTTGACATAATGTTTCTTATCGGCGCGCCGAACCAGGACGAAAACCGAACAGATGAAGGTACTCGTCACACTGCTTTTTTTCCGGGGCCTGTCGGATTCGATCGACTTCAACGCGTTGCTACGTCTACGACTATGTCGACGCGACCTCGCATTGATCTCAGGCCGGACCACACGTCCGGCCTACGATCCTCCGGCGGCGTTCAGGTTGTTGGCGAGGTGGCAGGAATTAGGCCGAGTAAACGAATGGGCGCCAACGGATCCTGACCGAGTCGTCGACTCGCTCAACTACTGTTGCACGTCAAGTCCGATGATCACACGCCGAATCGTCACGGGTGACGATTCGGCTAGCGCCACCGGGACAGCCCGAACTCGCCGTCAGCTATCTGCGACCGGTGCGTCGAGATGTGCCAGCACTGCTCGCGCTGCTTCGAGCTCATGGCTGAGCTCGTCAATTCTTTTCTGGGCCGCCGCCCGCGCCGACTCGATAACCGCGTCGACTGCCGTGATCGCAGCGTCGTCGCCGAGTGCGTGCATCGCTCGCGCCACCCGGTCCGAGGTGACCTCGGTGGGCTTACCCTTCTTGCTACCGTGCGACACCGAGACCGTCCAAGTGCTCTCGCTCACCGACGTCACGGTGACACTGACCGCGGTTGAAGTCTTGGTGCGTCGGAGCGCTTTTGGCGGGGCGGATTTCTGTTCCACTGGTCTTGTCTTCGCAGGTTCGGGTTCTGGCTTCGATTCCGTCGCAACGGTTCTCGGTGATTTCGTTACGCCTGACGGTGTGGACGTAGCCCTGACCGGCCGCGGGCGCGCTGGAGGCGTGGAAGTTGCTACCGTGCGAGTCTTCTGCAGTTCGTCGGCCTCGAACGGCAATTGATCATCGACACCCTTCGGGCTTACTGTCACCGTTGACCCGTCGACAGACATCACGCGCGCCGATGCTCCCGCGGGGAGATTGAGCGACGGCATCGGGTCACGGAGGTAGACGGTGACCCGCTTGCCTGCGGTGAGTGCCGTAGACAGCATTTCCAGGTCGTCGGTAGTCAATCCGGTCGTTCTGCGCGAGTTCACGCTAACCATATTCGCACATGTGTGCGAGGATCGTGCGATCGACCGCACGTTACCGTTCACGCGATCCGCGGGTCCGGATCAGCAAACCTCGGCAGTGCGATTGCTTCCAGCCCGAAAAACATGAGCTATGTGAGCCCGGCCACGACCCGTCGGCACCGGCTAGAGTGCAGCGACGGCCGACGCGTGGGTGCGTCCCATTGACGCGTCGAATGATGCTGTGGTGCAGGGAGTTTGCATCCCTGAGCCTCGACCCGCGGCACCCCGTTACCGTCCGCTATTTTGTCACGTGACGCACCGATGTCGCCGAGTGGTGTTCGGCGCCTTGGTAATTGACGGTCGAATGTCAGAACCTGCGCGACCGGTGTCAAGTTCCGTACTGACTTCGCTACGAGACGATCGTGCGATGCTGCGCGGTGAGCCCCCTGTTGATTCAGCTGACGCTCCCCTGTGTCCCACCGTTGTCGACAGTGCTTGTGTTGCAGATGGTTTGGGCGCCGGTTCTCTACCGTGCGACGGACTCCCCGGATTATGTCACAGTGACAAAAGCTGGCATCTATGCCTGTGAGTGACCTCCGTGGCGTTGGTGACATTTCGGATCTTGCGTATGCGTCGCAGTCGTATCCGGAGTGGGTCCGCTAAACTTCCGATGGCAGAATTCTCCATCAATTGGGAAAGGCAGTGGGATGGCATTAGTGGATAAGGATCTGGCGAACGTCCGGTACATCGTCAACGACGTGGAAGCCTCCATTGACTTTTACACCACGCACTTCGGCTTCACTCTTCGCTACAGTGCGGCCCCCGCCTTCGCTGACGTCGTTCGTGGTTCGCTGCGTCTGCTGCTTTCCGGGCCGACGAGTTCTGGTGCCCGGATAATGCCCGATGGCGCTTTTCCCACAGCCGGCGGTTGGAACCGTATTCATCTCATCGTCGACGACCTCGACGCGGAGATCGAACGGCTGAAGGCTGCCGGAGTTCCATTCCGCAGCGACACCGTCAGTGGCCCCGGTGGACAACAGATTCTTGTTTCAGACCCATCGGGGAATCTCGTTGAATTGTTTCAGCCGGCTCCGTGACAGCACTGGAGCGGTACGTCATGCACGGCTTGTAGCAAACGTGCCGACCGAGGAACTCGACAAGACATTCGCAGCCTGGGATGGCCCGCCCCAGGTGCTGGCGCCCGGACAACGGCCCAGGGTTCATATCTCAAGCGCTGCAACAGTTCCGCGGTACGGACCCTGGCGTGCGACCGACGTCGCCGACTCAGGATTGGTATTGCAACATCCGCTCGACGGCGGTGACGACCGATTGCCGGCGAGCGGCAACTCCGTCACCGCCGGCTGGGTCTTCCTCGAGTCCGGTAAGTCCTTTTGGTGACAGCTGCCAGGCTTGCGCGATGGCGTAGATGAAGACCAGAACGTCGATGGCCGACAACGGTCGGGCCGCGGCCGTCGCGACGGCGAGCGCTTTGTTCCGATAGACATCGCGCGGCTCAGCAGTGGCCTCTGGTCGCTCGAGCTGAGCCCACATACTCAGCCGGAGCACTTCGGGGAAACGCTGATGATGATCGAATACGTCACCGGCCCAGCCGGCAAGGTCTTCCGGACGCGGCGGGACGTTTTCGGCCATGCGACGCAGAGCCTCTGCCAGGGTCGCATCGAATAGGCCGCTCTTGCCGCCGAAGTACGCGTAGATCATCCGAACGTTGCTCTGCGCCTGAGTAGCGATCCGCTCAACCCGCCCGCCCGCGAACCCGTGCGCGGAGAACTCGTCGGTTGCCGCCGCGAGGATTCGCTCTCTGGTGGCTTCGGCATCGCGGGCCATTGCGCTCTCCCCTGCTTCGGATTGACGGGCTTACAGTCACAGGCTAGCTTACAAGTAAGTAGTCATTTACTTATCAACTGGAGGCGACATGCCCCGTATTGCCCTCGTGACCGGAGCCAACCGCGGACTCGGACGAGCCACCGCACTCGCCTTGGCCAGGAACAAGATCAAAGTCGTCGCGGCCTCGCGGAGCGATGCGAGCGAGGTCGTGGACGACATCGTCGAATCGGGCGGCGAAGCCATCGCGGTCCACTTGGATGTCGAAGACCTCTCCTCCATCGAGGCGGCACGCATCGCTGTGCTCGCCGGCATCGGGCAGGAGTGGAACACCAGCACCATTGACGTGCTGGTCAACAACGCCGGGGTGGGCCTGTTCGCGCCTCTCGGCGCCATTACGGCTGAAGACTTCGACGCCACCTTCGCCGTTAACGTCCGTGGTCCGCTCTTTGTCACGCAAGCTTTCTTGCCCCATCTGTCGGAAGGAGCGAGCATTGTCAACGTGTCGAGTTCGCTCAGCCGACACGTCAGCCCGGCGACCTCCGTCTATGCGGCATCGAAGAAGGCCCTCGAAGCACTTACCCGCAGCCTCGCCCTCGAACTAGGCCCGCGGGGCATTCGGGTCAACTCGATCGCCCCCGGTCCGACCGCGACCGACTTCAATGGCGGAGCCATGCGCGACAGCGAAGCCATGCGCGAGGCACTCTCCGGGCAGACCGCTCTCGGGCGAGTGGGCGATCCGGCTGACATAGCCGACGCGATCTCAGCCCTTGTGTCCCGTGAGTTCCGCTGGGCTACGGGTGAACGCATCGAGGTATCCGGTGGTGTCTTGCTGTGACTGAACCAATGACCCGTCGAGCACACATCGACGCGTCCCGGCGTCGACCGGGCTTTCGACAGGCGAGCGCGCCATTCGTTGCTCACGTCGCCCGGGCTCTATAACAGCCCTGGGCCGACTATCGGGGACGTGCTTGGTGCCGGAAACAGGTAGTGCACTACTCGTGAGTGCACCGATCAAATGTCAGACGATTGAAGCGTCAGACGGTAGAAGCGGTTCCCGCATTGAGCGGCCCACAACTCGTGACCCGAGTCCGCACGCGAGAACCCTTTGCAGGAAGGTCTTGCGATGCTTCGGGGAGCAGTGTTCATCGGCGTGGATCGTACGGGTGCCGGCATGCCGGTGCTGTGCGCCGCCGCGTCGGGCGCGCGGCAGATGTACGACTGGGCCGTCGATTCCGATCGCGGTGGAATCGAACCGGCGAACGCTCGCCTCCTCACAGATGCCGACGCCAAGGTCACCTCTGACGGGGTGCTGACCGCGGTCGAGGAACTCATCGCAACCGGTGTGGACCAATTGATCGTCTACTTCGCGGGACACGGCCTGCTCGTCGAGATGATCGAGACCTGGATGCTGTCAGACGCACCGGTCCGGGGCAACGCGGCGATCAGCGTAGGTAAGAGCATCCAAGCCGCCAAAAGGGGAAAGACGCCGCACGTCGTCATCATCTCAGATGCCTGCCGAACGCCCGCCCAGGACATCGACACCCAGTCACTCACGCCGGTCTCCGCATTTCCCAACAGTCCCGGAAGTGCCTCACGCCCACGGGTTGACGTCTTCTACGCCAGCGCGCAGGGTCAGGCCGCGATCGAGATCAATACCGTTGCCGCCGAGGGGATCTACACGTCGGTGCTCCATGAGGCACTCAATGGGCGACTGTACGACGTGCAGGGTCTCGAGCGGGATGTGATGGTGCGCGGCGACGACGGTGACCCTCGCTGGTACATCTACACCAATCCGCTCTGCGTCTACCTCGAAGCGGCGGTCGGCGAACGCCTCGCGGAACTTGATCTCGACATGGATCAGTCGCCAACTTTCGACGTTCAGGTCGGCCCGAACAAGCGGTGGCTGGCCAGCGTCAAGCGCGGCGACGACGGTCCTATCGTGCGCGGTTTCGCCGGCGAAACCGAAACCGGCCTGGAGAGTATGGTTTCCAGGCGGTCGCTGTCGAAGATCACTACGACCCTGTACCAGGCTGCGGCGGGTCCGTCGGAGACGTTCACCTCCGAGCTCGCACTGGCAGAGTCCGAGGGTGCCGGTCGATTCGTCAGCTCGATCCAAACTTTGCTCGACCCGGTTGGGACCGACACTGTGCTGCCACCCACGGATGGAATGCGGCGCGGACTCCGCATTCGAGGTGCGTCGATTCGCCGCGCAACGTCACCAAATGGGGCGGTGGTCACCGATGGCAGGATGATCGATCTGGCGGCGGGTTCGGGCACCCGCATGGTGGCCTTCGAACTCGACAATCACACGACGACAATGCTTCCCGTGATCGAGGGTCATGTGACGGAGGTCCATGTCGATGGCCGGCACATCAGTGGGGTGTTCTTTGACCCGCAGAGGGCCGAGTCGAGTCGCGATCAGTATCTCCGACGCATCAAGGCGATTGTCACCGCGTCGGCGCAGCGTCGTCGCTATCCCGATGTGCTGGAGGGCGGCCGTCTGGCCGCGTTGTTGACCCGAAGCCAGCCAAATGACCTGACACTTGCGTTGTATCGGGCCTATGCACTCGGAACCAGCCAGGATCTGGATCAGTTGGCAGAACTACGAATACGGCTGTCTGAACAGCTCGGTGACATCGAATTCCTTGACCTGGCTCTGCTGGAAGCCGAGTCATCGCCTGGGTCAGCGCATGGTGCACAGCTCACGACGCCCTTCCCGCTGCTCACACAGGGCTGGGATCTCATCACCGACGACGGCCCGACTCTGTGGTCGCGAATCGGCGAACTCCGACGCCACCTACTGCCGTCGCTGTGGACGGTCTTCGACAGTGCCGCAACCGATCTGTTGTTCGAACCCGCTTGAGTCGAACCGACACGAGGAGAACCACATGTCCCGAGAGATCATCTTCATCCACGGTCGATCGCAGCAGGGCAAGGACCCGGCCGCACTCAAACAGGAGTGGATGGATTGCCTCAACGAAGGTCTCGCGAAGAGCGATCCGACGTTGCCTCCGATCAACACCGACCAGGTGCGGTTCCCCTTCTACGGGGACACCCTCGACCGCATGGCGAAAGGGTTCACGGACGGCGACGTCCCTGACGTCATCCTGCGCGGCGAACCGAACCTCAACAGTGGCGCGAAGCGATTCCTGTTCGACGTGCTCACCGATGTGCAACAGCAAGAGCACATACCCGACGCCGAGATCAGCGCACAGACCGGAATGGACGTCACCGAACGCGGCCCGCTGAATTGGCCCTGGATGCGCGCCATCCTGCAGAAGCTCGATCAGGACAGCAAATTGAGCGCCGTGACCATCGCGCTGGCCACCTACGACGTCTTCCAGTACCTCACCAACGGCACTATCCGCCGACGCATCGACGACGGCGTCATCGGCGCTTTCACGCCGGGAGCCGACAGTGTCGTCGTTGCGCACTCCCTGGGCACCGTCGTCGCCTACACCCTCTTGATGCGCGAAGGTGCGCGTCGGAACTGGAAGGTACCCGAGCTGATCACCGTCGGTAGCCCGTTGGCTGTCAACGCGATCCGTGATCGGGCACCGGGTATCGGTGAAGTCGGTGGCAACCGCACACCGCCCTGCGCCGAGAGTTGGTTCAACGCCATGGATCCCCACGATGCCGTGGCATTGCACCCACTCGACGTCGACCATTTCACCATCAACCCACCGGTACCGGCGATCGAGAACAAAACCGATGTGGACAACCGAACGCCGAATCAGCACGGCATCAGCGGATACCTGGGTGATTCCGTGGTGGCGCGGCGAATCTACGACGCACTACAGGAGTAAGGAAATGGCCACTGAAGAGATCGACTTTCATCTCGAGATCAGTCGATATCTGGCCGCCGATCATCGCGGCGGCTATCAGGCGAAGGTGCTCGGGGCACCTTCGGGTGGTCACCCGAACGCCATATTCGACATCGATGTCGACGACATCGTGAACCAGCGAGACGAGCTCGAGAACGCCATCCTGGCCGCGTCCGTCCCGGCGCGGCGCGCGATACCTGTCAGCGAACGGTCGTTGCACGAAGTCGGCACGAGCTTGTTCCGTGCGGTGTTCGACGGTCCCGTGAACAACGCATACCGAGCCAGCCTGGGGGCCGCGCAACACCAGCGCAAGCGACTTCGGCTGGTGCTCAGCCTGACGGCACCGGAACTGGCCGCCGTCCCGTGGGAGATGCTGTTCGACCCCGACGACGGGAGATACCTGTGTCGGCAGAGGCCTCTCGTTCGGCACATCCCGGCGCCGGACTACGACCCTCTACCCCTCGACGTAGAGCCTCCGCTGCGCGTCCTGTGCGTCGTCGCGTCCCCGAGAAATCTTGGCGCGCTCGACACGGAGGCCGAGATCGGCCAGCTGAGGGCGGCTTTGCGGGAGCAGATCGAGCAGCGTCGGATCGAGTTGGTCTGCGTGCCCCAGGCATCGTGGAGCAGCGTGCACCGCTACCTGATCTCGGGGACGTGGCATGTGCTGCACTTCATCGGTCACGGCGACTACGACCCGGCGAAGACCGAGGGTTGCATTGCGCTGGTAGGTGAGAATGGCCGCGCCGACATGATCGAGGCCTCACGGCTGACCGAATTGCTCGACGAAGCGGAACCCACTCCGCGTCTGGTCGTGCTGAATTCGTGCTCGTCGGGGCGGGCCGCATCCGACGACCTATTCGCAGGCACCGCCGCTGCCCTCGCCCGCGGCGGGATAAGCGCCGTCGCTGCAATGCAATTCACCGTCAGCGATGCGGCGGCGATCGAGTTCGCACGTGGCTTCTACACGGCGGTCGCCGAGGGCCGAGATATCGACCGCGCCGTCCTCAGTGGACGAAAGGCCATCCTGGGGTTACCGAACACCCTGGAATGGGTGACGCCGGTGCTGTACATCCGGGGTGGGTCGACTCGGTTGTTCCATCTGACGGATCAGGTGCCCGGGGCACCGTCGAATCCACTGCCGAACATCGTGCGCGACCTGCCGTCGAATCCAGTGGCGGTGCAGCCGCTTCCGGCGCCGAACATCGTGCCCGGGATGCCGTCGAACCCAGGCCCGGTGCAGCAGTCGAATCCAGCACCGGAACCGTGGTCGGATCGGCGATCGCGGCAGGTGTCGGGACAGCCGTCGTTTCCGGTAGCAGAACCGCGATCGGATCGATGGGCGCAGCCGGTCGGTCGGCAGGAGCCGGCGTGGCAGTCGCAACCGAGTTGGCCGCCCGTTGAACATCTGCGTCCGGAGCCACGGACCGAGCACGTGGTTGTACCCCGTACCGAGTTGTCAGATGAGGTATTTACAGACAACAAGCCCGCTGCACCGAAGTTGTTGCTCTGCCTGGTCGCGGCAGGTCTGGCGATACTCGCGGCTGGGCTGATGATCGTCAATCCGTTCGTGCCCTATGCAAAGGGCAGTCCTGGGCACACGATCTTCAACAGAGACGAACTTCGGATTCTCCTGATCCCTTCGATGTCACTCGCGTTCATCGCTGGACTCGCCGGAGTACTCACGGGCAGTTCTGGGCGTGCTCGTCTGATCGGCCTCGGCTTGATCCTGAGCGGCGCTGCAATCGGCCCATCGCTACTCTTCACACAGTGGATCAGTGAAGAAGGATCTCCGTCGGCCTGGAGCAATTGGGATATCGCCGTATGGGTCTGGGTCATCGGGGCCTTGAGCTGGACCCTCGGAGCGGGCGTGGCCGGTTTCGTGCTGCTGTCCGCACGAGGGCCATCGCCCCGATTGCGATTCACCTTCACCGAGCGACGTACCCAGCTGGCACTTCTTCTCGGCGGTCTCGCGTGCATCGTGCTGCTTTGGCACCATTTCTCGATGCCCGGCGCGTGGCAAGAAGAACGGCGAGTCAGTCCGCTGCTCGGCGGACTGTGGATCGCGGGAGCGGCGCTCCTGGTCCCGCTCGTCGCCTCCGCGATGCGCGAGCACTCTCTTCGGGTCGGATTCGTTCTCGGGTGGGCCGGAGTATCCGCCGCATTTCTCTTCTACCGAATCCAGATTCTTTACGAGAGGCACGATGACTCAGCGATGCCGCTGGCCCTGGCCGTCGTCTTCGGGCTGCTCGTCGTTGCCTGCGCCGTGGTGTTCACGCGTACCTGGCGGGACGGAGTCAACCAGGTGGAAGGGGGCCGTCCACTCCCCCTCCGCTAGGCTCTCGACGTGAAGCGGAAACCCGAAAATACAGCTACACCGCTCGCCGCGAATCTCCTTGGGGCCGCCATATTATTGACCCTCGTAGGGTCATTTTGGGCCCTCGTAGAGGCAGTTGACTGGTCGGGAAATGTGACGAGTCACCGTACGCCCGGTACCAAACCGTATAAGGGATACGAGAGCAAGCACTGGGGAATGGGTGATCGAATTCTGGTGTTTTTCGGGTTCGATTCCGAATCAGCAGTGGTGGTTTCCCAAGCCCTGCTCTGGACCTCTCGTCTTGGTTTCGCGGTGACTGCCATTCTCATCTTCCTGGTTGCGCGCGTCCTGATGGCGGCGCGGTCAACAGGATGACCTCATCAGAACGAGTGGGTTTTACAGTGTGACAACGATTTTCCCGATCTGTCGACCATGTTCGAGATAGTGGTGGGCCGCGGCGATGTCGTCGAGTTTGAATACTTTGTCGATCGTCGGGTTCAGAGCCCCGTTTCGCAGTCCGGCTCCCAGGAATGCGGCGATTCTCCGCACCACCACGGGATCGAGTGTGTGCTCGAAGCTCGCGTACCGGATCAAGGTGAGGGGATTCATCGGAACAGGAGCAGGCCGTGAATCGAGCCAGCCCACCGCCACGATTTTTCCGTTGAACTTCAACGCGCCGGCGAGTTCGGCCAGGCCGGGGCCCATGACCGAGTCGAGGATGATCTCCACCCCCACGCCATCGGTGCATTGTTTGGCGACCTCGGCTATGTCGTCATCATCGGAGACGATCACCGTGGCGGCGCCCGCCTGCAAGAGGGTGTCCTTCTTCGCGGTGCAACGGGTGACAGCGATCGGGATGGCGCCGATGAAATTCGCGATCTGGATCGCGGCCAGGCCCACGCTGCTCGATGCTGCGGTGATCAGGACGTGGTCACCGGGGCGCAGACCCGCCTTCTCCACCAGTGCCCCGTAGGCCGTGGAGTACGACACCCACAACGCCGCAGCGCTGGTGGCATCGAGCGTCTCTGGGCGGGTGATGACCCGGCCGGCCGGCACGATCGTGTACTCGGCGTAGGTTCCGTTGATGTCGGCGTCGGGCACGGCGGTGATGATGACCTCGTCACCGACGTGGACACTCGGGACGCCCGAACCGACCGCGTCGACGGTACCGGCGCCTTCGACCCCGAGTCGGGCATGCGGAAGCCGGATCGGTGCCGGGTAGTGCCCGGCGCGCATCATCTGATCGAGACGGTTGACCCCGAACGCGTCGATCTTGATACGCAGTTCGCCCGCGCCGGGTTCACTGATCGGCTCATCCACGATTTGCAGAACATCCGGTTCACCAAACTCGTTGAATACGACAACACGTGCCATGGTGGCGACTCCTTCTCGGTGTGCTGCATGTACTTCAGGTCGAGTGCATTGCAGTCAGACGCTATTATTTATACACTCGTGCAAGTAATGCAAGTGTCAAAATCACGGAGGTAGAGATGGCGGGACGACCGGTTGACCATCAGCGTCGGGTCGCGTTGCTGGATGCAGTGGTCGACTACGCGGTCGAGCAGGGGTTCTCCGAGCTGACGTGGCGTCCTGTCGCCGCAGCCCTCGGGGTCACCTCGAACACACTGGTACATCATTTCGGTACCAAGGAGCAGATGTTTCAGGCCGTCCTCGCGCGGCTACGAGAACGCCTCATCGTGGATACCGAAGGGGCGCTCGGCGAGCAGCCCGACCTGGCAAGCGCGGCACGGGTGGCGTGGGAGCACACCTCGGACCCCAAGCGGGAACAGGAGTTTCGACTGTTCTATGCCGTGTATGGGCGCGCTCTACAAGCGCCACAGCAATTCACCGAGTTTTTGGGGCAGGTGGTCACGGACTGGATGCGCTCGCTGTGCGAAGTGCAAGGCCCGGACGTCGATCCTGATATTGCCAGACGACGGGCGACACTCGTGATCGCGACGATTCGAGGGCTGTTGCTCGACCTACTGACCACCGGTGATCGCGACCGAGTCCACGATGCGGCTGAGGCCTTTCTCGCTGGCCTGTAGTCGCCGATTGCGGGCGTGACTTCATAAGCGCGACAACCACTCTCGTGTGTGCTGGTCCGAAATGTTCCGAAACAGGACGAAACGGTCACACAAACGGAGAGCATTTTTCGGCGGTCTTGCCAGTGACTGGCATCACGCGTAGCGTCCGGAGAATGAGCAGTACCACCACTGCGATGCATATGAGCGACGGCATTGTCGACGCGCCGACGTCGCTGCTCTTTGCTGCGATTGCTGTGTGTGGTCTTGCCTTTGCGGCCTGGCGGGCGCGTTCGGAGCTCGACGAGCGAACAGCTCCGATGGCAGGCCTGGTGGCCGCCTTCATCTTCGCTGTTCAGATGGTCAACTTCCCCATCCTGCCTGGTGTCAGTGGCCATCTGCTCGGGGGCGCGTTGGCCGCGATCCTGGTCGGGCCGTACGTCGGGGCGCTGTGCGTGGCAATCGTGCTCGTTGTGCAGGCGTTGCTCTTCGCCGATGGTGGACTCACGGCCTTGGGCGCCAACATCACGAATATGGCACTGATCGGTGTCGCTGTCGGGTATGTCCTGGCCCGACTCCTCGCTCCCCTGCTGGTTTCCCGCGGCGATGCGGGGATGGCCGGCATCGGATTCATTGCCGCACTGGGGGGTACCGTCGCCGCGGCGATGGGTTTTGTACTCGAGTATGCGATCGGTGGCGCATCGGGCTCCACGCTCGGCGAGGTAATGGGCTACATGCTGGCCACCCATCTTCTGATCGGGGTCGGAGAAGGCGTCATCACCGCGATCACCGTTGTCGCGGTGGCCAAAGCACGTCCTGATCTGGTCTATCTGCTGCGTGCTGTGCGCCGAACAGACAGTGCCCGAGGCGCTTCGGACCACCCGGGCCGATCGATGACCAGATTTCTGCTCGCCTTCGCGGCAGCAGCTTTTCTGGCCGCCGGCCTCTTGTCGTACGTGGCCAGTTCGCAGCCCGACGGTCTTGACGCAACCACCCAGCGGGGATGCACCGTGGTCGAGGTCGATGGTGCCGAACAACTCGATGGCCAGTGCATTGCCCAGAATGCCAGTGAACATCACCGCTCCGAATCGTTCCTGGCCGACTACACCATCAACGGCAACGAGACACTCACGGGCGCAGCGGGAATCGTTGGCGTGCTGGCGGTATTCGCGCTCTTGGTCGCCGTGATTCGGCTGATCCGCGTAGGCAGACGTCGCCCCGCACTGGTAGCACCCGCAGGCGTCTCCGATACCCGCAGCCAGGCGCCGTAACAGTGGGCGCGGGAAACTCGCTCTATCTGCCCGGAAACTCGCCGGCACACCGCGCCGCTGCCGAAGTGAAAATCGTGGCCGCGGTCATCGCGGTGTTCGCCGTGGTTGCGACGCCCCGAGAGTTGTTCTGGCCGTTCGGGTGTTACGCCGCCATCCTGATCGGAGTCTGGTGGTGGGCACGCATCCCCCTACGTTGGATCCTGCCGCGGATGGTGATCGAACTGCCCTTCGTCATCCTTGCCGTGCTACTCCCCTTCGCCGACGGCGGCCCACAGACCGAGGTTCTCGGAGTGTCACTGTCGACGCAAGGGCTATACGCCGCATGGGGCGTCATAGCCAAAGGCACACTCGGTGTCGGGGTGTCGCTGACCCTGGCGGCAACCACGAACGTCCGTGACCTACCTTCCGGGCTGACCCGTCTGCGGGTGCCCGGAATGATCGTCACCATCGTCGTACTCATGCTGCGGTACGTTGATCTGCTTGTTGCGGAAGCCATCCGGATGCGTATGGCGCGCATCTCGAGAGGCGACGATCCGCGTACCCTGCGCCAGGTCGGGGCCACCGCGCGTGGAGCCGGAGCCCTGTTCCTGCGCTCCTACGAACGCGGAGAACGCGTCCACCTCGCCATGCTCTCGCGCGGATTCACCGGAGCGGTCCCCCACTATGGGACGATCCCGGCAACCGCCACCACCTGGCTGTTGGCCCTGATACCGACCACAGCAGCGGTCGCTGTCAGTATCTGCGCCTGGTGGCTGCAATGACAGCGATATCGGCCGTGGCGGCGGGCACCGTGCGGGTGGTTGACCTCAGCTTCGCCTACCCCGACGGAACCGGCGCACTGCACGAGGTGAGCCTGCACCTCCCCGCCGGCGAGCGGGTCGCCGTCCTCGGACCCAACGGCGCCGGAAAATCGACCCTGATGTTGCAGCTGAACGGTGTGCTGACCGCGGATTCCGGTGAAGTCCACATCGGAGACATTCAACTGGGCCCGGACACCGTGCGCGAGGTCCGGCGACGGGTCGGCCTGGTATTCCAGGATCCCGACGATCAGCTGTTCATGCCGACCGTCGCCCAGGATGTCGCCTTCGGCCCTGCGAACTTCGGGGTCCTGGGTACCGACCTCGACAAACGTGTCGCCGAGGCCCTAGCCGCAGTGGGAATGTCAGACCGGGCCGATCGGTCACCAGCACATCTGTCGGTCGGAGAACGTCGCCGCGCCGCGTTGGCCACCACGCTCGCCTGCCACCCCGATGTCCTGGTGCTCGACGAGCCGGCGGCGAACCTCGACCCGGTCGCCCGGCGAGAGCTCGCCGAGGTACTGCGGAGGTTGCCGACCACCATCGTGATGGTCACCCATGACCTGCACTACGCGCAACGAATCTGCACGCGAGCTCTGATCCTCGACGGCGGCCGGATAGTCGCCGACGGCGATATCGCAGAGATACTCGGTGACAGGGATCTACTCGAACGCCACCGCCTTGCCTGAATCATCCCGCGCCTGCTCAGTCCAGCCGACCATCGGATTGTCGGCAAACCAGACGGTTGGCAATACCTGCATTCGGCGCGACACTGGACATATGCCCGGTGCCGAAACGACAAGCGACCTCGCGGTCGCCCAGGCGCGCTCGATCCTGCAACACCACCGATTGCGGTGCACTGCCCCCCGCGTGGCCGTCATGACAATCCTGATCGCCGACCCGGCCGTCGGGCATCTGAGCGCACAACAAATCGTCGAACGACTCACCGAACAACGCGACCTGGTCGACCTGACCACGGTCTATCGAACCCTCACCACCATGGTCGAGGTCGGGATCCTGCACGCCCTCACCGTCGGCGACCGTGTCACCACCTACGGATTGGCCGAACAACCCCACCACCACGCCGTCTGCACCCGGTGCGACGCCGTGATCGAAGTACCTGCCGAATATCTCGCCGAGGCCCTCGCCCGCGCCAGTGACGGCAGCCGCTTCGAACTCCCCGCCACCGCGGGTCTGACCCTGCACGGACTGTGCCCGACCTGCCAGAAAAAGGCGAAATAGGCATTCGGCACCTGACCGTCCGCCTTTACGGTTTTTGGTCGACGACGATGCCGAGACAGCGGGTCGACCCGCGCTCGACGAGTTCTACTGGCACAAGGCGTGTTACGGCCGCACCGAGCTGTGGATCAGTGATCAACATCTCCACCAGTTCGTGGCCGAGTCGCTCTGGACCGGGGTCGAACGTCGTCAACGGGATCGGGCCTGTGCGTGAGACATTGCTGTCACTCGAGGTGTGGCGGCGGGGTGCTCAGGCCTGCAGCAGATGTCGCACCCGCGCGGCCTCTCTCGTGAGGTGATCGCGCTCCGGAACGTTTGCGGCAGTGCGGGATGCCTCGGCATACAGATCAGCGGCGACCTCGAGATCACCCGCGCGTTCATGCAGATATGCCGACACCGCGACATAGCGTGGTAGCACCGGGTCCACGTCGACCAGCGCGGCCAGGCCGGCTTGCGGCCCGTCGGCCTCGCCGACCGCCACTGCGCGGTTGAGTCGGACCACCGCGCTGTCGGTGATGAGAAGCAGTTCGTCGTACCACTCGACGATCTGCACCCAGTCCGTCTCGGCAGTGCTACGGGCATCGGCGTGTAGCGCGGCGATTGCGGCCTGCGCCTGGTATTCACCCAGCCGGTCACGAGCAAGCGCCGCCTGGAGTATTGCCACGCCCTCGGTGATCTGCGTTGTATCCCAACGGGATCGGTCCTGCTCGGCCAGCGGCACCAACCGCCCGCCTGGTCCGGTACGAGACGCGCGGCGCGCATGGTGGAGCAGCATGAGTGCAAGCAGCCCGGTGACCTCGGGTTCGTCGGTCTGGGCAACAACCTGTCTGGTGAGACGAATCGCTTCGGCCGCAAGGTCGACTTCGCCGCTGTACCCCTCGTTGAAGACCAGGTAGAGCACCCGCAGAACGGTTCCGAGATCGCCGTGCTGGTCGAGCCGAAGTCCGGAGATCCGCTTCTTGGCCCTGCTGATCCGTTGGGCCATGGTCGCTTCAGGCACCAGATATGCCGACGCTATCTGGCGGGTGGTGAGGCCACCGACCGCTCGCAACGTCAATGCGACAGCCGACGCCGATGACAGCGTCGGGTGCGCACACAGGAAGTACAGCTGCAGCGTCTCGTCCGCATCAGGTGCCGGACCGGGGACGGGCTCGACCTCGACGGCGAGTTCCCTACCCCGCCGCGAACTCTCGGCGCGCGCGGCGTCGAGGAACCTGCGCCACGCCACTGCAACCAGCCAGGCTTTGGGATCACGAGGTGGATCGTCAGGCCACGATTCCATGGCCCGGATCAACGCCTCCTGGACGGCGTCCTCGGCCGACGCGAAGTCGGCTCCGCGCCGGACGAGGACACCGATCACCGCGGGCACAAGCTCCCGCAGTAGAGCCTCGTTCACTCGGTCACCGTGGGCGGGTCGCTGAGAAATGGTCGGACCTCGAGCCACTCGTGGATCGGCTTGCCCCCGGCGCCGGGCGCCGCGGACAGCTCCCCTGCCAGCTCCGCAGCACGATCCCACGACGCCACATCGATGACCATCCAGCCGGCGATGAGGTCTTTGGTCTCGGCGAACGGACCATCGGTCACCGGTGGACGCCCTTCGCCGTCGTACCGCACGAACGCACCGTCGGGCGCGAGCGCCTGTCCGTCGACGTACTCACCCGTTCCTTCCAGGCGGTCTGCGAAATCCTGCATGAACTTGATGTGTGCGTCGACCTCATCCGGCGTCCACTGGTCCATCGGCACCGAGTCGCCGATGGGAGTCGGGCCGCCTCGGTAGTGCTTCAGCAGCAGATACTTCATGGTGTTTCTCCTTCGTCGTCGCGGCGCGTTGTCGCCGCCTGCATATCTGAGACGGAGCCACCACCCCATTCTCGACACCCTGGCACCCCGAAATCATCTTTTTCGTCAAGCGCTGCTCTCTCCCGTCATCGGGTTTACCATTCGACGTGAATGTGGTCGTGCCGTTACGAGTTCGGGCGCTCGGTCGATTGCTTGACGCCTCCCCCGCTGATTTGCCGAGCGGCTACCCGTGTACCGGCGCGAACGATCGGATGCTGATGGATCTAGGCCTCTCGGGAAAGTTGGCGGTCGTCACCGGCGCCAGCAAAGGTATCGGTCTGGCGGTGACCTCCGCGCTGACAGAGGAAGGCGCGCACGTCGTCGCCGGTTCACGAAGCCGGGGCCCCGATCTTGCTCGCCTGGAAGATGCGGGCCTCGTGACGTTCGTTCCCGTGGATCTGTCGACGCCCGAAGGTCCGATCGCGTTGATCGAGCAGGCCAAAACGCTCGGCGGTGTGGACATCCTCATCAACAACGCCGGAGCGGTGACCCCGAGGCCGGCCGGGTTCGTGGGCGTGACCGACGACCAGTGGTATGACTCCTGGACCCTGGGGCTGATGGCAACCGTGCGAACCACCAGGGCCGCGATACCTCAGCTTCTTCGACGTGGCGGCGGAACGATCGTCACTGTCAGCTCGGTCAATGCCTTTCTCCCCGACCCTGGGGTTGTGGACTACAGCGCGGTCAAAGCGGCCCTCACCAATGTGTGTAAATCGCTCTCGAAAGAGCTCGGTCCGCAAGGAATACGTGTCAACACGGTCAGTCCGGGACCGGTGTCCACCAGCCTGTGGCTCGGCGAGGGCGGCGTTGCCGAGACAATTGCCGGCGCCAGTGGCGGACAAGCCGACGAGGTCGCCAAAAGCGCAGCAGCGCAGTCGGTCACAGGACGGTTCACAACGCCCGAAGAGGTCGCCGCTCTCGTGCTCTTCCTGGCTGGAGAAACATCTGCCAATGTGACCGGATCAGATTTCACCATCGACGGCGGCCTGATCCAGACGCTGTGAAAACCCACGATCGAACGGAACACGAATGGCCGCTGCACCTCTGAACAACCACGTCCTGTTCATCCACGGTTTGTGGATTCATTCGAGCGCATGGGAACCATGGATCTCCCTCTTCGCAGAGCGTGGCTATACGGCCACTGCTCCGGGCTGGCCCGGAGACGGCGTGACCGTGCAAGAGACCCGTGAAGCGCCGGAGAAGATGAACAACGTTGGAATACAGGATGTTTACGAGCACTACGCGAAGCTGATCGGAGCACTCGAGACCAAACCGATCGTCATCGGACATTCCTTCGGCGGTCTGATCGCTCAAGAACTCCTCGCGACCGACCTCGCCGCGGCCGCAGTCGCGATCGACCCGGCTCCGATCAAAGGGGTCAAGGCACTTCCCTTCTCACAGTTGAAGTCCGGATTTCCGGTCCTGTCGAACCCCGCGAACAAGAAGAAGACGGTGGCCTTGACCCCGAAGCAGTTCCACTACAGCTTCGGCAACACACTGACACAAGAGGCGTCCGACGAGTTGTTCGAGAAATGGACCATCCCCGGACCCGGCCGCCCACTGTTCGAAGACGCAACCGCCAACTTTCGCCGCAATTCCCCGGCAGCAGTGGACACACACAAGGCGAGCCGTGGGCCTTTGCTCCTGATTTCAGGAACCGAGGATCACACCGTCCCGGCCAAGGTGACAAGAGAAGTTCTCGCGATGTACGCCGGTGGTGATTCGATCACCGAATATCACGAGTTCGAAGGCCGTGGACACTCCCTCACCATCGACGACGGTTGGGAAGAGGTCGCGGGGACGACACTGGCCTGGCTGAGCGACAAAGGTTTCTGACGCGAGAGGGAGCGCAGATGTGGGATCTTGGCGGGCGCGTTGCCCTCGTCACGGGCGCTACGAGCGGAATCGGAAAGGCCACGGCATCCAGGCTTGCAGCTCATGGGGCGCACGTGATCGTGTCCGGTCGTGACCTCGAGCGTGGCAAAGTAGTCGTCGAAGCGATCGAGAGTGACGGCGGTAAAGCCGATTTCATCGGTGCGGAATTGACTGGCGCCACAGCAGCTGTTGCTCTGGCGCAGGATGCGATGGCGTTGACGGGTCACGTCGACATCCTCGTCAACAACGCCGGGGCCACAGTCTTCGGGCCGACCTCCGGTGGTACCGAGGAAGACTTCGACGCGCTGTATGCGCTCAATGTCAAATCTCCGTATTTCCTTGTCGGTCAGCTGGTTCCGACCATGATCGAGCGCCAGTCCGGTGTGATCGTCAACGTGAGCACGATGGTCGCGAGCTTTGGGAGTTCGTCGTCGGGGATCTATGGCTCGAGCAAAGCCGCACTGAACCAGCTCACCAAGGATTGGGCGGTGGAGTTCGGCCCCCACGGTGTGCGTGTCAACACCGTCGCACCCGGTCCCACGCGGACTGAAGGGACGGAACGGGTGCTGGGTCCAGTGCTCGACAAACTTGCGGCCAAGTCGCCCTTGGGCCGTCCGGCAACGCCCGACGAAATTGCGTCGGTCATCGTCTTCTTGGCAAGTGATGGCGCAGCCATGGTTCATGGCCAGCTCATTCACGTCGACGGCGGTCGGAGCATCATCTGACGGCGACGCGCTCGCCTTCCGGGTTCAGCGTTGTGTCGCGGTGGCGGCGGCCAGGATCGTCGTCGCCACTTCGCCGGGCCGGGACACCAGAGAGGCGTGAGAGGCGTCGACCTCAGTGGTGTGGCCTGCCGCTGCACGGGAAGCCATGAACCGCTGCAGGGCAGGCGGAATGACCTGATCCTGCTGGGAGACGAGGTACCAGCTGGGTACCTTTGCCCACGACGGGTCACCAGAGGGTTCGAGGTTGGCCACAAGTGCTGCAGACTTTTGGTGAGCGAACATGTCGGCCGCGGTGGCGTCGTCGACGTCCTGGGCGAAGATCTCATGGAAGTACGGCTCGGCGATGTAGCCGTCGACGTTGTATCCCGCGATCCCAGTCGGATCCTCGACAACCTTGAGCTCCAGCGCGGGCGGCAGCAGCCGACTGCCGGGATAGATCAATGGGTTGAGCAGACCTTGGACGAACTCGCCCTGCGCGGGAGCAAATGCCGCGATATAGACATTCGCGACTACGTCGGGATCGTGAGTATTGGTGATGACCGCTCCGCCGTAGGAATGTCCGACGAGGACAATCGGGCCGCTGATGGTCGCGAGCTGCTTCTCGAGCGCGGCAGAGTCGTGAGCCGGCCCTCGCAGCGGATTGTCGAAGGTCTGAACCGGATACCCGGCAGCTCCCAGCGTCGCTGCGACGTCACGCCAGCCAGAAGAATCGGCGAATGCTCCGTGAACGAGGACGATTGTCGGTTTTGTCGTCGGCTCGGCGTTCGCGGGAACGGCTGACAGGCAGAACACAGCGACGAACAACGCGATGATCGCCGCCAGGCGAGTGTGTAGCCCGGACCGTGTCGGACTAATGCGGGCAGTGGTGGACACCATGGCCGATCCCCTCTCGTCGCAATTGAAGTAACAGACAACCTAGAGGTGATCCACCCGTCTGACCTGAACGTGGGTGCACTTCGCTGTACTCACAGCGCACTGCTGTCCGGCGTGGTCACGTGCTCGCTGAGTACATAACCGTGCACATACCTTCAGCTCGGCCCGCGGCAACGACCCTATGTTGTTCTCCGACAGAACATATGCCACCGAGGCCTGGTCGACCAGGAAGGACGAATCATGCCGATGTACACCGCTCTGGACGGCACGGAGATCTACTACAAGGACTGGGGCGCCGGCCGTCCGGTGATTCTCAGTCACGGCTGGCCGCTGAGTTCGGACAGCTGGGAGGCCCAGCAATTGTTTCTGGCCTCCAACGGCTATCGCGTCATCGCCCACGACCGCCGCGGCCATGGGCGGTCCACCCAGGCGTGGGACGGCAACGAGATGAACACCTACGCAGACGATCTCGCCGGCCTGATCGAGTTCCTCGACCTCCGGCAGGTCACGTTGATCGGCTTCTCCACGGGCGGGGGTGAAGTATCCCGGTACGTCGGCCGTCGCGGCACCAGCCGAATCGCTCAGATCGTGCTCGTATCGGCGGTGCCTCCGTTCATGCTCAGAACCGACGACAATCCCGACGGTGTGCCCGTCGAGGTGTTCGATGGGATCCGGGCCGGATCGCTGGCCGATCGCTCACAGACGTACCGCGATCTGGCCGATGGCCCGTTTTTCGGCAACAACCGTCCGGGCCAGAACGCATCGCAGGGCATGCGCGACGCCTTCTGGCGGCAAGGACTCCAAGCCGGTGCCCGTAACGCATACGAGAGCATCGCAGCCTTCTCGGCGACCGACTTCCGGGAAGACCTTGACACGTTCGATGTGCCGACCCTGGTAATTCATGGCGACGATGATCAGGTCGTGCCCTTCGCGGTCGGTGGTAGAGCCTCCGCCGAGCGGATCAAGGGTGCCGAACTCAAGGTCTATCCCGGTGCGCCGCATGGAATTACTGACACTCACAAAACAATGCTCAACAACGACTTGCTGGCCTTTCTCGACGCCTACACCGTCCCCTGAGCTGACTATGGCAACTCATAGCGCGGGATATCCGCAATCGGCGTACCGTAATTGCATTCATCGGTTCTTCGAGGTGGTGCCGTGGTCTTCGACAGTGTTGACCGAGCGAGGTGACGCATGCCGGTCATGTTTCATTCCTCCCAACTTCCTGTGCACGAGCGAGCAGATGCCCTGAAGTCGATCTTTCTCGATCAGAGTTGGCCCCAGGATGTCGCCATCGGAGATCCGGCCGCCGCCGATGCGGTCCTGGAAATGGCCGAGATCGGACGGACCAGTATCTTCCAGGCATACATCACCGGGATCACGTTGAGCCGCAGGCCGAAACAGATCCGGACCGGGCCTTCAGAGGTGCTGGCACTGGCCCGGCAACGACGGAGCATCGGTCGGCACGATCAGTTCGATGTGCAGCGTGACGTACATCCCGGCGAGTTGATGCTCATGGACATGAACGCGCCCTACTCGTTCGGATGGGATGGCCCCGGCGCATCGCAGGCCCTGTACGTGCCCGTCGATCAACTCGGACTCCCGCGCGAGGTGACTGTGGCGGCTGCCTCCCGCCTACCCGCCAGCCCGCTGTACGCAATGGTCGGCTCGCATATCGCCGAACTGTCCGCGACTGGTGATGCGCTCACGGCCACCCCTGCGGCACCGGATATCGACGAGTCCATGATCGAACTGACCCGCGCAATGCTTGCCTCGGCCTACAACGCCGACTATGCACGCGGAATGATGGCCGAGGTGCTGTTGCCCCGCATCCGTGGGTATATTCGGCAGCACCTTTCGGAAGCATCGTTGTCGCCGGACCGGATCGCGCGGGCCCACGACATCTCCACCCGAAAACTGTTCCGGCTCTGCGAAGATGCCGACTTTAGCCTCGAGCAGTGGATCATCACCAGCCGCCTCGAAGGCAGCCACGGCGAACTCGCGCGCCCGGAAACCCAAGGCGTGCCGATCGCCACCATTGCTCGGCGCTGGGGCTTCACCAACCCTTCCTACTTCACGCGCCGCTTCCGGGAAATGTACGGGCTCACTCCACGCGCATGGCGGGACATCGCCACCTACGAGAACACCACCCGATGACACACTCGGGCGAGGTGGCGAATCCGGTTCGCATCGGTCTCGCTCCGCACCTGGTGGTGTCGGAAACTCATCACGGTCGTGGGAGTAGATCCGTCAACTGTTGGGGCCTGGGCGACGGGGTCTGGCTGATGAACCTCCGCTATCACGGACTGGCGGTGTCCTGCCCCCGCAGCACACGCAGTGATCCAGATACGCGCGTACTCACCATTGCCGTTCTGGAGCCGGGCGACTGGACTCTGGTCAGAGACGGAATGCGTCCCGGGCAGCAGCCCGGACGTCCAACACTCGTCGCACTCGATCAGTCGAGCACCTTCGACTTCCGAGGCCACGGGCATGGGTCCGCGATCGCCGTCCACATCACCCACGCCCGTCTGACGCTTTCCATCGAGACCGTGCGCCGCGGTCTCGACAATCTTCATCCCGGCCTCCCCGTGTACTCCCTCGCACTGGACCATCTGCAACGACTCGGAAATCTCGCGGACGTCAATTCGGACCTGCTTGCGACGTTGAACACCTCCACGGTCGGCGTTATCCGGTCACTGCTGATCAGCGCGGCCGACACCGCCCGACCCGTCAGCGCTGCCGACAACCTGATCACCAGAATCGAGCGGCATATCGAAACCCATCTCGGTCGCCCGGATCTCGGTGCCGACACCATCGCCACCGCCCACAACATTTCCGTGCGCCAGCTCTACAAGACCTGGCCACAGAAGCACGGCACCCTGGCCGGTTACATCGCCTCGCGGCGCCTCGTGCAAGCGCGGTCTTCACTGCTCACTCACCAGCACCTGAGCATCGCTGCAATCGCCCAGAAGCACGGATTCACCCACGCGACCCATTTCACCCAACTGTTCAGAACGACGTACGGCGTCACACCTTCCGGGTGGCGGCGGGGCAACCAGCCATTGTCCAGACGACGCTGATCCGTCGTCGCACCTGCCGGGGGTTGCGGTAGTACTGGCCGAGAATTGGGCGGATGTGGCCCAGCACCCGGGTGTCGCCCGTTCAGACGTGGTCGGGCAGATACAGCCGCTTGACGGCTGTCAGCTACCCGGTCGCGAAATATAGCTAGGATCGCTGCCTGTCTGTGCGGAGCATCGCAACAATGACCACCAGTGCTCCCGCGAACAGTGCCGTACCCACGGTGAAAGCGACCGTGTAGCCGGTGAAGGTGCCATCGAGTAGTGCCTGCTCGGGTGGCACGTCGGCACTGGCGTTCACGTGGCGGCTCAACGCTGCTGCGTAGAGGGTATTGAGCAGTGCGACACCTAGTGTGCCGCCGATCTGCTGGCTGGTATTGAGCATTGCGCTCGCCACACCTGCGTCGTGAGGTTCGATACCGGAGAGAGCCACTGTGGACATCGGCACGAACACGAGCCCGAGCCCTATGCCCATCATCAACTCTGATGGCAGCACCGAACCGAGATACGTCGACGAACTGTCGAGAGTGATCATCCAGGCCAACCCTACTGTCGCGGTGGCCATTCCGAAGGTCATAAGTGGTTTGGGGCCGAAGCGAGGCAAGAGCGAGGACGCGAGTGAGGCAGTGCTGATGATTCCCACGCTGAACGGCAGGAACGCAAGGCCGGCCATCAGTGGCTCGTATCCGAGGTTCACCTGTAGGTAGTAAGTGATAAACAACAACATTCCGAACATACCGGCACCGAGAAGGAATGCGGCCAAGTACGCGGCGCCGCGGTTGCGGTCAGTCACTACTCTGAGTGGGAGTAGCGGATGTGTGGTGCGTGCTTCTACGAGTACGAAGGCGATCAACAGAACGATGCCGACAGCCAAGGGGATGAGTGTCTGAGTAGCGAGCCAGCCGACGCCGTCCTTACCTGCTTCGGTGAAGCCATAGACAAGTGCAACCAGTCCGACGGTGACCAGGATTGCGCCGGGAATGTCGAACCGTCGGGGTCCGTCAGCGCGGTCCTCGCGCACAGTGGGTACTGCGAACGCTGCTGCGACGATGGCGATCGGGATGTTGACGAACAGACACCATCGCCAGTTGGCGTACTCGGTCAGAATGCCGCCGAGGAGGAGGCCTACGGCTCCGCCGCCTCCGGCAACGGCGCCGTAGACGGCGAAAGCTTTGGCGCGTTCACGTGTTTCGACGAATATCACCGAAATCAGGGCTAGCGCCGCGGGTGTGACGATGGCTGCGAAGACTCCTTGTAGCGCTCGTGCGCCGAAGAGCACAGGTGCGTTCATCGCCACGCCGCCGAGCGCTGAGGCTGCGGCGAATCCGAGGAGGCCGATGATGAACATGCGTTTGCGGCCGAGCAGGTCGGCCACTCGCCCTCCGAGCAGGAGGAGGCCGCCGAAGGCGAGGGTGTAGGCCGTGATGACCCAGTGCCGCTCGGCGTCGGCGATCGACAGTGCTGATTGCGCATGTGGGAGGGCGATATTCATGATCGATGCGTCGAGCACGACCATCAGTGTCGAGGTCGCAATGACGATCAACGCGATCCAGCGCCGCGGATCTACCGCAGCCGACGTGGTGTCCGGCGCGGCGATATTAGAGCTCATCGAGAATGTGTCCGTCCTGTGTTTGCGTGAACTGATTCCGGTACGTGAGTCGTGAGTTCTAGCGGTCGACGCGGCGGAGCGCGATGACGTTGTCAGTCACGGTGGCCGTCTGCCCGTTAGGTCCTGATGCGGTTCGCCGTGCTGCTTCGACGCGTATCGGCTGCCAGTGATCGTCGACGAGGTCAAGTTTGACCAGGGTGTCTTGTGCTGTCGGGAACCGAGTGTCAGCGTCTTGGTTCCAGGACCAGGGGGCGGTCGAGGCATGATCGACGATCAGAAGCACACCCTGCAGTGCGACGGTCGCTGCTGCTCTACGGAGGACTCGTTCTCTGGGGATGCCAATCGGAGTGTGGAAATACTGTGCGGACACCAGATCGAAGGATCCTTCCGGAAAAGACTGTGAAACATCGCATTTCTCGAAGGTCACGTTTGCCGTAAGGCCACGTTCGCCGGCTTGGGTGCGGGCGCGTTCGAGCACAGTGGCGGAGACGTCGATGGCCGTGACCGTCCATCCTCTGCCTGCGAGCCAGAGTGCGTCCCCTCCTTCGCCGCAGCCGATATCCAATACCGATGCCGGAGTCAGGTCGGCGGCGATATCGGAGAGGATGGCATTGGGTAGACCCGTCCAAGGTCGAATGTTCTTCTGGTAGTGCGGTTCCCAAAACGACTCGGACGCATTGGCGGGGTGTGGGACGTTAGAACTTTCTTTATGGTTGGTCACTGTCATCCTTCAGTTCGGTGAAAATCCGTGTCGCCGTTCGCCGAGTACTCGTTCGCACACTTCCGCTTCCGCTGCGGCGGAGAACGCATCAGGTGCTGCGGGGGCAGTCGCCCCGTCCCGAGTCGGGGAATTGTGCACTCCCTCGGCGGGCGCATTGCGGGGGCGTCCGGCATCGACAACGATCACCGAGCGGCGTGAACGCGCCAGTGTCACCGCTGCGCTCAGCCCAGCGGCACCGCCACCGATCACTGCAACATCCCAGGTACGGGATCGATTGTTCATGTCTTGTCCGTTCATTGTGAGTACCCCCACGATGAATATGAGCTGCCCGAACACTCGGTGACAAGTTCCCTTGCTGATCTGTCAAGATGTAGCCATGAACTCCGATATGAGCACTTACCTGGAGCAGACCATCAGCGCAGTCGGGCCCCGGCTACGTGTCCTTCGCAAGCTGCGCGAGACCACTCTCTCCGACCTCTCCGCAGCCACCGGGATTTCCGAGAGCACGCTGTCTCGGCTGGAGTCGGGACAGCGTCACCCGACCCTCGAGCAACTACTCGCTCTGGCGAGGACGTACCGGATGCAGGTCGACGAAGTGATCGGTGGCCCGTTGACGGGGGATCCGCGGGTTCATCTGCAGCCGGTGACCCGGTACGGGATGACATGGCTACCGCTCACCCGCCGCGCCGGAGGAGTGCAGGCACACAAGCTCATTATTCCGGCGGCACGGTTCGGTGACACGCCGACACCTTCCTCGCACGAAGGGTACGAATGGCTGTACATACTCAACGGGCGGGTCCGACTCGTTCTCGGAGACCAAGATCTAGTCCTCACCCCCGGCGAAGCGGCCGAATTCGATACCCATGTCCCGCACTGGTTTTCTACCGCAGATGACGCATCTGCTGAGCTGATCATTCTCTTCGGCCAGCAAGGTGAGCGCGCGCATCTTCGTGCCCGGTCAGAGCAATGACGACCATGCGGCGGGCAGTGAGCATTGACACGTCAGTGAGACAAATCTACACTTTCGTCTCATGACAGACTTGCCGACCGCTCCCGTGGACGAGGGCGGGGATGAGGCAACCAGCGCTGAGGCGCCAGTTGCGCGAGCTGACGACTACGCACCTCTCGGCCCCGACTCGTTGACCTGGCAGATCTGGGGCACCTGGACGGGCATGTTCACCGGACTGTGGGCCGGATCGATGCAGAACATGCATCCCAAGTTGGGCGCCGCGGTCTGGGAACACTCCGACTTCTTCGGTGAACGCTGGCAGCGGTTGATGCGATCGCTCTACCCGATCAGCGGAGTCGTGTTCGATGGCGGCACGCAGACCGGCCGTGAGGTTCGCGACTATCACCGAGACATCAAGGGCCACATGGAAGATGGCGGCCGCTACCACGCACTCGATCCCGATGTCTTCTATTGGGCCCACGCCACCTTCTGGTACGGCAACATCCGGTTGTGCGAGCGCTTCGGGCCGTGGCTGACGGAAGACCAGAAGCGGCAGCTCTTTGAGGAGTCGAAGGCGTGGTACGCCATGTACGGCGTCTCGATGCGCCCGGTTCCCGATACGTACGAAGATTTTCTGGCGTACTGGGACCACATGTGCCGCAACGAACTCCGTGATCATCCCGCGGTTCGCACGGTGCTCGACATCGGCCAGTTGCCGCCTCCCCCGTTTCTCCGGTTCATTCCGACCGGGTTCTGGGAGCGATTCATCGCTCCGGGGAATCAGCGGTTCTTCATGTGGATGACCACCGGTTTCTATGACGAACCGATCCGCGAGATGTTGGGCCTCGAGTGGTCCGCCCGGGACGAGAAGCTGTTCACGCTCTACGGCAAGGGCGTGAATCTGGTGATGCACCGACTGCTTCCCCAGCGGATGCGGCGCCATCCGCGCCCACGCGATGCCTGGGATCGGGTCAATGGGCGGGTGGCGAAAGACGCCCCCCTGGTGGAGACACCGGAACGCAACCTGCCATCAGGTGCAGAACGCGACAACCCCATGCACTACTGCCCTGTCCACGCTGCCCGGCGCGCAACCTATCCACTGCGCATCGACTGATTGCCCGGACTGCGCCCAGGCCCGGCCTCACCGCGCATGTCCGGATTGTGTTGCGACGGTACGTGAGTCCGTCAGGTGGTCTGCCCACCCGTGCTCGCTCAGCCACGTCGTGATCCGTCCGACAGCGTCTGCCAGGTGGGCCTTCATGTTCGGGCCCGAGTAGTAGTGCGTCGCTCCCTGGACTTCATAGATTTGGGCGTGGGTGTTCACGAACGCTTCGTGGATGCGCCGGGTGTGGCTGGGCGTGCAGGCATCGTCTGCGGTGTTCCCGATGACCAGGACCGGCACTGTCACCGATGGTGCGCAGGCCGCCGCATCGGCGTTGGCATCGTCCAGGCTCCACTGCGACAGCCAGCTCCGCAATGTGCAAAACCGCGCCAGTCCAACAGGACTCATGTTCACAACCTCGGGATCACCGAGGTAGCAGACCCCCGGTTCGCGATCATTCGGGTCGACGGTCGGATCAAGCCAGCGGGGATCGGCCATCGTGCCGTGGACAACAAACGAAAACTCGTCCACCTCACGCCCAGCCTCCCGCAGTTGAGCCAGCTTGGCCTTGACCCACTGGGTGATTCGACGATTCCGAGCCTCCTGCGCCGCTCGATAGCGGGTCAAGAATTCTGGACTGTACGGCGGCTGATTCGGATTCGACGGGTTGTAGAGGTCGAGTTCGGGATCTCGGACCGACGGATCATGCTCGTCCAGTATGGACGCGTCGATCCACTCGGTGAGGGTCTGGTGGCGGGAAACATGGGCGGCAAGCAACATCAGACCATCTGCCGGCGGCATCGCCAGCGTCGTGAGGTCCGGTCCGTCCCCCGACGGTGATGCGGTGACGGTGGGATGTTCGGCCTGGGCCTGATAGAACGTCGAGAGCGATCCGCCGCCACTCCACCCGGCGAGCACGATATTCCGATAGCCGAGGACGTCTTTGGCGTGCCGCACACATGCAGCCAGGTCTTCGGTGACCTTCTCCATCAACAAGGCCGTATCGTTCCCGCGGTACCGGCTGTTGCAATAGATCACATGATGACCCGCACGGGCGAGAGCATTGATCATGGGCAGGTAGGCCCCGCCGCCGATCGGGTGCATGAACACCAGAACGGTGTCGGCGTCGGAGTCGCCCCGGAGTAGATGTCCCTCCAAAGCGACGTTCTCGCCGGTTCCCCCGTAAATATCCCGCGCGAGCGAGGTTTCGGGAAAGACGACCAGGAACGGGGTGCGGCGGTAGGTGCTCATGGTTGTTCCTCGCTGGTTCGGCTGAGGTCGGCGTTGACGGTGAGCGGACGATGTACGTCGATGGACATGACAGACCAGTTGACCCGGTCGTATTCGTCGGACTTTCGGCGTGCCCGCGCCCGGGCCGCCTCGGGTGGTCCGTGGTGGATACCTTGGGGCGCATGCGAAATGAGCCCGGGAGGCATGGGGATCCCGAACAGATCACCGCTGTGGAACAGTGCCACCTCATCGTAATCGGCGTTGCGGTGATACCACGGAAGCCGTTCGGTACCAGGACGTGATTCAGCAGGACGCGGCAGGAAGTTCAGGACCGCAACGCCTTCCGACTGCAGAAATATCTGGGCGGTCGCCGGCAGATGCACGCTCTCCGACAGGATCGGGTTGTAGTGGCGAATGTTGAACTTGAAGGGGAAGTAGTCGCCCTTCCAGCCTTCGACGTCGCACGGGTTGTGGTCGTACTCGAGCTCTCCGGTGGCGTCTTGCCGCACCAAACGGACCCGCCAGGTGGGTCCACCATCGGTCAGCACCTCGGGATCGGGCACGAAGGCCATCGTCGGATCGAACGGATGGTGCCGCCCCAGGACGCCGGGGGCAGGAACCCGGAACTCTTCCACCGATTCCACGATGAGTATTGCGTGTTCGCCAGGGTCGGGGACTTGCCGGTAGGTCACTGCCTTGGGCAGCAGCACCCAGTCACCCGGTTCATAGGGAATCCGGCCGAACTCGGTCTGGAAGACGCCGGTGCCGCGGTGCACGAACATCAACTCGTCGCCGCCCACATTGCGTGTGAAGAAGGGCATGGTGGCGCTGCGCCGACTCAGCAGGAAGCGGACATCCGCATTGGAGAACAGCAGCAGCGGTGCACCTTCGGCGTCGACGAGGTCGGTGGGTTCGAGATCGTCGACCATGAGATCTGTTGGTGCGATCGTTCCCGTCGCCCGATATCGAGTGGGGTCATTGCGGCGATAGAGCTGAGCCTGCCGGCCTACGAAGCCGTATCGCCCGAGTTCGTCGTCTTTGAGACCGTCGAGGTCCCGGTGGACGTGATCGGGGGTTGTTCCCTTGCGGAACTGGACAAACGACTCCATCTGCCGAACTCCTTTGCAGTTGCGGTGAATCGCCCCATCGGACGAGGCCGCGATGAGATCGATCAGGCCGGCTGGTTCGCGTATTCCAAGATGACCTCGACCGCCCGCGCCGCACTCTGACAGGCGCCTTCCATGGTGGTCGTCCAGTCGGTACGGGTCCAGTCCCCTGCCAGTGCCAATCCGTGCACCGCGGTCCGCTGGTCGGGTCGGATACCGGAGGTGCCGGGGCGCTGCGCGAACGTGGATTTCGGCATGCGCACCACGTGGCTGTGGATCACCTCCGCATCGGCGGCTTCGGGGTAGTACCGACGCAGCGTCTCCATCTGGATATCGGTGATCTCGGCATTGGTCTTTTGAGTGAGGTCGTATGCTGCCGAGACCGTCGTGGAATAGAAATGGTTGCGTACCGGGTCGCGCCCGTGCATCTGCTGGCGATCCCAGACCTGCTCGAGAACGCCCTCTCCGCCGTACAGGATCTCACCCCAATCGGTCATCCCGATCGGACGGTCGAGGTACAGGTTGACACTCACGATCGGCACCGGTGTCAGGTGTTCGATGGCCGCGTAAATCTGCTCGTGACCTGGTACTTGATCGAGTAGGCCCTTCACGTTCCACACCGGAACTGCGCAGATGACGGCGTCGGCTGCGATCCGCTCGCCGTCATTGAGGAATACACCGGCAACCGTGTCGTCGACCACGTCAACCGACGCGACCACCGCCCGGTTCCGCACTTCGACACCGTGATTGGCGAAGGCCTTGTGAGCGCCGTCGATGAACAGGGTGTCGAGATCGACGGTCGGGTAGCCGATCGAGATCGGCGTTTTGGTCTGGCGGGCCTGCCGGATCCCGGTGACGAGCAGATCGGCCGGCACCTTCGCCGAAGAGATGTCGGGTTTGTCTCCGGTCAGCCCGATCACGATCCCGTCCCACAGGGCATCACGTGCCGACTGCGGCATCCCGATCCGCCGGAACCATTCGTCGGCCGTGATGTCGTCGAGCCACGCGGGCTGGCGTAGTGCCTGGCGGATCAGGGTGACCTGCGCGCGTGCAGTCCGCAGCCGGTCCAAACCGGTGACGCCCGGAAGATCACCGATCGCCGTCCGCAACCCGGCGACGCCACCGAATGCCGAACGCCGCGTCTCACCGCCGGGCATCCTGACCGTCATATGTCCGGGGAAGCAGACGTTCTCGCGCGTGCCCACGCTGTCGAGGTATCGCATGAGATGGACATACCCGCTTGCGAAGACATGCTGCCCGTTGTCAGGGACGTCGTCGACGACCTCCAACGGCATGGCGATCGTCCGACCACCGAGCGACCCTCGCCGTTCCAGCAGCGTCACCCGATGGCCGGCCTCCGAAAGCCATACCGCCGACGCCAATCCGGCCAATCCCCCACCAATGACCACGCAATGCATGCACAGAGGGTAACCGTCAACATTGACCGAAAGGTGCGATTCAAACAGTCCGATGCTCGCGGCGTCGAAAACGCGAGTGCGGCAAGCGAGGTCGCGGAGTCTTCATGTGCGCACGTTTAAATAGCGTCAAATTTCGGTGATGGCCCGTGACGGCCCTAAAGGTGCGGCGTAATCGTTGGGCATGACCGATTTTTCTCAGGTTCGCCGCCATGGTTGATTCAGCACTCCTCGCTCTCTCCGGAATACCCGCACGGCGATGATCATTCATCCCGACCGCAGCGCCATCAGCGCGTTGAGTTCTGGGCCGATCGCTTACTTCGGTCGTGACGACAGCCTCAAGCGTGCTTCGCAAGACTTCACACCGACCTGTCGGACGCACCCGGCCACGCGCCAAGACCACGGCATACCCGGTGTCGTTGTTGTCGATGTGGAACTCGTTGCAGCGTCAAGAGTTGTCTTCGGCATCGATTGGCCGCGCCGCGGCTCGGGGTCGATCGAGCGCGCGGTGGTCAACACCGTCATGCAATGGACACTTGACTTCGGTGTGGAACGTGTCCTCATCGCCAGTCTCAAACACGACACCATCAGTCCTGATCGCCCATTTCATCAGTGGGTCAGTTCACTATCCAAGGGAATTTGGTATGACCATGCGCTCAATGGCATGCCGGCTCCCTCAATTGCGTCAATACTGCTGCCCGCCACCATGAAACCAAGCAGTGCTGCCGAAATGATCAATGACTGGAGGAGTGGTCCGCGTGCGGACTGAACGGTTCGCCGGCGCGCCCCGGGCAGTCCGGCAATCGCTCGAATCTATTTGGCCAGAACCGAACTCACCGAAGACGGGCCCGATCAGGTGACTGCGTGTGAATCACGTCAAGATCAACAAGTTGAGCGTCAAAAGTACGTCAGGATCGCAGCTGAGCTGCCTCGAGTAGGAGTACAGATGTGACTATGAGTGAAGATTCACGGGGAACAAACGGGCACGACGGATCCTGCGTCGGCCATCCTTCGCCGCTGGACGTTCTGGGACGGGCGCCGCGTTCCGGTACCGACCGGTGGTCCCGGTTGTGGGAGGGTTCGCAACTGTGGGGGTCGTGCGAGCACAGTTATCTGCGTTACGGGATGTGGCGCGTGCGGATCACCATGTATCCCCCGGGCGCATCAACTGCTGATCGCCGACGTATCCGGGTCTGGCGGGGGTGGTCGACGTGGAGCATCGCGGCGTGGTTACTGGGAACTGTCGTGTTGCAGTCGTGCGGGGTTCCGGCTGTTACCGCACTCGTCATGTCCATTGTGGTCGCGATACTGATCGGGCTCGCATGCATGCAATATGTGGGGTCGCTGCGACATCAGGTCAAGACAGTTGCGGTGTTGACGATGTCAGGGTGCACAGATCAAACGGTTCTCGGTCGGCGCGACAAATTGGTTGCCATGGCGGACATCATGCTCGTCGCAGATCGCGCGCTGAAGGGCGGCATCATCGATCCCGTTGAGCACGAACTTGTTTGGCAGCGCATATACGACGAGATCGGCTCGTTGCAGGGCGCTCCGGTGAAGTGACTGCCGGCGAGCCCGGCAGACGGACGAATATGGGTTTGGGTGTGGCGATCATCGACAACGCCGTCTACGTCGACGGCAAAAGAACTGCAAACCCCGAGAGCCTCGACATCACCTATGACGTGATGCAGGAACGTCACGGGATGTCCTGGATTGGTTTGTACAGACCGGACCGTTCCGAAATCGACTCGGTGGCAGAAGCATTCGATCTGCATCACCTGGCTGTCGACGATGCGGTCGCCGCGCATCAACGACCAAAACTCGAAGGGTATGGCGATCAGCTGTTCGTGGTGCTTCGGCCGGCGCGATACGTCGGTCGTGCGAAGCGGGTCGAGTTCGGTGAGGTCCACGTCTTCATCGGCCCGGACTTCGTGGTCACTGTCCGCCACGCCGAGTCGCCGGATCTCGCCAGGGTGCGGCTGCGACTCGAATCGACGCCGGAGTTGTTGTGCCTGGGCACCGAAGCTGTCCTCTACGCGATCATCGATCAGGTTGTCGATGAATACCAGCCGGTTGTCGCCGACCTACAGGCCGACATCGACGAGATCGAAGACCAACTGTTCACCGGCCAACCCGAGGTCGCCCGCCGGATTTATGACCTGTCACGAGAGGTGCTGGAATTCCAGCGGGCGACCGTTCCTTTGGTGACCATGATCGAAGCGCTCCGCGAAGGCTCGGAGAAATCCGACGTCGATATCGAACTGCGCCGCAGGCTTCGTGATGTTCTCGACCACACACTGCGCATCACGGACCGTGCCGAAGCCTTCCGCGCCACTCTGCAGAACGCCCTGTCGGTCCACGCCAGCCTCGTGACACAGCAACAGAACGAAGAGATTCGCGCGATGACGCAGGTCAGTATCGAGCAGAACGAGCAGGTGAAGCGCATCTCGTCATGGGGTGCGATCCTGTTCGCACCAACCCTCATCGCCGGGATCTACGGCATGAACTTCGAAGCCATGCCCGAGTTGGCCTGGGCCGGCGGCTATCCCATGGCCGTGGTGTTGATGGTGGCGGCGTCGGTGGCCTTGTACGTGGTCTTCCGGCGACAGAAGTGGCTGTGACGTGCAGGGGTGCTTTGTTGCCGAAACGATGAATCAGGCACTCTCAGAACAGAACTGTGCACGGTTCGGTCGGTTGACAGCCGGGACTGGCCAGTACCTTCCTCACAGATCGGGCACATCGGCCGACTCGACGCCGCGCGCGGCGGTTGTTTCGAGAAAGGACCCTCTCCATGACCAGTTCTGCAGCAACCCCGGACACGATCGTGTTGATCCACGGACTCTGGATGACCCCACGTAGTTGGGAAGGCTGGGTGACGCATTACCAGGACCAGGGCTACAAAGTGCTGACGCCGGGATACCCCGGGTTCGAGATCGAGGTCGAGGCGCTTCGCGAAAACCCCGATGTCATCGCCAACCTCACCGTTCCCGAAACAGTGGATCACCTCGCCGCGGTGATCGAGTCGGTCGCCACACCACCGATACTCATCGGTCATTCGTTCGGTGGAACGCTCACCCAGCTACTGGTGGCCCGTGGTCTGGGATCCGCAGCGGTGGTGGTGGACTCCGCACCCACCGAAGGTGTCCGAGTCAATCCGCCATCGCAGATCAAGTCGCTGTTTCCCATCCTGAAGAACCCGGCCAACCGACACAAGGCGGTCGGTTTCACCCCGGAAGAGTTTCACTACGCTTTCACCAACACGCTGTCTGCCGAGGAGTCCGCGAAGGTGTACGACCGCTATCACATTGCCGCACCGGGTAATTGGGTGTGGGCGTACGGTTTGATCGCCAACTTCAAACCAGGACACCAGGAAACGTGGGTCGACTACAGCAACGACAACCGCGCGCCGCTGCTGTTCATCGCGGGCGGAGCCGACCACATCATGCCCGCGTCGGTGAACAAATCGAACGCAAAGCACTATCACAAGTCGTCGGCACTGACAGACTTCTACGAGTTCGAAGGTCGATCACATTGGACGTGTGCCGAGCCCGGATGGGAAGCGGTTGCCGACTATGCGCTCGAATGGGCCCTCAAGAATGCCGCTGCTCCCCCGGTGGCCACCACGTAGAGCCGCCGGCGGGCTAACGGTCGAGCGCACGTACCAACCGGACAAAGCGCTTGTTGTCGGCCAGATCTTCGACCAGGACCGGGTTTCCGTCACCATCGGCCAGCGGGATCGACCAGTTGGGATATTGGCTCTCGTCGGTACCCGGCTGATTCTGGATCCGGCGTTCGCCCACCGCGTCGACGAGTGCCACTCCGAGGAGTATGGACGGACTGCGCGCGATCAACGCGTGCAGTCCGTCCACCACGGCATCTGCGTCGGCGTCGTCGCTGATCAGTCCTCGATCACGGGCCATCTCGATGATGGCGTCCCGATCGCGGGCATCGAGCGCACGTTCGGTCGCCTCGTCCTGTTCGAGGAGTCCGAGTTCTGCGCGCAGGCGAATATGTTCTCCCGCCAGGTATCCCGCTGTCGGCGGCAGGTCATGGGTATTGACCGAGGTCAGACACAACCGGCGATATGACTCTGGCGGGATCGGCGCAAGGTCGCCGTGTTCGAACCACAGAATCGATGTCCCCAAAATGCCACGCGCGCTGAGGTAATCCTGCACAAACGGCTCGAACACCCCGAGGTCTTCACCGATGACCACCGCACCCGCGCGTTGCGCTTCGAGTACCAATATCCCGATCAGCGCCTCATGATCGAAACGCACATAGGTGCCTGCGGCCGGTGATGCACCTGCCGGGATCCACCAGAGCCGAAACAGCCCGAGGATGTGATCGATCCGTAAGCCTCCGGCGCGACGCAGCACAGTCCGGAGCATGTCCCGATACGGGAGGTAGCCTTGTTCGGCCAGACGCCAGGGATGCCAGGGAGGCTGATTCCACAGTTGCCCTTGCTGATTGAAGGCATCTGGTGGCGCGCCCACCGACACGCCGGTGGCCAGCGCATCGCCAAGGGTCCACGCGTCCGCACCGCCCTGCTGCACCCCGACCGCCAGATCGTGAATGATGCCGATCTCCATACCGGCATCGAGCGCAACCTGTTGTGCAGTTGCCAATTGCTCGTCGCAGATCCATTGCAACCAGCTGTAGAACGCAATTCGATCGGCGAACTTGAGCCGAAGATGCGCCACACCTTCGGGATCGCGCAGTGATTTTCGCCATTTCGGGCTGGCCGCACCGTATTTCTCGATCAGCGCACACCACGTCGCGAACTCGAGCAGACCCTGGCCTTCCTCGGCGAGATACTGCTCGAGTTGCCCACGGCGACGTGGGCTCAGAGGCACTCGGAAGACGGATTCGAGGACCCGTAATTTGGCCCGGTAGACAGAGTTGCGGCGGATCCGGTGGGGATCTGTGTTCAGCTTTGCGAATTTTGCGGCATAGGACCGCATCTCGTGGTGTGCGTCATCGGATAGTTGCGAGGCCTCCGGGATGTCCTCGACACGAATGTAGACGGGATTGACAAAGCGCCTGGTGGTCGGAAGATATGGAGACCTTTCCATCGGCGGTCTCGGCTCGGCGGCGTGCAATGGATTGATGAGGACGTAGTCGGCGCCGTGGACCGATCCGGCGATATGCGCGATGTCGGCGAGATCGGACAGGTCGCCGATCCCCCAGGATCGACGGGACCGCACCGAATACAGTTGCGCTGCAAGACCCCACCGTCGGTCATGGGAAAGCCTGTCTGCGGTTGTCAACCGCTGCGGAGTGACAGCGAGCGTGCACTGCGCGACCGGAAACTCGTCCGAGTCGTGTACGACGCCGACTGCAGCATGCAGCGTGTGCCAACCGGTGGGCAGCCCGGACGGGATGGCGAACGTGGCCTGGCCGACGAGCTGTCCGTCGATCTCTCTGGGGTCGACCCAGATGTTGAGTTGAGGGACGTCAACCCGGTCTCCGTCCTCGGTCTGTATCCACACCCGCACAGCCTCACCGTGTGGGACGTGGACCGCGATGGTGGCGTCGGAACCTGCGGTCACCACCATCGCCGGCGGCAATGTGCGTCGCCAGGGACCGAGCTCGAGATCGATCAGCGCCTGATCGATCTCGTCCACCGACCCTGCAGGGATGCCGAGCGCTCCGAGGATGTGTTGCAAGGTCTCGGTGGAGACGTCGCGGTGTGTCTTGTCCCAACCCTCATAGGACGTCGCGACGCCGCAGCGTTCGGCCAGATCTCTCAGTTGCTCGACGTAGCCCACGATCTTGATGCTGCCAGGTTCTGCCAGGTCGCGCTGATCAAGCAACCGGCGGTTGGTCCGGTGTTCGCAGATCTTTGCGCAACGGGTGGTCCGCAGGTACCTGCACCAAGATGATGGTCGTGCCGTCGGGGTCGGCGATGTGCATCTCGATCAGGCCCCAGGGTTCGGACCGGGCTTCGCGCACGATCTGAACGCCGCGCCCCGCCAACTCGGCTTGGGTGGCGGCCAGATCACGCACCTGCAGCCACAGCACGGTCGTACTGGGTGCCGCGCCCTCCGAAAGATGGGCGGCGACCTCGATGAGGGTGCCGCCCGCGAAGAACACGGTGCCGCCCGGGTACTCCCGAGAGATCGCAAGTCCCAGCTGATCTCGATAAAACGCCAGCGTGGTGTCGGGGTCGGCCGGGCGCAGGATGATTCGGCCACTGAGAACGTCCATGTGTCTTGTCTACCGGACGAAACGAAACTCCCCGCGCGGGGACCACAATGGCGCGCGGAGCGAGATCCGGAACCGTCTTCGAATCCACCTGACACGCGTCGGGACGGCATCGTCGGCGGGTGCGCGGGTAAGTGGTATTGATGGAGGTGGAGTGCATGCGATGCAGAATCTCGTCCCTGCGCTCCGGTCGAAACCGGAAGGCACGAAAGTGCCGCTTGATGCATAGGAGTTCGACTGTGGGACAACCGATACCAGCCCCTGAACCGCCCCGGCCCGAGCCCGGACCCGGTACCGAACCTCCGACTCCGATCCCCGATCCGGAGCCACCGCTACCCACGCCCGATCCGGTCCCCAGTCCGCCCGGACCCGACCCCGCGACCCCGATGCCGGGACCGAAGGTCATCTAGAGCCGGGTCAACGTGTGAGACGGACCTGTGCTCACCCACGCAGTGACGGGTCGATGAGCGGTTGGAGTTTGTCGGCCCGCACTGGGAGGTCCCTGATGCGAACGCCCGTCGCATGGAAGACTGCGTTGACGATGGCAGCTGATGAACCCACATTTCCGATCTCGCCGATCCCCTTGCTGCCCATCGGATTGAGTTCGTCGTCCTCCTCGTCGATCCACACCGCCTCGATGTCGCGGACATCGGCGTGCGAAGGCACGTGATAATCGGCCATGTTCTCGTTCCCGAACCCGCCGTAAACGGTGTCGGGTATGCCCTCTTCCATCAATGCCATGCCCAGTCCGAAGGTCATCCCTCCGATCAGCTGGGAGCGGGCCAGTTGCGGGTTCAGGACCCGGCCGACAGCAAACACGCCGAGCATCTTCTCGACAGCGACCTCTCCGGTGTCGACGTCCACCGACACGCGCGCGAAGTGAGCGCCGAAAGCTTCCCTCGGCAGTGTCTTCCGAGCCTCGACGTCATCGCTGGTGTCCGCGACGACCTCCAGCGACTCACGCGGTACGCCAACCTGGTGCACGCGATATCGCAACTCACTACAGGCCTTGTGGACGGCAGAACCCCACGACGATGTTCCCGATGAACCCCCTGCGCCCGGTGCGGTCGGTAGTGCACTGTCGCCGAGGTGCAGACGAACCCGGGCATAGGGCACCTCGAGTGCGTCGGCCGCAATCTGCGTGAGCACGGTACGGGCACCGGTTCCGATATCCGAAGCGGCCACAGAAACGTCGAATGAGCCGTCCGGCCGAGCGCATGCGCGAGCGCTACTCGGCGAGGTGAGTGCGGGATAGGAAGCGAGGGCGACTCCGGTGCCGATGAGCTTTCGACCGATCTGAGTTGCCGCCGGTAGAGGGTTTCGTCCGGCCCACCCGAACCGCTCTGCCCCGACCCTCAGCGCACGTACGACATTGCGTGAGCTGAACGGAACCCCGGTTGCAGGGTCCGCCTCCGGTTCGTTCTCGATCCTCAACTCGATCGGGTCGACGCCGAGTTCGTAGGCGAGCTCGTCCATTGCGCATTCCAGCGCATGAATGCCGGGGCACTCCCCTGGTGCCCGCATCCATCGCGGGGTGGACACATCGAGCGCCGCCACCCGATGGCTCGTTCGACCGTGCTCGGACCCATAGATGTGCCGGGTTCCTTCGGCGGTCTGTTCGACGAACTCCATGATCCGGGAAGTCTGCTGAACGGTGTCGTGACACACCGCCGTGAGGCGACCGTCGGTATCAGAGGCCAACGCCACCCGGGAGAATGTCGGTGTCCGGTACCCAACGAACCTGAATGTTGCCGACCGCGGTAGCACAATACGAACGGGCCGCTGCACATGACGTGCGGACATCGCGGCCAGGACTGCGTTGGGCCTCGTGCTTCCCTTACCACCGAAGCCGCCGCCGACGTGCTCCGCGATCACCCGGACGTTCTCGGGGTCGATGTCGAACACCGTTGCCAGATCCGCCGCGACACCGGACGGCGCCTGCGTCGAATCCCAGACCGTCAGTCTCGTGGCATCGCCGGTCTGTTGCCACCACGCGATGCTGGCATGCGGTTCCATCGGGTTGTTGTGCATCGCAGGTGTTGAGTACCACCGGTCGACAACATGTTCCGCGGTGGTCAGCGCGGAATCCGGATCGCCGCGAACCGAATCGGCAGGAAAGCCGCCGTTGGCCCCGTCCGGCTCATAGAGATCCGGGTGGTCGGCGCGCAGGATGTTGTCGAACTCGGTGGCCTCCTCATAATCGATCGCCAACGCGTCGGCAGCAGCCTGCGCGGACTCGGCCGACGTAGCGATCACCGCGGCAACGATCTGACCGCGATAGTGGACGTCCGCGGACTGCAGGACGTGCAGTTCGGCATCGTCGATGCTGTGCAGTCGCGGTGCGTTCTGGTGCCACAGCACTGCGATGACTCCCGGGTGTCGCAGCGCCGTGTCCACATCGACGGAGAGCACCCGTCCGAGCCTGATCCGCGCACCGACGTGACAACAGTGTGCGACTGCGATGCCGTCCGGGCTCGGACGGTCAGCGGTGTACTGAGCGAGACCGCGCACCTTGTCGGCACCGTCGACCCGATCGTGTCCGACTCCCAGTGCCGTCATCGCGATACTTCCTCGGTAGGTGTCAGGTCGACAAGTACTTGCGCCGCCAGTGCTGTGAGCATCGGGACCTTGAACGCGTTGTCCGCCAAGGGTTCTGCTGCCCCGAGCTCGATCCCCATCGCGGTCACGTATTCAGAGCGGACTGCCGGCCTGCCGATCAGGGCGCGTTCGGCAGTGCGGGCACGCCATGGCTTGTGGGCGACGCCGCCGAAGGCGATCCGTGCCGTCACCACATGGCCGTCCGCCACCTCGAGGACGGCAGCCACGGAGACAAGCGCGAAGGCAAAGGAAGCACGGTCCCGAACCTTCCGGTACGTCGAATTGCGCGCCGCAGGCAACGGCGGTACCCGCACCGACACCACCAGCTCATCGCGACCCAGAGTGTTGTCCGATTCAGGATGTTCACCGGGTAACCGATAGAAGTCGTCGAAGGCGATCTCCCGCCGGCCTGCCGGACCGATCACGTCGAGCTGTGGGTCGAGTACCGCCATCGCGACCGCCATGTCGGATGGATGAGTTGCCACGCAATTCGGGGAGGCACCGAGTATGGCCATCTCGCGGTTGATACCCGAAAGGGCGGAACAGCCTGATCCCGGTTCGCGCTTGTTGCACGCTTTGCCCGTATCCATGAAGTAGGCACATCGTGTGCGCTGAAAGAGATTTCCCGCAGTGGTGGCCATGTTTCGGAGCTGTCCCGACGCGCCGTCGAGGAGGGCTCTGGACAGTACCGGATAGTGCTCGCGCACAATCGGATTCGCGGCCAGCTCACTGTTCCGCGACGTGGCGCCGATGTGGAGGTACCCCTCATCATCGAGTTCGATGGTGTCGAGGGGTAGCGCTGTCACGTCGATGAGAGTCGCGGGTGCGCTCACGCCCAACTTCATCAGATCGACCAGATTGGTACCACCGGCGATCAGTTGCGCATCAGGATCGGCGCCGAGTTGGTCCACGGCCGAATCCAAGCTCGAGGGAGCGACGTACTCGAAGGTCTTCACGACACTGCCCCCGGCTCGTGGACCTCACCGGCGACCCCGCGGACGGCGGCCAAAATATTTACATAAGCGCCGCAGCGACAGATGTTGCCACTCAATCGTTCTCGTATCTCGTCGTCCTCGAGCGCGAGGTCCTTGGCCGTGAGGTCTTCGGTGGCAGCACTCGGCCATCCGTTCTTGACCTCGTCCAGCATCCCCACAGCCGAACAGATCTGTCCCGGCGTGCAGTAACCGCATTGGAGCGCGTCACGATCGACGAAGGCCCGTTGCAGGTCTTCACCGGTGGACGTATGGGCGATGCCTTCGATCGTGGTGATCTGGCGGCCCTGTGCGGCGACGGCGAATACCAGGCAACTGACCACCCGCCGATCGTCGAGCAAGACGGTGCACGCACCGCACTGCCCGCGATCACAACCCTTTTTGGTGCCGGGTGCTCCGGCACGATCCCGCAAGGCATCGAGCAAGGTGGTCCGTGGGTCGCAATCGATGGGAACGTCGGTGCCGTTGATCGACAGGGTGATGCGAACGTCAGCCCCCTCGGCTCGAACGAAGTCTGGTGGGGGTTGATCATCCATGCGTTCGACGTACCCGCGGCGGACGCGGCGCAAACCAACACCGCATCGGCCCGATCAGCGATAGACGGTGAGGGCGCGAGGTTCGAGATTCATCACGATGTGGTCCACGGGATCCTCGACCTCACCGTCGTGTGCGACGAGGATAGGGCCCGACCGGGAACGGACTTCGATTCGATCAGACTGCACCGAACGCAGCACCCGGCTCCGCTCGACGGTGCCGAAGAGGGATGCGATTACGGCGATGGTGCGGCCGAAGCGCTTGTCGGCGCGGAGATACTGCAGGTCCAGAACCCCGTCGGCGAGATCGGAACGGGTCCCCGGGTTCAGGCCACGTGGCCAGTAGAGACCGTTGCCGACAAAGACGGCCCAGACCGGATGTTCTTCGCCGTTGATGTCGAGCCGGATCGGCTTTGTGCCCTTCAGGGCGCGGTACAGCGAGTAGGCCGCGGCCGGCCACTTGCCGATCTTGTGCTCCAGGCGTTCTCTGAGTCGAACCATGCCGGGGTAGCCGCCCAAACCGGCCGTGTTGAGGAAAAGCGTCCCGTTGACCCGCCCGACGTCGACTGTCCCGGCCGATCCGGTGGTCACGGCCGCGGCGGTTTCGGCGTAGGTTTCCAGGTCCAGTGTGCGAGCGAAGTGGTTGAGTGTCCCGGCCGGGAAGACTGCCAGGGGAAGATCGCGGTCGATCGCCAGCTGGGCAACCGTGGCAACGGTGCCATCTCCCCCGGCCACGGCCAGCGCCCGGGCATCGGACGGGACCTGTTCGGACAGTGGGGTCTCGGGATCCCACTGAACGATATGAGCCGATGGGAGAACCTCGAGGATGCGTTCCTTCGCGCCTTCGGAACTGCCGGCTTTGGAGTTGATCACAACGGTCAGACCTTCTCCGCCGGGTAGTGCCGGCGCCACACCCGGAGCGGTCCGGGCCGGGCCCGCCGGTGCCGCGGGCCACAGGTGGTGTCCGGCCAGAGCCACTCCGGCCCCGACTGCTGCGCCCGCGAGGACGTCGCTGCGGTAGTGGACACCGAGATGGACCCGCGAGTAGGCAACAGCCGTGGCCAGCGGCGCCAAGACGATCAGAGTGCGCGGGCGCTCCAGAGCCGCGCCCACGGCAAAGGCCGCCGCAGAAGCGCTGTGTCCACTCGGGAACGACGAGGTCCAGGGCATCTTGCGAAGTGCAGGCGGGAGCAGCGGATCAACCGGTGGGCGGCCGCGGCCGAACAGCGGCTTGAGCACCGCATTGGACAGCAGACTCGCTCCGGCTAGCGACCCGACCCCACGCAAACCCGCACGCCGATAACGTTTTCCGCTGCAGGCAAGGACGCCCGCAACGGCGAACCACAGTTTGCCGTGATTGGCCGACAACGTCAGATAACGCAAGGCCGGCTCGACCACGCCCGGTTCGTGCCCGACAGTAGATCTGCTGCTTTTTCTCACCTGTGCAGTCTAGGTAGAGCGGTCGGACCCGGGCGGCAACACTGCCCGATCAGCTGTGGATGATGCAGGTGGTAGTGCCGTGGGCAATCAGCTTCCCTGCTTCGTCGTAGATTTGGCCTTCTGCGGTGGCAGTGCGCCGCCCGGTGTGGATCACCTTGCCGTGCCCGATGATTCGGCGTCCATCGGTCGGCACCGAGCGAATGTAGTTGACCTTGAGTTCCAGGGTTCCGTAGCCGACACCAGGCGCCAGCGTGGTGTGCACGGCGCACGCCATCACCGAGTCGAGCAGGGTGGCACAAATGCCTCCGTGCAGTGACCCGATCGGATTGGTCATATCCGGCCGGGCCCGCAGACTGAACTGCACCACACCCTCTTCCAGGCTGTCGATCTCCATGCCCATCAGTTGCGAGATGTTCGGTGGTTGCTGCGGAAGCGAAGTCAGGAAGCGAAGGACCTCGAGGCCGTTCATCTCCTCGATGCGCGGCGCTGCTGCGTCGGGAGATACAGAACCTGAAGATGCAGTGTCTGACGGTGCGGCCTGGGCAGTCATGGGCGATCCCTCCTGGTAGATTATGGACCAGTCGATCCATACATTGCGATCCTAACACCGCAGTGGACCGATCGGTCTATCCACTATGGCGAGAGGGAACGAGGCGCCGTGACGGGCTATCCGATGCAGCAATTCGATGGCACGGCCGGGCCGCGAGAGCGCTTGGTCGGCACGGCGATAGATCTCGTTCGACGCCGAGGTGTTTTCGCAACGAGTGTCGCGGACCTACTCAAACGCAGCGGTTCTGCCCGAAACTCCATCTACCAGCACTTTCCCGACGGGAAATCGGAGCTCATCGCCGATGCCACCACTGCTGCCGGCGAGCAGATAACGGCGTTCATCGCCGACCTGACAGCCACCCGGACCCCGATCGATGCCATCGACGGTTTGATCAAGTGGTGGAAGAGGGAATTGGTCCGCTCGGAGTTCGCGCTGGGGTGTCCGGTGGTGGCTGCCGCCATGGCAGCGCCGGACGAACCCCTGGTTGCGGCCACTGCCAACGTCGCGTTCGACCGGTGGCGAGATCTCGTGGCGCAGGCAGCGGTGGCTGACGGTGTCATCGAGACCGCCGCCCAGGATTTCGGTCTCTTTGTGGTGAACGCGATCGAGGGTTCGATCGTGCAATGTCGCAGCCAAGGAGACGTCAGATCACTGGACGTGGCGGCCGAGCAGTTGAAGGCGCTCTACCTGTCGCTTCCAAAGGAAGATCAACCTTCGTCGGCCACATCGTCGTAACGCGGTACAACTGCGTACACGATGAGATCTTTGGGCGTGCCCTTGGCGCGAAAGCGTCTGCGCCGCTTGATGTATTTGCTGTCATCGGTGGCCGCCAACGTTGCTTCGGTCGCCAAGACCTCACCGGCTGAGGCGGCGTCGGCCACCCGGGCCGCGATATTGACGTCGACACCGAGGAAATCATCGCCGACGGCACGCGGCTCGCCCGTGTGTAGGCCCGCACGGAGCGCGGGCCGATAGCCGTCGAGCGTGATTGCGCTGACCGCGAGTCCGGCTTCGTGTGCGGCCTCGATGGCATCGGTTCCGTCACGGAACACCGCCATCAGGCCATCGCCCAGGTACTTCGTCACGGTCCCACCACGCCGGGTGATGATCTCCTCACTGGCGCGATTGACCTCGCCGAGTAGTGACAGGACGGCGTCGTCACCCGCGCCGAGAGCCCACGTGGAAAATCCCACCAGGTCGGTGAACAAGATCGTCACCGGGCCACCTGCGGGAGTGGAACTGCCGCGCCGTGCGACGAGTGCCTGCCACGATTCGACGGCAGCCAAACCGAGCTCGCGTAAGGCACTGGGTGCTTCACCCCTCGCCTGGGCGATCAGACCGGCGACCCGGTCAGAACTGCGCATCCGGTCCGATTTCACCTCGGCCCCGGCACCCGGGGTTCTGATCCGGACAGCACGCGCGACCCGCACCACGGTCGCGTTGCTGTCGGACCGGGCCAGGAACTCCCCCACCTGGCGGGCCCCGTCTCGCGTCTGCGCAAAACGACCGGCGATGTCAGGCCACCTTCACTTTCGAATCGCGTAGTTCACGCAGGGCGGTGCGTAGTCCTCGACGGCGTCCGGTTTCCGGATCTGGACCGAAGCTCGTGTGCATCCCCTCGCGGACGTTGAAGCGAAGTTCCGAAGCGGTCTCGGGGGCATCGTCGACGGTTGCCGAGAGCATCGCATTGGGAAGCGCCAACTTCGCGATGGTGCGGAAGGTCTGCAGATACTGATGTGCCAGTGATCCCGTGGTGTACGGCAGGTCGTATTTGTCGCACAGTTCGCGGACGCGGACACCGATTTCTTCGTAGCGGTTGCTGGGCAGATCCGGAAAGAGATGATGCTCGATCTGATGACTGAGATTGCCGGTCATGAACCGCATCAGCCGTCCGGCGCGAATATTGGCCGACCCCAACATCTGTCGCAGGTACCAGCGGGCCTGGTCTTCACTTTCGTATTCGGCTTTGGTGAACTTCTCGGCGCCGTCGGGAAAGTGCCCGCAGAAGATGACCGCGTACGTCCAGTAGTTCCGAATGAAGTTCGCCGTGAGATTCGCCGTGAGCGTGTGTTTCCAGTTGGGGCCGGACAACGCCGGGAAGATCACGTAATCCTTGGCGGCCTGCTTACCGACCTTGCGGCCGATGATCTTGAGGTCTTTGACGACGTCACGCATGCTTTTCTCACCCTTGCGGACCTTTTCGGCCTCGACATGGTGCAGCGCCACCCCGTACTCGAAGAAGGTTCCGAGAAGGAAGTTGTAGACCGGGTTCCCGAGATTCCACCACTCCCAACGTTGGTCACGGGTGACCCGCAGGATCCCGTAGCCCACGTCGTCGTCGAGGCCGACGATGTTGGTGTATTTGTGGTGGATGAAGTTGTGGGAGTGCTTCCACTGAACGCTCGGGCACGTGGTGTCCCATTCCCATGACGAGGAATGGATTTCGGGATCGTTCATCCAGTCCCATTGCCCGTGCATGACGTTGTGCCCGAGTTCCATGTTTTCGATGATCTTGGCAACGCCGAGCATCGCCGCACCGGCGATCCATGCCGGCCTCTTGTGGCTTGCGAACAGCACCGCACGACCACCGGCAGCCAGACCCCGTTGCAACGCAATGGTTCGGCGGATGTACCGGGCGTCCGACTCCCCACGGGATTCTTCGATGTCCCGGCGTATCGCGTCGAACTCCCTTCCGAGAGCCTCCACATCGGCCTCGGACAGGTGTGCGTATCGATCGATATCGGTGATCGCCATTGCAATTACCCCCTGTGTTACTTGTCGGTTCGCACGTGTGCCGGCTCAGAGATCCAGCGTGCATTCACCAGAGACGGTGCTGATACATGTCTGGATTCGGTCCCCTTCTCTACGTTCGTCCCCGGAACGCAGGTCGCGTACGTATCCGCCTTCCAGTGGGACCACGCACGATTGGCAGATCCCCATCCGGCAGCCGAACGGCATCTGGATACCGAGTTCTTCGCCGGCCTCCAGAAGCGTTGTCGCCCCATCGATCTGTGCTTCTTTGTTGGACTTCGTGAAGGTGACGGTGCCACCTTCACCACCCTTGTCGGTGCGTGCGATGGCGAAGCGCTCAATGTGTAACCGGTCTCGTAGCCCGCCACGTTCCCACACCTGTTCTGCGGCGTCGAGCATCTCCACCGGACCGCAGGCCCAACATTCACGTTCCTGCCAATCAGGGACGACGGACGACAGGTCGTTGAGATCGAGCTTGCCGTGTTCGCGGGTCAGACGCATTTCCAGCTCGTACCCCTCGGAGGTGTTCTCCAATCCGATGAGCTCGTCGTGGAAGATGACACTTTCGCGGTCCGGGGCGGAGTGGATGTGCACCACGTCGGGCATCTGCCCTCGGCCGTCGAGTGCCCGGAGCATGGCCATCACCGGTGTCACGCCGGACCCGGCAGTGAGGAAGAGAATTTTGTCGGGTACCGGATTCGGTAGCGAGAAGTCACCTTTGGGTGCGGCCAGCCGGATGACGGTGCCCGGCGCCGCGCCATCTACGAGGTGGCTGGAGAGGAAACCGTCCGGGTTGGCCTTCACCGTCACCGAGATGACTTTTCCATCGCCTGCAATGGATGTCAGCGAGTACGAGCGCCAGTGCCATCGGCCATCTATCTGAAGACCGATCCCCACATATTGTCCGGGACGGTAATTATGACGAAATCCCCAACCGGTCTTGATGTCGACGGTGGCGGTGTCGTCGGTTTCCTTGCGGACATCGACGATCTTTCCCCGCAGTTCGCGTGCCGACCACAGCGGGTTGAGCAGATGCAGGTAGTCGTCCGGCAGCAGTGGCGTCGTTGCTCTGGCCACCAGACCACGGGCGACATTGACCTGCGGACGCGTGGTCTGAACCTGCGCGGCCGGACGCTTGCTCCATTTAACAATGCCCACTGCCCACACTCCCCTCGCTCAGGATGGAATCGATGGCGGTTTGTATCGCCGTCGCTGTGCGCGATTTCGAGTGTACATGTGTACACCGGGTGGGCGGAGCTGATCAGCGTCCGGCCGTGTCAGGAACTAGCTGGTCGTGGCGACATCCTTTTCGGACGAATCGGAGTCCGCCTTGTCGGCCTCGTCGCGGCGGTTGGCGTAGATACTCGACAACGCTGCTGCGCCGATGAACGCCACTCCGACCAGACCGGTGATGATCTCGTTGATGTGCCACTTGATCGAGAAGAACAGGATCGCAGCGAGTGCGCCGATTGCCCAATGGGCACCGTGCTCGAGGTACCGGTACTCGGACAAGGTGCCGGCACGGACCAGGTACACGGTGATGGAGCGGACGAACATTGCTCCGATGAACCCAAGGCCCAGAGCGATGATGATCGGGTCTGCGGTGATCGCGAACGCGCCGATGACGCCATCGAAGGAGAACGACGCGTCGAGGACCTCGAGGTAGAGGAAGAGGAAAAAGCCCGCTTTACCGGTCGCCTTCGCCAGGTCGGAGGGTCCACCCGACTTCTCGGCCTGTTCGTGTTCGGCTGTCAGTTCCTCGGTGTGGAACAACTGGCCGAGACCGTTGACGGCGATGTAGGTGATGATGCCGAGGACGCCCGCGACCATGACCGTCGAGCGCTGGTCGTCGGCGGCGAGGAACTCCGCGATCAGCACGAGGCTGCCGCCTGCGATGACAACGGCGAGCTGATCGAGCTTGCCGATGGTGGCCAGTGGCTTCTCGAGCCACGTCAGCCACTTGATTTCGTTGTCCTCGAGGATGAAATTGAGGAAGAGCATGAACAGGAACATGCCGCCGAACGCAGCGATCTGCGGATGTGCTGCGGTGAGAATCTCTTCATACGATTCCTGACCGGAGCCTTCTTCGGGCACATTCATGGCCAGGTCGAATGCTTCGACCGGATTCAGTCCGGCCGTGACCCACACGATGAGCAGCGGGAACAGCAGACGCATGCCGAAGACGGCGATGAGGATGCCGATGGTGAGGAAGATCTTCTGCCAGAACTCACTCATCTTCTCCAGCACGGTCGCATTGATGACCGCGTTGTCGAATGACAGTGATACCTCGAGGATGCCGAGGATCAAGCAGAGCGCGAGCGCGGTCCACCCCCCGTAGAGGAATGCAACGCCCAACGAGACGATCGTGATTAGGATCGAGATCCCGAATGTGCGGATGACCACCCGTGCTCCTTAATTGTTGCTCTTACGTATCAACAGCACTATCGCGGAGCCCCGGAAGGTTCCGCGATAGTGCTGAATCATACGACTTCAGTTATTCGACTTCGATGGTCGAACTAGACATTGACGCCGTAGTCGCGGGCGATGCCTGCGAGTCCGGAGGCGTAGCCCTGGCCGATGGCGCGGAACTTCCACTCTGCACCGTTGCGGTACAGCTCTCCGAACACCATGGCGGTTTCGGTGGACGCATCCTCGGACAGGTCGTAGCGGGCGAGTTCGGTGCCGTTGGAGCGGTCGGTCACGCGGATGTATGCGTTACGGATCTGTCCGAACGACTGCGCGCGCGAATCAGCGTCGTAGATCGAGACGGGGAAGACCACCGATTCGATGTTCGGCGGCACAGCCGCCAGATCGACGTTGATGACCTCATCGTCGCCTTCACCCTCACCGGTGGTGTTGTCGCCGGTGTGCTCGATCGAGCCGTCCGGCGACCGCAGGTTGTTGAAGAAGATGAAGTGCTGATCGGAGACGACCTTCTTGTCAGCTCCGGTAGCGATGGCGCTGGCATCAAGGTCGAAGTCTGTGCCGGTGGTGGAACGGATGTCCCAGCCGAGTCCGACCGCCACTGCGGTCAGGTTCGGAGCCTCTTTGGTCAAAGAGACGTTGCCACCCTTGCTCAAGCTGACGCCCATGTCAGTACCTTCCTGAGGTTGATTCATACGTTGAGTAGGCCGATTCCGCGCCAAACGCTGGCATGGAGCCGAGCCTTGTCGTCAACCGTACGTGAATATGGACATCGTTGGCGCCGTCCACTCCGATACCTCCACATTTTTGCGCGATCTATGCACGGATCGAATGACAGGTGCCGCATTACCGGTGATCGCCGACCGCCACGGGCGGCGATTGTCGCCGCTCCCAGTAGGATGCGCGTGTGGCCGGGCGCTGGTTTCGACGAGATAGCCGTGACGTCGGTGGCGGGTCCACCGACGTCCTCACCCGTGCCCGCAATGACATGGTCACCGGCTTCCTGGAACTCGATCAGCGGCTGTCCATATTGGCCGATGGCGTCGACGCCGCAGCAGCGCTGGGTCTGTCACCTGACCTGATTCGATCCTTCGCCCCGATCCGGGATCAGTGCTACGAGACCATCAATCAATATCTGGCGCTCAGCGATCCCGATGCGACAGCTTCACTTGCCGACTACCAGAAGACGTCAGAGCAGATCACGAAGTCCATACAGCGCCTGGACCGGTTCTATGAGCAGAACTCGACACAGATCGAACATGCCCGGACGGCATACGGCGCGATTCCCGACGAGGCCGCCCGGGTTCGCCAGGAATCCGACCGTATGGCGGAGAAGCTCAGCGATCTCACGACCAATCAATTGGGTTACGCCTCTGTCAAAAGTGCTGTGGCCCAGTATGATCACGCTCTGCACCGGCTCGAGTCCGCGCAACTCCAGGTGTCCCAGGGTGGTGATCGTGCCGAATTGCAGGCCAGCACCGCCGCGATGAGCGCTGCGATCGAGAAGTTGCAGCAGGCGATAGCGGAAGCCCCGAGCAAGGACGGCCAGGCGCGTGCCGCGCTGGCATCGGTGCGGACGCGCCTGGCTGCAGTCCGCAATCGCAGCTCCCGCATGCCCGAGGCCTACTCGGCTCTTCTCCGCGAGTTCAGTGCGGCGTGTTCGGCAGACCTCATCGGGTACGACCAGCGAAGCGCCGTGGACCTGGAGCGCGCAGAGGCCGAAATCGACACCGCAGCAAGCGAAATAGCGTCCGATCCGGAGGCGTCGTTGGCCGCGATCACCCGTGCCCGAGCGGTACTCGCGGAGGCGGAGGAGCTGGTGGATGGAGTCACCGACCGATTGAATGAACTTCGGGTGGTCCGGGCGGACCCACCGGCGGCCGCAGGTAGAGTTCGGTTCCAGATACGTGATGCACAACTACTTGCAGTGAACCTGGGATTGGTCAAACAATGGGGTTCGGTACTCGACGCGCAAGTGCTGCGCGTGGATCGTGCGGTTGCCGCATTGACCGGGCGGCACCCCGACTACTGGGGATATCTGGTCGACCTGCGAGCCATCTCTGACTTCGTCACCGGAGTCGTGAACAAAATGAAGGATGAGGCACGGCGCTGATGATCGAAGAGTCCATTCCCGGCGGCGACGTGGGCCGCAGCGGGCAAGTGGATGAACAAAAACCGAACACTGGACAAACGGCGTATGGCGCCAATCGAATCCAACATTTCGCCGCCTTGGACGATGTCGAACGCGAACGTTTGTTCCACCGGTTCCCGGAGACGATCGAGGCCGACGCCGGGCCAGAGTTGCTCAGTGTGGCGATCGGCGCGACCCTCTACATTCCGGCGATTCGCGATCGCCTGGCCGAGTTGATTCTCCGACAAGGTCGCAATGGGTCCACATCGATGGTCATCGACCTCGAGGATGCGGTCGCCGATCACAGGGTTCACGCCGCAATGACAAACCTGGTTGCTGCACTCGATGATCTGGCCGACCACTCGGCGACTGTGCCGTTGCTGTTTGTCCGGGTCCGCAATGCCGAACAGATCGACGAACTTCTCGGACGCCTGGGTCGTGGAATCGAGGCGCTCGCCGGATTTGTCCTGCCGAAGTTCACTGCGGTGACCGGTGAGGACTACCTGAACCGGATCGACGGCGCTATCGCCGGTGCGGGCCGGATGCTCTATGCGATGCCGATCATCGAGTCGACGGCGGTGTTGCATCTGGAAACCAGGATGTCTGCGCTGAGCAATATTCGGGACCTGCTCGCCAAGCACCGGGACAAGGTCCTCGCCGTTCGGATCGGCGGAACCGATATGTGTGGCGCCCTCGGAATCCGGCGCGATCCCGATCTCACCATTTACGACGTGCAACCGGTGGCCGAGGTCATCGGAGCAATCGTCAATGTTCTCGGACGAGCGGACGGCACCGGGTACACCATCACCGGGCCGGTGTGGGAGTACTACAACACCCATGAGCGAATGTTCCGGCCCTTGTTGCGGCACACGCCCTTCGAGCAGATCGATGCCGTGAGGTTCCGCACGCATCTGGTCAGCCGCGACCTCGACGGACTACTTCGGGAGTTGGTACTCGACCATGCGAACGGACTTCAGGGCAAGACCGTCATCCATCCCTCTCACGTCAACGTGGTGCATGCGATGAGTGCGGTGTCGCACGAGGAGTATGTCGATGCCGTGGCCGTCCTCGGTGTCGACGACTCCGGCGGCGTGGAACCCTCGATCTATCGGAACAAGATGAACGAACGTCGCCCTCACCGCGCCTGGGCAGAAAAGACACTCGTCCGCGCACAGGCGTTCGGGGTTCTGCAGCCGGAAATCGGTGTTGTGGACCTACTCGCGTCGGTGGTGGAGCCGTGAGCGATACCGACAGCCGCCAGGTCACCACGCCCGTGCCGTACGCGACATCGGAGTTCGGTCTGCGGGCCGAACACGTCAGCGGACATCGCGGCCGGCGGGTTGACGATCTCGTGCAACCCGGACTGCGCCGCAATCCCAAACGAGCCCACCTCTGGGTGTCGACGGTGTTGGGCAAACACATCCCGGTCGCGCCGGCGGTGATCTTTGCCGCCGCCGGAGAACTCGGCGACCTGGCCACCTCGGCGTTGCGCGAACGCGACGTGAACGACGCTCTAGTCTTCGGATTTGCCGAAACGGCAACCGGTTTGGGACACGCGGTCGCTCAGCGGATGGGCGCGGGGCACTACCTCCAGTCGACGCGGCGTCACGAATCGCATGTACCGGTGATCGCGCGATTCGAAGAAGGCCATTCACACGCGACCGACCACCTGGTGGTCCCGACCGATCCGCAGAGCCTGCACACCGACCTTCCGGTGGTACTCGTCGACGACGAGATATCCACCGGGGCCACGGCACTCGACGCCATCCGGTCCATGCAGGAGATCCATCATCGGGCGTTGTACATCGTGGCTTCGCTGGTCGACATGCGAACCGACCGCGATGTGGCCCGGTGTCGGGAACGGGCCGGTGAGATGGGTATCGACATCGACTTCATCAGCCTCGCGCAGGGTGTCACAGACATTCCCGACGACCTACCCACGCAGGTTGTCGCGCTCGCACCCGGACCGCTGCACCAATCCGGGAACCCGGGACGGTTCGAGCGGTTGGAAGTGTCCTGGCCGCCGCACATCCCCGATGGCGGCCGCTACGGATTCGACCACAGCGATTGGGCCGAATTCGATCAGGCGGTGACCGTGATCGTCGCCCAGGTGGCAGCCGTTTTGGATCCGGCGCGTCCGGTGATCGTGATCGGACATGAGGAGTTCATGTATCTGCCTCAGCGGATCGCCGGTGAGCTGTCGTCGGTTGTCGAGGCACCCGTCCTGAGTCAGACCACGACCCGGTCCCCCGCTCACGTCATCGATCACCGCGGGTACCCATTGCGTCGCGGCTATCGCTTTGACTCACCCGAGCCCGACGTGGCCGCGGATCGCTTCCTGTACAACGCAACCCGAGAACATCCGGGTTCCCAACTCGTCGTGGTGCTCGATGCCCCCGCGGACACCGCAGCACTGTCCGCACCGAACGGCCTGGTCGAAACGCTGCGGGCAGGCGGCGACGATGTCCTCGCCGTGATCGTTCCCGGCACCGACCACCGGGCTCTGCGGGCGAAGCGGGGGCAACAGTGAGCGTGCAGCCAGAGGCCGGCTTCGGTGTCCCACTGGTCGGTCCGGACTTCGGTAGCTATGCCCCCGACGAGGTGCGGTGGCTCCTCAAAGATCTGTCGCAGGTGGCTCTCGAAGCCGACGTGGCCTCCCGCGAACAGCGGATACAGGCCGGACTCGCCCACTACGCGGAGACGCTGCCGGTCGAGTTCCAGCCCGACGCCGCCTACCAGGAACTCTTTCACCGGGTCCTCGACGAAAGTGCCCATCGCCTGGCGGTTGCGGTGGGAGCGGTGACCGATCTGGTGCTGGCCGAGCGCGGCACCGACGTGGTGCTGGCCTCGCTCGCCCGCGCAGGCACGCCCGTCGGTGTCCTGATGCGCCGATGGGCTCGCCATCACCACGGTGTGGACCTGCCGCACTATGCGGTATCGATAGTCCGGGATCGTGGGATCGACGCAATCGCGATGAGATACCTGGCAGCACACCATGATCCACAGAAAGTGGTGTTCGTCGATGGTTGGACCGGCAAAGGTGCGATCACCCGCGAACTCGCGGCCGCGCTGGACGAACTCGCGCAGGCAGGCGGTCCCCGATTCAATCCGGACCTGGCGGTACTCGCCGATCCCGGCGCATGTGTTCGCACATACGGCACGCGCGACGACTTCCTCATCGCATCGGCCTGCCTCAATTCGACTGTGTCTGGTCTTGTTTCGCGAACTGTCCTGAACAGCGAGCTCATCGGTCCGCATGATTTCCACGGCGCGAAGTTCTACTCGGAACTGATCGATCAGGACGTCTCGGGCGTCTTGCTGGATGCTGTCAGTGCTCAATTCGATTCCGCCACAGCCGAGGCGGCCTCACGGTACGCGGATATCGTGTCGTCGGATCGGTCCCCGACCTGGTCGGGCTGGCGCTCCGTCGAGGCCATTCGTGAGCAGTATGGGATCTCGTCGGTGAACTTCGTGAAACCCGGTGTCGGTGAAACCACTCGGGTTCTGCTCCGTCGGGTGCCGTGGCGCGTCCTGGTCCAAAACGCCGAAGATCCGGCGCACGAGCACATCCGGGCACTTGCCGACGCGCGATCGGTGCCCGTGGAGGTGGTCCCGGAGTTGGCATACAGCGCTGTGGGCCTGGTGAAAGAGGTCTTGTGAGCGGTCGTACCCGGGTATCACCCACCTCACCGGCGTTGGTGGCGTTGGACATGGACCGGACGCTGATCTATTCGGAGAATGCGATCACACAGGGCGCCCCGGATGCCTCGCGTGCGGCGGCGATGTTGGCTTCGGCGCGTTGTGTGGAGCTCTACCAGGGCAAACCGCAGTCGTACATGTCGCAGACCTCGATCGGGTTACTCCTCGAACTCGACCGGATCGCACAGGTGGTGCCGACGACAACCCGGACCATCGAACAATTCCGGCGGATTGAATTGCCCATGGGCACAACCGCGTTCGCGATCACGAGCAACGGTGGAAACATCCTGGTCAACGGCCGGCCGGATGAAGATTGGTCCGCGCACGTCGCCGGGTTGCTCGGCCGGCTCGGTGCCGGGGTCGACGACGTCTATCGGCGACTGAACGACGATGCCCAGGACACCCCGTGGCTACGCACGCTGCGAATTGCCGATGGGCTCTTCTGCTACGCGGTCGTCGAACTCGAGCTGCTGCCACCGGATGTGGTGCCGGCGTGGGCGAGTTGGGCCGCGGAGGTCGGCTGGAATGTCTCGCGGCAGGGCCGAAAGGTGTACGTCATGCCCAATCCGGTCACGAAACACATCGCCGTAGAAGAGGTTCGCAGACGGATGTCGGTGTGGCCTCATCTGAGCCTGGCGGCCGGTGACGGCGTGTTGGATCAACCGATACTGGTCGGGGCCGACGCCGCGATCCGGCCTCGGCACGGTGAGCTGGAAGAACTCGGGTGGCAACACCCGAACGTCGCGATCACCGCAGAACGAGGCCTGGCTGCTTCGGAGGAGATGCTGAACTGGCTGTTGGGACGGGCAGGCACAATGGTGGGAGCCGTTAAACCGGACATGCCGTCCAGCGCGCCGACAGGTGTGGACGGAGCCATCAATTCAATACCCAACGAAGGGCACAGGTGATGACAACAACACTGGTCAAGGGGCAGAACGGTCCGCTCAACGCGTCGACGGTGGAGATCACCGTCGATCTTGCGGCGGCAGGTGACCTCTCGGCGTTGCTCGTCACCGACAGCGGCAAGGTCCGCACGGACGCCGATTTTGTGTTCTTCAACCAGCCCTCGGGTCCAGGCGTCACGCTGCAGACCGGTTCCGGCATCGGCACCCTGTCGATCGCTCTGGGCGCGATCCCCGCCGATATCGCCCAGGTCCGCGCGGTGATCACGCTCGAGAACGGAACCTTTGGGGCGATCGCTCCCCCGGTCGCGCGTGTCCTGTCCGGCGGACAACCGCTGTACGAGTACCGCATCGAGGGTCTGGCCAGTGAGTCGATCGTGATCGCGCTCGAGGTTTACCGTCGCGGTGGTGACTGGAAGGTTCGCGCCGTCGGCCAGGGCTATGCCGGTGGTTTCGCGGCGCTGGTCACCGATCATGGGGTTTCGGTGGACGATGCACCCGCCCCGACTCCTTCTGCCCCGACCCCTTCTGCGCCGCCACCTCCCGCCCCGACCCCTCCGGCAGCAGCCGCACCAGCGCCCAATTATTCACGCCCGCAGGCTGCGGCACCCAGCTACCCGTCGCAGCCCGCCGCACCGGCAGCGGCGGCATACACACCCCCTCAGCAGCAACCGCCGGCACCGGCCGGCCGACCCGAAGTCAGCCTGCGGAAGGGCCATCCCGTCAGTTTGACCAAGGGCCAACGGGTTTCGCTGAACAAAGACGGCGGAGTCGCGCTCACCAACATTCAGATGGGTCTCGGTTGGGATCCCGTTGTGGTGAAGAAACGGTTCGGTAACCGCAGCGCAGACATCGACCTGGACGCGTCGGTCGTCATGTTCGCCGACACACAGGCTGCTGACGTCGTCTATTACGGCCAGCTGACGTCGAAAGATGGTTCGATCCGCCACCTCGGTGACAACCTCACCGGAGCAGGCGAAGGTGATGACGAAGTGGTCACCGTTGATCTGACCCGCGTCCCGATGCATGTCAACGCGCTCATCTTCATCGTCACCTCCTACCAGGGTCAGACCTTCGAACAGGTGGACAACGCCTTCTGCCGCCTGGTCGATCAGACCACCAACTCCGAGCTGGCCCGATACACCCTTGCCGGCGGAATGCCTTTCACCGGCGTGGTCATGGCCAAGGTGTTCCGCGAAGGCGGGGTCTGGAAGCTTCAGGCGATCGGCGAGGGAATCACCGCCCGGCATGCCGGCGAGGCCCTGCCGCAGCTACAGCGATTCTTGTCGAACGACTTCATGAAATAGACCCCGATGTGTGCGGGTCCGAGAGGAACTTTCGTCAGATGAATGAGCTGGTCGCCGGTCAGAACGCTCCGGCCGGTGAACATGCGCTGAGGTTTTCCGTCGCGGCGACGGGGTTCGAGGTCGACGTCGTCGGCCTCGTCGTCGACGACCGTCTCCATGTGCTCGGCTCCGATGACGTCGTCTTCTACAACCAGCCGGCGACCGGCGGTGTCAGGCTGATCGACGGCCGGTTGTCGATTGATCTCGACGCCGTGCGTCCGGGTGCCCGAGTGCTGTGCGCGGTGGGCCTGGATGACGTGCCTGCCGAGCTCGCGATGACCGGGCTACGCGCGGAACTGACCGGTCGTGCGCAGTCGCCGGGCTTTGCGCTCACGTTGCGCCCGACACGCGGCGAAACCGCGATGTTGTGTTTCGAGCTGTATCAGCGGGCCGGTCAGTGGAAAGTGCGCGCGCTCGGTCAGGGCTACGACGGTGGTCTGGCCCAACTGATGTCGAGCCACGGCGTCGACGTCGACGATGCCGACTCCACGGCCGATGCCACTTCGGTGCCGGAAATCCCTGCCGCCCAGCCTGACTCGACGGCCGCGTCGGACGACCTTGCGCCGGACATGGTGCGGCTCGGGTCCGACCATGGCGCCGCCATCGCCCGCGCCAACGTCATCTTCGAAGACGCCGCTCGATCGGCGGCGGGTTTTGTTCAGTCCGAAGGGTTTGCGATCGAACGTCTCGATCGGGAACTCGCCGATGCGTTGGCCGATTCGTCGCAGCGCAACTCCCCCGCGACTGCCCGTCTGCGGGACGCCGCGCAGAAACGATGTGATGAGCTGGTTGCGGCCGCGCAGGAGCGGTTCGATTCCGATTCCCGGGTTCTGATGGCTGAACTCGCCGCCATCGACCCCCAGTTGCCGCCTGCGATGGCGTCGTGGCAGTCATCTGCGTGGTCACGGACCGACGGGCATACGGGCGGTGGGTTGCGGCTGGGCGAACTCACTGCGCCAGAGCGAGGTGAACTCCGACTCCCGTTCTGTATTCCGACACCGATCCCGCGGCCCCTCTGGGTGCTCGAGAACGGTCAATCTGTGGTGTCGGTGGTGACGTCACTGACTCTGCGGCTGGTGACCGCCGCAAGAATGCTCACCTCGGCGTCCCTTGACGGCGTCACCATCGACGTTCTCGACCTCACCGGGAAGCTCGCGGCGCTGACCGAGTTGCTCGCACCGGTGATGTTGGCGCCGCCGATCACCACGCCGGACGCGGTGGCCTCGCGCCTGGACGTGCTCGAGTCGGCCATCGATCTGAACATGATGGCACTGCAGGCCGGGACCGATGTGGGCAGCGGTCATGACGAGTTCGGCGTTCGGGTGGTGATCATCGCCGATCTGCCGTTCGGCTGGGAACCGGCGGATCTGGCCCGACTCCTGCGCATCGTCGATCGGGGAACCCGTCTGGGTTGGGCGTTCGTTTTCGCCGGGTCACTCGACGAACACGACGGCGATCCACTGGTGGCCGCGATTGCCGACACCACCCTGGTGCTCCCGGTGACCGACGACGCGCGTGCGCACGACCCGTGGGTCGGCCTGGAGTGGACGCTCGAGGCCGAAGCGCTCGATCCGCAATCGGAGGTCGCCCACCAGATCGTCGCGGGTTTTCGCAGCCGTCAGTCGCGGTCGAACACCGGACCCCCTAGCTGACCGGACGTACCCGGACGCGCTGCTACCGCCAGCGTTCGGCTTCTTTGGCCAGTGCGACCAGTTCAGCACCGAGCTCCGTCAACTCGTCCCGGCCGGCCTCCTCGGCGACAGCGGTCGCGATGTCTTCGGCGGCACACCGCAGTCGGAAGAGACGTTCGATCAGATCCTCGGCCTCTCCGGAGCTCAGAACCACCGAATCCGCAGGGATGGAACTTCCTGCGACCAAGTTTCGTTGTTCATATGCGCGTTGACGACAGGATTGCTTGCAGTACTTGCGTCGGCGGCCGACCTCGGACTCGACGATCTCGCGTCCGCACCACGCGCAATTGTTGCGTGCAGTGCCGCGTCGAGACGCTGTGGCCTGGGGTTCCATAACCAGTGAGGTTACTCCGCACGGACGTCGGCACCGGTGGCCACCACCCACCAAAACTCCGTCCGCGACGCGATCGCGGAGGATTTAGCAGGACATCCGCACAAACGCGTAAGATGGATAGGTAATCCAACGAAGGGATAGTAGTTATGGCAGATCGAGTTCTACGCGGCAGCCGCCTCGGAGCGGTGAGCTACGAGACCGATCGCGATCATGACCTCGCGCCGCGGCGCATGGTGAAGTACCGCACCGACAACGGCGAGATCTTCGATATTCCGTTTTCCGACGAAGCCGAGGTCCCGTCGACTTGGCCGTGCAAGAACGGTATGGAAGGCACGATTCTCGAAGGTACGGTCACCGAAGAGAAGAAGGTCAAGCCGCCGCGCACCCACTGGGACATGCTTCTCGAGCGTCGTAGCGAAGAAGAGCTCGAGGTGCTCCTGACCGAGCGTCTCGACCTCCTCAAGGCACGCCGTCGGGGCACCAGCAGCTAGAGGTCTGACAGATCGGCTCCACGCAAACGAGCCACTTATACGAAGACGATCCACATATTTGTGGATCGTCTTCGTATAGGTGGCTCGTTTGTTGTTGGTGCTACTTCTTACGCAGCTTGTCGAGGCGATGGGTCAGGCCCCAACGCGGCACCTTGAATGCGGCTTCGCGGACGATGCTGCCACTCATCTTCGACTCCCCCAGCTCACGTTCGGTGAACGTGATGGGCACCTCGGCCACATCGAAACCGGCTCGCACCGTGCGCCAGCCGAGGTCGACCTGGAAGCAGTAGCCGTGCGATTCGATGGCACCCAGATCCAGTGTCTCGAGTACGTGACGACGGTATGCGCGGTAGCCGCCGGTGATGTCTTTGATCGTCACACCGAGCGCGATCCGCGAATAGATGTTGCCGCCGCGGGACAGGATCTCCCGGCGTCGCGGCCAGTTCACGACGGTGCCGCCTGGGACATAGCGTGAGCCGATGACCAGATCGGCGCCCGCGTTGACCCGGTCGAGCAGACGATGCAGTTCCTCGGGTGCGTGACTGCCATCGGCGTCCATCTCGACCAGGACCGCGTAGTCGTGGGCCAGACCCCATTTGAAGCCGTCGATATAAGCGGCACCCAGACCGTTCTTCACGGTGCGGTGCATGACATGGATTCGTCCGTCACCGTCGGCTGCCACCAGTTCGTCGGCGAGATCGCCGGTACCGTCCGGGCTGCTGTCATCCACGATGAGAATGTGCACCGCCGGCTGGGCCGCCTGGACCCGCTTGACGATCAGCGGCAGATTCTCGATCTCGTTGAAGGTCGGAATGATCACCAGGGTTCCCGCCCCGTCCGCCCCTACGACCGGACCGGTTGTGCGTGAGTTGTCCTCAGGCCCCGTCACCATGCTCCTCCTTTGACCATCCCCGTAACCTAATGCCTTGTACCACCAGGACCAAAAAACCGCAGACCGTCAAGAGTACGGCCAGACGCTCGGGCCACGGTCCGATCTTGGTGGCCACCGTCTGATCGGTGTGCAGCGGAATCGACTCCACCAACGCTGCCGGCTCGAAGAATCCGCTACGTGCGGTCGTGTGCCCGTCGGGCGCAATGATGGCGCTGACGCCGCTCGTGGCCGCGACAACCACCGCGCGTCCGTGTTCGACCGCCCGCAGCTGTGACATCGCCAGTTGTTGATAGGTCATCTGCGTGCGCCCGAAGGTGGCGTTGTTGGTCGGTACCGACAAGAACTCCGCACCCGACTGGACGGCTTTGCGTGCCGACCGGTCGAAGGCGATTTCCCAGCACGTCGATACACCCACCCGCACGGATTCACCGCTGTTGATCTCGACATCGACAACGCCAGGGCCGGTGCCCGGTTTGAAGTTGCCCGCAGACTCGGCGTACGACGAGAAATGCGTGAAAAAGCTTCGCCAGGGCAGATATTCGCCAAAGGGCTGGATGATCTGCTTGTCGTAACGGCCTTCGATCTCACGGCCGTCAGATGCCTGGCGCCCATCCCACACCAGCACGGTGTTCGTGGGCCTGCCATCGGGATTTCGGACCAGTGTTCCGACGAGGATCGGGGCATCGACCGCGATGGATGCCATCGTGATCAGTTCGGCGGCGTCCTCGTTGGTCGTGGGGTCGATGTCGGATGCGTTCTCCGGCCAGATCACGATGTCCGGCTGCGGTTGTTCACCGGCCCGCACCGCGGCGGCCAGGGCCATGGTTTCGCGCACGTGGTTGTCGAGCACGGCGCGGCGCTGCTCATTGAAATCAAGGCCAAGACGCGGCACATTGCCCTGAATGGCGGCGACGGTGATCTGGTTGTCGGAACTGTTGCGCGAATCAACGGAGGGCCACAGGAACGCCGACACGATCGGCGTGATCAGAGTCATGATCAGCGCCGGAACCAGCCGATTCCACTGCCGCGGCGCGGTGGCGGCCCACGTCAACAAAGCCGCCAGGCCGGCACCACTCAGTGCCACGGAGAAGGACACCAGCGGCGCCCCGCCCAGTGAGGCCAGGGACACCATCGGACCGCCGAGCTGCCCGAATGCGGCACGGCCCCAAGGAAAACCGCCGAAAGGAAATGACGAGCGGGCCCACTCGACGGTGACCCATGCCAACGCGAACCACAGCGGCCAGGCCGGCAGCCGGAGCAGGCGGACGGCAAGGACCCCGAACAATCCGGTGTACAGCGACATCACCACTGCCAGCGCCACCCATGGCAACGGGCCGACGTAGACGCCGATCCATGGCAGCAGCGGGAGGAAGAAGCCCAGCCCGTACGCGAAGCCGTGTAAGAAGCCCTCGCGGAATCGGGTGACGTCCTTGAGCGACAAAGCCAACACCATCAGTGAGGCAATGCCCAGAAACCAGAGATTGCGAGGCGGGAAGGCCGCCCACATCAACAGACCACCGATCGCGGCGGCAACCGTCCGTAGGACCAACGGCGTGCGGACAAAAGTGCCGATGCGGGCCGAGAGCGCCGACCCGCGGGATTCCACCGTGCCAGAGGTCACCGGGCGGCCCTGTCGTAGATCGCTCGTCCGGCGCGCACGGTGCGCACACAGTCCGGGAGTTTGCGCCCGGGCCGCAGGTCGGGCAGCGCCGGCACGCGTGATCGTGGGTCGGTGGACCACCTCGCCACCTGGGGGTCGGCCGAACCCGCGACGACCAGATCCTCGACCTCCCACACCGCGTAGTCGGCAGGCGCGCCCGGAACCAGCGTCCCGGCAACACCGTCGCGGTGACCGCCGGCCCGCCAGGCGCCGCGGGTCGAGGCGGCGAAGGCGGCACGGGCAGAGATCGCACTGGTGGGGTTGTTGTGATTGGAGGCGGCCGCGATGGCAGCCCACGGGCGCATCGATGTCACCGGTGCATCCGAGCTGAAGGACAGGCCCACACCCGCTTTGGCGAGTTGCGCGAAATTGTTGAGCGATCGGCCACGTTCGGCACCGAGACGCTGTTCGTAGAGCTGGCCGTAGCCACCCCACAGGGCATCGAACAGCGGTTGCATGCTGGCGATCATGCCGCCCGCAGCCAGGATGGTCGCTTGGTCCGAGGTGATCATCTCGGCGTGTTCGATGCGGTGGCCCAGCCGCGCCAACGCCGGACCGCCGAACTCGGCGGCGACGTCGGCGACGGCCTGTACCAGCACATCCATCGCCGCGTCCCCGATGACGTGGAATCCCGACTGGATGCCGGCCTCGGTGCAGGCACGCAGATGGGTGGTCACGGTCTGCGCGTCGAGATAGCCGACGCCACACGTGTCGGCGTCGACGTAGGGCTCGCGAAGGAGCGCGGTGTGTGAGCCGATCGCGCCGTCGATGAACAGGTCGCCGCCGAGCGCGTGGGCGCGAGTCGACTCGAGCAGAGCCCATGCTTCTGCGGTATCGGATACCGCAGCGCCCCAGTAGCGGCGGATCTCGACATCATGTGTGAGTTCGGCCAGCGAGAGGAAGTCGTCGAGTCCGCTGATGTCGGGGCCACCGTTTTCGTGGACGGCGACGATCCCGTTCGCGGCGGCATCGTCGAGCGCCGCCTGCTGGGCGCGATTGCGTCCGGTGGTACTCAGCAGCGCGCGGGCCGCGCGGCGCACCCGATGGTGGGCGTCAGCGGTCAGCGGACCCTGCGGGTCGTACCCGAAGGCGCCGATCAGCCCGTCGGCGCGGATACGCAAGCCAGTCGATGCGACTGCGGAATGTTCGTCGATCCGGGCCATATAGACCGGGCGATCTCCGACGACGGCATCGATGTCCGCTGTCGAGGGATGTCCGTCCGGCCAGGTCGACTCGTCCCAGCCCAACCCCCAGATGAGGTCGGTGTCGGTGTGTTCGGCGTTGTACCGGCGCAACCTCGCGAGGCAGTCTTCGCGGCTGACCGCATCGCTGAGGTCGAGTCCGCGCAGCGCCAGCCCCGTCGAGGTGAGGTGAACATGAGAATCGACAAACGCGGGTGCCACAAGTGCCCCGTCGAGGTCGATGACTTCAGCCTTGGGATGCAGTACCCGTCCGACCGGATCGGAACCGACCCAGACGACAACACCGTCTTCGATCGCAATAGCAGTTGCATCGGGGGCCACCGGCGAATAAATGTGCCCGCCGATCAGCAGTTGACTCTCCACGACCGTCCAGTCTGCCTGCCGGACGGTGGCGGGCTGTTGTCAGGGCTACCGACGGGGGTACAGGGATCAGAGGTCGGGGTGCGACTTGGGCAGTTGACGACGGCTCGGGTCATAGTCGGCAGGGCCATAGGTGGTGTCGACAACCTGTCCGTCGACAACGGTGACACCGGCCATCCCGCGGCCATATCGCGCATAGCCCTCCATCGCGCCGACGACCTTGCGGGTACCGACAGCGATGACCAGTGGGCGAAGGAGCATTCGAACAGGCTTGAGCAGCAGGAGGATACCGATGACGGTGGTGACCAGACCGGGCACGACCATCGCGATCGTCGCGCCGGCCAGCAGTGCGGTGTCAGCGACCGGCGCTGCGGATCCGGCGGGACCGGCAGGCGTTCCCGCCGCAGCGTTCTGTCCGGCGGCGCGGAGATTGGCCAGGACGTTGGCACCTTGGCGGCGGAGCAACCAGAAGCCCAGGACCATCGTGGCGATCACCAGCAACACCGCCCACGCGAAACCGATCGCAAAACAAAGCCCCACGAAGGCGGCTATTTCTATCGCCACGTAGGCGAGAAAGAGTGCGAGCTTCATCAGATCAACCATCCCGATCATCGGCAGTGCGTACACAGGGTCAACGATCAGGCCGCCCGATTTTCTCCCGATCCCCCGAATTCGATCGCACCAGGCGCGATGGCTTCGAGCTCGGGCCGTCTCAGGTTCCCTCGATGTCGCCTTCGGTCTCGAGGAACACCCGCCGGAGTTCATCGAGCATCTGCGGTGGAGGTGCCGACCACATCTCCCGCTGCGCTGCCTCCAGGAGACGTTCGGCGATGCCGTGCAGCGCCCAGGGGTTGGACTTGTTCATGAACTCCTGGTTGGCCGCGTCCAGGACGTACGCCTCGGTCAGTTGCTCGTACATCCAGTCGGCCATCACATTGGTGGTGGCGTCGTAGCCGAAGAGGTAGTCGACCGTGGCTGCCATCTCGAATGCGCCCTTGTAGCCATGGCGCTGCATCGCGGCGATCCAACGTGGGTTGACCACGCGGGCCCGGAAGACGCGGGTGGTCTCTTCCGACAGTGTGCGCGTGCGAACGTTGTCCGGGCTGGTGCTGTCGCCGATGTAGGCCTCGGGATCTTTGCCGGTCAATGCCCGGACCGTGGCGACCATGCCACCGTGATATTGGAAGTAGTCGTCGGAATCGGCGATGTCGTGTTCGCGGGTGTCCGTGTTCTTGGCGGCGACGGCAATGCGCCGGTAGGCCGATCGCATGTCGTCGACCGCGGCGACGCCTTCACGTCCGCGGCCGTACGCGTAACCGCCCCATGCGGTGTACACCTCGGCCAGATCGGCATCGCTGCGCCAGTCCTTGGAATCGATCAGCTGGAGCAGGCCGGCGCCGTAGGTTCCGGGTTTCGACCCGAAAATACGACTGGTGGCGCGGTCGACGTCGCCGTGGTCGGCGATGTCGGAACGCGCATGGGCGGCAACGTAGTTCGACTCGTCGGGTTCGTCGAGGCCGGCGACCATGCGAACGGCATCGTCGAGGATCGTGATCACATGCGGGAAGGCGTCCCGGAAGAATCCGGAGATGCGCACCGTGACATCGATACGGGGACGGCCGAGTTCGGCGAGGCTGATCAGGTCGAGTTTTGTCACCCGGCGAGACGCCTCATCCCAGATCGGCATCACCCCGAGGAGTGCGAGAACCTCGGCGATGTCGTCGCCGGACGTGCGCATCGCGCTGGTCCCCCACACCGACAAGCCCACGGATTTCGGATACTCGCCGTGGTCCGAGAGATAGCGGGCCAGAAGGGAATCCGCCATGGCCCGGCCGGTCTCCCAGGCAAGTTTCGACGGTACGGCCTTCGGGTCGACCGAATAGAAATTGCGTCCGGTCGGCAATACGTTGATCAGTCCACGCAATGGTGATCCGCTCGGCCCGGCGGGGATGAACCCACCGCCCAGCGCGTGGAGGATCCGCGGGACCTCCTGATCGGTCTGGCGGAGCCGAGGGATGATCTCGGAGCCTGCGAACTCGAGTATCCTGCGAACATCTTCCGGATGACCTTCGGCGACCGTGGCGATGGTGGCGGCATCCCAGTCGCCCTTGGCGCAACCCACCACCAATTCCCGGGCAATGGATTCGATGCTGTCGGTAGCGGTACGCCCGGCGGTTCCGTCTTCGGTGAGCCCCAGCGCTTCTCGTAGGCCGGGCAGGCTCTGCGTACCACCCCAGAGTTGCCTGGCCCGCAGCATCGCCAGCACCAGATCGACCTCGACATCACCTGCAGGCGGTTGGCCGAGGATGTGGAGTCCGTCGCGGATCTGAACGTCTTTGATCTCGCAGAGCCAGCCGTCGACGTGCAGCAGCATGTCGTCGAAGACATCTTCTTCGGGACGCTCGGACAACCCGAGGTCGTGGTCCATTTTCGCAGCCTGCAGAAGCGTCCAGATCTGCTGGCGGATCGCCGGAAGTTTGTTCGGGTCGAGCGCGGAGATGTTGGCGTGCTCGTCGAGCAGCTGCTCCAAACGCGAGATGTCGCCGTAACTCTCGGCCCTTGCCATCGGCGGGATCAGGTGATCGACCAGCGTGGCGTGCGCTCGCCGTTTCGCCTGGGTGCCTTCACCGGGATCGTTGACCAGGAACGGATAAATCATCGGCAGGTCGCCGATGGCGGCATCGGTGCCGCACGAGGCCGACATACCCAACGTCTTGCCCGGCAGCCACTCGAGGTTGCCGTGCTTGCCGACATGGACGACGGCATCGGCGGCAAAGTGATCTTGTGACGACAACCAGCGATAACAGGCCAGATAGTGATGACTCGGCGGCAGATCCGGGTCGTGATAGATCGCGACCGGGTTCTCACCGAAGCCTCGTGGTGGTTGGACCATCAGCACGATGTTCCCGAATTGCATTGCCGCGATCACGATATCGCCGTCCGGATTGACCGAGCGGTCGACGAACAATTCGCCGGGGGCCGGTCCCCAGTGTTGGATCATGGACGCCCGGAGATCGTCGGGCAGTGTGCCGAACCAGTCGCGGTAGTCCGCCGCTGACAGCCGGATCGGGTTGGCGGCCAGGGCTTCTTCGGTGAGCCAGTCGGGGTCTTGTCCACCGGCGGCGATCAGCGTGTGGATCAGCGTGTCCGAATCATTCTCGGCCAGACCGGGAACCGAGCCCTCACCGGATTCTGGTCCGATGTCGTATCCGGAGTCGCGCATGGCATCGAGCAATCGGAGCAGGCTCTGTGGGGTGTCGAGCCCCACTGCGTTCCCGATCCGAGCATGTTTGGTCGGGTACGCCGACAACATCACGGCAATCCGGCGATCAGCCGGTGCGATGTGCCGAAGTCGACCGTGGCGCACAGCGATTCCGGCGACTCGCGCACACCGTTCGGAATCCGGGCGGTACCAGGGCAGACCGTCGTCGCCGATCTCCTTGAACGAGAACGGAACCGTGATGATCCGTCCATCGAACTCGGGTACCGCGACCTGCGTGGCGACGTCCAACGGTGACATCCCGTCGTCGTTCGCCGCCCATCCGGCACGGGACGATGTCAGGCACAGACCCTGCAGGATCGGGATGTCCAGGCGGGCAAGTTGTTCGATGTTCCAGTTCTCGTCATCGCCACCGGCCGACGCGGTGGCAGGCGTCGTTCCCCCGGCGGCGAGCACCGTGACCACCAGCGCATCGGCAACCGAAAGCTGCTCGAGCAGGTCGTCGGGCGCGGTCCGCAGCGACGCACAGAAAATCGGCAGTGCCCGGCCGCCCTTGTCCTCGATCGCATCGCAGAGGGCGTTGATGTAGGCGGTGTTGCCTGCCAGATGTTGGGCTCGGTAGTACAGAACCGCGATGGTCGGTCCGGCCGTCTCGACCTGGGGTTTACGGTCCAGGATCCCCCACTGCGCGGTGGTCGCCGGAGCGCTGAAACCGTGGCCGGTGAGCAGCACGGTGTCGGACAAGAACGCGTGGAGGTTCGCGAGATTGTCAGGTCCGCCCTGGGCCAGGTAGTTGTGGGCGTCGGCGGCCACGCCCGGAGTAACCGTCGACATCGACATCAGGTCGGGGTCGGGAAGCTGTTCACCGGAGAGCACCACGGTCGGCAATCCCGCGGCGATCACCGCGTCCAGACCCTGTTCCCACATCCGGCGGCCACCGAGAATCCGCACAACCACCAGGTCAGCGCCGTCCAGGAGGGCGGGTAGGTCTTCGTCGACGAGAAGGCGTGACGGGTTCGCGAGGCGGTAGTCGGCACCGCTGGCCTTGGCCGTCAGCAGGTCCGTGTCCGAGGTGGACAGAAGCAAGATCACGAGGACCTCCTTGCCGGGAATGCGCGCCCGGCGGTTGGGGTGTAGCAGCGGAGCAACAAGGGTCTGACTTGGGGTTTCCCCCATACAGTGGCGCGACCGTGCCGGACTCTCACCGGCTTCCTCGTTGCGGAATTGCCTCAGCATATAAGACCGGCAATTCCAGGTGATCCGAAGGCGATGAGTCGGGCAACCGGCCGCCACTGAGCGGCGAGAAGTTGATCGGCGCCAGTACCGTTGAACCCATGAGTCGACCGTCCGATCGTTGCCCAGGTGTGTTCTCGGCCCACCCGGCGGCAGATGGCCATCTGGCCCGGATCCGGTTACCAGGCGGTCTGATCACACCGATCCAGATGCAATCCCTGGTCGGTGTGGCGGATGAATTCGGCGACGGTCATCTCGAAGTAACCTCGCGCGGCAACGTCCAGCTGCGTGGGATCACCGACGTGGACGGTGCCGGCGAACGCATACTCGACGCCGGACTGATCCCGTCTCCGAGTCACGAACGGGTGCGCAACCTGCAGCTTTCGGCATTGACGGGGCGGCGCGGAGGTCTGATCGACGCACGCCCGGTCCTTGACGACTTCGACATCCGACTGCAGTCCGACCCGGTGCTGGCGAATCTCCCGGCCAGGATCCTGTTCGGCGTCGACGATGGTCGTGGCGACATCCTTACCCAGGGTCCCGATATCGGTGTGCTGGCGTTCAGTGATCGAGCGTTTGACGTGGTCGTCGGCGGAAAGCCGACCGGACGTCAGGTCTCGGCGGGTGATGCCCCAGCCCTCATGATCGACCTGGCGCATGCGTTTCTGGCTGACCGGACCGACGAATGGCGCGTGCAAGATGTTGCCGATCTGACGACCATCGACAACATCTTGGCGACATTGCAGGCAACTGGTGAATATCCGAGGTCAGAGTCCATTTCGGAACCGCGGGTGGGTTGGTTGGCTCAGGATCACGACGAATTGGTGGCACTCGGTTCCGTGGTCGCGCACGGACGGATCCCAGCGCGGGTCGGAGAGTTCCTGGCTGCCATCGAACGTGACATCTACCTGACACCGCGAAGAGAGATCCTGATCGTCGACCTGTCAGAAGGCATGGCCGACACCGTACTTCGCGTGATGGCACCGATGGGCCTGATATTCGACGAGAGTTCGCCTTGGACCAAGGTCACCGACTGCACCGGATCACCCGGCTGCGACAAGTCGCATGCCGATGTCCGAGCGGATCTGGAACTGCACCTGACCTCAGACGACGCTGACATCGACGACCGTCAGCACTGGGTCGGCTGCGAACGTGGGTGCGGTTCGCCTCAGGAGAACCATCTTCGGGTCGAGGCCACGGCGACGGGGTACAAGCGTCGCCGAGTCTGATCGGCATCTATGGTGACGAGCACTATGTACACCTACATTCGAGACGGCGCCGAGATCTACCGGCAGTCATTCGCGACAATTCGTGCCGAATCCGACCTCACCATGTTCGATGACGACCTGTCACAGGTGGTTGTCCGGATGATCCATGCCTGCGGACAGGTCGACCTGACCGCCGATGTGCGAGCCAGTGCCGGTCTGGTGACCGCGGCCCGCACGGCGCTGGAAGCCGGTGCGCCGATCCTCTGCGATGCGAACATGGTCGCGTCCGGCGTGACCCGCAAGCGGTTGCCTGCAGACAACGATGTGCGCTGTCTGCTGGGCGACAGCCGACTCCCAGATCTGGCTGCGGAACTGGAGACCACAAGAACCGCTGCTGCGGTGGATCTTTGGCGTCCCATGCTCGAGGGTTCCGTGGTTGCAATCGGCAACGCACCGACCGCGCTCTTTGCGCTCCTCGAGTTGATCGATGCCGGCGGACCGCGGCCTGCTGCGGTGATCGGCGCACCGGTTGGATTCATCGGCGCTGCGGAATCCTGTGCAGCGCTTGCCGATCGAAGTGATCTCGAGTACTTGACGGTACTCGGCCGTCGCGGCGGGTCGGCGATCACCGCCGCCGCTCTCAACGCCCTTGCCTCGAAGGTGGAATGACAATGACCGGCAGTGGAAAATTATGGGGCGTGGGATTGGGCCCCGGAGACAGCGAACTGGTCACCGTGAAGGCCGCCCGCGTCATCGGTGAGGTAGATGTGATCGCGTATCACTGTGCCCGCCACGGTCGTTCGATCGCTCGGTCGGTGGCTGAGCCGTACCTTCGGGAAGGTCAGCTGGAGGAACGGCTGATGTATCCGGTCACCACCGAGACCACCGATCACCCCGGTGGCTATCGCGGCGCGCTCGACGACTTCTATGCCGATGCCGCGGAGGTCCTCGCAGTGCATCTGCGTGCGGGACGTTCGGTGGCGTTGTTGGCCGAGGGCGACCCGCTTTTCTACAGCTCGTACATGCATATGCACAAGCGGTTGACCGATCGCTTCGACACCGAGATCATCCCGGGTGTCACATCTGTGAGCGCGTCGGCAGCTGCCACCGGCATGCCTTTGGTCGAAGCCGAGGAGACCCTGACCGTCCTGCCGGGCACGCTCCCCAGGGCCGAGCTCGTCCGTCGACTGCGCGACAGCGATGCGGTGGCAATCATGAAACTCGGCCGAACCTTTCCAGAAGTCGTTGCAGCGCTGCGTGAATCCGGTGTCGTCGATAGGGCATGGTATGTCGAACGCGCCTCGACGGGTGCGCAGAAGGTCATGCCCGTCGGCGATGTGGATGCCGCGACTGTGCCCTATTTCTCGATGGTCGTCATCCCCGGCGCGCTCAACAACGCGCAACCGTCTGCACCTGTTGCCGGTGCGGTTGGCGAGGTTGTTGTCGTCGGGTTGGGACCCGGCGCCGATCGGTGGACCACCCCGGAAGTGCGTGCGGAGCTGGCGCAGGCCACCGATTTGGTGGGCTACAAGACCTATCTAGACCGGGTGACTCCCCGACCCGGACAACGTATGCATGCCAGCGACAACCGAGTGGAGTCCGAACGCGCGTGCATGGCACTGGATCTGGCAAAGAACGGTGCCCGGGTGGTCGTCGTGTCGTCGGGTGATCCCGGGGTTTTTGCGATGGCGGCAGCGGTTGTCGAAGAAGCGGCGGACCCGCAATGGCGCGAGGTTCCCGTGCGGGTGGTGCCCGGGGTGACCGCGGCCAACGCTGTTGCCAGTCTCGCCGGTGCACCACTCGGACATGACTATGCGGTGATCTCGTTGTCGGACCGCCTCAAAAGCTGGGATGTGATCACGGCTCGGGTCCGCGCTGCACTGGCTGCAGATCTGGTGCTCGCGATCTACAACCCCGGATCGGTCAGCAGGAATTGGCAGGTCGCGGAACTGAAGGACATCGTTCTGGAGTTCAAGGACCCGTCAACGCCGATCATCCTGGGACGTGACGTGGGTGGCCCTGAGCAGTCGGTGGTGATCACCACGGTCGGAGAGTTCGATCCGACCGTGGTCGACATGCGGACGCTGTTGATCATCGGCTCGTCGACCACAACAGTGGTGGACCGCGTCGGAGGCCCGGTGGCGTTCACCAATCGCCGCTACGAGAGCAACTGACGAACCCAGGCTGCGGCGGCGGACGTCGTTTCGACGGTTGCGCCGCCGGGTGGGGTCGGTCGTCGAACCATGACGACCGGCAGTGAGAGTTGCCGCGCAGCTTCGAGTTTCGCCTGAACGAGTGGTCCACCACTGTTCTTCGTGACGACCACGTCGATGCGATGTTCGCGCATCAGGGCAAGTTCGCCGTCGACGGTGTACGGACCGCGGCTACGGATGATCCGATGCTGCGCGGGTACCGCTCGCTCGGGTGGGTCGACGAGACGGATCAGAAACCAGGCCTCATCGATCTCGGCAAATGCGTCCATGTCTTGGCGGCCGGTGGTGAGGAAGACTCGGGGACTTCCCTTTTCGTCAGCCAGCTTCGCCACAGTCCTGGCGGCTCCGGCGATGTCAGGGACGTCGATCCAGCGATCCCCCGGTTGCGCCTGCCATTCTGGGCGTCGCAAGGTCAACATCGGTACGTCGAGTTCTGTTGTTGCGGCACCGGCGTTGGCCGATATCTGGCGGGCAAACGGATGGGTCGCATCGACCACTACCGCGCAGTTGTTGTCGCGCAACCACGTTGCCAGCCCGTCGACGCCGCCGAACCCGCCGATCCGGACGTCACCGACCGGTAGCGCCGGATTCTTGACCCTGCCGGCCAGCGAGGTGACAACCCGCACTCCCTCGCCGACGAGTTCCTTGGCCAGAGCGCGGGCTTCTGCGGTGCCGCCGAGGACGAGGACTGTGCCCTCGCTCATGACGAATGCGGGTCGGTACGCAGCTTGGTCATCCGGGCGGACGAGTAGAGATAGCTGTCCGGGAACTCTGCCGCGGCCAGGACGCGTCCGACAAAGATGACCGCGGTGCGCCGGATATCGTTCAGTTCCAGCTGGTTCGGGAGCTCTGCCAACGTGCACCGAACAATCTGCTGGTTGTCGCGGCTGGCAAAGGCGACCACTGCAGTGGGACAGTGACTTCCGTAGTGCGGAGTGAGCGCGTCGACTATCTGTTGAGCACGATGCGCGGCCAGGTGGATGGCCATCGTGACACCCGTGCGGGCGAGTTCCTCGAGTTGTTCGCCTGCGGGCATGTCGGTCGATAGCGTCGATACCCGGGTGATCAGCAGCGACTGGCCGACGCCGGGCACCGTGAGTTCTTGGCCCAATGCTGCGGCGGCTGCGGTAAAGGCCGGAACGCCCGGGACGATCTCGTAGGAGATTCCCAGCGGCCGAATCAGTCTGATCTGTTCCGCGACCGCCGAATACAGCCCGGGATCACCGGAATGCAATCGGGCCACGTCATGTCCGGCGCGGGTCGCGGTCACGATGTGCTCGATGATTTCCGGCAGCGGCATCTTTGCTGTATTGATCAAAGTGGCCCCGGGTGGACAATGTTCTAACATCTCAGCGGGGACCAGCGAACCGGCGTAGAGACAGGTGTTGCACTGCGAGAGCAGCTTTGCGCCGCGAAGGGTGATCAGGTCGGCGGCGCCGGGTCCGGCCCCGATGAAGTACACCGTCATGAGTTGGTCCTCGGTTTGTCGGCGATCCACTGCGTCACTGGGAGCGTTGGACGCCAGGTTGTCATTGATCCGAGCGGTTCGGCGTGATCGATCTGGAATCGACGGAGGCTACCACCCACGGCGGCATGCCATTTGACCAAGACGGCCTCGGATTCGAGTGTGACGGCGTTGGCAACGATCCGACCGCCGTCCAGCAGTGCATCCCAGCACTCCTCCACCATCCCCGGGACCGTCACTCCTCCCCCGATGAAGATCGCATCGGGATCAGGTGCGTGGGTCAATTGCTCGGGCGCTGCGCCGAGGACCGTCAAGCCTGCGCTCACCCCGAGCTCGGCTGCGTTGTGCACGATGCGTCCGCGGCGTACCTCGTTGGATTCGAAAGCGATTGCGGTGCAGGTTCGGTCGGTGCGCAGCCATTCGATGGCGATACTGCCTGCGCCCGCGCCGACGTCCCAGAGCAATTGGCGGGCGGCGGGCCGCAGGGCGGTGACGGTCAGCGCGCGCACTGCCTGTTTGGTGAGTTGCCCGTCGTTGCTGAAGTCGGTGTCAGGCAGACCTGCCTGGCTGCTGACGGCCGGACCGAGACAGTCGACGGCGATGATGTTGAGCTGATCGCCGGCAGGCTCGGCCCACGTTCGCGCAATACCGGTGACCTGACGTTCCTTGTCAGAGCCGAGCTGTTCGAGGACGGTGAGTTGCGACCATCCGAACCCGTGGGCTGTGAGCAATTCTGCGACGGCCGCCGGAGTGGTGTTGTCGCGGCTGAGGATCAGCAGCCGAACGCTGTCGGAGACTCCCGAGAGGATCGAATCGAGGGGGCGATCGACAACACTGCGGATGCGCGTCGTGGCAAGGTCCCAGCCGAGACGGGCGGAGGCCAGGCTGACGCTCGAGACCGCGGACAGGATGCGCACGTGTTGCACGCCCACCTGTTTCACGATCGATGCTCCGACGCCGTGGAACATCGGGTCACCCGAGGCGAGGATATGAATGGTGTGCGGGTGCGTGTCGGCCAGAAGTCGCTGGAGGTGCTTCGACATCGGGCTGTCCCACCGGTGGAGGGTCGCCTCGAGTGGCGCCAACAGATCCAGCTGGCGCGCAGAACCGTAGATCTCGGTGGCAGAGCGCAATTCGCGCTGCGAGTTTCCGGACAGGCCGTCCCAGCCGTCCGCGCCGATGCCGACGACCACAAACTTCAGATCAGTCATCGAGGCATCCGTCGCCAGATCGCCTGGGGCAGGAGCTTCATCACAAAGAAGACAGGACGTAGCTTTCCGGGGACCCAGACCACATGCTTACCTCGGTGTAGCGCTTTGACCACTGCATCGGCAACCTGCGGCGCGGTGCTCGACATCGGAGCGGGTTTGGTCCCGGAGGCCATCAGATCTTTTGTCATGCTGCCGATGACAAATCCGGAGCGGACGAGTAATAGGTGTACCCCACTGCCGTGCAATGCATCTGACAATCCGCTGGCAAAGCCGTCGAGCCCGGCTTTGGTTGAGCCGTAGACGTAGTTGGCACGCCGGACCCGAACGCCGGCCACAGATGAGAAGACGACGATGTTGCCGCGTTTCGCAGCCCGCATTGCGACGGCCAACGGGGTCAGCACGCTGATCTGGGCGAGGTAGTCGGTGTGCGCGATCTGTAGTGCGTGGGCGCTGTCGACCTCTGCTCTCGCCTGATCGCCGAGGATGCCAAAGGCAACGATCGCATCGTCGATGGGACCGTGTTCAGCAACTATCTGGCGGATCAACCCTTCATGCGCTGAGGTGTCGTTTGCGTCGAACTCAACCGTATGAACTGCCGCCGCATTCTCGGATTCCAGTCGTTCGCGCTGATCATCGAGGTCAGTCGACCTCCGAGCCGCCAAGATCACGGTCGCCCCTGCTGCGATCCGGGCTGCCACCTCCAGCCCGATCTCACTGCGACCACCGAACAGCACAACCACTCGCCCATTACTCACCGGGCCAGTATCCCAAACGACTCACTTCGGAGCTGCAGTCACTCCTTCACCGGGCTGGGCTTCTTCGGTGCGCGGATCACCTGCAGGATGTCTCGATAGAACTCTTCAACGAGTTTGTTCGCTGAGATGACGACGTTGCCGCGGTTCCGGGCCAGCGTGTGGGCGCGGGTGATTTTGAACTGTTTGGGAAGCTTTCCATCCGTGGGAAGGAGCGCCTCGGGCTTCTCGCGGAGGACTCCCAACAACGCACCCACGTTGGACGACGGACGCCCCGCCAAGATTGATTCGATCCGGGTGTCTGCATGGGCATCCGGGATCTGTTTGACGATCCAATTGATACGAGTTGCCGGACGTCCTTCGCGAGGGGCGTCGATGATGGTCGAGCACTCCAGGACGTCGGACCGAAGATCGATGGCCAGCGTCAATGTTCCGGTCGCGCCAGGGATACGCAGTGAGCCGAACATGAAACCCGAGTCCGCCAGCTGTTGAATCCGGCTTGTGCTGTCCGGTCGATACCGTGGGAAGATCGGTCTCACGTCCGCGCTCAGTAAGCACGAGAGGTCGTGGCCGATATGCCGGACCAACTGATCAAACAGATTGCATACCTCGATCGCGCCTTTGGAGTCGGCACTGAGCGTCTTGGTCTTCACTGCATCTCGAACCTGACCCCATTGCGCCCCCATATCAGTGAAGCCATGTAGTCCGGATTTTGGATGTTGCAGGTACCTGACAAACTCTTGCAAGATCCAACCCTGAGTCGAGTCTTGGACTTGTTTGTGCATCGACATCTGAATCGCAACGGATCTAATCTCATCCCACGAAAGATGGTGTAGTGAAACCTTTTTCAGTTTCCGTTTATGAACTACCACGGGGTGTTGGTCATGTGCACCCAGCAACTGATTACTGACCGTGATCACGGCGTCGAATCCAAGGCTACGGGCGATGTCGATATAGGTCTCGACTTGGTCGGTGGTGAGCTTGGCTGACGAGGACTTCGCCTCTATCAGCGCAGTCCACTGCTTCGCTCCGCGAGTAATTCTGATCAATCCGTCGGGGCGAAGCTTCTTTTCATTCCAATCGAACTCGGGCTCGATGAACGTCTCGATCGATCCTGCCGGTCCGCCACTACGCGCAACCATCTCACGGCCGAACTCTCGTACCCCGGCCATCACAGCCAAGAGCGCTGAGACCGCACGTCGTTCGCGTTCATCACCGGTACCGATTGCGGACACCGAGAACAGGCGAGAGCGATCCCATTCCGCGCCCCCTTCGGCCAGTTCGGGCACCAACGACCAGGATGGCAACTTCGGCGGGCGGACTGTCTTTCTGGTGGTCATTGAAGATTTCACCGACGGTTTGGTCGCGACTGGCTCGGCTTCCACCGCGATGACAGCAGGAGCAGCATCCAGATCTGCCGATGCGGTTTCCTGGGCCTCGACCGTGGCAGTATCCGCACCGGATGAATCGTCGCCACCAGATTCGGTGGGATCGTCGATCTCGACACCGAACTCCGCTGCCAACGCAGCGAGTCCACCCGCATACCCCTGACCAATCGCCCGAAACTTCCACGAAGAGCCGCGTCGATAGAATTCGCCGAACAACAGTGCCAGGACAGGTTCTTCGACTGACAGATTGAATACTGCTGTCGGAGTCGCTGAATCCCCCGGCATCACGGTAATTTCGAGATCTTTCGCTTCAGCGAAGGTCGATTCGGATTCGCCGTCGAGGCTGGCCGCAACCACCACGCGCTGAACTTCTTCTGGCAAACCGGCAAAGTCCACGCACAGTAGGTCACCGTCACCGGGCTGGGTTGAAAGAGTGGCCGAATCGGCGTCGCCGGCTTCACTGTCCTCGAGCCGAACGGCTCCGCCGGCTCCCTCGCGTTGGTTGTAAAAGACGAAATCCGAGTTTGATCGAACCTTATCGGTCGCATCCAGCAGCAAGATGCTCACGTCGGGCGTTATTGCAGTCTCACCGGGAAAGCGGCTCACGACGCCGACAGACAGAATATCGTTACCCTGGCTTATGGATTCAACGGAAACATTCTGTCCGCGAACAAGTTCCAGTGCTTCAACGTGTTGATCGGTCATCACGTGACTATCGCACGACGTCTAGGCTGAGTGCATAGAGGTCCAATAGATGGGTATGCGACGTGGTGTCCAGACATGCCTGCCGCACAGGGGGCGCTTGATCGGATAGCGACTTGGCTAAGGTCGGCTTGTGCCCAAAACAGCAGACGACCTCACCCCCGCAGCACTGGACTTCCTCACCGAGCGCCACCTCGGGAGCCTGACCACCGTCCGTGCATCGGGGACTCCTCATGTTGTTGCTGTGGGATTCACCTACGACGCCGAGACGAAAATCGCACGCGTGATCACCTTCGAAGGCAGCCAGAAGGTGAAAAATGTCGACCGGGCTGGATACGCCGCCGTGTTCCAGGTGAACGGTCCGCAGTGGTTGACGCTGGAAGGCAAGGCATCGGTCCATCGTGACCCAGACGCTGTCGCCGAAGGTGTCCGCCGCTATGCCGCGCGCTACAAAGAACCCAAAGTGAACCCACGCCGCGTGGTCATACAGATCAACGTCGAACGCGTACTTGGTTCGCAATCGCTGATGGTCACCGCCTAAAAAAGGCGCTACGCATCCTGGTCAGGACTATCCGGTTCGGGATCGGGTTGGACCTCGGGTTCGCCGCCGGTCGGTTCCGCCAGCTTTTCGGCCAACACCGCCTGGCGGTCGGCGAGGACTTTTTGCCAGGCCGCTGCGAAGGTTTCGTTGACGTGCTGGGCGCGATTGACCCGCGGTGTGCGTTCCGGATCAACCGACGCCGGCGGTATCCAGCCGACTCGACCCGTGTCGGGGCCTTCGGTGATCATGATTGTCTGCCACTGATGTGGACCATCACCGATGAGTTTGTGATGCGGCGGGCAGGCGGATCCCATCATGTTGATGTCGGTCAGACCACCGTTGATCCATGCAAGCAGGTGATGGGCCTCGACCCAGGTCGCTGGATTGGTGCAGCCTGGATGCGAACAACCCCGATCCCGGACGAACAACGCGAGCCGCTGGCCTTTCTGCGCGGTCCGTTTGGTCCGGGCCAGATACAACACCTCCGCGGAGTGGTCAGCGAACACGGCCAAATATTTGTCGGACCGCGCTGCCAGGTGCAGGGCCTCTTTGACCGGAATATCCACTCCCGACGCCGTTCTGGCGATCCCCGCACAGTCGTCGAGCTGCGCTTTGGTCATCGTGATGATCAACTGCGCCGGCAAACCCCGATGGGACTTGCCGAGCAGGTTGCATTCCAGAATTGTTTTCAGGATCGCCTTGAGCGCGTCGTGATGTTGTTGGCCCTTGGAGCGGGTATCACGTTCGGCGGCCGCCTTGATCAGCTCTGCATCTTGTTTCGGATCATCGGAGGCCCCGGTCGGCGAGTTCGGGTCAGCCGGGTTGTTCATCCCCGGGGCAGCCCAGACATCCATCACGGTCTTGAACATCGCCAACGTTTCCGGATCCAGGGTGCCGGAGATCTTGGCCATCAGGTCTACCCCTTGATCACCCAGACTCACACTGCGTTTACGCGCCCGATCCGAATCGTCGGTCAGCCGGCCGTCGGGATCGACTCGGGCCAACACCGCACGGCCCGATGCGGCCAATTGGGTGGGGTCCTGACCAACGGCTTCTTCGGTCATCCAATGATCGACCACGTCATACACGGCCGGATCAGCCGCGGACGGAATGTGTTTGCGCACATCCAGCATCACATCCATATGCGAGGCGCCGATCAGCCCGTGAGCCCAGGCCTGTTCGGCGGCAGGGCATTTCGGCGCCAACTCCTCACCCTGCATCGTGTGGAATCGGCCGACTGCCTCCAGGCCGCGAATTCGGGAGGAGGTTTGGCCTTTGGTCAGCCGCAACTCGCTGCGGGTGAACCCGAACAGTGACGAGTACCCGGCTTCGGTAAACGATGATCGATCTGAAACCCGCAACAGGTGCCGCAACCCGGTGAACTCAAGCTTGCAAACTATCCGTTCATGCACCCGCACAAGCTCATTGACTTCCGCCCCAGACATATCGGAATCAGCGCAGTCCGCGATATCGGCAACCAGCAACTCCAACTCGAGGTACTTACGCACCAACACCGGAACCGAAGAATCAACCCCGACTTCATCAGATGGATCGTCAGTCATCATGCCCCCCAGCACATCTGATCGAACTCTTTCAATCAGTCTACCTCGGAGGACACCAAAAGTCGAACGTTTATTCGAATCAATATGATAGGTTGAGAACCTAGTTCAGACCGACTTCAGTTCGTGCGGTTGGGAATTGAATGCTTCGCAGCCATCATCGGTGACGACAACGATATCTTCGATGCGCGCACCCCAACTGCCGGAGAAGTAGATGCCGGGTTCGATGCTGAATGCCATGCCCGGGCGCAGTGGAATACCATTGCCTGCAACGATATATGGCTCTTCGTGGACGGACAGTCCGATGCCGTGGCCGGTGCGGTGAACAAATTTGTCAGCCAGTCCGGCGGCTGCGAGCACGTCCCGGGCCGCGGCATCGACCTGCTCGGCGGTGACGCCGGGGCGGACGGCGGCCACAGCGGCTCGCTGAGCTTGTTGTAGCCACTCATACTGCCGTGCGATCGCATCGGAAGGCGTTCCGACACAGTAGGTTCGGGTGCAATCGGAGTTGTATCCCGGCGCGACGGGTCCGCCGATGTCGACGACCACCATGTCGCCGTCCTCGATCACCCGATCTGAGACCTCGTGATGGGGATCGGCGCCGTTGGGACCGGATCCGACGATGATGAACTCGGCCCGGGTGTGCCCTTCGGCAAGGATGGCGGCATCGATGTCGGCCGCGACTTCACGTTCGGTGCGGCCGGCTTTCAGCCATTCCCCCACTCGGGCGTGCACTCGGTCGATCGCGGCACCTGCGCGGCGCAGTGCTTCAATCTCGGCGTCATCCTTGATCATTCGCAGTTCACGCAGCACGGCAGTGGCAAGTTCCGGTGCGCCGCCCCAATGCCCTGCCAGCGGGACGGTGTGCAGCGCAGGGGTGGCGTCGGAGACCGCGTAACGGCCGCCGGCTCCCCCGGCGGCTCCAACCGCCAGTGCGTACGCATCCTGGCCGTCGACCCAATCGTGAACGCTCAGTCCGAGCTCACCGACGGCCGATTCCCGTAGCGCCGCCAACTCCAGTCGTGGCACAACCACTTCGGGAGCGCGCTCCGGACTGATCACCAGGGCGGTGAGCCGTTCGAATGTCGTCGCTCGTGAGCCCGTCAGATATCGCAGGTCGGGTCCGGGAGTGATGAAGAGCGCCGACAGACCGGCTTTCGCCGTCAACTCCTGCGCCCGATCCAGACGTGACTTGTACACCGCTGCCGAGAATCGCTGATCCGCCATGGATTCAAGGCTATCGGTCGCCGAGTTCTTGGTGTTGGCGGCGCCCTGACCTTCGTCACAAACCATCGGAAGTGTGTCCCACTCCGATCACAACATGCGATGAGTGATCTTTAACCGGGCGGAAACCCCGTCTTGCGCGGAGAATAGGGGCAACGAAAGATATTTAGTTCTGAGGAAAACCAGGAGGTCACCGTGGACCGTGAAGGCGTACGACGTCGATTACGGGCTGTTCCGACCGATGATTCTCAGGTCCAGTTCGCAAATCTGCACGGATACAAGCGTGCCTACCGGATGGCCGGATCGGGCCCGGCGCTGCTTTTGCTGCACGGAATCGGCGACAACTCCCTGGCCTGGGAACCGGTGTTCACCCAGCTCAGCGAAAAGTACACGGTCATCGCACCGGACTTTCTCGGACACGGATTCTCCGATCGTCCGCGCGCCGACTACTCCGTGCCCGCTTTTGCCAACGGAATGCGGGATCTGCTGGCCTACCTTGACGTCGAACGCGTGACGATCGTCGGCCATTCGCTCGGCGGTGGTGTGGCCGGGCAGTTCGCCTACCAGTTCCCCGAGATGGTCGAACGGTTGGTTCTGGTCGGTACCGGCGGCGTCACCAAAGACGTCAATCCGGTCCTGCGCGCGCTGTCACTACCGTTTTCCGAGTACGCGCTGGCCGCTGTCTCACTCCCAGGAGTGTTTTCTACGTTCGCAGCGGCTTCACGCACGCTGCGTGATCATCTGCCCGTTGCACTGTTCCGGGACAACAACGAGATCGTTCGGGTGCTCGAACGGATGCCGGAGAAGGGGTCGGCCGAGGTCTTCGCCCGAACCCTTCGATCGGCCGTCGACTGGCGTGGCCAAGTGGTGACCATGCTCGATCGCTGTTATCTGAGCGCAGGTATCCCGGCGCTGATCGTATGGGGTTCGGACGATCAGGTCATCCCGGTGCAGCACGCCCACATGCTCCACAGCGCAATGCCCGGCTCGCAGTTGGTCATCTTCGACAAGGCCGGTCACTTCCCGTTCCGGGACGATCCAGACCGATTCGTCGACTTGCTGCTGTCCTTCGTGGCGTCGACCGTACCTGCGAATATCAGCCGTGCAGACGTGAAAATCGCTTTGCGACAAGGCCCCTCAAGTCAACCACTCACCGGCGACGCCGAGTCTCAACTGGCCGTTCTCGATGTCCTGGGTTCGGACGAACGCAGCGCCACCTGACCGCAGTGCTCTGATGGACGGCGCCGATCTGGCATGGTTTAGGCATGACTGCTCCAGTGATGTTGCTCGACGGTGCCAGCCTCTGGTTTCGGGCCTTTCATGCCCTGCCCGAGAAGATGACCGCTCCTGACGGGCGTCCGGTCAACGCGGTCCGCGGATTCGTCGACATGATCGCGTCACTTGTCACCCGGGAGCACCCGCAGCGCCTGATCGTGTGTCTGGACCTCGACTGGCGTCCGGCTTTCCGCACCGACCTCATCCCGTCGTATAAAGCGCATCGCGTGGCCGAAGGCGCCACCGACGGCTCGGAAGAGGTTCCCGACACGCTGACACCCCAGGTCGACATGATCATGAAGATCCTGGCCGCCGCCGGAATTGCGACCGCGGGCGCGGAGGGCTGCGAGGCCGACGACGTCATCGGGACCCTCGCGGACTCCGAGGCGGTGGATCCGGTGGTAGTGGTCAGCGGCGATCGTGACCTACTGCAGGTTGTTTCCGACGATCCAGTTCCGGTGCGCGTGCTGTACGTGGGCCGCGGCCTGGCCAAGGCGGAGATGTTCGGGCCACAAGAACTGGCCGAGAAGTACGACGTACCAACATCGAATCCGGGTTCCGCCTACGCCGAGATGGCGATTCTGCGGGGCGATCCGTCCGATGGGCTGCCGGGCGTCACCGGTATCGGTGAGAAGACCGCGTCAAAACTGCTGCACGAGTTCGGAAACCTGGACGAACTCGAACGCGTGGCATCAACCACGACGGACAAGCGGATTTCACCGCGCCAACGCAAATCACTCGCGGAAGGCGCGGACTACCTGCGCGCGGCTCGCACCGTTGTATTCGTGAAGACCGACGCCGAGATCATCGGCGACAGCGACGGTCGTCTGCCCTCCGAGCCCGCTGACCCGGCAGCGCTGGCCGACCTGATCGAAGAACTCGGTGTGGGCTCGTCGATCGGCCGACTGGGCAAGGCGCTCGGTTGGCAGGTGGGCTGAACCGCCCACCCACCGACCGACTGCCTACTGTGTGGTCGGCTGACCGACCTCGTACTTGCCTTCGTCGTCAAGGAAGGTGATCTTGACCTGCTGGTTCGCGCCGGCAACGGTCGCAGTGCAGGTGAAGCTGTTGCCCTTCTTGATTTCCTGATCTTCGGGACACTGGACGTTCTCGACGTCTTTGGCCTGGTAGTCGTTCTCCAGAACCGACGCCACGCCCTTCTGAGCGGCGTCTTGGCTGAGCACCTTCGTCACTGCAAAGCCCGGAAGCCAGAACGCCGTGACCGCCAGGACGACGACGATGACACCGACCACTGCGGCGCCGATGATCAGCGGCAGCTTCTTCGAGTTCTTCGGCGGCGTCATCCCTGCGAATTGGTCGCCACCGGACTGACCGTACTGTCCTGGCTGGCCATACTGACCTGGTTGACCGTATTGATCGGGCTGACCGGGTTGGCCGTACTGTCCCGGCTGACCGTACTGTCCCGGTTGGCCCTGCGGCGCACCATATTGCGGCTGCTGGCCGTACTGTCCTGGCTGGCCATATTGTCCCGGTTGGCCATACTGCTCCGGCTGCCCGTACTGACCGGGCTGCTGCGGAGGCTGCTGGCCCCAACCCTGTTGTGGCGGTTGGCCCTGCGGCGGCTGCCCGCCGGTCGGGTAACCATAGGTCTGTTGGTTCCACGGGTCAGGATTCTGACCCGGCTGCCCTTGTCCTGGCTGCCCTTGTCCTGGTTGCCACTGCCCGGGTGCCGAACCGCCACCCTGGTTGTTCGGGTCGTTGGGCCCGCTCATGTATTTCCCCTCCACATGTCCGCGTCGCGCGATCGCAAGTCCAGGACTTCCGAACCCCGAACATACCGCACAACCCATGGCCATTCAGGCAGGCGCTCGGCGAGAACTCGCGGGCGCTCAGCCGAGTTCGACAGCCACAACTCCGCGCCGGATCGCCGTGATCGCCGCTGCCGCCGACTGGGCCAGTTTCGAGCGATCTGTTCCGCCGAGGCCCGCTGCGACCCGCATCTGTTCGAGGAGGTCGATGACCTGCCGGCTCCAACGAACGAAGTCTCCGGCCGGCAGTGATGTGCCCTGCTCGCCTGCCGCCGCGAGCACCTCGGTCAGTCCGCGGCCCGTCGCCCACAGGTGAATGGCCGTGGCGAAACCGGCATCTGGTTCGCGTGTGGGTTCGACCATGTGGCTCATCTCGATACGTGCCAGGTCTTTCCATGCGGCATGCGTGCGGCTCAAGGCTTCTCGGACCGTGGAAACGCCGGTCACCAGATCCGCTCCGCCGTACGAATCGCGGCGGGACTGGTACACCACCGACGAGGCAACAGCCGCGAGTTCAGCTGCAGCCAGGTGGTCCCACAGACCGGTGCGGATGCACTCACAGATGAGCAGGTCGCTCTCGCTGTAGACCCGGCTCAAGATCTCACCGGCAGGCGTGACGGTCATGTCGCCGTTCGACTTGTGTTCGACCTGCTCGAGGTAGCCGAGTTCGGTGAGCACTGCGACGACCCGATTGAAGTTGACGGCCAGCGTGGACGTGCGGGCCGATACCGATTCCTCGAGCGCCGCGATCTCCCGCGACACCCGGTTTCGGCGTTCTGCGAGGCGGAACAATTCGTCGTGCGCGGGGATCTGATGTGCCGGGTGCTCACGCAACTCGGTGCGCAGACGATTGAGGTCCGGGTCATCGGCAGCGCGGGTGCGCTTGGTCTGTTTGCCGCGGGGCATGTCGATGCCCGTGGAGCGCAGTGCCGAGGCGAGGTCGCGGCGCCCGCGGCCGGTACGACGATCGACCTGTTTGGCCAGACGCATATGACCGAGCACCTGTGGTGGATTGAGGAAATCACGCGGACCAACCCGGCCGGCCCAGGCATCCTCACAGAGCACCAACGGTTTTGGGTCACGCATGTCGGTCGCGGGTTCCAGAACCACGGCCAGACCACGATGGCGACCACCGGCAAGACCGATGACCTGCCCGCGCTTGAGGGCGGCCAGATCTTCAACAGTGCTCTGCTGCACAGCCATTCGGTTCTCGAACTTCAGCGAGCGTTCTCGAGCCCGGATCTCTTCACGCAGGCGGGTGTATCCGAGGAAGCCGTCGATCCCGGCGTCGAGGCCGCGGCCCTCGGCCCGCGCTTCCAGTTCCACCTCGATCTTGCGAAGCTGGCGGCGTGCGGTATCGATCTGCCGGGCTTGTCCGACCACCGACCGGTCGGCTTGGAACTGCGCAAACGAGCGGTCCAGCAGATTGCGTGAACCGGCCAGTCCCAGACGGCCGATGAGATTGACAGCCATGTTGTATTCCGGCGCAAAGGAACTGCGCAGCGGGAACGTGCGGGCACCGGCGAGGCCTGCCACCCGGGTGGGGTCGAGATCTTCGGTCCAGACAACGACGGCGTGGCCTTCGACGTCGATCCCGCGACGACCGGCCCGGCCCGTCAACTGGGTGTACTCCCCTGGCGTCAGATCGTTGTGCGACTCACCGTTGTACTTGATCAACCGCTCCAGCACCACGGAACGGGCCGGCATGTTGATACCCAAAGCCAGTGTCTCGGTGGCGAATACGACCTTGACCAAACCGTTGACGAACAGCTCTTCCACCGCGTGCCGGAAAGCGGGCAGCAGTCCGGCGTGGTGCGCCGCGAATCCCCGGGTCAAGCCCTCGCGCCAGCTGTGGACACCGAGCACGTCCTGGTCTGAAGCGGTCAACTCGGCGACGTACTTGTCGACGATCAGATTCACCTGCTCGACCTGATCCTGCTCGAGCAGTCTCAGGCCAGAACGCAGACACTGGCTCAACGCGCCCTCACAGCCGGCTCGCGAGAAGATGAAGCTGATCGCGGGAAGCAGGCCATCGCGATCGAGTCGTGCGACGAGTTCTGGTCGTGGCACCGGACGTACACCGCTCCGACGATGATCACTGCGCTGGCCACGTCCCCGTGGACCGCGGGCGGAGAAATCGTCATCTCGCCGCGAGGCAAGTTCACGTTGCCGGATGTAGCGGGTCAGCTCCGGATTGACCGCGGGCTTCTTGTTCGGCGCCTTGGGGTCACGATGGTCGAACAGATCGAACAATCGATTGCCCACCAGCATGTGCTGATTGAGCGGGATCGGACGATGTTCGTCGACGATCACGGTGGTGTCGCCGCGCACGGTCTGAATCCAGGATCCGAACTCCTCGGCGTTGCTGACCGTCGCCGACAGGCTCACCACCCGCACCGAGGGTTCTAGATGCAGGATGACCTCTTCCCAGACGGCTCCGCGGAACCGGTCGGCAAGAAAGTGGACCTCGTCCATCACCACATGCGACAGGTTCTGCAGCGCAGGCGAATTCGCGTAGATCATGTTGCGCAGCACTTCGGTGGTCATGACGACGACCGGTGCGTGGGAGTTGATCGACGAATCGCCGGTCAGCAAACCGATGGACTCGGCCCCGTGCGCGCGAACCAGATCGGCGAACTTCTGGTTGCTCAGCGCCTTGATGGGCGTGGTGTAGAAACACTTCGAGCCACCGGCGAGCGCCAGGTGCACGGCGAACTCACCGACGATGGTCTTGCCGGCACCGGTCGGCGCGCAGACGAGAACACCGTGGCCGTCTTCCAGGGCGACGCAGGCGTCACGTTGGAACGGATCGAGCGCAAATGCCTGCCGCCCGGCGAACTTCTCGAGTTCGGTCCGCGTATCAGAGAGTGTCATCGTAGAGATCGGCTCCACTGCCTCGGGACGTCGCCGACACCGGTTCTGGTGGTTGCACCGGATCAGGAACATGCCCGACCGGGCCTGCCGAACCGATCGGAGCGGCTTCGTCGTCGCTCACGTTGCCCCATTCGTGGGCCTCACGCTTCGCTTTGCGGTAATCGTGCAGATGAGCGACCTGGATCGCGATCTCCAGCAAGATAGTCAGCGCCCCGGCCAGTGCCAGCATGGTGAACGGATCCGAGCCAGGGGTGAACAGAGCAGCGAAAACGAACATGCCGAAGATCAGGCCCCGGCGCCACGACTTCAACCGCGCGTAGGTCAACACCCCGACCATGTTCAGCGCGACGATCAGCAGCGGCAGCTCGAAGCTCACCCCGAAGATGATCAGCAGATGGATGAGGAAGCTGAAGTACTGGTCACCGGCGAGTGCCGTGATCTGTACGTTGTCGCCGATGGTCAACAAGACCTCGAAGGCCTTGGCCATCACCAGGTAAGCGAGCACTGTTCCGGCCAGGAACAACGCGGCGGCGAAGGCGACGAAGGTGACCGCATACTTGCGTTCCTTCTCGACCATGCCGGGCGTGATGAACTGCCACAGTTGGTAGAACCAGATGGGACAAGCCATGACGATGCCGGCGGTCATGGCCACCTTGAGGCGGAGCATGAACTGGTCGAACGGGCCTGTTGCCAGGAGTCGACAGGTGTCGTCGCCGGTGAGATTGGCCCGTGAGGACGCAGGCAGGTCGCAGTAGGGCTGGCGCAGCAGGTCGCCGAGCGACGAGAGGCCCAGGAAGCCGTGCGAGTACCAGACAAATCCGAGGATTGTGGTGAGAGCGATCGCAAGGACGGAGATCAGCAGTCGGTTTCGCAGCTCACGGAGGTGGTCGACCAACGACATGGTGCCGTCGGGATTCACCTTGCGCTTACGGCGCCGAGGGTCAAAAGGTATGCGCACGTGGTCGACTACTCAGGGGTCGGTTGTAGGCGGGTCACCGAGATATCAGTGACCCACCCACCAAAACGGCGAGGACGAAGATCAGGCAGAACGACGTTCGGATTCGGATGAATTCGTCGGTGTTCCGTCAAGACCCGAAGTGATCTGCGGCCGCGACTCGGGAGTCTGCGCCGATGCGGGCTTGTCGGAGTTGTTCTCGTTCTGCATCTCCTTGACCTCACTCTTGAAGATGCGCATCGAACGACCCAGACCGCGCGCGGCGTCCGGCAGCTTCTTCGATCCGAAAAGGATCAAGAACACGACCACCACAAGAATGATGTGCCATGGCTGTAATGCATTCATTGTGCAGTTACCTCTCCCATTGAGTTCCTCCGCAATGCTACCGGACTTGGACCAACCCTAACGGGTTGAACAGCGGGCTCACAGCTACCTCCCAGCTCGCCTGCGGTGAGCGTCAGCCGTACATGGCGAGCGTGGCGGCTGCTCTCGAGCGGACCTCGTCGGCCACCTCGGGGTTGCGGACCCTGATCTTGCCGCCGAAGCCGAGGATGAACCGGGTCAGCCAGTCGGCCGACCCGTACCTCATGGTGGCAACCACCGGCCCCTGCGAGCCGGCCAGACCTTCGGGGTCCAGGGGCTCGATCAGGTAATAGTCGAGAACCCAGACCACATCCTGATCGATCTCGATGACTGCCTCGGGTAGATCGGAGTCGCTGTCGAACAGGGCCAGCGCGCTGCCATTGATGGAGGGCGGCGGCGAACTCGGCTCATCGAGCACCGTGGCCGCTTCGATCCGGTCGAAGCGGAACAACCGAATGCCTTCGCTGCTGCGGCACCAGCCTTCGAGATACCCACGGCCTTGGATCGCCTGGATGCGGATCGGATCGACCACCCGGTCCCCGACGACGTCCCGCGTCGCCGAGTAATAGCGCAGCCGTACCGCGCGGTGGCCGCGAACGGCCTCCCGCACCGCGGTCACTGCGTCGGAGTCACCGGTGGTGGACAGGTCGGTCGGCGTCTCGGTGACCGCCTCACCGAGGCGCGATCCCATCGCGTTCTCGATCTTCGCGATGGCCCGTCGAGCTGCGGCGGGGTCCACGACCCCGGACGCATCGATCAACGAGCGCAGCGCCACCAGTAGTGGTGCGGCCTCCGAACCGGTCAGTTTCAACGGCCGATCGATGCCGGCGGAGAACGTCACCGCAACGCCGTCCTCGACGCTGCCCGGTGTGAACGACAAATCGATCAGGTCGCCCGGCGTGTATCCCGGTAGGCCACACATCCACAGTTGCTGGAGATCCTCGAGGACCTGCTTGGGGGTGGTTCCCAGGTCGACCGCGGCCTTTGCCGCGTTGACGCCGGGATGGGCCAGGAAGTACGGAACCATGGCCAGCATGCGGTTGAGTCGATCGGTACCAGCACTCATCGGGCCCCCTCACTGAGGAACTTGAGTTCGTCGATCACGTTGTCACGCAATTCCGGCGGATCGAGTACAAACGCATCGGTACCGGCGCCGAGCACCTGACGGGTGAGTCCATCGGTCGACCTCATCGCGATACTCAGGATGCTGCCTGCGCGACCATCGTGTTCCCCTGGCTGAGCCGACGTCGCTATGCGGCGCAAACCGGCGGCCCGGTTCTCGGCGACCCACACCCGGGCGGTGACGGCAGGACCGGATCGGTCGACGGCATCGGCGACGATCTGGCGAAGATCGATGTTGCTCGGACGGGTCAGTTCACCGGCCTTGCCGAAGGGGGTCACCGACAGGATGCGGGTGAGCCGATAGGTACGGGTCTGTCCACGGTCGCGATCATGTCCGACGAGATACCACCGCCCGAGATGAGTGACCACGCCCCACGGTTCGACGGTCCGTGTCACATGCGGTGACGTCGGGCCGGGCCGGTGCTCGAAGCGGACCGGCCTGTTCTCGTCGAGCGCGGACAGCAATGCACCGAGGACCGCGGGCGATCCGATGCCTTGCGGGGCACTCGAATGAAGTGCCGTGGAGTTCTCGTCAAACGCTGACCCCGGATCCATCTCGACGCCTGCCGCCCGCAACTTCATCAGCGCGCTGTGACTTGACGCCGCAAGCTCCGGCGATTCCCACAGCGCTGCGGCGAGGGCCACCGCGGCGGCTTCGTCGGGATCGAGCGAGATGTCGGGAAGCTCGTACTCGGACCGGTTGATCCGGTACCCATCGACGGCCGAGAACCCCGAGGACCGACCTGTTTCCACCGGAATGCCGAGGTCGCGGAGCTCGTTCTTGTCGCGCTCGAACATCCGGTTGAAGGCCTCATCGGACTTCGAATCCTGATATCCGATCACGCTACTGCGGATTTGGTCGGCGGAAAGATACTGACTGGTGGACAGCAAGCAGATCACCAGGTTCATCAGCCGTTCAACCTTGTTGGTCGCCACCGGACCAGACTAGGACACTGGCTTTCACATAGAGGCGATCAGGCGTTCGACGCGCTCATCGACGTTGCGGAACGGATCCTTGCAGAGCACTGTGCGTTGGGCCTGGTCGTTCAGCTTGAGGTGCACCCAGTCGACGGTGAAGTCGCGGCCCGCCTTCTGCGCGGCGGCGATGAAGTCTCCGCGGAGCTTGGCCCGAGTCGTCTGGGGCGGCGTGTCCACCGCTGCCTGGATCGCTTCGTCCGTGGTGACCCGTGCGGCCAGCCCCTTACGCTGCAGCAGGTCGAACACACCACGACCACGCTTGATGTCGTGATACGCGAGATCGAGTTGCGAGATCTTGGGATCGGACAGGTCCATCGAGTACCGGTCCTGGTAGCGCTGGAACAACTTGCGCTTGATCACCCAGTCGACTTCCGTGTCGACCTTCGCGAAATCCTGCTGTTCGACGGCGTCGAGCATCCGACCCCAGAGATCGACCACCTGTGTCATCTGCTGATTCGGCTCACGGGTCTTCAGGTGCTCGACCGCGCGGGAGTGGTATTCGCGCTGGATGTCGAGCGCGCTGGCCGTGCGTCCGCCGGCAAGCCGGACCGGACGACTGCCGGTGAGATCGTGCGAGACCTCGCGGATGGCCCGGATCGGGTTGTCGAGGGCCAGGTCACGGAACGCGACTCCGGCCTCGATCATCTCCAGCACCAGGGCAGCCGATCCGACCTTGAGCATCGTGCTGGTCTCGGCCATGTTCGAATCGCCAACGATCACATGCAGGCGCCGGTACTTCTCCGCGTCGGCGTGGGGTTCGTCGCGGGTGTTGATGATCGGGCGACTTCGAGTGGTCGCCGACGACACACCTTCCCAGATGTGCTCGGCCCGCTGGGACAGACAGAACGTGGCGGCCTTCGGTGTCTGCAGCACCTTGCCGGCACCACAGATCAATTGCCGGGTGACGAGGAACGGGAGCAGGACGTCGGAGATTCGTGAGAACTCCCCCGCCCGGACCACCAGATAGTTCTCGTGGCAGCCGTACGAATTGCCTGCCGAGTCGGTGTTGTTCTTGAACAGATAGATGTCGCCGCCGATACCCTCGTCGGCCAGTCGCCGCTCGGCATCGATCAACAGATCTTCGAGGACCAGCTCACCGGCCCGGTCGTGCTCGATCAGCTGTTGCAGGTTGTCACATTCGGCAGTGGCGTACTCGGGGTGCGAACCCACGTCGAGGTACAGACGCGCCCCGTTCTGCAAGAACACATTGGACGACCGTCCCCACGACACCACCCGGCGGAACAAATACCGCGCAACCTCGTCGGGACTGAGCCGCCGATGCCCGTGAAAAGTACACGTGACACCGAACTCGGTTTCGATACCCATGATTCGTCGCTGCACGTTTACAACCCTACTGCCGTGGGACCAGAGAAAACTGTTTCAGTTGTCGGTTTCGCGGGCCGGAAGGAGGTCGACCAGGGTCGATCCCGTCAGACGCCGGAACGCGCGGCGCGGGCGACCGTGGTCGAGGATGGCCACTTCGAGGTCGCTCGGCTGCAGTGTGCGGGGTTCGGGCGTCGAGGCACTGCTCGACGACGATCCGTTGGTTGCCGGTGGTGTTTCCAGGGCCGTTATCGCCGACGCCAACGCCGACTTCAGATCTGCCTCGGAATCGTACGAATCCTTCATCGATGCCGTGATCGACTCGGTGGCACCGCCCATGACAAGAAAGCGGGTCTCATCGACGATCGACCCGTCGTAGGTGATCCGGTACAGCTGCGACGGCCCGGGCTTGCCCGGACGACTGACCTCGGCCACACACAACTCGACCTCATAGGGCTTCGGTTGTTCGGTGAACACCGCACCGAGCGTGCTGGCGTACGCGTTGGCCAACGACAATCCGCTGACGTCGGCGCGGTCGTAGTTGTACCCACGCATGTCGGCGTGCTGGATACCGGCCTTGCGGAGGCTTTCGAACTCGTTGTATTTGCCGACCGCCGCAAATCCGATGCGGTCATAAATTTCACTGACCTTGCGCAACGTGTTCGACGGGTTCTCCGCCACGAACAGAACGCCGTCGGCGTAGGTCAGTGCGACGACGCTACGACCGCGGGCAATGCCCTTGCGGGCCAACTCCGAACGATCGCGCATGATCTGTTCGGCACTGGCGTAATACGGGAAGGTCATGCGTCACCGCCCTTCTTCATGTCGCGGTTGGTGGCCTCATCGTCGGTTCCGCGGTAATCCGCCGAACGCCGGCTGATCACGCCGCGGGCCGATTGCTCGATCGTGGGCGCGGAAACCTCCGCGGCACCATCGGCTGTGACGGTCACGGCAGTCGGATAGAGACCACGGACCATGTCGGGGCCACCGGTGGCAGAGTCGTCGTCGGCAGCGTCGTACAGCGACTCGATGGCGACCGACAATGCCTCGTCAGCGGTGAGATCGCTGCGGTAGAGCTTCTTGATGGCCGACTTGGCGAACACCGAACCCGAGCCGATGGCCTGGTAGCCACCATGCTCCTCGTGGCGGTCGCCTGCGACGTCGAACGAGAAGATCCGGCCAGGGCGCTGCGGATCGATGCCGTCGGGGTCGTAACCGACGAGCAGCGGAATCGCCGCCAGACCGGCCATCGCGGCCTGGAGATTCGACCGGACCATCGACGCGAGCCGATTCACCTTGCCGTCGAGGGTGAGGGAAACGCCCTCGATCTTCTCGTAATGCTCGAGTTCGACGGCGAACAGGCGGATCATCTCGATGGCCACGCCCGCCGTACCGGCGATGCCGGCAGCCGAATACTCATCGGTGATGAACACCTTGCGCATGTCGCGGCTGGCGATCAGATTGCCGGATGTGGCACGGCGATCACCCGCCAGGACGACGCCGCCGGGATAGGCCACGGCGACGATGGTGGTGCCGTGCGGGATGTTTGCAGCCATATCCGGAGAAACCCTGTTCCTGGGCAACAGATCTGGTGCGTTGTTACGCAGATAGTCGGAAAAAGAGGAGATGTCCTGGCCGAGGGACCGGATCCGATCGGTCACTGGCCGCCCTTCTGTACATAGGCGCGGACGAAGTCCTCTGCGTTCTCTTCCAACACGTCATCGATCTCGTCGAGCAGATCATCGGTGTCGTCGGCCAGCTTCTCGCGGCGTTCCTGACCTGCACCCGAATCTGCACCGGCGCCGTCGTCGTCATTACCGCCCGTGCGCTTGGTTTGTTCCTGCGCCATCGCTGCCTCCTTCAGACCACGGCCCCGCGGGGACCGTACGTTCTATCACCCTACCGGGCGAAAGTGATCTGGCCACGGATATGCACGTGTGGAGGCGGCGATTTCGCTGCCGGCCGAGTCGTTCCTAGGTGGTGAGCTGGTTGACCAATTCGGCTGCGGAGTCGACCGAATCGAGCAGTTCACCAACGTGCGCCCGGCTACCACGTAGTGGTTCGAGCGTGGGAATCCGCACCAGCGACTCCCCACCGAGATCAAAGATGACCGAATCCCAACTCGCGGCTGCGATGTCGGCCCCGAAGCGACGCAGACACTCACCCCGGAAATAAGCACGCGTGTTCTCGGGCGGACTACCGATCGCGTCCATCACCTGTTGCTCGGTGGTCAGCCGCTTCATCGATCCCCGGGCGACCAGACGGTTGTAGAGACCCTTGTCCAGGCGCACATCCGAGTACTGCAGGTCGACGAGGTGTAACCGCGGCGCAGACCAGGACAGGTTCTCGCGCTGACGGAAGCCCTCGAGCAGCCGGAGTTTGGCGGGCCAATCGAGCAGGTCCGCACACTCCATCGGGTCACGCTCGAGTTTGTCCAGCACGTCGGCCCAGGTGTCGATGACGTCCTTGGCGCGGGCGTCGTCGCTGTGATGCGCGTCGTGGAACGCACTGACGCGCTCGTGGTAAATCCGTTGGAGCGCAAGGGCGGTCATCTCGCGGCCGTCGGAAAGGGCAACGGTCGCCTGCAGGGTCGGGTCGTGGCTGATGACGTGCACGGCGTGAACGGGCCTGGCCAGTTCGAGATCGCGCAGTTCGATACCGGCCTCGATGAGGTCGAGCACGAGCGAGGTCGTGCCGACCTTCAGGTAGGTCGCGGTCTCGGCGAGGTTGGCGTCACCGATGATCACGTGCAACCGGCGGTACCGCTCAGGATCGGCATGCGGCTCGTCGCGGGTGTTGATGATGCCGCGCTTGAGGGTGGTTTCCAGGCCGACCTCGACCTCGATGTAGTCGGCACGCTGGCTCAGCTGGAAGCCCGATTCGTCGCCGGACTGCCCGATGCCGACTCGTCCTGAGCCGGTGAAGACCTGCCGGGAGGCGAAAAATGGGGTGAGTCCGGTGATCACCGCGTTGAACGGGGTCGACCGGGCCATCAGGTAGTTCTCGTGCGTCCCGTACGACGCGCCCTTGCCGTCGATGTTGTTCTTGTACAACTGCAGCTTCGGGGCACCGGGCACGCTGGCCACATGCCGGGCGGCGGCCTCCATGACCCGTTCGCCTGCCTTGTCCCAGATGACCGCGTCGAGCGGATCTGTCACCTCGGGCGCCGAATACTCGGGATGGGCGTGATCAACGTAGAGGCGGGCACCGTTGGTCAGGATCATGTTGGCGGCGCCGACCTCGTCGGCATCGATGATCGGGGCCGGTCCGGACCCGCGTCCGAGGTCGAATCCGCGGGCGTCGCGTAGTGGTGATTCGGGCTCGTAGTCCCATCGGGTGCGCTTTGCGCGTGGGACTCCGGCCGCGGCCGCGTACGCGAGCACGGCCTGCGTCGAGGTCATGATCGGGTTGGCACCTGGATCGTTCGGAGCCGAGATTCCATATTCGACTTCGGTTCCGATTATGCGCTGCATGAGGTTGAGCGTAGCGGTGCGTTATCTTCCGGTCGCGGACGAGCGTACGGATGGGTAGGGTTTGCGCAGTGAAAGCACTGCGCCGCTTCACCGTCCGCGCTCACCTGCCACCGTCCCTTCTGCCCCTGGCGAAACTGTCGACCAATCTCCGTTGGTCGTGGCATCCGGCCACCCAGGAACTCTTTTCCTCCATGGATCCTGACCTGTGGTCCGCAGTTCGAGATCCGCTGCGACTTCTCGGCGACATCGGGCCGGACCGGTTGACCGAACTGGCCGACGACAGCGACTTCCTCGCCCGACTGGGTGCGCTCTCGGCCGACCTCGACGAGTACCTGGCTGAGCCGCGATGGTTCCAGGAGCAGGTCGCCTCTGGAAACCGTTTCCCGACCGGTATCGCCTACTTCTCGATGGAGTTCGGCGTGTCGGAGGTCCTGCCGATCTACTCCGGCGGGTTGGGGATCCTGGCCGGCGACCACCTCAAGGCGGCGTCGGATCTCGGGCTGCCGTTGATCGGTGTCGGGTTGCTCTATCGATCCGGCTACTTCCGGCAGTCGCTGACCGCCGACGGCTGGCAGACCGAGCGGTACCCGAACCTCGATCCACAGGGTCTGCCGGTCCGCACCGTCAATGACCAGGACGGCAACCCGGTGACGATTCGTGTGCCGATGCCCGACAACCGTGTCTTACGGGCTCGTCTGTGGATTGCCGACGTCGGCCGAATCCCGTTGCTGTTGCTCGACTCCGACATACCCGACAACGACACGGACCTTCGTGCTGTGACCGACCGACTGTACGGCGGCGACCAGGAGCACCGGATCAAACAGGAGATCCTGGCCGGTGTGGGAGGCGTGCGCGCCGTTCGTGAATACACGCGGATCCAGGGACGGGCCGACCCCGACGTCTTCCACATGAACGAGGGTCACGCCGGATTCATGGGCGCCGAACGTATTCGGGAACTGGTATCGCCCAGCGGAGCGGGCCTCGACTTCGATTCGGCGCTCTCCGCGGTGCGGGCATCGACTGTCTTCACCACCCACACCCCGGTGCCTGCCGGGATCGACCGTTTCCCCGTCGACATGGTTCGCCGGTATTTCGGGGACGATCACGGGCAGTCCACTCTCCTACCCGGTCTGGAGCTGTCGCGGATCCTGGAGCTGGGCAGTGAAAGTGACCCGGGTGTCTTCAACATGGCTCACATGGGCTTGCGCCTGGGTCAACGGACCAACGGTGTCTCGAAACTCCACGGCGCGGTCAGCCGGGAGATGTTCGGGGCCTTGTGGCCGGGGTTCGATGCCTCGCAGGTGCCGATCGGTTCGGTCACCAATGGTGTGCACGCCCCGACCTGGTGCTCACCACGGTGGACCGAACTCGCCGCGGACGGTGGCGAAGGTGTGCCCGACGAGTCCGCGACACTCGCCGCGATGAAGAACGTGGCGTCGACCGAACTCTGGGCAACCCGCAACACCCTGCGCACCGAACTGGTCGCCGAAGTCCGGCGACGCCTGCGTCGTTCCGGACTCGAACGGGGCTATTCTGCCGCCGAATTGGGTTGGACTGCAGGTGTTTTCTCGTCGCGAGTGTTGACCATCGGGTTCGCCAGGCGGGCCGCGACCTACAAGCGGCTGACCCTGATGCTGCGTGACACCGACCGGCTCAAAGCACTCCTGCTCGACAAAGATCGTCCGGTACAGCTGGTCGTGGCAGGTAAGGCTCACCCCGCCGACGACGGCGGCAAGGCATTGATCCAGCAGATCGTCCGCTTCGCCGACGCCAACGACGTCCGGCACCGGATCGTGTTCCTGCCCGACTACGACATGGCGATGGCGCGGTATCTGTACGGCGGATGCGATGTGTGGCTGAACAATCCGCTGCGGCCGATGGAAGCATGCGGGACGTCGGGCATGAAATCCGCGCTCAACGGCGGCCTCAACCTGTCGATCATGGACGGCTGGTGGGACGAGATGTCCGACCACGCCAACGGCTGGGCGATACCCACTGCGGACGGGGTGACCGACGACGAACGCCGCGACGACCTCGAAGCCGCTGCGCTGTACGAGTTGCTGGAGAACGTGGTGGTTCCGAAGTTCTATGACGCCGGCACCGACGGTGTTCCGGCTCGCTGGGTCGAGATGGTGCGGCACACGCTACACACACTCGGACCGCAGGTGCTGGCGTCGCGAATGGTCCGCGACTACACCGAGAAGTTGTACGCGCCTGCAGCCCTTTCGGGACACGCCACCACGGCGAACAATTTCGAGGGCGCCAAGGATCTGGCCGCGTTCCGGGCCCAGGTCGATCGGTCCTGGCCGTCGGTGAAGGTCCTCGACGTGGACAGCGCAGGTCTTGACGACACACCTCTGCTCGGTTCGACGATGACGTTGACCGCCCATGTGGATCTGGCCGGCCTACGCGCCGACCAGGTGGTGGTCCAGGCCGTCATCGGGCGCGTCGACGAGGCCGAGAACCTGACACAGGTGGCCACGCCCACGATGTCCCTCGTCACCGAGCATGCCGAACCCGGTGGCGAAGCGATCTTCGAGGTGTCGGTTCAACTACCGATGACCGGTCCCGTCGGCTACACGGTTCGGGTGATGCCGTATCACCGACTGCTCACCGGCACCAACGAACTCGGGGTCGTCAAGGTCGCCTGATATTCAGCAGCCGAACAAAGAAACGCTCCGCGTCACCTGACGCGGAGCGTTTCCTTTGTTCGAGGTCCTGGTATCCCCTTTTTACAGGTACTGGCCGGTGTTGGTCTCGGTGTCGATGGCCCGGCTGGCGCCGGAGCTCTTGCCGGTGACCAACGTGCGGATGTAGACGATCCGCTCACCCTTCTTGCCGGAGATACGAGCCCAGTCGTCCGGATTGGTGGTGTTCGGCAGATCTTCGTTCTCGGCGAATTCGTCGAGGATCGAATCGAAGAGATGCTGAATCCGCAGACCCGACTGACCGGTCTCCAACTGAGACTTGATCGCGTACTTCTTGGAGCGGTCCACCACGTTCTGGATCATGGCGCCGGAGTTGAAGTCCTTGAAGTACATGATCTCTTTGTCGCCATTGGCGTAGGTGACCTCGAGGAAACGGTTGTCGTCGCTCTCGTCGTACATCCGCTCGACCACGCGCTCGATCATCGCCTTGACGCAGGCATTGCGATCACCGCCGAACTCGTTGATGTCGTCCGGGTGCACCGGCAGCGTCGGGACGAGGTACTTGGAGAAGATGTCCATCGCAGACTCCGCGTCGGGACGCTCGATCTTGATCTTGACGTCGAGGCGGCCCGGTCGCAGGATCGCCGGATCGATCATGTCCTCGCGGTTGGAGGCACCGATCACGATCACGTTCTCGAGGCCTTCGACGCCGTCGATCTCACTGAGCAGCTGCGGCACCACGGTGGTCTCCACATCAGAGGACACACCTGACCCACGGGTCCGGAAGATCGAGTCCATCTCGTCGAAGAACACGATCACCGGGGTACCTTCCGACGCCTTCTCACGAGCACGTTGGAAGATCAGCCGGATATGGCGTTCGGTTTCGCCGACGAACTTGTTGAGGAGTTCGGGGCCCTTGATGTTGAGGAAGTACGATTTCGCCTCGCGAGAATCCTCACCGCGGACCTCCGCGATCTTCTTGGCCAGCGAGTTGGCGACCGCCTTCGCGATCAGCGTCTTACCGCAACCGGGAGGGCCGTACAGAAGTACGCCCTTCGGCGGCCGCAGGTCGTACTCGCGGAAGAGATCTTTGTGCAGGAACGGCAACTCGACGGCGTCGCGGATCTGTTCGATCTGCCTGCCGAGTCCACCGATGTCCTCGTAACCGACGTCGGGTACTTCCTCGAGGACCAGATCCTCGACCTCGGCTTTGGGAACCCGCTCGAAGGCGAAGCCGGCCTTGGTGTCGATCAGGAGCGAATCACCGGGGCGCAGCTTGCGGTTGCCCTCTTCTTCGGCCAGCACACTCGCGCTGAGCGGCTCGGCCAGCCAGACGACCCGTTCTTCATCGGCATGACCGACCACGAGCGCGCGCTGTCCGTCCTCGAGAACCTCACGCAGGGTGCTGATCTCGCCGATGGAATCGAATGCACCGGCTTCGACGATGGTCAGAGCCTCGTTGAGGCGCACGCTCTGACCGCGTTTGAGCGTTTCGACATCGATGTTCGGCGAGCAGGTGAGGCGCATCTTGCGTCCGGAGGTGAAAACGTCGACCGTCGAGTCCTCGAAAATACCCAGCAGAACCCCGTAACCGCTCGGTGGCTGACCGAGACGGTCGACCTCTTCACGCAGCGCGATCAGCTGTTGACGCGCTTCTTTGAGCGTGTCGAGAAGCTTGGCGTTGCGCGTGGTCAGCGTTTCGACGCGGGCTTGCAGGTCGCTGTCGCTCGCTGCGCGTCCGAAAGGGCTCGGATCAGAACGTGGCACGCTCGGTGGCCGGGGTGAGGCCGAACCCCACTCTCCTTCGGGCGTGACGTCCGCGTTCAGACCGCCGCCCCCCAGGGGCTCGTTGCTGCCTGATTCCGTCATTTCTGACTCCTCTCCGGCGAGTCGACTCGGCGTCACCATCACTCGGCGAACGTACGGTCGATCCTGTTACCCGAGGCTACCGGCGAAACGTCCGGCGTGCCCCGTCCCTCGCGGACCGTGATGTTGTCGATGTGTTAATTGTGTGTCGCCGCAAGGTTTTCCGACTTTACTCGGATTGCTCCGGGATCGGTTGGTTCTTACTCGGACGCCGATGCGGGCGGGGCGCGACAGTCCCTTCGGCAAGACGGCGAGCAGTCACAAGAAATGCAGTGTGACCTTGCATTTTGTGACTCGGCCGGACGGCAAGACCGACTACGTGCCAATCACGGACCAGCGATTCCCACGCCCGTGGTTCGGTCCAGCAGGTCTGTTCACGGAGGGCTTCGACGACACGCGAGAGCTGGGTGGTGGTTGCCACATAAACAGCCAGGACCCCGCCTGGTTTCAATGCCCGTTTGACGGTGTCGAGCGTTTCCCATGGCGCGAGCATGTCCAGAACCACCCGGTCGACGTCGGCGGTGCCCGGGTAATCCGACAGGTCGGCGATGGTCAGATCCCAGTTGGGTGGCGGTCCCCCGAAGAATTCTTCGACGTTCCGCACGGCGTGTTCGGCGTGGTCGTCGCGGACCTCATAGGAGCGCACGGTGCCGTGTTCGCCGACCGCGCGTAGCAGCGAGCAGGTCAGGGCGCCGGATCCGGCACCGGCCTCGAGCACGGTGCACCCGGGATGGATATCCGCCTCCATGACGATCTGGGCGGCGTCCTTGGGGTAGATGACCTGAGCCCCGCGCGGCATCGACAGGACGTAGTCGACGAGCAGCGGACGCAGGGCCAGGTACGGGGTATTGGAGGTCGAGGTGACCACGATGCCCTCGTCGGCGCCGATGAGGTCGTCATGGGCGATGCCGCCCTTGTGTGTGTGGAAACTCTTGCCGGCCTCGAGGCGCACGGTGAACTTGCGGCCTTTGGCATCGGTCAACTGAACACGATCCCCGATGGCAAACGGACCTGTGGTGGACATTGCGGGAGCGTGCCTTCCTGGCGAACAGCGGAAACATCCCTCACACCCAGCGCCAACACCGGTGATGTCGGAGCGCGATGATCGCCTACGGCAGGTTCGGCGCAATTGAGGAGGGTTGTCGTTGGTCAGGCATACCCTGCCAGGTGTGAGCGTGAGTACCGAATCCCACCCCGAGAGTCAGTCAGCGTCCGGCCCGGACAAGAGCACCGAGTCCGGCCCGAACAAGGGCACAGGGTCCGGCCCGGGCGGTCAGCCGATCCGGGTCCCGGCGTTGTCTCCCAGCCGGGCCGGAGACTTCAAACAGTGCCCGCTCCTCTATCGCTATCGCGCCATCGACAGGCTCCCCGAAGTCCCGACGCAGGCCCAGGTACGCGGCACGGTTGTGCATGCGGCGCTGGAGAACCTGTTCGACATGCCGGCCGGACTGCGGGTTCCGGAGTCAGCCGAACTGCTCGTCGACGGTGCATGGGGTGCTCTCTGTGAGCAGACACCCGAATTGCGAGATCTGGTCCCCGACGACCAGGTCGACAAGTTCCTGTCCGACGCGCACAAGCTCATCACCACCTACTACACGCTCGAGAACCCCACGGCGTTCACGCCCGAGTCCTGTGAATTGCGCGTCGAGGTCGATCTGGCCGGTGATGGTGACGACGACGGTGTGCTCCTACGCGGCTTCGTCGACCGGATCGACGTGGCGCCTGACGGCCGGGTCCGGGTGGTCGACTACAAGACGGGCCGCTCGCCGGGTGAGAGCTTCGAATCCCGCGCGCTGTTCCAGATGAAGTTCTATGCCCTGGCGATCTTCCGGCTCCGCGGCATCGTGCCTGCCCGGCTCCAGTTGCTCTATCTCGCCGACGGACAGTCGCTGGTCTACACGCCCGACGAAGCCGAACTAGAACGCTTCGCCAAGACCTTGAAGGCGATCTGGAAAGCGATTCTGACCGCCGGAGAGACCGGGGATTTCCAACCGAAGAAAAGCCGGATGTGCCAGTGGTGTGACCACAAGGCACATTGCCCCGAGTTCGGCGGCACCGTACTCCCCTATCCCGGATGGCCAACGGTCGGAGGCCAGGCCACCCCCGCTGAGCCAACCGACGACTAGTCAGCCAACAACGGATGGCAAGATCGACCCCTGTGTCCGAACATGCCGCTTACTATCTGCCACTGGGTCGCAACGTCGATCACGAACACTTCATGCCCACCGAACACACGGTCAGTGTGTGGGGCGACAAATTGCAGCACGGTGGTCCTCCCATCGGCCTGCTGGCCCGATCGCTGCTGCGGCATCAGCCCGATCCCGCGCAAGAGTTCACCCGCATCACGGTCGACATCCTCGGCGCAATCGGGATGGCGGAGAATCGGATTCACACGACGGTGCTGCGACCCGGCAAGCAGATCAGCCTGCTGCAGGCCGAACTGTCGGTTCTCCAAGCAGACGGCACGTACCGGACCGCCGCCCGGGCTCAGGGATGGCGGATGTCAACTGCCGAGACCTCGGAAATCGCGCGCATTCCGGAGCCGCCGATGACTCCCGCGCCCGAGGCGATCGAAGCTGCTCCCGGGATGACCGGTATCGGCCCCTTGATCGGCGAGTGGGCGACACGAGGGTTTGTCGGAACGCTCGATTGCCGCATCGCCTCATCGGATCCGGAGGTGGGACGCGAGGTGTGGGTGCGACCGAATTTCCCGCTGGTGGCCGGCGAACAGACCACGAACATCGAGAAGTTCTTCACCGTCCTCGACATCGCCAACGGCGTCGGCTCGCGGCTCGCGTTCGGTGAGTGGACGTTCATGAACACCGACACCACGGTGCACCTCTACCGCCAACCGGTCGGCGAATGGACAGGAATCAAAGCCCGGATGACCGTGGGGCCGCAGGGTTACGGACTGACCGGTGCGGAGTTGTACGACACCTCGGGTGCGGTCGGGCGCTCAGCCCAGACCCTGCTCATCCGACCGGCTGGATGAGCAGGACCGGCTGACCAACGCTCAGAAGCGGCAGGACCGGATGTCGGAGGCCAAAATGGCCTTCGCACCGAGGTCGGACAGATCGTCCATCAGGTTCTGGTGCTGCTTGCGCGGAACCAATGAGCGCACAGCCACCCAGTTGTCGTCGGCCATCGGCGCGATGGTCGGCGACTCGAGGCCGGGCGTGATCTTCATGGCCTGATCGAGCAGGTTCTTGGGGCAGTCGTAGTCGAGCATGACGTACCGCTGACCGAACACCACACCCTGGACACGGGCGATGAAACGTTCGGCCGCCTTGCTGCGTTCGACGCCCTTGCGCTGCAAAAGGACACCTTCGGAATCGCACAGCGACTCACCGAACGCGGTCAACTGGTGTTGGCGCAGGGTTCGACCGGAACCGACCACGTCGGCGATCGCGTCGGCAACACCGAGCTGGATCGAGATCTCGACGGCACCATCGAGACGGATGATGGTCGCCTCGATACCGCGGGCAGCCAGATCGGAACGCACCAGATTCGGGTACGACGTGGCGATCCGCTTGCCTGCCAGATCGGCAATCGTCCAGTTCGAGTCGCTCGGTGCGGCGTAGCGGAAGGTCGAAGCGCCGAATCCGAGTCCCAGGCACTCTTCGACGTCGGCGCCTGAGTCGACCGCGAGGTCGCGGCCTGTCAGTCCGAGGTCGAGTTCACCCGAACCCACATAGATCGCGATGTCCGTCGGGCGAAGGAAGTAGAACTCCACCTCGTTCGCCGGGTCGAGCACTGTGAGGTCTTTGGAGTCGGAGCGACGACGGTAGCCCGCCTCGCTGAGGATTTCGGCGGCGGACTCGGACAGCGCCCCCTTGTTGGGAACGGCAACGCGCAGCATGTGAGTGGGGTCCTATCGGAAATGTGGTCGGTCAGGATTTCGGCTGGTGTTCACGGGATGGATCGACTTCACAGATGCTTGTAGACGTCGTCGAGCGTCAGTCCACGATTGATCATCATCACCTGCAGCCAGTAGAGCAACTGAGATATTTCCTCGGACAGCGCCTCAGGAGTCTCGTGCTCGGCCGCCAGCCACACTTCGCCGGCTTCTTCGATGATCTTTTTCCCGAGGGTATGGACACCCTTGTCGAGTGCTGCGACGGTGCCGCTGCCCTCCGGCCGGGTGGTGGCCTTGTCGGTCAGTTCGGCAAACAGCTCATCGAAGGTCTTCACGGTGCTTGATTGTCCCATTGAATGCCTCGGCCACATCGTCGAGGGTCAGTCCGATCAGGTTCTGCCGCTGCGTCCGCCCTTCGCCCGCGGGGACCGGAGCGGTCGAGGGCACCACGAGTACCGGACAACCGGCAGCACGGGCCGCCTGTGTTCCGGTAGGTGAATCCTCGACGGCCAGGCAGTCGGCGGGGTCGATTCCGAGCAGCTCAGCCGCCCGCAGATAGGGGTCGGGCGCGGGCTTGCCGAGCTCCACCTCATCACCACAGACGGTGGCGGTGAACCGGTCCCGCCCGAGGGTGCCGAGGGCTTCATCGGCCAGTTCACGTTCGGTGTTGGTCACCAGGGCGATCGCAATGCCTTGCGCCGCAACCAGATCCAGGGTCTCGCGAGCGCCCGGCATCCACGGAATACCGTCCTTGAAGAGCGTGCTGACGCGGGCTCGCAGCCAGGCGGAGCGGCCGGGATAGTCGCGTTCGGCCTCCGGGAGGCCGGCGGCATCGAACACCTTGGTCAATGCGTCGGTCATCGAATTGCCCAGGGTCGACACACGAACCTCGTGGGTCAACTCGAACCCCAGATCGGTGGCCAGATCGGCGATGGCGATATCCCACAGCTTCTCCGAGTCGAGAAGCGTGCCGTCCATGTCCCACAGAATTGCTTTCGGAAGATCACTCACCGGCCCATCATGGCCGACCCCAACAGATGAATCGAAATTGCCAGTCGCCCTCATGACGCGCATCACTCCTTGCTCTCTTCAAGAAACAGCGCACCCCGGGGCTTGCCGAAAGGCCCCGGTGATGCCCCCTCTCTCAACGACGAGAGGAGCCAGCACTATTTCCGCGGGAGCTGGGCGATGAGTCCGTGTGGCGGCCATCACCTACTGGAGCTTCCTGAGTATCCACGTGGTCTGCGGCGGCGGAACCGGTCGGCGAATGTGAGCCCGCGACCGCGCTGAACGGTCGCTTCCAGCCACGTCGTGGCGGATCAGAATCAGGTGAATCGAAATCGCCAGAGGAATACGTGGCGCGAATACTTTCTTGCCCTCTTCAAGATATAGCGCACCGGGGGGCTTGCGGCAAGGCCCGGGTGATGCCGCAAAATCGCTGAATCCACCGCCACATCTACGACGGGAGCCGATACGTATACCACGGCCGACAGCGTGTTCAACCTTCCCGAGCATCTCTCCCACAAAGCCGATCCGGCGCTGACCGCACGCGACGAACAACACTTCGCCGACATCGCCGACAACCTCTCTCAGACGATCGCCGACCTGTCCGCACGCCGCGACGCGGAACAACTGGCCTACAGCAGCACCGGCCGGGATGCGATGGACCGGGACATGGAGATTCACCGCCTTGGTGCACGTCTGCGGGCGCTGCGCAGGTTCGGGTTGGACCTGTGCCTGGGATACATGGTTCCCGGCGATAGTGCCGAACCGGTTTACATCGGTCGGCTCGGCCTCACCGACAGTTCCGGTCAGACGCTGCTCATCGACTGGCGCTCCCCCGCCGCCGAACCGTTTTTCGGTGCCACACACGCCAATTCGATGGGTCTGGTGAGTCGGCGCAGATATCGCTGGTCCCGCGGGAAGATCACCGACTACTGGGACGAGGTGTTCAGCCCAGATGAGCTGTTCGGTCCGCAGGCGCCGGCATCAGCAGGCGCGCTCGATGATCAGTCGGCGTTCATCGCCAGTCTGGGAAGCAATCGATCAGCGAAGATGCGAGATGTACTCGGCACCATCGCATCCGACCAGGACGCGATCATCCGAGCCGGATCGCGCGGCGCATTGGTTGTCGACGGGGGTCCCGGTACCGGGAAAACCGTTGTGGCGCTGCACCGAGCGGCATACCTCCTCTATTCCGATCCGCGGCTCGGTCACCATCGCGGCGGGGTGTTGTTCGTCGGTCCGCACGAGCCCTATCTGGCGTATGTCGCCGATGTCCTCCCCAGCCTGGGCGAAGAAGGGGTCGCGACGTGCACCCTGCGTGACCTGGTCACCGAAGGTGCCTCCGCGGGGGTCGAGCCGGATCCGGAAGTGGCCCACCTCAAATCGTCGGCGAACCTGGTGAAGGCGATCGAGGCAGCCGTGAAGTTCTACGAGATGCCACCGACGAAGGGTATGACTGTCGAGACACCGTGGTCTGATCTGTGGTTGAGCGCGAGCGACTGGGCGGCAGCTTTCGACGCACCCGAGGCCGGGACGCCGCACAACGAGGCACGCGAGGTGATCTGGGAGGAGTTGCTCGCCATCCTGACCGATGGTCACAACGGCGACGTCTCACCAGCCCAGCTCCGGATGGCGTTGTCCGACAACGATCAGCTGCGGACAACGCTCAACAGGGAATGGCCCATGATCGCCGCCACCGACCTGGTGGCCGACCTGTGGTCGGTCCCCGCGTACCTCCGCAAATGTGCGCCCTGGCTCAGCGCCGATGAGGTCGCGGCTCTGCAGCGCGAGGACGTGCAGGCCTGGACGGTGGCTGATCTCCCACTACTGGATGCCGCTCGGGCGCGACTCGGCGATCCGGGTGCGTCGCAGCGTCGCCGCCGCCATGTGGCCGCGGTGGCCGCCGAGCACGAACAGCGATCTGCAGTGGTCGACCATCTCATCGCCGCCGACGATTCCGACCTGATGGTGATGTCGATGCTGCGAGGTCAGGATCTGAGCAACGCGCTGATCGGAGACGAACCACGGGACGACCGGGAGCAACGCGCCCCCGATCTGCTGGCCGGCCCGTTTGCGCACATTGTCGTCGACGAAGCCCAGGAACTCACCGATGCGCAATGGCAGATGCTGCTCTCCCGTTGTCCGTCCCGCAGCTTCACCATCGTCGGTGACCGTGCGCAGGCCAGAGCCGGGTTCACCGAATCGTGGGAGCAGCGTCTGCGGCGGGTCGGGATGGCTCGGATCAGGCTGGCGTCGTTGAATATCAACTATCGGACGCCCGAGGAAATCATGTCCGAAGCCGAGCCGGTGATCCGCGCGGTGTTGCCGGACGCGAACGTGCCGACGTCAGTGCGTAGCAGCAACATTCCCGTCGAGTATCGTTTGACGTCTGAGTTGGATTCGATCCTTGATGACTGGCTTGCCGATAACCACGACGGAATCGCCTGTGTGATCGGCGATCGCGCGTTTGCCGCAACACGACGTGTGCGCTCGCTGACACCGGAGCTTTCCAAAGGACTCGAGTTCGACCTGGTGGTATTGGTCGATCCCGAGACCTTTGGTGATGGTGACCCGATCAGCGGAGCCGTTGACCGCTATGTTGCGATGACACGAGCAACTCAGCGGCTGGTGATCCTCACGAATCCAGGCGACTAGCTGTCAGTAAGTCGGCGGCGGACTGTTCCTTCCCTGTTCTTCGCGGAGTTCGTGAGCGAGTTGCTCCCGCATTCCTCGCTGTCGGCGATTGGCCAGTCGTTCTTGTTGGCGGCGTGCGTGTTTGGCAGCGGTGCGCGTCTGCGTTCTCGGCGGTGCTGTCGGTCGCGGTGTAGTGGATGGCCCCCGATTTGGTGAGCCGCGTTGATTGTCGAAAACGATCAACCTCAACGTCGGGAACAGATCGTCGCCGGTCCATCCCGGGCCGTGATAGTTGCGGCGTTCGGGTGTGGTGAAGATCAGCCGGGTCCGCCCGGTACGTGGGTCAGGGTATTGATCGTCAAGCCAGTCGATTGGTCGAGCTCCGCTTCGCTTCGTCTCCGCGGAGTACGTCTTCAACAGATGGTGAAAACGGCACAGCGTCTTCATTTCTGACGGACGGGTGCAACCACCGGCATCGGGATCGTTGTGGTTGTACTCGCAGGTGTGGTCGAGATCGGCGCCCCAGGCCTTGTGCTCGCAACCGGGCCACATGCAGTAGACATCGCGAATCCGAAGGTAGCTGTCGAGAACCACTGATGGCCGACAGCTGTTGCCAGGCTGAGTGGCCGGCAACGGAACCACCTGCGGGAAGGACGCTTCGAGCACATCCGCCGCGCCGGAGATCTCCCCTGGGTTTGGGTCCTGCGGTGCCCGTATGTACACCGACCGCCGGGGTGGCGTGGCTCCAGGATTGTCATCCTGTGGGGGTTCTGACGCAGGCAGTTCTTGCGCAGGCAGCGACTCCGGTTGCGCTCCTGGTACCGGCGCGGTCGAGCCTGCATCCGCCGGTTCTGGTTGTGCAGGTACGGGTTCGGTGCCTTCAGATTCTTCCCGTTTGACCTTGTTGCCCAGCGGTCGCTGCACTACTTCCGGCCGGTTGGCGATATCCCGCACATGGTCTCCGGAAATTACCCCATGCCCGTTCAAGAATCCCGGATTGTCAGCAGTCCCGTCGATGGTGGCTTGATCGGTGATCACGTGCAGCACGATCTTCACGTCCACACCCGAAATGACCTGATCGGCCGGAACGGTGATGATTTTAGCGGTGCACGGATGTTTCGGATCATCGGGACATTGGCAGTAGAACTCGCGGGCCATCACCGTGGCGAACAGAGCATCGGCCATGCGATCGGCTTTGCGCCTCGGGTCAGCTTTGCACGTCGACATGGCCAACTTTTCGAGCCGGGCCATGATCATCGTCATCTCTTCAGCCGTGCCATGTGCATCCAGGACTGCCATCCCGTGGTCTGCATTCGAACCCCACACCCCGCGGTTCTTTTTCGCGTCCTCCCGGTTGTTGCGCACCAAGTCAAGGTCGCGGCGGAAGATGGTGGTATCGACCATGTCCCGCATCCGGGACTTCGACCGCGAACCGCGACGACTCAAGTACTCAGCAATCTCACGATCGATATCGGCCATATGCTCGGAGCCGTCGATCAACTCAGTCCGCGAGACGATGCCCGGGATGTGGTGGGCTGCGACACGACCGGCCTTTAACAAGGCGTTGACGGCCGGCAGACGATCCCGCAACGCCAACCCCCGACTGATCTGTAACTCAGCCGTCCGCTGCGTCAACCCCTGGGCGAGACCCAGTCTCGCGGCGCATTGTGTGAACGGATCGAGGGCGCGCATCTCTGCTTCGGTCCCGGCGGTGGGTTCAACGAGCAGCCGATGGACCATTGCCGCGGCGGCATACCGCTCCCACTCCATCCGACTTTGCTGCGCCATCGCCAACTCGGTGTTACGCAGCAACTCACTAACACGCAGCAGATAGGCAGGACCGATTTCATCGTCCCCACCTGCATCTTCGATCTCCCCCTCGAACATACATACGAGTCTAAACGGGAGGTCTGACATTGATTCTGTTACGCAATTTCCAACAGTGTCAGTCGGCGGTCGAGCTGCGTATCTCGGCTAGCTCGCTGTCGATCTTGCGGATCTCGGTGCGGGTGAACCGCCTGATCTGCATCGCTAAAACGGCATCCGCCCCCGTCTCGGTGATACTCAGAAGGGTCATCAGCGCAGAACGAGCTTGGCCGGGGTCGTCGGTGTTGGCCACGGCTTCCAGCAAGTCATGAGGTCGTCGCAGAGCTGCAGACAGCGCAGCCATGATCTCTTGGCGCTCGGCATCGGCCTGTGCGCGGCGATCCGGCTTGATGCTGTCGTCGTCGTTCGCCACGAAACCGTCCCAGGTGAAACGCTCAGCCTCGATCTGGTCGTGTTCCACGAGGTCGGTTACCTCCAGAACGCCCCCGCCGTCAGGACTGCGCAACCACACCAGCAAGCCGGTGGTGTCGTCGAAGGCCAGTTCGACGCGGCCCTCTCCTTTCGGGGTCACCAGGGTCGCCAACCAAGCGGGTCGGCTGTCGATATGGATGGACTGAACTTCATTCGTCGCTCGCATGCCGGTACTCATCCGTCTCAGCAGTGAGTTTTCGCCGAGTAGATCCAGAGGGCTGAACATCGATCCCAGCCACACCATGCTGATACGCCCGCGTTGTTGCCTGCGCATCTGCCCTTCTATGAAGGCGAGCGAACTCTGTTCGTCCTGGGCGATATAGACCACCTGGCCACCGCGTTCGATGCGCCACTGCCCGCCACCCCCAGACCAGAACTCGAACCGTTCATCGAAACGCTCGCCGTGCCGATCGGAGCCGGTAACCCGCAACGAGCCCGATACCGGCATCGCATCGGCCGCGACGTTCCGACCGACCAACTCGACCCACGATGGTGTTCTCATGAACCCACCCTACGAACAACTCGACCGCTGACCCGTCATAGTTGCTCGTATATCCCGGTCTACCGTTTCGCGGTACGCCCGAATCCCCGGTTGCCGGCACTCCATGCGTACGGGAGATCGGTGCCGTTGAGGACGTGGTCGCCGATGGCGCGGGTTTTGAAGATGGTTGGGTTGTGGACCGCGATGGTGCGGGCGTTGCGCCAATGTCGGTCGAGCCGAAGCTGTTCCGAGGTGATCGAAGCGCCGCCGACCTCGAAGAGTTCGTTGGTTGCCCGGAGCACGATGTCGACGGAAGTCACCTGCGCCTGCGACGCGGCGAGTTCGGCGCGATCGAGTTGCTCCGGGGTGACATCGCCACCGGCAGCCAGGACCTCATCGAGGAGGTCCGCGACAGCCAGAGCGGAGGTGCGTGCAGTGAATGCCGCGGCGGACAGCTTGCCGATCACCTGCTGAACCAGCGGATCCTCACGTGGAAGGTCCGCTGCCGCATGGGTATACGAGCGGGTGCGGTTGCGAACCCACTCGGCAGTGTCCGAGGTGGCGCGCTGCGCGATCCCGGCAAGTCCGGCCAGATGCACCAATTGCAAGTAGGCAGTGCCGTAGGTTTTGCCTGCGCCGCCGTAGCCCGGGCCCAGGATTCGTTTTGGGGCGACAACCACGTTGTTGAATTCAGTGGTGCCGCTGGCGGTCAGGCGCTGTCCGAAACCGTCCCAGTCGTCGTGCTGGGTGACACCCTCGGCGTCGGCGTCAACCAGCACCGAGACGCGCTCGCCGTCGTCGTCGGCTGCCACCAGAATGTAGTTCGAGTAGAGCGAGCCGGTGCTGTAGTACTTGGTGCCGTTCAGAATCCATTCGCCGTCCCGCTGGGTCAATCGGGTCTGGTACCGGTCCACCGCGCCGACACCGGGTTCGGTGATGGCGTTGCCGACCAGGATGCCACCGGCCACCGCACGCAGCCAGGTATCGCGTTCGGCGCTCGGTGGGGCCAAAAGCTGATCCTCGACAAAGCTGAAGTGCACCCGGAGTGCCTGCGGCAGATTCGATTCGGCAGCAGCCAGATCGATCAGCAGCCGGAACTGCTGGCGCACAGTCGCACCGAGACCGCCGAATTCGACCGGCACGCGCAACGCACCCAGTCCGGCCTCACGCAGCAGATGGACTTCGTCGTGCGCGAGGCGCCGGTCGACCTCACGTGCCGTGGCGCCCGCGGCGATCGTCTCGAAAACCGGCCCGAAGCGCTCGTCGAGCTCGGCATCGGTGATGGCACTGGCGGCGGAAACTGTTGAAGTCATGCCACCGAGTGTCGAACACTTCGGACCCGAAAACACCGGTTGCACTCAGCCTGAGTGCAACCGGTACTCAGGTGTTGAAGTACTTCGCTTCCGGGTGATGCAGGACGAACGCGTCGGTCGACTGTTCCGGATGCAGCTGCAGCTCGTCGGAGAGCACCACGCCGATGCGTTCGGGTTCGAGCAGGTCCATCATCTTCGCGCGATCCTCCAGGGACGGGCAGGCCCCGTACCCGAACGAGAACCGGGCACCCCGGTATTTGAGGTCGAAGAAGTCCAGGGTGTCTTCCGGATCCTCCGACGCCACACTGGTGTCACCGAAGCGCAGCTCCTCACGGATCCGCCTGTGCCAGAACTCGGCCAATGCCTCGGTGAGCTGGACACCGATGCCGTGGACCTCGAGGTAGTCGCGATAGGCGTCCGCCGCGAACAGCTTGTTCGCGAAATCGGCGATCGGCTGACCCATCGTCACCAACTGGAACGGCAGCACATCGACCTGGCCGGTTTCGATGGCTTCTTCACGCGAACGGATGAAGTCGGCGATGCACAGGAACCGGCTGCGTTGCTGACGCGGGAACTCGAAGCTGTGCCGGATGGGCGCGTCGGGACGCGGCTCGGTGAGCACGTGCACCACGTCGCCCTCGCTGACCGCCGGGAAGTACCCGTAGACCACCGCAGCATGCTGCAGAATGTTCTCCGTCGCCAACCGATCGATCCAGTAACGCAGGCGCGGTTTGCCGTCGGATTCGACGAGGTCCTCGTAGCTCGGTCCTTCGCCTGCGCGGGCACCGCGAAGACCCCACTGCCCGAGGAACAATGCGCGTTCGTCGAGCAACGAGAGGTACTCGGCAACCGGAATGCCCTTGACGATGCGAGAGCCCCAGAACGGCGGTGTCGGGACCGGAAGGCCGGCCGCCACATCGGAACGTTCCGGGACCACCACCGGTTCGGCTTCGGCCTTGCGCTTTTCGGCGATCCGCTTCGAGCGCTCGTGACGTGCCTTGCGCTCTGCCGTCTTCTCCGCCGCCGCAATAGCCTCAGGACTGTTGGGATCAAGACCGCCACCACGCTTGACCAGCATGATGTCGTCCATCAACCGCAGGCCCTCGAAAGCGTCACGCGCATAGTGCACGTCGCCCTCGTAGGTCTCGCTCAGATCGTTCTCGACGTAGGAACGGGTCAACGCGGCACCACCGAGGAGCACCGGATACTTCTCCGCGAGACCGCGGCTGTTGAGTTCCTTGAGGTTGTCCTTCATGACCACGGTCGACTTCACCAGCAGTCCGGACATCCCGATGACATCGGCGTTCTTGTCCTGGGCAACTTCGACAATGGTCGAGATCGGTTGCTTGATACCGATATTGACCACTTCGTAGCCGTTGTTGGACAAGATGATGTCGACGAGGTTCTTACCGATGTCGTGGACATCGCCCTTGACGGTCGCGAGGACGATCCGGCCCTTGCCGTCTTCCCCGGTCGCCTCCATGTGCGGTTCCAGGTGTGCAACAGCGGTTTTCATGACCTCAGCGGACTGAAGGACGAACGGGAGCTGCATCTGGCCGGAACCGAACAGCTCACCAACGGTCTTCATACCGGCCAACAACGTCACGTTGATGATCTCGAGCGGTGGCTTCTCGGTCATCGCCTCGTCGAGATCGTTCTCGAGCCCGGCACGCTCACCGTCGACGATGCGACGCTCGAGCCGTTCGAACAGTGGCAGCCTGCCGAGTTCTTGCGCACGACTCTCGCGGGCCGACGCCGCCGAGACCCCTTCGAACAAGGCCATCAGTTTCTGCAGCGGGTCGTAGCCCTCCCTGCGGCGGTCGTAGACCAGATCGAGCGCGACATCACGCTGCTCGTCGGGGATCTTCGACATCGGCAAGATCTTCGACGCGTGCACGATCGCGGTATCCAGGCCGGCCTGCACACACTCGTGCAGGAACACCGAGTTGAGGACCTGGCGGGCGGCCGGGTTCAGGCCGAACGAGATGTTGGAGATACCGAGGGTGAAATGCACCTCCGGGTGGCTCTCCTTGAGGATGCGGATGGCCTCGATCGTCTCGATGCCGTCTTTGCGGACCTCTTCCTGCCCCGTCGAGATCGGGAAGGTGAGGGCATCGATGATGATGTCTTCTTCCTTCAGGCCCCAGTTCTCGGTGATGTCGGTGATCAGCCGCTCGGCGATGCGGACCTTCCACTCGGCGGTGCGGGCCTGACCCTCTTCGTCGATGGTGAGAGCCACCACGGCAGCGCCGTGGGTCTTGACCAGCTTCATGATCTTGGTGAAACGGGAGTCCGGGCCGTCGCCGTCCTCGTAGTTGACCGAGTTGACCGCACACCGGCCACCGAGGTGCTCGAGGCCGGCTTCGATGACCTCGGGTTCGGTCGAGTCGAGCATGATCGGCAGCGTCGAAGACGTGGCGAGTCTGCTGGCGAGCGCCGACATGTCGGCGGCACCATCACGGCCCACGTAGTCGATGTTGAGATCGAGCATGTGCGCGCCGTCGCGGGTCTGATCCTTCGCGATGTCGAGGCACTTCTGGTAGTCCTCGGCCAGCATGGCGTCGCGGAAGGCTTTCGAGCCGTTGGAGTTCGTGCGCTCACCGATCATCAGGATCGACGCGTCTTGCGAGAACGGGACCGCGCTGTAGAGCGACGAGACCTCGGCCTCGTGTTCAGGGGTGCGCTCGGCCTTCTGCACTCCGGCGACGGCCGCGGCCACCTGCCGGATGTGTTCGGGTGTGGTGCCGCAGCAACCGCCGACGAAGGACAGTCCGAACTCGCTGACGAAACCACTGAGGGCGTCGGCGAGCTCTTCGGGCGTGAGCGGGTACTCGGCGCCATTGGGGCCGAGTTGTGGCAGTCCGGCGTTGGGCATCACCGAGACGGGCACCTGTGCGTGCTTGCTCAGGTACCGCAGATGTTCACTCATCTCGGCGGGGCCGGTGGCGCAGTTGAGTCCGATCATGTCGATACCCAGTGGCTCGAGAGCAGCCAGAGCCGCACCGATCTCCGAACCGAGGAGCATCGTGCCGGTCGTCTCCACAGTCACGTGGGCGATGATCGGAATCCGTCGTTCGAGATCGGCCATGGCCTGCTGAGATCCGAGGACGGCGGCCTTGACCTGGAGCAGGTCCTGCGACGTCTCGATCAGGATGGCGTCGGCGCCGCCGTCGAGCATGCCTGCGGCACATTCGTAATAGGCGTCCCGGATCGAGGCGAACGTGGTGTGACCAAGGGTGGGCAACTTGGTGCCGGGACCGATGGAGCCCAGGACGAACCGTGGGGTGCCGTCGGCGCTGGGCCCGACCTCATCGGCGACCTCACGGGCCAACTTGGTTCCCTTGAACGCGAGTTCACGGATCCGGTCGCCGATGTCGTAGTCACCCAGGTTCGACATGTTGCAGCCAAAAGTGTTGGTCTCGACCGCATCCGCTCCCGCCTCGAAGTAGGCGCGGTGGATCTCGCGGAGTACGTCGGGCCGGGTGTCGTTGAGGATCTCGTTACAGCCCTCGAGACCGAGGAAATCGTCCAACGTCAGATCCGCGGCCTGCAACATGGTTCCCATGGCACCGTCACCGATCAAGACGCGTTTGCTCATCGCGGTGAGCAATTCTGTATCGAAGGACTGCGGTGTGGCATTGGACATGGTTATCAGGGTAGTTCGCTCTCAATTGGGGTTCGGTCGTAGGCTGGTTCAGTGAACGCCGAGCAGAGCGCAAGCCTCCCACAGTTGCGCCGCCCCACGCTGGTTGCTGCCTTCGAGGGTTGGAACGACGCCGGCGATGCGGCCAGTGGAGCCGTGGAGCACCTGGAACTGGTCTGGGACGCAGTACCGCTCGCCGAGATCGATTCAGACGACTACTACGACTTTCAGGTGAACCGGCCCTCGATCAAACAGATTGATGGGGTCACCCGAAGGATCGATTGGCCGACCACCTCGATCTCGTACTGTACGCCGCCCGGCTCCGACAGAGACATCGTCCTGTTGCGCGGAATCGAGCCGAACATGCGGTGGCGCGGATTCTGTGCCGAGATCGTGGACATCGCCCGCGAACTCGAGGTCGAGACGGTGGTGATCCTGGCCGCGCTGCTGGCCGACACCCCGCATACCCGACCGGTCCCGGTGACCGGTGCCGCGTACAGCGCCGAATCGGCCAAGCAGTTCAAGCTCGAGGAGAGCCGATACGAGGGTCCGACCGGGATCACCGGCATCCTGCAGGACGCCTGCGTGGCGGCCGGTATCCCGGCCATCTCGTTCTGGGCCGCGGTCCCGCACTACGTCTCGACGCCACCAAATCCGAAGGCGTCCGCGGCGCTGCTGAGCCAACTCGAAGAGGTTCTCGACGTCGAGGTTCCGCTCGGTGAGCTGCCGCAGCAGGCCGAGGAGTGGGAGCGCGCGGTCACCGAGATGACCGAAGACGACGACGAAATCTCGGATTACGTGCGTGGACTCGAAGAACGCGGCGATGCCGAGGTCAGTGTCGACGAAACACTCTCGAAGATCGACGGAGACGCGTTGGCCGCGGAATTCGAGCGCTACCTGCGCCGACGTGGGCCAGGCGGCAGTTTCGGTGCCTGAGGGTTCACTCGCGAGGCTTGATCACCGGCCTGCTGTGAACGCGGTGAGATCCTGACAATGGACTCGTAACCCCGCCGAAAGTGCTGGTTCATCGAGCTAACGTTTAGTGGCGGCATGTCCAGTACACCGAAGTTCCTGCAGGGTGTCTTCTCTTTCACCGGAAGCGGTCTGACCAAGGCAGCCCCCTTGGATCCGTCGCTGATCTATCAGGTCCCGGCCGGAATGACCGTCCAGCCGCTCTACTTCCGTGGCGGCAACAGCTCTGACGAACTCGTCTATGTGACCCTGCTCCGTGATCAGCAGCCCATGCGATGGTTCCCGATGGGCGCCAAATCATCGGTGAACGTGCCACTTCGCGTGGTCGAGGACGTCGACCCCGACAGTCTTCTCGAGTTGGTGTTCGCCGCACCTGAAGGGTGCACCGGAGAAATCGTCGTCGACTTCGGGTTCGTGCAGTTCTGATGTCGGCAGCACAGCAGCAGAAACGTCTGGTGGTGATCGGCAACGGTATGGCCGGCGCCCGCACCGTCGAGGAGATCCTGCAGCGCGGCGGCGGGTCGCAATTCGAGATCACGATGATCGGCGACGAACCGTACGGCAACTACAACCGGATCATGCTCTCGCACGTCCTGGCCGGTGAAAGTTCGATCGACGACGACGACCTGATGCTCAACCCGATGGCCTGGTACCGCGAGAACGATGTCCGGCTCTACGCCGGGGACCGCGCCGTCGCCATCGATCGGTTCGCCAAGATCGTCACCTGCGAGAGCGGACGCACCATCGGTTACGACGTCCTCGTGATCGCCACCGGCAGCAACACTTTCTTCCCGAACATGGACGGCCTGCGCGAGGCCGACGGCAGACTGGCACGTGGCGTGTTCGGTTTCCGCACCATCGAAGACACCAACGGGATGTTGCAGATGGCCCTGTCCCGTGACGGGATCCGCGCCGTGGTCATCGGCGGCGGCCTACTCGGACTCGAAGCCGCGTACGGCTTGCGGACCCAGGGCATCGACGTCGACGTGGTGCACTCCCCCGGCCATCTGATGAACCAGCAACTCGACGAGCGCGGCGGGCGGGTGCTCCGGAACAAGATCGAAGAGCTCGGAGTGGGCGTGTACACCTCCAAGCGGACCACCGCGGTGCTCCGCGCCGAGGACGGTGCCGTCGCCGGCGTCGGGTTCAACGACGACACCAGCCTGCCCGCCGACATGATCGTCGTCACCGCCGGTATCCGGCCCAACGTCGAACTGGCCCGCGCCGCCGGGCTGGTCATCGAACGCGGAATCGTTGTCGACGATCAGATGCGATGCGAAGACGAAGGTGCCATCTATTCGGTTGGCGAATGTTGCCAGCACCGCGGAGAGGTCTATGGGCTGGTGGCCCCGCTCTGGGAGCAGGCCGGGGTACTGGCCGACGTGCTGACGGGGTCGAACCCGGATGCGGCTTACCACGGGTCGCGGCTGACGACGAAGCTGAAGGTGGCAGGCGTCGATGTCGCGGCGATGGGTGTCAAGGGACCCGAGCGCGACACCGACGAGTTCGTCCAGTTCTACGAACCGCGCAGTGGCACATACAAGTCGGTGGTGGTCCGCGACAACAAGCTGATCGGTGCGATGCTGCTCGGCGACATCAGCAAGGTCAACTTCCTGACCCAGGCCTTCGACGACAAGGTCGCCCTGCCCGATGAGCGCATCAGCATGCTGTTCGACATGGGTACGCCGAGTGCGCAAACCGGTGCCGCCGAACTCGCCGATGACGTCCAGGTGTGCAACTGCAACGGAGTCACCAAGGGCGACATCGTCGCCTGTGTTCACGCCGGAGCCAAGACGGTCGGTGAAGTTGTCGCGAAGACCCGGGCCGGCAAGGGCTGCGGTTCCTGCAAGGGTCTGGTCGGCGACATCGTGGCCTGCGCTGCCGGCGGCGAATTGGCCGTCGATCCGTCGGCGGACTGGTACGTGCCGTCGATCCCGTTGGCCAAACCCGAACTGATGACCCGCATTCGAGAGATGAACCTGCGGTCGGTGTCGGCGGTGCTCGGCGCGCTGTCACCGGAGGGTGACGACGTGACCGCCAAGATGCCGGTGGCGTCGCTGCTCCGGATCATCTGGGGTGCCGATTGGGAGGACGAACGCGGCGCGCTGTTCATCAACGACCGCGTCCACGCCAACATCCAGCGCGATGGCACGTTCTCGGTGGTCCCGCAGATGAAGGGCGGTGTGACCAATCCCGCACAACTGCGCCGGATCGCCGATGTCGCAGACAAATACAACATCCCGATGGTGAAGGTCACCGGCGGTCAGCGCATCGATCTGCTCGGCATCCGCAAAGAAGATCTGCCCAAGGTCTGGGCCGATCTGGACATGCCGTCGGGATACGCCTACGGCAAGAGTTTCCGAACGGTCAAAACGTGTGTGGGCCTGGATTTCTGTCGCTTCGGGCTCGACGATTCAACCGCACTGGGCATCGCCATCGAGGAGAAGTATCAGGGTCTGGAAGCCCCGGCAAAACTGAAACTGGCGGTCACCGGATGTCCCCGGAATTGTGCTGAGGCCCTGTGCAAGGACTTCGGGGTTGTCGCGGTCGGCGACGGCCGCTGGGAGATCTACGTCGGCGGTGCCGCGGGTGCACACATCCGCAAGGGAGACCTGCTCACCACTGCGGTGGGGGTCGATGAGGTCCTGCGCATCTGCGGCGTGTTCATCCAGTACTACCGCGAACAGGCCAAGTGGCTCGAACGCACCTACGCGTGGGTGCCACGGGTGGGTATCGAGGAGCTGCGGGCAATTCTCATCGACGACCGGGATGGATTGGTGGACGGCCTGTTCGAACGGATCTCCGCATCGGCGGCGGCCTACACCGACCCGTGGAAGGAACGGCTCGAACCGAAGTCGCCCGCACAATTCGAACCGTCACTGCCGCTCATCAAGCTCCCCCTGGTGCCGGTCCGATGACGGAGACGAAGCCGGAGGCGGAGCTCGACCATACGATGACGACCGAAGCCGAGGTGTCGAATGTGGTTGGTCCGATCACCGATCTGACCGTGGGTGAAGGCCGCACCTATGTGGTTGACGGACAACAGGTTGCGGTGTTCCTGATGTCCGACGGGTCCCTCCGCGCCCTTGGGGCTCTCTGCCCACACAAGGGGGGTCCGATTGCCGACGGTCAGACCGACGCGACCAAAGTGATGTGCCCGCTGCACCAGTACACGTTTTCCTTCGACGACGGCAGCTGCACCAACGGCACCGACATCGAGGCGCTACCGGTCTTTCAGGCGAAGGTTCACGACGGTCAGATCCACATCTGGACCTGACCGCACGCTCGACGGGTCAGGAGATCCGTTCGATCGAAACCACAGGTGTTGTGATGCGCCAGGTTCGGACGTCGGGGTCTTCGGCGGCCCGGACCCAGAACTGCGCCGACTCCCCCACCCGGCACGACTTCACCCCGAGCAACGGAATGTCCTCGGAATCCCGGCGGAGCTGGCTCACAGCCCATGCCTCGTCACCGTTGTTGCCAACGCCCGGTGCACGCAGCAAGGTCATCTCACCGAAATCCAGCAGATAGGTTGACGTTCGCGTCGTCACCGCCCACACACCGACAGCTGTATCGGGATCGATCTCTTGAGCTTTGGCCACGATGTGGAACCTTACCCAAGCGGAGCGATCCGTACACCGAGGAGCGCGTCAACCGCATCCGCCACGTCTGCCGGTCCAGACGACACCGAGCCGAGTCCGCCCAACGTGTCGTGAGCCCAGGCGTCAATCGCGACAAGCGCTTTGGGGGTGTCGAGATCGTCGCTCAGATGCAGGCGCAGCCGCTCGATGATCGGTGCGGCGTCGGGTCCGGACTCGCAGGCGGCAGCACTGCGCCACAGTTCGAGGCGGGCCACGGCCTGCGCCAACACCTCATCGGTCCAGGGCCGGTCGGTGCGGTAGTGACCGGCGAACAAGCCGAGCCGGATGGCACCGGGATCGACATCGGTGGCACGCAGCTTGGAGACGAAGACGAGGTTGCCCTTCGACTTCGACATCTTCTCGCCGTCGAGCCCGATCATGCCGGTGTGCACGTAGTGCTTTGCGAACCGGCGGGCCCCGGTCAGTGCCTCACCGTGGGCCGCCGAGAACTCGTGGTGCGGGAAGATCAGGTCGCTGCCGCCGCCCTGGACGTCGAATCCGGCTCCGATCCGGTTCAAAGCGATTGCCGTGCATTCGATGTGCCAGCCGGGCCGGCCGGGTCCGTGGGGTGACTCCCAGGACGGCTCGCCCTCGCGTGCGGCCCGCCACAGAAGTGCGTCGAGCGGGTTGCGCTTGCCGGGTCGGTCGGGATCGCCGCCGCGTTCGGCGAAGAAGCGCTGCATGGTCGGCAAGTCGTAGCCCGACTCGTATCCGAACTGTTCGGTGGCGTCGGCGCGGAAGTAGACGTCGGGGTATTGCTCGTCGTCGACGATGTAGGCGGCGCCCGAGGCCAGGAGCTTGCCGACGACCTCGACCACCTCGTCGATCGATTCCACTGCGCCGATGTAGTCGCGCGGCGGCAGCACCCGTAGTGCCGCCATGTCCTCGCGGAACAGCTCGATCTCACGCGATCCCAGATCAACCCAGTCGATGCCGTCCCGCTCCGCTCGTTCGAACAACGGGTCGTCGACGTCGGTGATGTTCTGGACGTAGTGGACATCGTGTCCGAGGTCGCGCCACATCCGATTGACGAGATCAAAGGTCAGGTAGGTGGCGGCATGCCCGAGATGCGTTGCGTCGTAAGGCGTGATCCCGCACACGTACATCGTTGCGGTCTTGCCGGGCACCACCGGACGGATCTGCCGATCCGAAGTGTCAAAGAGCCTCAATGCCGGACCCTGACCGGGTACAACGGGAACGACGGTTTCAGACCACGACTGCATGATGTCCACCTTATGGGCGGACCCCGGACCCGCGCTCTCGGGGCCGACTAGAACAGGTCAGAAAGCGGGCCACGGGATGGGCCGCGACCGATCGGCCTGCGGCATCACCGGTGTTTCGACCATCGTGGCCGTGCGATTGATGAGTGCCGCCACCTCGGCCGGTGTGATCAATTCGGCGAGTTGGTCACGTAGCGGCGAGTCTTCGCTGCGCAACTTCTCGAGCAGGCCGACGACGTCCTCGAGCAGATGCGCCGGGATGGATTCAGCGGCCCAACCCCACAGGACGGTCCGAAGTTTGTCCTGGGTGTGCAGGCAGATCCCGTGATCGACGCCGTACACCTGGCCGTCCAGACCCTCCAGGACGTGTCCGCCCTTGCGGTCGGCGTTGTTGATGAGGATGTCGAGCACCGCCATCCGCTGCAGCCGTGGATCGTCGGCGTGGACAAGCACCACGTCTTCCCCACGGGAGTCCACCGCGGACAGGATCAGTTTCCAGCCCTCGGGCACCAGGTCCGGTGAGCACAGGTCGACCAGATCGAGGCGGGTCGGCAACCCGTCGGCGGGTTCGGGTGTGTCGATCCACCGCTGCACCATGCCGGGACCGAACGGTCCGTCGCGCAGCAAAGTCGTCGGGACCACCGACCAGCCGAGGGCGTCGGAGACCAGATATGAGGCCACTTCGCGCCCGGCCAGGGTGCCGTCCGGGAAGTCCCAGAGCGGCTGCTCCCCGCGGACCGGCTTGTAGACACAACGGACCTGCTGATCACCGACGACGGCGTCGCAGACAAGCGTGGCGTTGCTGGCGTTGCGGATCTGTCCGATCAGTTCGAGTTCGCCGGTGGCCAGGATGTGCGGCACATCAACAGGCCGGTCGCCGGTCGGCGTGGTCGCTGTCACCGGCCGGACTCGTCACCGGCATCCGGACCGGAGGGGTCGTCGGGATCGTCCTCGTCGAGCAGGGTCGGATCGTTGAACAGATCGGGGTCGATGAACTCGAGTGAAGGGCCGAACGTGGCCTCGCGGCGGTACCCGTTGGTCCGGACGCAGATGTGTCCGGCGGAGTCGAGTGGATCGCCGCACAGCGGGCACGGCTCGCGACCGGCGGAGATGACCCGACTCGATCGGGCCGCGAACTCGCGAGCGGCGCCCGTACTGAGGAACACCCGAACCGCGTCGGGGCCTTCTTCGGTGTCGTCGAGGACAACACTCTCATCGAATTCGCCCTCGGTGATGGCGAGCAACTCCACCACGACCGCCTCGGATTCGGAGTCCCACCCCAGGCCCATGGTGCCCACGCGGAACTCGGCATCGACGGGCATCAGCAGCGGACTGAGATCTTCAACGCGTGCCAGTTCTGCAGGCAACGGTGTCCCGAATCTGCGGTGTACCTCTTCGAGCAGCGCGCCGATGCGGTCGGCGAGTATCTGGACCTGCTGCTTTTCGAGCATGACGCTGATGACACGCGTCTCGTGGATGGCTTGTAGATAGAAGGTCCGGTCACCGGGCTGGCCGACCGTTCCGGCTATGAAACGGTCCGGGCTGCGGAAGACGTGTATCGCTCTGGCCATGGCACCTCCGTTCTCCTGAAGTTGATTATCCCCAATCGGGGCGGGTTCGCCCAAGGCGTTGTCGGTTGGTGTCGCGGCGACCGCGCCACCGGGGCCCTCAGGTCCCGGTGGAACCGCCGACAACGGCATCGTCGGGGTGGTTGTGCCCGGACTTCTCAGACTTTTCGGACTGTTTCGGCTGCGCCGGGATCGACGGGAGTGTCGAGGTGCAGTTCACCGCGTGTACGTACGGCCGGGCCAGGCTGTACCGGACCACGCTGGCGGACGCGGGTTCGACCACAATCCGCTGGAATGCGTCCAGATGCATGCCCATCGCATCGGCGAGGACCGACTTGATGACATCGCCGTGCGTGCACGCGATCCAGATTCCGGAACCGTCTTCCCCGGAGAACCGGGCGTCGAGTTCCCGGATTGCGGCCACGGCCCTGGCCTGGACCTGTGCCAGGCCCTCACCGTCAGGGAAGATCGCCGCGGACGGCTGCTGTTGCACCACCCGCCAGAGCGGTTCCGAGAGGAGTTCCTTGATCGAGCGCCCGGTCCACTGGCCGTAATCGACCTCGATCAGTCGTTCATCCACGATTTCGGGACACTCGAAGTGGCCCACCAGCGGCGCCACCGTCTGCTCACAGCGAAGCAGCGGTGAGCGGACGACCGCCACCGGACTCTGCAGGCCGCCGAAGCGTTCGATCAGGCCGGCGGATTGGGACTGTCCGTGGTCGTCGAGGCCTACCGATGCCGAGCGGCCGGCCAGCACGCCCGAGGTGTTCGCCGTGGATCGTCCGTGTCGAAGCAAAATGACCGTCACGTGTCATACCTTATGCGTCAGGCTGGTTGCCCGACTCGGCACGAAGGCGTCGCCGCACGTCACAGCGCTGCAGCAGCAGATCATGTCGCGCTGATCACGCCGCCGGCGAGCAGCCCGAAGACCAGCAGACCCAGCAGCACCCGGTAGCCGACAAACCAGTACAGCGAGTGGTTTGCGACGAACTTCAGCAACCACGCGATGGCCGCGTAGCCGACCACAAACGCAACGAGGGTCGCGACCAGCAACTGCATGCCGGACGATTCCATGCCGTCGCCGGTGGGGTTGAACGCGTCGGGCAGGCTGAACAATCCCGACGCGGTCACCGCGGGAATCGCCAACAGGAATGAGAAGCGCACCGCAGCTTCACGTTTGAGGCCGAGGAACAGGCCCGCGCTTGCGGTCGCACCGGAACGCGACACACCGGGGATCAGTGCCAGGCACTGGGCCAGGCCCATGATGATTCCGTCGCGGGTGGTGAGCTTTTCGATCGGACGTTCTTTGCGGCCCATTTTCTCGGCGGCGGCGATCACCACGGAGAAGACGATCAGCATGCTCGCCACCAACCAGAGATTGCGGGCGCCGGTGCGGATCTCGTCTTTGAAGAGCACACCGAGGACACCGATCGGAATGGTGGCGATGATCACATACCAGCCCATCCGGTAGTCGAGATCGCGGGCCTCTTTGTTGAACATGCCCCGGAACCACGCCGCGATGATGCGCACGATGTCCTTGGCGAAGAACACGAGCACGGCGGCCTCGGTGCCGAGCTGCGTCACCGCGGTGAACGATGCACCGGCATCTTCACCGAACCAGATCTCGGAAACGATGCGTAGGTGACCGGAGGAAGAAATCGGCAGGAACTCGGTCAATCCCTGTACGGCCCCAAGGACTATCGATTGGGCCCACGTCATGGTGTCGCTCACGGGGGCCGATGCTACGGGAAACCTTTGTCGACTCCTCGAGTTGCGACACCGCCGCCCCCGTGGCATGGCGCGGTGAGTGAACAAGCAAGATGGGTGGCATGAATGTGCGCGGTAAATCTCTGTTCGTAGCGATGGCGGCCGCCGCGCTGGTGTTGTCGGGATGCTCAGATTCGGGTGATACCCCCGATGTTCCGACCATCGCTCCGCAGACCCCTATCGCCGCACCTGCGGCCGATCCGGCGACCCCGCCTGCGGGCGTGGTGGTGCCGGTGCCGAACGCCGGAACCGCGATGGCACTGTGCCCCGGGACCGACCAGTTGGCGCTGCTCTCCGACGACGGCCGATCGGTCCTGTTCTACCCCACCGGCGCCCTGGCGCCCGGAGATGCGCCCTCGCGCACAGTTTCGTTGAGCGACAAGGCAATTGGCTTCGGAACCTTCAGGGACGGCAAGCTTCAGGTGTTGATTCCCGGCGCGCTGGTGACGATCGATTCGGCCACCGGAGACACGGTCCGCACAGACATTCCGGGCACACCGTTGTCGGCCATCGTGACCTCTGATGGCGACACCCTCGTCGGCACCGACAAAGGCAGTCTGTTGGTGGTCTCTCCCGACGGCAAAGTACGCGACACGATCACCGGATTTGTCCGCGTCGACGCGATCGCCGAACACGACGGACAGGTTGTCGTGCTCGACCGCGCGCAGTCGTCGGTGACGGAGGTCGACGTCGACGACCGCGATCTCGGCGTGTCGCTGCGCTCCGGTGACGGTGCGACGAACCTCACTGTCGATCACTACGGCCGGTTCCTGACAACCGACACGAAGGGTGGCGAGTTCCTCGCGTTCTTCGGCGAACCGATCGTCAACAAGTTCCGGCATCCCGTGGCATTCGGGCCCTACGCCGTAGACTACGACGACACCCGCAACCTGGCGTGGGTGGCGACCACCGGAAACAACAAGGTCACGGCGTACGAATTGGCCAGCGGAACCCCGGTCGAGGTGAAGCAGTTCGAGACCGTTCCGCAGGCCGACTCGATGGTGGTCGATCCCGATACCGGGACGTTGTATCTGCTCTCTGCCGATGGTGGCGGATTGCAGATCATCAGCCCCGATCAGCAGTGAGGTGAGCTGAGACTTTGGCAGGCACGCGTAGCCGTGGGTTTCCACGGGAATGGGATATGTCGACCGACGACTACGAATACATCCCATTGCGCCTACCTCCGGACGTGACCAGGGTGACCGCCTCCATGCGCTTGTCGATCCAAGCCGAATTCGGGGGTTGGGAACTGTCCCGGGTCCGTCTGTACCCCGATGGCAGCCGCAAGGTCCTGCTGCGCCGTCGCCGTCCGCGACTGGCGTCCACCGATGAACCCGATACTGGAATGAGCGCGTGATCGCTACTGTCTACCGCCGGTTGTACCGGTGGCTTCTGACCCTGATGTTCCTGGTGCCACCCGAGCGAATCCATACGATTGCGGCGAAGGCCATCTCGTGGACCGGACGGTTCAAGCCGCTGCGCACCATCGCCAGGCGGATGCTCGTCACCGATGATCCGGTTCTCCGATCCCAGGTGTTCGGCCTCGACTTCCCCGCACCCCTCGGGCTTGCGGCCGGTTTCGACAAGAACGCCGAGGCGATCGACGTCTGGGGTGCGCTCGGTTTCGGTTTCGCCGAGATCGGCACCGTCACCGGCCAGGCCCAGCCCGGCAATCCGGCTCCGCGGTTGTTCCGCCTGCCTGCCGACCGGGCACTGATCAACCGGATGGGCTTCAACAACCATGGTGCCGGTGCCGCTGCCAACCAGTTGCGTCACCGCAAGGCGACATCGTCACTGGTTCCGATCGGCGCCAACATCGGCAAGACAAAGGTGGTCGAACCGGAGAACGCCGTCGAGGACTACCTGATCAGTGCCCGGCTCCTCGGTCCCCTTGCCGACTTCATCGTGGTGAACGTGAGTTCTCCGAACACCCCCGGACTCCGGGATCTGCAGGCGGTATCGGCGCTGCGTCCGTTACTGTCCGCGGTGACCGAAGCGGTCGACATTCCGGTCCTGGTGAAGATCGCACCCGATCTGGTCGACGACGACATCGATCAGATCGCCGATCTCGCGGTCGAATTGGGTCTCGCGGGCATCGTCTGCACCAACACCACGATCAGTCGCGAAGGTCTGACCACGCCCGCATGCGAGGTCGAGGGCATCGGTGCAGGCGGTCTCTCCGGTGCACCGCTCGCTGATCGTTCACTCGAAGTGTTGCGGCGTCTCTACGGCCGGGTCGGCGGGCAGATCACCCTGATCAGCGTCGGCGGTATCGAAACCGTCGACCAGGCCTGGGAAAGGATCTGCGCCGGCGCCTCACTGATCCAGGCCTACACCGGCTTCATCTACGGTGGCCCGTTGTGGGTCAAGCTGATTCATCAGGGACTCGCGCAGCGGGTGCGGGCGGCCGGATACGACTCCATCGCCGACGCGGTCGGCAGCGCCGCACCCAAGCACTGACCCGAAAACCCATCAGTTCCAGCTATTTCCACCTGTTGCACGGGCGGAAAGGGCTGGAACTGATGGGTTTACGACGCTGTCGGTTCGCCGGTCAGCGCTCGTAGGTGTTGGTGATGATCGCGCGTGCGATCGCGTGGCTGAACAGGTTGAACCCCAGATAAGCCGGGGTTGCGCCGTCGGGTAGTCCCAGGCTCTCGACATCCACCGCATGGACGACGGTGTAGTAGTAGTGCGTGCCATGTCCGGGAGGCGGTGCGGCACCGATGAATCGCGGCACGGACGCATCGTTGTTCAGGGCAACGGCCCCGGACGGCAACGAACCCTCGGCGCCGTCGCCAACACCGGCGGCGAGAGAGGTCACCGAGACCGGGATGTCTGCGACCGCCCAGTGCCAGAAGCCTGACGCGGTAGGTGCCTCGGGGTCGTACACGGTGACGGCAAAGCTCTTGGTCTCCGGTGGGAAACCGGACCAGGTCAGCTGCGGTGAAATGTCTTCACCACCGGCTCCCATGATGCCCGACACCTGAGGATTCTCCAGTGCGGCTCCGTCGGTGATGCTCTCGGAGGTCAGGGTGAAGCCGGGGAGCTTCGGCAGTGCGTCGTACGGGTTGTACCTCGACATCGTTGTTCGCGTCCTTTCCGTAGGTGGCCCCACCATCATGCTTGAGGTGGGTCGGGGATGTGGCCGACATATTCATTGTCGGCGAGCCGAACTGCGCGCAGCGGCAAGGTCAGCTGTGCAGCAAGAAGTGCTCGAGCACCTCGGTCCCGAACAGCAACGACTCCACCGGTACCCGTTCGTCGACACCGTGAAACAGTGCGGCGAAATCGAGTTCGGTGGGCAGCTTCAGTGGCGCGAAGCCGAAGCAGCGAATCCCCAAGCGGGCAAACGCTTTTGCGTCGGTACCGCCGGAAAGCATATAGGGAACGGTCCGGCCCTGCGGGTCGTGCGCAAGGATCGCGTCGTTCATCGCATCGACGAGATGACCGTCGAACGTCGTCTCGTACGAGTCGAGTTTGGTGATCCACTCCCGGGTCACGTTGGGACCGATCAATTCGTCGACCTCGGCCTCGAACGCAGCCTGACGTCCGGGCAGCACCCGGCAATCGACCACGGCGGTGGCGGTCTGCGGGATGACGTTCGCCTTGTAGCCGGCCTCGAGCATGGTGGGATTGGCGGTGTCGCGCAGAGTTGCGCCGATGATCCGGGCGATGGTGCCGATCTTGAACAGCGCGGTCTCCAGGTCCGGGGTGTTCGGGCTCAGCGACAGGCCACTTTCCTCGGAGACCGCTGCCAGGAACTGCGAGACCGACTCGGTCATCACCAATGGGAACTGATGCCTGCCGAGCTTGGCGACGGCCTCCGAGAGGATCGTGACCGCGTTGTCCTGATGAAGGAACGAGCCATGCCCTGCTGTGGCCGTTGCCGTCAGGCGCATCCAGGCCAGGCCTTTTTCCGCGGTTTCGACCAGGTAGAGACGCTTCTGGGTACCGTCCGGCCGGTCGACGGTCAGCGAGAATCCGCCCACTTCGCCCACGGCTTCGGTGACACCTTCGAACAGGTCGGGCCGGTGGTCGACCAGCCAATGCGAACCCCACTTGCCCCCGGCCTCCTCATCGGCGAGAAACGCGAACACGATGTCGCGGGGTGGTGTGGTGCCTGCCCGTTTGAACTGACGCGCCAGCGCCAGCGCCATGCCGACCATGTCTTTCATGTCGATCGCGCCGCGACCCCAGACGTAGCCGTCTTCGATCGCCCCCGAGAACGGATGCACGCTCCAGTCCTCCGGCTGCGCCGGAACCACATCGAGATGCGAATGCAGGAGCAGCTTTCCGCGGGCCCGATCGGCGCCCGGCAATGTCGCGAACACGTTGCCCCGGCCCGGCTGTCCCGACTCGACGTACTCGGTCTCGTACCCGGCCTCTTCGAGCATTGATTGCACCCACCGGGCACACTCGGCCTCACCCTTGGTGGTGGCCAGTTCGCCGGTGTTGCTGGTGTCGAACTGGATGAGTTTGCTGACGAGGTCGACCACTTCTTCCGTGGCGGCAGGCGTGTTGGGGTTCACCTGCTCATTCCTATCACCACGACTGCCTCCCGTGATGCCCGGGCGACAGTGCCCGGCAAGTGTGTTTCGCCCCTTTTTTCCGGACTTGATTCAGGTCAGATGGTCGAAATCGCCTCGGACCCAGCCGATGTGGCGATCAGCCGAAGATCTGACGATCGCTCGGGCGTCGGCGGCGATGTGGTCGGCGAAGTTTCCGTACAGCCGATCGAAATCGAATCGGCACAACGAGGTGGCGACGCGTTCGACCACCGCAGCGGACAGCGGAATGCGATTGGGGTAGCTGCGCATGAAGCTGACGCTGCTGCGATCGGGATTCGGCAGCACCGTGTCGCCGCTGAGCATCACCCCGCGTCCGTCGGCGCCGGCGTCCCAGTGGGCGACGGCACTGCCGGGAAAGTGCCCGCCGGGTTGACTCAACGTGACCCCGGGAAGGACCGCCAGGTCGCCGCTCCACGGTGTTATGGCCGGGTCGCGGCGTGCGACCCATCCCAGATCGGATTCGGCCACCAGGACCGGTACGTCGCCGAGTGCCCGCGACCATTCCACCTGCGCCCCGAACATGTGCGGGTGGCTGGCCGCGATCGCCATCAGTGGACCCGCGGCGCGCACCGCTTCAACAGCCTCGCCATCGATGAATCCGATCGGATCCCAGAGGAGATTGCCCGCATCGGTGCGCACGAGTTTGCTGCGTTGATTGATGCCGACTCCGGGCGCGGTGTACAGCTCGAGCAATCCGGGTTCGAGCTCGTCGACCACCACACGTTGCCCTTCGGCGGCCAGCTCGCCGATCGTGACCCACAGCTGCCCGTGGGGCGGGACGTACTGTCGCTCGTCCGCACAGATGCGGCAGATATCGGGTAGTTCGGCGGAATGCTCGACCGCACAGGTCCGGCATACGATGGTGGTGGCATCCATGGATCCATTCGTAGCAAATCTACGAACGAAACGGCTCTGTACAGGCGATTTGGGTTGCGGGCTCAGAGTCGGTTAATGTTGTCCAGCGCTGACAGAGAGGTTTCTGACAGAGCGAAACGAGTCCGAGTGGCGGAATGGCAGACGCGCTAGCTTGAGGTGCTAGTGTCCTATTAACGGACGTGGGGGTTCAAGTCCCCCCTCGGACACTCTTAGAAATCCCCGACCTTCTGGTCGGGGATTTTTTGTTGGTTTCGGCCGTCTTCCCCGAACGCTGTCGGGTGGCCCCACCTCGCGCAACGGTCCGAGGCACTACTGAGCAGCCATTACACTGGCTAACCGTGCACGACGTACCCACCGAATCCATTGATGCCGCCGACATGGCGGTCTTCCGCCGCGTCCTTGACCAGGTCACCGAGCTCGATGCTGCGCATCCGGACTCGGTGACGGTGCAGCGCGCGGTGGCGCAGATGTTCAAGCACGCCAAGCGCAACCGCCGGAAGGAACGGAATCAGATCCGTTCGGACGCCGACCGAAAGGTGTTGTCCGCCACGGCGACCGGATCGCCGGACCGGATCGACGACGAAACCGCGGGTCTGCCACTGACCGGTGCGCCCGGCACCAGTGCCGGAACCCTGATCCGGCCGCAGAGCTGCTACATCTGCAAAGTGGAATACACGCAGGTCGACGCCTTCCACCATCAGCTCTGCCCGAAATGTGCGACAGCCAATCGGCACAAGCGCGAGCAGCACGCCGATCTCACCGGTCGTCGGGCGCTGCTCACCGGTGGACGCGCCAAGATCGGCATGTACATCGCCCTGATGTTGCTCCGTGATGGCGCAGAACTGACCATCACCACCCGTTTTCCACGCGATGCCGCACGGCGGTTCGCCCGCCAACCGGATTCCGATCAGTGGCTGCACCGCCTGAACGTCGTCGGGATCGATCTCCGTGACCCGGCGCAGGTGGTGGCCCTGGCAGATTCGGTTGCCGCGCAGGGACCGCTCGACATCCTCGTCAACAACGCCGCGCAGACCGTCCGCCGCTCCCCCGGCGCGTACAGCTCACTGGCCGACGCAGAACTCGCCCCGCTGACCGGCTCGGCCGCGACGGTGCCGCTGCTGACGATGGGTGACAGCAGCGAACTGCACCCGCACGCGTTGGCCTCCGGCGGCAACAGTGACGCCGCAGCCCAGGCGCTCGCCGCACTGGCCATGACAGCCGGCTCTTCGGCTCCGGCCCGGATCGCCGACGGTACGGCGATCGACGCAGGCGGACTGCTCCCCGACCTTGTCGACAGCAACAGCTGGGTGGAAACCGTCGATCAGGTGGATCCGTTGGAATTGCTCGAAGTGCAACTCTGCAACAGCGTGGCGCCGTTCATCCTGCTGTCCCGGTTGACCCCGGCCATGAAGGCTTCGTCGTCCCGGCGCAAGTACGTGGTGAACGTTTCGGCGATGGAGGGCATCTTCTCCCGCGGATACAAGGGGCCGGGGCATCCGCACACCAACATGGCCAAGGCCGCGCTGAACATGCTGACCCGCACCAGTGCCGGCGAGCTCTATCAGGACGGAATCCTGGTGACCGCGGTCGACACCGGCTGGATCACCGACGAGCGGCCGCACACCAGCAAGATGCGCCTGGCCGACGAAGGTTTCCGTGCGCCACTCGACCTGGTGGACGGCGCCGCCCGCGTCTACGACCCCATCGTGCAGGGTGAAGCAGGCATCGACCTGTACGGCTGCTTCCTGAAGGACTTCGAGCCGTATCCGTGGTAATTGGTTGACGGTGAAGACACCGGAAACCAATCCCCTCGGCGCGGCGATGCTGTCGGTCTGCAGCGAAACGCTGGACGCAATGGTGGCGATCCTCGACGGGCTGGGCGACGGTCGCGCCAACACCAGACCGTCTCTGCCGGGCGCAAACAGCCCGTACGCCATCGTCTTTCACTGCGTTGGCGTCATCGAATACTGGGCCGGTTCGGTTATCGCGGGTCTGAAGATCCCGCGAGACCGCGACGCCGAGTTCATTGCCACCGGACCGGTGGCGGAGTTGATCGAACGGGTCGACGCGGTTCGTGCACGGCTACCGGAATGGGTCGCCATCGCCATCGACGAAGGCCTCCGCGATCGGGCCGCAACCGGGTCCACGCGCAATGAGGCCGCGACGGCATCTCCCGAGTGGGTGCTGATGCACCTACAGCGCGAGTTGGCCCAGCATCTGGGCCAACTCGAATTGACCAGAGATGTTTTGACTCAGACCTGACGTTCGCGCCTTGCACGGCGAGAGCGATTTCAACCGAGTTCGGCTGTGCGATCTCTTGCGCTCGCGCGTCAAGCGGTGAACTGTCGATGGCATGGTCTTGGTCCATGATCTCGGGCGCGGTCGTGCCGCCTACCGGAAACGGGTCTGGGACGAGGCATACTCGCTGCTCAACAGCGCGGACGAATCGACGACGTTGGGTCCGGACGATCTCGAGGCACTCGCCGAGTCTGCCCACTTCACCGGCCGGACCGAGAAAAGCGTGCAGGCGCGCAGCCGGATCTACAGCCAGCTGGTGAGCACCGGCGACAATCGCGGCGCCGCGATGTGCGCGTTCCGGATTCACCTCGTGTTGCTGATGCGCGGTGACGTCCCGTCTGCCCTGGGGTGGCTCGGCCGCGCGCACCGCTTGCTACATGAAGAGCCGGAGTGTGCGGTGCATGGCTACCTGTGCATCGCCGAGGCCGAGGCAAACTTCCAACGACACAATCTGGACACCTCCCTCGACAAGGCCCGTCGGGCCACCACGATCGGCACGCGTTTTACCGATCCCGATCTGGTGAACATCAGCCTGCACCAGGCGGGCCGCGCCCTCGTCGCGCTCGGCGACGTAACCGGTGGAACCACATTGCTCGACGAGGCAATGGTCGCCGCTGTTGCCCACGAGCTCACCGCAACCAGCTCCTGGTGGATCTACTGCAGTTCGATCACCGTGTGCGACCACCTCTCGGACTTCGGCCGCGCCAGCGCGTGGACCTCCGCATTCGAGAGCTGGTTGCGCACGCAGCACGGCGCCACCGCAATCTCCGGATCGTGCCGGATGCACCGATCCCGGCTCATGCGTATGCACGGAGAATGGACGAACGCCGAACGCGAAGCCCGCCGAGCCTGTGTGGAGCAGAACGGAACCGTTGCAATAGACACCGGCCAGGCCTGGTACCAGGTCGGCGAGATCCGGCGGCTGGTCGGTGACCTCCCCGCCGCGGAAGAAGCTTTCGGGCACGCCGGCGGCTGCGGTTTGGATGTGCAGCCCGGTCTGGCGCTGCTGCGCGCCGCGGAAGGCCAGATCGACGCAGCCACCGCCGGTATCTCACGTGCGCTGGTCGAACATCCCTCGGACCGGCTCACGCGGGCGAAACTGCTTGCGACCCAAGCCGAGATCGCGATGCTCTCAAACGACCTCGAACTTGCACGGACGGCCGCCGACGAACTTGCCACCACGTGCGACGGCGACCCACCGTCTGTCCGGGCCGCAGCCGCACATGCTGCGGGTGCGGTGCGACTCGCTGACGGTGACCCCGGACGCGCACTCACCGACCTGCGATCCGCCATGCGAATCTGGTCGGACCTCGACATGCCGTACGAGGCCGCCCGCAGCCATCAGCTGATCGGATTGGCATGTCGTGCAATCGGCGACGAGGACACCGCTCGTCTCGAATGGACAACCTGCCGTGCGGTGTTCAGCCGATTGGGCGCGGTCCCGGACGTGAAGCACACCGACGAATTGCTCGGGTGTACGCAACCACCGCCACCGCTCCCGGACGGTCTGTCCGCCCGAGAGACCGAGGTGCTCCGACTCGTCGCGGGCGGACTGACAAATCAAGAGGTGGCAGCGAACCTGTCGTTGAGCCGAAAAACGGTCGCACGCCACTTGAGCAATATTTTCGCCAAAATCGGGGTCTCCTCGCGCGCCGCCGCGACCGCCTATACCTATCAAAACGGACTGAACTGACACGGGCGATCCCGTGTGATGCGCGTCCGAACGGCTTTTTCACAGCATTCGGTCAGTGGGTCAAAACACCCATTACTGCTGGTGCGTGCATCTGGCGAATACAACTGTTGCCCGATGCGACGGCGACCGGCGCCGCCCTAGCCTCGAACCATGGCTCCACAAACACCCCTCGCGCCACAACCGGTGGCCACTACAGACGAAGGAAATCATCATGGGATGGGACGACTTTCACCGACGGACCCGCGCAATCGACGCAGTGCTGAACCATGCTCACCGCACCGGGCAATATTCACTGCCATTCGAGGAAGTTCCGGCAGTCACCACCATCTTTGAGCACAGAAACGATCTGTTACTCGCTCTGCAGGCCAAATGGTCGCGAACTCTGGCAGGTCATCTGGAATACGAATTGTTCGACGACGAAGAAAACTCGGGAATGAGTTCCAAGGACTTGGCTGAGTTGGCGTGGAAACACGCTGCTGACAAGCAGCCCACGCTACGCAGGCTTCTCGACAACAACGAGTTCCTTCCCATCAAGGGAAAGTGGGCTGTATCAGCCCGAGAGTTCGCGGACTCGTACTGACGATTCAATTTTTGATCAGGGTTGACGTTCGCGCACCTTGTAGGCCGCACCAGCGTTCTCACGCTTTTTCATGGCCTGGATCGCGGCATGGTGGCGGCGGGCGTGATACGCCAGCGGGAAATACGTCAACCGTTCCGGGAGCACCTTGTACGACCCACGGATCACCTTGTGCATCCGTTCCAGATCGCGCTGCTCCTTGTTGCTCCAGGTCAGGCCGAGGATCTCACGGACCCGGGGATCCATCACACCGACGGTGGTGAGGTAGTTCAGGTCTTGTACCGGCTTGCTGGCAAACTTCGCCACCGCACGTGTGGCCGGCCGCAGACTTTCCGGCACAGAAGGCGGAAGTGGCGGCGCTTCGCGCATCTGCTTGATGAGGGTCAGCGCGACCTCGTGGGCAACGAGCCTGTTGCTGACGAAGTCGTCGAAGTACTCGTTGAACTCCCCGATCGTTTCTGGGTAGCCCTTCATCGGCACCTGCACGATCTTGGCGATCCGGCGGTTGTCACGCAGGATCTCCAACTTCTCTTCCTCATTGAAATCACGGCCGATCAGCAGCGGTCCGGCCGCCAGCGTCGTCGGGAACGCGGTGGCGATGACCCACTGGTATGCCTCGGGATTCAGTGCACTGATGTGCTTGCCCTCGGCGTTCTTCATCTGCAGCGGCTGATGCATCTTGCGAAGGCGATGGCCCTCGGCGATTGCCTCCTCACCGCCATAGACCCAGCGGAGCACCGAATCGATCGAGCGGATCGCGCGGCCGGCGGGATCAGTCCGGAACACCGAGTACTTCCCGACCACATCGCCGATCACCGGGTGCATCACCTGCATGACAAAGGCTGCACCGTTGATCGGGAGAAAGGTGAAATGGCCGGTCTGCTCAGCGGTGATGGAGTCCGGTGGGACCAGTTGGATGTCGTTGTCGGCGTTGTTGATCAGCGAGTCTTCGCCCTCGCCGGGAGGGACTGCGCGCAACTGGGAGCCGGATTCTGCGATGGTCATCGAACATCCTCTCGACAGGCAACTGAGCCACTGAAGTGGAAACGTCTGTGATCAGATTATCAGCATCGATGGGCCCTGAACAGCCCCGCGCAGGTGTGCGATCCCCGCAGGCGTCGATAGGCCTCGCGCTCCATCCATGTCGGTAACATCAGCGCATGTCGAAGATAGGAAACAAGGTCAAGTCCCTTTTCAGGAGGCGCCGGCCCGTCACCAGCGACGATGCCGCCGAGATCGCCGATTGGCTCAACGAGGGCGGCGCGCCGCACCCCGGCGGTCCGCCGACGGTTATCGACGACAAGGACAAGCCCACGACGCCCTGACGGCATCCGCACGAAAATACCGACCCGGGAATAGTTCTCGGGCAGTGAGGTGACCGCCTTTTCGGTCTCAGAAGCTGACATGCCTGCGTAGGTGGTCATGAAACCGGGTCGCGGCGGGTGTCATCCGCCCTGGGCGGCCTGGCATCAGACGCTCGTCGCGGCAGTTCCTGCGCTCGACTCAGGCAATGACACCAAGGTCGACTAGGGTCAAACGGTGATTTCAGTGCCCCTCATCTTCGACTGTGACACCGGAATCGACGATTCCCTGGCTCTGCTCTACCTTCTCGCGCACCCGTCGGCAGATGTCCGGGCCGTGTTGTCCACCGGTGGGAACGTCCCGACCGACGTCGTCTGCGCCAACAACCTGGCCTGGCTGCAGCTCTGCGGCCGCGACGACATCGAGGTGTGCGTCGGCGCCGACGGACCGCTCGAGGCGCCGTTGATGACCACCGAAGAAACCCATGGCCCGATGGGCATCGGATACGCCGAACTACCGGTCGCGACGTCCATGCAGTCCCATCGGGATGCGGCTGACGCCTGGATCGAGCTGACTGCCGAAAGTCCCGGCGAGTACGTGGGTCTGGTGACCGGCCCGCTCACCAATCTGGCCCTGGCCATTCGACGGGATCCGTTGCTGCCGAGCAGACTTCGCCGCCTCGTCATCATGGGTGGAGTGTTCCATCAGAGTGGCAACACCACCCCGACCACGGAGTGGAACATCGCCGTGGATCCGGAGGCCGCCAAGGAGGTGTTCGCAGCCTTCGGGCAGGACGGCGCACCTCGTCCGATCATCTGCCCGCTCGACCTCACCGAGACCATCCGGATGACGCCCGACCATCTCGGGCGGCTGGCCGCACTGGCCGAATCGAGTCCGGTAGAGCAGCCCGGGCCCGATGACGAAACCGGAACCCGTTCCGTGGCCGACAACGTGATCGTCCGCCATCTCGTCGATGCGGTCCGGTTCTACTTCGAGTTCCACGAAGCGCAATCCGAGGGCTACATCGCGCATATGCATGATCCGTTCGCCGCGGCGGTTGCGCTCGATCCGTCGGTCACCGGTACCCGGCTCGCGTGTGTCGATGTCGAGGTCGACGGGACACTGACCCGCGGTACGACTGTCGCCGACGAACGTGGTTTCTGGAACCGACCGGTCAACGCCGAGATCGCGACAACCACTGATCCGGACCTGTTCTTCGACGATCTGATCGAACGGATTGCGGCGTTTGCGGTTGCCGTGCAGCATGGGACGGGTCCCCGACGTTAGGTGCGGCCATGCGATCTGCGACCGATGTCTCGAAAGAACTGTTGGCCATCGGAGCAGGTGCGGCTCTAGCCGCCGGAGTGAACTTGGCCATCGGCGACCGCATCTCACCCCGAGCGCGCATCGTGGTCATCGGCGCAGGTCTGCCGGTGGCCGCTGCCGTCTATCCGCTCACGCGTTCGTGGCGTGGGGCGGATCCGGGCGCCGTGCGGCGTGAGGTCATCGCCCTGGCGGCGGCCGGTGCGGTCGCCGTCGGCGCCGCATTGCTTCCGGCAGGCCCGGCCCGCACCATCGCCGCAGCCGGGTGGGTGGCCCACGCCGGGTTCGACTATCTGCACACGCAGGACCATTCGTCGAAGCTGCCCGGATGGTATCCGCCGGTCTGCGCAGGCTATGACGTCATGATCGCCGGCCAGTTGGCCCACGACGCAGGCCGTTAGCTGTCGAAGGCCTCGACGATCGCCGTGGCGGCCAGTGCCGGGGTGAGCGTGCCGGACCGTACGTCGTCTTCGACGCGATGGCGGATCGCCCGGACCTCGGGATCGGCGTCAAGCCGGCGCAGGAGCTGATCTGTCACCATCGCCCACATCCATTCGACCTGCTGACGGCTGCGCCGGGCCTCGAATTCGCCTGCCGCACTGAGGACTTCCTTGTGTTTGAGGACGGTCTCCCAGAACTCGGCGACTCCGGTCCCCTCCATGGCGCTCATCGTCAGCACCGGAGGACGCCAGATCGCCTCGTGCGGCGTCAGCAGACGCAATGCACCCTGCAACTCGCGGGCCGCATTCTTGGCGTCGGTCAGATATTTGCCGTCGGCTTTGTTCACGACCACGATGTCGGCGAGCTCCAGAACACCCTTTTTGATGCCCTGCAACGAATCCCCGGTGCGCGCGAGGGTCAGGAAACAGAACACGTCGACCATGCCTGCCACCGTGACCTCGGACTGCCCGACACCCACGGTCTCGACCAGCACCACGTCGAAACCGGCGGCCTCGAGCAGCACGATCGTCTCGCGGGTCGCCTTCGCGACACCGCCGAGGGTGCCCGACGTCGGCGACGGCCGGATGTAGGCGTTCGGGTGCACCGACAACTGACCCATCCGGGTCTTGTCACCGAGGATCGATCCGCCGGTCCGGGTCGACGACGGGTCCACCGCCAGCACGGCGACCTTGTGCCCCTGCTCGATCAGGTACATACCGAGCGTTTCGATGGTTGTCGATTTGCCGACTCCGGGAACGCCGGTGATACCGACCCGGTAGGACTTACCCGAGTCGGCACCCAGTGACAGCAGCAATTCCTGTGCCTGGGCGCGGTGATCCGCCCGCGTCGATTCGACCAGCGTGATGGCTCGGGCCAGATCGGGTCGTTTGTCGGCGCGGACGGCATCGGCCAGTGCAGCCAGATCCAATGGGGGTCTAGGCATGTGCTCGTCTCAGACTCACGATGTCAGCTCAGGCCCCGGTTCCCAATTCATGCCCTAATTCAACAGCGAGCTTCTTGATCAGCTCCACGGCGGAGTCGGCGATGACCGTTCCCGGAGGGAAGATCGCGGCGGCGCCTGCCTCGTACAGTTCGTCGAAATCGCCGGGCGGGATCACACCGCCGACCACGATCATGATGTCGCTGCGCCCGACCTTCGCGAGTGCATCGCGGAGTGCGGGCACCAAGGTGAGGTGACCTGCCGCCAAAGACGAGACACCGACAACATGCACGTCGTTGTCCGAGGCCTGCAGCGCCACCTCATCCGGGGTCTGGAACAGCGGGCCGACGTCGACATCGAAACCAAGGTCGGCAAAGGCCGTCGCGATCACTTTCTGTCCGCGGTCATGGCCGTCCTGGCCCATCTTCGCGACCAGCACACGCGGACGCCGACCTTCTGCTTCGGCGAACTTGTTGACCAGATCGATGGCGTCGTCGATGTTCTGCACAGTTCCGGCCTCGTGTCGGTACACACCGCTGATGGTGCGGATCTCTGCCTGATGACGGCCGTAGACCTTCTCCAATGCCTCGGAGATCTCGCCGACGGTGGCCTGGTGACGGGCCGCCTCGATCGCCAGTGCCATCAGGTTGTTCTCCAGGCCACCCTCGGACGAGGCCGCGGCCTTTGTCAGGTTGGCCAGTGCGGTCTCCACGGCTGCCGAATCACGGCTGGCGCGAAGCCTTTCCAGCTTCTCGATCTGCTCGCCGCGGACCTTCGAGTTCTCGACCTTGAGGACCTCGATCTCCTGGTCCTCGTCGACCTGATACTTGTTGATGCCGATCACCGGCTGCTGGCCGGAGTCGATCCGGGCCTGCGTACGTGCGGCAGCCTCTTCGATCCGCAGCTTCGGGATGCCCTCGTTGATGGCCTGTGCCATACCGCCGGCCTCTTCGACCTCGGCGATGTGCGCACGCGCCTTGTTGGCGAGTTCGTGTGTGAGCCACTCGACGTAGTTCGATCCGGCCCACGGATCGATCGGACGCGTGGTGCCCGACTCCTGCTGCAGGAGCAGCTGGGTGTTGCGGGCGATACGTGCCGAGAAGTCGGTGGGCAGTGCCAGCGCCTCGTCGAGGGCGTTGGTGTGCAGCGACTGGGTGTGACCCTGGGTCGCGGCCATCGCCTCGATGCAGGTCCGTGCAACGTTGTTGAACGGATCCTGTGCGGTCAGCGACCAGCCCGAGGTCTGCGAATGTGTACGCAGCGACAGCGATTTCGGGTTCTTGGCGTCGAACTTGGCCACGAGCTCACTCCAGATGAGCCGCGCCGCACGAAGTTTCGCGACCTCCATGAAGAAGTTCATGCCGATGGCCCAGAAGAACGAGAGCCGTGGTGCGAACTTGTCGATGTCGAGCCCGACGTCGACGCCGGCCCGCAGGTACTCGATGCCGTCGGCGAGGGTGTACGCCAACTCCAGATCGGCTGTGGCACCGGCCTCTTGGATGTGGTAGCCGGAGATCGAGATCGAGTTGAACTTCGGCATCTTGAGACTGGTGTACTCGAAGATGTTCGAGATGATCCGCATCGACGGCTTGGGCGGATAGATGTAGGTGTTGCGGACCATGAACTCTTTGAGGATGTCGTTCTGGATGGTCCCGGCGAGCTTCTCCGGCGGTACACCCTGCTCTTCGGCGGCCACGACATACAACGCGAGAATCGGCAGCACGGCGCCGTTCATCGTCATCGAGACCGATACCGAACCGAGGTCGATGCCGTCGAACAGCTGACGCATGTCGAGGATGGAATCGATTGCCACACCGGCCATGCCGACGTCACCGGCCACCCGGGGATGGTCGGAGTCGTAGCCGCGGTGGGTGGCCAGGTCGAATGCCACCGACAGGCCCTTCTGACCGGCCGCGAGGTTGCGGCGGTAGAAGGCGTTGGACTCGGCCGCTGTGGAGAAGCCGGCGTACTGCCGAATCGTCCACGGCTGGTTCACGTACATCGTCGGATACGGACCGCGCAGGAACGGCACCGAACCCGGCACGGTGTCGAGCGGGTACGGATGCTCGCCGTCGGCGGTCACCGCGTCACGGTCGGCACGGGTGAAGATCGGCTTCACGTCGATCTGTTCCGGCGTGCTCCAGGTGACCTGCTCGGTCGAATATCCGTGTGCCTGAGCCAGATCAGAGATCAGCTTGTCACTGTCACCGGCCGCAGGTGCTGCTGCCGCATCCGACAGCGGAACGTCGGCGAAACTCGCGATTTGTTTCTGGGTACTGGTCATCAGCTCTTCGCCTCGATCTTGTCGAACAGGTCGGTCAACGTGGTGATGGCGTCGATACCGACCTGCAGGAATCCATCCGGGGTATCTGCGGCGTCGGTCCAGGCCTTGGACGGACCGGCCAGCAGCACGGTCTCGACCCCGGCGGCGCGAGCTGCTTGAAGGGCGACGCCGCCGTCGGTCCCGTAACGAGGATTGGCCGCACACAGGACCGCGACCGCAGGATTGCCTGCCGCCGAGACGGCGGCGGCCACCGAATCACCGTCCAGCGGCCCGGGATTGACCGCTTCGATACCACCGGCAGCCAACAGGTTGGCGACGAACGTGGTGCGGCCGTTGTGTTCGGCCACCGAGCCCAACGGCAGCATGATCGCCGTGGGACGACGGCCATGAGCGGCGAGGTAGGCATCGGATCGATCGCGCAGACGCTCGAAAGGCCGCGCGATCCGTGCCAGGTTTGGCGCCGATGCGGGCTGGTCGGCGACATCTGCCGCACCTGCGGTACCGAGCGGCTTCTCCCCCAGGTTCGGGAACTCGTTGATACCGGTGAGCGCGGTGGTCCGGTGCGCCACCGCATTGTCGCGGGCCTCGACCGACGTGGCGATCTGCTCGCCGATCCAGCCGTCGGCCAGTGCCTGACGGTATCCGCCCTTGCCCTCGATCTCCTGGAGCAATGCCCAGGCAGCGACGGCGAGTTCGTCGGTCAGCGACTCGACGAACCAGGATCCGCCCGCCGGGTCGATGACCTTGGCGACGTTGGACTCCTCCAGGAGCAGCAACTGCGTGTTGCGGGCCATGCGGCGCGAGAAGCTCGGGTTGGTGGTGCGATCGGCGGGTGCCAGCGCAGCATCGAACGGCAGCACCGTGATCTGGTCGGCGCCACCGACTCCGGCGCCGAACGTCGCGGTGGTGACACGCAGCATGTTCACCCAGGGATCGCGCTGACTCATCATGCTCAGCGCAGTGACACCGTGGGTCACCGCTGCGCCCGCCGACGGTGCACCGCTGACCTGTGCCACGCGGCCCCACAGTCGCCGGATCGCCCGGAACTTGGCCATCGTGCCGAACTGATCATCGGTGGCCGACAATGCAAAGGTCAACTGCCCCAGCGCTTTGTCGATGTCGAGGCCGGCGGCGGTGAGCTCACGCAGGTATTCGACGCCCGCAGCCACCACAAAGGCCAGCTCCTGGACGTCGGTGGCCCCGCCGAGTGCGAAGTCGGTGCCGTCGACGCGGATGGCCCGGACACCGGCACCTGATTCCTGGGCGATCGCGATCGCAGCTGACAGCTCGACGGTGGGCCGCCCGGACAGGGCCGCGGTCAACGGCGCCAGGCCGTACGAGGCGACGGTGCTCAGCGACGCGGTGTCGGGCAGCAGCGCCTGCAGGGCGCGGGCCGCATCGATTCCGTGGGCGCCGGCGTCGACGGTGACCGGAACGAGGTCGAGGAACACCCCGGCCAGGACTGCAGCTAGCTGCTCGGGCGCGATCGAGTTCTCGCCGACCGCCAACCACAGACCGCTCACACCGTTGTCGAGTGCCTCCAGGATCGCGGCATTGAGCGCCTTCGGATCCTGGGGCTCGCCGGTGGGATCACCGAAGCGCTCGGTGACGCGCCAACCCATGTTCACGTCGCGGGTGGCGTCGCTGCCGCGGACAAACGGGTACGAACCCGGAAGGCCTGGCTCGTCGAGCTCATCGCGTCGTGTGTACAGCGGCTTGATGACCAGTTCGTCCGGCGTGATGGTCGACAGCAGTGCTTCTGGGCTGTCGCTCAGGTCCGCGGCGTCGATCCGCTTGGACTTGGCCAGCACTTGCGCGGCAGAGTCGGACCATCGCTGGTAACTGGCCTCCAGGTCTTGGAGGTCGGAATGGGTATCCGGCATTCGGGGTGAGCCCTTCGATCGGCTGGTGACGTCGTGATCTCGGTCGCATCAGAACGTGGATTCGACACTATCCGATCGATCACTCGGGCCATAAGTCGAGGTGGGTGCTACCACAGTGGTGTCGCGCACACCGGCAGGCCTCGAGGTCGGCCGTATTGTTGAGCCCGTGAAAACCAATGGTCGAGTCACCCGGCAGACTGCGGTGACCCGAGCTGTGATCGGGCTCATAGCCGTGATCGCGGTGCTGCTCGCCGCCTATCTCGCGCCCATCCCATCGGTCTCCCGACTCCGGGAGTGGGCCGATTCGTTCGGCCCGGCGTTTGTCTGGTTCTTTTTCATCGGCTACGCGATCATCGTGATCTTCCCGATTCCGCGGTCCGCATTCACCGTTGCCTCGGGACTGCTCTTCGGTCCGGCTGTGGGTTTCTCCGGCGCCATGTTGGCGACCACTTTTGCGGCGGTGGCGGCCTTCTTCCTGGTTCGCAGATTCGGCCGGGCCCGCATCCAGCCCTACCTCCACCATCCGGTCACCCGCGCGGTCGAGGTCCGCATGGAGCGGCGCGGTTGGCTCGCAGTCGGGTCACTGCGTCTGATCGCCGCGTGCCCGTTCTCGGTGACCAACTACATCGCGGCGCTCTCGTCGATCAAATTCGTGCCGTATCTGCTCGCGACCGTTGTCGGGGTGTTGCCCGGAACCGCAGCGGTGGTCCTACTCGGTGATGCTCTCACCGGCGAGGGTGACATCTGGTCGCTGGCACTGTCGGCCGGCCTGTTCAGCGTCGGAGTGATCGGACTGATCGTCGATGCCCGCCTGGGAGTCAACGCATCGGCGCAGGACGGACCGGAAGCTCACAACGATGCTGGTCATGCCAATCCCTCGGGCTCCAACACCATTGCATCAAGTTAAAAAGCTTGATTGTTTTCAATCAAGTCCATTTACCTGATAGTCTCCACTCAAGGTTCAATCCTTGATAGTTCCTTGTGTCTGAATCGGTGCGGAGAATGCATGTATGTACTGACGATTGATCAGCGACGTAGCCGGAGCGAACCGGATCGGGTTCCGGCAGCCCTCACCGCTCTTGCCTCCGTGCCGACCATCCGGCCCTTCGACCGGACCGCAGGCGACGAACTGCAGGCGGTCCTCGACGACCCCGCAGCCGTCACCGAGGCGGTGACGATCCTGGCCGCCGACGGTCATTGGAGCATCGGTGTCGGGATCGGTGACGTCGAACTCCCCCTGCCCGAGCAGACCCGGGCCGGTCGCGGGCAGGCGTTCGAGCGGGCCCGGGAGGCCGTCACATCCGCGAAGAACACCCGCTACCGCGTGAGCGTGGTCGGATTCGGTACTGCCGCGGACGGTCATGCACAGACCGCGCTGCGACTGCTCGTCCGCACTGCCGCCGGACGTAGCGCCGCCGGGCAGGAAGCGGTCCGGCAGATGCGCCTGGGCCACAGTCAGTCAGAGGCGGCTGCCACACTCGGGATCACACCGCAGGCGATGTCGCAACGACTCCAGGCCGCGGACTGGCATATCGAGGAGGACACGCGCGTGCTCGCCACCCATCTACTCCAGGTCGCGCACCCGTGATCATCGCGGCCATCGTGCTGCTGGCAGTGACCGCATGCCTGCCCCTGCTCATCAGCCGACTGCCCCTCGGGCACGGACGCCCGATGAACATTGCCGCGGCGATGATCGCGCCGGCAGTGCTCGGGCTGGTGGCGATCCTGGGACTGGTCGCCGGTCCGGCCGACGGCGCCGGCGCGGTGGTCATCCAATGCCTCACCGTTGCCGCTGCGATCACCGGCGGCACCCTGATGGTGCGAGCGGCGCTGCTGCTCGGTGGTATCGAACCCTGGCAACTCGACACCCCCACGCCGCCCCCGAACCCGGGGGCCGATCCGGCGCCGATACCGACCCCGCTACGTGGTGGCCGCGTCATCGGATATCTCGAACGCATCGTGGTGGTCGCGGCGCTCGGTCTGCAATGGCCCGAGGCCATCGCCATCGTGCTGGCAATCAAAGGGCTCGGCCGCTATCCCGAACTGCGCGAACCGGGTGCAGCCGAGCAGTTCATCATCGGAACGTTGGCCTCGGTCGTCTGGGCCGCGGCGACCGCCGGTGCGGCCTACCTGCTGGTGCACTGACACGCCTGCGTACGGCGCCACGGCGGAGGTCTCAGCCTGGTGCAGGTTTGTCCTGCGCGGATTCAATGCCGGACGGGGCCTCGTACTGACCGGGAGCCGGGAGTGTGGTGTCGATCGGACGGGCCGACAGCGGAGGCTGATCGGCTATCGGTGTCCGGGCTACTGCTTCGGCCGCGGCCACAGCCTGCGCGACGACGGGATCGGTGGCCTTCTCGAACCACTCGGCGATGTCGGACTCGTCGACCGGAGCCGGACTGTCGTCGGCCGGGGCCTCGTAACGGAAGACACCATCATCTGACCGGATCCCGAACGATTTGGCGAAACCCTGTAATGCCGAACCGAAGTCGGTCGGGACCACCCACACCTTGCTGGCCTCGCCCTTGGCCATCTCCGGGAGTTGCTGCAGATACTGGTAAGCCAGCAGTTCGGGCGTGGGCTTGGCGGCCTTGATCGCGGCGAAGACCTTCTCGATCGACTTGGCCTCACCCTGGGCGCGCAGGTATTGCGCAGCCCGGTCACCCTGCGCCTGCAGGATGAGTGATTGCCGATCACCCTCGGCAGTGAGGATCGCCGCCTGCTTGGCGCCCTCGGCGTAGAGGATCTGACTCTGCTTGTTGCCCTCCGCGGTCTTGATCGCCGATTCGCGCTGACCCTCGGCGGCCAGGATCGTGGCGCGCTTCTCGCGATCGGCCTTCATCTGCTTTTCCATCGATTCCTGGATGGAAGGCGGCGGCAGGATCGATTTCAGCTCCACGCGGGCCACCCGCAGACCCCAGCGACCGGTGGCCTCGTCCAGCACACCGCGCAGCTGCGCGTTGATGTATTCACGCGAGGTCAGGGTTTCTTCGAGGGTCATCCCGCCGACCACGTTGCGCAGCGTGGTCGTGGCCAGCTGTTCCACACCAACGATGTAGTCGTTGATCTCATAGACCGCGGCCTGCGGGGTGGTGACCTGAAAATAGACGACGGTGTCGATGTTGACCGTGAGGTTGTCCTCGGTGATGACCGGCTGCGGCGCGAATGAGACCACCCGCTCTCGCAGATCGATGCGGGCCCGGATGCGGTCGACAAACGGAACCAGGAGTGTGAGCTGCCCGGACGTGGTTTTGATGTACCGGCCCAATCGCTCGATCACCGCCGCCTCGGCCTGCGGGATCAGCGCGACCGACTTCACCAGGATCACGGCCACAACCAGCACCAGAACCACGATCACCACCAGTCCGACCACCATGGTGCTCATCCTTTCCACACCACGGCGGTGGCGCCTTCGATCTCGAGAACCGTCACCGATTCGCCCTCGGCGAACCGGTCGGCTGGATGCGCGGCCCGGGCCGACCACACGCTTCCGTCGAATTTCACCTGCCCGGAATCGCCGTCGATGGCGGCAACGACCACACCGTGACGGCCGATCAGACCATCGGTGTTGGTGGCCAGTCGGGGTCGGTTGTACATGTGTCGCTTGGCAACCGGACGGACAGCAAACAGCAGGAGCAGCGACATCAGGGCGAAAACGGCTCCGTCGACCCACAGCGGTGTGCCGAAGACGGCGCTGACCCCGGCCGCGGTCAGGGCTCCGCCGGCGAGCATGAGCAGGATCAGATCGCCGCTGAGTACCTCAGCGCCGATCAGTATCAGTCCGGCCACGAGCCAGATGACTGCGCTCACACATCCACTGTGCCACGCAAAATGGGTCTGGGTTGTCTCGTTATTCGACTGCGGTCACAAAATCGATCAGTTCCTCGACGGCCCGGATCAGTGGGACCTCGATATCGCGGAAACTCGACACGGACGAGTTCACCTTCCGCCAGCCGTCTTGCGGTGTACCCCAGTTCAACTCCTGGCAGATACCGGTCTTCCAGTCGATGCCCCGCGGGATCTTCGGCCAGGCCTTGATCCCCACCGCCGCGGGTTTCACCGCTTCCCAGACGTCGATGTACGGATGCCCGGTGACGAGGACGTGTTCGCCGACCCGCTCGGTGAGCCGGGATTCCTTGGAACCGGCCACCAGGTGGTCCACGAGGACGCCGGCCCGGCGGGTGGGTCCGGGTTCGAACTCGGCAAGTGCTTCATCGAGATTGTCGAGGCCGTCGAGGCTCGAGACCACGATGCCTTCGACACGCAGATCGTCGCCCCAGATCCGTTCCATCAACGCCGCGTCGTGAACACCTTCGACGAACAGGCGGCTCGCCCGTGCGACCCGGGCCCGCTGCCGGGCCACCGTCCGTGAACCGGACGCCGTCCGCGCCGGTGCCGTCGGCGCTTTCACCACAGGTTTGATCAATGTCACAGTTTTGCCGTCGATCAGGAACGCAGCGGGCCGCATCGCGAAGATCCGGGTCAGTCCCCGACGGTCTTCCAACCGCACGAACTCCCCGTCGTAGCTGCGTTCGAAGCCGACAACGGCGCCGCAGAATCCGCTGGCCGCATCCTCGACGACGAGGTCACGCTCGGCAGCGACCTCGGGGACGACGGGCCGGGTGCTCTTCCGCGGTCCGGACAGGACATCTCGACCATAACGATCAGAACCATTGCTGTTCACCGGCACCACGTTAGGGCCCGGCCAGGGGCCACGGTGCTTGCCACGCCGAGCCGTGGCACCGGCAGTAAGATCGGCCCAGACGCAACGAAGAAGTGAAGGCTGTGATGACCGACAACGTTTTTGAGTATCCGACCGATACCGCGGGCATCGGTGGTGCCCTCGGTGCTTGGGGTGCGGCGTGGCAGTCGGGTCGCTACTCCCCCGATGACCTGCTCGATGTGCTCGGTCGGTGGAGTTCTCGACACCGCGTCCTCGCGGCGGATGCTGCTGCTGCCCAGGAACTTTCGTTGAATCCCGACGGCGAGGAGAGTGACGCACTCCTGCGCCTGGTCCGCGAGGGCTCCACCCATGGCCTTGCGCTGCTCTTGGTCGCACCAGGCGACATGCTCGGGCTGCCGCCGCGGGGTCCGGTCACCACAGCCGCACTCGAAGCCGGTGAACTGCTGGTGGTACCCGGACGTTTCGCACTCATCCCCCGCAGGCTGGATCGCTACACCATCGGCTGGGGTGTGCACACGCTCACCGGCACACCCGCGATCCCCATCACACATTCCCTCAGTGAGGTCGAATACGAACTGCGGGAAGGCATTCGGTCGGCAACCCAGATACTCGCCGGTCTGCGGATGCCACGGACGTCGTCCGCCGAGGGCCGCCCCGATCCCCGCGAGGTGGTGGCGCAGATGACCCGTCTCGCCGCCCAGCAACTACCGCCCGGGATCAACCCGCGGGCCGAACGCATCCTCGAACAGGCCGCTCACGTGGCCGCCATCCTGTCGGTGGCCCGCGCTGCGGCACCCGACTTCGGTATCGTCGCGGAACAGCAGCAGAGTGGCGATACGGCCTTGCGTGAGCTCGGTCGTACGGTCCGGATCGCCCGGATGAGCGCCACCAATGCCGTCATCGACGAATTGGTCTCCAGCAACCACGTCTGAGACCAGCGCTGTTCGGCGAGCCTTATGCAGGACGGCGGACAGGTTCGCAACAACCGCGTGCGCAGGGTGCCCCGTTGTCCGTCATGCCGAGTCTGAACTCGACGTCGCCGCTGCACTGTTCGGCGATCAGTTCGGTGATCATCGTGATGAACCGGGGGTCCGTCCCCACCGTTGCCGCCCGCGCGTAGCCCAGGCCCAGCTCCCGCGCCTTGTCCAGGCCCTCGTTGTCGAGATCCCACACCACCTCGAGGTGGTCGGAGACGAAACCGATCGGGCAGACGATCACTGCCCGGACGCCGCGGCCTGCGACGGCCTCTAGGTGATCGCAGATATCCGGTTCGAGCCACGGGATCTGTGGCGGCCCCGAGCGCGATTGCCACACCTGATCGAACTCCGCGAAGCCCGCAGCGTCGGCGGCCAGTGCGGACGCCGCCGCGACCTGCCTGCTGTAGAGCTGACCGCCGTCAGCGGGTGGACCCGCCGCCCGGTCGGCCGAGAGCGGAATGGAATGAGCGGTGAACACCAGCCGCGCGTCGTCGCGAAGTTCTTCTGGCAGTTCGGCTTTGGCAACCGCGATCGAATCAGCCCACGACGCCGTCATCGCCGGGTGCTGCCAATACTGCGGCAGCTTGCGGATGAACATGTCGCCGGCATCGGCGCCGAGTGAGGCCAGCGCACGAGTGATGTCCTCGTCGTACTGGCGGCACCCCGAATAGCCACCCCACGCCGAGGTCGGAAAGACCAGAATCCGCCGATGTCCGTCGCCATGGATCTGCGCGAGGGTGTCCTCGATCATCGGATGCCAGTTGCGGTTTCCGAAATAGACCGGCAGGTTGATGCCGTCCCGATCGAGCTCGGCTTCGAGCGAGCTGATCATCGCCTTGTTCAGTGCGTTGATCGGCGACACCCCACCGAAGTGGAGGTAGTGCTGCGCCACCTCGTCAAGGCGCTCCGGTGGCACACCACGCCCCCGGGTGACGTTCTCGAGGAACGGCCGAACGTCGTCCGGCTTGTCCGGTCCACCGAAGGACAAGACCAGGACGGCGTCAAAACCGGTTGTCGCACTCACTACGTCGCGAAACCTTCGGGGAGCCAGGTGTTGTGGCTCGCGCCGCCGTCGACGTAGACGATCGACCCGGTGGTACCGGGCAGCCAGTCCGAGAGCAGTGCGCAGACCGATTTGGCGACCACCGAGGGATCATCGACGTTCCAGCCGATCGGTGAGGCGCCATCCCAGTATTCGTTGAGCTGGCTGAGCTTCTTGGCATCACCGGTCGCAGTTCCGGCGATCGCCTTGGCGGCAAGGGTCTTGATCGGGCCGGCGGCCACCAGGTTCGACCGGATCTTCTTGGCCTCGCCCACTTCCCGGGCCACATAACGGTTCACCGATTCCAGCGCGGCCTTGGCCACACCCATCCAGTTGTAGTACGGCATCGAGGTACGTGGATCGAAGTCCATGCCGACGATCGAGCCACCCTCGTTCATCGCGGGCAGCACGGCGCGGGCCAGCGCCGCGTAGCTCCATGCCGACACCTGGAACGACTGCGCCGCATCCGGACCCGGGCCCTCGAGGAACGGCTTGGCCTCCGGACCCATCAGGGTGCGGGGCGCGAACGCGATGGAATGCAGGACGCCGTCGATGCCCTCGGGTGCGATCTCCTTCAGGCGATCGGCGAGGGTTCCGAGGTGCTCCTCGTTGGTGATGTCCAATTCGAGTGCCGGCGGCACTTCCTTCGGCAGACGCTGAGCGATCCGGTCGATCAACCGCAGCCGGTCGAATCCGGTGATGATCACGCGTGCGCCCTGTTCCTGCGCCATGGCGGCGGCGTGGAACGCGATCGAGGAATCAGTGATGATTCCGGTGATCAGAACTGTCTTGCCGTCGAGTATCCCGCTCAATGTCTGCTCCCTCGAGGTGGTTTCGTGTGTCGGTGGTGCGTGAATGCTGATGAAACGCCGGGTGCGACCGGAGTTTCAGTGACCCATTCCGAGGCCACCGTCGACGGGGATGACCGCGCCGGAGACATAAGAGGAGTCGTCGGAGGCAAGCCAGCTGACAACAGCGGCGACCTCTTCGGGCTGTCCGATACGGGCCGCCGGGATCAACTTGACGGCCTGCTCCTTGTACTCGGCGGGCAACTCGTCGGTCATGTCGGTCTCGATGAGTCCGGGTGCGACGACGTTGGCGGTGATCGAGCGCGACCCGAGTTCACGGGTCAGCGATCGCGCCATGCCGATCACGCCTGCCTTGGACGAGGCGTAGTTGATCTGGCCGGGCGTTCCCATCATCGCGACAGCGGAACCGAGGAAGATGAACCGGCCCCAGCGCTTGCGCAGCATCGACCGGCAGGCTGCCTTGGAGACCCGGAACGAGCCGGTGAGGTTGGCGTCGATGACTTTTTCGAACTGTTCTTCCGTCATCCGCATGAGCAGCGTGTCATCGGTGATTCCGGCGTTGGACACCAGCACCTCGACCGGCCCCTGATGCTCTTCGACCGCCTTGAACGCCGCGGTGATGGAGTCGTTGTCGGTGACATCGCACTGGACCCCGAACAGTCCCTCGGGGGCTCCTGAGCCGCGATGCGTGACGGCCACCTTGTGGCCATCGGCGGCAAGCCGTTGTGCGATCGCCAAACCGATTCCACGGTTGCCGCCGGTGACGAGAACCGAGCGGGATACCTTCGTATTGCTGTCAGCCATGACGGTCAACCTATCGCTTTGTCCACTGCCGACGTTTAACAGGCCCCATCACGGGAGCCGCCTGTTGATTGCTACCGCACTCACCGCGGCCGCCAGCACCAGCAGCGTGCCGACGATCAGCCACGGCCGGGACGCATCGCCACGCTGGGTCTCGTATCCGATCTGGTTCTGCAGATTCTCGTACACCTGGTTGAGCTCGTCGAGGCTCGAGGCGGTGAAGAACTTGCCACCGGACAATTGCGCGATCCGCTGGAGCGATTCATCGTCGACCGGCACCGGGATGCGATCACCTTCGAGATCGACGGTTCCGGTCGCGGTACCGAACGAGATGGTGTTGACCGGGATCCGTTCTTCTTTTGCCTTGCGGGCCGCGGTGAACGCGCCACGCGGGTCGTCCGGGTCGTCGGGAACGGTCTCTTTTCCGTCCGAGAGCAACACGACCTGGGCGGGCGGTGCGCCCTCCGCGCCACCGAGGACGGCGTTGAGGGTTTTGATCTGCGTCATCGCAGCCAGGATGCCCTCACCGGTCGCGGTCTTGTCGTCGAGCGTCAACTTGTCGATCGCGTCCTTGGTGGCCTGCCGGTTCGGGGTCGGTGACACCAGCGTGGTCGCGGTTCCCGCATACGAGATCAGCCCGAGGTTGATGCCCTCGGTGAGTTCGTCGGCGAACTTCTTGCCTGCCTCTTGCGCAGCCTTGAGCCGCGACGGCGAGACATCGGTGGCGTCCATCGACCGCGAGACGTCGATGACCAGGATCACCGTTGCCTTGTTTCGTGGCACCTTGCGATCGGCCTGGGGGCCGGCCATCGCCACCACCAACACCGCCAATGCGAGGACCATCAGCACGATCGGTATGTGCTGGGCCCGGTTCTGGGTTTTGGGTGCAACGCGGTTGAGCAGATCCAGATTGGCGAACTTGAGGGCCCGACTCTGGCGCCTGCGCTGCATGTAGATGTAGCCGGCGATGAGGCCGACGACGGCGAGCAGGACCAGCAGCCACCAGGGTGACGCGAGATCGAACCAGCTCATCGGGTCGACCCCGCATTCATCCCGCGGCGACGCTGCGCGATGAACCGGACCACGTCGGCGATCCAGTCACGGTCGGTTCGCAGCGCGAGAGTCGGTGCGCCACAACGCCTCAGGGTCCGCTCCACCTGCTGCCGATGATCCTCGGCGGCACGGGCGAAATCGGCGCGGACCTTGTCGGTGATGGTGAGCTCCCGGATCTGACCGGATTCGGCGTCGCGCAGGACCACCTCCCCGACATCGGGCAGTTCCAGATCGCGGGGATCGAGCACCTCCACGCCGAGCACGTCATGGTGGCCCGAGATCGCGCGCAACGGGCGATCCCAATCGATCGGTCCAAGGAAATCGCTGACCACAACGGCCAGCCCTCGGCGGCGTTCGGGCCTGCGCAGGGCATCGATCCCGGCATGCAGGTCGCCACGCACGCCTTCACTCGAACGAGTGGTGGTGGCGATGGTCTTGAGGGTGTCGAGTGCATGGGCGCGACCGCCACGGGCCGGGATGCGGACCACCTGGTCGCCGGTACAGACGACGGCACCCATCCGGTTGCCGCCACCGAGCGTCAGATGCGCGATGGCAGCGCAGGCGGCCACCGCGAGATCACGTTTGGTGGTGTTGACCGTGCCGAAGTCCAGACTCGCGGACATGTCGACAACCAGCCACGTCTCGAGTTCACGGTCGGCGACCATCTGTCGCACATGTGGCTGTGTGGTCCGCGCCGTGACCGACCAGTCCATCCGCCTGACGTCGTCGCCGGGCTGATACGGGCGGGCCTCCCCCGGCTCGGTGCCCGGTCCCGGGATCAGACCGAGGTGATCGCCTTGGAGTACGCCATCGAGCTTGCGACGAACAATGATCTCGAGCGTCTTCAGTGCTGCCGTCAGTTTGGGATCTTCCAGCGTGCCCGCGCCAAATGACGGAAGTGCGCTGTTATCCGCCATAGTGCGACTGGTTGCCCTGTCCCGGGCCACCCTGCGCTGCGGCCGGCTTGGTCAGCGGATTCGGCTGTTGCCGATAGCCACCCTGCTGCGGGTAGCCGGGCTGCTGATGGCCCACCGGTTGTTGCGGAGCCTGCTGGTGCGGCTGATTGTTCAGGTGTTGGGCGTTCGCCTGCGCGGCCGCGGCCGGTCCGGTGTTCAGCGGTTGGGCACTGACCTGTGGCAGCCCGATCGTCTGGAGGACGCGGGTGATGATCGTGTCGGCATCCACCTCGTCGGCGAGCGCGTCGTAGCTGAGCACCAATCGGTGTCGTAGGACATCCGGAATCACCTCGACGACATCCTGCGGTACGACATAGTCACGTCCACGCACCAGCGCCAGCGCCCGGGCGGCGGCGATGATGCCAAGGGTTGCACGCGGCGACGCACCGTACGAGAGCCATCCGGCCACGTCCTTCAGACCCAACTCGGCCGGAAAACGCGTCGCGTGGATGACCCGCACGACGTAGTCGACAAGTGCGTGGTGGACGAACACGTTGGCCGCGACGTTCTGCAGGCGCACCATCGTCTCCGGATCGAGCACCGGCTTGGCCGTTGGCGGCTTGTTGCCCATGCGGTAGACGATCTCGCGCTCTTCTTCGATCGCGGGATAGTCCACCAGCACCTTGAACAAGAAGCGATCTCGCTGGGCTTCCGGCAGCGGGTAGACGCCCTCGTTCTCGATCGGGTTCTGCGTCGCCATCACGAGGAACGGATCGGGCATCGGGTATGTCGTGCCACCGATCGACACGTGCCGCTCGGCCATGACCTCGAGCAGCGCCGACTGCACCTTGGCCGGCGCGCGGTTGATCTCATCGGCGAGCAGGAAGTTGGCCACAACCGGACCGAGTTCGGTGTCGAACTCTTCACGGCCCTGACGGTAGATCCGCGTACCGATGAGGTCGGTGGGCACGAGGTCGGGGGTGAACTGCACCCGCGAGAACGATCCGCCCACGACGGTTGCATACGTCTCGACAGCCAACGTCTTGGCCACGCCCGGAACACCTTCGAGCAAGATGTGTCCACGTGCGAGCAGGCCCACGAGTATCCGCTCGACCAGTCGGTCCTGTCCGACGATGACCCGCTTGACCTCGAACATGGCCTTTTCGAGCAAGGCGACGTCGGCCTGCGTGAGCTTGAATTCCTCCACTGAAGCCTTGCTCTCGTCCTGCGCTGAGGTCACCGAAAACCCTCCGGGGTCTGATCGATCGTTGTGCTGACTGAACCGAGGGTACTGGAGGCGCCCCGGCGAACCCGCCGGTGTCAGGTCAGACGCACGACATAGGGCATCGCGCCGCTGGTGCGCAGTGGCGAGATCTTGACGACGTCACCGGACTGCGGTGCCTCGACCATCTGGTTGCCACCCAGATACAGCGCCACGTGCTGGCTCGCGTTGGGACCGTAGAAGATCATGTCGCCGCGCTGCATCTGCGAGAGCGGGAACTGCGGTCCGGACGTGTACTGGTAGCCGGTGTAGTGCGGCAACGAGATTCCGATGCCTGCGAAGGCGTAGATCATCAGGCCGGAGCAGTCGAATCCGACCTTGTTGTAGTCGCCGTACGAGTCGGCCACGCCGCCGTCGCGGATACCGAGTGTCGGGCCGTTCGCGTTTCCGCCACCCCACGAGTAGGTGACACCGAGTTGCGAGAGTGCCCGGTTGACGACGATCTCGACTGCGGCCGAACCGGACGCTCCGGGGATGACCGGTGTGGTCGGGATCGTCGGTGTCGTTGGTGTGGGCGCTTCCGGCTCAGACGGATCGACGGGCTCGCTCGGGTCGACCGGCAGGCTCGGGTCGACGGGCGTCGGGGTCTCGATGTCGGTGTGCGGCGGGGTCATCGCACCGATGATGGCGGCGAGGACCTGCTGGGAGGTGTCCAGTGCCAGTCTGGCGCTGGCTTCACCGGCAGCCCGCAGAGCGGCTTCGTGTGCCTGTTGCTCGATGGCGGCCTGCTGGTCCGGGAGAACCGCGGTCGGAGCACCGGGGTACGAGGATGCGGGCTGGCCGCGGAGCTTGTCCAGTTCACGCTGTGCCGCGGCTCGGTCCTGTTCAAGGGTGGCGCGGCGCGCATATTCGGCCTTGACCGCTTCGGTTGCCGCGGCGATGGCGCTTTGCGCGTCGGCCTGACGTGTCTCGGCAGAAGCAGTTGCGAACTTGGCCTGCTGCGCGGTGGCCTTGGCCGTTGCCGCGCGGTTCGCCTCTTCGTTGCGGGCCTGCTGCAACCGGGTGATGGTGGCCTGCTGATCGCGACTGATCTGGTCGACCACCGATGCCCGGTCGAGCAGGGCTCCGGGATCGCCCGACATGTAGCCGAGCAGCGAGCCCTGACTGTTGCCCATCGCGTACAGGCTACGAATGAACGCGTCGAAGTCGGTCTGCGCGAACGCGATGGCGCCGGAGGCCTCTTCCAAGGATTCCTGTGCACCGCGGACGGCAACGGCAGCGAGCCGCTCGGACTCCCTGGCATTCTGCAGATCGACCAGTGCCCGGTTCACGGCTTCACGTTTGACGGCAACCTCACCATCGAGGTTGACCATCGTCTGGTTCGTGTCTGCGATCTGATTGATCAGTGTGGCGATCTGCTCCGCGCTGCTCGGCGGGGCAGCGGCCGCGGTTCCCGTGGACAACTGTGCACAGGTGACCGTCACTACTGCCAGTAATGCGGTCACCGAGGACACTCGAATGCCACGTCTCCGCGGCTGTAACGCCTTCCCTCGACTCACTAATGACTCCCTCGCAGATCTGACAGTGCGCCGATGCCGCTGCGGAGCAGTGGCACACACTCGGCCATCGCCACGATGGTGATCAACTTCCCCATTAACCCCATCGGTGACATACGAACCGTACGTCACAAAAACAACCAAGGAAACATGAGTCACAAATTACATCGCAGTCATTACCTGCGGAAACGCTGTGATCACCACGAATGTGCAAGGTAACAAATTGGATATGCGTGAATTACATTAATGTAGTTCAGTCGCGTGAATCAGAAATCTGTCCCGCGAAACGTAGATCAGAGCCCGTGAATCACAGTCTGTCGTGTGTAACGGGGTCGGCAGCGGTCGAGGGCGACACATCCGCGGGGACGTCCGCCGCTTGCGCGCCACTTCCCTTGCGCAACTGCAGTTTGCGGGCGACAACGGCACCGACTGCGACGACGGCGATCAAGAGCATGGTCACGACGGTCCAGGGCACGTCGGTCTGACCGGTCATCCGGTCGACCATCTGCTGTGCTGCCTGCGGCGGATTCTGAATCGCCAGATTGTCGGTGGCATTCTCGAGTTCGACCCGACTGAACTCGTCGCTCGAACTACCCACGTAATTGCCACCGAGCACAATGACGGTTCCACCGGTCTCGGATTGCAACTCGGTGGCGATGTCGCGGTAATAGGTGATTCGCGGATAGATCTTGTCGGTGACAACAAAGTGCACGTCGTAGCCCTCGTCGCGGGCTTGCGCGACGGCCGCCAGGATCGCCGGGGTCATCTCGGGCGGAGCGACCACACCTACGTCGGCCAGTCCGGCCGAGAGCGCTGCGATGTCGACGTCGGACGGGACGATCGTCGAGAAGGGCGTCGGTGCCATCTACTTACTGTCTCCATTCGGGCCACGTGAATCTCCGCCGTTGCCGGAAAGTTCAGCCTGTGTCCAACCTACGGCAGCACAGTACGACACAATTGATGGCGTACGGCATCCCCCTGGCGTGTCGTCATCGCGAAGACACGCCAGATCCCCCCATCGTTTTACCAGTACGCTTGTACTGCTAGAATCAGAGGAAGCACGGATCGGCGCAGCCCGTCGGTTCGTACCTGCCGGTGATCACGCCGACAAGAGGATCAAGAACCGGCGTTGCCCAGCCGGTGAGACAACAAGACTGGAGCTGACGTAAGCGATGAGTATCGATACATTTGGCGCCCGCGGCACGTTGACCGTCGGTGAGAACTCGTACGAGATCTTCCGCCTCAACGCGGTCGAGGGAACAGAGAAACTCCCCTATTCCCTCAAGGTGCTCGCAGAGAACCTGCTCCGCACCGAAGACGGTGCCAACATCACCAAAGATCACATCAACGCGATCGCGAACTGGGATCCCAGCTCCGAACCGGATACCGAGATCCAGTTCACCCCGGCCCGCGTCATCATGCAGGACTTCACCGGCGTCCCCTGCATCGTCGACCTCGCGACCATGCGTGAAGCCGTCACCGCCCTCGGCGGCGACGCCACCAAGGTCAACCCGCTCTCCCCTGCCGACATGGTCATCGACCACTCGGTGATCCTGGACGTGTTCGGTCGCGCCGATGCCCTCGAGCGCAACGTCGACCTCGAATACGAGCGCAACGGCGAGCGTTACCAGTTCCTGCGTTGGGGCCAGGGCGCGTTCGACGACTTCAAGGTCGTCCCCCCGGGCATGGGCATCGTCCACCAGGTCAACATCGAATACCTCGCTCCGACCGTGATGACCCGCAACGGCCAGGCCTACCCCGACACCTGCGTCGGCACCGACTCGCACACCACCATGGTCAACGGCCTCGGCGTGCTCGGCTGGGGCGTCGGCGGCATCGAGGCAGAAGCCGCGATGCTCGGCCAGCCGGTGTCCATGCTCATCCCGCGTGTTGTCGGCTTCAAGCTGTCCGGTGAGATCAAGCCCGGCGTCACCGCCACCGACGTGGTGCTCACCGCCACCGAGATGCTGCGCAAGCACGGCGTCGTCGGCAAGTTCGTCGAGTTCTACGGTGCAGGCGTTGCCGAGGTCCCCCTCGCAAACCGCGCCACCCTTGGCAACATGAGCCCCGAGTTCGGTTCCACCGCAGCGATCTTCCCGATCGACGAAGAGACCATCAACTACCTGCGGCTGACCGGTCGCAGCGACGAGCAGCTCGCGCTGGTCGAGGCATATGCCAAGGAACAGGGCATGTGGCACGATCCCGAGCGTGAGCCGGTGTTCTCCGAGTACATCGAGCTCGACCTGAGCACCGTGGTCCCCTCGATCGCCGGCCCGAAGCGTCCGCAGGACCGCATCCTGCTGTCCGAGTCGAAGGTGGCGTTCCGCAAGGACATCCACACCTACGTGGAGAACAACAACGAAGCCGAGCACACCCAGCTCGACGAGGCCGTCGAGGAGTCGTTCCCGGCGAGCGACCCGGCAACGCTGTGTTTTGCCGACGACGGCGCCAATGTGGGCCGGTCGGCCGCCAACGGCAGCAAGGGACGCCCCTCCAAGCCGATCAAGATCGTCGACCCCGAACTCGGCGAGTTCGTCCTCGACCACGGCGCCGTGGTGGTCGCGGGTATCACCTCGTGCACCAACACCTCCAACCCGTCGGTCATGCTCGGCGCTGCGCTTCTCGCCCGCAACGCGGTCGAGAAGGGGCTGACAACCAAGCCGTGGGTCAAGACCAACATGGCTCCCGGATCGCAGGTCGTCACCGACTACTACGAGAAGGCAGGCCTCTGGCCGTACCTCGAGAAGCTCGGTTACTACCTCGGCGGCTACGGATGCACCACCTGCATCGGTAACACCGGCCCGCTTCCCGAAGCAATCTCCAAGGCGATCAACGACAACGACCTGTCGGTCACCGCGGTGCTCTCGGGTAACCGCAACTTCGAGGGACGCATCTCCCCCGACGTCAAGATGAACTACTTGGCCTCGCCGCCCCTGGTGATCGCATACGGCCTCGCCGGAACCATGGACTTCGACTTCGAGACCGACGCACTGGGCAACGACACCGACGGCAATCCCGTTTTCCTGAAGGACATCTGGCCGTCGACCCAGGAGATCGAAGAGACCATCCAGTCGGCGATCAGCCAGGACATGTTCCGCAAGTCCTACGCGACGATCTTCGCGGGCGATCACCGCTGGCAGAACCTCTCGACCCCCGAGGGCGACACCTTCGCGTGGGACGAGAATTCCACCTACGTCCGCAAGGCCCCGTACTTCGAGGGCATGGCGGTCGAACCGTCGCCGGTCACCGAGATCAAGGGCGCTCGCGTCCTGGCACTGCTCGGCGACTCGGTCACCACCGACCACATCAGCCCGGCAGGCCCGATCAAGCCCGGCACACCGGCCGCGCAGTACCTGGACGCCAACGGTGTGGCGCGCAAGGACTACAACTCGCTCGGTTCGCGTCGTGGCAACCACGAGGTCATGATCCGCGGCACGTTCGCCAACATCCGTCTGCAGAACCAGCTCCTCGACGGCGTCTCGGGTGGATACACCCGCGACTTCACCCAGGACGGTGCCCCGCAGTCGTTCATCTACGACGCGTCGCAGAACTACCAGAAGGCCGGCATCCCGCTGGTCGTGCTGGGCGGCAAGGAATACGGTTCGGGCAGCTCGCGTGACTGGGCCGCCAAGGGAACCAGCCTGCTCGGCGTCCGCGCGGTCATCACCGAGTCGTTCGAGCGCATCCACCGCTCGAACCTGATCGGCATGGGCGTGATCCCGCTGCAGTTCCCCGAGGGCGAGTCGGCCAAGTCTCTGGGACTCGACGGCACCGAGGTCTTCGACTTCTCGGGTATCACCGAGCTGAACGAGGGCAAGACGCCGAAGACGATCAAGGTCACCGCCACCAAGGGCGACGGCCAGGTCGTCGAGTTCGACGCCAAGGTGCGCATCGATACGCCGGGTGAAGCCGATTACTACCGCAACGGCGGCATCCTGCAGTACGTGCTGCGCAACATGCTCAAGAGCTGAGCGGACGCAGTCGGTGCCCAAGGTCAGTCAAGACCACCTGGAAGCCCGGCGACGACAGATCCTCGACGGTGCGCGCCGTTGTTTTGCCGAATTCGGCTACGACGGCGCCACCGTGCGTCGGCTCGAGGAGGCAACCGACCTGTCGCGGGGTGCGATTTTCCACCACTTCCGTGACAAGGAGGCACTGTTCCTTGCCCTGGCCCACGAAGACGCCGAACGGATGGCCGATGTCGCGGCCAACGAGGGTCTGGTCCAGGTCATGCGGGACATGCTCAACCGGCCTGAAGATTTCGACTGGCTCGGTACGCGGCTGGAGATAGCCCGAAAGCTGCGTACCGATCCCGGTTTCCGTACCGAGTGGAAAGCACGTTCGGCGGAACTGGAGTCGGCCACGCTGGCGCGTCTGGAGCGCCAGCGTACGGCCGGCCGTCTTCGTGATGATCTGCCAACGCGTGTTCTGGTCGCCTATCTCGACCTCATCCTCGACGGACTCACGACCCGTCTGGCATCAGGTGCGGCCACCGATGATCTGCACGCGGTGCTCGACCTCGTCGAAGAATCGGTACGCCGGTCCCAATAACGGAACCGGTTTACCTCGGCTGACGCCGAAATGCCCGCGTACGTAGGCCTTCCTGTGATAGTCCTGGTTAACATATCGCGGTCAGTCGGACCGCGGTCGCCAGAGTCGGAGGTCGTCGATGTTCCCGGGTAATTTTGTCGACAGCACGCCGGACAAGGTTGCTGTCGTGCGCCCCGCGACCGGTGAGTCGATCACCTATGCCGAACTCGATCAGCGCTCGACAAAGCTGGCCCATTACTTGAGGGACGTCGGGCTCGGCCGGGGCGACAATGTCGCGATGGTGTCGAACAATGACATTCGCATGCTCGTGATCTATTGGGCGGCACTGCGTTCCGGCATGTATGTCACAGCCATCAACAATCATCTGACCGCCGAGGAGACCAACTACATCCTCGGCGACTGTGGCGCGGTGGCGCTGTTCGCCTCTCCCGAGGTCGCCGACGTGGTCAGCCGTTCCGGCGAGGTCACCACGCTCGCCCATCGAATCGCCTGGGGCGGTGACCTTCCCGGATTCGAGTCGTATGACACGATCCTGGCGCAGGCCTCGGACGCACCGCTCGACGATCAGCCGCGGGGCCAGGACATGCTCTACTCCTCCGGTACCACCGGCCGCCCCAAGGGCATCAAGGTTCCATTGCAGGACGGTCAGGTCGACGAGATCCTCGATCCGTACACGCCGGTCTTCTCCGCCATCTACGGCTTCGACCAGGACTCGGTGTACCTGTGCCCGGCGCCGCTGTATCACGCTGCACCACTGCGGTATTGCGGCATGGTCACGTCACTCGGCGGGACCGTTGTACTGATGGATCGGTTCGACGCCGAGACCGCCCTTCAACTGATAGACGAGTACCGGGTGACCCACAGCCAGTGGGTTCCGACGATGTTCATCAGGATGCTGAAGCTGCCCGACGATGTGCGATCGAAATACGACGTCAGCAGCATGAAGGCCGCCATCCATGCCGCGGCGCCCTGTCCACCCGAGGTCAAGCGGGCGATGATCGAGTGGTGGGGCCCGGTCATCAACGAGTACTACGCGTCCACCGAGGGTTCCGGTGCCACGTTCATCGACAGCGCCGGTTCGCTGGCGCACCCGGGATCGGTGGGTAAGCCGTTGCTCGGCATCGTCCGTATCTGCGGCGACGACGGTGCCGAACTGCCCATCGGTGAGATCGGGACCGTCTACTTCGAACGCGACGAATTACCTTTCCAGTACCACAACGATCCCGAAAAGACCCGGGAGGCACAGCATCCCGACCATCCCGCCTGGACCACCAGCGGTGATGTCGGATATGTGGATGCCGACGGTTTCCTCTATCTCACCGACCGCAAATCCTTCATGATCATCTCCGGCGGGGTGAACATCTACCCGCAGGAAGCCGAGAACGTCCTCATCGGGCACCCCGATGTCTATGACGTCGGCATCATCGGCATCCCGGATCCGGACCTCGGCGAGGTGGCGAAAGCGTGCGTCCAACTCGAACCTGGTGTCGTTGGAAATGAAGAACTCGCCGAGGAACTGATTGCGTTGGTCCGTTCGCGGCTTGCCCACTACAAGGCGCCCAAATCGGTCGACTTCGTCGACTCACTACCCCGCACTCCCACCGGGAAACTCGTCAAACGCGAGCTGCAGAAGCGCTATCTCTGACCGGATTCCGGTGGCCGACAGGACGACTGCTCGACTCGATATGACAACGCAAATAGGCCGTGTTGGTTAGGTAAACCTCGCCTAACAGATATAGGGTTCGCCTATTCTCAGGAAGGCGAAACAATGACCGGATCAGACACTGTCACCAGTCGGCGCACCGTACTGCGGGCGGCCACGGGGGGTGCGGCCTTTGCGGCAGCCGCTGCGATCGCACCCCGTGCTGCTGCCGGTACGGCACACACGGGCCCCACGGCGATCGTCATCGGAAGTGGGTTCGGCGGTGCCGTTGCCGCACTGCGCCTTGGTCGGGCCGGCGTCCAGACGACCGTGCTCGAGCGGGGCCGGCGGTGGCCGATTCGCCCGGACGGCAACACTTTCACCGATCTGAACAACCCGGACAGGCGGGCAGCCTGGTTCAGCACCAAGCCACCGATCAATCCGCTGACGAGTTTCACCTCGATCGAGCCCTACCCCGGCCTCATCGACCGTATCGAGGGCAACGGAATCGATTCGATGTACGGCGCCGGAGTCGGTGGCGGTTCACTGGCGTTCGGTGCTTTCACACCCACCCCGCGCAAAGTCGACTTCGAGATGGTGTTCCCCGATGTCGCCGATTACGACGAACTGATCCGGGACTACTACCCGACCGCTCGGACGATGCTCGGATCGAGTCCCATGCCCGCCGACATCCTGGCTCATCCGCAATATCGCGGCGCCCGGGTCTGGACGAAGACCCTTGCCGACTACGGAGTCGACCCGGTCCCCCAGGACTTCGCGGTCGACTGGGACATCGTCCGCGACGAATTGGCAGGTAGGGCAAAGGCATCGCTGTCCGTGGGCGGCGGGCCGTACGGCGTGAACTCCGGCGCCAAGAACTCCGTCGATCACAACTATCTCCCGTCCGCCGAGGCCACCGGCAACGTCACCATCAAGCCGATGCACGAGGTCTTCGAGATCCGGCCACGAGAGCGGGCCAAGGGTTTTGTGGTGAAGGCCCGGCTCATCGACGATCACCGCCGCACGGTCAGCATCGAGACGTTCGAGGCCGACTACCTGTTCATGGCCGCCGGGTCGTACTACACGACGTCCCTTTTGGTGACCGCCCGCGCGAACGGCACTCTGCCCAACCTGTCCACGCATGTCGGAAACGGGTTCGGTTCCAACGGCGACTTCTTGATCATCCGGACCCTGCTCCGCGACGACGTCGGATACGCCCAGGGCGGTCCGGGTCTGTCTCGCATGTACGAGGACCGGCTACCGGGCGGACCGGTGTCGATGATCTATCAGGCGACACCTTTCCCACAGATCGCCGGCGGGTTCACCACCACCCACATGGTGCAGACCCACACCCCGGACCGCGGGACCATCTCGTTCGACCGGGCCACCGGCGAGACGGTCCTCGACTACCCATTCCCGGGTGGACAGTCCATCGGAGACAAGCGGGCGATGGCGTTCGCCGGGCATTTCCACGAGCGCACCGAAACCCGCTTCGGGCATCCTGCCAACGGCATCCCGGTGTACCCACGCGAGGGGGACTTCGGTTCGGCGGCCACCTTCCACGGTCTCGGCGGAGTGGTCATCGGGAAGGCGGCCGACGAGAACGGCAAGGTCCACGGTTACGACAACCTCTACGTCACCGATGGTTCGTTCATGCCCGGCGCCGTCGGACTGGTCAACCCGTCGCTGACCATCACCGCGATCGCCGAACGCACGATGGACCGGTTCGTGGCGAATCTCTGAGCCGGACAGGCCGCCGACCAGCGCAGCTGTGTGGACGCTGAAAGGGATTAGGTAGAACACATCACCGCGGCTATAAGTTTTCCAACCCCCTTCGGGAAGGCGAACCATGAGCGCCGGCGACACGTTCACGTCCACACGGACCGTTCCCAGACGCACTGTTCTGCGAGCGGCGGCGGCCGGCGCGGCGGTGGCTGCCACCGCCGCGGTGTCGGGGCGCGCACGCGGAGCTCCCGCGGGCGGATCAGCTCCGACGGCGATCGTCATAGGCAGCGGCTTCGGGGGCGCGGTGGCAGCACTGCGGCTCGGTCAGGCAGGTGTGTCCACCACTGTTCTCGAGCGGGGCAGGCGATGGCCCATCAGACCCGACGGCAACACCTTCGCAACGGTGAACCAGCCAGACGGCCGGGCGGCCTGGTTCAGCACGAGGGCCCACATCAACGGTTTGCTGTCCCCGCCCATCAATGCGTATCCAGGCCTGATCGATCGCATCTTCGGGAATGGTGTCGATGCGATCTACGGGACCGGCGTCGGTGGTGGATCGCTGGCGTTCGGCATGTTCACCTCGGTGCCGCGCCGGGTCGATTTCGACATGATCTTCCCTGCATTCGCGAACTACGACGAACTCGTCAGCACCTACTATCCGCGGGCCAAACAGGTCTTGGGTACCTCACCATTGCCCGCCGACATCCTGGCGCATCCGCAATACCGCGGTGCCCGCGCATTCCTGAACACCTTGCGCGACTACGGAACCGAACCGATCCCCACCGATTTCGCCGTCGACTGGGACATCGTCCGGGAAGAACTGCGAGGTAGGCGAAAGGCATCGGTGAGTGTCGGCGAGGGACCGTACGGCATCAACTCCGGGGCCAAGAATTCCGTCGACCACAACTACCTGCCCGCCGCCGAGGCCACCGGCAACGTCACCATTCGGCCGATGCACGAGGTCTTCGACATCCGACCGAGGGAGGGCGCCAAAGGTTTTGTCGTCACCGCCCGTGAGATCGATGAGAACCACAACACCGTCCGCGTCACGAGTTTCGAGGGCGACCACCTCTTCATGGCAGCCGGATCGTTTTACACCACATCACTTCTGGTGGCGGCGCGGGCACGGGGAACGCTTCCGGCGCTGTCGCCGAACATCGGCACCGGCTGGGGCACCAACGGCGACTTCCTCATCGTGCGGACCCCGCTGCGAGAGGACCACGGGGCAGCGCAGGGAGGCCCCGGCAACGTCAAGATGTACGAGGACCGGTTGCCCGGAGGTCCGGTGGCGATGAATTATCAGGCAACACCGTTCCCGGAGTACGCCGGTGGGTTCTCCACCACGAACCTGATCCAGACCCACACCGATGAACGCGGCACCATCGACTACGACCGCGCCACCGGCAGGACGGTTCTGAACTTCCCGTACCCCCGCGAGAACACGCTCGTCGATCAACGTGCATCCCAATTCGCCTGGCACTTCCACGATCAGACCGAAACCCGATACGGTTTCCCGGCCAACGGGATTCCGATCTACCCGCAGGCCGCCGACTTCGGTGCCGCCTGCACGTATCACGGCCTCGGTGGTGTGGTGATGGGTCAGGGCGCAGACGAGAACGGTCGCGTCCGCGGCTACGACAACCTCTACGTCGTCGACGGCTCGTTCCTGCCCGGTGCCGCCGGACTGGTGAATCCGTCCCTGACCATCACCGCGATCACCGAACGCACGATGGACAGATTCGTCGCCACCCTCTGACCCTCGAAACCGTGCCCTTTTGGCGAACAAAACCCCAGGTCGTGCCCGCCAAAACAGCACATCATCGGGTCAGGCGAGTTCGATGATCTCCTGGTACTCGGCCGACCAATGGTCCTCGGTGCCGTCGGGCAACAGGATCACCCGTTGCGGATCGAGGGCCGCTGCGGCGCCCGGATCGTGTGTCACCAGGACCACGGCACCCTTGTAGCTGCGCAGCGCGTCGAGCACCTGTTCGCGTGAGATCGGGTCGAGGTTGTTCGTGGGCTCGTCGAGCAACAGCACATTGGCCGCCGACGACACCAGTCCGGCCAAGGCCAGACGGGTCTTTTCACCACCGGAGAGCGTTCCGGCCGGCTGATCGAGCTGCGGGCCGGTGAACATGAACGCGCCGAGCAGACCACGCAGGTCCTGCTCACCCGCATCGGGCGCGGCGTGACGGATGTTGTCCCAGACGCTCGCGTTGTCGTCGAGCGTGTCGTGTTCCTGCGCGAAGTAGCCGATCTTCAGGCCATGGCCGGGTTCCAGCGTGCCGCGTTCAGCCTTTTCGGTTCCGGCCAGCAGTCGCAGCAGTGTGGTCTTACCCGCGCCGTTGAGCCCGAGCACCACCACGCGACTGCCGCGGTCGATGGCCAGGTCGACGCCGGCGAAGATCTCCAGCGACCCGTACATCTTGGTCAGACCCGACGCCATCAGCGGGGTCTTGCCACAGGCAGCAGGTTCCGGGAACCGGATCTTCGCGGTCCGGTCGGACACCCGCTCTTCGTCGAGATTGTCGAGCATGCGGTCGGCACGCTTGAGCATGTTCTGTGCGGCAACGGCTTTGGTGGCCTTGGCACCCATCTTCGCGGCCTGGACGCGCAGCGCGCCCGCCTTCTTCTCGGCGTTGGCGCGTTCGCGCTTGCGGCGTTGCTCATCGGTGGCGCGGGCGTCGAGATACTTCTTCCAGCCCATGTTGTAGATGTCGGGCTCGCCGCGGACCGCGTCGAGGAACCACACGCGGTTGACGACGTCTTCGAGCAACTCGACGTCGTGACTGATCACGATCAGTCCGCCCTCGTGGTTCTGCAGGAATCCGCGTAGCCAGCCGATCGAGTCGGCGTCGAGGTGGTTGGTCGGCTCGTCAAGCAGGAGCGTGGTGCCGGACTTGCCGCCGCTGCCATCGGATGCCGCAAACAGGATGCGGGCGAGTTCGATTCGGCGGCGCTGACCACCGGAGAGCGTATTGAGCGGCTGGGCCAGTACGCGGTCGGGCAGGCCGAGGCTGTTACAGATGCGGGCGGCCTCCGATTCGGCGACATACCCACCGAGGGTCGAGAAGCGATCTTCGAGCTGTCCGTACCGTTGGACGGCCTTGTCGAGGTCCTTCTCGTCGACGGCCTCTGCCATCAACGCCTGCTGCTTCTCCAGATCACGCAGCAAGGTATCCAGGCCGCGAGCCGAGAGCACCCGGTCCTTCGCGATGACCGCCAGGTCGCCCTCACGCGGATCCTGGGGCAGGTAACCGAGCTCCCCGCTGTTGACGACCGAACCCGCGTAGGGCTCGCCTTCACCGGCGAGAATGCGCATCGTGGTGGTCTTGCCGGCACCGTTACGGCCCACCAACCCGATGCGATCGCCGGGTTGCACCCGTAGCGCCGGACCAGGGGCGCTCAATAGGGTGCGTACGCCCGCGCGTACCTCGAGGTCAGTTGCCGTAATCACGACTTACCAGTCTACGGCAAGGCGATACGGTGCTCGTATGACAACTCGTATCGCCGACCTGGCGGTGGTGGGAGCCGGGCCATCGGGTCGCGCACTTGCGCACCGAGCCGCGCGCGCAGGCCTGCACGTGGCCCTGATCGATCCCCAGGTCGAGAGTCTTTGGAAGCCAACATATGCGGCGTGGGGCGATGATCTGCCGAGCTGGCTCGACGGCTCCGTGATCGCGGCGAGTTGTGAGGCCGTAGCGGTATTCACACCATCGCACCGTCGCCTCGAGCGGCAATACGTGACTTTGGACACGGCCGCGCTGCAACAATCGCTGACCCTTGATGACCACGTCGTGGTCCATGCGCAGTCGGTGTCGGCAGTGCACCCCACCTCGGTGCATTTGGACGACGGAACGCAGCTCGACGCACGAGCGGTGGTCGATGCGCGCGGGCTCCGAGACCCCGCAGCGCCCGCGCAGACCGCCCATGGCGTCGTCGTGGATCGCGCCCTTGCGGCTCCGGTCCTGGGCAGCGACAGCGCCATCCTGATGGACTGGCGCGGCGCAACCGCGCATCGGACGCCGTCGTTTCTCTACGCAATCCCATTGGACGACAACCGGGTACTGCTCGAAGAGACGTGCCTGGCCGCGGCGCCCGCCATGCCCATCGCGGTGCTCCGCGAACGGCTCGGCAAGCGACTGGCACGGTTCGACATCGATCTGGGATCACTCGAGGTGTCCCAGACGGAGACAGTGAAGTTCGCACTGTCCGACAGTTCGAGGTTGCCATGGGACTCGCCGGATCCGCTGCGGTTCGGGGCTGCAGGCGGAATGGTCCATCCGGCAACCGGTTACAGCGTCGCTGAAACGCTGTCGTCGGTCGATCAGCTCGTACACGCCTATGCTCGTGGCCGCGATCCGGTCAAGGCTCTGTGGCCGCGTCAGGCCCGGGCGGTGTATCGACTCCGACTACGCGGACTTGCAGTGCTGCTCAACCTGTCCTCAGCCGACCTCACCGCCTTCTTCGATGCATTCTTTGCCGCGCCCGCCTCGATGCAGCGCGCCTATCTGAGCGATCGCCACCACCTCGGTGGGACTCTCGGAGCGATGGTGGGCACCATCTCCCATGCCGATATCCGCCTGTCCGGCACCATCGTCCGCTCGGCCTTGAAGACCGGCGGGCCGAATCACTGATTCGGTGTGCGGTGCAGCAGGATCCGAACCTCGACATCGGCCCCGGCGAACGACAGTTCGAGTTGATGCCGGATTGCGCGCAGCAACTCGATGAGGTCGCGGCCTTCGGCAGCAGGGTCTGCGGTCACCGTCAGCTCGAGCGTCGGGGTCCTGCCGTCGACGAAGGCCCGCGTTTGTGTCGAGTGGATCTGCGGGTGCCGTTCCAGTGATTTCGCGGCTGCTTTCCCGACATCGGACACCGATACCGTGCGTTCACCGCCGACCGCACCCGATGCAGTACCCACCACGACAGACCGAATCCTGTTGGGACGCAGGTTGGCCAGCACCAGCCACAGTCCCACGACAGCCAGGACAACGGTGGCCACGAGCATCAACCACGGCCACCACCCCTGCTCCGGCGCGGTGTAGATCTCGTAGTCGTTGATCTGCTCGATTTCGTCGACGACCACCGCAACCTGCTGCCACCAGAGCAATGCGACCGCACCCACCCCGAGAAGGATGAGCCCGATCAGACCGACCGCGAGTCGGTCCACGAGGTTCAGGGTGCGTCTCACCTTTTCTCCCCCTCGTCTGTGGACCCCTCGGCTGTGGACCCCTCGGCTGTGGAAGCATGCGCTGGGTCGGCCGCAGGCGCCCGATAGTCGAGCGCCACCCGTGGGGCCGTTTCGAGCCGGGCCAACGCGGTGTCCAGACGCTCGCGGAGCGCGGCACTGTCGCTGCCTTCCCGGCCACGCACAGCGATCTTTGCGCGGCCCCTGGCAACCGTGGTGGTCGCCGAAACGGTGTCCTCTTCATCGAGGGCGATGGCGCTGATCCGCCGGGCGATGTCCACGTCGCGCGTCCACAGCCCGGATACCGCCAACGGCCGGTGGGTGCGCGGTCGGGGTCGAATCGCCAGGTACAGCATCCATAGGCCCACCACGACGGCGGCGATGGCAACGGCAACCATCCACGTCTGCCAGCTGGTACTCGCGATCCACTGCGTCGCATCCGCTATCCAGGCGCCAGAATCGTAATAGCCCTGAGCCACCGCGAATTCGCGCCCGGCGAGCAGTGCTCCGACGATCAACAACACACCGATCAGTGGCGCGATCCGCCCGGCGCCGGGATAGGACCGTGGCGGTTTGCCGCCACGCTCGGAAACCGTGTCGGAGGAATTCTGTTGCGCCGTCACGATATTCGCGACCTCTTCGGACAGCAACAGTCCTTCCGATTGGCTCACCGCCACAACATCGACATCGACCCGCGACGGGCGCCGACCGGTGAGTCGGATCAGGACATCGGTGACGTGTGACTGCACCTGCGCCGCCACCTCCGCTGCCGACGCGGGCCAGCACACGGCGATCTCGATGGTGATCGCCGGATGCCGGGTGCTCGAATCCGACAGCGCGCGAGGCAGATTGCGACCGGTCAACGATCCGAGTTTCACCGACTGCGGCACCACTCCGCGAACCTCCACAGCAGCCTCGCGCGCGATCTTCACGTTGACCTTCGGCTCGATCTGCAACGCACCGCGGATCGCAGGCCGGGCCGGCCCGGTCAACTCCAGGTCGGCTGTCTCGGTCGATTGCGCGACTGCCGCCTCAGCCACGGCCTTTGCTCCGCAACAGGACACCGAGGTCGATACGTCCATCGCGATGTGCCCCGATGGCCAGGCCGATCACCGCAAACACCACAGCGATCATCAGGCCGGAAAAACCTCCGGTGGTGATGGCCAGGGCAAGCAACAGACCGACGAACAAGCCCACGATTGTATTGCTCATGATTCTCTCGTTTCTGGTGCGTTCACTCCGCTGCTCGGTGCCCCACTCACTGCCTCTTCAACCGCTGCCTCTTGGACCGCTGCGGTGACGACGTCTTCGACAACAACCGTGCAGGGCAGTGGCCGGTCCAGCTGCGCAAGCGCCGCGATCCGCACCGCCTGGGCCACCTGCTGAATATCGGTGTCGAAGTAGACGATCACATGCACCTCCACACCGGCCTTGCCGATCCGGACGCCGGATACCCGGTGCCCCGGCAGATATGTCGCCACATCACCGAATGTCCCGGCATGCAGGTCGGCAACACCGTCGACCGCCATGACCGCATCCCGGACACGTTCGGCAACTGTGGTCGGCGGTCCGGTCACTGGACCCGCGACACTGTCTGCCCGTCGAGAGCGGTGGTCGTGTCATCGGTGTCCAGGTGGACGTCGTGGACCGTGATATTGACCTCCGTGACCTCGAGCCCGGTCATCTTCTCGATCGCGTCGATCACATTCGACCGAACCGACTCCGCGAGTTGGTGGATCGCAACGCCGTAATTCGCGACCAGGCCGACGTCCACGGCTGCCTGCTTCTCACCGACCTCGACCGAGACACCCTGTGTGACGTCGGTCGACGCGCCCGGAATGTTCTCGCGCAACTTGCCCACGGCACGGGCCGCGCCCCCGCCGAGGTCGAAAACCCCGTCGATCTCCCTGGTCGCGATCCCGGCGATCTTCGACACCACCACGTCGGCGATCGTTGTCGTTCCGCCCGAAGACTCGGAGTCGTCCGAGGTTTTCTTGGTCAACCCGACATGGTCGGGGTCTGCAGAAGTTGTCATCTCGAGTCCTCCACTCGTCATGCTTCCCAGGTGGGATGGACGAGGGCATATGAACCCGGTCCACTTCTTATGACGAGGTGGGGCCGCGATGTTGCACGGGGCGATTGTGGGCCACGCCACAACCAGAACTGGCATGCTAAAGCCGTGGACACAGAAAGCGAAGGATCCTTGATTCGCTACGCCGCACTGGGTGATCGCACTGCGTTCGAGGATCTGGTGCGGCGTCACCTCAAGCCTGTGCTCCGCTATGCCAACCGGCTCACCGGCTCACCGGCCACCGCAGAGGACATCACCCAGGAGACATTCCTCGCCGCCTGGCGCGGTTTGCCCGGGTTCGCCTTCCAATCGTCGTTCCGAACGTGGCTGTTCACCATCGCCTCACGCAAGACCATCGATCTGAGGCGGCACCGGGCCGCGATCCCCGTGACCGATGCAACGCTTGAACGGTCCGATCGATACACGCCCGGACCTGAAGACGAGGCGGTGGGCCAGTCCCTGCTCGATGCATTGGAGTACGAGCTCGGACAGCTCAGCCACCACGCCAGGGCCTGCTGGTGGCTACGAGAGGTCGAAGGGATGTCGCATGAGGACATCGCCACCGCGTTGGCGATCACCCGGGGATCGGTACGCGGTCATCTGCAGCGGGCGCGTGCGCAGTTGGCGCTGCGGCTTGCACCATGGAAACCCGCCGGGGCAAGGCCCGACAGGGTGGGCGCTTACAGAGAACATCGAGGCACAAGTGAGGATCTACGATGACCGAACCGGTGCCCGACCCCGATCTGTGGTGGATCAGCGACGCCGCCGCTGCGCTCGATGCCCAGATTCCCCAGGACACGGTCCTCGCGAAGATCCGGGCCCGCCTGCATCACTCGAACCGGCGGGGTGTCCCGGTGTCGACCGACAGTCCGGGAATTCTGATCAACACCCGCGCGCTTCGCCTACTGCTGGCGGGCACCATCTGGGAGATCGGCCGACGAGACATCACCGCAATCGAATTCGACACCGAATCGACAACTCTCACCGCTGTCGACATCGATCTGATCGGCCGATACAGCGATCATCTCGAGGCAATCGGTGACCGGATACATGACGCGGTCACCGAGCGCCTACGCGAAATACTCGGGCCGGCGACAGGCTCAGCCGTCGCACGGCGCGTGCACTGGTCCGATCTGGAAAAGCCGAACGACCCGGAAGAAGTCGCGTGAAGCCAGAGGTCAGACGGTGAAACCGAGCGCACGCAACTGTTCGCGTCCGTCATCGGTGATCTTGTCCGGACCCCACGGCGGCAGCCAGACCCAGTTGAGTTCCATGTCCGTGCACAGGCCGGAGGTGACCAGCGCATTGCGCGCCTGATCCTCGATCACATCGGTGAGCGGGCAGGCAGCCGACGTCAGCGTCATGTCGATCTTCGCGACCGCGTCGTTGTCCACGTCGAGGCCGTACACCAGCCCGAGGTCGACGACATTGATACCGAGTTCGGGGTCGACCACGTCGCGCATGGCCTCTTCGATGTCGTCGATGGACGGCAACGAGGTCTGCACCTGCGCCGGCACTGCTGCCGCCGGCGGTGTTGCGACCTCGGTCGAGCCTTCAGGTTCTGATGTTGCTGTCATACCGACTCCCTAGCCGAATCCTGTGTGCCGGCAACGGTTTGTGCCAGCGCGTCCTTGAATGCCATCCAGCCCAGCAGCGCGCACTTCACGCGGGCCGGATACTTGCTCACCCCGACGAATGCGACGCCGTCGCCGATCACGTCTTCGTCGCCTTCGTCGGCGCCGCGCGAGGTCATCATGTTGTTGAACGAATCAACCGTTGCCAGAGCCTGCGTCACGCTCTGGCCGACGAGCTGCTCGAACATCACCGAGGTCGAGGCCTGCGAGATGGAGCAGCCCTGTCCGTCGTAGGACACGTCTGCGACGGTCTCGCCGTCGTCGGACAGCCGGACCCGCAAGGTGACCTCGTCGCCACACGTCGGGTTGACGTGATGGACTTCGGCACCGAACGGATCCCGCAGGCCGCGGCCCTGTGGATGTTTGTAGTGATCGAGGATCACTTCCTGGTACATCTGTTCCATACGCATCAGGCAGTCACCCCACTGGGCACGGTGTCGCCATGTGCTTCGCGCACACCGAAGAACTCCTGGGCCTTGACGATTGCCTTTGCAAGCGCCTCGACCTCATCGAGCGTGTTGTACGCGGCGAACGACGCACGTGCAGTGGCGGCCACACCTAACCGCTTGTGCAGCGGCCAGGCGCAGTGGTGTCCGACGCGGATGGCGACACCTTCGTCGTCCAGGATCTGGCCCAGGTCGTGGGCGTGAATGCCGTCGACCACAAACGAGACCGCTCCCCCACGCTGCTCCGAGGTGGCCGGACCGATGATCCGGACACCCTCGATCGCGCCGAGGGCGGACAACGTGGCTTCGACGAGCGAATGCTCGTGTGCGGCAATCGCGTCCATACCGAGGTCCTGCAAGTAACGAACCGCCGCACCCAACCCGATCACCTGAGACGTCATCGGCACGCCTGCCTCGAAACGCTGCGGCGCGGGTGCGTAGGTGGAGACCTCCATGGAGACCGTTTCGATCATCGAACCGCCAGTGATGAACGGTGGCAGGCCGGCAAGTAGTTCCCGCTTGCCGTACAGCACACCGACACCGGAAGGCCCGAACATCTTGTGGCCGGAGAACGCCGCGAAGTCGACATCGAGGTCGTGGAAGTTCACCGTCATGTGCGGGACCGACTGGCAGGCATCGAGTACCACCAGCGCTCCGACGGCGCGTGCGCGGCGGACCATCTCGGGCACGTCGGCGATGGCACCGGTCACGTTCGACTGATGCGTGAACGCCACCACCTTGACGGTGTCGTCGAGTTCCAGTGAATCCAGATCGATCCGACCCTCGTCGGTCACCCCGTACCACTTGAGTGTTGCGCCCGTCCGGCGGCACAGTTCTTGCCACGGAACCAGATTCGCGTGATGCTCGAGCTCGGTGACGACGACCGTGTCACGGGGACCGAGTGGACTGCCACCGAGCACTCCGGCACTGCGATCGTCGCCGAGGGTGTAGGCCACCAGGTTCAGCGCCTCGGTGGCGTTCTTGGTGAACGCCAACTCGTCGAAATCGGCGCCGACGAATCCGGCAACCACCGCACGCGCATCCTCGTAGGCATCGGTGGCCTCTTCGGCCAGCTGATGCGCTCCGCGGTGAACAGCCGCATTGCAGGTGACCAAAAAGTCGCGTTCGGCATCGAGAACCTGCACCGGACGTTGGCTGGTGGCACCGGAATCGAGGTACACCAGCGGCTTGTTGTCGCGCACCGTACGACCCAGGATCGGGAAGTCGGCACGGACAGCAGTCACGTCCAGCGCAGTCGAAGCGATCGTCTCATCGATGCTTGTCATGTCTGGCCTCCTGGAGGATGTGCGGGCGAAAGGTAGATCCGGCGTCAGGCGGTCGCAGTCTGGGTGAACCGGATGTAACCGTTCTCCTCGAGCTCGTCGGCCAATTCCGGGCCACCCGACTCGACGATGCGACCGTCAATGAAAACATGGACGAAATCAGGCTTGATGTAGCGCAGGATCCGGGTGTAGTGGGTGATCAGCAGAACCCCGCCGTTCTCGCGCTCCTTGTAGCGGTTGACACCCTCGGAGACGACGCGCAGAGCATCGACGTCCAGGCCCGAATCGGTCTCGTCGAGGATCGCGATCTTCGGCTTGAGCAGTCCGAGCTGCAGGATCTCGTGACGCTTCTTCTCGCCACCGGAGAATCCCTCGTTGACACTGCGCTCACCGAACGACGGATTGATCTCCAGCTCGTTCATCGCTTCTTTGGTCTCTTTGACCCACAGTCGCAGCTTCGGTGCCTCGCCGCGGACGGCGGTGGCAGCGGTGCGCAAGAAGTTCGACATCGAGACACCCGGCACCTCGACGGGGTACTGCATCGCCAGGAACAGTCCGGCGCGCGCCCGCTCGTCGACCGACATCTCGAGGACGTTTTCGCCGTCGAGGGTGATGGTGCCCTGCGTCACTTCGTATTTCGGGTGCCCGGCGATGGCGTACGACAGCGTCGACTTGCCGGAGCCGTTGGGGCCCATGATCGCGTGGGTCTTGCCCGACTCGATGGTCAGGTCGACACCCTTGAGGATGTTGATGGGTTCGGCATCGGCGTCGGTCTGCTTGACGTTGACATGCAGATCACGGATTTCCAAAGTAGCCACGGTATTTGAGTTCCTTGCTGATATCTGGGGAAGAGTTTGTGCGTGCCGGCGAGTCAGGCGCCGGCGGCCTCGAGCTCGGCTTCGATGGCGGCCGACAGACGGTCACGCAGGTCTGGCAGCGCGATCCGAGCGATCACCTCGCCGAAGAATCCGCGGACCACCAGTCGGCGGGCCTCCTCTTCGGAGATGCCACGCGACTGCAGGTAGAACAGATGCTCGTCATCGAAACGGCCGGTGGCACTGGCATGTCCGGCGCCGACGATCTCACCCGTCTCGATTTCCAGGTTCGGTACCGAGTCGGCGCGGGCACCATCGGTCAGGATCAGGTTGCGGTTCAGCTCGAAGGTATCGGTGCCCTCGGCCTCGGCGCGGATCAGCACGTCGCCGACCCATACCGTCCTGGCCTCACGGGCCCGGTCGCCTTCGACACCCTGCAGCGCACCCTTGTAGACAACATTCGACCGGCAATGCGGCTGCGAATGATCCACCAGCAGATGCTGTTCGAGATGCTGGCCGGCGTCGGCGAAGTACAGACCCCACAGTTCCGCGTCGCCACCGGGTGCGTCGTAGTGCACCACCTGGCTGAGCCGAACCAATTCGCCACCGAGGCTGATCGCGAAGTGACGCAACACCGCATCCCGGCCGAGCCGGTTGTGGTGGGCGGTCACGTGCACCATGTCGTCGGCCCAGTCGTGGACGTTGAGCACGGTCAGATGCGCACTGTCACCGACGATGAACTCGATGTTCTCGCCGTAGGTGCCACTGCCCTTCTGGTCGATGACAACGGTCGCCTTGGCAAAACGTTCGAGCCGGATCTGGAGATGACCGAATGCCGTCTCGCCGACACCCGGACCCTCGACGGTCACGGTGATCGGTTCGGCGAGTTCGACCTCTTTGCCGACGGTCACCACCGTTGCCGAGGTGAACGACGAATAGGACTGCGCTGCAACCCGATCGAACGGCACGCCGCCCTGACCGAGACGCTTGTCGTCGCGGCCGACCGTTTCAACGGTCACACCCTGCGTGACTCCGGTGACCTCGACGGTCGCCTCGGCGCTGCGCTGGGCTCCGCCGTCGTGCAGACCGCGGAGCTTACGGAACGGCGTGAACTTCCACGCTTCGTCCTTGAAGCGGGGTACTTCGAAGGCGTTCACGTCAAACGACGTGAACATCTCACCTTTGTTGACCGCCGGTCGAGAGTTCTCACCCTGGACCGCACCGACAACACCTGTAGCAGAACTCATCCGACGGAGCCTTCCATCTGCAGTTCGATCAGCCGGTTGAGTTCCAGCGCATATTCCATCGGCAGTTCCTTGGCGATCGGCTCGACGAATCCGCGCACAACCATGGCCATTGCCTCGTCCTCGGTCAGACCGCGGCTCATGAGGTAGAAGATCTGGTCGTCGCTCACCTTGGAGACCGTGGCCTCATGACCCATCGTGACGTCGTCCTCGCGGATGTCGACGTAGGGGTAGGTGTCGCTCCGGCTGATCTGATCGACCAGAAGCGCGTCACATTTCACCGTCGAACGGCTGCCGTGTGCACCCTTGTTGATCTGGACCAGGCCACGGTACGAGGCCCGCCCGCCGCCACGCGCCACCGACTTGCTGATGATGTTCGACGAGGTGTTCGGTGCCAGATGCACCATCTTCGATCCGGTGTCCTGGTGCTGTCCGGGTCCGGCGAACGCAACCGAGAGCACTTCACCCTTGGCGCCTTCACCGGTCATCCACACAGCCGGGTACTTCATGGTGACCTTGGAACCGATGTTGCCGTCGACCCACTCCATGGTGGCGCCGGCTTCGGCCTTGGCCCGCTTGGTGACCAGGTTGTAGACGTTGTTCGACCAGTTCTGAATCGTGGTGTACCGGCAGCGACCACCCTTCTTCACGATGATCTCGACAACGGCCGAGTGCAACGAGTCGGTCTTGTAGATCGGCGCGGTGCAACCCTCGACGTAATGCACGTAGGCACCCTCGTCGACGATGATCAGCGTGCGCTCGAACTGACCCATGTTCTCTGTGTTGATCCGGAAGTAGGCCTGCAGCGGGATGTCGACATGGACGCCCGGCGGGACGTAGATGAACGAACCGCCCGACCAGACCGCGGTGTTCAGTGCGGAGAACTTGTTGTCGCCTGCCGGGATGACCGTGCCGAAGTACTCCCGGAACAGTTCCGGCTGTTCCTTCAATGCGGTGTCGGTGTCGAGGAACAGCACACCCTGCTGCTCGAGATCTTCACGAATCGAGTGGTAGACGACCTCGGACTCGTACTGTGCGGCGACACCGGAGACCAGCCGCTGCTTCTCGGCTTCCGGGATGCCCAGTCGGTCGTAGGTGTTCTTGATGTCTTCGGGCAGATCGTCCCAGGTGGCTGCCTGCTTCTCGCTGGAGCGCACGAAGTACTTGATGTTGTCGAAGTCGATGCCGTCGAGGTCGCTGCCCCAGTTCGGCATGGGCTTGCGGTCGAAGATCGACAACGCCTTGAGGCGCGCCGCGAGCATCCACTCGGGCTCACTCTTCTTCGACGAGATGTCTGCGACAACCGCTTCGGACAGGCCGCGCTTGGCGCTGGCGCCCGCGACATCGGAATCGGACCAGCCGTATCCGTATGAACCGAAAGAGTCGATCGTCTCTTCCTGTGTCAGAACGCCCGCCGGTACTGCTGCGGGGGTGGGGTCTGTGACCGTCATATGTGACTCCTTCCGGAGGCTACCGATGCCGACGCGGACTGGGCGTCGACCTGATTTGCCCCCTGCATTTTTGCAAGTGGCACGTGGGTGGTGCATGCGCAGTCGCCGTTGGCGATCGTTGCCAGACGCTGCACGTGGGTACCGAGTTTCGCGGTGAACACCGCAGTTTCTGCTTCGCACAATTCCGGGAACTCGGCGGCCACGTGCGCCACCGGACAATGGTGCTGGCAGATCTGCACACCATTTCCAACGCGACGAGTGGTGGCAGAAAATCCCGCACTGGTCAAAGCTTCGGCAATTTGTTCGGCGGTGTTCTCGAGTTCTTCTGCCGAACTGCCCGATACGGGCACGTCAGAGACGATTTCCTGAGCGCGTTCCATGGCGAAGTCGGTAACCGCCTCCTCGCCACCGATCGTGCGCAGGCGGCGCATGACAGCGCCGGCGAGATCGTCGTAAGCGTGCTTGAGGCGTCCACGACCGCTCGATGTGAGCTGGAAATGCTTGGCCGGACGTCCGCGCCCACGGTGCGCGTAGCGCGGCGCTGCGGTCGCGATCACATCACCCGATGCGATCATCGCGTCGAGATGACGACGTACCGCGGTAGGTGTGATACCGAGCTCTTCGCTGATGTGTACCGCCGTGACCGGTCCCTGTTCGAGAATCAGGGTGACCACCGCGGCCCGGGTCTGGCCGTCATGACTGACCGGAACCGGCGAATCAACGCCGATATGTGTGCCCGGAGCAGCAGACTGTGACACCGGAGCAGCAGACATCGATGCCCCTTCCGGGGCATGCGAGGTACCAACAACCGTTTTCACAACACAAGTGTTACCGAAATAGATTCCGATTGCTAGCAAGGGTCACCTTGCTTGATCAACGCCACACTTTCGGCCCGGTACCGGAGCATCGGCAGCGCAGGGCTGACCGGGCTGAAATCACCAGACGATTACAGTCTCACCTGTGCCGGATACCGCAGCCCCCGAAGTCGACCCTCCCGTCGACCCCAAAAAGACTGCACCGGCGACCGACGCTGCACGGGGGTCCAGAGGCCCGATTCGCGGAGAATTCCGCAAGGCGCTCGAGTACCTGGGCCTGCGACGTGTCGGCGAACCCGTGCCGGACCCCGACGCCACCGGCGACTACGGCGTGGCGGTCGCGCGGCTACATGATGACGAGTCCGAGGTCGGGCCGCTCACCAGAGCCGAGAACAAGCGTCTGCTGAGTATCCGCGTGTTCGGGACCCTGGGTTCGGTCCTGGTGCTGGTCGGATCACTCGGTACCGGCGCGCTCCCGGTCCTGCAGAATCCGCTCGCCGGTATGCGCGTGTTGTCTCTGCCGTCCCGGATGTGGCCGGTCGCGCTGACGTTCTCGCTCACCGGAGTCGTGATCCTGGTCCTGGCGTGGTTGTTGCTCGGAAGGTTCGCGGTCGGGCGCCTCGGTGTCGACGTGTTGAAGGACCGATCGCCCCAGCGACGGATGACGCGTAGCCAGGCCGATCGCACACTGCTGGTCTGGATCCTCCCGTTCGTGCTGGCACCACCGATGCTCAGCAAGGACGTCTACTCCTACCTGGCGCAGAGCGAGATCGCCGCCCGCGGCCTCGACCCGTACAAGATCAGCCCGGCTGCGGGCCTGGGCATCGATCACGTGTTCACCAGGTCGGTGCCGAACATCTGGCGCGAGACCCCGGCGCCCTACGGCCCACTGTTCCTCTGGCTCGGAGACCAGATCACGCATCTGACCGGTGAGAACATCCCGGCAGCGTTGGCCGCGCACCGGGTGCTCGCACTGCTCGGTGTGGCGATGATCGTCTGGGCGCTGCCCCGCCTGGCGGGCCGATGCGGTGTCTCTCCGGTCGCGGCGCTGTGGCTCGGAGCCATGAACCCCCTGCTCATCCTGCATCTGGTCGGCGGAATCCACAACGAAGCGCTGATGCTCGGCATGATGCTCGCCGGACTCGAGCTGTGTTTCCGGGGGATCGATTCACCCGACCGGCTCCGAAAACCCGGTTCGTGGTCACCGAGCCCACCGGGGTGGATTCTGGTTGCCGGCGTCGTGGTGATCGCCGGCTCCTGCATGATCAAGGTCTCCTCGATCCTCGCGCTCGGATTTGTCGGCGTGGCACTGGCCCGCCGCTGGGGCGCAACCCTCCCGGCGCTGCGTCACGCTCCGGTCCGCGAGTACTGGCAACGCTCCAAACGCAGCGTGCTGGCGCTGCTGGGTGCCGCAGGCCTGCTGGCGGTGATCCTGGCGGTGGTCATCGTCGTCCTCTGTGTCGGTACCGGACTGGGATTCGGCTGGACGAAGACTTTGTCGACCGGCGGGGTCGTGCGTTCATGGATGTCGATGCCGACCTTCATGTCGGTGACCACCGGCCGGGTCGGAGTACTACTCGGTCTCGGCGATCAGACCCAGGCGATGCTCGACGTCGCCCAACCGATCGGGCAGGTGATCGCCGGAATTCTGGTGATTCGCTGGCTGCTCGCCGCGCTGGCAGGCCGGATCCACCCCGTCGGGGCCCTCGGGTTGGCGATGGGCAGCTTCGTGCTGTTCTTCCCATTCGTCCAGCCCTGGTATCTGCTGTGGTTCATCATCCCGCTGGCGGCCTGGGCCACCGGGCGGTGGTTCCGCCTGATCGCGATCACGCTCTCGGCGATCATCTCCGTCGTCGTACTGCCGACCGGTGCCGGTACGCGTGGTTTCCAGCTGGCCGAGGCCATCGTCGCGGCGGTCCTTCTTGTGGCAATACTCACAGCGTTGTTCTTCGAAGAGATGCCGTGGCAGCGCCGACGACGCGTGAACGCCGAGGACACCGACAAGGCAACCGCGCAGAACTGACCGCGAACCAGGCACTCGAAGGTCACCCGTGTTCGGTTCCCCAGCGCAGGCCGCTTACTCTTGGACGTTGTGAACAGCCCGTCGTACGCTCCCGGGGTCACCGGTGCCGCGGCGACCGGCCCAGCCCTGTCGGTCAAAGGCCTGGTGAAGAGATTCGGCGAGACAACCGCGGTCGGCGGTCTCGACTTCGAACTCCAGACCGGCGAGATCCTGGCCATTCTGGGTCCCAACGGTGCAGGTAAGACCACCACAGTCGAAATCTGCGAAGGCTTCGCCTCGCCGGATTCCGGTGAGGTCACCCTCCTGGGCCTTGATCCCATCGCAGACAACGAGGCAGTCCGCAGCCGTATCGGCGTGATGCTCCAGGGCGGTGGCGCATATCCGGGCGCCCGCGCGGGCGAGATGTTGCGGCTGTGTGCCTCGTACTCCGCCGATCCCCTCGACCCGGACTGGCTCCTGCAGAACCTTGGACTCGTCGACGCCCAGCGCACGCCGTATCGGCGACTCTCGGGTGGACAACAACAACGCCTCGCGCTCGGCTGCGCACTGGTGGGCCGTCCCGAAGTGGTCTTTCTCGACGAACCCACCGCCGGCATGGATGCGCACGCCCGGATCATGGTGTGGGAGCTGATCGATCGCCTACGAGCCGACGGCGTCTCGGTGCTGCTGACCACCCATCTGATGGATGAGGCCGAAGCGCTCGCGGATCAGGTGCTGATCATCGATCACGGGGTCGAGGTCGCCAAGGGCTCCCCCGCCGAACTGACCAGCCGCGGAGCCGAGAACGAGCTACGATTCCACGCGCCCCGCGGACTCGACATGACCCACCTGGAGTCTGTTCTGCCAGAAGGCTATTCGTGCACCGAGTTCACGCCGGGCGGGTACCTGGTCACCGGCCATGTCACCCCGAAGGTGTTGGCCATGGTGACCGCATGGTGTGCGGAGATCGATGTACTGGCAACCGACCTGCAGGTCGAGACACGGAGCCTGGAAGACGTCTTCCTGGATCTGACCGGCCGAGGGATGCGCGAATGACCACTGCACGACCGAACAGCGACAACCGCTTCGCCGCGGGCACATTCACCCCGCGGCCGAGCCCGGCCCCGATCCGCAAAATGCTCACCGCCCAGTCCCGGATCGAATTGCTCCTGCTGCTGCGCAACGGCGAGCAACAACTGCTGACCATGTTCATCCCGATCACCATGCTGATCGGGCTGTGTCTGCTGCCCATCGGCGACTTCGACGAATCCCGGGCCGACATGTTCGTGCCCGCGATCATGACCGTTGCGGTGATGTCGACCGCATTCACCGGCCAGGCGATCGCCGTCGGATTCGATCGCCGGTACGGCGCGCTCAAGCGACTCGGGGCCACCCCCTTGCCGCGATGGGGTGTGATCGCAGGCAAATCCATCGCGGTTGCCATCGTGGTCAGCATGCAGGCGGTGATCCTCGGCGTCATCGGGCTGATCCTGGGCTGGGAGCCCTCAGCGGCCGGACTCCTGCTCGGCATCCTGGTGATCGCCATCGGCACGCTCATGTTCTCGGCGATGGGCTTGCTGCTCGGCGGCACCCTCAAGGCCGAGATCGTCCTGGCCCTGGCCAACCTGCTGTGGTTCGCATTCCTCGGGATCGCGTCGATCGTCGTGATCGGCGACAGTATTCCGACCGCGGTCGAGTGGTTCGCCCGGTGCACTCCGTCGGGCGCCCTGAGCGAGGCCCTGCATCAGGCAACGTCGGGTTCGCTGGACCTGGTCGGCATCGCAGTGCTCTGCGCCTGGGGTATCGCCGCCGGTACCGCCGCCGTTCGTTACTTCAAGTTCACCTGAACCGCGACCATCAAACCCGGCAACCTACGATCATTACCGTGTACCGCTTGTTTGTCCGGCTCGTCGACCGGCTCCCGCTCCCGTCCCTGCGTTTTCAGATCCTCTCCGCATTGGCGGTGGTACTGACGCAGGCGGGCATCGCGGTCACCGGGTCGATCGTCCGGGTGACGTCGTCCGGACTCGGGTGCCCGACGTGGCCCCAGTGTTTCCCCGGCAGCTTCACCCCGGTCCAGCACGACGAGATCGCCGCGATTCACACCGCGGTCGAGTTCGGCAACCGACTGCTGACCTTCCTGGTGACCCTCACCGCCGCGATCATCGTGATCGCCGTGACGCGGGCGCGGCGCAGATACGAGGTTCGCCTCTACGCCTGGCTGATGCCGGCGTCGACGATCGTCCAGGCCGTCATGGGCGGCATCACCGTACTGACCGGTCTGCTGTGGTGGACGGTCGCGATCCACCTGATCTTGTCGATGGGCATGGTGTGGCTGGCGGTTCTGCTGCTGGAAAAGGTGCGCGAACCCGACGACGTCGAAGCCGTCGCTGTGGTGCCTGCGCCCATCCGGTGTCTGACGGTCTTGTCCGCAATCCTGATGACCGGGGTTCTGATCGCCGGAACGATGGTGACCGGCGCCGGACCCCACGCCGGTGACAAGAGCATCGACAAACCCGTGCCCCGATTGAAGATCGAGATCACCACGCTGGTTCATCTGCACGCCGATCTGTTGATCGCCTACCTGTCGGTGCTGGTGGCAATCGGTTTTGCACTCTTCGCCGTCAAGGCTCCCGAACGACTGAAGCGGCGGCTCTATGTGGTCGTCGCCGTGGTCGTCGCGCAGGCGTTGGTGGGTGTGACCCAGTACGCCACCGACATCCCGGCACTACTGGTGGTCCTCCACGTCGCGGGCGCCGGAGCCAGCGTGGCTGCCACGGCCGCCCTGTGGGTCGCGATGCGGCCCCGGCAGGCACCGACCACGTCCGGGACGAAGTCGGCCACCCCACCGGTCGAGGCCGCATCCGCGTCCTAGCTGTTCGGGTGCTGGCTGCTCGGGTCCTGGCTGTTCGGGTCCTACGTGTTGGCGACCCAGCCCGCCATCTTGCGGTAGTGCGACGGCTTCACGGTCGCGGTTGACGTCAGTTCGCGATCCCACTCGCCGATCTCGAGGCCCTCGACCTGTTCGACGATCGCCTTGGCGGTGTCGAGATCGGGCACCACCTGATCGCCCAGGATGCCGCCCTCGCCGCCGACCAGGGTGATCCGAACACCCGCTGCTCCGACGGGCTGCAAAACAGCTGTTGCCGACCCTCCCTCGCGCGCCACGTACTTGCTGATCGCTGCGATGACCGCCTTGTGTTCGCTCATGCGCCACAGCTTAGTTGGGGCTTCGGCCGCTCCGGGATCGGACACCCCCGCTGCGTACGGATCAGGCGGGTGGGTACAACTACAGTCATGCACGCAATCCAGGTGAGTCGACACGGTGGACCCGAAGTTCTCGAATACGTCGAACTGCCGGACCCCCAGCCGGCGCCGGGAGAGATTCTGGTGCGGGTTGCAGCCATCGGTGTGAACTTCATCGACACCTATCAGCGGGCAGGCATCTATGCGATGCAACTGCCGTACATCCCGGGCAGCGAAGGCGCCGGTGTCGTCGTCGCTGTCGGCGACGGCGTGGAATCGCCCTCTGTGGGTCAGCGGGTCGCCTGGTGCGACGCCCCGGGAAGTTACGCCGAACTCGTCACCGTGCCCGCCCACGTTGCCGTCGCGGTCCCGGACGGTGTCAGCGACGAGGTTGCTGCCTCGGCGTTGCTGCAGGGCTGCACCGCCCACTATCTGCTCGACGGATCGTCGCACCCGAAGGCGGGTGACACCGTGCTGCTCCACGCCGGTGCCGGCGGAGTCGGCCTCGTCCTCACGCAGATGGCCAAAGCCAAGGGCATTCGGATCATCACCACCGTGTCGAACGATGCCAAGGAGGCGTTGTCGCGGGGTGCGGGCGCAGACGAGGTGCTCCGGTACGGCGACGACCTCGCCGATCGCGTCCGGGACCTCACCGACGGCAAAGGTGTGGCCGTTGTCTACGACGGCGTCGGAGCCGACACCATCGACCAGAGCATCGCGGCAACTGCGGTCCGGGGCATGGTGGTGCTGTTCGGTGCCGCCAGTGGTCCGGTCCCCCCATTCGACCTCCAGCGGCTCAACGCAGCCGGATCCCTGTCGATCACCCGTCCGAAACTGGGAGATTTCATCGCCGACCCCGCCGAACGTGCGTGGCGGGCCGGCGACGTCATGAGCGGAATCAACAACGGGACGGTCAATGTGCACGTCGGACACCGCTATGAATTGCCCGAAGCCGCCCGTGCCCACATCGACCTGCAGGCGCGGGCCACGAGCGGCTCGGTGGTCTTGCTGCCGGTCAGTTCGGAGTGAACACCGGGTTGTCGGCCGACAGATCGACGTCCCCGTAGAGGTACTGGGTGTCGGTCTCGGTTTTGGTCTCGGCCGGCCGCGATCCCGAAGCCTTGGTGCGGAACGTCACCGACCAGTTCAGCTGGCCATCGACCGACACCTCGTTCGGGTTGTCGTATCCGAGCCGGGTCTCCAGGCCATCGAGGCTGGGCGCGGTCCACACCGCCGAACCCGGTTCCGGGTCGTAGGCGTAGACGTCCTGTTCACAACCGGGCTTGTCGGTGCTCGCGTCGGGCTCTTTCGACAACGCACAGTTGTCGACGAAGGCCTGCACCGCCGTCTCGACAGCTGAGGATCCCGTCCCGCTCAGAGACACGGTCGGCGCGCTCGTCGATCCGTAGCTGCTCCCCGACATCGCGAATTCCGATTTCTCCTCGTCGAGGACGGTGAAGTTCCTGTTCGAGGTCCCCCACTCGATCGGGCCCGGAAAGACGTAGATCTTCGCCTCGTTCTCGACGGGCACCCCGAATACCGTCAGCCCGGGGATCCCGTTCTTGAAGTACGAGATGTCGATGTCGACGGCTCCGTCGTCGAGGCGCCAGTCATCACCGGCCTTGCTGAGCATGAATGTCTCGTCGGCCTTGCGATCACCGAACGTGTACGTGGCCTGCACCGTCGCCATGTCGCTGGACTCGGAGGTGTCGATGATCTTCACATCGGTGATCGGGGCGATCTCCTGCTGCTTGCTCAGGACGTCGTCGGTGAGCAGCAGTTCGGACGCCTGTGTCTTCATCAGACCGCGGGCCTTGGCGGAATCACCGTCGGCCAGTGCCTGCAGGTACGACTCGACCGTCGCGTCGGGTCCGCTCGACGAACTGCCGCCGGTGAAAACGACCAGTGAGACGACGAGGATCACGACAACAGCAGCGGCAGCGGCGGCCAGGGCGATGAACAACGGCTTCTTGGATTTGGGGGGCGGGACGGGCCCGCCTCCGCCATGCGGCCAGGGGGCCTGCCCCGGTTGCGCATACGGCGCATAGGCCCCGTAGTTGGGATCAACCCCGGGCGGCACCTGGCCTGCCGGATTCTGCGACGGCGGGTACTGACCGAATTGCGGCTGACCAGCGAGGGTCGGTTCCGAATACGGCTGCCAACCGGCCTCGTCAGGACCCGGGCCCGGACCATACGGATGTGACACATTCCCCCCGATCAGGTAACTCCGGCCGTCACCCCAACGGCCGATCTGAAAACGTTAACTTGTTCGGCCGCAACTGCCATCACAGGCGTCCGGTATTCGGCCGACGCGACGATCAGAACAGGCTGGACAGAGTCGGCAAACCGATGACCGAATCGATTGCCAGGCCACAGAAAACCACGGCCAGATACTCGTTGGACTGCAGGAAGACCTTCAGCGGTACGACTTCTTCGCCACGCTGGGTTCCGCGGTAGAGCTTGTGCACCACGTAGATGAACCATCCGCCTGCGATGACGGCAACCGCGGTGTAGATCCAGCTGGTCGCCCAGCACAGGACGAGCGTGCTCAGAACGGTCGCCCAGGTGTAGGCCAGCATCTGACGGGTAACCTGCACCTCGGTGGCGATCACGGGCAGCATCGGGACACCCGCAGCGCGGTAGTCCTCCTTGTAGCGCATCGCCAGCGCCCAGGTGTGCGGCGGAGTCCAGAAGAAGATCACCGCGAACAACACCAACGGTTCCCAGCTCAGCGTCCCGGTGACCGCGGTCCAGCCGACCAGCGTCGGCATACAGCCGGCGGCCCCACCCCAGACGACGTTCTGCCAGGTGCGACGCTTCAAGATCATCGTGTAGACGAAGACGTAGAACGCGATGGTTGCCATCACCAGCAGCGCACTGAGCAGGTTGGTCGTCGTGAACAGCACCACAAAGGACGCCGCTCCGAGAGCCAGACCGAAGATCAGGGCACTACGTGTCGACACCGCGTGACGGGCCAGGGGCCGCCGTTCGGTGCGCTTCATCTTCTGATCGATGTCCGCGTCGACAACCATGTTCAGGGTGTTGGCGCTGGCCGCACCCAGCCAGCCACCGAGCAGGGTCCAGGCCATCAAGGCCGGATCCACATGCCCACGATCGGCCAACAGCATCACCGGAATCGTCGCCACGAGCAGCAATTCGATGACGCGAGGCTTGGTCAACGCGAGATACGCGAGCGCCAATCCCGAAATCCGCCCACGAACGCTGGTGGTGGTGGGCTCCACGGGAGCAACCTCACCACCATCTGACGCTGGGGAGGAGGCGAAACCGTGTCCGCTCACACGTTCCCCAATCCGCACTAGATCTCCTGACTCATGCTCTTCTACTACAGGGAATGGTAGACGGAGGTCGGTCCCAAACAGCAATCGAGGTCCGATCGCCCGCCTATCTGTGGCGTCGGTTACCACGGGCCCTCCCCCGCCGATTCGCGAGCCGTAGCCCGCGGCGACGGCTCCGGGCGACTACCCTAGATGGCGGACTGTGCATTGCCCAGGCCAGTGACAAATGTCGAGCCCCGGAATCAGAAGTTTGAGCTTGAGGAGTTCAGAAGATCGTGTCAGCAACAGATGAGATTCGCACACTAACTCAGGCTTCACACCCCGCAGACTGGACTGCAGTCGACACCAAAGCAGTTGACACGGTTCGTGTTCTGGCTGCCGACGCGGTCCAGAAGTGTGGAAGCGGACACCCGGGGACCGCCATGAGTCTGGCTCCCCTGGCCTACACCCTCTTCCAGCGGGTGATGCAGCACGACCCGAACGACACCGATTGGATGGGCCGCGACCGTTTCATCCTCTCCTGTGGCCACTCGAGCCTGACCCTCTACATCCAGCTGTACCTCGGCGGCTTCGGGCTCGAACTCGAGGACATCGAGGCGCTGCGCACCTGGGATTCGAAGACCCCCGGCCATCCGGAGTACCGGCACACCCGCGGTGTCGAGATGACCACCGGTCCGCTGGGTCAGGGTCTGGCCTCCGCGGTGGGCATGGCCATGGCCGCCCGCTACGAGCGCGGCCTGTTCGATCCCGACGCACCGGTCGGGCAGAGCGCTTTCGATCACTACATCTACGTGATCGCCTCCGACGGCGACATCGAAGAGGGCGTGACCTCCGAGGCGAGTTCACTTGCAGGCACCCAGCAGCTCGGCAACCTCATCGTCTTCTATGACAAGAACCACATCTCGATCGAGGACGACACCGACATCGCGCTGTCCGAGGACGTCGCCGCGCGGTACGAGGCCTACGGCTGGCACGTGCAGCACGTCGAAGGTGGAGAAAATGTCACCGCGATCGAGGAAGCCGTCGAGAAGGCCAAGGCCGTGATCGACAGGCCCTCGATCATCGTGCTTCGCACCATCATCGGCTACCCCGCCCCGAACAAGATGAACACCGGCGGTATCCACGGCTCGGCACTGGGCGCCGACGAGGTGGCCGCCACCAAGCAAGCGTTGGGCTTCGACCCCGACAAGAGCTTCGACGTCTCCGACGAGGTCATCACCCACACCCGCGCGCTCGTCGACCGCGGCGCCGAGCTCCGCAAGGCCTGGGACAAGTCCTTCGACGAATGGGCGCAGGCCTACCCCGACCGCAAGGCACTGCTCGACCGCCTCGTGGTCAACGGCCTGCCCGAGGGCTGGACCGATGTGCTCCCGAAGTGGGAGGTCGGCGACAAGGACGTGGCAACCCGATCGGCGTCCGGCAAGGTACTCTCGGCGCTCGGCCCGATTCTGCCCGAACTCTGGGGCGGTTCTGCCGACCTCGCAGGCAGCAACAACACCACGATGGACGGTGCAGCCTCGTTCGGACCGGAGGGCATCAGCACCAAGTCGTGGAGCGCCAACCCGTACGGCCGGACACTGCACTTCGGTATCCGCGAGCACGCGATGGGCGCGATCCTGTCGGGCATCGTCCGGCACGGCCCGACCCGCGCATACGGCGGTACGTTCCTGCAGTTCGCCGACTACATGCGTCCCGCGGTGCGTCTGGCCGCCCTGATGAAGACCGATCCGATCTACGTCTGGACCCACGACTCGATCGGTCTCGGCGAGGACGGGCCCACGCATCAGCCGATCGAACACCTCGCATCCCTGCGCGCGATCCCCAACCTCGACGTGGTGCGTCCCGGCGACGCCAACGAGACGGCATACGCCTGGCAGAACATCATGATCCGGCGACACAACCCGGTCGGGTTGGCGCTGACCCGCCAGAACCTGCCGATCCTCGAGGGCACATCGGCCGAGGGCGTGGCCATGGGTGGCTACATCCTGTCGGAGCCCGAGAGCGAGCCCCAGGTGATCCTGATCGGAACCGGATCCGAGGTGTACCTCGCCGTTGAAGCGCAAAAAGCATTGAAGGACAAGGGCATTGCCGCCCGCGTCGTCTCGATGCCGTGTGTCGAGTGGTTCGACGAGCAGGATGAGTCGTACCGCACCTCGGTGCTGCCGCCTGCGCTGAAGGCCCGCGTGGTCGTCGAGGCAGGCATCGCGATGCCGTGGTACCGACTGGTCGGCGACGGCGGCGAGATCGTCTCGATCGAGCACTACGGCGCATCGGCCGACTACAAGGTCCTCTACGAAAAGTTCGGGATCACCGCGGAGGCCGTGACCGCCGCAGCCGAGCGCGCAATCGCGAAGCAATCCTGAACGCCATCGCAAAACAGTCCTGAACTCCCCACCATTTGAAATTGGAGCACGACATGAGCGAACAGAACGCCAATCTTGCTGCACTGGCCGAGGCCGGCGTCTCGGTCTGGCTCGACGACCTCTCCCGGACCCGGATCGAATCCGGCAACCTGGCAGAGCTCATCGCGACGAAATCGGTCGTCGGTGTCACCACCAACCCGTCGATCTTCCAGGCTGCCCTGTCGAAGGGTGATGCCTACGACGCACAGGTCAACGAACTCGCCGCCCGCGGCGCCGACGTCGACGCGACCATCCGGACCGTCACCACCGACGATGTCCGCAACGCGTGTGACGTGCTCGCGCCGCAGTTCGAAGCGTCCAAGGGCGTCGACGGCCGGGTATCGATCGAGGTCGATCCCCGCCTCGCGCACGATTCCGACAAGACGGTCGCCCAGGCGGTCGAACTGTGGAAGATCGTCGACCGGCCCAACCTGCTGATCAAGATCCCCGCAACGATTGCGGGCACACCCGCAATCACCAAGGTGATCGCGGAGGGCATCAGCGTCAACGTGACCCTGATCTTCTCGGTCGAGCGGTACCGGGACGTCATGTCCGCCTACATCGAGGGCCTGCAGCAGGCCTCGACCGCGGGCCACGATCTGTCGAAGATCCATTCGGTCGCATCGTTCTTCGTCTCCCGCGTCGACAGCGAGATCGACAAGCGTCTCGACGCGATCGGCACCGACGAGGCCAAGGCACTCAAGGGCAAGGCGGCTCTGGCCAACGCCCGTCTCGCCTACGCCGCGTACCAGGAGGTGTTCGAGCAGGGTGACGGTTTCACCGCCCTCGCCGCAGCCGGTGCCAACGCCCAGCGCCCGCTCTGGGCCTCCACCGGTGTCAAGGATCCGGCATACCCCGACACCCTCTACGTCGGTGAACTGGTCGCCCCGAACACCGTCAACACCATGCCCGAGAAGACGATGGACGCCTTTGCCGACCACGGCGAGATCAACGCCGAATCGGTTGTTGGTCAGGGCCCGGCGTCCCAGCAGGTCTTCGACTCGCTGGAAGCCGCCGGGATCGATGTGACCGACGTGTTCCTGGTGCTGGAGAAGGAAGGCGTGGAGAAGTTCGAGGGAGCGTGGCAGGAATTGCTCGACGCCACTGCCGAGCAACTCGCCGCCGGCTCGAAGGGCTGATCGACCTTGCCGAGCCGTCCCGCCGATCAGTGGGTCAATCCACTGCGCGATGAACGCGACAAGCGACTCCCCCGGATCGCAGGCCCGTGCAGCCTGGTCATCTTCGGTGTCACCGGCGACCTGGCACGCCGCAAGCTGATGCCTGCGGTGTACGACCTGGCGAACCGTGGGCTGTTGCCACCTGGTTTTGCACTGGTCGGCTTCGCTCGGCGGGACTGGGACCACGAGGATTTCGCGCAGGTGGTGCACGACGCCGTGCGCGCGAGTGCCCGTACCCCGTTCCGGGAAGATGTCTGGGAGCGACTGAGCGAGGGTTTCCGGTTCGTCCGGGGTGCCTTCGATGACGGCGATGCCTTCGACCGGTTGCGGGACACGCTGGCCGAACTCGACGAGAAGCGCGGTACCGGCGGAAATCATGCGTTCTACCTCTCGATTCCGCCTGCCGCCTTCCCCGTTGTGTGCGAACAACTCTCCCGCTCGGGGTTGGCGCAGCAGTCCAAGGAGACGTGGCGGCGGGTGGTCATCGAGAAGCCCTTCGGCCATGACCTAGAGAGCGCCAAAGAGCTCAATGCCGTGGTGAACAACGTCTTTCCGGAGCAATCGGTATTCCGGATCGATCACTACCTCGGCAAGGAGACGGTCCAGAACATCCTGGCGCTGCGGTTCGCCAATCAGCTGTTCGACCCGGTGTGGAGTTCGCATTACGTCGACCACGTCCAGATCACGATGGCCGAGGACATCGGTCTCGGCGGCCGGGCCGGGTACTACGACGGCATCGGTGCGGCGCGCGACGTCATCCAGAACCACCTGATCCAGTTGATGGCCCTGGTGGCGATGGAAGAGCCCATTTCCTTTGAGCCGCACGAACTCCAGAGCGAGAAGATCAAGGTCCTCTCGGCCACCAAGAACATCCTGCCCCTCGACGAGAACACCGCGCGGGGGCAGTACGAGGCGGGCTGGCAGGGCAGCGAGAAGGTTCCGGGACTGCTTGACGAGAGCGGCTTTGCCCACGATTCGACGACGGAGACCTTCGCGGCCATCGCCGTCGAGGTCGACAGTCGCCGGTGGGCCGGTGTGCCGTTCTATCTGCGCACCGGAAAGCGGTTGGGCCGCAGGGTCACCGAGATCGCGCTCGTGTTCAAACGGGCTCCCCACCTTCCGTTCGATCAGACGATGACCGAAGAGCTGAGCCAGAACGCTCTGGTGATCCGGGTGCAGCCCGATGAGGGCATCACGCTCCGGTTCGGCTCCAAGGTCCCGGGATCGTCGATGGAAGTGCGTGACGTCAACATGGACTTCTCGTACGGACAGGCGTTCACGGAGTCCTCCCCCGAGGCCTACGAACGTCTGATCCTCGACGTCCTGCTCGGTGTGCCGTCCCTGTTCCCGGTGAATGCCGAGGTCGAACTATCCTGGCAGATCCTCGATCCGGTGCTCGAACACTGGGCGGCCAGCGGCAAGCCGGACGGTTACGAGGCGGGGACCTGGGGCCCGCAATCCGCAGAAGACATGATGGCGCGGCACGGAAGGGCCTGGCGTCGTCCCTGACCGCTCTCGCCTCGAAGGAGCGCACGAATGATTGTGGAACTTCCCGATACCAACACGACCGCCATCAGCAAGGAACTCATCAAGATCCGCGACATCGGCGGAGCATTCACCTCTGGTCGCGTGCTGACGTTGTTGGTCAGCACCAACGAGGGTGAGCCTGCCGAGCCGGCCATCGAGGCCGCCAACGAGGCCAGCCGGGAACACCCCTGCCGTGTCATCGTGGTCTCGCGCGCCGACCGCTGGGGGCCGTCGAGGCTTGATGCCCAGATCCGGGTCGGCGGAGACGCCGGCGCCTCCGAAGTTGTTGTCCTGCACCTCTTCGGCGACCTGGTCGATCACGCCAAGAGTGTGGTGATCCCGTTCATGCTGCCCGACACCCCGGTGGTGACGTGGTGGCCAGGGCAAGGTCCGGAGAATCCATCCGCTGATCCGATCGGTCAGCTCGGTAAGCGCCGGATCACCGACTCCACCAAGACAGTTGATGTCTCGGCGACCCTCGCGCAGCGGCTGGCCACGTATGCCCCCGGCGATTCGGACATCGCCTGGTCCCGGATCACGGTGTGGCGGGCACTGCTCACCTCAGCCCTCGATCAGCCACCGCACAGCCCGGTGACCGCGGTGGAAGTCCAGGGTCCGGCTGACAACGCTGCGGTCGAACTCCTTGCCGGATGGCTTCATTCGGCACTCGGCGTGCCGGTGACGCGCTCCGTTGGCAGTTTCCAGGTGACGGTGTCCAGGGAATCGGGACCACTTGTTCTCTACGTCGGAATGGGCAACCAGGCGATCATCTCCATGGCCGGTCAACCCGATGGCAAGGTGGCGTTACCCGACCGGGAGCTGCGCAGCTGCCTGTCCGAGGAACTCCGTCGACTTGATCCCGATGTGATCTATCACCGGGCTCTGCAAGGGGTTTCGGGTCTGATCCGTACCGAAGACAAGATTCACGCTTGACACACGCACGTCGATCAGGAGGTCTAGCTCAACGATGAGTATCCATCCAGATGTTGTCCGAGTCGACGACAAGGACGCCCTTGTCGCCGCGGTCACCGAGCGGTTCATCAAAACCGTCACCGCGGCGCAGACCGCTCGCGGGTTTGCCTCGGTCGTCCTGACCGGCGGCAGCAACGGCGTCGCGCTGCTCGAGGCGCTGGCGAAGGATTCCGGTGACATCGACTGGGCATCGGTGGACATCTACTTCGGCGACGATCGTTTCGTCCCGGCCGACGATCCGGAACGTAACTCCGGACAGGCTCGCATCGCCCTCCTCGATCATGTTCCGGTCGCGCCGGCGCGGGTGTTCGAGATGGCACCGTCCGACGGCGAGTTCGGTGACGACATCGACGCTGCAGCAGCCGATTACGCGCGCCGGCTCGCAGACCGGGCAGGCGACGGACAGAGCGTTCCGCAGTTCGATCTGCATCTGCTCGGCATGGGTGGTGAGGGCCACATCAATTCGCTGTTCCCCCACTCCGAGGCCACCAGCGAAAGTCAGGCATCGGTGGTCGCGGTGCGGAACTCGCCGAAGCCGCCTCCGGCCCGGATCACGTTGACCTTGCCCGCGATCGCGCGAGCACGGGAGGTGTGGTTCCTCGTCTCCGGTGCGGAGAAAGCCGAAGCGGTAGCGGCCGGTGTCGGCGGTGCGGACCCGATGGACTGGCCGTGCGCCGGCGCCCACGGCACCGAGGAAACGGTCTGGTTCGTGGACCGGTCCGCAGCGGGCAACCTCCCCTGAGTCGAGCTTCGGCGGTGGGTCAGAGCAAACCGAGGCGTTGGCCCACCGCCACCGCATCTCGTCGATGTCGGACGTCGAACTTGCGATAGATACCGCGCAGATGGGTCTTGACGGTGTTCACCGACAGGTGCATCAAACCCGCGATCTCGTCGGTCGTGCGATCGGTCGCCAGGAACCTCAGGACATGGATTTCTGCACGGGTCAGCGGCGGATAGTCGGGCACGCCATGGCTGGACATGACACTCAGAACGGCATCGGCGTAGGCATTGATCGAACCGAAACTGCCCCGGTAGGTCGTGATGATTCCCGCGACGACAGGCCCGCATTCCACAATGGGACGCATCACGCCGTGCTCGGCCGCAGTTTCCAGTGCCCGGGTGATCGCCGCGTAGGACTGCGCGGACAGACCTGCCTGCTCACAGGCATACGATTCGAGCGCCCAGCCCGCAACCGTCGCCTGCGGCCCAGAGGCGCCGGCTTCGAGCAACGGGCTCAACAGCTTTCGTGCCGCCTGCGGTCGGGCCTCGCCGACGTCGACGGCCGCGTCGACGAGTCGTACCTCGTCGGAGTATCCGAACGCGCGCTCGGCTTTACGTGACAGATCGCGGGCCCAGTCGAATCGTTTGACCGCGAAGCACATGTACGCCACGCGCGGAAGCAGGAAGAGTATCGGGAACGGTGAGGTGGCGCTGAGAAGCAATGCGGAGGTGGCGCTGTACGCGGTGGCGGTCAGGACCAGACGATTCGGTGAGGTGTCGAACATCAGGACGCTGCGGGCAATGGGTACGTGCCGGCCCAACACACTGAACACCTCACCCCCTTCCGAGACATCCTCTGCTGGTTGGGGTTTGAGATCATCGATCGGTTTGCCCTGCATGAATCGGGCGTACGCCAACGCTGTCTCCAGGCGCGGCACGTACGGTGACCCGGCGACCACGGAATCTTCATCGGAGACTTCCCGTACACATGCCAGCGCGTAGCGGGCACGATCTTCCATGAGTACCGGCAGACCCCGCACACCCGCCACCGACGCCCGGTTGGCCATCGCGCGCACCACCAACCGATTCAGTCCGGCTGCTGTGGCCAGCGCGATGGCCCGCACCGACGACTGCTCACCGTCGACGGGCCGGTTCAAACGGGTGTAGGCCGATCCGAGAACGGTGTGCGCGTACGCATCAACGGCCCACCCGCGATCGCCAACGGCAGATGCAACCGCCTTCGCCAGATCGACCAGATCAAGATCGTCCCGAGCGAGCGCGACGTCCAGGAGCAGAACCCGGTAGAGCAGTCCGCCCCCGTCGACGGCGAGGTCCTCCTCGGCCTGTGCCACGCACTCCAGGTAGGACGCCGCGTACCGGTCGTCGCCATGCTCCATCGCCGCCAGGGCCCGAAGTAACACCGCAACCGGATCTTCGCCGAGCGTGGTGTCACACCCATCGAGCACCGACAGCAACACCTCGCGCCTGCCCTGCAGCGCCAATTCGACACCGCTGTGAAAGATGGTCTCTCGCAGCAACTCCGCGTCGCCGAGATGTGCCGCGTGGTCGATCGCCTCTGCAGGCCGTCGACGCGCCGACGCCCACCGAACCGCCCTGATCTGCAGCGTCCGTCCGATTTCGGGCGCGGTCCGCTGCAGCTCGCCACGCAGATAGGTGGCTATCAACGGGAGAAATCGATACCGGATCGCTTCGCGCTCACCCGACGGGACTGCCGCCGCGATCCCCAGACCGATGATCTCGGGGATATAGGCCTCCGCGTCCGCACCGTCGATCGCCCGGGCCAAGTCGCCATCGAAGTCGGCCACGCTCGACAAGCGAGTGACCAATCTGCGCACCCGGGGCGTCATCGGATCCACCAACTCGCGGCGCAAGAAGTCGGATATGAGTCGCGGACATGCGGCGAACTCCAGCAGCGCGAGTTCGAGATCAGGACGCGCGGCCAGGAACACCCCGGCCATCCGCACGAGTATCGCCCAGCCACCGGTGAGTTCGGCGACCCTGCAGACCTGCGCGGCAGTGGGTACGAGGCCGTGCTGACGCAGCATCCGATCGACCTCGACCTCGGTCAGTATCAGATCCTCACGCCCGATCCGGGCCCCGACACCATCCCCGATCAGATGCTGCCAGATCAGCGGAGGATCGTGCCGAGCGGAGACAACAACATTGACGTGTGGCGGCCGATGGCGCAAGAACCGGTGAAAGCAGTCGAGCACCAACGGATCGGTCACGGTCTCGGCGTCGTCCACGACCACCGTGACCGGACCGTTTTCGGCGTCGACCCCGAACAACTGACCCCCAGCGGTCTCCCCGAGCACGAGATCATCGGCGCCGAATGCATCCACGCCCAGCCACACGACCCGGCCGACGACGTCCGACTCCGTGCGTCGAATCAACCATTGCTCGAGAAACGTGGTCTTGCCATACCCGCCTGGTGCGCTGACGAGTACCAGGACGCCGGATTGATCATCAAACAATTCATCGAGGGTGCGCTCGGGGCGCATTCGTGCGAAAGCGCGGATCGTATCGGGCCCAGCTCTCGATACGGCGGTCGAGCGCGTCAGAGCTTTCGACATGGCCACCCTTTTCTAGCCTCTGGTTGCTCAGAGGCTAACAATAATCACGACAGACAACATCTGATTACGCGTCATTAAAGAATGCCAGAGGTATTTGCGTTATTGCTCTAACCCGACGTTCGCCCGGAGCCCGGTGAAGACATCACCCAAAACAGGTGATGTCCCAATCCTCACAACACCTCGATCATGGCAAGACCACGTTGGCAATACGTGCTGCCTGATCCGATCGTCGGTGCAGGGGTTCTTGATCATCCGAGCCAAGGAGCAACGTCATGAGCAGCCCAACAAACCGTCCTCCCGTCCAGCCAGACCGTTCGCCCGTCCAGCCGGACCGTCACCCCGTTCAGCAAGGCATTGCCGGCGGAACCGTGTTCGCTGCGGCCATACTCCTGTTCGTCGTCGGCGCCCTCGGCATTCTCCAGGGTATTTCGGCCCTGGTCGAAGACGACGTTTTTGTCGTCGGGCCGCAATACACCTACGAGTTCGATCTCACCGCATGGGGATGGATCCACCTCATCGTCGGAATCATCGGGGTCCTGATCGCCATCGGGTTGTTCACCGGAGCCACATGGGCCCGAGTCGCGGCGGTCATCATCGCGGCGCTGTCGATCATCGCGAACTTCCTGTGGCTCCCGTACTTCCCGCTGTGGGCGATCCTGATCATCGCGATCGACCTAGTTGTGATCTGGGCCGTCACCACCTGGAATACCGACGACAGGATCTAGCGCCGCACAAGTGGCCCCTAGTCGGGACTAACCGCTGTTCCGCAACGCGGTGGCGAGGCCGTTCATGGTGAGCTGAATGCCGCGGCGCACCAGATCGGAATCATCGCCACCGCGATAGCGGCGCAACAACTCGACCTGCAGATGATTCAGCGGTTCGAGATACGGGAATCGATTGAAGACCGAACGCTTGAGGGCGGCGTTGTCGGCCAACAGATCGTCCGTTTTGGTGATCTTGAAATACATCGCCGTTGTCCGATCGTGTTCGGCGGTGATCATCCCGAACACCTTCTCGCGCAACGCCTCATCGGGTACCAACCGTGAATAGTGTTCGGCCAGTCCCATATCCGACTTCGCCATCACCTGAGCCATATTCGACATCACGGTCCGGAAGAACGGCCACCGCTGGTAGTAATCCGCCAGCGTCTCCAGCCGGCTTTCGTCGTCGCCGATCCACTGCTCGAAGGCGGAGCCGGTGCCATACCAACCGGGCAACATCACGCGCGACTGCGACCACGACAACACCCACGGGATGGCGCGCAGGTCGGAGATCTTCTCGGTCTGCTTGCGGGAGGCCGGGCGACTGCCGATGTTGAGGGAGCCGATCTCCGACAGCGGGGTCGAGTTCACGAAATACTCGACGAATCCGGGTGTTTCATGAACCAGCTCGCTGTACGCCTTACGGGCCAACGACGCCAATTCGTCGAGAACCGCGTACGCGACCTCTGCTTCTGCTCCCAGGCCCTCGGTGTCGAGCAGCGACGATTCGATGGTGGCGGCCAGCAGGGTCTCCAGGTTCCGGCGTGCGATGACCGGCTCTGCGTACTTGGCTGCGATCACCTCGCCCTGCTCGGTGATCCGGAGCGATCCCTGCACCGCACCCGGCGGCTGCGCCAGAATGGCCTCATAGCTCGGACCGCCACCGCGACCGACGGTTCCACCGCGACCGTGGAAGAGCCGCAACCGGATACCCGCCTTCGCGGCCGCTTCCACGAGGTCGAGTTCTGCCCGATAGAGCGCCCAGTTGGCGGCCAGGTACCCGCCGTCCTTGTTGGAGTCGGAGTAGCCGAGCATGATCTCGGCCATGCCGTCCTGTTGATCGACCAGCGTCCGGAACAGCGGCACCTCGAGGGCCGCAAGCAGTGTTGCCGCGCCCTGCTGCAGGTCCTCGATCGTTTCGAACAGCGGAACCACCCGGACCGACGACCGCGGCGGGGTCTCCGGGGAACCGGGATCGAACAGTCCGGCCTCCTTCAGCATCACGAGCGCCTCGAACAGGTCGCTGACCGAGTTGCACATGCTGATGATGTAGTTGGGCACCGCTTGCGGGCCATACGCGGCCACCGCTGCCGCGGCCGCACGGACGATGTCAAGTTCTTTGTTCGCCAGGTCCGACAGTTGGGCGCCCGGACCGGTCAGCGGTCTGCGGTTGCTCAGTTCCGCGGTGAGGATCTTCACCCGTTCGGGCTCGGCGAGCGACAAGTAGTCGTGATGCACACCGGCCCACGCCAACAGTTCGGCAACCACTTCCTCGTGGGTGTCGGAGTTCTGCCGCATATCGAGCCCGGACAGGTGAAAACCGAAGGCCCGCACCGATTCGCGGAGTGTCAGCAGACGATCGTCTGCCAACTCGTCGTCGCTGTTGGCGCGGAGCGACGCATCGATCAGGTCGAGATCGGCGAGCAACTGCGGGGCGTCGGCATAGCCGTCCGCGCCGTCGGCCGGGAATCCACCGTCGTTGACAGCGACAAATCGCGCGCCGAACAGTCGGGACGCGGTCGACGACAACCTGGCCCGGATGGCCCGCAAGGCCGTCCGGTACGGCTCATCGGCGGCAATGGTTCCGCGCTCCACACCCCCGAGTTCGAGCACCGCATCACTGACAGCGGTCAGGCGCGATGACAGGCTCAGTTCCTGGGCCAGCAGTGTCAGTTCCGAAAGATGATGGGACACAGCAGTTTCTGCGGCGCGACGAGTGGCCATCGAGACGATCTCACCGGTCACGAAGGGATTGCCGTCACGGTCGCCGCCAATCCATGAACCCGTCCGCAGCATCGGATCATCGGTGATGCCTGCGGTCGGATAGTGCTGCTGCAGCCAGGCCCGCAACTCGGCATTGATACGTGGGATGACCTCGAAGAAGCCGGCGTCGTAGTAGCGCAGCCCCACCTCGATCTCGTCCTGGATCTGCAAACGTTCCAGGCGGATCAGCGCGGTTTCCCACAGGGTCAGGATCTGCCGGTTCAGCGCGACATTGACCTCGTCCCGCTCGGCAGGCGTCAGCTCGGTCCGCCCGGCAAACCGCATCAACTCGGTGATCCGGTGTTGCACCTCGAAAACCGTGCGCCGTCGGGTCTCGGTGGGATGTGCGGTGATGACCGGGACGACAGTGGCATCGGCAAGCGCTTTGCCGACCTGCTCATCGGTCAGATCGGCGGAATCGAGCTTGAGGTAGGTGGCCGCCAGGGACGAATCCTGAGGGGCATCACCGGCCCGGATGTGAATCGCCCGCCTGCGTTCGCGATGGATGTCTTCGGCGAGGTTGGCCAACAGGGCGAAGTGGCTGAAAGCGCGGATGACCGAAATGGCATCGGCGATGTCGATGTCGCGGAACAGTTCTTCGAGCTCGGTGCGGTCGATCTCGGAACGTCGCACCCGGAAGGACTCGACCCGGGCTTTCTCGACGAGGTCGAAGGTTTCCTCGCCTGCGTGTTTACGCACGATCTGTCCGAGGATTCCGCCCAGTAGGCGGATGTCCTCGCGTAACGGTTCGGTGAGTTCGCGATCGGTACTACCGGGATCCGGACGGGGCACAGAGGGGCGCTTATCAGTCACCCGTCCAGTATCTCTGGCCGAGGACGGGTTGCGCATGCCAACCACCCGTAACGACGCAGAGGGTTTACGAGAGCTTGATGTCCAGACCGATGCCGAGGATGAAGATCGTCCAGATGATTCCGACGAATACGGTCAATCGGTCGAGGTTGCGCTCCACGACGGACGACCCCGACAGACTCGACTGAACGCCGCCACCGAACAGTGACGACAGGCCGCCACCTTTACCACGGTGGAGCAAGACCAGAACGATCAGCAAAACGCTGGTGATCACAAGTCCAATGTCCAGGGCAAGCTTCACGTGTTGATTCCCATCAGATCTGAAGTTCGAGCGGCCGATCTACGACTGTACCCGGCCATACCGCATAACCCGGAAATGGGGCGTTCGGGCGAACGCGACCTGCGGCGGAGACGAAGCCGAAGGCGGAGCTCGACCAGCGACGGAGACGAAGCCGAAGGCGAAGCTCGACGGAATGTCTGTTCGCCCGAACACCCCAACTCACGAGATCAGGGCAGTGGACCACCGGCGGCGATGGCCGAGAGGGTGGCAAACTCGTCCGACTTGAGCGACGCGCCGCCGACCAGTGCACCGTCGACGTCGGTCTGGCCGACGATCTCCCCCACGTTCTTCGCGTTCACCGATCCGCCGTACAGGATGCGGACCGAGTCGGCGACCTTCGCATCGGCCAATTCGGCCAGTGTGGCCCGCAGTGCGGCACACACTTCCTGCGCGTCGGCAGCGCTGGCAACCCGGCCGGTACCGATGGCCCAGACCGGTTCGTAGGCGATGACGACCTTCGCGATCTCCGCGGCGCTCAGACCGGCGAGGGAGCCCTTGAGCTGCTCGATGTTGTAGTCGACGTGCTCACCGGCCTCGCGGATCTCCAGGCCTTCACCCAGGCACACGATCGGGGTCAGCTTGTACTTCAGCGCAGCCTTGGTCTTGGCCAGCACCACCGAATCCGTCTCGCCGTGCAGGGTGCGGCGCTCGGAGTGCCCGACGACCACAAAGGTGCAACCGAGCTTGGCCAGGAACGACCCGCTGATCTCACCGGTATAGGCACCGGAATCGTGCGCCGACAGGTCCTGTGCGCCATAGGTGAGCAACAGCTTGTCGCCGTCGACGACGGTCTGCACGCTACGGATGTCGGTGAACGGCGGGATCACCGTCACGTCGACCTTGTCGAAGTACTTCGACGGCAGCGCGAAGGCGATCTTCTGAACCAGCGCGATGGCCTCGAGGTGGTTCAGATTCATCTTCCAGTTGCCCGCGATGAGCGGTTTACGCGATGCCATGTCAGTTCTCCAATACGGTCAGGCCGGGCAGTTCTTTGCCCTCGAGGAATTCGAGCGACGCCCCGCCACCGGTCGAGATGTGGGAGAAGCCGTCCTCGGGCAGGCCGAGCAGCCGAACCGCGGCCGCGCTGTCGCCACCGCCGACAACGGAGAACGCGCCACCACTGGTGGCACCGATGATCGCCTCGGCCAGACCCTTGGTCCCGGCCGCGAACTTCTCGAACTCGAACACGCCGGCCGGGCCGTTCCAGAACACGGTCTTGGCCTCGGCCAGAACCGCGGCGAACCGCTTGACCGACTCGGGTCCGATGTCCAGACCCATCCAGCCGTCCGGGATCTCCTCCGCCGAGACAACCTTCGCCTGCGCATCGGCGGCGAACTTGTCTGCCACGACCACATCAACCGGCAGGTGGATGACGTCACCGAAGCGCTCGAGGAGCGAGCGGCAGACGTCGATCTGATCTTCCTGCAGCAGCGAATTGCCCACCGGCAACCCACGGGCCGCCAGGAACGTGAACGCCATACCGCCACCGATCACCAGGGTGTCGACCTTGGGGGCCAACGCCTCGATGACACCGAGCTTGTCGGACACCTTCGAACCACCGAGCACCACCGCGTACGGGCGGGCGGTGTCGGTGGTCAGCTTCACCAGAACCTCGACCTCGGCCGCGACCAGGCCGCCGGCGTAGTGCGGCAACAGCTTTGCCACGTCGTACACCGACGCCTGCTCGCGGTGCACAACGCCGAAACCGTCAGAGACGAACGCACCGTTGTCCCCGGTCAGTTCCACCAACGCATTGGCGAGCTTCGCGCGCTCGGCAGCATCCTTGGAGGTCTCGCGCGGATCGAACCGCACGTTCTCCACCATCATCACGTCACCGTCGGTCAGACCCTCCGACCGTGCGAGGGCATCACCACCGACGACATCGGTGGCGAGCTGGACGTTGCGTCCGAGCTCGGCACTGAGCCGCTCGGCGACCGGGGCCAGCGAAAACGCCGGATCCGGTACACCTTTCGGGCGACCGAGATGCGCGGTCACGATGACCTTTGCACCCGCTTCGGACAGGGACTTGATGGTGGGCACCGACGCCAGGATGCGACCTGGATCGGTGATTTTGCCATTGTCGAGCGGAACGTTGAGGTCGGAGCGGACCAAGACGGTCCGGCCTTCCACACCGGTCTCGAGCAGGTCTGCGAGGGTGGGTACCGAGATGGTCATCAGATGCGTTGTCTCTTTGCGATCGGTGATACGGGGTACAGGCGTTGTGCGAGGCAGGCGCAAACCTGCCGAAAACCAAAGGGCAAGAACCCTTTAGAGGGACTTGGCAACCAGTCCGATGAGATCCACGAGACGGTTGGAGTAGCCCCACTCGTTGTCGTACCAGGACACGATCTTGACCTGCTCGTCGATGACCTTGGTCAGCGGCGCGTCGAAGATCGAGGAATGCGCGTCGGTGACGATATCCGACGACACGATCGGGGCCGTGCTGTACTTCAGGATGCCCTTGAGCGGTCCCTCGGCAGCGGCCTGCATCGCAGCATTGATCTCGTCGACGGTGGCCTTCTTCTTGAGGATGGCCGTCAGGTCGGTGACCGAACCGGTCGGGATCGGCACCCGCAGGGCGTAGCCGTCGAGCTTGCCGAGCAGCTGCGGGAGAACCAGACCGATTGCCTTGGCGGCACCGGTGCCCGTGGGAACCACGTTGAGTGCTGCGGCGCGGGCGCGACGCAGGTCGCTGTGCGGGCCGTCCTGCAGGTTCTGATCCTGGGTGTAGGCGTGGATCGTGGTCATCAGACCCGAGACGATGCCGAACTCGTCATCGAGGACCTTGGCGATCGGTCCGAGGCAGTTGGTGGTGCACGAAGCGTTCGAGATGATGTTCTGGCTGCCGTCGTACTTGTCGTCGTTGACACCCATCACGATGGTGATGTCTTCGCCCTTGGCGGGTGCGGAGATGATGACCTTCTTGGCGCCGGCCTCGAGGTGACCCTTGGCCTTCGCGGCGTCGGTGAAGATGCCGGTCGATTCGACGACAACGTCGACACCGAGGTCGCCCCACGGCAATTCGCTGAGCGGTCCGCGGTGAGCGAGTGCCTTGATCTTCTTGTCGCCAACAACGATGGTGTCGTCGCCTTCGAGCGAAACATCCTGCGGCAGACGGCCGAGGATGGAGTCGTACTTGAGGAGATGTGCCAGGCTCGCATTGTCGGTGAGATCGTTGACTGCAACGATCTCGACATCCGTGGTGCCCAGCGCCTTCTGCGCCTCTATCGCGCGGAAAAAGTTGCGGCCGATCCGGCCGAATCCGTTGACGCCTACCCGAACGGTCACTATGAGCTCCTTAGCTTTGCGGTGTGCTGGGCCATCGTGTGGCCCCGCCTCTGCGGCAATGCTCAGCCTAGTCGTCGCCCGCGCGCCAAGCACCCCCGGTCCGCCTGCGGCAATGCGCGCAACATGCACGTGACGTGCATTTCGCAGGAGAACCGGGCGTGGCTTGCTATTCGTCGTCGAGGAGGTCGGCGGTGACGGCCGACTCGGTGTCCGGAATTCCGTCTGTCCTGGCCTTCTTGTCAGCCATCGACAGCAGCCGCCGAATACGCCCTGCCACAGCATCTTTCGTCATCGGCGGATCGGCCAGCTGGCCGAGTTCCTCGAGCGAGGCCTGCCGGTGGGTGATGCGCAGCTGACCGGCCGAGATCAGGTGGTCGGGAACCTGATCGCCGAGGATCTCCAGCGCGCGCTCGACCCTGGCGGCCGCGGCCACCGCGGCGCGGGCAGATCGGCGCAAGTTGGCATCGTCGAAGTTGGCCAGGCGGTTTGCCGTCGCCCGGACCTCGCGCCGCATCCGACGCTCTTCCCAGGTCAGCCTGGTGTCCTGCGCGCCCATGCGGGTCAGGAGTGCACCGATGGCCTCTCCGTCGCGGATGACCACGCGGTCGGCGCCGCGGACCTCACGGGCCTTCGCGGTGACACCGAGGCGACGGGCGGCGCCGACAAGCGCCAGTGCCGCTTCCGGACCGGGGCAGCTGACCTCCAGAGCCGACGAACGGCCCGGTTCCGTCAGTGAGCCATGAGCCAGGAAAGCTCCCCGCCAGGCGGCTTCGGCGTCGCCGACACTGCCGCCGACAACCTGTGCGGGCAGACCACGCACCGGGCGTCCGCGCATGTCGAGCAGGCCGGTCTGACGGGCCAGGGCCTCGCCGTCTTTGGTGACCCGGACGATGTAGCGGGCACTCTTACGGATGCCTCCGGCGCTCAGGACGTGCGCTTCGGAGTTGTATCCGTAGAGCTCGAAGATCTCACGCTTGAGTCGTCGTGCGACGTTGCCGAGATCGACCTCGGCTTCGACCACCACCCGGCCGGCCACAATGTGGAGTCCGCCCGCGAATCGCAACAGCGCTGAAACCTCTGCCTTTCGGCAACTCACCTGCGTCACCGCCAGCCGACTCAGTTCGTCTTTGACCGCGGATGTCATCGCCACCGGACGCGTTCTCCCTCTGTGGATGTCGTTTCAACTTTCGATCGGTAGCCTGCCGATTCACTATCGCACAAGCCACCTATGAGAGCGGCAACCCTGTCTGGGTCATGGGTGTGGGTTCCCGCAACCGCGAGTTCACCATCGTGCAGCGTAGCCCCAAATTTCGCCGCCGCTCGCTCAACGTGTTCACGCTCTGATCCCACCGGCACAGAACCCGAGTCCACGAGCACATGATCGACCCGGAAATCGTCGGCGTGAGCGAGCAGGACGTGCAGATGCCGCTCCACCGAAAAGCCGGTTGTCTCACCGGGTTCGGGAGCCAGATTGACGATCAACACCTTCTTCGCGGACGTCCGTTTGAGGGCGGCGAGCTGATCGGGTACCAGCACATGCGGGATGACACTGGAGAACCAGGAGCCCGGACCCAGCACCACCAGATCGGCGGACTCGATCGCCTCGATCGCCTCCGGGCAGGCCGGCGGCGGGTTCGGCGAGAGGCGTACGCGGCGCACGATGCCCGGCGTCGTTGCAACCGCGACCTGACCGCGGATCGCCCGGCTGATCCGCGGATCGTCCTCGAGACCCGAGACATCGGCCTCGATCTCGAGGCCGGTGGTCGACATCGGCAAGACCCGGCCGCGGACCCCGAACAATGCGGTCATCATCTCGAGTGCCTGCACCGCATCGCCTGTGGCCTCTGTCAGTCCGGCCAGCAGCAGGTTGCCGACCGGGTGTCCGGCCAGCGCGCCGCGTCCACCGAAACGGTGCTGTAGCAACGAGGCCCACTCCTGCGGCGGCCTTACACCCGGACCGACGTCGGCGTCGTCACTCGGCGGCTCGGTGGCTGCGAGCAGAGCTGCGATGGCCATCCGGAGGTCACCGGGCGGCAGGACGCCGAGTTCGGACCGGAGCCGGCCCGAGGAACCGCCGTCGTCGGCCACCGTCACGACCGCGGTCACATCGTCGCTCAGCAACCGCATCGCCGTCAGGGTTGCGTACAGTCCATGCCCTCCCCCGAGAGCCACGATCTTCACTCGCGCCCCAGATCTCGGTGGGCCACTCGGACCGAGAAGGAGCCGTCGGCGTCCGTCGCCTTGGACAGTGCCGCGGCCAGGGCTTCGGTGATCGCCACACTCCGGTGTTTGCCACCGGTGCAGCCGATCGCAACGGTCATGTAGCGCTTGCCCTCACGTCGGTATCCGTCGCCGACCAATCTCAGGATCTGCTCGTATTTCTCGAGGAATTCCGGCGCGCCCTCTTGGCCGAGGACGTAGTCACGGACCGGTTGTTCCAGTCCGTTGTGGTCTTTGAGTTCGGGTACCCAGTAGGGATTGGGAAGGAATCGGACGTCGGCGACCATGTCGGCGTCGATCGGCAGACCGTATTTGAAACCGAACGATTCGACCACCACACTCACATCGGCGACCGAGGCCTCGGCGTATGCGCCCTCGATGATCACGCGGAGCCGCTGTACCGACAGACCCGATGTGTCGACCACGAGATCGGCCCGTTCCTTGACCCCCGCCAGCATCGCGCGTTCGGTCACGATCGCAGAGATCAGGGTGCCGTTGCCCTGCAGCGGGTGTCGGCGGCGGACCTGCTCGAACCGTTGGACCAGGACCTGGTCGGACGCCTCTATGAAGATGACGCGCGGCTCGATACCGACCCGATCGAGGTCGGCGCGCAGGGTCTCCAGCGCCGAGGCGTAGGAGTCGTCCTGGATCCGCATCACGATCGCCAGCCGCGAGATCGCCGAATCGGCGCCCCTGGCCAGTTCGACCATCGAACCGATCAACGTGTGGGGCACGTTGTCGGCGACGTACCAGCCGGCATCCTCGAGGAGGTTGCCAACGGTACTGCTGCCTGCGCCGGACAAACCGGTGACCAGTAGTACGTCGGGGGTCTGTGCGGGCGGCGGTGTGACCGCGTTCTCGACTTCACTCACGTTGTGGGTCCTGTCTGCTCACTCGACTGATTATGTTCGACAAGTGCCGCTTGCACCGCACGTGCGGTCATCTGCCCGATACCCGGCACCTCGGCGATCTCCTCGACCGTGGCCTGTCGCAGGTTTGCGACCGATCCGAAATGGGAGACCAGAGCCGCGCGCCGGGTGCTGCCGAGCCCGGGCACGCCGTCGAGCGCCGAGGCCGTCATCCGCTTGCTGCGCTTGCTGCGATGGAAGCTGATGGCGAAACGATGCGCCTCGTCGCGGACGCGCTGTAGCAGGAACAGCGCCTCACTGGTGCGCGGGAAGATCACCGGATCGTCGTCACCGGGCACCCACACCTCCTCGAGGCGCTTGGCCAGACCCACCACGGCCACATCGGTGATGTTCAACTCGTCGAGCACGGCCGCGGCCGCGTGCACCTGCGGCGCACCGCCGTCGACGACGAACAGGTTCGGGGGGTAGGCAAATCGTCGGGGCCGCCCGGTTTTCGGGTCGATTGCCGCCTCCGGGGCAACATCTCCCCCGTCTGCGCCCTCTGCGACATCGATCGGGGCCGGCTTGCCGTCTGCGACATCGACCCGATGCCGCAGGAACCGGCGTCGGGTGACCTCGGCGATCGACGCCACGTCGTCGGAATGCCCGTCTCCGGCAGCCTCTTTGATCGAATAGTGGCGATAGTCGGACTTCCGCGGCAGACCGTCCTCGAACACCACGAGCGACGCCACGACATCGGTGCCCTGCACATGTGAGATGTCGATACATTCGATGCGCAACGGCGCAGAGTCGAGTCCGAGCGTCTCCTGGATCTCGGTGAGGGCCGCCGACCGGGTGGTCAGATCGCCTGCCCGCTTGAGTTTGTGATGTGCCAACGCGTCCGCGGCATTGCGGTGCACGGTTTCCATCAGCGCCTTCTTGTCGCCGCGCTGCGGGATCCGCAGGTCGACGTTGCTGCCACGCAGCCGCGTCAGCCAGTCACGGACCTCATCGACATCGGGCGGAAGGGCCGGGACGAGAACCTCCCTTGGCACCGGATCGGCCTTCGTATGGCCGTCGTCCACCGACACCGACTCGGCCTGATCGGCCTGTTCGCCGTAGAACTGGGTGAGGAACTGGCCCACCTGATCTGCCAAGTCGTCGTCACCGGACTTCTCGACGATCCAGCCTCGCTGGCCTCGGACCCGTCCACCACGAACATGGAAGACCTGGACCGAGACCTCGAGCTGATCGCCTTCCATCGCAACGAGATCGGCATCGGTTCCGTCTCCGAGGACCACCGACTGGCGTTCGAGTGCACGGCGCAGCGCGGCGATGTCGTCGCGTAGCCGCGCGGCACGCTCGAAATCCAGCTCGGCGGAGGCCTTCTCCATCTGGGCTTGCAGGTTGTTGATCATCCGGTCGGTGCGGCCGGCCAGGAAGTCGCAGAAGTCCTCGACGACGGCGCGGTGCTCGGCGGCACTGACCCGGCCGACACACGGTGCGGCGCATTTGTCGATGTAACCGAGCAGGCAGGGCCGGTCGATCTGATGATGCCGCTTGAAAACCCCCGAGGAACAGGTGCGTGCCGGAAAGACCCGGGTCAGCAGATCGAGCGTTTCCCGGATGGCCCAGGCATGCGAATACGGGCCGAAGTAGCGCACACCCTTGCGCCGCGGGCCGCGGTAGACGAACAGCCGCGGGTACTCCTCGTTCATCGTCACGGCCAGCATCGGATAACTCTTGTCATCGCGATAGCGGACGTTGAACCGCGGATCGAACTCTTTGATCCAGTTGTATTCGAGCTGGAGTGCCTCGACCTCGGTGGCGACCACCGTCCATTCCACGGAGGCGGCGGTTGTCACCATCTGGCGGGTGCGCGGATGCAGCGTCGTCAGGTCGGCAAAGTAAGACGTCAGGCGAGAGCGGAGGTTTTTCGCCTTGCCCACATAGATCACTCGCTGATGCGCGTCCCGGAACTTGTAGACGCCGGGGTCGGTGGGGATGCTCCCCGGGACCGGTCGGTACGTCGTCGGGTCAGCCACAAATCCAGGCTAGTACCCCGCAGTGACAGATCGTGAATCCCCTGGGTCAGGCCTGCCGAGAATCGCCGTGTCGGTCCTGTCGACCGAACCGTTCGTGCAGGGCCCGGACCTCGGCCATCGCATTGACCGCCCGGTCACCGTCGTTGGCCTGAATGGCCAGGATCGGCACGTGCTCGTCCTCGGGCAGTTCCAGGCGCGCCCAGCTCCCACTGTGCGGGTACCGGATGCCCTCGATGATCGACCAGTCAAAAATCCGCTCGTTGAACAGATTTCGGACCGCGATCCCTTCGGCACCGACCCGGATCCGCGCCCGGGCGATCAGCATGAACGAACCACCGATGATGATGCCGAGCCCGACCATGGCGATTTGATCGGCGAGCTTGAAGACGACGCCGGAGTCACCCACCTGGAGCAGCAACGCGACGATCACATGCACGATCACAACCGCCGCAGCGGCGATCATCGAGTAGCGCGGTGACTTTCGCGGCCGGTAGACCATGAGCCACCTGGGTTCGTCGGTCACCGCAGCACCGGTTCCGGTCTTCGCCCGAGAACGCATCAGACTTCTGCGTTGTATTCGCCGCGGGACAGCGCGCGCAGGGTCAACGCCGAGGCGATCGCCGCCGTCGCAGCCTGCGCGCCCTTGTCTTCCTTCGAATCAGGCAGACCTGCGCGGTCCAAGGCCTGCTGCTCGTTGTTGGTGGTGAGCACGCCGTTGCCGACCGGGGTCGCCTCGTCGAGCGAGACCCGGGTCAGGCCGCTGGTGACCGCATCACAGACGTAGTCGAAATGGGGGGTATCGCCGCGGATCACGACACCGAGGGCGACCACCGCGTCGTGATTACGGGCCAGCGCCTGCACGATGACGGGGAGCTCGATGGCACCGGCCACCCGCACGATCGTCGGATCGGTGATCCCGACCTGCGCCGCCGCGGTGGTGGCGCCGGCGAGCAACGACTCACAGATCGTCGAATGCCATTGCGAGGCAACAATTGCCAGCCGCAGACGGCTCGCGTCACCCAGGTCCAGTGTTGGTTCTCCGGCACCGCTCATGCTGGATTGCCTCCGCTCAGCTCAGTGTCTTGGTGATCCAACTCATTGCCTTGATGGAGATCGTCGAGACCGACGAGGTCATGACCCATCCGGTCCCGTTTGGTACGCAGGTACCGCAAGTTCTCCGCATTGGGCCGAACCGGCATCGCAACCCGTTCGGTGATGTGCAGGCCATAGCCGTCCAGGCCAACACGTTTGGCCGGATTGTTGGTCAGCAGGCGCATCGACGAGACACCGAGATCGACGAGGATCTGGGCGCCGAGACCGTAGTCGCGGGAATCGGCGGGCAGGCCGAGCTCCAGGTTCGCATCGACGGTGTCGGAACCGGCGTCCTGCAGCTGGTAGGCCTGCAGCTTGTGCAGCAGACCGATGCCACGTCCTTCATGGCCGCGCATGTAGAGCACGATGCCGCGGCCTTCGGCGGCGACCATCTCCATCGCCGCGTCGAGCTGCGGACCGCAATCGCAGCGCAGCGATCCGAAGACATCTCCGGTCAGGCATTCCGAGTGCACGCGGACCAGGACGTCGTTGCCCTCACCGTCGGGTCCGGCCACGTCACCCAGGACCAGGGCGACGTGCTCGACCTCGTCGTAGATGCTGGTGTAACCGACGGCCCGGAAAGCGCCGTGGCGCGTGGGGATCCGGGCATCGGCGACTCTTACGACATGCTTCTCGTGTCGACGGCGCCAGGCGATCAGGTCGGCGATCGAGATCAGCGCCAGGTCGTGCTCGTCGGCGAAGACCCGGAGTTCCGGGGTCTGCGCCATCGCGCCCTCGTCCTTCTGGCTGACGATCTCGCAGATCACGCCTGCGGGAGCCAGGTTGGCCATCCGGGCCAGATCCACTGCGGCCTCGGTATGCCCGGGACGGCGCAGGACGCCGCCCTCTTTGGCACGCAGCGGAACCACATGTCCGGGGCGGGTGAAGTCGCCTGCCGTAGTGGTCGGGTCGGCGAGCAGACGCATGGTCGCGGCGCGGTCCGAAGCACTGATACCGGTGCCGATTCCCTCGCGGGCATCGACGGTCACGGTGTAGGCGGTGCCGTGCTTGTCCTGGTTCACCGAGTACATCGGCGGCAGACCGAGGCGGTCGCAATCGTCGCCGTCGAGAGGGACACACAGGTAGCCGGAGGTGTACCGGACCATGAACGCCACCAATTCGGGCGTGGCCTTCTCGGCCGCGAAGATCAGGTCGCCTTCGTTCTCGCGATCCTCGTCATCGACGACGACAACCGCTTTACCTGCGGCGATATCGGCGATCGCACGTTCAATCGTGTCGAACTTGGTGCCCTGATGTAGGCCTGCAGTGGTGCCCACCTGGTTGCTCATTACTCCACTCCGATCGCGGATAGCCGTTCGACGTATTTGGCTATCACGTCGACCTCTAGGTTAACGACCGCACCCGCAGTCGCTTCCCCCAAGGTGGTCAACGCGAGAGTCGTTGGGATGAGCGATATCTCAAACCAGTCCGGGCCGATCGACGAAACGGTCAACGAAACACCATCGACGGTGATAGAACCCTTTTCGACGATGTAGCGGGCGATGGAACCGGTGGTCCCGATCCGCACGACGGTCCAGTTCTCGCCGGGTGTGACCGATTCCACGGTCCCGATGCCATCGACGTGACCCTGGACGATGTGGCCACCGAAGCGGCCGCCCGCGAGCATCGCGCGTTCCAGATTGACCGGGCTGCCGGGCCCGAGGTCGGCCAGCGAACTGCGCCGCAGCGTCTCACCCATCACGTCAACGGTGAATGCGCCGTCGTCCGTGAGGTCGACCACGGTCAGACAGACCCCATTGACGGCAATCGAATCCCCGTGTCCGGCATCGCTGGTGACCAGCGGACCCCGGACGGTGAATCGTGCCGCATCGGTCAAGTCTTCACGCGCAACAATGCTGCCGCGTTCCTCGACGATTCCCGTGAACATCGCCTACTCCTTCAATCGCTTTGCGATCTCAGGGCGGCACATGGCCGGGTCGGAGAAGACCCACCAGGTGGAGTTCTCTCACGTCCGGACTATGACCGTCGGCTCCGGGATCTCACCGGAATCTGCTCGACCCCTCACCGGGTGAGGGCGCTCGCGGGCTCAGTGACCAACTGTCGTCGATTCACTTTTACCGCCGGTGGGGAATTACACCCCGCCCCGAGAACTTCCACCTTAGAAACTATCACATCGGACATATATCGTGACCAGGGCTAACGACATGAATCGGCCGGTCAGGGCGCTGAATCAGTTTGCATTCAGTGTGAGCAGAATGTCGTCGCCCAGTGTTTCGACGCTCTCGGTGGTGAACCGGCGCGCCTGAGACAACGTCAGGACCGAATCGTCGACCACTGCGGCCGCTCCCCCGCCGATCACCAGCGGCGCCAGGTACGCCTGGACGCGATCGACGAGCCCGGCTGCGAAGAACGCACCCAGCAACCGCGCCCCACCCTCGATCTGGACGTTGGTCAACTCCCCCAACTCCTCGATCACCCGCGCCGGGTCGTGCGCGGCGATCTGTACCGTCCGGGCGCTCGAATCGAAGATGTTCGCCGCGGCCGGGATCTCCCGTCGACCGACGATCACCCGTAGCGGCTGATGTTCGCGCAACGAACCGTCCGGATATCGAGCCGTCAACGACGGATTGTCGGCGAGCACGGTTCCGGTGCCGACCACGATGGCGTCGATCTGCCCACGTTCGTGGTGCACCCGCTCGCGTGCAGCACTGCCGGTGATCCATTGACTGGTTCCGTCCGGAGCGGCGATCCGGCCGTCGATGGACGCTGCGAACTTGGCGGTGACCATCGGCCGTCCGCGCTCTTGCCGGAACAGCCATTCCCGCAACGGACCGTCCCGCACCTCGTCGATGCCGACACCCGCCTGCACCGAGATGCCGGCCTGTTCGAGTCGGGCGTGACCTCCGCTGGCCAACGGGTTCGGGTCCGAGACCGCATAGACCACCGCGTGCACACCCGCCGCGATCAAGGCCTCGGTGCACGGACCGGTACGGCCCGTGTGATTACAGGGTTCGAGAGTGACCACCGCGGTACCGCCTGCGGCCCGCAGCCCGGCCTGCTCGAGGGCGACGACCTCGGCATGAGCGCCACCGGGCGGCTGGGTGTGTCCGACCCCGACCACCGAACCGTCGATGTCCAGGATCACCGCCCCCACCGGCGGGTTGGGAGTGCTCTGGCCGCGGGCGCCGTACGACTCGGTGATCGCCCGGTGCATCGCCTCGCCGATCAGCCCCGTCATGGCAGCGCGCGGCCCGCTGCTGCCTGCGCGCGCAGCGATTTCACGGCCTCGGCAGGATCGCTTGCGCCGTAGACCGCGGAACCTGCGACGAAGCAGTCCACACCGGCCTCGGCGGCCTGTTCGATGGTGTCGGCGTTGATACCGCCGTCGATCTCCACCAGGATCCGCAGCTCACCGGAGTCGACCAGCGAGCGCACCCGGCGCACCTTGTCGAGCACCCCGGCGATGAACGATTGACCGCCGAAGCCCGGCTCGACACTCATCACCAGGAGGGTGTCGAAGCTCTTGAGGATCTCGAGGTACGGATCGAGTTCGGTGCCGGGCTTGATGCTCAGGCCCGCCTTGGCGCCGGCCGCGCGAATGTCCTTGGCGACCGCGATCGGGTCGTCGGTGGCCTCGGCGTGGAAGGTGACGTTGTGCGACCCGGCCTCGGCGTATCCGGGCGCCCAACGGGCCGGATCCTCGATCATCAGGTGGCAGTCGATCGGGATGTCGGTGGCCTTGAGCAAACTCTCGACGACCGGCAGTCCCAGCGTGAGGTTGGGCACGAAATGTCCGTCCATGACGTCGACGTGTAGCCAGTCGGCACCCTTGACCGCATCGGCCTCGGCGCCAAGCTTTGCGAAATCGGCGGACAAGATGGACGGCGCGATCATGGGTGGCGTTTGCATGGCAACAATCTTATGTGCCCCTCCACCTCACAAACGCTCCGGTTATACGAAGACGCTCCGCATACATGCGGAGCGTCTTCGTATAACCGGAGCGTCTGCGGTCAGTCCTTGCGGAGCGCCGCGAAGAACATCGCGTCGGTGCCGTAGAGATGTGGCCACAGCTGGACATACGGGCCGGGACCGACACCTTCGATCGGCACCAGTTCACGGGTGTCGATGGCGGTGATGGGGAGTTCGGCGACCGCGCGGTCGACCACCTGCGTCGTCTCCGCCGGGTGCGGTGAACAGGTGGCGTAGACGACCACGCCGCCCGGGCGTAGCAACTTCACCGCGGATTCGAGCAGTTCTTGTTGCAGCACAACGAGTTCGGCGACATCGGCGGGGGTCCGTCGCCAGCGGGCCTCGGGACGACGCCGCAATGCACCCAGACCGGAACACGGCGCGTCGACGAGGATCCGGTCGTATCCGGGCTCCAAGTCCGGGTCGCGGCCGTCGGCAACCTTCACATCGACCGGCAGATCGCGCGTGGCCTTGCGGATCAATTCGGCTCGGTGCGGGGCCTTTTCGATGGCGTCCACGCGGGCACCCTCGATCTCGGCGAGTGCACCGAGCAGTGCTGCCTTGCCTCCCGGCCCGGCGCACAGGTCGAGCCAACGGCCGTTGTCGTCGCCGACAAGGGGCGCCTGCGCCAGTGACCGGGCGACGAGCTGACTGCCTTCGTCCTGGACACCGGCCATGCCTTCACGAATCGGGTCGAGGTCACCGGGATCGCCACCGTCGAGATAGACGCAGTACGGCGAGTAGCGCCCGACCTCGCCGCCGGTGATCAGCGCGAGTTCTTCCGCGGTGAGCAGTCCGGGGCGGGCCACCAGGTGTGTCAGTGGCCGTTCGTCGTCGGCCGCCAAGGCCGCCTGCAGCGCACCGGCCGAACCGCCCAGTGCGTCATTGAAGACCTCGGCGATCCATTTGGGGTGGGCGTACTGGAATGCCAGGTGCCCGATCAGGTCCTCGGTGATGGGCGGCGCGAGTTCCTGCACCCAGAGGTCTTCGTCGCGTTGAGAAACCTTGCGCAGGATCGCGTTGACGAAGCCGACCGGTCCGTGTCCGACGCGCGAACGCACCAGATCCACCGATGTCGACACCGCTGCGTGCGCACCGATCCGGGTCCGCAGGAGTTGGTAGGTACCCAGGCGCAGGACGTCGAGTACGGGACCGTCGATGTCCGCGACCGGCCGCTTGGCGACGTACGTGATGATCGCGTCCAGCATGCCCGTAGCGCGGCACGTGCCATAGGTGAGCTCGGTGGCCAGCGCCGCATCGCGACCGGTGATCTTCCGGTCGCGCAACATCTTCGGCAGGATCAGGTTGGCGTACGCGTCCCGTTCGCGGACGGCTTTCAGGACATCGGCGGCGGCGATGCGGGCCGGGTCGATCGGTGTGGATTCACGTTGGGTGCCGGCCTGGTTGTCGGTGCCGGGCTTCCCACTGGGCTGGTTCATGACAATGCCTGTCCGTCGGTGAGCCTGGCTCCGCGTGCCCAATCGGCACCGGCCATGGCTTTTTTGCCTTGTGGTTGAACCACATCGAGGCGGATGGGATCGGTTTGGGTGCCGACCATGAGTGCCTTTTTGGTGACGCGCAATTCACCGGGTGCCGGTCGCTCGTCGACGTCGGACACGATCGAGCACTTCGCGACCTTGACGCGCAGATCTCCGAGATTCGTCCACGGACCCGGCGCCGGCGTCATCGCGCGGATGTGACGGTCGACGAGATGGGCCGGGAGATCCCAGCGGATCCGGGCGTCGTCGATGGTGATCTTGGGCGCGGTACTGATGCCGTCGGCGGGCTGCGGCACGGCGATCAGGGTGCCGTCCTCGAGCCCGTCGATGGTCGACACCAGCAATCCGGCGCCGGCTTCCGCCAACCGACCGAGCAGGTCACCCGCGGTGTCGGTGGGCCGGATACGTTCGGTGACGACGCCGAATACCGGGCCGGTGTCCAGGCCCGCCTCGATCCGGAATGTCGTGGCACCGGTCATCTCGTCCCCGGCGGCGATCGCGGCCTGGACCGGTGCGGCGCCGCGCCAGGACGGCAGGAGCGAGAAGTGCAGGTTGACCCACCCGTACTCGGGCAGGTCGAGCAGTTCGGCCGGAACCAGTCCCCCGTAGGCGACCACCGGGATGCACTCCGGCGCCCAGGCGCGCAATTGCTCGACCGCCTCGGGGTCGGCGAGCCGTCGGGGTGTGATGACGGGGACGTTGTTGTCGTCGGCGAGTTGCGCGACGGGTGAACGCGACACCTTACGTCCACGCCCGGCCGCGGCATCGGGACGACTGATGACACCGACCACCTCATGGCGATCGGAGTCGAGCAGTGCCTGCAACGATCCGACGGCGGGCTCAGGTGTGCCCGCAAACACCACCCGCATGTACAACCTCCATTGTCGAGAAGCGCCGCCAAAGATCGAGACGGCCATCCGAACAAGCTTAGAGGGCGGCTTGTACTCAGCCGATGGTCGGTGGATCCATCTGCACGCGGATCGGGGATGTTTCGTGCTGGGCGATCCGTCCGATCAACGCCACGCGTAATGCGGCGGCCAGGGCACGTCCGTCCGACCGTTTGCAGCGCAACAGTATTCGTTGCGGATCGGGTACCTCTGCCCGATCCAGACCCGACGGCAACCGAACCCCCGCAGGCAGTTCGACGGGTCCGAGCACTTCCCCACCCTCGGGCAGTGTCACCTTCTCGGCGAAGGCGATGACGGCAGGCCCGGCTCCGTCGATCGATGCCATGGTCACCGCAGGCGGAAACGCGAGTTCGGTGCGTTGATCGAGTTCGGTTTGCGCGTAGCCGACGGGATCCCACCGGATCACCGCCTGCACCGGGGCGAGACCGGCATCGGCGACCACCACGACCGTGCCGCCCTGACCATGCGGTCGCACCAGCATGGCCGCCGACAGCCACCGCCGGACGGCTTCCTCCCCGGCACGCAGTTCGGTGCGATCGAGCTGAGCCCAGGTGTCGAGCAGGATCACCGCGCCGTAGCCGCCCGCGGCGACCGGTTCGGCACCCGGCGTCGAGACCACCACGCGGGCACCGTCCTCGACGTGTTCGACGAGTTTGTCACCGCCGGAGGTGAGGATCGGCACTCCGGGAAACGCGCGGCCCAGCTCTTCGGCGGTCCGGCCGGCCCCCGTGGTCAAGGCCCGGACCTTGGTGAAACCGCATTCGGCGCAACGGAAGTCGGCTTCGGGATGTCCACACCACCGACAGCTGAGCATGCCGAGACGCGAACTGCTCGCATCGGAGGGACCGTCGGCCTGCATCGGTCCGTGACAGCGACGGCAGCGCACGTGTGATCGGCAGCGTTCGCACGCCAGCGACGGCAGGTAGCCGCGGCGAGGCACGCTGAACAGCACCGGGGTGTCGGCCGCAACAGCGGCTCGGGCGGCGTCGAAGGCAAGCGCCGGAATGCGGGCCGAGCGGGCCAGCGGGTCGCGGGCCACCCGGTTGTCCTCGTCGGAGAGTGCTTTGATCCGCGGAGTCCGTTCGCGGATGACGGCCCGGGGCGCGGTGAGGTCGTGGGCCCAGCCGGCGGCGACGAGCGCTTGGGTTTCGGTTGTTCGGGCCGAACCGGCCAGGATCAGCGCACAGGTCTCCGAATGCGAGCGCAGGACCGCGACCTCACGGGTGTGCGGATAAGGCGCCCGGGGTTCGCAGAGGCTGTCGTCGCCGTCGTCCCAGACCACGATCAATCCCAGATTCGGGATCGGCGCAAACGCCGCACTGCGGGTACCGATCACCACCGATGCCTGACCCCGCAGCGCGCGCAACCAGCGTCGATACCGCGCTGACGGACCCAGGCCTGCTGACAACGAGACCACGCGATCACCGATCAGGGCGGCGCAGGCCGTCTCGAGTCGATTCAGGTCACGTTGGTCGGGCACGACGATGATGGTGCTGCGCCCGCTGATCATGGTGTGGCAGGCGACCTCGGCCAGCCGGGCAGGCCAGTCCTCGCCGGGCAGTGCCTGCCACGCCGCCCGTGCGGCCTTGCCGTCGGCGACCGCACCCAGGAACGAGTCCGCGTGCCGATACGGGTCCCAGCCCGCCAGATCCACCGTCGGAGGTACCGGCGTACCGGCCGGGGCCGCGGTGGCCTGCTCGGTCCGGGCATGCCGGGGTGGGATGGCCAGTCGCAAGACGTCGGTCATCGTCCCGGCGTAGCGGTCGGCGACCGCCCGTGCCAGCGCTGCCAGCTCAGGTGTGAGGACCTGCTCGGGCGAGGTCACACGTTCGAGCCAGCCGAGCCGACCGGGATGGTCACTCGACTCGATGCGTTCGAGCAGATACCCGTCGACCAGGCGCCCGGAAAAGCGGACCCGCACCCGGACACCGGGCTGGGCCTGCTCGTCCTGGGCAGCGGTGACCTGATAGTCGAACGGTCGGTCCAGATGTGCCAGACCCAGCAACGGCAGAACACGCGCGATCGGGAGCCGCGGGGCTGGCTCACGATCGTTCTTGGGGGCGATGGGCCTGGCTCAGACTAGATGCGTCAGATACCCGCCGCCGCGCGCAGCTTGTCGGCGCGGTCGGTGTGTTCCCACGGCAGGTCGATGTCGGTGCGGCCGAAGTGGCCGTAGGCGGCGGTCGGCGCGTAGATCGGTCGCAAGAGGTCGAGGTCACGGATGATCGCGCCCGGACGCAGGTCGAACACCTCGGTGATCGCCGACTGGATCTTGGCCGGATCGACGTTCTCGGTGCCGAAGGTCTCGACGAACAGACCAACGGGGGCAGCCTTGCCGATGGCGTAGGCGACCTGTACCTCGATGCGTCCGGCCAGGCCGGCTGCGATCGCGTTCTTGGCCACCCAGCGCATCGCGTACGCGGCGCTACGGTCGACCTTCGACGGATCCTTGCCCGAGAAGGCGCCGCCACCGTGACGGGCCATGCCGCCGTAGGTGTCGACGATGATCTTGCGACCGGTCAGGCCGGCGTCGCCCATCGGTCCGCCGAGGACGAACTTGCCGGTCGGGTTGACCAGCAGGCGCACGTCACTGGTGTCGAGGAACCCGAGGTTCAGCTCTTCGAAGACCGAACCGAGGACCTGGTTGCGGATGTCCGGGGTCAGCAGGTTCTCGAGGTCGATGTCGGCGGCATGCTGGGTCGAGATGACCACGGTGTCGAGGCGGACCGGCTTGTCACCGACGTATTCGATGGTGACCTGGGTCTTGCCGTCGGGACGCAGGTACGGCAGCACGCCGGTCTTGCGGACCTCGGTCAGGCGGCGCGCGAGGCGATGGGCCAACGCGATCGGGACCGGCATGTATTCGGGGGTCTCGTCGGTGGCGTACCCGAACATCAGGCCCTGATCACCGGCGCCCTGGCGGGCGATCTCGTCTTCGGTGATGCCCTCGACGCGCGACTCATAGGCGTTGTCGACACCCTGGGCGATCTCGGGTGACTGCGCACCGATCGCGACGTTGACGCCACAGGAGTTGCCGTCGAAGCCCTTGGCCGAGGAGTCGTAACCGATCTCCAGGACCTTCTCGCGGACGATCTTCGGGATGTCGGCGTAGGCGGTGGTGTTGACCTCACCCGCGACGTGGACCTGTCCGGTGGTCACCAGGGTCTCGACCGCGACCCGCGCACGCGGGTCCTCGGTGAGCAGGGCATCCAGGATCGAGTCGCTGATCGCGTCACAAATCTTGTCGGGGTGACCTTCGGTGACGGACTCGCTTGTGAACAAACGGGAATCGGTCATGGATTTCCTCTCGGCAGCGGTGGTCCTGGAGCGGACGGGTCGTGGGCGCGAAAACCCGCGGACCTCAAATTACACAGGCTTGGTCTTGTTGGTTGCATCGCCCATCGATGCCCCATCATCAGGGCGCATGGCGACAACCGCGTCAAGTATTCGGCTCGCCATGAGTGTTTTGGTTCCCAGCGGTAGCGCGGTCTCGTGGCCGTCGGCGGCAAGCACCCAACCGGTGTTGTGGTCCATGCCGAAAGCCTTACCGTCGCCGACCGCGTTCACGACGAGCAGATCGCAACCCTTGCGGGCCAGCTTGGCGCGTCCGTGGTCCAGGACTCCATGATGCTCGTCGCCGGTCTCGGCGGCAAAGCCGACGATCGACACGTCCGCCGGAATCTCTCCGGCGCGACGCGCTTCGACCAGCCCGGCCAGGATGTCGGGGTTGGTGGTCAGCTCGATCGGTGCGGGGCCGTCACCGGTCTTCTTGATCTTCGACTGAGCCACCGACACGGGCCGGAAATCGGCGACCGCGGCGGCCATGATCACCACATCGGTTTCGGGCGCCCGCTTGGCCATCTGTTCGGACAGGTGCTCGGCGGACTTGATCCGCACGAGTTCGACTCCGGCGGGGGTCGCGAGGTCGTCGGTGGCACCGGCCACCAGCGTGACCTGCGCACCGCGTTGCGCGGCAGCCCGGGCCAGGGCGTAACCCTGCTTGCCCGAACTGCGATTGCCGAGGTAGCGGACCGGGTCGAGTGGTTCGCGGGTACCGCCGGCACTGATCAGGAACCGCACGCCGCTCAGGTCGTACGGCAGGGCGTCGGAGCGTTCAAGAAGGAGTTCACCGAGTAGGGCGATCTCCTGCGGGTCGGGCAGACGTCCGGCACCGGAGTCGACGCCGGTCAGTCGTCCCGATGCGGGGGTGATCACGGTGGCGCCGTGCGCTCGCAGGGTGCGGACGTTGGTCTGGGTGGCCGGGTGCTCCCACATCTCTGTGTGCATCGCCGGGACGAACATCACCGGGCAACGCGCGGTGAGCAGCGTCGACGTCAACAGGTCATCGGCTCGGCCGGATGCGGCCCGTGCCATCAGGTCGGCGGTGGCCGGAGCGATGATGACCAGGTCGGCTTCTTGCCCCAGACGCACGTGTGCGACCTGGGGTACGTCGTCGAACACCTCGGTGCTCACCGGATTACCGCTGAGTGCCTCGAAGGTGGCCGCGCCGACGAATTTGAGGGCCGATTCGGTGGGGATGACCCGCACACCGTGACCGGCCTCGGTGAAGTGGCGGATGACGGAGCCGACCTTGTAGGCCGCGATCCCTCCGCCTACGCCCACAACGATGTTCTTGCGTGCACTAACCGCTTCGGTCACGAAACCTCATCCTCGCTGTTGGCGCCGCGAGTGATCTCCCGCCACCACATCCCCGACATACACGTGGTCCCACGATTCCGGAGACCGGAATCGTGGGATTCGCGCTCACTCGCCTTCGGTGTGCTCGAGCAGGTCTGCGTGGATCTCGCGCATCGCGATCGACAGCGGCTTCTCCTGAAGACCCGGCTCGACCAGGGGGCCGACGTATTCGAGGATTCCGTCGCCGAGCTGGTTGTAGTAATCGTTGATCTGACGCGCACGCTTGGCCGCGTAGATCACCAATGCGTACTTCGAAGAAGCCCGTTCGAGCAGCTCATCGATCGGCGGGTTCGTGATACCAAGCGGGGTGTCGTACGCCGTCGCGTCGACCTCGCCGATGAACTCGTCCTGGGTGGTCAAGCTGCTCACAGTTCTCCTACGAATTATTCAAATGGGTTTCAACCAGCAAGGATAGCAACTGTTTGGCCGCGGCGTCGACTTCGTCGTTCACGATGACGTGATCGAACTCGTCGGCGCTGTCCAATTCGGCCCGCGCCGTCTGTAGACGACGCTCGATCACCTCATCGGATTCGGTGCCCCGGCCACGCAATCGCGCGACAAGAACATCCCAGCTGGGTGGGGCCAAAAACACGGTGACGGCCTCAGGCACGGCGGCGCGAATACTCCGCGCTCCGGCCAGGTCGACCTCCACCAGAGTGGGTTTCCCCTGCTCCATGGCCTCGTACACGGGTTTGGCGGGTGTTCCGGAGCGTTGCAGCCCGCCATGGATCTCAGCCCATTCGAGGAGTTGATTCTCCTCGATCAGCCGATCGAACTCGTCGCGACTGACGAAGTGATAGTCGCGACCGTCCACCTCACCGGCCCGCGGTTCGCGGGTGGTGGCCGAGACGCTGAACATCAGCTCCGGAAGCAACTCCCGGAGCCGACGGACAACGCTCGACTTGCCGACAGCAGAAGGGCCGGCCAAAACCAGCAGCCGGCCCTTCTGTTGTAGATCTTTGCTCACGCGCAGAAACGATCAGGCAAAGTCGAACTTGGCGAGCAGAGCCTTCTTCTGCCGATCGCCCAAGCCGCGCAGGCGGCGGGTGGGGGCGATCTCGAGCTCGGTCATGATCTCCTGAGCCTTGACCTTGCCAACCTTCGGCAGAGCCTCGAGGAGCGCCGACACCTTCATCTTGCCGAGGATCTCGTCGTTCTCAGCATCCTTGAGTACCTGCTGCAGATCGGTGCCGCCACGCTTGAGGCGTTCCTTCAGCTCGGCTCGGGCCCGGCGAGCGGCAGCTGCCTTCTCCAAGGCAGCCGCGCGCTGCTCATCTGTCAACTGGGGAAGGGCCACGGTTCCTCCGATTTCGTCTGTGTGTTCTCTGCCCCGGCACCGGTGATGTCGGGGCGGCTGCCTTGTGAGGGCAGCGAAAGCGACCGTACCCACGTGAGCTGCGATTTGCGACCCCGACCCCCGCATTCCCCCACGAAAACGGGTGTTGTAAGCCTTTCAAAGTAGACCGACCGACGAACCCCCCACTGATCGCCAAACTCAGGGTTCCGATTCTTCGATCACAGGAATCATGTTGCGCTACAGCGTATTTCAACGACAGTTTGGTGAATTTTCGGGAACATGACGTACGTCACACTTGTGATACCCCTGTGACAGGAGTTCCTCCCCGGAAAATTTCTGAGTTTCTTGCGTCTTGCGCGTGTCGGAGATGGGTTTGACCTGCGATGAGTACCACTCGATCGGGCTCGTGTTAGATGACGTCCGTGATCGATCGACTACCGACTCCGGTACGCAACCTCCTGCAATTGACGGTCGGCGGTGGCATCCGCGCGCAGGTGCAGACCCCGCACACGACCCTGCATACCGAGCGCCACCGGACACTGCGCCGCTACGGCGACCTCGATGACCTCGACCGGGCCCGCGACGGAGGCGGCGTCCCCGTGCTCCTGCTCCCTCCCCTGGCCGCCCCCGCGTCCTGCTACGACCTCGAGCCCGACCACTCGTACGTCGGCCACCTGCTGAGTCAGGGACGTATCCCCTACGTCGTCGACTACGGCGAGATGGATCGGTCCGACCGGGGCCTGGGCTTCGAAGGGTTCACCGACGACATCATCCCGCAGGCCATCGCCCGGGTACTGGCAGACTTCGACGGCCACCGAGGACAGATCGACCTCGTCGCATGGAGCCTGGGCGGCACCGTCGCACTGCTGACACTCGCCGCCGACGCCGCTCTGCCCGTCCGGTCGATCACCGCGATCGGGACGCCACTGAACTACGGGCTCGTGCCTCCTTATCCGCTGGTCCGGCAGCTCACCGGCAGGACCGGTCCGCGGCCTGTCACAGCGACGCTGAGCGCCTTGCGAGGGATTCCTGCACCTCTGGTGCAGATCGCCTATCGCGGCACAGCATGGCAACGTGAGCTCAAGAAGCCCTGGTTCATCATGAACAACCTCTCGGACACCGAGACGCTCGCCCGGATGGAGGTGGTGAACCGGTTCCAGCGCCAGTTCCCGGGATACCCGGGACGCTTGTCCGAGCAGATGTGGGAGCAGTTCATCTACCACGACGAGCTGGCAGGCGGCGTGGTCAACTTCGGTGACCGCCAGATCGACCTGACCACCATCAAGGTGCCGGTACAACTGTTCGGCAGCCACCGGGACGTCATCGTTCCGTGGGCCGCAGCCCGGCACGGCGTCGAACTGCTCGCCGAGTCACCCGAGGTGCACTTCACCACGGTCGAGTCGAGCCACCTCGGCCTGATCGCGGGTCCGGATGCCAAGGCGCAGACCTGGCCACGCATCGATGCGTTCCATACCGCGCTGAGTGATCGGGCCGCGCTGGATCCGGCGGCCGTGAGCGATCAGGACAGCGCGGACTCGATCTCCGAGGCGGTACGCAGCGCCGCGTCCCGCAGTGCGGGCACGTCCGGGCCGTAACGCAGCACCGCGCGAGAACTCGACGGAAGAATCCAGCCGAGGTCGCTGCCCGCGAAGACGCCACGCAGATCCTCGGCGGTGGCGCCCTGGGCGCCGAGTCCGGGAGCGAGCACGGGTGCACGCAGGTCCGCGAGGTCCAGGCCGTGTTCGCGGGTGGCACCGACCACCACACCGACCGTCCCCGAGCCATCGCTGTTGGCCGCGCCTGCCGCATCGACGATCTGCTGGGCCACGGTCAGGCCCTCACGCTCGGCCAGCTGCAGCGCGGCGCCTTCCGGGTTGGATGTCCGGGCCAGCACGAACACACCGCGCCCCTGTGAGCGGGCGAGGTCGATCGCGGGCGCCAGCGAACCGAACCCGAGATAGGGCGACACGGTCACCGCGTCGGCACACAACGGCGACGACGGGTCGAGCCAGGCCCGCGCATAGGCGTCCATCGTCGATCCGATGTCGCCGCGTTTGGCATCGGCGATCACCAGGGCTCCCCCGGCCCGGCAGCCGGCGATCACCGTTTCGAGTGCGGCGAACCCCTCCGAACCGAAAGCTTCGAAGAAGGCGACCTGGGGCTTGATCACCGCCACCGCGGGGGCCAGGGCCTCGACGCAGATGTCGCCGAAAGCCCTGACCCCGGCGCCGCTGACCGGCAGCCCCCACTGCTGCAGGAGCTCGGGATGCGGGTCGATGCCCGCACACAGGCGACCGCGCTCGGCGACCACCTCCCGATAGCGTGCGCCGAAGGTGCTCACTCAGCCACCCAGCATCGAGCGGTGCCGCGCCTGCAGCGACAACACACCCATCGCGCCGCCGCGTGCGGCCTCGATGCCCTGGATCGCGGCGCTGGCGCCCTGGACCGTGGTGATGCAGGGGATGTTCACCGACACCGCGGCACTGCGGATCTCGTAGCCGTCGACCCGCGGTCCCGAATTGCCGTACGGGGTGTTGATGACCATGCCGATCTCACCCGCACGGATGAGGTCGACCACGGTCACCTCGCCATCGGGGCGGTCGGCGTCGGAATGCTTGTACACCTGCGTGCAGGTGATCCCGTTGCGCCGCAGGACATGTGCGGTCCCCTCGGTGGCCAGGATCTCGAACCCGAGATCAGCCAGCCGCTTCACCGGGAAGACCAGGGCACGCTTGTCCTTGTTGGCAACGGAGACGAAGATCTTTCCTTCGAGCGGCAGCGAACCGTACGCGGCGGTCTGCGACTTGGCGAAGGCCCGGCCGAAATCGGCGTCGATGCCCATCACCTCACCGGTCGACTTCATCTCCGGGCTCAACAGCGAATCGACGCCGCTGCCATCACTGCGGCGGAACCTGTTGAACGGCAGCACCGCCTCTTTGACCGCGATCGGTGCCGTGTCGGGCAGCTCGGATCCGTCGCCGGTGGCGGGCAACATGCCGTCGGCGCGCATCTCGGCGATGGTGGCGCCCAGCATGAGCCTGGCGCAGGCCTTGGCCAGTGGTACCGCGGTGGCCTTGGACACGAAAGGCACCGTCCGGCTCGCCCGCGGGTTCGCCTCGAGGACGTACAGGATGTCGTCTTTCAAGGCGTACTGGACGTTGAGCAGTCCGCGTACCCCGATGCCCTTGGCCAGTGCCTCGGTGGACCGGCGGACGTTCTCGAGATCAGACTTGCCGAGCGTGATCGGCGGGAGCGCACACGCCGAGTCGCCGGAGTGGATACCGGCCTCCTCGATGTGCTCCATCACGCCGCCGATGTAGCAGTCGGTGCCGTCGTAGAGGGCATCGACATCGATCTCGATGGCGTCCTCGAGGAAACGGTCGACGAGAACCGGATGATCGGGGTTGATCTCCGTGGCGCGGGAGATGTATCCGTCGAGGGATTCCTCGTCGTAGACGATCTCCATGCCGCGGCCACCGAGCACGTACGACGGGCGCACGAGTACCGGGTAACCGATGTCGCCCGCGATCTCCTTGGCCTCGTCGAAGGTGGTGGCCATGCCGTACTTGGCAGCGGGCAGTCCGGCTGCTTCGAGCACCTTGCCGAACTCGCCGCGATCCTCCGCGAGGTCGATGGCCTCGGGGCTGGTGCCCACGATCGGCACACCCGCGGCCTGCAGGCGATGGGCCAACCCGAGCGGTGTCTGACCACCGAGCTGGACGATGACACCGGCGACGGTGCCCGACTCCGATTCGGCGCCGAACACCTCGAGCACGTCCTCGAAGGTCAGCGGCTCGAAGTAGAGGCGATCGGCGGTGTCGTAGTCGGTCGACACCGTTTCCGGGTTGCAGTTGACCATCACGGTCTCGTAGCCGACCTCGCTCAGCGTCAACGCGGCGTGAACACACGAGTAGTCGAACTCGATGCCCTGTCCGATGCGGTTGGGACCCGATCCCAGGATCAGGACCTTGGGTCGCTCGGTCTGCGGCGCGACCTCCGACTTCGCTGCGGGATCGAGTTCGTACGTCGAGTAGTGGTACGGCGTTGCGGCCTCGAACTCGGCGGCGCAGGTGTCGACGGTCTTGTACACCGGGCGCACGTTCAGGGAATGCCGCAGTTCGCGGACCGCGCCCTCATCGGCGAGGTCGTCGCGCAGAGCCGCCAGCTGACGGTCCGACAGACCGTTGCTCTTCGCCAGGCGCAGCAGCGGCTCGTCGAGAACCTCTGCCGACCGGATGTCTTGTCCCAGTTGGTAAATGGCCTCGATCTCGGCCAGGAACCAGGGATCGATCTTCGTGGAATCGAAGAGCTGCTCGACGGTGGCACCCAGCATGAATGCCTGCATGATCCCGTAGAGACGGCCGTCCTTGGGCACGCTCAGACGCTCGAGCAACTCCGGCAGGGTCTCGGCAGGCCCGTCGGTCACCGGTTCGGTCCAGAACCCGGCGGCCTTGGTCTCCAGCGAGCGCATGACCTTGCCGAGCGCCTCGGCGAACGAACGGCCAAGCGACATCGCCTCACCCACCGACTTCATGGTGGTGGTCAGCGTGTCGTCGGCACCGGGGAACTTCTCGAATGCGAACCGCGGGGCCTTGACCACGACGTAGTCGAGCGTCGGCTCGAAGCAGGCCGGGGTCTTCTTGGTGATGTCGTTGACGATCTCGTCGAGGCGGTAACCCACCGCCAGCTTCGCCGCGATCTTCGCGATCGGGAAACCGGTGGCCTTCGACGCCAGCGCCGACGACCGGGACACCCGCGGGTTCATCTCGATGACGACCAGACGACCGTCCGCGGGATCCATCGCGAACTGGATGTTGCAGCCACCGGTGTCGACGCCGACCTCGCGGATGATGGCGATCGACAGGTCACGCATGTCCTGGTATTCACGGTCGGTCAGCGTCATCGCGGGAGCGACGGTCACCGAGTCGCCGGTGTGCACACCCACCGGATCGACGTTCTCGATCGAGCAGACGACCACGACGTTGTCGGCGCCGTCGCGCATCAATTCGAGTTCGTACTCTTTCCAGCCGAGGATCGATTCCTCGATGAGGACGTTGGCGGTCGGCGATGCGGACAGGCCGCCACCGGCGATCCGGTTGAGGTCGGCCTCGTTGTAGGCCATACCCGAACCAAGACCGCCCATCGTGAAGGACGGGCGGACGACCACCGGATAACCGAGATCGGCGACGGTCTCGTGGACCTGCTCCATCGTGTAACAAACCGCGGAACGGGCGCTCTCGCCACCGACCTTGGCGACGATGTCCTTGAACTTCTGACGATCCTCACCGCGCTGGATGGCGTCGAAATCGGCACCGATCAGCTCGATGTCGTATTTCTCCAGGATGCCCTGGTCATGCAGTGCGACAGCGGCATTGAGCGCGGTCTGGCCACCCAGGGTCGCCAGAACCGCATCGATCGGGTGTCCGGCGTCGCGCTCGGCCACGATCACCTTCTCGATGTAGTCGGCGGTGATCGGCTCCACGTAGGTCGCATCGGCGAACTCCGGGTCGGTCATGATCGTCGCCGGATTCGAGTTGACGAGACTCACGCGCAGGCCCTCGGCCCGCAGCACGCGGCAGGCCTGGGTGCCGGAGTAGTCGAACTCACAGGCCTGACCGATGACGATCGGACCGGAACCGATGACCAGGACGTGCGATAGGTCGGAACGGCGGGGCATCAGGCACTAGCTCCTTGCAGAAGGGAAATGAACTTGTCGAACAGGTAGGCGGCATCGTGCGGGCCTGCCGCCGCTTCTGGGTGGTACTGCACCGAGAACGCCTTGCCGCTGACCAGCTCCACGCCCTCGACAGCACCGTCGTTGGCGCACGTGTGGCTGATCCGGGCCCGGCCGAAGTCGGAGTCGAACTCCTCGCCCGCCTCACCTTCGAGCGCGAACCCGTGGTTCTGTGCGGTGATCGACACCGCACCGGTGGCATGGTCGATGACCGGGATGTTGATGCCGCGGTGACCGAACTTCATCTTGTATGTGTCGCGGCCGAGGGCTCGACCGAGGATCTGGTTGCCGAAGCAGATCCCGAACAGCGGGATGCCTTCTCCGAGGACGTGGCGGGTCAGATCGACAGCGTGATTCGCGGTGGCCGGGTCGCCCGGGCCATTCGACAGGAACACACCGTCGGGCTTGATCGCGGCGATGGCGTCGGGACTCGAACCGGCGGGCAGCACATGGACCCGGACGCCGCGCTTTGCGAACATCCGTGGGGTGTTGGTCTTGATACCGAGGTCGATGGCCGCGACGGTGAAGCGGTGCTCACCCTCGGGCTCGACGACGTAGCCGTCTGGTGTCGAGACCTCTCCAGCGAGGTTCGCGCCCTTCATCTGCGGCGCGTCCACAACTCGCTTGAGCAGTTCGTCGGCACCGGCGAGTGCGTCACCGGAGAAGATCCCGGCGCGCATGGAGCCGTGATCGCGCAGGGTGCGCACGACGGTGCGGGTGTCGATGCCCGCGATGCCGACGATCCCCTGCTCGACCAGTTCGTCTTCGAGCGAAGACGTGGCCCGCCAGCTCGATACCCGGCGGGTGGGGTTACGCACCGCGTACCCGCTCACCCAGATCTTTCCGGAGTCGTCACCGATCTGGCCGGCGCGGCTCTCCCCGTCTTCTTTGTTCCAGCCGGTGTTGCCGATCTGCGGCGCAGTCGCCACGACGATCTGCCGGTGGTAACTGGGATCGGTGAGCGTCTCCTGGTACCCGGTCATCGCGGTGCAGAAGACGGCTTCACCAAGGGTCTGTCCCAGTGCGCCGTATCCGGTTCCGGTGTAACGCTCGCCGTTCTCAAGAACCAGCACCGCTGGCGTTGCCCGGTTTGGCTGTGTCACTGCTTTTTTCCGTCCTGCTCGAAAGGTTTGACCCACTGGGGGTAGATGGATTTGTCGTCCGCGCGGATGCCGGAGTCGATCTCGGTTCCCGACGGCAGTAGCCATCGGATCACCAGTACGCCGTCCGCCGTCATCACTTTTCCGGCGAGTCCGCGTTCGGTCCTGATCGCGGTGATCTGGTCGGCGGGGATCCAGATCGGATTGGCACCGCGTCGTTCGATCAGGATCCCGCCGTCGTAGCGGCTGATCTCGGCGGTGGCGCGGTCGCCGTAGTCGCCGACGGCGACGCGGTCCTGCCAACTCGGTGCGATGGTCGACCCGACATAGAGCCCTGTGTGCGGCCCGAGCCGGCGGGGACCGAGGTCGGCGGGCACCTCGGGGAACGCCCCGAGCATCTGCTCTTGGCGGCGCCCACGACCGCGCCAACCCAGGATCATCAGACCGACGATCCCGCACCAGGCCAGGACCACGATCAGGACAACCACGACGCCGGTCATCTCGGTGACCTGACCTTGCCGCCGTTGTTGGTTATCTCGCCCCGCAGCACCGTGGCGATCACGGTGCCGGGCAGGGTGAGTCCGTCGAACGGTGAGTTCGCCGACAGGCTGGCCAGTGCGTCGGACTGCACGGTCCACTCGGTATCGGGGTCGACCAGTGCCAGGTTGGCGGGTTCGCCTGCGGCGATCGGACGGCCCTGATCCGGCAGACCGGTGATCTGCGCCGGACGTTCACTCATCACCGCGGCCACTCCGCGCCAGTCCAGCAGACCCGGGTTGACCATCGTCTCGATCACGATTGAGAGCGCGGTCTGTAGTCCGAGCATGCCGGGGCGGGCGTTGGCGAACTCACAGCACTTCTCTTGCGCCGCATGGGGTGCATGGTCGGTGGCGACGCAGTCGATGATCCCGTCGGCCAGGGCCGCTCGGAGCGCGACCTTGTCCCGGCCTTCCCGCAGTGGCGGATTCACCTTGTTGACGGCGTCGTAGGTCTCCAGCCGGCTGTCGTCGAGGAGCAGGTGATGCGGTGTGACCTCGGCGGTGATCGAGATGCCCTGTCCACGCGCCCATTTCAACAATTCGACGGTGCCCTCGGTGGACGCGTGGCAGATGTGGACCCGGGTTCCGGCATCTCGGGCCAGCAGCGCATCGCGGGCGACGATCGATTCTTCGGCCGCGCGTGGCCAGCCAGTGAGTCCGAGGCGGGCGGCCGTGGCGCCCTCGTGCGCGATCGCACCCTTGGTCAGGCGGGGCTCTTCTGCGTGCTGGGCGATGAGGACATCGAGGCCCTTGGCGTACTCGAGTGCCCGGCGCATCAGCAGCGGGTCGTCGACGCATTTGCCGTCGTCGCTGAACATCCGCACGCCGGCCGCACCGGCGGCCATTGCGCCCATCTCGGCGAGCTGTTTGCCCTGCAGACCCACCGTGATCGCGCCGACGGGGTGCACGTCGACGAGTCCGACTTCCTGACCACGCCGCCAGACGTAGTCGGTGATGACCGGGCTGTCCGCGACCGGGTCGGTGTTCGCCATCGCGAAGACCGCGGTGTAGCCGCCGAGTGCGGCTGCCGCCGAACCCGTTTCGATCGTCTCGGTGTCTTCGCGGCCGGGTTCGCGCAGGTGCGTGTGCATGTCGACGAATCCGGGCAGGATGACCGCGCCGGCACCATCGAGCACGTCAACGTCGGCGTCGGCCGTCAGGTCGGCCCCGATCTCGGCGATGTCACCGGCCCGGACCAAAATGTCGACGAGCTCACCCCCGTATGGCCGTACGTTGCGGATCAGCAGGTCGCCGCTCACGCCACACCCTCACTCTCGGTTCCGACCAGCAGCGTGAAAAGCACTGCCATTCGCATATGAACTCCATTGGAAACCTGTTGCAGCACAGTCGACTTCGATGAGTCGGCGACGGAGAATCCGATCTCCATGCCGCGCAACATCGGACCGGGATGCAGCACAACGGCGTGATCGGCCAACAGCGCCGCCCGCCGATCGGACAGTCCGTATCGGATCGAATACTCGCGCGACGACGGGAAGAACCCGCCGTTCATCCGCTCGGCCTGCACGCGCAGCAACATCACCGCGTCCACCGCTGCGAGTTCGGCGTCGAGGCTGTGCGAGATCTCCACCGGCCAGGACTCGACACCGACCGGGAGCAGCGTCGGCGGCGCCACCAGCACCACCTGGGCACCGAGGGTGGCCAGCAGATGGGCATTGGACCGTGCCACCCGCGAGTGCAGGATGTCGCCAACGATCGCGATCCGCCTGCCTTCCAGCGAACCGAGTCGCTGCCGCAGGGTCAGGGCGTCGAGCAGTGCCTGTGTCGGGTGCTCATGCGTGCCGTCGCCGGCGTTGATCACCGACGGACCCGGGCCCTCCTCGGAGGTCCACTGGGCGATCTGGTGCGCCGCACCGGACGCCGGATGGCGGACGATGAGCGCGTCGGCACCGGCGGCGCGCAAGGTCTTGGCCGTGTCGCGCAACGACTCGCCCTTGTTCACCGACGAGCTGGACGCACTGACGTTGATCACGTCGGCGCTCATCCACTTGCCGGCCACCTCGAACGAAACCCTTGTGCGCGTGGAGTTCTCATAGAACACCGTCATGATCGTGCGGCCCCGCAACGTCGGCAGCTTGCGGATCTCCCGACCCACAAGCGCCTGCTCGAAGCGCTCGGCCTCATCGAGCATCTCGGTGGCCACGTCTGCGCTCAGGTCATTGACGGACAGCAGATGCTTCATGCATTCTCCCCTGCCCGCAGGACGACCCGGTCGACACCGTCGTGTTCGCGCATGTGGACCTGGACGTCTTCGCTCCGTGAGGTCGGGATGTTCTTGCCGACGTAGTCCGCACGCAGCGGCAGCTCGCGGTGACCGCGATCGACCAGTACCGCGAGTTGAACGGCCGCGGGGCGACCCAGATCACGGAGGGCGTCGAGTGCGGCCCGCACGGTCCGTCCGGAATACAGGACGTCGTCGACGAGCACCACCAGTGCGCCATCGACACCGCCTGCCGGAACCGCGGTGGGTTCGAGGGCACGATGCGGCTTGGCGCGCAGGTCGTCGCGGTACAGGGTGATGTCGAGGTAACCGACGGGAACCTGGACGCCTGCGAACTCGGCGATGTTCGCCGCCAGGCGCCGCGCGAGGAAGATCCCCCGCGTGGGGATTCCGATGATGACAACCCGTGGTGAATCGGGGCTGTCGAGAGCTGTTTTTTCGATGATCTGATGCGCTATCCGCGCAATGGTCCTACCGACGTCGGCGTCGTCGAGTAATTCACGACCCGCGTCGGTACCGTCGCTTTGTTGAGCTGGCACGGTTATCGGGACCTCCTTCTCCGCCTCTCCGGACGGATCGTTAAAGGATGTCGGCCACTGCAATGGTGGCCGACATCATTAGCACCGGCCACCATCGCAATTTCACCGCAAACACTATCAGGTGAGGCTCAGGCCTCCGGCGAGCGCGGTTCCGGCGTCTCGAGTGACGCCCGCACCTGCGGCGCCAGCAACACGATCCGGCCCAGCACGCCGTTCACGAACGCCGGCGAATCATCCGTGGACAACTCTTTGGCGAGTTCGACGGCCTCGTCGACGACGACCATCGTGGGGACGTCGTTGGTGTTGAACAGCTCCCAGGTGGCCAGTCGCAGGATGGCACGGTCGACCGCGGGCAGCCGCGGAAGTGTCCACTCGTTCAGGTGCGAGGCGATCACCGCGTCGATCTGTGCGGTGTCACCGGCGATACCTTCGATGATCTGGGCGGTGTAGTCGTTGATCTTGCCGACGCTGGCGTCGGTGGCCGCCAGCTCACGACGCTGGGCGATCAGATCGACGGGTGAGCAGTTCTTGACCTCTGCCTCGAACAGCAGATCGACGGCACGCTTGCGTGCCTTGTGTCGGGTACCGGGCTTTTTCACCAGCGTCAGGAGTTGACGCGGCCGAGGTAGCTGCCGTCGCGCGAGTCGACCTTCAGCTTGTCCCCGGTGTTGATGAACAGCGGAACCTGGATCTCGGCGCCGGTTTCGAGCGTTGCCGGCTTGGTGCCACCTGTCGATCGGTCGCCCTGGACGCCGGGGTCGGTCTGCGCGACCACGATCTCCACCGTGACCGGGAGCTCGACGTACAGCGGGACACCCTCGTGGGTGGCGACCTGGACCCGCATGTTCTCCAACATGAACTTCGCGCCGTCGCCGACGACCTCCGGGCTGACGTTGAGCTGCTCGAAGGTGTCTCCGTCCATGAAGACGAAGTCTTGGCCGTCGTTGTAGAGGTAGGTCATGTCGCGGCGGTCGACCGTTGCGGTCTCGACCTTCACACCGGCGTTGAACGTCTTGTCGACGGTCTTACCCGACAGCACGTTCTTGATCTTGGTTCGGACAAACGCCGGGCCCTTGCCGGGCTTGACGTGCTGGAACTCGAGGATCTGCCACAGCTGACCCTCCATGTTCAGCACGAGGCCGTTTTTGAAATCCGAGGTGTTTGCCACGTTCTTGTTCTTCCTCTCGAGCTGCGGGCGGATGGTCCCACTCGCAACTGCTGTGCTGGGCGCCGGAGCGCGTCAGATGACGGTGAATGTCTTGTCGGTGGTGGTGAGCAGTTCGGGATCGCCGTCGCGGACCACAAGGGTGTCTTCGATCCTGACGCCACCTCGGCCCGGCAGGTAGATCCCGGGCTCCACGGTCACCGCTGCACCGCATGGCAGTGTACCCGTGCTCAACGCACCGATAGACGGCGCTTCATGTATCTGCAGTCCGACTCCATGGCCGAGGCCGTGCACGTAATAGTCACCGAAGCCCGCCTCGTCGATGATCGACCGTGCGGAAGCGTCGACGCCCACCGCCTCGACGCCTGGCTCGAGGGCTTCGCGGCCGGCTTTCTGCGCCGCCGCGACGATGTCGTAGATGTCACGCTGCCATGGCTCCGTCGATTCGAGCACATAGGTCCGCGTCATATCCGAGTGGTAGCCGCCGACAACGGCACCGAAGTCGATCTTCAGCAGGTCGCCGGAGCTCAGTTCGGCGTCGGTCGGCCGGTGATGCGGTACCGCCGAGTTGGCGCCGGTGGCCACGATCGTCTCGAACGACACCGCCTCCGCACCCCGCTCGAACATCGCCCATTCCAATGCGCGCGCCACTTTGCGCTCGGTGTTGCCCGGCACCAGGACCCCCGCGGTGATGATGTCCGCGAGAGCCAGGTCGGCCGCCTGGCAGGCGGTGCGGATCTGCTCGATCTCGAACTCGTCTTTCACGATGCGCAGCTCTTCGACGAGTGGTGCCACCGGGACCAGCGTCTCGGAACCACCGAGCAGCGGCAACAGGCGCTGATGGGTCGCCACCGTCACCACATGCTTCTCGAAGCCGATCCGGGCGCCCGAGCCGACCAGGTATTCGATCAAGGCGCGCGGGCAGTCCCGGTTGATGATCGCGGTCAGGTCGGGGGCCTGTTCGGCCACCTGGGTGATGTAGCGGCCGTCGGTGGCGATCCGGTCGTCGCCTGCGGCGGTGATCACCACGCCACCGTTCGATCCGGTGAACCCGGTGAGATACCGCACATTGACCAGGTCGGTGATCAGGAGGGCGTCGACGCCGGCTCCACTGAGCAGCGAGCGCAGCCGGTCACGACGCGCCGATTCCGCAGTTGGGCCGAGGTCGGTGACCACACGTTCAACAGTCATGTTTTCAAGGCTAGTGGAGTCGGCGGTACGCGCGCGGTTCGGACGATCAACTCGGACACCGCGTTTGTTTTGTGGCCCCTGCCACATGAACACGTTCCACATCGGTACTCTGCTCACATGGTTGCGTGGCTTTTGCGTGGTTTGGTGATGTCGGCGGTGCACATTGGTGCCCGGGTCCTGCTTGGGCTGGCCATTGTGGCCTGGCCGTTGGACTCGAACTATTGGAAGACGATCGCCATCGCCGGCGTGGTGTTGGTGGCGCTGCTCTGGGGTGGCATCGACGGTCTGATCGACGGGCGCGCCCACGCCGATCCCGACGACTACAACGACCTCACGATGCGCTGGCTGAAGGCCGGACTCCTCACCGGACTCATCAGTGCCGTTGTCTGTTGGATACTCGGCAACTGGGTGATGTCCGGGATCGGCGAGAATTCGCTGGCCATCGAGGTCTTTGCAGGCGGCTCGTTCACGACCCTGCTGGTGTTTGTCCCCGCCCTCGTCGGCGCTGCGGTCGGCCGGTTCCTGACCCGCCGCCAGCACCGCAAGAACGAGGCCAAGGCGCACGACCAGAACGCATACGCCTGACCCTCAAACGCTCCGGATATACGACGACGCTCCACATATATGTGGAGCGTCGTCGTATATCCGGAGCGTTTGTGGGTTGGGGCTAGAGCAGTACCGAACCGTTGGTCGGCTCGTCCTTGGCGACTGCGGAGTATGCCGCCGCGAGCAGAGCCGGATCGGGGGCTTCCAGACGTCCCGGCTTGGCCAGGCCGTCGAGGACCACGAATCGCAACATGCCCGAACGGTTCTTCTTGTCCCCCGCCATGCCCTTGAGGAGATCGGGCAAGGCGTCGGCGTCGTATCCGACCGGAAGTCCGACACTCTCGAGCACGCTGCGGTGCCGGTCGGCGGTGGCGTCGTCGAGACGTCCGGCCAGCCTGCCGAGTTCGGCGGCATAGATCAGTCCCACCGACACGGCGGCACCGTGACGCCAGCGGTACTTCTCACGGCGCTCGATGGCGTGGCCGAGGGTGTGACCGTAGTTGAGGATCTCGCGCAGCGACGATTCCCGTAGATCTGCCGCAACCACCTCGGCCTTGACGCGCACGGACCGCTCGATCAGTTCGGGCAGCACCGGGCCGGTCGGGTCGAGGGCGGCCTGCGGATCCGCTTCGATCAGGTCCAGGATCGCCGGGTCGGCGATGAAACCGGTCTTGATGACCTCGGCCATGCCGGCGATGATCTCGTTGCGCGGCACGGTTTCCAGTGTCGCGATGTCGATGAGTACGGCCCGCGGTTCGTGGAACGACCCGACGAGGTTCTTGCCTGCCTCGGTGTTGATGCCGGTCTTGCCGCCCACCGCGGCGTCGACCATCGCCAGCAGTGTGGTCGGGACGTGGACGACCGGGATCCCGCGCATCCAGGTGGCGGCGACGAACCCGGACAGATCGGTGGCAGCGCCCCCGCCGAGGGACACCACGACGTCGTTGCGCTTCATCCCGATCCGGCCGAAGACCTCCCAGCAGAACGAGGCAACCGACAGTTCTTTGCCTGCCTCGGCATCAGGGATCTCGATGCGGTGCGCGTTGAAGTTGTTCTCGTCCAACGTCTTCCGGATGACCTCTGCGGTCTCGGCGAGGGACGGCTGGTACAGGATCGCCACCGAATCGGCGCCGGCGGCAGCTTCGACCAGCTCGGTCAGCAGTCCGCGGCCGATGATGACCTCGTAGGGGCTCTCACTGTTCACCGGTACGCGGATGGGTGCGGCTTGCTCGGTCACTTGGTGGCCTCCTGCTCGGTCAGTTGGGTGATGATCTCGTCGGCGACCACACGCTGGTGCGGGTGCGCATCCACCACGATTGTGGCGGCGTCCTGATAGATCGAATCTCGTTGTGCCAGCAGGTCTCGATACGCCTGCTTCGGGTTGTCCACTTTCAGCAGCGGCCGGCTGGAGTTCGCGACCCGCGAAAAACCTTGTTCGGCATCGACTCTGAGGTAGACGACCGAATGTCCGGTGAGTAGCTCGCGCGTGGCCGCTGTCAGGACGGCGCCGCCGCCCAGCGACAGCACACCGGTGTGGGTGCGCAGCAGATCGGCGACGACCTCGCGTTCGTACTCACGGAACGCCTCTTCACCGTCGGTGAAGATTTCCGGGATTGTCCGGCCGCTCCGTCGCTCGATCTCGGCGTCGCTGTCTTTCCACTCGCAACCCAGGACGCGCGCGAGTTGTTGTCCGACCGTGGTCTTGCCCGAGCCCATGAAGCCGATGAGCACCACCCGCGGGCCGGTCGACCCCGTCACGACGAAGGCAGGTGTGCGGCCACACGCTTGAGGTAGCCGGCAAGGTTGTCCCCGGTCTCGACGGCCGAATCGCCGCCGAACTTCTCAAGGGCCGCCTGCGCGAGCACCAGTGCCACCATCGACTCGGCGACAACGCCCGCCGCCGGAACTGCACAGACGTCCGAACGCTGGTGGATGGCCGTGGCCTGTTCACCGGTGGTCATGTCCATGGTCGAAAGCGCCTTCGGCACTGTAGAAATGGGCTTCATCGCGGCCCGGACCCGGAGGGACTCACCGTTGGTCATGCCGCCTTCGAGCCCACCGGCACGGTTGGTCGAACGCACCGCGCCACCGGGACCGGGAATCATCTCGTCGTGTGCGGCGCTGCCGCGACGACGGGCGGTCTCGAAACCGTCGCCGACCTCGACACCCTTGATGGCCTGGATACCCATCAGCGCACCGGCCAACCGCGAATCGAGACGACGATCGCCACTGACGTGCGAGCCCAGCCCCACGGGCACACCCGTGGCGACCACCTCGACAACACCGCCGAGGGTGTCACCATCGCGTTTTGCCGCTTCGATCTCGGCGATCATCGACGCCTCGGCCGCGGTCGAGTAGGCCCGAACCGGGCTGGCGTCGATCTGCTCGAGATCGGAGTACACCGGGGCGGCACCGAAATAGGGGTCCGAGGCACCGATGGAGATCACGTGCGAGAGCACCTCGATACCGAGGACCTGACGCAGGAAGTTGCGGGCGACCGTCCCGATCGCCACGCGGGCAGCGGTCTCCCGGGCGCTGGCCCGTTCCAGGACCGGACGGGCATCGTCGAAGCCGTACTTCAACATGCCGGAGTAATCGGCGTGGCCGGGCCGCGGCCGGGTCAGCGGCGCGTTTCGAGCAACACCTTCGAGTTCTTCGGCGGGGACCGGATCGGCGGACATCACGGTCTCCCACTTGGGCCATTCGGTGTTACCGATCTCGATGGCGATCGGGCCACCCATCGTCAAACCGTGGCGGACACCACCGACCAGGGTGACCTGGTCGGCCTCGAACTTCATCCGCGCACCCCGTCCATAACCCAGACGGCGGCGGGCCAATTGGTCAGCAACCTGCGACGAGGTCACCTCGACACCGGCCACCATCCCTTCCAGGACGGCTACCAGTGCGGGACCATGGGATTCTCCGGCAGTACTCCAGCGCAACACAGTTCCCAATTGTTCCACGCCCATCAACACGTGCTGTCACCAGATCCCCGGCCGTCGCCAAATGCCTGCCGCTACCAGATGCCACAGCAGAGCGCCGCAGACGCACACAGCGCCGGTCCGTGTGCCGTATCGCGCGAGCGACTGTCACCCACATGGCGCAAAAAGATCTGCCCGAGCGTCAGCACCTGAGCGAGCAACACCAAGACCGTTGCTGTGGCGATAGAACCGGCCATCGCACCGACCACCACGGCCAGCTTCACATCACCCCCGCCGCAGCCTCCGAACCTGAACGCGATCAGGTAGATGCCACCGGCCGTCAGCAGGCCGGCGACAGCGTCCGGGGTGATGATCGTGCCGGCAACGGCCCCGAGCACACCGGGCAGGACCGCACTGTTCGGCAGCCGACGGGTCCGCACGTCGGCCCCGGCCAGCGCCACGAACCAGAACCCCATGATCCCGACAACAAGCTGCATTCACCCACCCTGGCGCAGCCGCACCCGCTGTCGGGGCCACCGGCAGCCCGATTGTGGATGGGCACCGCCTCTGTGGACGGATCAGTTGTGTGGGCCGATTCAGTCGAGCGCGGCGGCCATCACGTCCAGCGGCGCCTTCATACCGGTGAACTGTTCGACCTGTCCCAACGCCTGATTCAGAAGCATCACCAGTCCCCCGACCACGGCGCCACCGGATTCGCTCACCGCGGCGGCCAGCGGGGTCGGCCAGGGGCTGTAGATCACGTCGAACAGTCGCGCTGCCGGTGCCAGGGCCCGGGTCAGCGGCTCGGCGGCAGCGGCCGGAACCGTGTTGACCACCACGGCGGCGGTGGCCGCACGATCTGCGAGTTCCGGAGTCGGTTCGAATGGCAGGATGTCGGTGGCCAGGCCCAGCGCGTCGGCCACGGCCAGCACCTCCGCGGCGCGGGCGCGGCTACGGGCGACGATGCTCACCTCGCCGACACCGGCACCGGCAAGCGCAGCCAGGACCGGTGCGGCAGTTCCACCCGCTCCGACGACCACGGCGTGTCTCGTGGGCGCCTGGTCGATCTCGAGTTCGGCCAGGGCTGCCGCCGCACCGTCGATGTCGGTGCAGTCGGCGCGCCAGCCACCTGCGACCCGGACCAACGTGTTGGCCGAGCCCACGGCAATCGCACGGTCGGTGCGGTGGTCGGCGAACTCCAGCGCGGCCCGTTTGCCGGGCATCGTCACCGAGAACCCGATGTACCTCTCATCCATCCCGGAGACCAGCGATGGGAGTTGCTCCGCGGTGCACTCGATGCGCTCGTAGGTCCAGTCGACAAGACCCAACGCCCGATACGCCGCCAGATGCAACGCGGGCGACTTCGAGTGCGCCACCGGCGATCCCAGGATCGCGGCAGCTCTGCCAGGTTCTGCCATCAGCAGTTGGTCTGGAGAATCGAGTTGTCGCAAGCCTGTTGGCGGTTGCGCTTGTGCTGCTCGTAGTCCTCGGTGAACAGAGTGGTCCCCTGCTGATCGACTGTGACGAAGTACAACCAGTTCCCGACCGGCGGTTCTATCGCGGCCAGCAATGCCGGCTGGCCGACCGCACCGATCGGGGTGACCGGTAAACCCTTCTGCTGATAGGTGTTCCACTTCGTGGGCGCCACGAAATCGTCACCGGCAACATCGATGTTCTGGATGGCGGAGGTGTAGTTGACCGTCGAATCCATCTGCAGGGCCTGGTCGACGCCGAGCCGATTGGCGATGACCCTGGCCACCTTCGGGTAGTCCTCGGCGGTGTTGACCTCACGTTCGACGATCGAGGCCGAGACCAGCGTCTGGTACGGGTTCAGGCCCGTCGACGAGATGCCCGATGCGGGCAGCCCCCACTGCGCGAACAGATCTGCGCTGCGCGAGATCAGATAGTTCAGCATCTGCACCGGGGTGAGGCCGGGATCGATCATCTCCCACGACGTCGGCGCGATCAGACCCTCGATGCGGCGATGATCGCCATCAAGCGCCGACACCGCGTCCACCGCCCACGCGGGTACGCCGAGTTCTTGTGGAGTGGCGGTCGCCGCGGCCTGGGCCAGATCCTCGACCGTGGAGCCCTCCGTCACGCCATTGAGGTCGACGGTGGTGGCCTCGGCAACCCGGGCGAAGATGCCCGCGGTGGTCTTGCCGTCGATGCCGTCCTTGGAGTCGAGCTGCAGACCCTCCGGGATGACCACCCGGCCGACCCGGTTGTCCATGTTCGTCAGCATCGTCACCGCGGTACTGGCCGGGATCTCGGTGCGCAGTTTGTAGTAACCGGCCGATATCGGCTGGTCGTCGGCCGCGAGCGTGAAGGCGTTGACGCTGCCGACCACGTCGTTTTCTTCGAGGATCTCTCCGAACTGGGTCAGCGTCGCATCCTGCGGGATCGACACGAGGACGTCCGAGGTACCTGCCACGTTCGTGAAGTCTTTGTCCTCGGTACCGAAGAATCCGACAACGCGTAGTCCGGCGTAACCGATGCCACCGACCAGGGCCAGCATGAAGACGACCGCGGCCGAGATCACGATCAGTCTGCGCTTCTTGCGACGCGCTGCCGCCGCGGCGGTGCGCTTGGGTGAGCGGACACGGGCCGTCTCTTCGCGGCGGATGTACTCGGTACGACCCGGGTCGACGTACGGCGCCCGCGCGTCATGCCTGGGATCGGGGTCGTAGGCGGGTGGATGTGTGGCCTCGGCAGGCCGCTGTCGCGGTATCGGCTGCGACGGGGGTTGCTGTCGCGGTATCGGCTGCGATGGCGGTTGCTGTCGCGGGAACGGTTGCGACGGGGGTTGCTGGGGTCCGGGGTGGGGCTCCCACAGGGCTTCTGGTGGTGGCGCGCTCGCCCGCCGCGGCGGCGCCGCCCGCGGAGGTGGCGGCGGTGGCGGTGGTGTGCGACGACCTGCTGCCGGATCGCGCGGCGGGATCACCTCGGGCCCGCGTCTGCGGCCCGGTGTCGCGCCGTTTCCCTGGGTGAAGTACTTCAGGCGATCGGGGTCGTAAGGGGTGTCCGCGCGCCGGCGACGGCGCCCCGGTTCTGCTTGCGCCCGATGGTTGTCGGATCCGTCGTCACTCACCCGCGGCCTTCCTGACTTGCCTGCAGATCCAGCCAGTTCTGGAGGATCGCGGTGGCAGCTGCCTGATCGATCACAGATTTCTGGGACTTCGCCCGAACACCGGACGAACGTAGTGCTTGTTGCGCGGTCACCGTGGTCAAACGCTCATCGGAGTACATCACCGGCACCGGCGAAATGCGCCTGGCCAGCGCGTCACCGAAGTCGGTGGCGAGGGCGGCCGCATGACCGTGCTCATCGCGCAACGTTTTCGGCAGTCCGACGATAACGCCCACAGCCTCGTATTCGGCGACTATTTCGGCGAGTCGCCGCAAATCGCCGTCACCTTTGGGCGTGCGGGCGACTGTCTCGACCGGCGTGGCCAGGATCCCGTCGGGATCGCACGAGGCCACTCCGATCCGAACGCTGCCGACGTCGATGGCGATCCGGCGCCCTCGCGGCGTCAGCGTCATCGAGCCGAGCCGACCAGTTCACGCAGCCGAACAAGAGCCGAATCGATACCTGCGGCGTCGGTACCTGAACCCTGTGCCAGGTCCGGCTTTCCGCCTCCCCGACCCGAGACCAGCGGCGCGAGTTCGCGAACCAGGTCGCCGGCCTTGATCCCGGCGTCGCGGGCTGCAGCGGTGGTCGCCACGGCGAACGGCACCTTGTCGCCCGATGCGGAGAACAGCACCACCACGGCGTTGTCCGAGCCCACGCGTCCACGCAGATCTGCGGCCAGTGTCCGCAGGTCACCGGCGTCCATGCCGTCGAGCTTTCCGGCAACCACCAACACGTCACCGACACGCGTCGCATCGTCGATCAGCGAACCGACTGATGCCTTCGCCGCGTCGGCGCGCATCTTCTCGATCTGCTTTTCGGCTTCTTTGAGTTTGGTGACGAGCGACTCGACCCGTCCGGGTACCTGGTCACTCGGCACCTTCAGTGACGTGGCCAGTCCGGCGAGCAGTGCGCGTTCCTTGGCCAGGTAGCGGTAGGAGTCGAGCCCGACGTAGGCCTCGACCCTTCGCACACCCGAACCGACCGACGACTCACCGAGCAGTGTGACCGGGCCGACCTGCGCCGACGAACCGACGTGGGTTCCGCCGCACAGTTCCATCGAGAACGGTCCACCCATCTCGACCACTCGGACGACGTCACCGTAGTTCTCACCGAAGAGCGCCAGCGCGCCCATCGCCTTGGCATCGTCGATACCGGTTTCAAAGGTGTTGACCGGGTAATTCGCCTCGACCGCAGCGTTGGTGATCTCTTCGATCTCGCCTCGCTGCGCCTCGGTCAGCGCGCCCTGCGATGCGAAGTCGAATCGCAGGTAGCCCGGCCGGTTGAGTGAACCCGCCTGTGTTGCGGTCGGTCCGAGCACCTGGCGCAACGCGGCTCCCACGAGGTGGGTACCGGAGTGGCCCTGGGTGGCGCCATGACGCCAGGCGGCATCGACCTGGGTGAGGACTTCGTCACCCTCGGCAATTTCGCCCTCTTCGATGACGGCGCGATGCAGCCAGACCGACTTACCGACCTTCTGAACGTCTTTGACGGTCAGGCGCAGGCCCGACGACGTGGTGATGGTTCCGATGTCGGCGATCTGGCCACCGGCCTCGGCGTAGAGCGGGCTGCGGTCCAGGATCACCTCGATCTCCTGACCGGCGAACGCGCTGCGCACGCGCTGCCCGTCGGCGACCAGACCCAAAACCTTTGACTCCGAATTGAGTTCGTCGAATCCGGTGAACACGGTCGGTCCACGATCGAGGAACTCGCGGTACACACTGAGATCCGCGTGACCCGCCTTACGAGCGGTCGCGTCGGCCTTCGCGCGCTGTCGCTGCTCGGTCATCAGTTCTTTGAACCCGGCCTCGTCCACCGAGAGTCCGGCCTCGGCGGCCATCTCCAGCGTGAGGTCGATCGGGAAACCATAGGTGTCGTGCAGCGCGAACGCGTCGCTGCCGCTGATCCGGGTGGCGCCGGAGGACTTCGTGGTCGCGGCAGCCTCGTCGAACAGTCGTGATCCGGCGGTCAGGGTCTTGAGAAAGGCGTCTTCCTCACCGACCGAGGTGCTCACGATGCGGGCGCGCTGGTCGGCGAGTTCGGGATACGACGCGGTCATCGTGTCGATGACCGCATCGACAAACTGCTTCATCGTGGCGTCGGTGGCACCGAGGAGCCGGGCCGAGCGGACGATTCGCCGCAGCAGTCGACGCAACACGTAACCGCGCCCGTCGTTGCCGGGTGTGATCCCGTCGGCGATCAACATCACCGCGGTGCGGGCGTGGTCGGCGATGACGCGGAACCGGACCGAGTCGGCGGGATCGGCTCCGTAGGTGCGGCCGGTCAGACGCTCGGCGACCCCGATGACCGGTGCCAGCAGATCGGTTTCGTAGACGTTCTCGACGCCCTGCAGGATGCAGGCGACGCGCTCGATGCCCATACCCGTGTCGATGTTCTTCTTCGGCAGCGGTCCGAGGATCTCGTAGCCGTCCTTGCCACCACCGGGACCCCGCTGGTTCTGCATGAAGACCAGGTTCCAGATCTCGATGTAGCGATCCTCGTCGGCTTCGGGTCCACCCTCGACGCCGTAGTCGGGGCCACGGTCGTAGAAGATCTCCGAGCTCGGACCACAGGGTCCGGGGACACCCATCGACCAGTAGTTGTCTTTCATGCCGCGGCGCTGGATCCGCTCGGCGGGCACACCGATCTCCTCATGCCAGATCGCGGCGGCCTCGTCGTCGTCGAGATAGACGGTTGGCCACAGGCGAGTCGGGTCGATGCCGTAACCACCGTCGTCGACAGAGTTGGTCAGCAGCGTCCAGGCGAAATGAATCGCTTCGCGCTTGAAGTAGTCGCCGAACGAGAAGTTGCCCGCCATTTGGAAGAACGTGTTGTGCCGTGTGGTGATGCCCACTTCCTCGATGTCGAGGGTACGAACACACTTCTGGATGCTGGTGGCCCGCACATACGGCGGGGTCTGCTCGCCGAGGAAGTACGGCTTGAACGGCACCATGCCGGCATTGACGAAGAGCAGATTCGGATCCTCGAGGATCAGGGACGCACTCGGCACCTCGACGTGTCCGGCCTTGATGAAGTGATCCAGGAACCGCTTCCTGATCTCATGCGTCTGCACTGACTGTCCTCACTCTGTGACTCCACCTGGTTGTCCAGGCCCATACTCCGTGACTGCACCTGGTTCCAGGCGAATCGACATCCGTTTATTAGAACGTGACTAACCCACACTACTGGCAAGGCCACGCCGGAGTCGCACCCTCCAGACCAGACAAACCCGGCTCCGGCGTCAGCGACGCCCGCGGATGATGTTGCGCAGGCGCCCGAGGCGCACCCCGATATCGCGTTCCCGACCACGGTCGGTTGGCTCGTAGTAGTCGACGCCGACCAGCTCGTCCGGCGGATACTGCTGCCGCAACACACCGTCCGGGGCGTCGTGTGGATACCGGTAGCCGACCGCGTTGCCGAGCTTCGCGGCACCGGCATAGTGGCCATCGCGCAGATGCGGTGGAACAGTGCCTGCCTTCCCACCTTCGACGTCGGCGATGGCCGCACCGATGGCGGTGATGACCGCCGCCGACTTGGGTGCGGTCGCGAGGTGAATTGTCGCCTGCGCCAATGCAAGCCGGGCCTCGGGCATGCCGATCAGCTGCACGGCCTGCGCGGCGGCCGTTGCCGTCTGCAACGCCGTCGGGTCGGCCATCCCGATGTCTTCAGAAGCGTGTACGACCAGTCGGCGGGCGATGAATCGGGGGTCCTCCCCCGCGCTGATCATCCGGGCCAGATAGTGCAGCGCCGCATCCACATCCGAACCCCGGATCGACTTGATGAAGGCGCTGGTGACGTCGTAATGCTGATCACCCCCGCGGTCGTACCGCACCGCGGCGCGATCAACCGCGGATTCGACGTAGGCCAGCGTGAGCACGGCAGGCCGGTCGGGGTCGGCACCGGTATCGGACAGGACCGCGTCGGCGGCCGCCTCGAGAGCGGTCAGGCCGCGCCGCGCATCACCGCCGGAGATCTTCTCCAGGTGGTCGAGTGCGTCGTCGTCGATCGTGACCGCACCGCCGAGTCCACGGGGATCGGCGGCGGCCCGCACCAACAGCTTCCGGATGTCGGCATTGCCCAGCGAACGCAGTTGCAGGACCAGCGATCGGGACAGCAACGGCGCCACCACCGAGAACGACGGATTCTCGGTCGTCGCGGCGACCAACAGCACAATCCTGTTTTCCACGGCGTCGAGCAGCGCGTCCTGCTGAGTCTTGGAGAACCGGTGGACCTCGTCGATGAACAGCACGGTCTGGGTACCGCCGATGAGCCGTCGACGCGCGGAATCGATCACCGCGCGGACTTCTTTCACACCGGACGACAACGCCGAGAGCGCTTCGAAGCGGCCACCGGCGGCGGTCGAGATCAGTGCTGCCATGGTCGTCTTGCCGGTGCCCGGCGGACCGAACAGCAGCACCGAGGCCGCACCGGAACCGTCGATCAGTCGTCGTAGCGGAGATCCCGCTTCGAGTAGATGCTCTTGTCCGACGATCTCTTCGAGCGTTTGTGGTCGCATCCGGACGGCAAGCGGCGCACTGGTGGCCGGCCGCGCCAGGCCGCTGGTGATCAGCTCCGGCGGAGCGGCGGGGGCATCGAAAAGGCCGCCCTGTTCATTGGTCATAACTGCTGCGACGTCAGTGCAGCCAGGACGAATCCAGCGCCTGACCGACAGAGTCTGCGAACTCGGCCAGCGCAGGCTCGGCGGCACGACGGGCGGCAGCGGCCAGCCCGGACCACCGGTCCACGATCACGCGGGGATCCGAAGTGCTCAGTGCCAGTCCGTGGGCCTCGTCGGCGCGACCCACATCGGCGTCGTCGATCGGCAGCATCCACATCGTGGACAGCCACACCCACGCCAATCGGGCGAGGACGGTCTTGCGCGCGAGCTCCCGGTCGGAACCCAGGCTGGGCCAGATCGCCTGTACCTCGGAGCGCCAGGCATCGAGCATCAGGGTTTCGAGTTCGACCCGGCCGGCCGCCGAACTCGGCGACAGCCACGGGCTGAACGTCACCAACGCGTAGGCGATGTCGAGCGTGGCGTCGCGGAACCCGCCCCACTCGTAGTCGAGGAACCGCACTCCGTCGCCGTTGATCAGGATGTTTTCGGGACCGACATCCGAGGGGCTGAAGGCACGGTGTTCACCTTCGCCGAACAGGGAGTACGCGGCTTCGAGCGATGCGAGGACGACCGGGTCGAGATCCAACCCCAGCATCTCGGTGACGACCCGGGGCGCCGAGGCCACCGCGGCCGCGAACTGAGTGTGCAGCGCATCTGTGGCGATACCGTCGCCACCCTGCCGGAGCAGTGCTGCGAAGTCGTTCTCACCGCCGACCGTGGCCGCGTGCATCCGGCCAAGTGCCTGGCCCCAGGCACTCAGGGAGCCACTGACGGCTGCGGTGTCGTTGGTGGTCAGCAATTCGGTCATCGAACGGCCGTCACCGAGGTCGGAGAGCACCAGGACCCGGGATGCCAGATCGAAGGCGATCAGCGCCGGACCCGGCCGCGATTCCGTCGGCAGCGTGTTGGCGTACTTGTACGAGGCGACCTCGCGGTAGAACGAGGCTCCAGATCCGGTCTCCCCGTCGCCGAGAACCTTGATCACCAGCGTGCGATCTGCCGAAAATGGGTTCTGGGCGACTCGGACACGCAAGACTTGGGTACGACCGCTGCCACCGAGGTCATAGGGTTCGGCTAAGGACACCGGGGCGCCGGCGCGAGCGGCAAGGAGCCGCTCGGCTGCCTGCACCGCGCCGGTTTTCTGGCTATCGGCAAGAACAGTCATCCTCTACAACCTACCCAAAAGGTAGGACGCGAATCACTGCCACGGGAAATGAGCATCAATTTTCCGGGGACACATCCACCGAAACGTCGATCTGACTCTTCCGGGATTCGGTGTAGATGACGCCCCTCAACGGCGGTACATCGTCGTAATCGCGGCCCCAGGCGACCGTGACATGGCGTTCGTCGACGAGTTTGTCATTGGTCGGGTCGAACGCGATCCAGCGGTCGCCGGGAAGCCACACCGCCGCCCACGCGTGCGAGGCATCGGCCCCGAAGATCCGTTCCCGTCCCGGCGGCGGGTCGGTGGCCAGATAGCCCGAGACATAACGGGCGGCGAGCCCCTGCGACCGCAAACATGCGATGGCCACCCGCGCGAAGTCCTGGCAGACACCCTCGCGACGCTCCATGACCGTATCGACCTTGGTGCTGATCGCCGTCGACCCCGAACGGTAGGCGAAATCACGGAAGATGCGGCTGGTGAGTTCCACCACGACATCGAGCAACGGCGTGCCGGGCGTGAAGATCGTCGAGGCGTAGTCGATGACCGCGGCGCTGATCTCCGGTGGGTACAGGTCGAGGCGGAACTCCACCGCGCGAGCGCCGGTGGGCCCGGATGGTCGCGCCGACTCCCAGGGAGCCCGGGCGGCCGCGGAGTTGAGCAGTTCCTGATCCAGCGGGTCGACCTCCACCGTCGACACACCGGTCACCTCGAGACGCCGATGCGGCGTCCGCACATGGAAGTAACTGTCGTAGTTGCCGTAGATGTCGACACCGGTCGAACGGTCCGAGGGCTCGGGGTCGATGGTGATCGCACTGTCGATCACCCGCTGCCCCGGCAGGTCGCGGGGTTGCAGATGGCAGCGACCGTAGCTGCTGCTGACCACGTCGTCGTAGTCGTAGCGGGTCCGGTGCGTGATCTTGTACCGCCGCGGCGCTCCCTCGACCAGATCGGTGATGGTGGGCAGTGATCGTTTGTCGGCAATGTTCACAACGTCCCCTCCGATCCGGCACCCCAGAGTGGCTGCATATCGACAGGGTAGGCAAATCTGGTACGCCCGAGCACATCCGAGAGCTCTCGCAGACCCTTGTCGAGCGTGCGCATCAATTCGGCCAACTCCACCCGCTTGCCCCCGGCACCGATCGCGGCCAGGTCCGCCGGGTCGACGCGGCGCAGTTCTGCCACCAGATCCTCGACGATGCGCTCCGCCGCTGCGGAGCGGACAATCGACGGCAGTGAGCTCAGGTCGACGCGCAGCGACTGGAGCTGGTAGATCATCGCCCGCGGGTTGCCCTCGTCGAACAGCATCAGGTCGGCCACCGCGCTGAGCCGGACGATACCGCGGTTGCGACGGCGGTAGATGATCACCGACTCGCTGGCCGACAGGTACGCCTCCAGCAATCCCTGTTCGGTATCGGAGTCGTACTGCGGCACCAGGATGGCCGAGGTCAGACCGGCCAGCATCTGCGCGCGTTCCACCCGGCGACCGATGTCCATGAACAACCAACCCGGGTCGTGCACCATCGATTCGGCCTGCAATCCAGCCAGGGACAGGAGGCCGTGCAGGATGTCGTCGTGTGCGCGGCCGAGTTCGGAACCGTCGCGTTCGGTGTCGTCGCCGGCACCGGTCGCCGGTCCGCTACCCAATTCATTCAGTGCGCGGTCGATGGAGCCGAGCACCATCCACGTGCTCGTCGACAACTGGTCGCGGATCGCGCGGGCCAGCTGTTGCAGACGGTCGACCGCAAAGGCAACCGAACCCGGCGTCCGGCGGGCTCCGGTCATCATGTGCAACCGGGTGGTCGCGGCCTCGACCTCGTCGGGGTCCGGCGGTTTGCTGCTGTCGAAGTCGAGTAAACCCTTGGTGTCCTGCAGAACCGCCCGATTTCCGGACGCAGACGCAATTGCACTCAGGAACAACGGGATCGACGCCGTACCCGTCATCCACGGTCGGTAGCGGTAGTCCTCGTAACGCTCGCGGGCGACCTTCACCATCCTCGTGGTCAGCTCGGCCCGCTCGCCGTAGCGACCGAACCAGAACAGGTCGGACAACACGCGGGGTGAGCTGACGACCGGATCGGAACTCGCGCGGACCGCGCTGGGACTCGCACCGGTGACGATGATCGGTCGGCTGCGTTCCGGCGCACCGCCCGATTCCTCCACCCGGATCTGACCGGCAGCCGGTTCGACGGTGGTCACCCAGACATCTTTTCCGGCAACGGCATTCATCGCCGACCCGGCGGCTCCCTCCGCGAGTACCTGACCGAGGCCGCCCGGCAGGACCGCGTACCCCGATCCCTGCGCGACACTGAACGAACGAATGCCGACGGGCGCAGCACGCAGCGGCGAACCCGTACCGCGCGCTCGGTGGGGGCCCGGTGTGGACGACGGCGCAACCGAAAAACGTTCGAGGACACGGCCAACCCACTGCCACGGCTCGGCGTCGATCCGGGCGCGCAACGTGTCGATCTCGGCCGAACTGAGCATCGGTCCGGAGAACTCTTCGCCGGTCCGGAAGTTCGTGATGGCCAGCAACGGTAGGTCGGCCGACAACTTTCCGAGTTCGAGATCGTTTCCGGCCCAATAGGTCTGCACCGAATCGAGCAGCAGGTCCTCACCGAGGAAATGCTTGCTGATGGCGGGCAGGACGGTGTGCAACGCCGGGTTCTCCAGGACACCGCTACCAAGGGTGTTGAGGACGGTGACCGAACCGCGCGACGCCGCCTCCACCAGGCCGGTGACGCCGAGGCGGGAATCGGCACGCAGATCGAGCGGATCGGAATAGTCGGAGTCGACCCGCCTGATGATCACATCGAGTCGTTTGAAGGTTCCCAGCGACCGCATGTAGACCGCGCCGTCACGGACCACCAGGTCGGCGGCCTCGACCAGCGGAAAACCGAGGATCGAGGCCAGGTAGGCCTGATCGAAGGCGGTCTCCGACAGCGAACCCGGCGTCAGCACGGCAACCGTGGGTTCCTCGATACCCTGCGGGGCGTATTCGAACGCCGCGATCCGGACCGTGGCCGCAAACGCCGACATCGGTCTCGGAACACACCGCTGCAGGAGCCGTGGGAATGCCCGCGACATCAGGTGCCGGTCGGCCAATGCGTAGCCGACACCGGACGGCGCCTGGGTCCGGTCGGAGTAGACCAGGTACTCACCGCTCGGCGCCCGGCCGATATCGCAGGCGTGCATGAACAGCGTGTGTGACCACACCTGCGGAAAACGGGCGGCCTTGCGGACGAACCCGGGATGGCCGTAGATCATCTCCGGTGGCACCAGGCCAGAGGTGATCGCGCTCTGGTCGGCGTACACATCCGACAGGAGCGCGTCGAGCGCTCGTGCCCGCTGCTCGATGCCCTTTTCGAGACTCTGCCACTGCGCGCCGTCGAACAGCAGCGGCACAGAGTCGAGTTCCCAGCGTCGCTGCTGCGTGGAGGTACCGGTCGGGGCGTTGTAGGTGATGCCGTCGTCGTCGATCAGGGTGCGCACCCGCTGATCGGCCTGGCGCAGCCCGGCATCGGCCATCCGCTCCAGATTCTCGATCAGGCCGGACCACTGGGCGCGGATGGCACCGGTGCTGTCGAACAGCTCGTCGAAGGGCCCGGACGGGGTTCCTGGCATGGCCGACAGATCAAACAATCCGTACCGGTCAGACCGGTATCGGTCCAAAACTCCGGCGGGTTCGATCCTTGGCGTTGTCACCGAAGGACTGTACGTGCTCGCCGTAGATCCAAGATCATTGGTACACCGGAATCGGTCGCCAGCCTGGCCTGATACTCACGGAGCTTGGCCGTGTCGACGGTGCCGACCTGATGGCCGGAGGCCTCGAAACGTCCATTGCGACGCGACTCGGCCTCCACCGCGTTCACCGGTGGACGTTCGTACGCCAGACCACCGGGATGGATCACGTGATAGGTCGCGCCGCCCACCGACCGCCCGTTGTGGGTGTCGATGAGATCGAAGACCAGTGGGCTGTCGATGGTGATCGTCGGGTGGAGGGCACTCGGCGGCTGCCACGCCCGGAAGCGGATACCGGAGACGGTCTCCCCCGCCCGGCCGGTCGGCGTCAACGGAACCGGGACACCGTTACAGGTCAGGATGAAACGGTTCATGTCTCCGCCGAGAACCCGGAGCTGCACCCGCTCGATCGACGAATCGACGTATCGGGCGGTGCCGCCGAACGCGGACTCCTCGCCGAGGACGTTCCATGGTTCGATCGCGCCGCGTAGTTCGATTTCGACATCGCGGATGTGCACCGTACCCAGACGCGGGAAGCGGAACTCGGTGAACGGGGCCAGCCAGGCGGTGTCGAAATCGTAGCCGGCGTCGCGCAGATCTTCGGCAACGTTGGAGATATCGTCGATCACGTAGTGCGGCAACAGATGTCGGCCATGCAGATCAGCGCCGTGGCGTTGCAGCCGCGCCCGGTAGGGCTTGTCCCAGAACCACGAGACCAGGCTGCGGACGAGCAGCGACTGCACCATCGCCATCTGATGGTGCGGCGGCATCTCGAAGCCGCGGAGTTCGAGCAGACCGAGCCTGCCGCGGGTCGAGTCGGGGCTGTAGAGCTTGTCGATGCAGAACTCGGCCCGGTGGGTGTTGCCGGTGATGTCTGTCAGCAGGTGGCGCAGCGCCCGGTCGGCAACCCATGGCAGGTGATGGGACGTGTTACCTGCCGCAGTTTCGTCGCTGATGCGGTCGATTTCGGCAAAGGCGACCTCGAGTTCGTAGAGCGAACTCTCCCGCCCCTCGTCGACGCGGGGTGCCTGCGAGGTGGTGCCGATGAATCGTCCCGAGAACAGATATGACAGTGACGGATGCAGCTGCCAGTAGGTCAACATCGAGACCAGCAGATCTGGGCGGCGCAGCATCGGTGAATCGGCCGGGCGAATGCCACCGAGTGTGATGTGGTTGCCGCCGCCGGTGCCGCCGTGGCTGCCGTCGAGGTCGAACGACTCGGTCCCCAGACGGACCCGGCGAGCCTGGTCGTAGAGGGTTTCGAGGAGTTCGGACTGTTCGACGAACGACGCGGTCGGCTGGATGTTGACCTCGATGACACCGGGGTCGGGCGTGATCGTCAATGACGTCAGGCGCGGATCCGACGGTGGGCCGTACCCCTCGATGACCACCGGCTTGCCCACTTCGGCGGCACTGTCTTCGATCAGGCCGACCAGCTCGGCGAAGTCGTCGCCGGTCTGGGTGGGGGGAAGGAAGACATACAGGACACCGCCTCGCTCCTCGGCCACCAACGCGGTGACCGACCGGCCGGAGGGTTCGATGAGACCGGGCTGTTCCGAGGACGTTTGCGCCGCAGCGTTTGCTTCTGCTTCCGATTGCGCCGCCGCTGCTGCTTCTGCGGCCTTCTTCGCTTCGGCAGCAACGCGGGCCTTCTGCATCTCCGGGGTGATCCACAGCGGTTCACCGTCTCCGGGAACACCTGCCTCGGCCACGGACGTGCCCGGCCGGGCTCCGGGCAGCGGCTCCCCCGCCATTCCGGTCCGAGGCATCTGCGGTGCGGATGCGGCAGGTGGTATCGCGGAGGCAGGCGGTAGCGGCAGCTCATCCGACGCGGCGAGATCGGCAAGCGGGTCGATGTCGAATGCGGTGGGATCGGCCGGGAAGAACTGCATGTTCGGCTCCCAGAAGAGAGCGTCCAGCGGCAGTCGGAGACCGGCAGGCGAATTGCCAGGACTCAGGACCAGTCGGCCACGCCGGGTCCGCCACAATGCGCTCTGCCATCCGACACCGTTCGGGGCGCGGTTGATCGGCATCACATAGGCGGTCGGACTGCTGACCGACGAGTCCAGCTCGGCCAGAAGACGTTTACGAATCTCTGCCGAATCCTTGTCCGGCGTCAGATCGTCCTCGGTCGCCTCGGCGGCCTGTGCTTCGGGGTCCGGCGGTGCACCTGCCGGCAGCCGCACCAACTCGGCGAGACGCAGCAGCGGATCTTCGTAGGCGGGCATCACCTGCGAGTCCGGGAGGCGCAGACGTCGTGCCAGTGCCGAGATGAATGCCTTGGGCGCCTTGGCCGTTGCCGGATCGGTCGGCCCGAGTCCACCCGGTGCCTGCCAATCCATGGTGGCCTGCGCGGCGTCCTTCGTGGGCCACGGGTCGTCCAGCAGATCGGGGTTGTTCCAGAGCGCTTTTCCGTCCGCGCGCCAGATCAGGTCGATCTGCCACCGCGGCAAGGGTTCACCGGGATACCACTTGCCCTGTCCGCGCTGCACCAAACCGCTCGGCGCGTAGATCTTCTTGACGCGATCGGCCAGATCGGATGCGAGTGAACGCTTGTGGGGTCCGTCGGCGTCGGTCAGCCACTCGGGATCGACCTGATTGTCCAGGGAGACGAACGTCGGTTCACCGCCCATCGTGAGCCGGACGTCGGCCTCACGCATCCGCTCGTCGAGATCGGTGCCGAGATTGACGATCCGCTTCCACTGATCACCCGAATACGGCAGCGTGACCCGCGGATCTTCGTGGAAGCGGGAGACCTCGTTCGAGAAGTCCATCACCGCATGGCATTTGCCGGTGGCTCCGGTGATCGGTGCGGCCGCTCCCGGATGTGGGGTCGCGGCGAGCGGGATGTGGCCTTCGCCTGCGAACAGGCCCGAGGTGGGATCCATGCCCACCCAGCCCGCGCCGGGCAGGTAGACCTCCGTCCAGGCGTGCAGGTCGGTGAAGTCGGCGTCGGGGCCGGAGGGGCCGTCGATCGATTTGATGTCGGACGTCAACTGGACCAGGTAGCCGGAGACGAAACGGGCCGCCAGACCGAGACGGCGCAGAATCGCAACGAGCAACCACGCGGAGTCGCGACACGACCCGACCCCGCTGTCGAGGGTGAACTCCGGTGCCTGCACACCGGCCTCGAGCCGCACCGTGTACCGGACGTCGTCGCGGACTGCGGAATTCAGTTGGACGAGGTAGTCGATGACGCGCATCTTCCCCGACGCACGGTGGTCGTCAACCCACTTGGCCACCAACGGGTCCGTGCCCGTCTCGTCCACCGGTCGCAGATAGACCTCGAGATCGCGGCGGAGTTCTTCCGGGTACTCGAAGCCGACGTTCTCGGCCCATTCCTCGATGAAGAAGTCGAACGGGTTGATCGCGGTGAGGTCTGCAACCAGACCCACCGTGAAGCTCAGGACCGTTGTCGGTTCCGGAAACACCAAGCGCGCCAAGTAGTTGCTGAAGGCATCCTGTTGCCAGTTGATGAAGTGGTCGCCGGGCTCGACCTTCAGCGAGTACGCCTCGATCGGGGTCCGCGAATGTGGCGCCGGCCGAAGCCGCAGGACATGTGGATAGACCTTCGTCAACCTGTCGAAGTTGTACGTGGTCCGGTGCTCGAGTGCCACCTTGATGGTCAACTGGCGTTACCTCCATGCGTGCCAAAACGTCAGAACTGCAAGTTCATCACAATCTGCGCCCCACCGCCGGGCACAAGATCTACGCCACCTGCAGCCAGAGATCAGGCCCGAATACCTCGTATGCGATGTCGGCAGACGGCACACCCGCCTCGAGCAACTGCCCACGCATGCTCTGCATGAACGGCAGTGGGCCGCAGAGGTAGGCCTTGACGCCGTCCGGGAGCGCGATCGCCGACAGGTCGGTGTACCCGGCCCGACTGGTCTGGCTCTCAGGGCGGACGCCGAGGTCTTCGTACCAGTTGTGCATGATGGCGGCAGGCAGTTCGGCGACCAACTCCTCCAACTCGGTCCGATGTGCATGCACCGACAACGACCGGTCGGCATGTAGCACCCAAACCTGCCTCGGGTCACCGGTATCGACCATGTGTCGCAACATCCCGATCATCGGCGTACAGCCGATACCCGCCGAGACCAGCAGCACCGGGGTTGCCTCCGGATGCAATGTCAGATTGCCGAACGGCAGCGATACCACCAATGAATCGCCCTCGAAAAGGTTGGCATGCAGGTGGTTCGACACCTGACCGTCCTTTTTCACAGTGATGCGCCACTGCCCTCCCGATTTCGGGGTCGTGAGGCTGTATTGGCGGATCTGCCGCGCGCCGTCCGGGAGGTTCACCGCCACCGAGGTGTACTGGCCGGGGGCAAACCCGGGCAGCGTCGACCCGCCGTCGGACCTCAGCGTGATGGCAATGCAATCCGGCGATTCCTGCGTGCGCCGCACCACCGTTGCCGTCTGCCAGACCTGGCCGGGTTCCACGCCCGCTTGGTCGTACAACTGCCGTTCGATCGCTATCAGGCCGTGTGCCATCAGCCAGTAGACCTCGTCCCACGCCTTTGCCACCTCCGGTGTGACGGCTTCCCCGAGCACCTCGACGATCGCGGCGAACAGATAGTCGTGCACCACCTGATAGAGCTCTTCGGTGATCCCCAGGGACGCATGCTTGTTGGCGATCCTCGAGAGCACCGCCTCCGGACTGGGCGCATTCTCTGCCACCAGCAAGGTGGCGAAGGAGGCGATTGCACCGGCCAGCGCTCGTTGCTGATCCCCCTGGGCCTGATTGCCACGATTGAACAGGTCTCGCTCGAGTTCGGGGTGATCGGTGAACAGTGTCGAGTAGAACAGGGTCGTGATCTCTTCGATCGCACCGCCGACCGCGGGCAGCGTGGCGCGGATGATGGTTGCGGATTCAGGGCTCAGGGCCATCTCAGGCATGGGTCCTCCAGGACGCGAAGTGGTGATCAGGGTTCTGGTGGGGCATCTACTCGACGGCGAGCAGCGAGATTTCATTGTGAGCCACATCGCAAGCCCGTCGGTCACGCCACGGTTACGTCTGGCGAACCATCGGATCACCGACTCGCCGTGCCCACTGTGAGAAGCACCGATGGCCGACCGACAGTCATCTGATCTACGAATGCGAGATCAATTGTGCGCGGACAACTTAGGCTGACGTGCAGGCCCGCGGCACACCCTGCTGCAACGGGTCGGAGAGGCGAGAGACATGCGGATTCTGTTGGTCGGCGCGGGCGGAGTGGGCGACGCGATCGCCAGGATTGCCGCTCGGCGCGACTTCTATGAGTTGATCGTCGTCTCCGACTACGACGTGAGTCGAGCCGAGCGAACGGTGGCCTGGATCGCGGACAGACACGGCAGCAATGTTGCGGCCCGATTCACCGCCGCACAGATCGACGCCGGTGATGCCGCGGCGGTGGCCGAACTTGCTCGGGCGCATCGGGTCACACATGTGATGAATGCGGTTGAACCCAAGTTCGTGCCGACCATCTTCGACGGCGCCTTCGCAGCTTCGGCACATTACATCGACATGGCGATGAGCTTGAGCGCCCCGCATCCCGACGAGCCCTACTCGAAGACCGGCATCAAGTTGGGCGACTACCAGTTCGGGAAAGCAGCCGAGTGGGAAGCTGCCGGACTCCTGGCCCTCGTCGGGATGGGGGTGGAACCCGGTCTGTCCGACGTCTTCGCCAAATACGCCTGCGACCACCTCTTCGACACCGTCGATGAACTCGGTACCCGCGACGGCGCCAACCTCGTGGTCCGCGACGCCGACGGCACCGAGATCTTCGCACCCAGCTTCTCGATCTGGACCACCATCGAAGAGTGTCTGAACCCGCCGGTGATCTACGAAAAGGATCACCCCGAAGGCTGGTTCACGACACCCCCGTTCAGCGAGCCCGAGATCTTCGACTTCCCCGACGGCATCGGCCCGGTGGAGTGTGTTCACGTCGAGCACGAAGAAGTGTTGCTGATGCCACGATGGCTCGACGCCAAGCGGGTCACGTTCAAATACGGCCTGGGAGCCGAGTTCATCGGCATCCTGCAAACCCTGCACCTGTTGAAACTCGATGCCGTACAGCCGATCCGGGTTCGTTCGGCGAACGGTGCGGTGGAGGTCGCCCCTCGCGACGTCGTAGCAGCGGCACTCCCCGACCCGGCAACCCTCGGGCCACAGATGACCGGAAAGACCTGCGCCGGAATGTGGGTCACCGGAACCAAAGACGGCCAACCCAGGCAGGTGTACCTCTACCACGTTTCCGACAACGAGTGGACGATGGCGGAATACGGCTGCCAGTGCGTGGTCTGGCAGACCGCGCTGAACCCGGTGGTCGCCTTGGAGTTGCTGGCAACTGGGACATGGTCGGGTGCCGGGGTTCTGGGACCCGAGGCCTTGGACGCGGTGCCTTTCCTCGAGCTGATGAAGGCCGACAGTTCTGCGGGCGGCTACGACCAACCATCGGGTCTGCGTGAGGAGACACCGGGCCGCTAGCGACAATCCGCCGAGGCGCCGAACCGCGTTGCCCACGATTGTCAGACCTCTTCAGTAGGCTGAGTGGTTGCCACTGTTCTGTGGACCAATAGTCTTGCAGGACAACAGAAATACTTCGCTAGAACACTTGTGCGAACAGCTCGACGGGCGTAGTCTCGAATCATGAACTTCGGGGGGATGTTCGCCAGACTTTCAGATCTGGCAGGGGATGCGGCTTTGGTCACCGGTGATGATGCTGAAGTTTCATCGCGCACGGTGGCGGTACTTCGACTCAATCATGTTGTGGAACAGATACTTTTCCGGCTTGTCGGTGAACTCGACAAGCGTGGGGTCGCGCAGAAGTCCGGCGAACGATCCACCGCGAGACTGCTGCAAGAGGCGGGGATGGCTCCGGCGGTGGCCCATCGATATGTGCGGGTGGGTAAGGCGCTCGGCGACATTCCGTCGGTGGCGGCCTACGGGGTGGACGGAACGTTGTCCGGTGAGCATGTCGATGCGATCATCAAGGGTCTCAACCACATTGATCGGCGCAACCCGGATCTCTCCGGTGGTGATCGCGATGATTGTGTCCGCGGGTTGATGACCGAAGCGTTGGTGGCCACACCGGGGGCGGTGTCGGTGCGGGCACGACATATGGCTGTGGTGTTGTCGCCGCCGGACAAAGAAATCCCGGATGCGGAAAACCATGAGTTGAATGAGGTCTCATTCGGGACCGGCGATGACGGCCGCACCCACGGGGTGTTTGATCTGGACAACCTCGTCGGCGAGAAACTCACCGCGGCGTTGGCGCCACTATCCAGGCCGGTACCCGAGCCTGATGGATCACCCGATTCGCGCAGCAAACCCCAGATCCGCGCCGACGCCCTGGAGCGACTGCTGGATTCCTACCTCGGTCAGGAAGACCGACCCACCAGTGGCGGCGCCAAACCGCATGTGGTGATGACAGTTTCACCGGAGTATCTACAGCCGCTGCAGATGCGCGGGCTCGCCGGCGTCAAGCCGCCGACGTTGGCACCGGCATTCGAGTGGACCGGACCGGCATCAGCATCGACGGCGCAGATGGTGGCGTGTGATTCAGTGATCACCAAAATCTTGGTCGACAGTAACTCGGTGCCCTTGGATGTCGGCCGGGACCAGCGCACTGTCACCCCGGCAATCCGCAAAGCCCTGATCGCCCGGGACCGCGGCTGCGCGTTCCCTGGCTGCCAGTGCCCGGCCGGATACACCGACGCCCACCACATCGACTTCTGGCGCAACGGTGGCGTGACCAGTCTGACCAACATGGTGCTGCTCTGCCGACGACATCACCGCTACATCCACCACCGGGGCTGGGAAGTGTTCATTGGTCGCGATGGTCATCCCTGGTTTGTATCGCCGGATGATGCCGGCAAGACGCCGATGCGGTCCCAAGCCCGCCGCACCCTGACTTCGAACCTCGCCGCCGCGTAGAGAAGGCGAGCCCGGAAACCGCAAGACCCTCAGCTGACAGAGAACCTCTGCGCAGTACGACCATTGACAACTACACAGTGTGAACCGCACAAAAGACAGATCGCCGGCGGCTCGAGGCCGCCGGCGATCTGTCAGTCCAGGTTTCTTGCGGGAGCTATTGCTTCTCGGCAGCCACTTGCTTGTCGGCAGCCGCACCCGGAGCCTGTTGCTGCTTCGGAGCCGCGGGCTTGGCGTCGATGCCTGACTCCTTGCGCTGCTGCGGGGTGATCGGCGCAGGCGCGTCGGTCAGCGGGTCGATGCCGCCGCCCGACTTCGGGAACGCGATCACGTCGCGGATCGACGGCTGCCCGGCCAGCAGTGCCGTGATGCGATCCCAGCCGAAGGCGATTCCGCCGTGCGGCGGCGCGCCGTAAGCAAACGCGTCGAGCAGGAAGCCGAACTTCTCCTGCGCTTCGTCGTGCGAGATACCCATGATCTTGAAGACGAGTTCCTGGATCTCACGCTTGTGGATACGGATCGAACCGCCGCCGATTTCATTGCCGTTGCAGACGATGTCGTAGGCGTACGCCAACGCGGCGCCCGGATCGGACTCGAGCACATCCAGCGATTCCGGCTTGGGTGAGGTGAAGGCGTGGTGCACAGCGGTCCACGCACCCGAACCCACGGCCACGTCACCGCTCGCGGTGGCTTCATCGGCAGGCTCGAACAGCGGCGCGTCGACAACCCAGGTGAAGGCCCAGTCGCCGTCCTTGATCAGTCCGAGCTTCTGGGCGATCTCGCCGCGGGCCGAACCGAGCAACGCACGCTGAGCCTTGGCCGGACCCGCCGCGAAGAAGACACAGTCGCCGGGGTTGGCACCGACATGGGCGACGAGGCCGTCACGCTCGGCCTCCGACAGGTTCTTGGCAACCGGCCCACCGAGCGTGCCGTCTTCCTGCACCAGCACGTAGGCCAGTCCCTTGGCGCCGCGCTGCTTCGCCCATTCCTGCCACGCATCGAGCTGACGCCGGGGCTGGCTTGCACCCCCGGGCATGACGACCGCACCCACGTACGGCGCCTGGAACACCCGGAACGGGGTGTCCTTGAAATAGTCGGTGCACTCGACGAGCTCGATGTCGAAGCGCAGATCGGGCTTGTCACTGCCGAACCGGCGCATCGCATCGGCGTAGGTGATCCGCGGGATCGGGGTCTGCACGTCGTAGCCGATCAGCTTCCACAGCGCGACCAGGATCTGCTCGCCGAGGGCGATGATGTCGTCCTGCTCGACGAAGCTCATCTCGATGTCGAGCTGGGTGAACTCGGGCTGGCGGTCGGCGCGGAAGTCCTCGTCGCGGTAGCAGCGGGCGATCTGGAAGTAACGCTCCATACCGGCCACCATCAGCAGCTGCTTGAACAGCTGCGGGCTCTGCGGCAGTGCGTAGAAAGTACCCGGCTGCAAGCGTGCGGGGACCAGGAAGTCGCGCGCACCCTCCGGGGTCGAACGGGTCAGCGTCGGGGTCTCGATCTCGACGAAGTCCTGCTCCAGCAGCACACTACGGGCGGCCTGGTTGACCTTCGACCGCAATCGCAGTGCCGAACCGGGACCTTCGCGACGAAGGTCGAGGTAGCGGTACTTCAGCCGCGCCTCTTCGCCTGGGTTCTCGTCCAGCTGGAACGGCAACGGTGCCGACTCGTTGAGAACAACCAGCTCGGTGGCGTTGATCTCGATCTCGCCGGATTTCAGGTTGGGGTTCTCGCTACCGGCCGGCCGCTGTTCGACGACGCCGGTCACCTGGACGCAGTACTCGGCACGCAGCCGGTGAGCGGGCGTGGCCACAGCCTCGTCCCGGAACACAACCTGTGCGAGGCCGGAGCTGTCCCGCAGGTCGATGAAGATCACGCCGCCGTGGTCGCGTCGGCGCGCCACCCAGCCGGTCAACGTCACGGTCTGCCCGGCGTTCGCGGCTCGCAGTGATCCGGCAAATTGGGTGCGCAGCACAATAGTCCTCTCGAAGCTGACGATTTTGTATCGTGCAACATCCTACGGCTGTCTCGATCGGCCGAGGACGGCACTGCTCATGCAATGCTGACCGCATGACATTTCGAGGCAATGGCCCCTTGGATACCGGCAACGTTTCGGGCGGCGGCGGAGGCCGCGGCAAGTTCGCCATCGGCGGCGGAGCGGGCCTGATCATCGTGATCGCGGCCGCGCTGTTCGGATTCGATCCGGGCATTCTGGGCCTGGGCAGTGACGGATCGACCTCGACGTACTCGTCGCAGGACCAGTCCGCCATCAACGAGGAGATCAAGAGCTGCACCATCGAAAAGGCGAACACCGACACGGTATGCCGGATCGTGGCCACCACCAACAGCCTCGATGCGGTGTGGTCGGAGCTCATGCCCGGTTATGAACCACCGCAGACAGTGATCTTCGAGGGCAGCGTCGACACCGCCTGCGGACCGGCGACCTCGGATGTCGGCCCGTTCTATTGCCCCGGCGACCAGACCGCGTACTTCGATCCGTCGTTCTTCGATGTCCTGAGCGATCAGCTCGGTGGCGGAGACGGGCCACTGGCCCAGGAATACGTCGTCGCCCACGAGTACGGCCACCACGTCGAATACCTGACCGGTGCCCTGCAGGAAGGTCAGCGGATGGGTGCGGCCGGACCGAATTCGGGTTCGGTACGGATCGAACTTCAGGCCGACTGCCTGGCCGGCGTGTGGGCGTATCACGCCGACAAGGGCTCCGATGCGATGCTCGAACCGCTGACGCAGCAACAGATCAACGACGTCATCAAGACCGCCAAGGCGATCGGCGACGACGCGATCCAAGGTGACGCCTCCAACCCGGAAGGCTGGACCCACGGCTCATCAGACCAGCGGGTCCGCTGGTTCAACGTGGGCTACAGTGCGGGTGACCCGAACTCCTGCAACACTTTCGATGCGGCAAGCCTGTGACCCGCTCCAGCGCGATCGATCGGGTCGCCGACAACCACCTCGAACGCTCCTGTGCGCTCAACCCCATCGAGGCGACCCACCTCGGGGTGGCCGGCTTCGACGATCAACTACCCGACTTCTCTCCGGAAGGTGAGGCCGATCGGGTCTCCGAACGCCGCGCCGCGCTGAATTCGCTCGCGGCCGCGAACATTACCGACGACGTCGACCGCGTCACGGTTGCCACGATGTCCGACCAGTTACGCCGTGCACTCGCGGTCGACGAAGCGGGCCTGCGGATCGGCGAGGTCAATGTCATCGAATCCCCGCTGCAGGGTGTCCGCGACGTCTTCGATCTGATGTCGACGACGACCGCAGCCGAGCAGGACCTGTTCCTCGCGAGGTTGTCGCAGATACCGTCCTGCGTCGAATCGATCATCGCCGGGATGCGCCATCGCGTGCAGACCGGTCCCCCGTTGGTGAGCAGGCAGGTGAGTCTGTGCGCCACGCAGGCCGACGCCGCAACCGGGTCGATCTTCAGCAACGCCACCGCCATCGAAACCACCGACCAGGTCGATCTGCTCGACGATCTGCGCGGCCAGGTGGGAGCTGCGATGACCGAGCTCGCAGCGGTCCTGCGCGACGAGGTCCTGCCCCGGACCATCGACACCGATGCCGTCGGCCGCGACCGCTACCGGCTCCACTCGGCCGAGTTCGTCGGCGCGGACATCGACGTCGACGACGCCTACGCCTGGGGCCTGGATTTGCTCGAATCGATTGTGGCCGAACAGGAGACGTTGGCCCAGCAGATCGCGCCCGGCGCCGGAGTGACCGGTGCGCTGGCGGCACTGAACGACGATCCCCGCTACCAGATGACCGATCGCGATGCGTTTGTCGCCTGGATGCAGGATCTGTCCGACCGTGCGACCGACGAGGTCGGCCGCCTGCACTTCGACATCCCGCCCCAACTGACCGCACTGGAATGCCGGCTGGCCCCGTCGGCGACCGGGATCATCTACTACACGATGCCCAGCGAAGACCTGAGCCGTCCGGGACGCATGTGGTGGTCGGTGCCGCCGGACCAGCAGGTCTTCCACACGTGGCAGGAAACGACCACCGTCTTCCACGAAGGTGTCCCCGGCCACCACCTGCAACTGGGATCGGCCATGGTGAGCCCGGAGCTGAACCGCTGGCGCAAGCTGGCGTCGTTCACCTCCGGCCATGGCGAGGGGTGGGCGCTGTACGCCGAGCGGCTGATGGGCGAACTGGGTTGGCTCGATGATCCGGGCGATCGGATGGGCATGCTCGACTCGCAGCGACTACGCGCGGCCCGTGTGGTCGTCGACATCGGCGTGCACTGCGGCCTGACCGCACCCGCCTCGGTGGGCGGTGGCACCTGGGATGCCGACAAGGCCTGGCAGTTCCTGAGCTCCGCGGTTGCGATGGACAAGACAGTGCTGCGGTTCGAGCTCAACCGTTACCTCGGCTGGCCCGGCCAGGCCCCGTCATACGCGCTGGGACAACGGGTCTGGCAACAGGCCCGCGACAACTACATCCGAACCAACCCGGCGGCATCCCTCAAGGACTTCCATCGCAAGGCGCTGGCGCTGGGCGGTGTCAGTCTCGATGTGCTGCAGGCAGAACTGAGCTGACCTCCCCCTGCAAACGAGCCGGATATACGAAGACGAGCCACATATTTGTGGCTCGTCTTCGTACAAGTGGCTCGGCTGTCGAATCGCCGGCTAGCCGGGCGGGTTCTCGGCTGTGGGGAACTCCGGCGTATGCGCCGAACTCCCCCACGTCCGGCCCGTATGCGGAGCAGGTGCCGGGTCACCGTCGACGGTGAAGGTGCAGGCGGCGACAGTGGTCGCCATCAATACCCCGACCACCACTGCTGCCCACCGACGCCGCGCCCCCACGGCCCCTACCCCGCAGCCAGTGCCGAATTGATGTGCGCCACCACGGCATCGAGCGCGACACGCTGTTGCTCACCGTTAGACAGGTCTTTGAGTTCGATCTGGCCGTCGGCGAGTTCGTTGTCGCCGAGCACCAGCGCAAAACGTGCTCCCGAGCGATCGGCCGCCTTCATCGCACCCTTGAGACCACGGCCACCGTAGGCGATGTCGGCGCGGATGCCCGCGGCCCGCAGTCGCCCGGTGATCGCGACCAGCTCGTCTTTGGCGGCTTCACCCATCGGGACGCCGAACACCTCGCAGCGCGCATCACTGACAGCGGCAATACCCTCGGCCTCCAGCGCGAGCACGGTGCGGTCGACACCCAGGCCGTAACCGATACCCGAGAGCTCCTGCTTGCCACCGAGCTGCTTCATCAGACCGTCGTAACGGCCACCGCCACCGATGCCGGACTGCGCACCGAGTCCGTCGTGCACGAACTCGAAGGTGGTCTTGGTGTAGTAGTCGAGGCCACGAACCAGTCGCGGGTTCTTCTCGTACGGAACTCCCAGTCGGTCGAGGTGACCGATCACCGCGTCGTAGTGCTCACGCGCCGAGTCCGACAGATAGTCGATCATCAGCGGTGCCGACGCCGTGGCCTCACGAATGTGCGGACGCTTGTCGTCGAGTACGCGCAGCGGATTGATCTCCGCGCGACGACGGGTCTCTTCGTCCAGGTCGAGCCCGAAGAGGAACTGCTGCAGCACTTCCCGGTACTGCGGCCGACAGGTGTCGTCGCCGAGCGAGGTGATCTCGAGGCGAAAACCGGTCAGGCCCAGACGGCGGAAACCCTCATCGGCGATGGCGATGACCTCGGCGTCGAGTGCCGGATCATCGATACCGATCGCCTCGACACCCACCTGTTGCAACTGGCGGTAACGACCGGTCTGCGGCTTCTCATACCGGAAGAACGGTCCGGCATACGACAGTTTGACCGGCAGTTGCCCGCGATCGAGGCCGTGCTGGATCACCGCACGCATCACACCGGCTGTGCCCTCGGGGCGCAGTGTCACCGAGCGGTCGCCGCGGTCGGCAAACGTGTACATCTCCTTGGAGACGACGTCGGTCGACTCTCCGACACCGCGAGCGAACAGCGCGGTGTCCTCGAAGATCGGGAGTTCGATGTGTGAATACCCGGCAAGTCGCGCTGCACGCGTCAGGGTGTCGCGTACCGCCACGAACTGCGCCGACTGCGGTGGCACATAGTCCGGTACACCTCGTGGAGCCTGAAATCCGGCATTCACAGCCCGTGACGTCCCTTCTTGGGTTGATCGGCCGAGCCCGAGGCGGTCAGGTCGGCGAGAAATGGATTGGTGGCGCGTTCGCGGCCGATGTTGGTCTGCTCGCCGTGGCCCGGCAGGACCACGGTGTTGTCATCCAGTGGCAGCAGGCGGTCGGCGATCGAATCGAGGAGCTGCTGATGATTACCGCCGGGCAGGTCGGTCCGCCCGATCGAACCGGCGAACAGCACATCACCGGAAAAGCACACCGGCACAGTGCCTTCGGGCACCACGACGTCGATACCAAACAGCACCGAACCCTGGGTGTGGCCGGGCGCGAGGTCAACGCTGAAGGTGAGTCCACCGACGTCGATCGGTTCGCGGTCGGTCAGTTCGATGACTTTCTCCGGCTCACGGAACACCGTGTCGCCGATGATCTGCGACATCGCCCGCCCTATCCCGACACCCGGATCGGCCAGCATCGGCCGGTCGGCGGGATGGATGTAGGCCGGGATCGTGAACTCGTCGCAGAGCTCTGCGGCATTCCAGGTGTGATCGAGGTGACCGTGGGTCAGCAGGACCGCCACCGGGTTCAGCCGATGTTCGGAAAGTATCTCCCGGACACCGGGGGCCGCGTCCTGACCTGGGTCGATGATGATCGCATCGCTGTCGGGTCCGCTCGCCACCACGTAGCAATTGGTGGCGAACATACCGGCGGGGAAACCCGTGATCAGCATGGTCTGTTCTCCTGGGTCGTAAGGACGTGTTCCACCATCATCCCAGCACCACTGAATCCTGTGTGCCACGGCCATCCATTGTGGTCGGGCTCCGCTAGGCTGCGTCTCCAAATTCTGGTCGAGCTCCGCTAGCCTTCGTCTCCAAATTCTGGTCGAGCTCCGCTACGCTGCGTCTCCCGGTCACATCTCGCCCGGCGCGCCGGGGCAGTGCCCATATAACGTGCTCTCAGCAAGTGCTGGCAGACTCGCATCGGTGTCCCGCACCCGGGGCGCGGTCAGACGTACGACTTTGACGGAGGTTCTCTGCAGTGTCGAGCAGCAACAACGAGCAACGCCGGCAAGCGGCTAAACGCAAGCTGGAGAAGCGGTTGGAGCGGCAGCAGCAGGCCGCCCGTAAACGGAAGATGATCATCATCGGCAGCTCGGTTGCCCTGGTTGTGATCGTCGCCGCAGTGTCGACGACCCTCATCGTCAAGAAGGTGTCCGACGACAACGAGAAGGCACGGTGGACGGCCTGCGCGTTCACCCCGAATGATGCCGACCCGCTGGCGTCGCTACCGCCGATCGAGGAAGTCCCGGCCGAGCAGCAGGCGGAATACCTGAAGTACAAGGACGAGCTCACCGCGGGGATGGCCAATAAGCGGACCACCCCGATTCCCGGTGACAAGCAACTCAAGAGCGGCGTCGTCGACGCGTTGTTCACCACCAACCAGGGTGAACTGCCCATGACGCTCGATCGTGAAGACGCGCCCTGCAACGTCGGAGCCTTCGAGACGATGATCGAGGCCGGCTACTACAACGACACCAGTTGCCACCGACTGACCACCGAAGGCATCAAGGTGCTGCAGTGCGGCGATCCGACGGCCACCGGAGCCGGCGGCCCCGGTTGGCAGAGCCCGGACGAACCGCCCACAGACCTCACCCCTGTCGGCGAGATGAACGCCCAGACCGGCACGCAGGCGGTCATTTATCCGCGCGGCACCATCGCGGTCGCCAACAGTGGTCAGGAGAACACCGGCGCCAGCCAGTTCTTCATGGTGATCGAGGACAGCGAACTCGCGCCGAGCTATTCGGTCATCGGCACCGTCGACCCGGCCGGACTCGAAGTACTCGACAAGGTCATCGCGGCCGGTGTCGAACCCACTCCGGAAGGTCCTGCCACCGACGGCAAGCCGGTGCTGCCGGTGGAGATCCTCACCGCAACGATCACGAACTGAGCCGCCGTCACCAACTGAGCCACAAAAAACCCGGCCACCCCATTTGGGAGCGGCCGGGTTTTTTGTTCGGTTGATTCTGTACGGCAGAAGCCTGGGCGACACCAGGATCTAGGCGGCTGAGGTCACCCGGTAGACGTCGTAGACACCTTCGACGTTCCGTACGACATTGAGTACGTGCCCAAGATGTTTGGGGTCACCCATCTCGAACGTGAACTTGCTGATGGCCACCCGATCGCGGCTGGTGGTCACCGAGGCGGACAGGATGTTCACCCGTTCGTCCGCGAGGACCCGCGTCACGTCCGACAACAGCCGCGACCGGTCGAGCGCCTCGACCTGGATCGCGACCAGGAACACCGACGACGGTGACGGCGCCCATTTGACGTCGATGATCCGTTCGGCCTGTTCGCGCAGCGACCCCGCGTTGGTGCAATCGGTGCGGTGCACGCTGACACCGCCACCGCGGGTGACGAAGCCCATGATCTCGTCACCCGGGACCGGGGTGCAGCATTTGGCCAACTTGGCCAGAACACCATCGGCGCCGGGAACCACCACACCGGCGTCACCGGTCTGACGGACCGGCGACGGCATGGTCGAGGGCGTCGACCGCTCGGCCAGTGCCTCTTGCGCGTCTTCGAGTCCACCGAGCTGGGCAACCAGCCGGCTGACCACATGTCGTGCCGACACATGGCCCTCACCGACGGCCGCGTACAGCGCCGAGACATCGGCAAAGCGCAATTCGCTTGCGATCGCACTCATCGAGTCACTGTTGAGGAGGCGCTGGATCGGAAGCCCGCCGCGCCGAACCTCTTTGACGATCGCGTCCTTGCCGGACTCGAGTGCCTCTTCGCGCCGCTCCTTGGCAAACCACTGCCGGATCTTGGCGGTCGCCCGTGGGCTGACCACAAAAGTCTGCCAGTCCCGCGACGGACCGGCCGTTGCGGCCTTGGAGGTGAAAACCTCTACCACTTCACCGTTTTCGAGCTTGCGTTCGAGCGCGACAAGCCGTCCGTTGACCCGTGCGCCGATGCAGCGGTGGCCGACCTCGGTGTGCACCGCATACGCGAAGTCGACCGGCGTCGAGCCCATCGGAAGGGTGATCACGTCACCCTTGGGGGTGAAGACGAAGATCTCCTTGACCGCCAGGTCGTACCGCAGCGATTCAAGGAACTCGCCGGGATCGGCCGCCTCCCTTTGCCAATCGAGCAGCTGGCGCATCCAGGCCATGTCGTCGATCTCGGCGGAGTCGGAGCCGTGCTTGCCTTTGGTCTCCTTGTACCGCCAGTGCGCCGCGATGCCGAACTCTGCGGTCCGGTGCATGTCACGGGTCCGGATCTGGACTTCCAGCGGCTTGCCCTCGGGACCGATCACCGTGGTGTGCAGCGACTGGTAGACGCCGTACCGGGGCTGGGCGATGTAGTCCTTGAAACGGCCCGCCATCGGCTGCCAGAGCGAATGCACAACGCCCACAGCGGCATAACAGTCACGGAGGTCGTCACAGAGGATGCGCATGCCGACCAGGTCGTGGATGTCGTCGAACTCGCGCCCCTTGACGATCATCTTCTGATAGATCGACCAGTAGTGCTTGGGCCTGCCCTCGACCGTTGCCGTGATACGCGAACCCTCGAGCGACTTGATGATGTCGGCTCGCACGCGCGCCAGATACGTGTCGCGGGACGGCGCCCGGTCGGCGACGAGCCGGACGATCTCCTCGTATCGCTTGGGGTGCAGGATCGCAAAGGCCAGGTCCTCGAGCTCCCACTTGACCGTTGCCATACCCAGGCGATGTGCCAGCGGGGCGATGACCTCGAGGGTCTCGCGCGCTTTCCGGGCCTGCTTCTCGGGCGGCAGGAAGCGCATCGTCCGCATGTTGTGCAGCCGGTCGGCCACCTTGATCACCAGTACCCGCGGATCACGGGCCATCGCGATGATCATCTTGCGGATGGTCTCGGCCTCCGCGGCATTGCCCAGTGCGACCTTGTCGAGTTTGGTCACACCATCGACGAGATGCGCGACCTCTTGGCCGAAGTCGTCGGAGAGCTCCTCGAGGGAATAGCCGGTGTCCTCGACGGTGTCGTGCAGCAACGCCGCGACCAAGGTGGTGGTGTCCATCCCGAGGTCGGCGAGAATCGTCGCCACCGCGAGCGGGTGGGTGATGTACGGATCACCGGATTTACGGAACTGACCGCTGTGACGCGCCTCTGCGGTGTCGTAGGCCCGCTGCAGCACATGAACGTCGGCTTTGGGGTATACATCGCGATGGAGGGCGACCAGGGGCTCCAGAACGGGCCTGATGGAACTCTTTGTCGCGGTCATCCGTCGGGCCAGGCGGGCGCGCACCCGCCGTGAGGCAGACGTCGATACCGCGGCACCGCCGCTCTTCGTTTCGGACTCTTGCTCACCGGTGGTCACCGATGTAGCCCTGGGAGCCTCGTCAGCCATCTGTCACCTCCGTTTGTCGAATCCAGCCTAGTCGCCTCGGCGCGAACCCAGTCGCCTCAGCCCGGTGCCAGCGCCGAGAGCGCGACCCCGGTGCAGGCCAGGTTGACGGCCTCACGGCCGCCGAGTCCTTCGAGTTCCATCACCACTGCGATCGACACCGGGATCGCACCGGCCTGCTGCAGCAGTTTCACCGCTGCGATGACCGTTCCACCGGTGGCCAGGACGTCGTCGATCACGAGCACGCGGCGCCCGGTCAGATCCAGCCCATCGGCCGGGATCTCCAGGCTCGCCGAGCCGTATTCGAGTGAATAGCTCTCGGTGAGCACAGGCGGCGGCAGTTTGCCTGCCTTGCGCATCGCCAGCACGCCGGTACCGAGGTGAAGTGCAACACCTGATCCCAACAAAAATCCGCGGGCATCGATTCCCGCCACCAGGTCGACGCCGTCGGCGGCGCCTGCGGCCAGCCCGGCGATCACCGCACGCAATCCATCCCGATCAGCCAGGACCGGAGACAGATCCTTGAACTGGATTCCCGGAGACGGGAAGTCGGCCACCCTGCGGGTCAGTCGCTCGATCGCCGCGAGAGCGTCGTGGCCGATCGGGGTCTTGCTGTCCATCTGGTATTTCCTCAATCTTGTTCGTTCAGCTGTCGGTCAACAGCCAACGGTCGATGTTCCAGCCCGAACCCGGTCTGGCCATACCCATCACCACATTGTTCACCTTGTCCCCCGCGAGCCGAGTACGCGCCTCCGCAAACAGAGGCAGAACGGGCATGTCGCGCCAGAGCAATGTCTCGATCTCCCGCAGCAGCGGAAGCCGCCCGGCAGGTGGAACGGTCACCGCGAGCTGATCGATCAGGGCGGAGACCCGACTGTTGTCGTAACCCCCGACGTTGATCGGTTCGCCGCGCACGAACGCGTAGCTGTCGCGGGTCGGGTCGGCGGCCCCGGTGGCCGCGAATCCGTTGCCAGATGCGGTGATCAGCACATCGACGTCGCGCCCGAGGCTTCCCGGACCGATGTCCGGACCCGCCGTATCGATGACGGACACATCGGCACGACCACAGCTCGCGGCGATGGCGGCGACCATCTGGGCCCGCCGGCTGTCGGGTGCGACATAACCGATCCGGACGACCAGCGGCGGCATCCCGGCGCGCGCGGCAGCCAATTGTGCGCGGGCCCGTTCGGGATCTGCTTGTAGGTATTGGCCGCCGAACTGTGCGTTCACCGAGTCGGACAACAGATCGTCCGGACCGAGTAAGTGGTTGTTCACCACCGATGTTCCGCGGCCGAACTCGCGGGCCATGCTGTCTCGTGGGATGCAGGCGGCAAATGCGCGGCGGACGGCGGCATCGGCGAAGACGCCTTCACCGGAGAAAACGAGACGTTCGACACCCAGCGACGAGACGGGCGCCCGCACGCCCTGCGGGATCGGTTCGGCTTCGCGGTGTTCGCGCGGCGTGGGATCGACTCCGTATGTCCCCGCCGCGATGTCGAGAACGTCGATGGAACCGGCATCCCCGGTGGCGATCTTCTCGGTCATCTCCGTCTGCCGTGGCCAGACGGTCAGCCGTGGTGCCGCAGGCGGATCACCCCACCATCGGGTGTTCGCCACCAGGACCAACCCGTCCTCGCGCGTGTACTCCTCGACACGTAGAGGTCCCAGCGCCGGATACCTGTCAGTCGAGCGCTCGCCGGGCACCAACTCCCACGCCGTGTTCCACACCCGCGCGAGCTCGGCCCTGGCCTGTGGGTCGGAACCGGTGATGACGTCGACAACGGACGATATGCCCATCTGCTGGGTGATCACCTGCGGCGGCAGCAGCGTGCCTGCGCCGAAGAGCGCCTTCCAATCCTTGTATGCGCGACCGTGTTTGAACGTGACCATCGCGGTCCGCGCCCCGGGTCGGCAATCGATGCCCTCGATGTCGCGGTACCCGGCAGTGCTGGCCACGTCGAAACCGCCGACCGTACCGCTGTGCGCCGCCCAGGCCAACATCATCGCGTCACACGTGAGCGGCACCCCGTCGCTGTACACGGCCTTGGGGTTGATCTGGTACCGGACGACCAGCCCCCCGCGATTGCTGTCGGTGACAACGGAGGTGCCGATGTCGGTGTCCGCGAGGGCGCCACCGTCAGGCCCCAGGTAGCTGAAACCAGGAAGGACCCGCGACAGCGCCATCAAAGAGCCCTCGGTGGACCCAACCAGCGAACTCGGGTTATAGGTGGTCACCGCGCCGTCGATGACGTAGTTGACGGTCTCCGCGGGCGCATCGGAGCAGGCGCTGACCGACCCCATTACACACATCCCGGCGATTGCCGTCGCCAGGAGCCCGCGGATTCTCATCAACCGTGAGGTTAGTGCTTGCGCCTGCGCTTACCCGACGGACGCGCCCCGGGTTCCGGAGTACTTCCCGGACGGGCCGCACGCTTGGTTGTCTGCGCGGTCTTGGTCAGCGTCGTCTTGGACCCTGTGGTCGAGGATTCAGTGGCGGCGGACCCGGCATCGCCGGAGACGCTCACGCGTTCTTCACGCTCGGCACGGCGCGCGAGCACCTTGCGGGTGTGTGCCCCGATGTCTTTGCGGCGCTCCTTCAGCGTGACCAGCAGCGGTGTGGCGAAGAAGAGCGACGAGTACGTCCCGGTGATCACACCGACCATCTGGACCAGGGCCAGATCCTTCAGGGTTCCGACCCCGAGGAGCCAGACCGCGATGATCATCAGCGCCAGCACCGGCAACACCGAGATGACCGTGGTGTTGATGGACCGCATGAATGTCTGGTTCACCGCGAGGTTGGCCTGCTCGGCGTACGTGCGGCGCGCCGTGTGCGTCACCCCTCGGACGTTCTCCTCGACCTTGTCGAAGACCACCACCGTGTCGTACAGCGAGAAACCCAGAATCGCGAGGAAGCCGATCACGGTCGCCGGGGTCACCTCGAATCCGACCAGTGAATAGATCCCGGCGGTGGTGATGATGTCGAAGATCAGGGCGGCCATCGCCGCCAATGCCATCTCCCGGTCGAACCGGATGGCGATGTACACCGTCACGATGACCAGGAACACGATCAGGGCGATGATCGCCTTCTCGGTGATCTCACCACCCCAGGTGGAGCTGACCTCGGACGAGCTCACGTCGTTCGGCGCCAGTCCGAAAGCGTCTGCCAGCGCCGTGTTGACCTTGACCACTTCTTGCGCGTTCAAGGTCTCGGTGCGGATTTGCACCGTCTTGCTCGAACCCGAACCGGCGGTCTGCACCGACTCCGGGGCACTGCCCATGGCCTGGGTGTAGACGTCCTCGACGTCTCCGGTGCTGATCTCACTCGACATCGGGAGCGAGATCTGGGTGCCACCCTCGAAGTCGATACCGAGCGTGAAACCCCGGATACCGATACTGGCCAGTGAGATGACCACCAGCGCCAGCGTGATGAGATACCACATCTTGCGCCTACCGACGATCTGGAAAGCGCCGGTACCGGTGTAGAGCCGTGAAAACGCCGAACGATTGGTGGCCGCGACAAAGTTCGCGTCACTCGTGGGTGCCAGGCGATCGACCTCAGCCATTGCGCACTCCTCCTGAGGTCGATGTCGGACGATCCGCCGCGGCAGCGTTGCGGCGCTCGCGCGCCACATCGGTGACGGCGCCCAGTCCGTTGACAGAGGGCTTGGACAGGAACTTCGAACGTGATGCGTAGACCACCAGCGGGTACGTCACCATGAACACCACCGCGACATCGAGGATGGTCGTGAGGCCGAGCGTGAACGCGAATCCTCGGACGTCACCGATCGCCAGGAAGTACAGCACCGCGGCCGAGATCAGGGAGACCGCGTTACCGGACCAGATGGTCCGCTTCGCGCGCGCCCAGCCGCGAGGCACGGCGGACCGGAAACTTCGGCCCTCGCGCATCTCGTCCTTTATTCGCTCGAAGTAGACGACAAACGAGTCGGCGGTCATACCGATACCGATGACCAGACCGGCAATACCTGCGAGGTCGAGCGAGAAGCCGATGTATCGGCCGAGCAGGACCATGATCCCGTAGACCATGATCCCCGACATCACGAGCGAGACAACGGTCAGGATTCCGAGCATGCGGTAGTACAGCAATGCGTAGATGAAGACGGCGAGGAGTCCGACCAGACCCGCGATCAGACCTGCCTTGAGCGAGGACCAGCCCAGTGTTGCCGACACCGTCTCCGCATCAGAGGCCTCGAACGACAACGGCAACGATCCGTATTTGAGGACGTTGGCGAGGTCTTTTGCCTCGGTCTGGGTGAAGTCACCACTGACCTCGGTGGTGCCACTGATGGCACCGTTGATCTGGGGAGCGCTCACGACCTTGGAGTCGAGCGTGAACGCCGTCGCCTTGCCGATGTTCTGGGCCGTGTAGCTCGCCCATCGATCGCTGGCGCCACCCTTGTAGTCCAGGCGCACGATCCAGGCACCGGCCCCCTGGGTGGTGCCTGCCTCGGCCTTGTCGATGTCGCTGCCCTTGAGGATCTGCGGTTCCAGCAGATAGACCTGCGAACCGTCCTCTGAACAGGTCACCAGGTACTGATCGGGATCGTCGTTGCCCTGCAACGGATCCGGCACCGAAGGATCACAGTTCATCTTCGACATGTACTCGGTCAAGGCGGTGGTGTCGGCATCGGCCGGAGCCTGCCGCAACCGCTTCGCCTCGGCGATCGCCTCTTCCGGCGTCTGGTCCTCGGGGGTGGTTGCCGCCGGCTGAGGTGTCGCCGCCTGAACGGTGGCGACGGGCCGGACGTACAGCAGGGCGGTCTGCCCGAGGGTGCGCGCCTGCTGACCGTCGTCGCCGGGCACCGTGATGACCAGGTTGTCACCGGTGATGACCACCTCGGACCCGGAGACACCGAGCCCGTTGACGCGCTGCTCGATGATCTGCTTTGCCTTGTCGAGCTGATCTTTGCTCGGCGCGGCGCCATCAGGGGTACGAGCGGTCAGTGTGACCCGGGTACCGCCCTGTAGGTCGATACCCAGCTTGGGTGTCGGATCTTGGTTGCCGGTGAAGAACACCAACCCGTACACCACGATCATCAATAAGAAAAAGACGATCAAAGACCGTATAGGCGGTGCCTCACGGTTCGACGACGATGCCACGCTGCCTACGTCTCCTCGGTTGTTCTAGATACCCCATGCACACCGCAGGGGCGCCCGCCACGGTACGTGCCGCGACCACAGTTGTGTCGCGACACCTCCTTGGAGGCGCCCCGGTATGGGCTTCGTACTTACGCTTTGTCTTGGTCTTCGTGCGGCTTCTCCAGGCTGACATTCTTGTCGCCGTTGTCGGAGCTGCCCAGGTCTTCGTCGTCATCGTGGATGCCGTTGTATTCGATCTCGGCATCGTTGCTGCCGACCAATCCGACACCCGGGTAGCTGTCGGCGAGGTCATCGGAGTGGACGACCTCGCGAATGGCGAGGCGGTTCCACCGAGAGACGAAGCCGTCGGCGATCTCGAGATCAACAGCTCCCTCGGCCAGTCCGGTCACGGTGCCGTAGACACCGGACGTGGTCTGGACGCGGACGCCGACCTGCAGGGATTCCTGCATGGTCTTGGCTTCTGCCACTGCCTTCTTCTGGCGGCGGACAGACAGGAACATCATGCCGACCAAGAAGACCAGCAGTAGGGGGAATAGCAATTCCATGAGGTGTGTTCAGTCCTTGGTTGTAATTCGCGGTCGCGAGAAGTGCTCGCAATCACTGACCAGTGTGCCATCTTCGCCGCACCATGCCAGATCCGGCTTGGAACAGCCCCTTGTCAGATCCCCTTCTCGTCGGATGGATCGAACAGCGAAACCACCTCGGGACCGTCGTCCCGCGCCCGCACACCGAAGCCCGCACTGAGTGCACCCGCCGGCGGATTCAGCCCGAGGTGATGCCACGCAGCTGCGGTCGCGACCCGGCCGCGAGGGGTCCGGGCGATCATCCCGGCGCGCACCAGGAACGGTTCACACACCTCTTCGACGGTGGCGGGTTCTTCTCCAACTGCCACCGCAAGGGTTGACACACCCACCGGCCCGCCGCCAAAACCCCTGATCAGGGCTGCGAGCACAGCACGGTCGAGACGATCGAATCCGAGTTCGTCGACGTCGTAGACGGCCAGTGCAGCACGTGCCACGGCCAGATCGACCACGCCATCGGCCCGCACCTCCGCGTAGTCCCGGACGCGCCGCAGCAGGCGGTTGGCGATCCGGGGCGTGCCCCGGGACCGGGAAGCGATCTCGGCACCGGCGTCGGGCCGCATGGTGATCCCGAGAATTCCCGCCGCCCGGTTCAGAACCCGCTCGAGTTCACCGGTGTCGTAGAACTCCATGTGCGCGGTGAAGCCGAACCGGTCACGCAACGGTCCGGTGAGGGCACCTGACCGCGTGGTTGCGCCGACCAACGTGAACGGTGCGACATCGAGCGGGATCGATGTGGCACCGGGTCCCTTGCCGACGATCACGTCGACACGGAAGTCCTCCATCGCGAGGTACAGCATCTCCTCTGCGGGCCGGGCGATCCGGTGGATCTCGTCGATGAAGAGCACATCACCCTCGACGAGGTTGGAGAGCATCGCGGCGAGATCGCCTGCCCGTTCGAGCGCCGGACCCGACGTCACGCGCAGCGCCGCACCCATCTCGGAGGCGATGATCATCGCGAGCGAGGTCTTGCCGAGTCCGGGTGGACCGGAGAGCAGAATGTGATCCGGTGTCCCGCCGCGTCCGCGGGCGGCTTGCAGCACGAGTTCGAGCTGTTCACAGACCCGTGGCTGCCCGATGAAATCGCCAAGGCTCCGTGGCCGCAGACTGTTGTCGAGATCGCCGTCACCCGTGATGCGACCGGCATTGACGGTCCGACTGGACGACTCATCGGACCCGGCCCCGAAATCGTCGCCACCGAAATCGCCGTCTCCGAAATCGCCGTCTCCGAAGTTGTCGTCCCCGAAGTTGTCGTCCCCGGCGCCGATCATGACGACCCACCCATCACTTGGTCTTACCCAGTGACGCCAGCGCGGCTCGCAGCACGGTTGCCGAATCGGCATCCGGCCGGTCGGCGAGGACCGCGATGACGGCCTTCTCTGCCTGCGGGGCGGCGAATCCGAGTCCGACGAGGGCTTCGGACACCTGGTCGCGAATGGTGAAACTCGACATCGAGGAATCACCTGTGGAGGCGGCATGTGGCCGCTCGACCTTGTCGCGCAGTTCGACGACGAGACGCTCGGCGACCCGCTTGCCGATGCCGGGCACGGTGATCAATGCCTTGGTGTCGCCGCCCGCCAATGCTTGTCGCAAGGCATCGGGCTCGAGGACCGCGAGGGTGGCCATCGCCAACCGCGGACCGACCCCGGTCACCGTCTGCAACAGGGTGAACAGCGATCTGGCGTCGGGTTCGGTGAAGCCGTACAAGGTCATCGAGTCTTCGCGGACGATCATCGTCGTCAACAGAAGGGCCTCGACGCCACGGCGTACCGATCCGGCGGTACTGGGGGTGACCAGGACCTGATACCCGACGCCGCCGCAATCGATGACCACATGGTCGAGTGCCACGTCCACCACCGGACCACGAACCGAAGCGATCATCGCGCCGCCGCCTTCTTCGCCTGGGCGACTCGCTCGCGATACGCCTTTTGTTGGGCCAATGCCTTTGCCTGGGCCGCCTCCATGCGCTCGGCGATCGGTCCGCGCCAGCAATGACAGATCGCCAACGCCAGCGCGTCGGCGGCATCGGCCGGTTTGGGAGCCTGCTGCATGCCCAGGATGCGGGTGACCATGGCGGTCACCTGCGCCTTGTCGGCACGGCCGCTGCCGGTGACAGCGGCCTTCACCTCACTCGGCGTGTGAAATCGCACGGGGACACCCCGTTTGGCCGCGGCCAGCGCGATCACTCCCCCGGCCTGGGCGGTACCCATGGCGGTGCTGACCTGATGCTGCGCGAAGACCCGCTCGATCGCCACCACGTCCGGGCTGTGGACATCGAGCCAGTGCTCGGCGGCCGTGTGGATGGCGAGCAACCGGTTCTCCAGCGGCATGTCCGGGGGCGTGCGGATCACGTCGACGTCAAGTGCCGTCACAGCGCGACCGGAGCCGGATTGAACCAGCGCAATCCCGCACCGGGTCAACCCTGGGTCCACACCCATCACACGCATGCATCTCCACCTTCGACAACAACCAGCCAGAAACGAACAACTGTTCGATATCCTAGCGGCCGCGTCGAACAAGCCGAGGCAACAACACGCCGGGTCAGGCGTCCTGTTCGAGTTCGGCGAGCACGTCGTCGCTGATGTCGATGTTGGTGTAGACGTCTTGCACGTCGTCCGAATCCTCGAGCGCGTCGATCAGCCGGAAGACCTTGCGTGCACCCTCGGCGTCGACCGGCACCTCGACCGAGGCGCGGAAGCTGGCCTCGGCGGATTCGTAGTCGATTCCGGCGTCCTGCAACGCGGTGCGAACGGCAACGAGATCGGTTGGCTCACTGACGATCTCGAACTGCGTCCCAAGATCGGTGACTTCTTCGGCGCCGGCCTCGAGAACAGCCATCAACACGTCGTCCTCCGACAGACCGTTCTTCTCGAGGGTCACCACACCCTTGCGGGCGAACAGGTACGACACCGAACCCGGATCGGCCATGTTGCCGCCGTTGCGGCTCATCGCGGTGCGCACCTCGGTGGCAGCCCGGTTGCGGTTGTCGGTGAGGCACTCGATCAGGATTGCAACACCGTTGGGTCCGTAACCCTCGTACGTGATGTTCTGCCAGTCGGCGCCACCGGCCTCTTCGCCGCCGCCACGTTTGCGGGCGCGTTCGATGTTGTCGTTGGGCACCGACGACTTCTTGGCCTTCTGAATCGCGTCGTACAACGTGGGGTTACCAACCGGGTCGCCGCCACCGGTCCGCGCTGCGACCTCGATGTTCTTGACGAGCTTGGCAAACATCTTGCCGCGCTTGGCATCGACCACCGCCTTCTTGTGCTTGGTGGTGGCCCATTTGGAGTGGCCGCTCATTGGCGCAAGCCCCTTTCGTACAGCTCTGGTCTTCTGGCGTGGAGGTGCGGATCGATCCTACTCGCAGTATCAGCGGGTATTTCTGACCATCTCGGCAAAGTACTCGTGGACCCGTAAATCGCCCGTCACCTCGGGATGAAATGAGGTCGCCAGGACATTGCCCTGACGTACCGCCACCACCCGACCGGCGGCCGGACCGTCGGGGACCGTGCCGAGTACCTCGACGCCCTCCCCCGTCGACTCCACCCACGGCGCGCGGATGAAGACCGCACGCATCGGGCCGCCAGGGATGCCGACGAGTTCGAGGTCGGTCTCGAACGAGGCGACCTGACGTCCGAATGCGTTGCGGCGCACGGTGATGTCGAGGGCATCGAGGTGCTGGGCATCGGGACGCGTATCGAGGATGTTGCTGGCGAGCATGATCATCCCGGCACAGGAACCGTAGGCGGGCAGGCCACCGGCGAGAGCCTTGCGCAACGGTTCGAGCAGGTCGAGGATCACCAGCAACTTGCTCATCGTGGTCGATTCGCCACCGGGGATGACGATTCCGTCGATCTGGTCGAGTTCACTCGGCCGGCGGATCGCGCAGGCCTGCGCCCCCGCCTTGGTCAGCGCGTCGTGATGTTCGCGGACATCACCCTGCAGTGCGAGGATGCCGATCCGGGGTGCGCTGCTCAACTCGGCCGCTTCGCGTGCTGGTCGGCCGGAACGGGACGTCCGGTCCTGGTCAGCCCCTCCTGCGTGACCGCGGCCACCATCACGCCCCGGTGATCGTAGATCCGGCCCTGGGTCAACGAGCGACCCCCACTGGCCGACGGTGACGTCTGGTCGTAGAGCAGCCATTCGTCGGCGCGGAACGGGCGGAGGAACCACATCGCGTGGTCGAGGGAGGCGAACTGCGCGTCTTCGTCGGGGTGCGGGACCTTCGCCGAACCCAGCAATGTCATGTCGCTCATGTACGCGAGTGTGCAGACGTGGAACACCTGGTCGTCGGGCAGCGGGGTGCGGTAGCGGAACCACACCTGCTGCTGCGCCGCGAGGTCCCGGCTGCCGATCAGATCGTCACGCGGAACGATCCGGACGTCGAAGTTCTGCCATTCACGGTAGGGCGCCTTGAGTTCCGGGTCGTCAACGGTCAGCAGGTCGACGAGCTCTTCGGGCCGTTTGACCCGGGGCATCGTGTCCTGGTGTTCATAACCCTGGTCATCGACGTGGAACGAGGCCGACATCGTGAAGATTGCCAGGCCGTCCTGGATGGCGGTGACCCGGCGCGTGCAGAACGACCGGCCGTCGCGGATCCGATCGACGAGGTACACCGTCGGTTCGAGCGGGTTGCCCCCGCGAAGGAAGTAGCCGTGCAGCGAGTGCACGTTGAAACGGTCCTCGACACTCCGGGTGGCCGACACCAGTGCCTGTCCGGCGACCTGCCCGCCGAAGGTGCGTTCGAGGAAACTCTCGTGAACCCGCCCCCGGTAGATGTCCTTCTCGATTTCCTCGAGTTGGAGGATCTCTTCGATCATCGCCATGTGGTTGACCCCTTTCTGACCACGATTATTGCCCACGTGGCGTCAGAGGCCGATCACCCGCACCCGCGGGCGACTACTTCACAAGTCGTCGATGGAGACGATCCCGTCCTGGATGGCCCGCGCCACCAGAGCCGCTTTGGTCGATGCTCCGCGCCCGACCTCGTTGTACTTCACGCGGATTCGCGCGAGGTGCGTGTTGACGGTGCCGAGCGAGATGAAGAGTGATTCGGCGACAGCCGATTTCGAGTCGAGGTTCAGCCAGGCCCGGAGCACCTCGATCTCCCGTTGCGACAGCTTCGGCTTCGGGTATGTCCGGGTGGCCACCGAATCGACCTGGCCCTGGCCCGCCTGCCGGGTCGGTGACGTCGGAGCACCCGGCGTGGTGCAGGTGGTCGTCTGCCGACCCGGAAGTGGCATCGTGCGCTGTGCCAGCCGGGCCAACGCCTCTTCACGGGTCAGCCGGGCCGGGGTCGCCGGCCGGTAGCCGACGCGGGGACGGGTCGGCGCGTGAAAAGTGTTGTGCAATACGGTCATCACGGTCTCCTACTAGGTGTTGGGCCAACTCGCTGCGCTGCGGCGCGGCTGTGGAATGTCACAACACTAAAACCGCTACGAGCGACGTGTCGATGGGGAGAACTACCCACCCCATCGATGCAGGTAAGACCACCTTTTCACGGCGAGTACCCGGAGATCGTGCCCCATCGGGCACACTTGCGGGCGATCAGCCGCCCGTCACACCGCTGCGCCGCGCCTCGGCCTCGATCAACGGGAGGTCGGCGCGGGTGACCACCCGGGAGGCGACGGCGTACTCGACGAGCTTGACCCGGCGATTGCTGGCGAGCCGACCCGAGCCACCCCGCATCCCGGACACGCCGATCTGATCGAATTTGTCGCAGACGTTGTCGAGTTTGCGATTGAACTTGGTCAGCGACCAGCCGAGCCGATGCGCGGCCCGCGCGGATGACGGGATCGAACTCGCTCCGGTGCCGTTGCGGCGCAACACCTCTTCGGCGAGTACCACGATGAGCAGCTTCTGGCTCTCCGTCAGGGATACGACACCGATGGTCGCCTCCCCACTGCCCGTCGGTTCGCCAGGCCGATCCAGACTCACCAAAGGGGTTGTGCCCGAATGGATGTCGAGTTCATAGGTGGTGGGTCCGGCGGTGAACACGACCGCGGTCACCCCGGATGTCAACGGCACCCTGGCGCCAGGAGCCAGGGTGGCCTGGAAGCCCGCTTCACCGGCGACAACACCCGCCGACAGATGCGAGCCGACATTGGACAGCCACCACAGACCCTGTTCGAAATGGATCATCAGGAACTTGCGGTGCAGATACGGGTTGTCGTCGATGTCCAGATCGGCGTCACGGCCGATGTGGAAGGGTTCGTCCGGGTCCAGCGGGTGACGCTCGCCGCAATAGTCGACGAACGACTCAGGCGGCGCGCTCATCGGCACGCTCACCGAATGGGGGGTTCGACAAGTTCCGGAACCGCGGTGACATCGGCAATCGCCACGGTCACGTTGTCACGGCCGCCCGATTCCAGTGCGGCCGCGACCAGCGTTGTCGCGGCCAGCGTCGGATCGGGCTGGTCTGCGAGGATCTGCGCGATCACGCTGTCGGCGAGCTCTCCGGTCAGACCGTCCGAGCACACCAGGATGCGATCGCCGATCGCGACCGGGAACGTGAAGAAGTCGGCCTCTTGTTCCATGCCGGCACCCAGGGCCCGCGTGATCACGTTGCGCCGCGGGTCAACTCGAGCCTGTTCGGCGGTCAGATATCCGGCGTCGACAAGTTCTTGCACCTGCGAGTGGTCGACGGTGACCTGTTCGAGCCTGCCCGCGGAGAACCGGTACGTCCGGGAATCGCCGATGTTCAATACCAGCCAGTGCGGCACACCATCGTGGTCGGCCAACAGCGCACCGGTGATGGTTGTGCCCGCATGGCGGTTGGACTCGGTGTCGATCCGTTCGATCTGCCGCTGCGCCTCGGTGAGGAGTTCGACGACCGAATCGCGGGTGCGGTTGATCCCGCTGATGGCGGTGGTCGACAACGCGGTCAGCGCCGCCTCACTGGCGAGCTCGCCACGGTCGTGTCCGCCCATGCCGTCGGCGACAAGGACCATCCCGGGGGCCACCAGTACCGCGTCCTCGTTGGTCTCGCGCAACAGGCCGACGTCGCTGACCACCGCCCAGGAGATCGAGACCTGGCCGAACTCACCTGTACCGCTGCGGGTTACATCCCGAACCGCCCCGGTTGTCTCCATGCTCATCGAGCTCCGCCTTCAGGTCTTTTGGTCGAACGCGCCAACACGTATCAATCTGCCACGTCAAAGCTTCCTTCGCCCGGCGCAGCAACCTTGCCCGGTCTGATCATCCACAATCGACCCGCCGGGCGCAGTGAATTGGATATGCGTGTCGGCAGAAACAAAGGAGCCACCGGCCCGCGGGTGCGGCACAGTGGCTCCTGCGGGTGCCGACAACACCCGGACGATCTCCGGCGCTGCCGTGGCAGCGCTCGATCAGTCAGCGGACGTGGTCACCAGCCGCGCTCTGCGAGGCGGTGCGGCTCCGGGATCTCGTCGACGTTGATACCGACCATTGCTTCGCCCAGCCCGCGGGAGACCTTGGCCAGGACATCGGGATCGTCGAAGAAGGTGGTGGCCTGCACGATGGCGGAGGCACGCTGCGCCGGGTTACCGGACTTGAAGATGCCCGACCCGACGAACACACCCTCGGCGCCGAGCTGCATCATCATCGCGGCGTCGGCCGGGGTGGCGATACCACCGGCGGTGAACAGGGTGACCGGCAACTTACCTGCCTCGGCGATCTCGACAACCAGGTCGTACGGCGCCTGCAGCTCCTTGGCCGCCACGAACAGCTCGTCCTTGGGCAGCGAGGTCAGCCACCGGATCTGATCACGCATCTTGCGCATGTGGGTGGTGGCGTTGGAGACGTCGCCGGTTCCGGCCTCACCCTTGGACCGGATCATCCCGGCACCTTCGGTGATACGGCGAAGCGCCTCACCGAGATTGGTGGCACCACAGACGAACGGAACGGTGAACTGCCACTTGTCGATGTGGTTGGCGTAGTCGGCCGGCGTCAGGACCTCGGACTCGTCGATGTAGTCGACACCGAGGCTCTGCAGGATCTGCGCTTCGACAAAATGGCCGATACGGGCCTTGGCCATCACCGGGATCGACACCGTGGAGATGATCGAATCGATCATGTCCGGATCGCTCATCCGGGAGACGCCGCCCTGGGCTCGGATGTCGGCGGGAACTCGCTCGAGTGCCATGACCGCAACAGCACCGGCATCCTCGGCGATCTTGGCCTGCTCCGCGTTGACCACATCCATGATCACGCCGCCCTTGAGCATCTCGGCCATACCGCGCTTCACCCGCGCAGTACCGGTGCCGGAAGCGTCCGGAGTCACCGAAGAACCAAGGTCTGAAGCACTGCTCACGTCAATTACTCCTACACAACTAGTGGATACACAGTTCAGTAAAGTCCTGGACTTTCAGTCTATGCCCTGGGCTTTTGGCGTGCATACACGCCTCGGCGAGAGGTGAACGTCCAGTCCGTCGAGCAGGGGGTCGATCGCCGATCAGGCCGCTGCCCGCTCGACGATCTCGAAGTACGTCGGGAGTGGCGCGGTACCACCGAGGTGAAGCCACCGCACCGGGCGCCGCTGTCGCAGCGCCAAGGTATCGCGGACGGCATCGTTGTAGAACCGCCGCGCGATCATCACCCTGGTCTCGGCGTCGGCGAGCTCGGTGACCAGTTGTGAGCGCAGTGAACCACTGTCCACCTGGGCCAATGCGGCGGACACCACGTTCTCGGCATCTTCGCGTTCGCCGGGCGATGCACCTTCGGCCCGGTCGGCTGCCGCGATCAGCGCTTTGCCGTCACCACCGAGGCCGGCCCCGATCGACCGGGCCACCACGGCCCGGCGGGCCAGCGCCGCGTCGAGTGCCTGCCAGGACAGATCAACCCGCACGTGCAGGCGATCGAGCCGGTTGGCCGTCTTGTACGACCAGCCGAGCCCGGCCAGCACCACCACTGCGACGATTCCCAGGATCAGGATTGTCAGAGCTGAAATCGTCATTCTTCGACTACCACCTTGCCGGCCCCGATAGTGACCGTGTCATAAACCCGCAGGATCTGATCAGCGACCTGCGACCAGTCGTATCGCGCCGCGCGCTGCTCTGCGCGCTCCACCATCGCCGAGCGGCTCGCGTCGTCACCGAGGGCCGCGATGATCCCGAAGGCGAGTTCCTCCGAATCACCGACCTCCACCAGGACTCCGGAACGTCCGTCGTCGAGGACCCGGCGGAATGCGTCGAGCTTGCTCGCCACCACCGCAGCGCCTGCGGCCATCGCCTCGACAAGCACGATGCCGAAACTCTCGCCACCCAGGTTCGGCGCGCAGTACACATCGGCCGACCGCAGGGCCCGGGCCTTGGTCTCGTCGTCGACCTGTCCGAGCAACACCAGGCGATCGGCGAACTCCCCGGCCTTACCGCGCAGCGTCCGTTCGTGACCGCCCCCGACCACCAGGACGCGGACGTCGGGATACCGGGCGACCACCGCGGGCAGCGCACCGATCAGGACGTCCATTCCCTTGCGGGGTTCGTCATAGCGGCCCAGGAACAGGATCGTCTTGCCCCGTCGTGGATAGCCTTCGAACGGCTCCGCATCGGAAAACGACCGCACATGCACGCCGTTCGGGATCTCCACCGCGTCGGAACCGAGGGATTCCATCTGCCAGCGGCGTGCCAGTTCGGATACGGCGATCTTGCCGGCGATCCGTTCGTGATAGGGACGCAGAATCCCCTGAAAGAGACTGAGCCACAACGACTTCGTGGTCGCGGCATGGAATGTGGTGACGATCGGACCCTGCGCCACCATCAGGGAGAGCATCGAGATACTGGGCGAATTGGGTTCATGGACGTGGAGGACGTCGAACTCTTCTTCCCGCAACCAGTTCCGCAGGCGCCCATACGCTTTCGGACTGAAGTTCAGGCGGGCCACCGAGCCGTTGTACGGAATCGCAAGTGCCTCACCGACCGACACCACATAGGAGGGCAATTCGGTGTCCCGGCCTGCGGGCGCGAGCACACTGACGGTGTGTCCGCGGTTGATGAACACCTGCGCGAGTTCCATCACATGGGCCTGGACGCCGCCGGGGATGTCGAACGAGTACGGGCAGATCATGCCGATCTTCACTCGCTTTTCCCCTCCTCGATCATGCGACGCCGGTTGTGCGACCAGTCAGCCTCCCACAGCGGTTGCAGCATGTGCCAATCTTCGGGATGGGCAGCGATATTGGCCTCGAACACCGTCGCCATCGCCTGCGTGGTCGCCTCGACCCCGCCCGTGGTGTCGATCACCTCGCTGCAGGAGAGCTCGGAGGTGTCGGGTCCGGTGAACCAATGGTGGACCGCGATCAGCGCGGCACCGGTGTCGATCGCCAATTTGGCAGGCCCGGCAGGCATTCGGGTCTGTTCCCCGAAGAACGTCACCGGGACGCCGCGTTTGGCGAGATCGCGCTCACCGAGCAAGCAGACCACACCTCCGGACCGAAGGCGCGCCGCCAGCTGTTGAAAGGGCGGTGCCTCTCCTCCGCTGAGCGGGAAGATCTCGAAGCCCAGGCTCTCCCGGTACCGGACGAACCTCTCGAACAGCGATTCGGGCTTCAACCGCTCGGCGACGGTGGAGAACTCCCCCAACAAGTCGACAAGCCAGACACCGGCCATGTCCCAATTGCCGGAGTGGGGCAAGGCGAGGATCACTCCGTTGCCCTTGTCGAGGGCGGTCTCAATGCGACCACGGTCGATGTCGGGCATATGTACCCGCGAGGCTGCGGCGGCCATATCCATTGACGGAAGCCGGAACGACTCACGCCAATAACGTGCATACGACCGCATCGCGGCCTTCATCACGTCGTCCGGGACCTGCTCGGGTTCGCAGCGCAGGACCCGGGCGAGGTTCTTGCGCAACTGATCGGGACCGCCTTTGCGACCGCCCACGACCGTGCCGACGCCGTCGAAGACGCTGCGGGCGACACCTTCCGGCAGATGCCGGACCAGCGACCAACCGGCCGCGTAACCGAGGTCCGCGAGCCGTTCTGCGGCCCCGCTCATTCCGTCGGCCCGCCGGGGTCCGGTGTCGACGACGGAGCTGTGATCGGGAGCAGATCCGTGGCGCCCGGCGACTTGTACACCGACCACATCCGCTGGAAGACGGTGATCACGCTGCCCGCGGCCAGTGCCCACATCGCGATGTGAATTGCCCACGGCAATCCGAGTCCGGTCAAACCGGTGCCCACCAACACGATGACCAGGCGATCCGGGCGTTCGATCAACCCGCCATCACCGTTGAGGCCGCTGGCCTCCGCACGGGCCTTGGCGTAAGAGATCACCTGCGAGGTGACCAGGCAGATCATCGTCGCGATGAACAGGGGTTTGCTCGGTTCCTCCACCAGGGTCCACCAGCCGAGCCCGGCGAAGATGGCACCGTCGGCGAGCCGGTCGCAGGTGGAGTCGAGCACGGCACCGAACTTGGTGCCGCCACCGCGGGCCCGGGCCATCGCCCCGTCGAGCATGTCGAACATCACGAAGAGCCAGATCGCCAGTGTCCCGACGAACAGATAGCCCATCGGGAACAGCGTCACCGCCGCCGCGATCGTCGCAACGGTGCCGATGATCGTCATCGCATCAGGGGTCAGACCGGTCTTGATCAGCACTTTTCCCAGCGGCAGGGTGATCTTGGATACCGAAGCCCGCCCCAGCACACTCAACATAGATTCAGCACGCTCTCCATCGGAAACATCTTCATCGGGTACTCCAGCCGTCAATCCTGCAGCTTCAGCCAGGCTTCTGCCAGCAGAGCTCTGGTGTCGCGGAGCAACTGCGGCATCACCTTGGTCTCGCCGATCACCGTGATGAAGTTGGCGTCGCCACCCCACCGGGGCACAACGTGCTGGTGCAGGTGTTCGGCGAGCGAACCACCCGCGGCGGTCCCGAGATTGAGACCGACGTTGAACGCATCGGGATTGGAGACCGACTTGATCGCGCGGATCATCTTCTGCGTGAACACCATCAGCTCACGGCTTTCGGCCTCGGTGAGATCTTCGAGATCGGCGACCTGACGGTAGGGCACGATCATCGCATGCCCGGGGTTGTACGGATACAGGTTCAGGACCGCGTAGACCGTCTCACCACGGGCGACCATCAGGCCGGCCTCGTCGGACATCCGGGGGATGTCGATGAAGGGATGCACCGACGCCGCCGACGACTCGGAGTCGTCGCCGTTGCCGGTCGCGGTGCGCGGGGCCGCGGTGATGTACGACATGCGGTGTGGGCTCCACAACCGCTGCAGGCGATCGGGTTGCCCCGGCCCGACGTCGCGGATCACGCCGGCGCCTCGGTCAACCCTGAATCCTCGATCAACCCTGCAGTCGGCGACTCGTTGCGGCGACCTCGGACCCACTCGGTGATGATGCGGACCGCATCGGCGACCGGCACACCGTTGACCTGGGTGCCGTCCCGGAACCGGAAGCTCACCGCGCCCGCCTCGACGTCGCGCTCGCCTGCCAGCAACATGAACGGCACCTTGCCCGTCGTGTGGTTGCGGATCTTCTTCTGCATCCGGTCGTCACTCTGATCGACCTCGGCGCGAACACCGTTCGACTTGAGCTGCGCCACAACATCGTCCAGATGCGGAACGAACGCGTCGGCGACCGGGATACCCACCACCTGCACCGGCGAGAGCCAGGCCGGGAACGCGCCCGCGTAATGCTCGGTCAGCACGCCGAAGAACCGCTCGATGGATCCGAACAGTGCCCGGTGGATCATCACCGGACGATGCTTGGAACCGTCGGGACCGGTGTACTCCATCTCGAACCGCTCGGGCAGGTTGAAGTCGAGCTGGATGGTCGACATCTGCCAGTTGCGGCCCAGGGCGTCCTTGACCTGGACGGAGATCTTCGGGCCGTAGAACGCGGCGCCGCCCGGATCGGGCACCAGGCGTAGGCCGGACGCCTCACCGACCTCGGCGAGGGTGGCCGTCGCCTCTTCCCAGATCTCATCGGACCCGACGGACTTGTCCGGGTTGCGGGTCGACAGTTCTAGGTAGAAGTCATCGAGACCGTAGTCATGGAGAAGGCCGAGCACGAACTTCAGCGTGCTGGTCAGCTCTGCGCGCATCTGCTCTTTGGTGCAGTAGATGTGGGCGTCGTCCTGCGTCATACCCCGCACGCGGGTCAAGCCGTGGACGACACCGGACTTCTCATACCGGTAGACCGCACCGAACTCGAACAGCCGCAGCGGCAGTTCGCGGTACGAGCGACCCCGGGCGTTGAAGATCAGGTTGTGCATCGGGCAGTTCATCGGCTTGAGGTAGTAGTCCTGGCCGGGCTTGCGCACCTGCCCGTTCTCGTCGAGTTCGGCGTCGAGGTGCATCGCCGGGAACATCCCGTCCTTGTACCAATCGAGGTGGCCGGAGATCTCGTAGAGATTGCTCTTGGTCACGTGAGGGGTGTTGACGAAGTCGTAGCCCTCTTCGATGTGACGTGAACGCGAGTAGTCCTCGAGTTCCTTGCGGATGATGCCGCCTTTGGGGTGGAACACCGGCAGACCGGAACCGAGCGCGTCCGGGAAGCTGAACAGGTCGAGTTCGGCACCGAGCTTGCGGTGGTCGCGGCGTTCGGCCTCGGCCAGCAGTTCGAGATAGCCGTCCATCGCCTCGGCCGACTCCCAGGCGGTGCCGTAGACCCGCTGCAGATCGGCGTTGTCCTGGTTGCCCCGCCAGTAGGCCGCCGAGCTACGGGTCAGCTTGAAGGCAGTGATGTATTTGGTGGTCGGCACGTGCGGGCCGCGGCACAGATCGCCCCAGATCTTCTCGCCCGTACGCGGGTTGAGGTTGTCGTAGGCGGTGAGCTCTGCGCCACCGACCTCCATGACCTCGGGGTCGTCGGCCGAACCCTTGTCTTCGACGAGTTCGAGCTTGTACGGCTCGTCGGCCAGTTCGGCCTTGGCCTGATCGACCGATTCGTAGACGCGACGCGAGAAGCGCTGACCCGACTTGATGATCTGCTTCATCTTCTTCTCGAGCGCGGTCAGGTCTTCCGGCGTGAACGGTTCTTCGACATCGAAGTCGTAGTAGAAGCCGTTCTCGATGGGCGGACCGATGCCCAGCTTGGCCTTCGGGTTCAGGTCCTGGACGGCCTGGGCCAGCACGTGGGCCGCCGAGTGCCGGATGACGCTACGGCCGTCTTCGGTGTTGGCGGCGACGGGCTCGACCACGGTGTCGGAGTCAGGGGCCCAGGACAGATCACGCAGGGTGCCGTCGGCGTCGCGAACGACAACAATCGCCTCGGGACCCTTGTTGGGGTGCCCACTCTCGCGTAGCGCCGCACCCGCGGTGGTCCCGGCCGCCACCGTGATCGTGGCTGATGGACCGGGAACGGGATTTTCTGGCACCTGGGTACTCCTTGTCGAATGAAACCACCCGACCGAGGCCGGCCGGGTTCCATGTCAATCCATGATCGTAATGCCGACCACCCGGCCGACCCACGTCCGGTTGCCTCCGGCGGGAGCAGACGCGGTCAGAAAACGGGACTCGCCAGCCACGTCCATTCGATGCCGACCCAGCCTGCGCCTATCTCCAGGGCCCCGAGCACCCACAGGGTTGCCACGACGATCGCACAGGTCAACAACCAGAATATGGCTTGAACAGACCAATGCTGCGCCGAGATCCAGTCCATCCATTTGTCGTACTTGCCCTTGGCAAACGTCAACACGCGATGCGCCCACACGAACTCCGTCGCCAAGATGCCCAAGCCGGCGAACACGATCAGCCAGCCCGGACCCGGGTACGGGATGGCCACGATCCCCACTGCCAGTACTGCGGCGCCGATGATCCCGACGGCGCAGCGATAGATCAGGTTGAGGGTGCGTCGATCCCGAATGTCATTGCGCTTGTTCGATATCGCCTGCAGGAAGCCCTTGGCGTCACGTTGCTCCACAGTGCCCCCACTTCGATCCATGGTGACAGCTTACGTAAGCAGGTCTGCGCCGGCTCAGCTGCCGGAACGACCCCTCGGCACATCGCGGAATGCCAGGTTGACGTCGTGAGTCTGCTCACGCGGCATCCCGAGCAGTCGCTCGCTGATCGCGTTGCGGGCCATCTCGGTGGTGCCGCCCGCGATCGTGGAGACCTGCCGCATGAGGTTGTCCACACCCCGTTCGGCGACCGCGCCGTCGTCGCTGTCCCACGCAGCACCGGAGGCATCGGTGAGCTCGTATCCGATAGACGTGGAGCGCACGGCGGCCACACCGGTCATCAACCGGGCGATGCTGGCCGCCTGATCCGACACGGTCTTCTTGGCGATACCACGCGAAATGCGCTGCTGCAACGCATCTTTGACCACATCGAACATCCGCGCCTCGCCGATAAGATCGCGACTGATCGGATCGTCGGCCCGGCCGGAATCCTGCAGCACCTCGACCAGTTCGGGCACGCGCGAACCACCGCGGGCCGACCCCGCAGGCATCGTCGTATACGGCGAGTGATGAGCCATCCGCTCATGGAACATCCAGCCGGTGCCGACCTTCCAGCCGTTGTCGATCTCACCGACCCGATCGCTGTCCGGGACCCTGACATCGGTCAGGTACTCCTGACAGAACTCCCGCGACCCGTTGAGGAGTTCGATGCGATGCACCTCAATCCCGGGTTGGCGCAGCGGAAGCATGAAGACGGTCAGTCCGCGGTGCTTGGGTACGTCCCAGTTGGTGCGGGCCAGGCACAGCGCCCAGTCCGACCACCAGGCGCCGGTGGTCCAGATCTTCGAACCGTTGAGCACCCACTCGTCACCGTCACGCACCGCCGTGGTCAGCGCGCCTGCCACATCCGACCCACCGCTGGGTTCGGAGAGGAACTGCATCCAGATCTCCTCGCCCTTCAAGATGGCGGGGATGTGCTGCTTCTTCTGCTCTTCGGTGCCGTAGTCGAGGATGACACCCACACAGGGCGCAAACGTGGGCGACTGCAGGCGGGCCGGGTACTCGTATCCGCCGAGCGCGTCGTCGAGCGCTTTCAGGTGCGCCCGGGTCAAACCGCGCCCGCCGTATTCGCGCGGGATGCAGATGCCTGCGAATCCGGCGTCGTAGAACATGCGCTGGATCTCACGCTCGCGCGCGACGAGAGCGACTTCTTCCTCGTCGCTGCCCTCGTTGCGCATGACCCCGATGTGGGCGGCGGGGTCGGATCGCTTGAGATTGTCCTGAACCCAGGCCCGCGCGCGGGCGCCGAAGTCCTCGACAGATTCGATGTCGGTGTCTGTATTGGGGGCGGTCATACCGTGGCCTCCTGGCGCAGGACGATGTCGGCGATGCGTTGACGATGATCGGCAGGAACTCCGAAGGTGGATCGATTGGCACTCGCGCGCCGGCTGTACAGGTGCAGGTCGTGTTCGAACGTGACACCGATCCCGCCATGGATCTGCACGCAGTCCTGCATGAGTTCTTCGCCGTATTGACCGATGTAGGCCTTGGCGGCACTGACGACCTCTGCCGCATTCGGGGCCTGCGCGGCAACCGCCGCGGCGGCGGCGTCGGCGACCGCGTGGCTCGCCTCGAGCCACATTTTCATGTCGGCAAAACGGTGCTTGATCTCCTGGTAGGAGGCCAGGGACCGGCCAAAGGAATAGCGGTCGAAAGCCCACTCGAGTGTCATGTCGAACACCGACTGCATCGCGCCAACCGACTCGGCGCAGCTGATCACGATCGCCACCTGACAACCGCGGGTGACGGCCTCACGAGCCTGCCCCGGCTCACCGACCAGCGCCGAACGCGGCACGCGAACATTGTCGAAGTCGACGGCGGCGTAGCGCCGGGTCAGGTCGATCGATTGCAGGGGCTTGACCGTGACGCCTGCGGCGGTCCGCGGGACGAGCACCTGCGACAGACCTTCTCCGGTCCGCCCGACCACGAGCAGGTGGTCGGCGGCGGCAGCACCTTCGACGGGCCGCTTGGTCCCGTGAACCACCACCTCGTCGCCGTCGATGGTGATCGAGGTCGCGGGGACGGCCACCAATGATTTCGGGTTCGGCCGGGCCAGCGCCCAGGCCGCGGTCGCCGTGCCCGCCAGAAGGGCTTCGAGCACCGCAACGTGCTCATCGGAGCCCTCGGTGTTCAGCAGTGCGGCGACGACGTTCGTGGGCAGCAGCGGACCTGGCGCAGCGTGGCGGCCGAACTCGTGGGCGACCAGTGTGAGGTCGGCGAGCCCCGACCCACTGATGGATCCACCACCGTGCCGCTCGTCGACCAGCAGGCTGGTCCAACCGAGCTCGGCGCCTTTGCGCCAGTAGTCCGACGGATACCCGACCGGGTCGTCCCGAAGACGACGGAGCTCTGCAACCGGCACCTTGGCCGACAGGAACCGGTCCGTGGTGTCCCGGAAGAACTCTTGATCGTCAGACAGCTCCAACAACATGGGCGTGCACGTCCTCACCTCGGTCGCACCTGTGAATACATAGATCTCTCTGAGCGAGAACGCAATTCTCATCCAGAATTCAATTAGTAGCCGCTCAAGGCCTACCGGGGCAAGTGGAGGTCAGCGGCAAACCACGCCCACGTAGAATCCGACGATGAGCTTTCAGGGATTCCCCGAGGCCGCACTCGACTTCTACGACGACTTGGAGCAGGACAACTCCAGAGCGTTCTGGGATGCGCACAAGCAGACATACCAACTCGCTGTCGCAGGCCCGATGCGCGAACTCACCGAGGCCCTGAGCGAGGAATTCGGTGCACCCAAGGTGTTCCGCCCCTACCGTGACGTGCGATTCGCGAAGGACAAGACCCCGTACAAGACGCACCAGGGCGCGTTTGTGGCCGTCGGACCGGCGACCGGCTACTACGTACAGATCGGTGCACCCGGGGTGAAGGTCGCCGTCGGCTACTACGACACCTCTGCCGAACGACTCGCGAATCTGCGGGCCGCGATCGACAACGATCTCCACGGCCCCGAGCTGGAACATCTCGTCGAGACCATGCGGGCGGACGGCTGGGACATCGGCGGGAGCCAACTCAAGACCGCGCCTCGTGGGTGGGACGTGAACCATCCCCGGATCGCGTTGCTGCGCCACAAGACCCTCACCGCCACCCGCGACTTCGGGTTCGAGGACTTCATCCACACCCCGGCACTCGTCGACCGTGTGCGTGCGGAGTGGCGAGCGGGAACCCCGCTGGTCGACTGGGCGATGCGCCACGGATAACGGCGCGACGACGAATCCCGGATGGTTGACTGATCGGAACCTGAACCCCGTCCATGGGCGACCACCAAGGATTCTGATGACAACCGGATCGTTGCGGCCACGTGCCGGCACCATCGTGTCCCTCGTCGTGATGCTGACCATCGCGACACTGCTTCTCCCCGCGGCCGGATCCAGCGCCGATCCGCGTATGTCCTCGGCCGGGACGGATGGGGTCAGCACGGATGGACGGTGGCTGATCGACGCCCATGGACGCACGATCTACCTCCACGGACTGCAGATCGCCCACAAGAAGCCTCCCTATCACCCGCCTGCAGAAGCGGTCACCGATCGAGATGCCGAGCTGCTGACGTCGTTGGGCGTCAACTCCGTTCGGCTCGCCTGGTTCTGGAAGGGTTTGGAACCCACCCGCGGCGTGATCGATCGGGCCTATCTGAACGAGATCCTCCGCGAGGTCGACGTGCTGACCCGGAACGGGATCTGGGTGCTGCTGGAGTTCCATCAGGACAACTACAACGAAAAGGTGAACGGCGCCGGATTCCCGGACTGGGCCACCTTCACCGACGACTGGCCGAATCCACCGGAAATCACCCAAGGTGCCTCGGCTTTCACCAACCCCGCACTGCAGCGGGCGTTCGACAATCTCTACGCCAATCGGGACGGCATCGCTGATGCGATGGCGGGCGCGTGGCGCACCGTCGCGCAAGCGGTGCAGTCCAAGGGCATCGGCAACGATCATCTCCTCGGCTACGACCTGTTCAACGAGCCATGGCCGGGGACGGCGTTCCCGAGCTGTCTGCCGCCGGGTGGGTGTGCGGACTTCGACAAGAACCAGCTACAACCGCTGCAGGACAAACTCGCCCTCGCGGTGCGTTCGGTCGACCGCGCCACCCCGGTGTTCTATGAGCCGCATCTGATCGCCGACATCGGATCGCCGACGTTCCTACAGCCGCCACCGGCGGAAGTCGAGCCGGTGGTGTTCGGATTCCACGATTACTGCGGTACCTCGCTGGCGACCAAGAGTGCCGACCAGGAGTCCACAGCGCTCGGGTATCCGGCCTGCCCCGAGCTGGACAACACCGTCTACCGCAATGCGATCGATGCGGCCGACCGGATGGGTGCCGCGGTGGTGCAGACCGAGTTCGGCGACACGCAGGACGTGGTCGAGATCGAACGCATCATGCAACTCAGTGACAAATACCTGACCGGCTGGATGCTCTGGGGCTACAAGGACTGGATCGACTATCCGGGCGGAATCGGCGACGGCGACCTGTTCGACGATCCCGATGACATGAGCACCATTCGGCAACCGATGGCGGATGTGATCGCACGTCCGTCTCCGCAGGCGATCTCTGGGGTGCCCAACCGCTATTCGTACGATCCAGAAACGGGACGCATGGTGCTGGAATGGACGCCACGTGCGGGCGTGCGCGCACCGACCGAGATCTTCGTCCCCGTCGACCGTCACTATCCGGGGGGCTACACGGTCCGGGCGACCGGCGGACAGGTGACCTCAGCGCCGAACGCGCAGCTGCTGGAAATCGAGAACACCGGAGGCCCGGTCATCGTGGAACTCACTCGCTGAACTTGTGGTCCCGGCTGGGATCGAACCAGCGACCTTCCCGGTGTGAACGGGACGCTCTTCCACTGAGCCACGGGACCAGATTGTCGTGACCGAAATCCTTCGGTTGCGACCGGAAGACATTAACACGATCACCCCGGGCTGATCCAAATCGCAAGGTCGATCCCACCAACCCCACCGACACCACCCGAAACTCGATCAACACCCGCGGCGTTTTGCCGAAAAATGGGCTGATCAGGCGATTTGTGACTTTGCGGGTCGGTCCGATAATGTTTGTCCTCGTTGCCAGGACAGCACGACCAAGACCCTGGTTCCGAATGCGGATGTAGCGCAGCTGGTAGCGCATCACCTTGCCAAGGTGAGGGTCGCGGGTTCGAATCCCGTCATCCGCTCGAAGAACGAGATTCACCGTGGCGGTGTGGCCGAGTGGTGAGGCAACGGCCTGCAAAGCCGTGCACACGGGTTCGATTCCCGTCGCCGCCTCCAAAAGTTGGATAGGCTAAAACTAAACAAGATCTCGCGCGATTAGCTCAGCGGGAGAGCGCTTCCCTGACACGGAAGAGGTCACAGGTTCAATCCCTGTATCGCGCACCATAGTTCGAAAAGAAGAACCCGGCCCAGCGGCTGGGTTTTTCTTGTGTCCAGATAGATCCACACGTTTGAGGAACCACTATGAACGACACCGGTGATCGCGATGCCCTGCGCTACACGCTCGATTGGGTCAGCAACAACAACTACCCGATGAGCGGCAGCCAGGTGCTGACCAATCTTCTTCCCATCACGCGCGAACATCGCGATCTCGCGCAACGCGACCGGGCCCTGCACGCCGCGGCGCAGCGCATCTGCGCCACGTCCGCAGTCCTGATCTGACTCCACAGCGCTTACAGCCACTGCCACCTCAACCACAGCCGGGCCGCTCATGCGGCTCGGCTTTTTTGTGTTCTTCGAATGAATTCGCTTGACCGTCACTCAAGTCAGTGCTTGAGTGGCAGTCAAATGAAAACAACACGTGCTTACACCCAGACCGGCCGCGCCGAGAGCAAAGTTGCCACGCGGGAGCGAATCCTCGCCGCCGCGAAGGACCTCTTCATGGAGAAGGCGTTCGAGGACGTGACGCTCGCATCGATCGCCAAAGCGTCCGGGGTTTCTCACCAGACCGTGCTCAATCATTTCGAATCCAAGGCCGGGGTGGTTCTCGGATTGGCCGAGTCGTTGGCGGAGCAGACCAACACCGCCCGTCACGCCGCGCGGCCCGGCGACATCAGCGGCGCCATCAGCGCACTGGTCGGCGAATACGAACTGATGGGCGACGCGAACGTCCGGTGGGCGATGTCCGCGGATCGCTTCCCCGACCTGGCCGCCGCATTGGACAAAGCCCGGACCCATCACCAGCAGTGGTTGGCCGCGATGTTCGGCGACCACCTCCCCACCGATCCGACTGCACGCGCACACGCACTGCACACCTTGCATGCGGCCACCGATGTCTACGTCTGGAAACTGCTGCGCCGCGATCTTCGTCTGAGCCGGTCGGCAACCGAACAATCGATGGCCGATCTGGTCGTCGGCGTCCTGAAAGGAACCAGAACATGAACACTCACACGTACCTCTTCGCCCTCGTCGACGGCGGCGGCACAGTACCCCCAGAACTCGGGGCCGCCCGCAGACTCGTCGAACGTGGCCACCGTGTCACCGTCCTCGCCGAGGACTCGATGATCTCCGACGTCGAAGCCGTCGGCGCAACTTTTATGCCGTGGACATCCGCACCGAATCGTCCGTCCCGCAGCGCACAGGACGATCCGCTGCAGGATTGGGAATGCTCGAACCCGATCACCTTGTTCTCCAGGCTCCGCGATCGCCAGTTCGTCGGCCCGGCCCCCGCCTACGCCCGCGACATGGTCGCGGCCATCGACGACGTACATCCCGATCTGGCGATCTGTTCGTTTTTCGCGGTCGGCGCGATGGTTGCAGCGCAGGCCCGTGGAGTTCCGTTCGATGTGCCGTTCGCCAACGCGTATCTCCTGCCGGCAAAAGACATGCCGCCGGTCGGGCTCGGCCTACCGCCCGCCCGCGGCCGGTTGACCCGACTCCGTGATCGCATCGTTCGAACAGTGACGCTCGGGCAGTGGAACAAGGGCACCGAGGCGCTGAACGCACTGCGGGTGTCCTACGGACTGGCTCCGGTGCCGGAGTTCTTCGATCAGGTCCACGCGGCGCGCAAACACCTCGTGCTCACCTCCGCCGAATTCGACTTCCCCGCGCAGATGCCAGATCACGTCCGGTACGTCGGAGCCGTCCTCGACGATCCGGCATGGACCGGCTCGACACCGTGGACACCTCCCCCAGGCGATGCCCCACTGGTCCTGGTGGCCCTCTCATCGACATTTCAGGACCAGGTGGACTGTCTGCAACGCATCATCGACGCGCTCGCTCAGATGCCGGTTCGCGGCTATGTGACCACCGGTCCGGCGATCGATTCCACCTCGCTGAACGCCGCCGACAACGTCACCGTCGTCACCGCTGCACCCCACTCGGCGGTCCTGGAACATGCCCGCGCGGTCATCACCCACGCCGGCCACGGCACGGTTGTCCGGGCTCTGGCCGCGGGTGTACCGATCGTGGCGCTGCCCCATGGCCGGGACCAGGCCGACAATGCCATCCGGGTCAGTGTCCGGGGCGCCGGGATCACGCTGCCGCGCAAGGCAACACCCCGCAAGATCGCCCGGGCCACGCAGCGCATCCTGGAGGTTCCGTCGTATACCGAGGCCGCAACCGGACTCGGTGCGATCATCAGGCGCGACGCGGCAGCGGGCACCCTGGTCGCCGAACTCGAGGACATCGAGCTCACTGGAACCGTCGACTCCGAATCGTCGACGTCGCGGCACGAAGGGTGATGAACTAAAAGGGTGTGCCCGAGGGCCGACGCGGCCCGAAGTCCATCTTCTGACGCCCGCACAGGAGGAACACCATGAACGACAGCCCCACCCGCACCCCGGTGGCAGTCATCACCGGCGCTTCGTCGGGCATCGGTGCCGCCACCGCCCGATCACTGCACGCGTCCGGGTACCGCGTTGCGCTGCTGGCTCGCCGGATCGACCGCATCACCGCGTTGGCAGGCGAACTCGGCGAGGGCGCGGTCGCCATCGCCGCCGACGTCACCCACCGCGACGCACTCGTCGCTGCTGCAGAGCAGGTCAGGTCCGAACTGGGCGGAGCCGATGTACTGGTCAACAACGCAGGCGTCATGCTGCTCGGCCCCTTCTCGTCCGAACAGCGCGCGGATTACCGCAACATGATCGAGGTCAACCTGCTCGGTGCGATCACCACCACCGAGGTGTTCCTCGACCAGATCAAAGACGGTGGAGGCGACATCGTCAACATCTCCTCGGTCGCCGGACGGACCGCTCGGGCAGGCAACGGCGTCTATGCGGCCACCAAGTGGGGCCTCAACGGATGGTCGGAATCGCTCCGTCAGGAACTGTTGCCCGAGGTCCGCGTCACTCTGATCGAACCCGGCATCGTCGCGACCGAACTACCCACGCACATCACCCACGAGGCGACCCGCGAGACCATCCAGCAGGCCTACGACGTCGCCACCGTCACCCCGGAAGAGATTGCCGAGATCGTCGCCTTCGTCCTCACCCGGCCACGGCACCTGGCCATCAACGAAATCCTCCTCCGCCCCGCCGACCAACAAGGATGACCGGCCACATGCCCGAGTACGCCACCTCGCAGATCCTCATCGCCACGCCTGAAGACGCCGCGGAAATCGCGGCCGTTGCAGCTGTGACCTTCCCTCTCGCGTGTCCACCAGAGCTCACGATCGCCGACATCGACCAGTTCGTGGCCCACAACCTGACTGCGGAGCATTTCCTGGCCTTCATGGCCGACCCCACACATCACGTCTTCAAGGCCGTCGACCCCGCCACCTCGGCGATCACCGGGTACGCACTTGTCATCGACGAAGAGCCCACCGACCGCGATGTGCTGGCGACCATCACCGTGCGCCCGGTGACCATGCTGTCGAAAATGTATGTGCTGCCCGGCCACCACGGCCGCGATGCCTCAGCCGGGCTGATGGCCGCGACGCTGAATCACGCAGCCGAGGCCGGCAGTGCGCTGGTCTGGCTCGGCGTCAACCAGAAAAACCTGCGGGCACAACGCTTCTACCAAAAGATGGGGTTTGACATCGTGGGCCACAAGACCTTTCAGGTCAGCGGCACCAGGTGCAACGACTTCATCTTCGCCCGCAGGCCCGACGAAAGCTCCGCCTGAGCCGACTCCCGGTCAGGGCCGTTCGCCCCTGGCAGCTTTCTCCACGATCGAGGTGATGCGCTTACGCTTCGTCTCCGACCTCTTGGCCATGGCGATCTGCGTCAGCGCGAACTTCCGCACGCTGGGCGGGAATCCGTCCCAGTGACCGCGGGCCGCCGGATCGGCGTCGAGCGCAGATGCCAACTCCGCCGGTTCGATGAGCGCCTCGGCATCCTCGAGGAGGTTCCACAAGCCGGTGGCCTTGGCTTCGTCGATGACTGCCTGTCCGGGCGGCCGCATTCGGCCTTCCGCGATCAGATCGGCGACCCGCGCCCTGTTCGATGCCGCCCACGCGCTGCTGCGCCCTCTGCGGGTGAACCACAACCCGCGACGGTCGTCGTCGATGGATCGGGTGTGGCCGTCGATCCATCCCCAGCACAGTGCCTCTCGGACAGCCCCGTCGTAGTCGAGGGGCACGTTGCCGGATTCCTTGCGCCAGAACACAAGCCACACACCAGGTGACGTGTCGTGGTTGGCCGCGAGCCACCGGCTCCACTCCGCCAGATCGGTGGGGTGCACGTGTGGTGCCTGGGGATCAGCCATCTGACCAGCCTAATGCCGGGACGATCCGGCCGGGATCGGCTCGCTGCCGGCTATCTGGATTCGGCGAACCGCGAGAGCGCCAGCAGACGAGAGGTCGCCCGCAGGTACTTCTTGCGGTAACCACCGTTCAACATCTCTTCGGTGAAGATCTCATCGAGCTTCGACCCCGAGACCATCAACGGGATGCCTGCGTCGTACAGCCGGTCGGCGAGGACGACGATCCGCAATGCCACCGTTTGATCGGCGGCCGGGTGCACCCCGGAGACGCAGGCGACGCTGACGCCCTCGAGCAATGCCTTGTACTTCGACGGATGCAGTTTGGCCAGGTGCGCGCACAGTTCGTCGAAGTCGTCGAGGGTGGCGTTCGGGGTGTTCTCCGCCAGTTCCCGCAGCTCGGCATCCGTGGCCGGATCGGGCGCGGGCGGCAGATCACGATGGCGATAGTCGGGACCGTCGACGCGAATCGCCTCGAAGACCGCCGAGAGCTTCTTGATCTCCCGCAGGAAGTCCTGGGCTGCGAAGCGGCCCTCACCGAGCTGCCCCGGCAGGGTGTTCGACGTGGCGACGATCGAGACGCCCTTCGCCGAGAGTTCGGTCAGCAACCGCGACACCAACATCGTGTCGCCGGGATCGTCGAGTTCGAATTCGTCGATACACAGCACCGTGTGGTCCGAGAGCCGCTCGAGGGCGTTGACGAATCCGAGCGCACCCACCACGTGCGTCACCTCGACGAACGTCGCGAACGCCTTGGGCTCTGGCATCGCGTGATAGATCGAGGCCAGCAGGTGGGTCTTACCGACACCGAACCCACCGTCCAGGTAGAGCCCGAGTCCGGCCTGCGGCGCGGACTTGCGTCCGAACAGGCCTTTTTTGCCGCTCTTGACCTTCTTGGCACGTTCGACGAATGCGCGTGCAGCAGCAACCGCCTGAGCCTGGCTCGGCTCGTTGGGATCGGGTATGTAGGAGTCGAAACTGACCTCGTCGAACATCGACGGCGGAACCATCTCACCGATGAGGGCCTCGGGTGCGACCTGCGGCGTGCGGTCGCTCAGACGTGCTGGCATGTCGAGAGCCTAGTCAAGTGGTCAGAATGGTTCCGTGCACCCATTGACGAAAGCGACCCAGCTCACAGGAATCCGCGGCGCTGACCGCGCGGGTACCACGGGGGCGGACCTCGGGCCCGATGCTCTCGCGGACCTCTACGCTTATCCCCCGGTCCCGTCAGGCGGCGTGGTGATGCGCGCGAACATGATCGGTTCGATCGACGGTGCAGCGGTGGTCGACGGCCTCTCCGGTGGCCTCGGCGGCGATGGCGACCACCAGTTGTTCACGGTACTGCGCGCACTGGCCGACGTGGTGCTCGTCGGGGCGCGGACCGCAGTCGCGGAAGGTTATGGACCGGTGCAGGCCAACCCCGACCTGGCTGATCGTCGCGCCGGGTTGGGTCAATCCCCGACGGCGACACTGGCATTGGTGAGCAGCTCACTCAACATTCCCGCCGACAACCCACTCATCACCGACGCCGGCACCGAAATCCTCACCTGCCGCAACGCCCCCGACGACGCACGCGTACGCCTTCTCCAGGCCGGTGCCACGCTCGTCGATTGCGGCTCCGACAGTGTCGACATGGCCGCGGTCGCCGCACATCTGGCCGGAAGTGGCAGGCCGCGGGTTCTCTGCGAAGGGGGTCCATCGCTGCTCGGCACACTGCTCGACCAGGATCTGCTCGACGAGCTGTGCGTCACGGTCGCACCGCTGCTCACTGCCGGAGCCGCCAAGCACCTCACCGCAGGTGGCACCGCCGACCGCCGGATGCGACGGGCTCACGTCATCGCCGACGATCAGGACTACCTGTACGTGCGCTGGGTGCGCGATCCGCGATGACACAACAGGCCAGTACCCTCGCCATCATGCGACGCCCCACCGTGATCCGCCGCCGGCTACGACTGTGCGCGCTGGCCACGGCAGTGACGATCGGCACGCTCGCCGGTTGTTCCGCCGGTCCCGACCCCGGCCCCGATCTCGTGATCGAGCAGGACGGCAATGGCGGGCAGGCGCCGGAGACCACCCCGCCCCCACCTCCCCTGGCTGTGCCCGCATCGGATCTCAACTGGAGTGAATGCACCGATCAAACAGTCGACCGGTTCGGTGTCGCCTCGCTGCCCGCCGGCATCACCCTCGACTGCGCGAACTACACGAACACGGTCACACCCGGTGTCCAGAGCATGGATTCCGTCCTGGTGTCCGCGGTGCGGGCCCGATCATCGGCGACCCCGGCCGACGCGCCACCGCTGGTCCTGACCTCTGGCACCGATCTCGCCTCGGCCCGGGCCCTGGTGTCGCTGGCCTCCGGAGATGGCGCCGCCCTCCTGGCAGGCAACCCGGTGGTCGCCGTCGACCGTAGGGGCACCGGCGAGTCGCTCCCCCTCGATTGCATGACCAACCTCGAACGCAACACCCTGCTGAGCAACGGCTTCAGCGTGCCCGCCGACGACACCGCGGACCGCGAACGCCGTCTCGCCGCCGCCGCGACGTCCGCATCCGACGGCTGCACGGAGACGTTGAGCCCCCACCAGGTGCAATTCACCACGAACAACGCGGCTGCAGACCTCGAAGAGCTGCGCGTCCTGTGGGACGTCGAGCGCATCGGGATCATCGGGGTCGGTGACGGCGCCCGGGTGGCACTGGCGTACGCCGGTCTGTACACCGACCACGTCGCACGGTTGGTCCTCGACACCCCGGCCCCGTATGGCGCGAACGCCCAGAGCTCTGCCCAGCAGATCGCAGAAGGCACCACTGCCGCCCTGCGCACCTTCGCCGAACAGTGCCGGGCGGTGAGCTGTTCACTCGGCGCCGATCCCGCGGCCACGATCGCCGGACTTCTCGATCGGGCCCGTGCCGGTGAGGTCGGTGGGCTCTCCGACACCGACATCCTGCTCGCCCTGACCACCACCATCGCGCTGGCACCCGGTGACCGGCCCGACGTCATCGCGGCCACCTCCGACATGCTGAGCAAGGCCGACGACGGCACCCTCGGTCCATTGCGCGCGGCGATCGAGCAGGCCAGGGAACTGCGCGGCAGCGACGGTCAACTGCTCTCGCGCTGCAACGACACCACCGAACCCGTCGGCCAGAACCAGATCGCCGACCTCATCACCGAGTGGACTCAGCAGTACCCCCTGACCGGCGGCAATGCCGCGCTCGGTCTCCTGCGATGCAACGGATTCCCCTCCGGCGACGGCACGCCGTCCCTGAGCGAGCTGCCGGTGCCCGTCCTGGTGCTCCGGGGCGCAGGCGACCCGATCAACGGTCCCGTGGCAACGGACGGTGTCAACGGCGGTTTGGTGGGTGCCGGCGCCGACTTCTCCATGCTGACGTGGGAAGGGCTCGGTTACTCGGTGATCGCCCACTCCGACTGTGCAGGCGAGGCGGTCATGTCTTACGCCCGCTCCGGGGAGCCCCCGACGACGGGCGCATGTCCGGCCTGAGTCCCGTGTCGGCCACCGCGACCACCGGCGGCCGTAGTACGGTGCGGCAGTGCCGATGAATGACACCCGCGACGACGAACATGTGACGACCAGCCCTGCGACGATCCGTGATCGGCTGCTGTTTCCGCAGGTCGACATCGGCCGCATCGTGACGATGGTGCTGTGGCCCGTAGCCATCCTGATGGTGATCCAGCGGTCCTTGATCCTGGGTGTCAACGGCGACCGAACCGACGATTTCGCACCGGTGTACCGGGCCGCGCTGGCGTTCCTGCGCAACGAACCCGTCTACAACGGCAACTACAACACCGTCGATCCCCACTACCTGTATCCCCCGTCCGGCACCATGCTGATGGCGCCGCTGGGTTATCTCGACCCGGAAAAGGCCCGCTGGCTCTTCATCTTCGCCTCGGTGGTGGTCCTGGTCTTCTGCGCCTTCCTGATCACCCGGATGTTCGGGTATTCATGGCGCTCACCGGTCATGCCGGTGGTGCTGTTCGTGTTCTTCCTGTCCGAGAGCGTCGCGCACACGCTGATCTTCGTGAACTTCAATTCCTTTGTGCTGCTGGGTGAATTGTTGTTCATGACCTGGGCACTCAAACACAAAGACCTGTGGGCCGGTATCCCGCTGGGTATCACGATCGCGGTCAAACCGGTTCTGGCCGTGCTGCTCCTGTTGCCTCTGCTCAACCGACAGTGGAAGGTGTTCGTCGGCGCGATCGGAATGCCGATCCTGCTGACCGCGATGGCCTGGCCGCTGTCGGCCGATCCGATGGATTTCTTCACCCGCACGGCGCCGTATCTGTTCGAAGCCCGCGACTACTACAACAGTTCGATCGTCGGCAGCGGCGCCTACTTCGGTGTCGACACCTGGCTGGTCTGGCTGTTGCGTCTGGCCTTTGTGGCGATGGCGGCGTTCAGTCTCTGGTTCCTGTACCGCTACTACCGCAAAACCGACGAATTGCTGTGGATGGCAACCTCGTCCGGCGTTCTGCTGTGCACCTCGTGGCTGGTCGGTTCACTCGGCCAGGGCTACTACTCGATGCTCCTGTTCCCGCTGCTGATGACCGTGCTGCTGCGCGGCTCGGCCATCCGGAACTGGCCGGCCTGGCTGGGTATCTACGGCTGCTTCACCTTCGACGCCTACTACTCGATTCGGTGGGAAGCCTTCGGTCGGGCCATCGAATACAACAAGGTCACCTGGGGCTGGTCCCTGCTGATGATCGCGGTGTTCTGTTCGCTGCTCTTCCGGTACCTCGATCTTCGCAAGAGAGATCAACCGATCCAGGCAGAACAACTGGCCTGACGCCACTGGCACAAACCCGACACCACTGCCACAAACGATCCGGAAATACGAGGACGAGCCACATATTTGTGGCTCGTCCTCGTGCTTCTGGATCGTTTGCGTGTGCCGCTCGTTTACCTATGCCATCAGATCAGGGCAGGGAGGCGATCAGCTTGTCGACCTCGACCCGCGGCCCGGTGTAGAACGGTGTCTCCTCGCGAACGTGCATGCGGGCCTCGGTGGCCCGCAGATCGCGCATGAGGTCGACGATCCGGTGCAGTTCGGGTGCCTCGAAGGCCAGCAGCCACTCGTAGTCGCCCAGAGCGAACGACGAGACCGTGTTGGCGCGCACGTCCTTGTAGCCGCGGGCTTCCTTGCCGTGGTCGGCGAGCATCTTGCGGCGCTCCTCGTCGGGCAGCAGGTACCACTCGTACGACCGCACAAACGGGTACACACAGATGTACTTGCCCGCTTCCTCACCGGCGAGGAAGGCCGGGATGTGACTCTTGTTGAACTCGGCCGGACGATGCAGCGCCACGTTGCTCCAGACCGAGTTGCTGGCCTTGCCTAGGATCGTGGTGCGGCGGAAATCCGCGTAGGCGGCCTGGATCTGTTCGACCTCTTCCGAATGCCACCAGATCATGAAGTCGGCATCAGCCCGCAGGCCGGCGACGTCGTAGAGACCGCGGACCACGACGCCACGCTCTTCCAGCGAATCGAAGAACTTGGTGGCATCGGCAATCGCCTCGGTCCGGTCGTCACCCAGCTCTCCGGGGCGAACCGAAAAAACTGAGAACATCAGATAGCGGACAGTGGCATTGATTTCGGCATAATCCAGGCGGGTCATGGATTTCATACTGCCACCCACCGACAACGTCTCGGCAGCCCAGGGGCACCGATGCGCCGAAGGTCAGGCGGTCAGGTCGGCGACCAGTTGGCGCGCTGCGCGGTCTGCCCGGCCGACACAGGCCGGGACCCCCACCCCGTTGTAGCTGGCACCGGCCAGGGCCAGGCCACGCGGACGTCTGCGATCGAGCTCGGCGATCAGTTCGGCATGCCCGGTCCCGTAGCGCGGCAGCCCCGAAGGCCATCGCTGCACCACCGCATCGACCGGTTGCACAGGCCCGCTGCGACTACCCGAGATACCGATGACGGTGGACAGGTCGCGCCTGGCCCAGGCGATCAGCTGATCGTCATCGATGTCGGCGACGGACGCACCGAACCGGCCATAGGACGCGCGGACGAGGGCGCCGTTGCCCGCCAGATGCGGCCACTTCTGACTGCTGAAGGTGAACGCCTTGGCCCGCACCACGGTTTCATCGCTGGCCACCAGCACTCCGGACAACTCCGGCAGGATCACCTCCGGCCCCAACGCCAGTGCCACGACGGCGGATCCGGAGATGTCGATTCCCGACAGCGGCTTCGCGAGTTCGGGCTCGGAGTTCATCACCCGGGCTGCGGCGGGCGCGGTGAGCGCACAGACGACCCCGTCGTAGGCGACGCCGTCGACAAGCCAGCCGTCGTCGCCGCGCCGGATGTCGGTGACGATGGTCCCGGTGCGCAGCGTGGCCACGGACCGCTCGATGAGAACGTCGATGAGTTCGGAATATCCACCCGCCAGCGCACCGAAGATGGGTCCCTGCCCCGATGCGGCGCCGAGCAGGTCGGTGACCGCTGCGGTGAGACTGGAAACCCCGGCATCCAGCTTTGCGGCCAGCGCCGGCAGCACTGCACGCAGACCCAGATCGTCGGCCCGCGCCGAATAGACACCGGAGAGCATCGGATCGACACTGCGGTCGACCACCGAGCGGCCGAAACGCTGCGCGACCAATCCCCCGATGGAGACGTCCTGACCGGATGTCCACTCGAGCGGTCGAGTGGGTTCGTCGGTCATCAACGCCAGATCGGCGGGTTCGGCGAGATGCGCGACCACGGCCGGATCGGCGGGGATCCCCATCAGTGTTGGCCGCGCCATCGGCTCCAGGACCGCGCGGGCCAGGATCCGGGGACCGAGCGTGCCCGGATGCACCATCCGCGACGAGATACCGAGTTCGGCCAGCAGCGCCGGGACTTCCGGGCGACGAACCAGGAATGCTTCGGCGCCGACATCAAGCCGCACGCCGGCCAGGTCGACACCCTTGAGGGTGCCGCCGAGCCGGTCTGTGGCCTCGAAAAGGTCGATGGTGGCAGTCGGCCCGAGTAGCGCCCGCAGCCGATACGCAGCCGTCAAACCCGAGATACCGCCACCGATCACTGCCAGCCGCGATGGGGTCACAGCGAATGCACCAGCTCCACCACCCGCGTCAGCATGGTCGGGTCGGTGGTCGGCAGTACGCCGTGACCGAGGTTGAAGATGTGGCCCGCAGCACCGGCGGCCATCGCGGCGTCGGCTTCGGCGGCGATGCGACGGACGTGGGTTTCCACGACCTCCCACGGAGCGAACAGCAAGGCCGGATCGAGGTTGCCCTGCAGTGACTTGCCGGGTCCGACGCGACGCGCGGCCTCGTCGAGCGGGATCCGCCAGTCGACACCGACCACGTCGGCGCCCGCGGTACCCATGTCGTGGAGCAGTTCACCGGTGCCGACACCGAAGTGGATACGCGGTACGTCGTAGGACGCGAGTTCGGCGAACACCCGAGCCGAATGCGGCCTGGCGTAGGTGCGGTAATCGGCGACCGACAGGGCCCCGGCCCAGGAGTCGAACAGCTGGATGGCATCGACGCCCGCTTCGAGCTGCACCCGCAGGAACGCGATCGTGATGTCGGCGAGCTTGCCGACCAGTTCGTGCCACACCGCGGGCTCGGAGTACATGAGCGCTTTGGTGTTCTCGTAGTTGCGGCTCGGACCACCCTCGATCAGATACGACGCCAGGGTGAACGGTGCACCTGCGAAACCGATCAGCGCGGTGTCCCCGAGTTCTGCCTTGAGGAGCTTGACCGCTGACGAGACCGCACCAACGGCCTCCGGCCTCAGGATCGGCAGGGCCTGGACATCGGCGTGGGTGCGCACCGGATTGGCGATCACCGGACCGACACCGGAGACGATGTCGAGGTCGATGCCTGCGGCCTTGAGCGGAACAACGATGTCGGAGAACAGGATTGCGCCGTCGACGCCATGGCGGCGGACCGGCTGCATCGTAATCTCACAGACCAGCTCCGGATCGAAGCAGGCCTCGAGCATCCCGCGACCAGCGCGGATCTCCCGGTACTCTGGTAGCGAGCGCCCAGCTTGGCGCATGAACCAGACCGGACGGTGGCTGGGAACCTGTCCGCGGGCAGCCGCGACCAGCGGAGAGACAGTGCGAGCATCATGTTCAGACATCACCTCCACATGCTGCCATGTGCCTCTCGGCGCGCCTCCGCTGCGTCCGACCTGATCGGCCCTACGGTCGAGCAGTGACCACATCCGGAGCCTCGACCGAGCCTGCGGTCTTTCGCAGCGCAATCGAATCGATGCATGCGGCCAAGGTCCGGTCGGAGATCGAACTCGGCAGCATACGTCCACCACAACGACTTGCGCCTTACAGTTACGCCGTCGGCGCAGAGGTGACCCAGCCTGACGACGGCGACATCGCAACAGACTCCGACGGGACCGCATTCGGCCGGTTGATCCTTCTCTACGACCCCGACGGCCACGAGGCCTGGAACGGCACGATGCGCCTGGTGGCGTTCATCCAGGCCGAGATGGAGGCGGACCTTGCGACCGATCCACTCCTGCCAGAGGTTGCCTGGAGCTGGCTGACCGAAGCGCTCGAGAACTCGGACCGCGTGGACGTGACCGCCCTTGGCGGCACCGTGACGTCTACGACCTCGGTTCGCTATGGCGACATCGCTGGACCCCCACGCGCGCATCAGCTGGAACTGCGGGCATCGTGGACGGCCACCAACGACGACCTCAGCGGTCATGTCGAAGCCTTCTGCAACGTCCTCTCACTTGCCGCCGGACTCCCGCCGACCGGCGTGACACGTCTCGGGTTCGCTGAAGCGTGACCGATTCCGACACACCGGAGCCTGGGGCAGAACCCGCCCGGCCGCCGGCCATCCCGCTGACTGCACCGGCCGACGGTGTTCCACCGGTTCTGACCACACCGCAGGAGTTCGCCGACGCCGCACGGCGGCTTGCCGACGGAACCGGCCCGATCGCCCTCGACACAGAACGCGCATCGGGTTTTCGCTACTCCGGACGCGCCTACCTGATCCAGATCCGGCGCAACGGCAGCGGGACGATGCTGATCGACCCGATCGAGCACCCCGAGGCACTCGGTCCGGTGGCCGACGTCCTCGACGGTCCGGAGTGGATCCTGCACGCCGCCGACCAGGACCTCCCGTGCCTACGCGAGTTGAACTTCCGGTGCGCGGCGCTCTACGACACCGAACTGGCCGGGCGGCTCGCCGGAATCCCCAGGGTCAACCTGGCCGCCATGGTCGAGCACTTCCTCGGTCTCGGGCTGGTCAAGGGCCACGGCGCCGCCGATTGGTCCCGCCGCCCGTTGCCGGACGAGTGGCTGAACTATGCGGCGCTCGATGTCGAGGTTCTGATCGAGTTGCGAGACGCAGTGCAGGAAGCCCTGGTCGAAGCAGGTAAAGACACTTGGGCCGCACAAGAATTCGAGGCGATCCTGGCTCGGCCCGATCCCGTACCCCGTCCTGATCGTTGGCGCCGGGTCTCGAAGATCCACACCATCAAGTCACCGCGGACCCTGGCCGCGGTGCAGCAGTTGTGGAACACGCGGGAAGATCTGGCCCGTCGACGCGATATCGCGCCGGGTCGTATCCTTCCGGATTCCGCGATCGTGGCCGCCGCGGTCGCAGACCCGAAAACCCTGGACGAACTGTACAAACTGCCGGTATTCGGTGGTCCTCGCCAACGCCGACTTGCCGGTCGCTGGATGGACGCGCTCGAGACCGCGCGCACCCTTCCCGACAGCGAACTCCCCTCACGTCGGCCGCCGACCACCGGTTTGCCGCCTGTCAATCGGTGGGAAGGTAAAGAACCAGCGGCCGCGGCGCGCTATACCGCCGTCCGGGCCGGGTTGACCGAGCTCGCCGAACGCGTCGATGTTCCGGTGGAGAACCTGTTGCTCCCCGAACTCGTCCGCCAATTGTGCTGGGAGGGTATCGCTTCGCCGTCGACGGACGCAGTGGCAGAGCGACTGACCGCGGGCGGCGCCCGCCCCTGGCAGGTCGAACTGACCGCACCCGTGATCGCCGAAGCGCTGACCGCTCCTCCCGCGACTGCCCCACCCGCCGAATAGATTCGCTCCACTTACGCACAAACGCCCCGGTTGCAACCGGGGCGTATGCGAGGAAGTGGAGCGAATCTCCGTCAGCTGATGTCGTTGAGATCTTGCTCGTCGGCACTCGACAGCGGCGCCTGCATACTCGAGACCATGGCGGTGATCGCGCGGGCCACATCCTGCGCGGTCAGGCCGAGTTCGTCGAGCAACTCACCCCGGGAAGCCTGGGTGAGGAACCTCTGCGCGATACCCACGTCCCGCACCGGCGTCGAAATGTTCTCGGCCCGAAGCTTTTCCGACACCGACGAACCGACACCGCCGTGGACGCCACCGTCCTCGACCGTCACCACCAGTCGATGTGCCTGTGCCAGTTCGACAATCGACTCGGGCACCGGGAGCACCCAGCGAGGATCGACCACGGTGGTACCGATCCCCTGCTGCGATAGCCGGGCCGCGGTGTCCAGTGCCAGTGACGCGAACGGGCCGACCGCGACGATCAACACGTCAGCGCTTTCACCGCGCGCGGGCCGGTACAACACATCTGTGCCGTCAGCCAGGCGTTCCACGGCGCGGATATCCTCCGGGACTGCACCTTTCGGGAATCGCAGCGCGGTGGGTCCGTCGTTTGTCTCCAGCGCTTCGGCCAACTCTTCACGCAGCCGCGCCGAGTCGCGGGGCGCAGCCACACGCATACCCGGCACGATCGACATCAGCGACAGATCCCACATGCCGTTGTGGCTCGGACCGTCGGGGCCGGTGACCCCGGCCCGGTCGAGCACCAGCGTCACCGGCTGCTTCAACAGGGCGACGTCCATGAGCAATTGATCGAAGGCCCGGTTCAGGAATGTCGAATAGATCGCCACCACGGGATGCAGACCACCGAGGGCGAGGCCGGCGGCCGAGGTCAGCGCATGCTGCTCGGCGATACCGACGTCGAACATCCGATCCGGGAAACGGTCACCGAAGGCCGAGAGTCCGGTCGGTCCGGGCATCGCCGCAGTGATCGCCACGACGTCCTCGCGATTGCTGCCCGCCTCGATCAGCGCCGCGGAGAAGACCGAGGTCCAGTCCGGCGCGGAGACACTGGTGGACTTGCCGGTTTCGGGATTGATGATGCCGGTCGCGTGCATCCGGTCGGCGACATGGTTCTCGGCGTGGTGATAGCCCATGCCCTTACTGGTGACGGTGTGCACGATCACCGAACCGCCGAACGACTTGGCTTGTCGGAGCGCGTTTTCCAGCGCTTCCTGATCGTGTCCGTCGACCGGTCCGACGTATTTGATGCCCAGATCGGTGAACATCGCCTGCGGCGCCAGTGCATCTTTGATGCCGGTTTTGAGGCCGTGGAGCGCGGCGTAGGCGATCTGACCGAGCAACGGCAATTTCAGCACTGCCCGCCGGCTCTCGTCGAGGACACGCTCGTAACCGGGCTGCAGGCGCAGACCGGACAGGTGCCGCGCGAAACCACCGATGGTCGGCGCGTAGGAGCGGCCGTTGTCGTTGACCACGATGACAACCGGGCGATCGCCTGCCGCGATGTTGTTGAGGGCCTCCCAGCACATACCGCCGGTGAGTGCGCCGTCGCCGACGACGGCCACCACGTGCCGTTCCTGCTTCGTGAGAGTGAAGGCTTTGGCGAGTCCGTCCGCATAGGACAACGCCGCGGACGCGTGCGACGACTCGATCCAGTCGTGTTCACTCTCAGCACGTTCCTGGTAACCGGTCAGCCCACCGCGCTGGCGAAGGCTGTCGAAGCGGTCTTTGCGGCCGGTGACGATCTTGTGGACATAGCTCTGGTGTCCGGTGTCGAAGAGCACAGCATCGTTCGGTGAGTCGAAGACCCGGTGAATTGCCAGTGTCGTCTCCACCACACCGAGGTTCGGTCCGAGGTGACCGCCCGTGGCAGAGACCTTCGCGATCAGGAACTCACGGATCTCGCCGGCCAGATCCTGCATCTGCGCAACGGTCAGTTCGCGCAGGTCGGCGGGCGAATCAACCGAATCCAGCACGCTCATTCAACATCCTCTCAACGATCTATCTCGCGGCGAAAGACGTGCTTCGCCACCGGTGCCATCGGGCTGCGACGACGTGTGGTCTCCCACTCTACGGATTCTTCGAGACCGTGAGCGGTAGGGATTGGTTACGCGCTCGCCCGGATTGCGGGGCGCAGCAACGCCACCGCTTCCATGTGGTGGGTCAGCGGAAACGCGTCGAAACCGAGCAGCGTATCGACCTCGTAACCACCGCGGCGGTAGTCGCTGAGGTCACGGGCGAATGTCGCCGGATCGCAGCCGACCGCAATGACCGCTGCGGGCCCGGCCGCAGTGATCCGTTCGACGACCTCGCGGCCGGCACCAGAGCGTGGCGGGTCGACGATGACCACGTCGGGCGAGGGCAGGTCGGTGACCGTTGTCAGGACACTGCCCCGATGAACCTTGACGCGATGGTCGTCGGCGAAGGTGAGGTCGGCGGCGGCGGTCGCGCCGCGGTCAGCCTCGACGATGTGGACGCGGGCCGTACCCCAGGACTCGTCGTTCTCGTCCAGGACAGCCCCGGCCAGCACTCCGGCCCCGCCGTACAGATCCCATGCCACCACCGAGCGCGGCAACCCGGCCGACTTCAGCAGGCTTCGCACGGTGGCGCTGTAGCCGGACGCCGCAAACCGATGGGCCTGCCAGAATCCGGTCACGGGCAGCTCCCAGGTGCGTCCACCGACGGTGCGACGCACGGTCGGCTCGCCCGCGAGCAGCACCTCACGGCGCGCGGTCGATCGTTGCGCCCGCTGCTGCTGTGTCCGTCGTCGGCCCGACTGCGGCCGTTTGCCGCGTCCACCGCGGTGCGGTTCGTTCGCTGCCGCGATGTGGACCACGTGGCGGCCACCGTCGTCGCCGACGGTCAGCATCAGTTCGGAACCGGGCTCGAGTTCGCCGAACTCGTCGAGGCCCTCGACCATCCCGACAACCGGCTGCGCGCAATCCAGACGCGGGATCACCGAATGGGATTGGTATCCGCGCACTCCGGGACGTCCCTGGGCATCGATGAAGAGGCGTTCACGCACGCGCCAATGAGTTTCGGGTGCCACGGTGGCGGCGGGGTCGAGCGAGACCACCTCGCCGTTCCACTCGATGCCTGCCATCCGGCCAAGCAGTTCGGACAAAACCTGTGATTTCAGTTCGCGGGCATACGCACCCGTGGTGTGCGAGAGGTCACAGCAGCCCGCACCGGCACCACCGGCAGATACCGGGGCACCGACCTGGCAGACCGCGTCGATGCGGTGCGGTGAGGCCTGCAGGATCTCGCGGATCTCTGCACGGCAGAAACCCTTGCCGCGATCCTCGGTGACCACCACCCGCAGTGTTTCGCCCGGCAATGCGTGGCGGATGAACACCACTCGGCCATCGCGGCGGCCGACCCCGATACCGCCGTGACCGAAGCGGTCGACGGTGATCTCGAATTCGGTTCCCAGCCAACCGTTGCCGGTTCCCTTGGATTCTTGTTTTGGCCCGTCGAGGTCCTTGTCGGGCCCATCAATTTTTCTGTCGGGCCCATCGAGTTCTTTGTCGGGCACTGAGCCGGTCACTACAAACCTGTTTTCTCTGTTGGTGTCGGACCGGCAGGGGGCGAGCCGACACCGCGACGGGTGTCGCCTGGTGCGATGTACGTGCGGTCACGCTTTCGCCGATCCGAGGAGCTGAGCTGCCATGGTACCGACGTCACCATCACACCCGGTTCGAAGAGCAGGCGGCCCTTGAGCCGTAGCGCGGACTGGTTGTGCAGGATCTGCTCCCACCAGTGACCAACCACATACTCGGGGATGAAGACGGTCACCACGTCCCGCGGCGACTCGCGCCGTAGCCGCCGGACGTACTCGATGACCGGACGGGTCACCTCGCGATACGGCGAGGCGATCACCTTGAGCGGAACGGTGATGTCACTGTCTTCCCACTGCGCCACCAGCTTTCGGGTGTCCCGTTCGTCCACGTTCACGGTGATGGCCTCGAGGGTGTCCGGACGCGTGGCGCGGGCGAATGCCAGCGCCCGCCGGGTCGGCAGGTGCAGCGTCGAGACCAGCACGATCGAGTGGGTCCGGCTCGGCAGCACGGCCTCGTAGTCGGAATTGTCCAGCTCGGCCTGCACCGATGCGTAATGCCGGTGGATTAGTTTCATCAGGCCGAAGATCGCGACCATCGCCAGGATCGCAATCCAGGCTCCGGCAAGGAACTTGGTGACGAGCACGATGATCAGAACCGACCCGGTCATCACCAGTCCGATGCCGTTGATGATTCGCGAACGGATCATCCGGGCCCGGGCCCGGGGATCACCTTCGGTTTTGAGGTGCCGGGTCCAGTGCCGCACCATTCCGATCTGACTGAGGGTGAACGACACGAATACACCGACGATGTAAAGCTGGATGAGCGCCGTCACCTCGGCACCGAAAGCGACGATGAACGCGATGGCGGCGACGGCCAGGAACAGGATGCCGTTGGAGAAGGCCAGCCGATCGCCGCGGGTGTGAAGCTGCCGCGGCAGGTAACGATCCTGCGCGAGCACCGATCCGAGGACCGGGAACCCGTTGAAGGCGGTGTTCGCGGCCAGCACCAGGATCAGTGCGGTGACCACGGTCACGAAGTAGAACCCCGGGTTGAATCCGCCGAACACCGCATGTGCCAGTTGCGCGATGAGTGATTTCTGTTCGTAGTCCGCCGGTGCGCCGATCAGATCCTTGGCCGGATCGGAGACGTACTTCACACCGATTTCCTTGGCCAGCAGGATGATCCCCATCAGCAGGACGATCGAGATGGTTCCCAACAGCAGCAGCGTCGTTGCCGCGTTGCGCGACTTGGGCTTCTGGAAGGCCGGCACGCCGTTGGAGATGGCCTCGACCCCGGTCAACGCGGCACAACCGGACGAAAAGGCGCGTGCGACAAGGAAGACAAAGGCGATTCCGACGAGGTGGTTCTCTTCGGCGACGATCTCGTAGCCCGCAGTTTCGGACTCGATGTTGTCACCGAACACGAAAACGCGCAGGAAACCCCAGATCAGCATCACCACCATGCCGACGATGAAGGCATAGGTGGGAATCGAGAACGCGGTACCCGATTCTCGTAGCCCGCGCAGGTTGATCGACGTCAACAGGATGATCGCGACCACGCAGAACCAAACCTTGTGTTCCTGCACGAAAGGTACCGCCGAACCGATGTTCTCCGCGGCCGAGGCGATCGAGACCGCAACGGTCAGCACATAATCGACCAGCAGTGCGCTACCGACGGTCAGGCCTGCGGTGGGTCCGAGATTGGTGGTGGCCACCTCGTAGTCGCCACCGCCCGACGGATAGGCGTGCACGTTCTGCCGATAGCTCGCGACGACCACCGCCATCACCAGCGCGACCGCCAGTCCGATCCACGGGGTGTAGGTATAGGCCGACAGCCCGGCAACCGAGAGCACAAGGAAGATCTCTTGCGGCGCATAGGCAACCGACGACATCGCGTCTGAGGCAAACACCGGCAACGCGATCCGCTTGGGCAGCAGCGTATGACCGAGCTTGTCGCTGCGGAATGGACGCCCGAGCAACAACCGCTTCGCCGCCGTTGAGGCCTTGGACACCGTGGACACCAGGCAACAATAGGGCCTGCGGTCGCGTAAGGCCACGCCGGTCGCGGTACCGTTCCGGAGAGCATCTGCTCGGGTGAGATCAATGAGGAGTCGGCATGCGTGTTGTGGTGATGGGATGCGGTCGCGTCGGGGCGTCCCTTGCCGGCCAGTTACAGGATGCCGGGCACGAGGTCGCGATCATCGACCGAGATCAAACGGCATTTCGGCGCCTGCCCGAGGGGTTTGCGGGCACCACCGTCAAAGGTGTCGGTTTTGATCAGGAAGTCCTTCGGCGAGCCGGTATCGAAGGTGCGGACGCCTTCGCCGCGGTGTCGTCGGGAGACAATTCCAACATCATCGCCGCGCGCGTCGCGCGCGAAACATTCAGCGTGCCCAAGGTGGTCGCCCGGATATACGACGCCAAACGAGCGGCCGTCTACGAACGTCTCGGTATCCCGACCGTCGCCACCGTTCCCTGGACAACGGATCGCTTCATGTCGGCTCTCGGCAGCGCCGACAACGGCGACGTCGCCTGGACCGAACCTTCCGGCCAGGTCGCGCTCGTCCAGCTGAACATCCACGAGTCATGGGTGGGTACCTCGTTCACGCTGTTCCAGGAACAGACCGGTTCGCGGATCAGCTTCGTCAACCGACTCGGCAAGCCGCTGTTGCCCGGTCCCAAATCCGTTCTGCAACAAAACGATCAGGTCTTCGTTGCAGCGTTGATCGACAATCTCGACAAAGTCCGCGCAGTGGCGGGCACCCTCGCCCCAGAAACCGACTGACCCGAAGCCCCTCCCGCAGACCGAAGGAAGAAACATGAAGGTCGCGATAGCCGGCGCAGGCGCTGTCGGGCGATCGATCGCCCGTGAGCTGCTCGCCAACTCGCACGAGGTGCTGCTCCTCGAACGCAACCCCGATCACATCGACGAAGAAGCCGTGCGCGGTGCCCGCTGGGTCGGCGGTGATGCCTGCGAACTCGACAACCTCGAACGGGTCGAGCTCCACAAGTTCGACGTCGTCATCGCCGCGACCGGTGACGACAAGGCGAATCTGGTGGTGAGCCTGCTCGCCAAAACCGAGTTCGCGGTCCAACGGGTTGTCGCCAGGGTGAACGATCCCCGCAACGAGTGGCTGTTCGACGAGGACTGGGGTGTCGACGTGGCGGTGTCCACCCCGCGGATGCTCGCCTCGCTCGTCGAAGAGGCGGTCTCGGTTGGCGACCTCGTACGGCTGATGACCTTCCGGCAGGGTCAGGCCAATCTGGTGGAGATGACCCTGCCCGACAACACGTCGTTGGCGGGCAAGGCGGTCCGCAAACTCAACCTGCCGCGCGATGCCGCACTCGTCACCATCCTGCGCGGCGGCCGGGTGATCGTTCCGCAACCCGACGACGCCGTCGAAGGCGGCGACGAACTGGTCTTCATCGTGCCGGCAGAAGCAGAAGGTGAGCTCCGAGCCGCCATCATCGAGCCGGCGGCGCCTGCTCGCTAGTCTCGCCGGGGCCGTCGGCTTCCGGCGGTGCCGCTGCCTCTTCTTCTTTGTCGTCGTTCTTCTGGGCCCAGCGAACCAGGAGCACCGTGGCAAGGGCGGCGGCAGCGGTCAACGGCCAGCCCATCGCGATGCGCGCCACGGCCAGGCCGCCGGTCTGATCATTGTCGTAAAGGAATGACTGCACCAGGTAGCGGACACCGAACAGTGCCGCCCACACCGCCGTGGCGATGTCGTAGGCCAGCAGGGTCCGGCGATGGCTGCGCCAGTGAGTCCCGTTGCCGTTCACCCCGTTCCAGATGACCCCGACCAGGGGCCACCGGACCAGGATCGACACTGCGAACACCCCGGCGTACAGCAGTGTCGTCCAGATTCCGAAGAGGAAGAAGCCCTTGGCGTCGCCGGTTCGGTGGGCGATGAACGCGCACACCGCAACTCCGATGACACCGGAGATTGCCGGTTGGATGGGCTCGCGCCGGACCAACCGGAGAACGAAGATCACCAAGGCGACGGCAAGTGCCGCATAGATTGCGACTGTCAGATTCCACAGTGAGTTGGCCGGGACGAACGCCACGATCGGCAACGACGAGTAGATGAGTCCGGAGACCCCACCCATCTGTTCGAGAACGGTCTGGGCAGGCGGTTCGTCGACCTCTGCCGATCCTTCCCGATGCCGGCCGGGCTCAGCTGTCACCGAGCAACTCGTAATCGGGGTTGAACATGACCTTGCGGCCGTCGTGCTCGCCCATCCGGCCCCGGACGATCATCTTGCGTCCCGGCTCGATACCCGGGATGCGATTGCGACCGATGAACTTGAGGGTGACCACGTCGGTACCGTCGAAGAACTCTGCGGCGACACCTGATTTCACCGTCTTCGCGCAGGTCTGCACGGATCGTAATTCGCCCTGCATGGTGACTTCGTCACCGGCTGAACAATCACAGGCGCGCTGGGCACCGTTCTGCTGGGACTGCTCGGAGATCGTCTCGGCGTCGAGCTGCTCGAGGTCTTCGGTAAGTCTGCGCGTGAGGCGTTTGAGATATCCGCCTGCGGTCATGGCGCTACGCACCCTTTCACCAGTTCAATTGTGCCGCCACATCACAGATGTACGTGGTCGGCGGGGCTATTGCTCTCGCCAGGGTAGACCCCGGAAGTGCCGACTTCCACTCGCCGCGGCAAGATCATCACATGCCGCTCACACCTGTGTCGCAGACCACTGCCGCAAACCGAGATCTGGTGATCGTGGCGCTGCCCGGAACAGGTTCTGACGGCGATTTCGCCGGTCGCGCGTTTGCCGACGAGACCATCCCCGTGATCGCCGTCGACCCCACGGACAACGGTCTGATCAATAGTTATGTGCAGGTTCTCGATCGGGCCGCAGCCGCAGGTCACCAGGTCCTCGCCGCCGGTGTATCCATCGGCGCCTGCGTGGCAGTGCAATGGGCGCTGCACAATCCGACCCACTGCGCGGGCGTGCTGGCGGCGCTGCCACCGTGGCTCGGAGATCCGGCGACCGCACCGGCCGCACACAGTGCACTGCTGACGCTTGATCAGCTCGCCCGAACCGGTCTCGACGCCACCATCGATCAGATGACGGCGACCACCCCGGGCTGGCTGGCCACCGAACTCGCGCGGTCGTGGCGGGCCACCGCGCCGGTCCTGGATGAGATGCTCGGTGAGGCGGCCGGCTACCACGCACCGACCGCCGCAGACATCGCCGGGCTGGCGGTGCCGCTGTCGATCACCGCGACCATCGATGACCCGGTCCACCCGTTTGAGGTGGCACAGGTGTGGCGCGATGCGGCTCCGCGAGCGGTTCTGCAGACGATCACCCTCAACGATCTGGGCGCAGATCCCGCCGTGCTGGGCAGGCGATGCCTGGCCGGCTGGCGCCAACTGACGTTTGACGTTTGGTGAGCGTCAGCGTTTCGGACGATTGCCCAACTGCTGCATCGCCGATCCTCGCGAACCGGTTCCCGGAGGCGGGGTCGGCGTCTCTTTCTCTGCAGGCTCAGCCGCAGCCGGCTGCGGCTGACCCTGTATCCGAACCGTCGCCTGCGCGGACTGGGCCTGCGCATTGTCTCCCGCAGGCGCGGACGCAGCGTTGGCGTCCATCGTCCCGGAGGCAACCATCTCCTGCTGCGCGGCTGCCACCTGCTCGGCGAGTACCGGCGGCAGCACGATCGGCAACGGGGTACGGGGCGGGTGCGGGTCGTCGCCGCGACGGACCACGGTCTCGCTGACCACCGCGCGAGCCACCTTCGCCAGGCTCTCGGCACCCGCGGTCGGCGCGCTCGCCACACAACGGATCATCCAGCGCGGCCCGTCGACCCCGATGAAGCGGTGCACGCCACCGGGAACGGTCGCCACCACCTCGCGGCCCCAGAAGCCGGTTTCGATGGCCGTCTCGGCACCCTCCGCCTTGAGTGATTCGGTGAGTTCGCTCACCACATCACGCCACTGTCCACTCGACTTGGGTGCGGCGAACGCGGCAACGGTGATCCGCCCGTGAGGTGTCACCAGGAACACCGACTGTGGCTGATGGTCGACCGACATCTCGACGGTCACCTGTCCGCCTTCCACCACCGGGACCAGAACCGAACCGAGATCGAGGTGTGAGTTGTCGAATGTCGAGCCGGAGGCCAGCTCGTCGATGTCATACGGACCCTGGCCACTGCCGATCTGCTTGGGTCCGGTGCTCGTGTCGGTTTCCTCGGCGGGTTGATCCCGCCGGAAACCCCGAGTTCGTTTTTCGCGTGCCATTTCTCAGCTGCTTTCCGACGCGTTCGCGTCCAACCTCGCGTGACCGCCACTCGAACCGTAACCGCCTGCGCCGCGGCTTGTTTCGTCCAATTCATCGACTTCGACGAAGTCGACGAGTTCGACCCGCTGAACCAGCAACTGCGCGATGCGGTCACCTCGCGCGATGACAATCGGTTCGTGTGGGTCCAGATTGATGAGGCAGACCTTGATCTCGCCGCGGTATCCCGCATCGACGGTGCCCGGCGTGTTGACGATCGACAGACCGGCGCGCGCGGCGAGGCCCGATCGCGGATGGATCAGGCCCACCGTCCCGATGGGCAGGGCGATGGAGATCCCGGTCGGAACGAGTGCCCGCTGTCCCGGCGCGAGCTCGACATCGATCGCGCTCGACAGGTCGACGCCGGCATCCCCGGGGTGCGCCCGCCGGGGTAGCTCGATGCCCGGATCAAGCCGCCTGATGGCGACCTGCCCGGATGGCTGGACGGCGAGGAATGGTGCGTCGGCAGGGGTGCTGCCAGGATCGGTTGCCACACGGGAAGACTACGCTGGCGCCGTGCCTCCATTCCCATCACCCGACACAGCCGGAGACCCTTTCCACACCGATGACAACGGCGACGACAGCCGGGGGATCCTTCACGACGAACGCCTGTACGTACCGCTGTGGTGGTGGCTGGTCGCGGCAATCGTCATCGGCCTACTCGGTTACGAGATCCAGCTCGCTCTGCATGACAGCGCCTTCAGCCCGATCGCCTACGTAGTACTCGTACCGCTGGCCGCGTGGCTGCTCTGGTCCATGGGCCGCACCCGGGTCCGGGTCACCGACGGTGAATTGTGGGCAGGCAATGCTCACCTCCCGATCAACCTGATCGACCGGGCCGCAGTCATCCCGGCCAGCGCGAAGAGCGCGGCACTCGGGCGCCAGCTCGACCCGGCCGCCTTCCTTGCCCACAAGTTCTGGGTCAAGACCATGGTCTTGTTGGTTCTCGACGATCCCGACGACCCGACGCCCTATTGGCTTGTCAGCACCCGCCACCCGGCCGAGCTGGTCGCCGCACTGGGGATGACCGACGCGGCGTCCGAATCAGCCGACTGACCCGGGTCTGCGTGGTCGCCGGAGTCGGGCCCGATCTCGTCGCTACCCCGAAACACAACCGCGCCGATGGTGTCCCCAGGCCACTTGCCTGAGTGACACCATCGACGCGGTGTTGTTGTCTATCAGTCTGCTGCAGGTGATTACGCGCAGTCGACGCAAATGCGCGAGTTGCCGTTCTCCGTTGCCAGCCGACTGCGGTGATACACAAGGAAGCAGCTGGTGCAGGTGAACTCGTCAGCCTGCTTCGGGATCACCCGAACAGAGAGTTCCTCGCCGGACAGGTCCGCGCCCGGGAGCTCAAAGGACTCGGCGATATCGCCTTCGTCCACATCGACCGAGGCCGCCTGCGCTTCACTCCGACGTGCCTTCAGTTCCTCGAGTGAGTCCTCGGAGACCTCGTCGGATTCAGTGCGCCGGGGCGCATCGTAATCAGTTGCCATATTTCCGCCTTAGGTAGAAGCACCTGCGACTCGAGGTACCCGATGTGAGCAGGTCCCGCGTGTCCCAACAAGCCGCGCACGTCCTGGTCTGCAAAGTCCGCGACAGTGCCCTTTGATCAACAACTCCTACGAGGGGATTCGTTGCTCATCCGGGCAAGTATATTGTGATGTTCGCCACAGTTTATTGAATGCCCGAGTTTCGGGTTATCCAATCTGAGGCGGCTGAATCCTAGCCCAGCCGCTTCACAGAGTCAACAACACTCCCCAAGGAAAAACATTCCCGGTCGGTCGCTGCCGAACGCGAGGGTCGCGACCGTTTAGAGTTTGACTCGCTCGTCCACATCTGAAGCGGAAGGCACCAGCAGCCCATGGTTTCGCAGATCACCTATGGCTATCCCACCGACGACCACGGCCGCCCGTTCCGTCGGCGGCGCTACCTGCCCGCGATCGTCGTGGCCGTGGTGTTGGCCCTGATCACAGTGGTCGTCTGGATCGGAGCGCTGTCATCGGGCGGTACGGAGGCCGCGCCGGTCGACTGCCCGCAGCCTCCCGCGCCGTCCGCGACAGCCGACTCACCGGCGCCGGTGGTCGGCACACCCGCCGATCGTGAAGAGATGCTGCGCATCTCCCCCGCGGCACTGTCCGGCTTCCAGATCAGAGTGCTCAACGCGACCGACGAACAGGGCTTGGCGCAGACCGTCCTCGACGATCTGACCTCTCTGGGCTTCCAGGGAACCCCCGAAGGCGCCTATGGCGACGACCCGCTCTATCCGGACCGTGATCTGGACTGCTTCGGGCAGATCCGCTTCGGCGACGCGGGCAAGGCCGCTGCTGCTGCCCTGTGGATCGCCGCACCCTGCACCCAGTTGATCAACGACGGTCGCCCCGACACGGTCGTCGACCTGGCCATCGGTGAATCCTTCAGCGACAGCGGACAGAGCCAGGATGCACTGGCCGTTCTGGACACCCTGCGCAGCGCGAACCCACAAGACCCCAACACCGGATCTGACCCGGCCCTGGTCTCAGCGATTCACGAAGCGTCCTGCTGAACCGGGATCGGCGCCAACGCGCCGATCTCGGCAAGCAACGCGCGCAGGTCATCGGCGATGCCGGGTGCCATCGCCAGCGTCACGTCGCCGTCGCTGCCGCGTGATGTCGCGGCGGGTATCTGGACGATCGCACCCGCCTCTTCGGCGATCAGGGATCCGGCCGCCCAGTCCCAAGGGCTGAGCCCGTGTTCGTAGTGCGCGTCGACGGCCCCACTGGCCACCATGCACAGGTCCAGAGCCGCCGAACCGACCCGCCGCAGATCCCGGATCTGGGGCAGCAGTCGTGCGATCATGGCGCCCTGCACTTCGCGGCGCGAGGCGGCGTAACCGAATCCGGTCGCCACCAGCGCCAGGCCCACCTCGTCGACAGCGTTGCAACGCAACCGCACCGGTCCCGATCCATCGTCGGAAAAGGCACCGCCGCCGCGAGTCGCCGAATACGTCACACCGCGGGCGACATCGACAACCGCGCCTGCAACGGTCTGACCGCCGACCTGCGCGCCGATCGACACCGAGTAGGCCGGGATGCCGTAGAGAAAATTCACGGTCCCATCGATCGGATCGACCACCCAGCGCACCCCGGCCGGAACCGCGACCGATCCGCCTTCCTCCTCACCGAGAATCGGATCGCCGGGACGCCGGGCGGCCAGCAGATCCCGAATCAGCGACTCCGATTCCGTGTCGACGATCGTCACCGGGTCCGTGTCGGTGCTCTTCGTCGACACCGACTGCGGCGCAGATGCATTCGAGACGCCGGGCCCGAAGACCTCCGGTCGCCTGGCTCGGACGTGTCGGGCGGCCTCTTCGGCCACCGCAACGGCAACAGCGGTCAGTTCATGTGGATCGAGTTGGGGCACACCTACATGTGAGCACACCGGGCCGCATCACCGACGCCCCGGCCCGACCGCATCAGGTGCGCAGAGTTCGCGGAGACAACACGCACAACCCGGCCCGGCTGACTAGCCTGAACAACGGCGGGTCGGGGCGTACCCCCGTCCCGCATCAGTCGAGTGAAGGAGCCACATCCGTGTCCAGTGAATCCGCAGACGGCAGTCCCGCCCTTTCACCCAGCCCGAAACAAGCCGTCGGGGTCGACGTCGGCGGCTCGGGTATCAAAGGTGGCATCGTCGACCTCGAGTCCGGTGAGCTCATCGGCGAACGGTTCAAGGTCCTCACTCCCCAGCCGGCCACACCGCAGGCCGTCGCTGTCGGGATCCGGGAGGTTGTCGACCATTTCGAATGGACCGGTCCGGTCGGGGTGACCATCCCCGCTGTGGTGACGGGCGGGATCGCGCGGACCGCCGCCAACATCGACAAGTCCTGGATCGGTACGGACGTCTATGAAATCCTCGCCGCCGAGCTCGGCGACCGCTCGCTGTCCGTCCTCAACGACGCCGACGCCGCCGGGATGGCCGAGGAACACTACGGCGCAGGCAAGGACTACAACGGCGTCGTGATGTTGCTGACATTCGGTACCGGAATCGGTTCGGCGATCATGTACAACGGTGTCCTCATACCCAACACCGAGCTCGGTCACATGCATGTCGGTAAGAAGGAAGCTGAACACCAGGCGTCCTCCAAGGTCAAAGAAGACAACGACCTCTCATACCACCAGTGGGCCAAGGAAGTCTCCAAGGTGCTGACCGCCTACGAGGTGCTGTTTTGGCCCGAGGTGTTCATCGCGGGCGGTGGGATCAGCCGCAAAGCGCATAAATGGATTCCACTTCTGACCAACCAAACACCGGTTGTACCGGCGACTTTGCAGAATACGGCCGGGATTGTCGGCGCCGCGATGGCGGTGGTGGCAGGGTTGCGGCCCTGAGTGCCGTTACAATGGCACACAGGCTGGCTTCGAGCCGGTTCCCCCAAGCCCCAGCTTCGCCGAGTTCACTCGGCCTGACACTGCCGCCGCGACGCATTTCCCCGCGGCACAGTGTCGTGTAGATAGCCCGAAAGGTAGTACGTGGCAGCCACGAAGACCCGCCAAACTGAACCAGATGCCGAGCAGTCGGAATCGGAGTCGGTGACCGCACCGCGGGCACGCAAGGCGCCCGCGAAGAAAGCAGCCGCCAAAAAGGCCCCGGCCAAGAAAGCTGCAGCCAAGAAAGCGCCTGCGAAGAAGGCAGGCGCTAAGCGGGGTGCCAAGGACGGCGATGTCGACGGCATCGACGGAGTCGGCATCGAAAACGAAGCATCGATCGACGACATCGACGTCAACGAGGACGAACTCGAAGACGTGACCGTCGATGACGACGACGATGACGACACCACCACGGTGGTTGTCGCAGCTCCCGGCAAGGCTGCCGCCAAGACCAAGAAGGCCGACGAAGAACCGTCGGAGTCCGACCGGGCGTCCGGCGACTTCGTCTGGGACGAAGACGAGTCGGAGGCACTGCGCCAGGCCCGCAAGGATGCCGAGCTCACCGCCTCTGCCGACTCGGTCCGCGCGTACCTGAAGCAGATCGGCAAGGTCGCACTGCTCAACGCCGAAGAAGAGGTCGAGCTCGCCAAGCGCATCGAGGCCGGACTCTTCGCCACCGAGCGGATGCGCCGACTCGCCGAGGCAGGCGAGAAGCTCACCGTTGCGCAGCGTCGCGACCTGTCGTGGGTCTCCCGCGACGGCGGCCGGGCCAAGAACCATCTGCTCGAGGCCAACCTGCGACTCGTCGTCTCGCTGGCCAAGCGCTACACCGGCCGCGGCATGGCCTTCCTCGACCTCATCCAGGAAGGCAACCTGGGTCTGATCCGTGCGGTCGAGAAGTTCGACTACACAAAGGGCTACAAGTTCTCGACCTACGCCACCTGGTGGATCCGTCAGGCGATCACCCGGGCGATGGCCGACCAGGCGCGCACCATCCGTATCCCGGTGCACATGGTCGAGGTCATCAACAAGCTCGGTCGTATCCAGCGTGAGCTCCTCCAGGATCTGGGCCGTGAGCCCACTCCGGAAGAGCTGGCGAAGGAAATGGACATCACGCCGGAGAAGGTGCTGGAAATCCAGCAGTACGCGCGTGAACCGATCTCACTCGACCAGACCATCGGTGACGAAGGCGACAGCCAGCTCGGTGACTTCATCGAGGATTCCGAAGCAGTGGTGGCCGTCGACGCCGTCTCGTTCACACTTCTTCAGGATCAACTGCAGTCAGTCCTCGAGACGCTGTCCGAACGTGAGGCCGGCGTTGTCCGGTTGCGCTTCGGACTCACCGACGGACAGCCGCGCACCCTCGACGAGATCGGTCAGGTCTACGGCGTGACCCGCGAGCGGATCCGGCAGATCGAATCGAAGACGATGTCGAAGCTTCGGCACCCGTCGCGCTCGCAGGTCCTGCGCGACTACCTCGACTAGTCACAGTCACAGCAAGCGAACAAATGGCCGGACCCCAAGCGGGTCCGGCCATTTGTCGTTTCCATCTGTCACTCGCCCTGATCGACGACCTCGGCAAGCCAATCGAGAATCTCGCCGCGCACCTGCGCCCGATTGGTCTCGTTGAGAACCTCGTGACGAGCGCCGGAGAAGACCCGGACGCTGACGTCCTCCAGACCGCCGTTGCGGTAGTGCGCCGCAAGTAGATCCACCAGCGCTCCCCCGCCGTTCACCGGATCTTTGTCGCCAACCGCGATGAGGATCGGCAGATCCGGCCGGATCGCAGCCACCGCGGGGCGTTCCGCAATCCGCCTGGCCCCGGCGAACATCGCCCGGGCGGAAGCGACGTCGATGCCGAACCCGCACAGGGGGTCGGCGATGTAGTCATCGACAACGGTGTTGTCGCGCGACAGCCAGTCGTAGTCCGTCCTGGCGGGGGCGAACGGCGCGTTGAACAGTGTCAGGTCGAGTCCGGCGTCGAGGTCGAGTGCGGGTTCGAGACCATCGAGCGCCGCGGTCCCGGTCAATACCACCGCGTCGACCTGGTTGCTGTCGTCGAGTAGATATTGCTGCAGCGCAAATGAACCCATGCTGTGCGCGATCACGACCAATGGCAGGTCGGGCTGCTCGGCGTGCACCTTCGAGACCACCCGTCCGATGTCCGCGACCAGTTGTGGCCAACCGTCCGGACCGAGGTCGCCGAGGTCGCGGTCGGCCAGTTTGGAACGTCCGTGGCCGCGATGGTCGTAGCCGTAAACGACATACCCATCGTCCGTCAACGCCTCGGCGGTCTCGGTGTATCGCCGGATGTGTTCGCCCATGCCGTGGATCAGGAGCACCGCCGCAACCGGTTCATCGGTGGGGTCCCACCGAATACCCGAAATCGTTGCGCCGCGACTCGAATCGACCGTGAACTCGGATGGCATGTATTCCTTTCAGCTGCGATATTCCGGCGGTCATATCTACCGGGATATCCGATGATTGCATCTGGATTCGTATTCTGAGCTATCAATCGGAGTACATCGACGCTTTCGACCCGGCCAGATTGCGCGTGTCGTGTTTCGGTCACTGGATGGTCGGCATCTTTCGCCATGCCTGACCCACCACGTTTCGAAGCCGGCAGACCGGTGACGGGTCTCGATTCTTGTTGATGCGCAACGCGAGTATGCCTCCGCCGGCCCCCGGCCTCGACGGAAGCCCTCGCCGGGACCGGCGATGGTCGCGGTGGCAACCGACCGCAAGCCCTGCACGGCAAGCGTCCCCGGTCAGGGACGAAAGGCCGCGGCGACAACCGCGATTGTTGCGAGTGCTGTGGTTGCTGCGACTTCTAAGCGCTCATCGAAGGTCGAACAACGCCCAGACCGGACCGGCCAGAAGCCAGATGACGGTGACGACACCGAGCGTCGGAAAGATGCCCAGAAGCGCCGCATCCTGATCGGCATCGGCAACTGTCGCCGACAGGAGTAGCACTGCCAGCGCTGCGACACCTGCCGCCGCAAGCCACTGGCCGAACGCGATCAGTTCCCGACGCAGCGCGGCGGGCCCCCGTTTCGGTGGACGAGGCGGAGGTGGGCCGCCTGCGAACCAGTGCGCGAAGCGGTTGTCTGCCCAGGCGATCATCGAATGTCCGAAGGCGACGGTCACACCGAGGTATATCCCGGCCAGCCGATGAACCAGTTCCACGTCGCTGCCGCGGTGCACGTCGTACGCGACCGCGGCGAGCAGGATCAGGTCGAGCAGCGGCACCGATGCGAGTATCACCACTGAGATACGTTGCGAGCTCGTGAGGTACCGCACCGCAAGTCCTCCGAAGACGAGCACCCAGAAGCCGATCTCACATCCGATGATGACAGCGACAATCGGTGAGTCCATGTCTACGAGTCTGCGACCGATGACCCTCTCGTCGCATCGGCCACCAGATCGATCTTCCTGTCATCATTTCCGACGACGTTCGGGGGCTCCGGCTGTGCTGTCATGGACGCAAGGGAGGTGCGTCATGGAACGGACCCACAGTCGATCGAATGTCCGGCGCGATGTCGCGGTGGCAGTCGGTTTCTTCGTCGTCGGCACGGTCATGTATATCGCCGATCTGCGTTACTTCTTCGGGACCACCGCGCTGATCGACTCACTCCCCCATTGGCTCCCACTGTTCTCGCTGGCCATCGCCTGTGGTTTCCAGACGTTCCGCTCCAGCCGGCCCGCGCTCGCGTTGGCAGGCGGTCTGGCGGCTCTGGCCCTCGACGCCCTGTGGGGTCCGACCATCGCGGTCTGGATCGTCTACTCCGACATCATCTATGCCGTCGCGATCTACGCAACGGCCCGGGTCAACCGGACGATGCTGTTGTCCAACTGGCTGATTGCGGCGATCACGTTCACCGTCACCCTGAGTGCTTCCGGGGATTGGCGGGTAACCCTCTTCGCGATGATCCTCCTCGTCGCCCTCATCGCCTCGCCCGCTTCGTACGGCCAGGCCATCCGCCAGCACCAGATCGCCGCCGACAGTGAACGCGACCGCGCGCAGGCCCTGGCCGCACTGGCCACCCGCGAGCAGGAGGCTGCCGTGGCGTTCGAGCGCAGGCAGTTCGCCCGTGATCTCCATGACGTCGTCGCCGGCCAGTTGTCCGGTATCGCCATGCAATCGGCGGCAGCGCTGGATACCACCGACCCCACGATTCGAGAGACGGTCCTGCGGTCGGTCCGTTCTGCCAGCGTCGACGCACTCGGCGAGATGCGGACGATGATCGAAGTGCTCACCGGCACCGACGATCTGGATCCACCCACCACGGCAAACCTCAGTGGTCTCGACCGGCTGATCGACTCCGCCCGCGCATCCGGATCAGCGGTCACCGCCACCCTGGACGAGGTCGCGGTGGCGAGGATGACCGACATCGCCGGCTATCGGATCGTCGGGCAAGCGATCACAAACGCGGTCACGCACAGCCCCGGTGCACCGATCGACATCGCTGTCCGACAGCACGATTCGTCGGTCACGATCACCGTGTCCAACCAGGTGCGTTCCGGCGTCCGGGTACCCGTGCAGCCGGGCGGACACGGCTTGGCCAACATGGAGATGCGGGCGCGTTCGGTTGGCGGCGCATGCACCGTCACCGTCGCCGACGACCGATGGGTCGTGCGCTGCGAACTTCCCGTGGCCACATTCCTCTCCGCACAGGGTTCGCGATGATCCGGGTGATCGTCGCCGACGATCATGCGGCGATCCGGGCCGGGGTGCGGATGATGCTTGCAGGCACCGACTCCATCGACGTGGTCGGTGAGGCATCCGACGGTTCCGAGGCGGTCAGGATGGTTGCCGACCTGCAACCGGACGTGGCACTGCTCGACATCCGGATGCCGGGCACCGACGGCATCGCCGCCACCGCCCAGATCTGCGCCTCCGGGGCCACCCGCGTCCTGGTACTGACAGCGTTCGACATCGACGAGTACATCTTCTCCGCACTGACCGCCGGCGCCGCGGGGTTCCTGCTCAAGTCCGCGACTCCTGCCGAACTGGGCGCGGCAATCGTGGCCGTCGCCAGAGGTGACGCCGTTCTGGCACCAGAGGTGACCCGCCGCGTCATCGACAGGTTCACCGGCGCTGCCCGTCCACCACGGGCGTCCGGCCCGACATCGGCCCAGGAACAACAACTTGCCGAACTGACCGACCGTGAACGAGAAATTCTGGCCACCCTCGGCGCAGGATTGTCGAACGCTCAAATCGCGCAAGAGCTCTTCATCGGCGAAACCACGGTCAAAACACACGTGTCCCGAATTCTGGCCAAACTTCAGCTGCGGTCACGCGTGCAGGCGGCCATCATCGCTCGCGAGAACGGGATCACCTATTAGTGCAGTTGCGGATAGCGCCCGGACTCGTCGATGTCATAGCGCTCCACCGCAGTCACCGCGCCGGCCGGCAGAGCGCCGTACAGGTGAGGGAACTGCAACCCCGACGGATCGGGTGGATCGCCATCCTCCCACACGATTTCGGCACCGACGCGCAGCGGATCGATGGTCAGCAACACCAGGTCGGAGTGATCCAGATACAGCAGATTCGCGGGTATGTGAACCTTCCGGCGTTCAGACAGGTGCACAAAACCCTGTTCGGCCAGGGACGCGGGCTCGATCGATCCCGTCGTCCTGGCTTCGAGCCAGTCCGAGATCGAACAGAGATGGACCAGGTTCGTTCCTGCGCTCACCCCACCAGCCTGCCGCATCAGCCCGGCAGTGCGCCAGGGGCAATTTCATCACCGGCGCCGACACCAACGTCACGACCCGCGGCCGGGCCCCGCTCGTCGCGCGCCGTGAAGACGATGGCGGCGATCACCAGTGCAATGCCACACAGTTCGGCGGGCGACGGTATCTGGGACAACATCACCGCGCCGACCACCGTCGCCGTCACCGGGAGCAACGCCAGTAGCAGTGCGAATCGAGCTCGGGCCAGGCGTGCCAACACGATCTGGTCGAGCAGGTACGGAATCGCACTCGAGAGCACACCGACTCCGATGCCGAGCGCCAGGATCCGCCAATCCCACAGTGCCCCGGGGTCGGCGGCAGTGCTCACCCCGATCACCAGCGGGGCACAGATCACGCCGGCCATGGACAATCCGATCGCCAGATCGTCGATGCCGTCCCGCCAGGGCTGCTCAGAGGTTGCGTTGCCCGAAACCAACTTCCCGATCAAGATGTAGCCGGCCCACAATGCAGCGGCCATCAGGGCGAACACCACGCCGATGGGTGATCCGGAGAAACTGGCACCGCTCAGGAGCACCACCCCGACCAGGACCACGAGTACCGCAACGCCGTCCGCCATCCGCCGCGAGCCTGCCGCTGCGACCACGATCGGCCCCAGGAACTCGATCGCAACGGCCACCCCGAGATCGATGTGATCGATGGCCAGATAAAACGCCACGTTCATGCCGAGGGTCACCAGCCCGAAGGCCGAGGCGATCAGCAGCCGTCTGCGGCCGTACGACACCCCCACGCGCGGCCAGCGCCATCCGGCCAGCGGCCACCAGATCGCCAACAGTGTCGCGCCGGCCCCCAACGTCCGCAACCAGGCCACCACTGCGGGGTTCAGGTCGTCGAACAACGGGACGGCGATCGAGGCGCCGACGTACTGACAGATAGCCCCGATGACAAACAACAGGGGCAGCAGCCCGACGTGTCCAGCCGAGCGCGGGATGGTGTTGGCGGACCGGGGCATCGATTCACTGTAAGTGCAAGGTGCCGTGGGATTTGCGTCACACCGCCCCGGTTACATATGTTGCAGATCGCAGGACTGCTGTTACGGGTGAGTGACGACACACCCGGAGGACCTCGGGAACAAAGACGATTCGCAAATCGTCTGAGAGAGTGAGACCTGGATGCACCGCCCCGGTGTGTTAGCTCGCGAAGGGAACCGCGCCACGCAGGCCCGGGACGGAGGAAAAATGTCAGACACCATCACCACGCCCCCGATCGCCATGCAACTGACCACTGCTGACCGCTGTGATCGTTGCGGTGCCGCAGCACGAGTGCGCGCCACGCTCTCCACCGGTGGAGAGCTTCTGTTCTGCCGTCACCACTTCAACGAGCACGAGGCACGGCTTGTTGACATGGGCGCGACAGTGACATCCGAGGACGAGCTCGTCTAAGACAACTCAACAAGCACACTGCCGCGGTTCACTCAGGTGAACCGCGGCAGTGTTGTATCTGCGGTGTCTGTTGCCGCGCAGCGGGCGGTGACGAGAGCCGAACCCGGCCTCAGCGCCACTTCCGCAGTGCGTCGATCCGCTCCTGCAACTGCTCGGCCGTGGCCATCGCGGTGGGTGGACCCCCGAGGCGTTCGCGCAGCTCGTTGTGCACCTGACCGTGCGGCCGCCCGGTGCGATGGTGGTGCATGGCCACCAAGCTGTTCAGCTCCTTGCGCATGGCGGTGAGCTGCTTACCCACCGATGGGGCCCGTTCGACGGGCGGCGTCGGCATCGCGTCGGCGCTTCGGTTCTCCACCTGATCGGACTGCCGCTTGCGCAGCAGGTCACGCACCTGGTCTGCGTCGAGGAGACCCGGCAGGCCGAGGTAGTCGGCTTCTTCGTCGCTACCGGAGAACGTCGCGGTACCGAAGGACGACCCGTCGAAGATGACCTGATCGAGTTCGGCATCGGCATGCAGGGACTCGAATCCCTTCTCGTCCTCACCCGCTTCGTCTTTTTGTTTGTTGGCGTCGTTGAGCAGTGCATCCTCGAGGCCGTCGGATTCCCGATGCGGCTTGCCGAGCACGTGATCGCGCTGTGCCTCGAGCTGGCTGGCCAATTGCAGCAACACCGGCACCGACGGCAGGAACACGCTGGCGTTCTCTCCCGGTCGCCGCGATCGCACGAAGCGGCCGATGGCCTGGGCGAAATACAGCGGGGTCGATGCGCTGGTCGCGTAGACACCGACCGCCAGACGAGGAACGTCGACACCTTCGGACACCATCCGGACAGCGACCATCCACTCGTCCTTGGATTCGCTGAACGCGGCGATCCGCCCCGACGCCTTCGGATCATCCGAGAGCACCACCGTTGGCATCTTTCCGGTGATCGCCTCCAGGAGTTCGGCATAGTCGCGCGCCACGGTCTGATCGGTCGCGATCACCAGACCGCCGGCGTCGGGCATACCGGTGCTGCGTAGTTGCCTCAGGCGTGTGTGAGCCGCCTGCAGGACGGCCGGGATCCAGTCGCCGTGCGGGTCGAGTGCGGTGCGCCAGGCGCGTGCGGTGTGTTCGGCAGACAGTGGTTCACCGAGCCGGGCGGTGAACTCCTCGCCCGCATTGTTGCGCCAACTCGCCTCACCCGAATAGGCCAGGAACACCACCGGGCGCACAACGCCGTCGGCGAGCGCGTCCGAGTAGCCGTAGGTGTAGTCGGCGACCGATCGGGCACCGCCGCCCGGCTCGGGCTCGTACGTGATGAACGGGATGGGGCTGTCGTCGGATCGGAAGGGTGTTCCGGTCAGCGACAACCGCCGGGTGGCGTCGGAGAAGGCCTCACGGATCGCATCACCCCAGCTCTTCGCGTCACCGCCGTGGTGGATCTCGTCCAGGATCACCAGGGTCCGGCGATTCTCCGTGCGGACGCGGTGTCGCGACGGGTGCGCCGCGACCTGTGCGTAGGTCAGGACCACGCCGTTGAAGTCGGAGCTGGTCTGACCCGCCGAGTTGCTGAAGTTCGGATCCAGGGCGATACCAGCTCGCGCAGCCGCACCTGCCCACTGATGCTTGAGGTGTTCGGTGGGTGCGACCACCGTGATCTGGTCCACGGTGCGGTCGGCCAACAGTTCGGCAGCGATACGCAGACCAAATGTGGTCTTGCCGGCACCCGGGGTGGCCACCGCCAAGAAATCCTTCGGTGCGGCCGACAGGTACTTGGTCAGCGCCCGTCGCTGCCAGGTCCGTAGCGACGACGCTGCCGGCGCCGGGGCCGGGGTGGTTGTCGATGGCTCGGAAACGGCTGTGGGTCGGGTCACGGCAGAGCACAACTCCTTGACGCAGTTGAGGTTTGAACAGTGGTGCACCATTCGACGGAGTCGGACGAGTGCGCCTGGCGGTCGGTGTCGGCGACGAAGCGCTCGGCGAGCCCAGGCATCGGGGAATGCTACCGCGAATCGGTGGGCGATCGGGTGCAGGGCGGTGGCGGCGCGGCAACACGCATCGAATCCGAACTTCGGCAATGCTTGACACCATCAGCGCATCAACCGGGCCCGCCCCCGATCCCGTTCCCGACCCCACGCCGTCGACACCGACCCGTGGTGATGACGCAGATAAACCCACGATTTCGGGGGTCACGAAGCGCCTGCCCTGGATGCTCTGGCGAACCATCACGAAGTCGTGGGACGACTCGATCTTCGCGATGGCGGCGCAGGCGGCGTTCTGGCAGACGCTCTCCCTAGCGCCGCTGCTCCTGGGATTACTGGGCACTGTGGGGTATATCGCAAATTGGTTCGGGCCGAACACCGAAGAGATCATCTCCGACCGGATCATCAGTTTTTCGGATCGGACCTTCAGCGCCAACGTCGTCGACGAGATCATCCGCCCCACCGTCGACAACGTGTTGGTCAGCGGCCGCGCCGAGGTGATCTCGCTGGGCTTCCTGTTGTCGCTGTGGGCGGGATCGTCGGCGATGGCCAGTTTTGTCGACTCGATCGTGATCGCACACGGCCAGCACAACGTGCGGCACCCGGTCACCCAGCGGCTGTTCGCGCTGTGGCTGTACGTGTGTTTCCTGGTGCTCGCGGTGCTCACCCTGCCTCTGGTCGCACTCGGACCCACCTACGTACGCGACGTCATCCCCGATTCGTGGCACCCGGCGAGCACCGTGGCGATCGAGTACGGCTACTTCCCGGCCGTGGCGCTGCTGTTGATCGCGGGCCTGACCACGCTCTACCGGGTCGCACTTGCCAAACCGCTGCCCTGGCACCGGCTGGTCTGCGGGGCGCTGCTGGCCGGGTTGGTGTTCTGGTGCGCCAGCGCGGTGCTGCGCTGGTATCTGGCGGTCATCACCCAGACCGGATACAGCTACGGCGCGCTGGCCACACCGATCGCGTTCCTGCTGTTCACGTTCTTCCTCGGTTTTGCCATTGTGGTCGGCGCCGAGTTCAACTCGATCGTGCAGCAGCTGTGGCCGGCCAATCCCACCAAGATGGACCAGATGCGTGACTGGGTGTCACAGCAGACCAGCGACATCACCGATCAGTTCCGCAGTACTCCGCAATGGCTGCCGACTGGTCCGATCCAAAAGAAGCCCGACCCGATCAGGAAGAACCCGGCCGACGATCAAGGTCCCTCACCGCAGGCCTGAAAACCGACCACCGGTCTCGGCGACTACTCGCCTTTTTTCATCTTCGAATAGATCTTCTTGCATTTCGGGCAGACCGGCGAACCCGGCTTGGCCGAACGCGTGACGGGGAACGTCTCGCCGCACAGCGCCACGACGATGTTGCCCATGACCGCACTTTCGACGATCTTGTCCTTTTTCACGTAGTGGAAGAACTTCGGGGTGTCGTCTTCGGTCGTTTCGTCGGTGGTGACGTCCGGCTTGTCGAGTGTCTGGGTATCCATGAGGTCAATTCTGCATCGACCTGGCCCGGTGGGCCAATATCGACCCGATGTGGCCGATGCCGGGGAGAAAGAGGATAGTAGAAATCGTGGGTTCGAAAGATCACGCGCCCGAAACGTTTCTCATCACCGAGGCACAGACCTCCCTGGAAGAACAACATCGCGCTCGCGTACGCAGGTACCTGACGTTGATGGCTTTTCGCATTCCGGCGTTGGTCATCGCGGGAATCGTCTACGCGACGACGCAGAACGGACTCCTGGCACTCGGCGTGATCGTGCTGTCCATCCCGATCCCCTGGATCGCGGTACTGATGGCCAACGACCGGCCCCCACGCCCCAAAGACGAAGTGCTCCATTACAAGTACAGCGGTCCGTATTCACGGAAACTGACCGACGGCAACGATTTCCACGAAATCGATCGACGCAAAGAGTGACCATCACAGAACAAACGGCCGACCTGTACACCCAGGCTGACGGCCTACGCGAGGCATTTCTGCGCGCCGACTACACCACCGATGGTGTGCTGCGCCTGCTCGGCGAAGAAGCGCATGCGGCCCTCGGTCGCGGCGAACCCGTCCCGGCGCGCCGGATCTGCGCCGATGGCGGCGAACTCGGCATCCTGGTCCGATTGCTCCTGCTCGGCGACACCTGTTCCGAATCCCAGGTCGGCGCCGCATTGCGGCCGGTGTCGGTCGACGACGCGATCCGACACGGCATCGTCCGCCGCGACGACCGCGGCCTCCACGCCGCCATCGACCTGCGGCCTTTCGACTTCGGTACGGGCAACCGGTGGCTGTTCTCCGATCTCGACGGCACGCTCCGGCGCCACAGCATCACCGAAGACCACGTGCTCGGTGTCGGCCACGCCTCACTGTCACTGCTCCGGGCCACCCCCACCGAGCCGGTCGGCCGACTGCTCGACGTCGGCACGGGCTGCGGTGTGCAGGCCGTGCACGCCGCGGATTTCGCCGGCCATCTCACGGCCACCGACATCACCGACCGATCGCTGGCGTTGACCCGCGCGGGCATGGCCATCAACGACATCGCCCCCTCGCGGTACTCGCTGCTCAAAGGCCCCTGGTTCGGTCCGGTCGGCGGACAGAAGTTCGATCAGATCGTCGCGAACCCGCCCTTTGTCGTGGGCCCGCCGAAGGTCACCCACACCTACCGCGACTCCGGGCTCGATCTCGACGGTGCCAGCGAGCTGATGTGCCGGACCGCACCGAACTTCCTGAACGAGGGCGGAACCGCGTCGATGCTCGCCTCCTGGGTGATCACCGGCGACGACTGGCGTGAGCGGATCGCACAGTGGATCCCCGACGAGGGCGTCGATGCCTGGGTGGTGCAACGTGACGTCGCCGATCCGGCACTGTACGTCGGCACGTGGCTCCGCGACGCCGGACACGATCCGCGCGATCCGGCATCGGCCGAGATGGCCGACCGCTGGCTGACCCATCTACACAAGGCAGGCGTCCGCGGCATCGGCTTCGGCTTCGTTTTCATGCGCCGCACCGATGAGCCCACCGACCTGCTGGCAGAAGAACTCAGCCACACCTTCGAGGACCCGCTCGGCCCCGAGGCCACCGACTACCTGCGCCGCGTCGCCTGGCTGCGCAGCCACGACGTGGGCGACGAGCAGTTCTCGGTCGCCGACGGTGTTGCTCTCGAACAGGTGTCGACGTTGGCTCAAGAAGGTGGCTGGGAGCGCATCATCACCCGCATCCACCGCCCCGACGGGCCGCGCTGGAGTCACGAGATCGACCAGTTGGGGCAATCGCTGCTCGCCGGTCTGAACCCCGACGGATTGTGTCTGGACGAGATCACCGAACTGCTCGCGGTGGCGACCGGCGAGGAGCACAACGACACCGCGGCGGTGCACGAATTGGTCGAGGGTCTGGTGCGCCACGGCATCGTCCTGCCGGCCCGCTGGGACGCCCTCAGCCAGAAAACTTCAGTACACTCTCAGTAACTTCTCAGCCCGGTTCTCGATAGTTGCAGGTCACAGGGTCCCCATCGGGATCCTGGTTCGGAACTATCTGCACCGCTCCCTCCGTTGAACAGTGTGAAAGCAACCGCACTTGAGGAGGCCGACATGTCCAGCCCCACCACCACCATCCGTCCGGCGATGACCGAACAGGACCTGGATGCGCAGAGCCCGGCCTCGGATTTGGTCCGTGTCTATCTGAACGGAATCGGCCGTACCGCGCTGCTCACCGCCGAACAAGAAGTCGAGCTCGCCAAGCAGATCGAGGTCGGTCTCTACGCCAAGCACGTACTGGCGACGCGCAAGCGTCTGTCCGCGGTGAAGAAGAAGGACCTGGCGCAGCTGGTCCGCGAGGGTGAGTCGGCACGCGCCCACCTCCTCGAAGCCAACCTGCGTCTGGTTGTCTCGCTGGCCAAGCGTTACACCGGTCGCGGCATGCCGCTGCTCGACCTTATCCAGGAAGGCAACCTCGGACTGATCCGTGCGATGGAGAAGTTCGACTACGCCAAGGGCTTCAAGTTCTCGACCTACGCCACCTGGTGGATCCGTCAGGCGATCACCCGCGGTATGGCAGATCAGAGCCGCACGATCCGGCTCCCCGTCCACCTCGTCGAGCAGGTGAACAAGCTGGCCCGCATCAAGCGCGAACTGCATCAGCAGCTCGGACGCGAGGCCACCGACGACGAGTTGTCGTCGGAGTCGGGCATCCCCGCGGAGAAGATCGCCGACCTCCTCGATCACAGCCGCGACCCGGTGAGCCTGGATATGCCCGTCGGCAGCGACGAAGAGGCGCCACTGGGCGACTTCATCGAGGACGCCGAGGCAACCTCCGCCGAGAACGCCGTGATCGCCGGACTACTGCACAGCGACGTGCGGTCCGTGCTGTCCACGCTCGACGAGCGCGAACAGCAGGTCATCCGCCTGCGCTTCGGACTCGACGATGGTCAGCCGCGCACCCTCGACCAGATCGGCCGCATGTTCGGTCTGTCCCGCGAGCGGGTTCGCCAGATCGAGCGTGAGGTCATGTCGAAGCTCCGCCAGGGTGAGCGGGCCGATCGCCTGCGTGCCTACGCCAGCTGACACACAACGTTCATCGCGTAGATCAGCCGCCACCAGACATCGTCGGTGGCGGCTGATCGCTGTGGTGGACCCGATCTGAAGACCCGTCCGGCTCCTCAGAGCCGGCGAGGTCCGGAATCGTGTTTGGCCGGCACCGGCCCCACGGTCATCCGGGCGGACAGCACGGCAACGCCGCCGGGGGTGGCGTGTATCGGGTCGCACACCACGTCCCGCGTTTCGGGTATGTCGTCGACCAGTGCCGAGATCCTGATCACCAGATCGATCAGGGCCTCCTTGTCGACCGGTTCGGACCCGCCATACCCGGACAACAGCGGCGCCGACCGCGGCGCCTCGATGAGATCGGCAGCGTCGGACTCGGTCAACGGCAGCGCCCGGTAGGCGCGATCCCCCAGCAGATCACTGGTCACGCCCGCGAGCCCGAACGACATCAGTGAACCGAAAGACGGATCGTCCCGAACCCGGATGACGGTGCTGATGCCCTTCGGTGCCATCTTCTGTACGTGCAACCGGGACTCTCCGGTGACCTCCGCGAGTTCGACCGTCGCGAGTTCCACCGCGTGCTGATCCGGCAGATCCAGCCGGGCACCCTCGCGGTCGGCCCGCCCGCGCCACACCGCCGAGAACGCCTTGACCACGACCGGATAGCCGAGTTCGTCGGCCGCTGCGACACTTTCCTCGACGGTGCTGACCTCGCGGAACGGGACGATCTCGATTCCGTAGCAGCGCAGCACCTGTGCGGTGAGCTGATCATCGAGATCGATGACCGCGCCGCCTGCTCTCTCCACTGCTTCGCGGACGAGTCGCCGAGCCAGATCGGGATCGACGTCGACCGGACGCCTGACCTGCGATGCCGGACGCGAACGCCACTGCGCGTACCGCCAGGCATGTCCGAGTGCTTCGGCGGCCCGCTCCGGACTCGGGTAGGACGGGATGGAGCCACGCGCCGGGGTGCCGTACTGTCCCAGGACCGTCAGATGATGCGGAATACCCTCCACCGCAAGGAATGTGGTGACCACCGGCTTGTCGGCCCCGGACATCCCGGTCATCAGTGCTTGCGCATAGCGATCGACACTGACCGCGACCGGCGGCACGAACACCGCGATGAGTGCATCGACGTCGTCATCGGCGGCTGCGGTGCGGACCGCTTCCTCGAAGGTCTCCGGCGATGCTGCCGGCCCCAGATCGACGCGCTGGACGACCTGCAGTCCGAAGTGACTGCCCGCCTCCTGCGCCAGCACACCGAGCGCCGTCGAGTTCCCGACGATGCTCACCCGCGGCCCACGGGGCAACGGCTGATAGGCGAAAACCGTTGCACAGTCGAATAGTTGGCCGATGGTACTGACCTGGATGACCCCGGCCTGGGCCAGCAGCGCCCGGGTACTGGCGTCGTCGAGCGAATGGTCGGCAGCTGCCATCGCAGGCGGTACCGCGCCGCGGCCCGACTTCACCGCCACCACCGGCTTACCACTGGCGACCCGTCGCGCGAGTCTGGTGAACTTCCGCGGGTTACCGAAACTCTCGAGGTACAGCAACACCACTTCGGTGTCGGGATCGGTGTCCCAGTACTGCAGCAGGTCGTTGCCCGACACGTCGGCGCGGTTGCCTGCGGAGACGAATGTCGACAGTCCGAGCTGCCTGCGGGCGGCGGTGTCGAGGATCGCGATGCCCAAAGCGCCGGATTGGCAGAAGAATCCGACCGCACCACGACCGGGCACGTGCGGGGCGAGCGTGGCGTTGAGGGAGATCTCCGGATCGGTGTTGACCACGCCCAGCGCGTTGGGACCCACCAGGCGCATGCCGTGTTCCCGAACCGATTCGACCAGACGCCGTTCCGACGCGAGCCCCGAATCGCTGGTGTCACCGAATCCGGCCGAGAGCACCAGCATCGTCTTGACACCCTTGTGCAGACAGTCGTCGAGCACCTCTTCGACGGCGTCGGCCGGAACCGCGACGATCGCCAGATCGACCGGGTCGGGGATGTCCCGCACCGTGGAGTAGGCCCGGATACCGCGGACCGCACGGTGTTCGGAGTTGACCGGGAAGACCGGGCCGGTGAATCCGCCTGCGATCACGTTGGCCAGCACCGCATTTCCCACCTTGAGCCGGTCCACCGACGCGCCGATCACCGCAACGGACCCCGGACGCAGCAGATTGGCGACACTGCGCGCCTCGGATGCACGTTCGCGGGCATTGCGCACCGACAACAACGCTTCGGTGGGGTCGATGGTGAACTCGACGTGGATGGTGCTGCCGTCGAAACTGCGGCGCAGTTGATAGCCGGCGTCGCGGAACACCGCGACCATGTTCGGGTTCTCCGCGAGGACCTCTGCCTCGAACTTCTCGAACCCGCATTCGGCGGCCGCGCCTGCAAGATGTTCGAGCAGCACCGGACCGAGCCCGCGACCCTGATGCTCGTCGGCGACGACGAAGGCGACCTCGGCCGTCGTGGGTTTGCCGCTCGCGGCCAGACCCTCGTAGATCCCGATGGCGATGATCTCGCCGCCCAGGACACCCACAAACGCCACCCGCGAGTAGTGGTCGACAGTTGTCATCCGGGCGAGTTCGCGTGCCGGGATGTGCGGGAAGGGCCCGAAATACCGTAGGTAACGCGTGCGCTCGGAGAGGCCCGAATGGAACCGGACCAGCGCGTCGGCATCCTCCGGCACGATGGGCCGCAGGTGCACCACCCCGCCGTCGCTGGCCAGCACATCGGCGATCCAGTGGCGCGGATAGTCGTGCGGCCCACGCTGATCGGGCCGAATGTTCTCGGTCACCGGATCGCTGATCTCAGAATTGTCAGTCACGGGGATCCTCCGGGTCGAGACCGCACATCGGGTACACAGCTCGGCGCGTTGCCATGATGGTGGCGTCGAGGCGGCTCTGGGCCGCCTCGCTGACACCCTCCATGAGCGGGCCGCCACCGTCGCCGTTCCAGGGTAGGTAGTCCAGGTCGCCACCGTCGGTCATGGTGGCTGCCGGATCACCGCGGAGTGACACGTCGAGCAACTCCGTTTCGACTTTGGCTGCCTCGCGCCAACTTTCATCGATGATCGTATCGGGTGCGATGTCGTTGTCGGTGACCGCGGCGATGAGATGGGTCCAACTGCGGGGCACCACATCGACGATGCCGTAGCCGCCGCCACCGACGGCGAGCCACCGGCCCTCGCAGTACTTGTCGGCAAGATCACGCATCGCCAGGATCGCCGCACGCTGGCCGTCGACCGTGAGCGACAGGTCGGTCAGCGGATCGCGGACGTGACTGTCGGCACCACATTGGCTGACGATGAGCTGCGGACGGAACTGCTCGATCATGGCCGGAACGATCGCGTTGAACGACCGCAGCCAGAGTTTGTCGTTGGTTTCCGGCATCAGGGCGATGTTGACCGCCGTCCCCCGCGCGTCTTGTTCACCAACCTCTTCCGGCCAGCCGGTGGCCGGCCAGAGCGTAGCCGGATGTTGGTGCAGTGACACCGTCAACACGCGGGGGTCGGCGGCGAACACCTTCTGGACGCCGTCGCCGTGATGGGCGTCGATGTCGATGTACGCGATCCGGTCGTAGCCCTGATCGAGGAGCCAGCGGATCGCGACGGCACAGTCGTTGTAGATGCAAAAACCTGCCGCGTGCCCGGGCATCGCGTGGTGCATGCCACCGCCGATGTTGACGGCCCGCTTCACCGACCCGGAAGCGATCGCCGCGGCCGCGGCCATGGTTCCGCCGACCAACACACTCGCCGCGCCATGCATGCCCTCGAAGGCCGGGTTGTCGGCGCTGCCGAGCCCGAACAGGCGCTCCAGCAGGTGTGCGGCGCCCTTGGTGTGGTCATCGATGTTCGATGCGGCCCGGACCGCGTCGAGGTAGGACGAGGTGTGGACGGTCTGCAGCAACCGGTCGTCGACCGGCATCGGCGCAGTGGTCTCGATACCGTCGAGCACCCCGAGGGAGCGCGACAGAGACATGGTCAGCGCCAGCCTGACCGGGTTCATCGGGTGTGCGGGCGTCCAGCGGTAGCGCAGGAATTCGTCGCTCCAGATCACTGCCGCGGACCGGGAATTCGACGTATGTGACCGAGTACTCATGAATTGAGCCTAGTGTCCTGCTCGACACCACACGTTGATGTGACCCACGACCTCCCGCGGCGCTACCAACAACACCCTTCCGGGCGGGTAACCTGGGTCAAGACGAAAGGGATGGAGATCGTGAACGAACTGATCGATACGACTGAGATGTATCTCCGGACGATCTACGACCTCGAAGAAGAAGGCATTGTTCCCCTTCGGGCACGGATCGCCGAACGTCTCGAGCAGAGCGGGCCGACCGTGTCACAAACCGTAGCGCGGATGGAGCGCGACGGCCTGGTACTCGTCGCCGGAGACCGGCACCTCGAACTGACCGACAAAGGTCGCAACCTGGCCACGTCCGTGATGCGCAAGCACCGCCTGGCCGAACGGCTCCTGGTCGACGTCATCGGGATGCCCTGGGAAGACGTACATGCCGAGGCATGCCGCTGGGAGCACGTGATGAGTGAGAACGTCGAGCGCAGGCTGCTCGAGGTCCTCGACCATCCGACGACGTCGCCGTACGGCAACCCGATTCCGGGACTGGAATTGCTGGGTTACTCCCCCACCAACGCACCTACGGCGATGACACGGATCTCCGAACTACCGCAGGGTGAGCCGGTTGCGGTGATCGTGCGCAGGTTGTCCGAGCACGCACAGGCCGACCCCGAGTTGATCAGCGCCCTTCAGGAAGCGGGCGTCGTTCCGAGCGCACGCGTCAATGTCACGGTGTTGCCGGACTCGATCGTGATCAGCACTCCGGGTCATTCCGGGCTGCAGCTCTCGGAAGAGATGGCACATTCCGTCCAGGTCGAGAAAGTCTGATACCAGACCTCAATGAAACTCCTTGTCACCGGCGGAGCCGGGTATGTGGGTAGCGTCTGCGCTCGAGTCCTGATCGAACACGGTCACGACGTCACCATCATCGACAATCTGTCGACCGGCAATGCCGATGCGCTCCCCGAAGGGGCGGCGTTCGTCGAGGGCAACGTCCGCGACGTCGCCGCCGGTGTCCTGACGGGACAGTCCTTCGACGGTGTCCTGCACTTCGCCGCCCAGTCGCTGGTCGGTGAATCCGTCGTAGAGCCCGAGAAGTACTGGTACGGCAACGTTGTCGAGTCGCTCGCACTGCTCGAGGCGATCCGGACCTCGGGTACCCCGCGGCTGGTTTTCTCGTCAACCGCGGCCACCTACGGCGAGCCGGAATCGGTCCCGATCCTGGAGTCGGCTCCCACCCGGCCGACCAACCCGTACGGCGCCACCAAGCTGGCCATCGATCACGCCATCACGTCGTACGCACACGCGCACGGCCTGGCGGCAACGAGCCTGCGGTACTTCAACGTCGCCGGAGCCTACGGTGGTGCCGGCGAGAACCGGGTCATCGAGACGCACCTGATCCCGCTGATCCTGCAGGTGGCGCTCGGTCACCGCGAGCACATCAAGATGTTCGGCACGGACTACCCCACCGACGACGGCACGGCGATCCGCGACTACATCCACGTGCACGACCTCGCAGCCGCGCATGTGCTTGCCCTCGAAGCCGCCGTTGCCGGCCGCCACGAGATCTTCAACCTCGGCAGCGGCACCGGTTTCTCTGTGCGGCAAGTCATTTCGGCTGTGGAAGAGGTCACCGGACTGAATATCGACGTGGTCGATGCGCCGCGACGTGCCGGAGATCCGGCGGTGCTGATCGCCTCGAGCGACAAGGCCATCGCCGAACTCGGCTGGTATCCGGCAAAGACAGACCTGTCGGTGATCGTGGCCGACGCCTGGGACTACACCCGCTCGCTCGGCGTCCGCGCCCATTCGACGGTCTGATCAGGCCGCCGGGTGCATCACAGCCTCGGGTAGTTCCACTCCGAGCGAGCGAGCGACGAGATAGCCGGTCTGGGCACACTCGCCGATCACGTTCGGCGGTATCCCCCTGGTCAGCGCATCGCTGTACAGCGTCGCCATCGAATAGCCCGGACTCGCCTCGAGTGCACGGTCGAAGGCGATGCCGGCCATCGTCCCGTTGCCGTGAACATAGTGCACAAACCCGAGGAGTGTCGCCGCCGCCGCCTGACCGCGGCCGCGGAGCCGACGGCAGAGCGTCGCCCACACCTGCTCGGCCTCGATCCACCGTGCGCTGACGGCCAACGCCATCAGCGCGTCGCGGACACAGAGTTCCCGCAGCGCCTTGTCGAAGATCCGTAGTTCGTCGCAGGTCAATGCACCGGTGTCGCCGCGGTGGATCACGGACAGTGCGAACTCCAGATCGGTTCGCTCCTGCAAGCGCCGCATGTGCTCGACCACGACGTCCAGTGGTGTCCGATGCGCCCCGACCGCACCCATCCCGAACGCATCGATGCAATCCTCCAGGACCCATCGGTCGATGAATGTCTGGTCCACCGAACCCGTTTCGCCGTCGAACGTGCTGCCGCTCCGACCGGCCCGGTCGGCCGCGAGATCGCGGTAGGCCAGGTCGTCGGCCGCCGAGAGCATGTGCGCGTCACAAGCCTCGTCACCACAGTGCGGCATCGGCGCCAGGTGTTCGACCATCTCGCTGCGGGTGTTCAACACCCGTCTGCCCTTGCTGACCGCCCGCGCCACGGCGACGGGGCTGATCTTCGGATCGCCGACCAACCCCGTCTGAGGTCCCGAATACACCGGCGCCCCAGACCATTCGCCGGGCGACCGGTTGTCCCACACGGTGTGCCATCGACTGCCCTGCGTGATGGCGGCAGTGGCGAAGGCTCCGTGCAGGCCGCCGGTCGCCGAAAGATTCCGGTGGATGATGGAGGCCAGTCGCCGGTACTCACCGGTGTCGATCGGATAGGTGTCGTCGACGATGACGGCGACCACCCGGACCACGTCGTAGGATTCGCAGACCGCAGCCAGATGCTCGATCACGCCCAGAGTCGGCGGTGTGGGCAGACCGTCGTCGCCGAACGCCAGATCGTGGCGCATCGTCGTGCCGATCTCGGTCCCGTCACCATCGAAGGTCACCAGGATCAGTGACCGGTCCGGGATGAAGCCGAGTAGGGCCGGGACCGCCGTGATCAGTGCGCCCGGACCCGATACCGAAGTTGTGTATTCGTCAGATGTCATGTGGCGATGGTCGGTCCCATCGCAGACCGGATACCAAGGCCGACTGCCCCATCGAACGGGTTATCCACCCCACGCGGGACCATCCACAGGCGGGCTCAGCCGCGCGAGCGCTCCAGCGCGGTGGTGTACAGCTCGTCGAGTGCCATACCGTCGGGTACCGGCCCCGACCCCGGCGCCATGACGGTGACGTAGACCCGCACCCCGTCGTTCTGGCCGACGAGTGCGGTCATCGTCTGGGTCATCGACCCCGACACCGTGACACGCCGGAAAGCCAGCGATTCCTGCGAGTCGGCGGGTGACGACGGCAGCACCGTGGTGGTCACCGTTGAGGTCACACCCTGATTGGTGGTCGTGTACGTCGGACACGCCTCGAGCTGCGCCTCCAACTCCGACAACGGCGAATCGGTCAGCACTGTGATGGCACTGATGATGCCGGCATTGGCGGCCGCGCCGGTGGCGGTCAAGGCGACAGCCTCCTCGGACGTCGCAGGCAACGGGGTTGGCGCACAACTCGCCGGCGACACCAGCCCGCCGACAGGGAACCCTGCGGTATCTGCCAGCACCGCGGCCAATTTGTCCGCCGACACCTCGGTCGCCTTGTACGCGGCCGGGAAGTCCTCGGCGGTCACCGATCGCTCGCGCACATCGATCTCCTCCGACGGGAAGGCCCCCGGTTCAGACGAGAGTTCCGCGCTCTGCGGAGCCGCGACCGGGTCACCGTCCACCGCACTTGTGCATGCGCCGAGGAACAGGGCAGCAACCAACGCTGCCGGCAGTACCCAGCGCGACTTGGTCCGCTTCGAAGACACCTGACTCACCCGCCCACTGTGCCATCGCGACCGCCCCATTGGTGTGCGCGACACGACTAGACTCGCCGGGAGCAACCGAATCGCTAGGGAGAACACCGAATATGGGGATCATCGGCAAGATCAAGGGTGAGCTCGTCGACATCATCGAGTGGATCGACGATTCACGCTCCACGTTGGCGTGGCGTTTTCCCCGCTACAACAACGAGATCAAAAACGGGGCCGAACTCATCGTTCGCGAAGGTCAGCAAGCGGTTTTCGTCTACCGCGGCAAGCTCGCCGACCGGTTCGGGCCAGGGCACTACACGCTCACCTCCGAAAACCTGCCGCTGCTGAGCACGTTGCAGGGGTGGAAGCACGGATTCAACAGCCCGTTCCGTTCCGAGGTGTATTTCATCAACACCCGTCCGGTCACCGATCTTCGATGGGGTACCCCCAATCCGGTGACCGTCCGCGATCCCGATTTCACGATGGTGCAGGTCCGCGCCAACGGTTTGTGTGTCGTTCGGGTGGCCGAACCCGAGGTCTTCTTGCGCGAGGTCATCGGGACGGACAGTTCGGTGGGTGTCGACGAGATCACCGAGTTGATCCGCCGGGTCATCACCCTCGCGTTCTCGGACATGATCATGGAGACCCGCCTCGGGGTCATCGACCTGCAAGGCCGCCAGGTCGAGTTGTCGGAGAAGCTCCAGGCTTTCGTCAACGACCGCGTCGATGACGAGTTCGGCCTGTCGATCGACTCGATCACCATGAACATCTCGCTGCCCGACGAGATCACCACCGCGATGACACGCGGTGTGGCCCGTGGTGTCGAGGAGAGCGGATTCCTCAACAACGTCGGCGATCTCGGCCGGTACCAGCAGGGCAAGGCAGCCGACGCGATGGTCGCCGCTGCCCAGAACCCGGGTGGCGGCGCGATGGGCGACATGATGTCGGCGGGCATGGGCGTTGCGCTCGGCAGCCAGATGGCCGGGCAGTTCGGTGGCCAGGCCGCGCAACCCGCGCAGGCGCCGGTGCCCCCGCCGCTGCCGGGCGCCGCGACATTCCACATCGACAACGGCGGACAGCCGGCCGGCCCCTTCACGATCGCTCAACTCCAGGCCGCGGCCGCTTCCGGCCAGTTGACCGCGTCGACGCTCGTCTGGAACCAGGGCATGCCGGGCTGGGCGCCGGCCGGCACCGTGCCCGCGCTGTCCGGTCTCTTCAGCACCCCTCCCCCGCTCCCGAACAACCCCACGGCATAGGAACATGGCTGACTCCCACCTCCCACCGCCCTTGCCCGACAACAACCACGGCGGGGATACGGCGCCACCGCCGCTGCCTCCGATGCCGCCGGTACCGGAGTCGGGCCCGTCCGATCCGGAGCGCGCGATATTCCAGGTCACCGAACAAACCCGCACGTACCCCTGTGACAGTTGCGGTGCACCACTGGTTTTCGATCCGGCAACCGGAGCCCTGTTGTGCCTCAGTTGCGGTCGCTCGCATGCGATCGTCCTCGATCCGAAACGCCGTGTCGTCGAACACGACCTGCAATCCACGATGAATTCGCTGCGCAGCCTGATGGCCGAGCAGCCGGCATCCTCGGCGGCGGTGACCGAACGCGAGATCATCTGCCAGAGCTGTGGCGGTCGAACCACATTCAGCGGCACCCTCACCGCCACCCGATGCCCGTACTGCGCCACGCCGATCCAGCGCGATGACATCCACGACGCCCCGCTCCGGCTACCGGTCGACGGGATCCTGCCGTTTCAGGTGGACGACAAGCAGGGCCGCGAGGTGATCGAAAAATGGATCAACAGTCGCTGGTTCGCGCCGTCGGAGTTCAAGAAGTACCGCGAAGTCGGTTCGTTCACGAGCATCTACGCCGCGTACTTCACCTACGACGCCGACACGACCACGTCGTACACCGGCATGCGTGGTGACACCTACACCGTCACCACCGGCAGCGGCGAGAACCGGCGCACCGAGACCAGAACGCGCTGGAGCCATCGATCGGGCGTGCTACACAACAACTTCGACGACGTTGCGGTGTTGGCCAACACCGGATTCGACACCGACCGGGTCCATGAACTCGAACCCTGGCCGACCGGGCAGGCAACCCCGTACAGTCCCGAGTTCGTTGCCGGGCATCTGTGCCGCACCTATGACCTCGATGCCGAGCAGTGTTTCCCGGTGGCGCAGTCACGGATCAACGCCGGCATCGACGCCGCGATCCGGCGGGACATCGGAGGCGATCATCAGCGCATCAACAACAAGGACACCAGGTACAACGCGTTGAAGTTCAAGCATGTGCTGCTGCCGATCTGGCTGCTCACGGTCGTCTACGCCGGCAACCCTTTTCAGGTTTTCATCAACGGTGTGACCGGTGAGGTCCAGGGGCAACGCCCGTGGAGCACGGTCAAGATCGTCTTTGCCGTGCTGGCGGCGCTCATACTCATCGTCGGCGTCGTCGCGGCCTGGCAGGGCTTGAAATGATCACGGCGATCGTGCTGGTGGTCCTCGTCGCCTGCGTGGCAGCGGCGGCCGGGGTCTTCGTGATGACCCGGCGTATCCGGGCAAGTGCCCTGGCGGCCAACGAGATCATTCCCGGTCAGACCACCAACGCTCCGAAATCGTGGGCTGGTTCGCACGATCCCGAGGCCCGGCTTCACCGCCGGATCCGGGATGCTCTCGCTCTGCTGCGGTCCGATCCGAAACTCGACTACGACGGCGCTCGCATCGACGCGCGGGTTCGAATCGAGATTGCGGCAACGGATCTGGACAATCGACTGATCGCCGCCGCCGCATCGCCGAGCAGATTGCGCGAATCGCTGGTTGCCCAGGCAGATTCCGCGGTCACCGAACTGGAGAACGTGGCGGCGGCGCTGTCGGCCGGTGGCGAGATCAACCCCGAACAGATCGAGACCCTGGTGACCCAGATGAGTTCGCCACCGGCAATCGAGAGCTAGCTGCCGCGCTTGATCCATTCCTCCAGGTGCGGGGCTTCTTCCCCGACCGCGGTGGAATCACCGTGTCCGGTGTGGACTTTGGTCTGTGCGGGCAGGGTGAAGATCTTGGTCCGGATCGACTCGATGATCGTCGGGAAATCCGAGAACGAGCGGCCGGTGGCGCCGGGTCCACCCGAGAACAGGGTGTCCCCGGAGAACAGGACATCGAGTTCGGGAACGTAGATCGCACACGAGCCCGGTGAATGTCCGGGGGTGTTCAGGACCACGAGATCGGTTCCGGCCACGCTGATCTTCTGTCCATCGGCCAGGTCGCCGTCGGGAGTGGCGTCGGGGTAGGTCTGATCCCAGAGCATGGTGTCGCCCGGGTGCAGCAACATCGGCGCATCCACAGCCTTCGACAATTCCGGAGCGGCGGTGATGTGGTCGTTGTGACCGTGCGTCAACACGATCGCTTTGACCTTCCGGCCGCCGACCGCATCGATGATCGGTGCCGCGGTGTGCGCCGCGTCGATGATCACCACCTCGGAGTCATCGCCGATGATCCAGATGTTGTTGTCGACATCCCAGGTTCCGCCGTCGAGGCTGAACTGCCCCGAGGTGACGACGTGTTCGACTTTGATGCTCACAGGACCACCACCGAACGCAGCACCTCGCCGGCCTCCATCTTGTGGAAGGCCGATTCGACATCGGTCAGACCGATCCGCTCGGACACGAACTTCTCCAACGGCAACCGGCCCTGCTGATACAGATCGACCAGCATCGGGAAATCACGCTCGGGCAAGCAATCGCCGTACCACGACGACTTCAACGCGCCGCCGCGGGAGAAGAAATCGACCAACGGCAATTCCAGCGTCATCTCCGGGGTCGGCACACCGACCAGAACCACCACACCGGCCAGATCGCGGGCGTAGAACGCGGTCTTGTAGGTCTCCGGGCGGCCCACCGCATCGATCACCACATCGGCGCCGTTGCCGTCGGTCAACTCCTGGATCGCCGCGACGACATCCTCGACAACCGAACCATCGATCGTGTGGGTGGCACCGAGATCTTTGGCCCATTCGAGTTTGCGGGCGTCCCGGTCGACCGCGATGATCTTGGTCGCACCGGCCAATCGGGCACCGGCGATCGCGGCATCTCCGACACCGCCACAGCCGATGACCGCAACGCTGTCACCACGACCGACGTTGCCGGTGTTGATGGCCGCACCGATACCGGCCATCACACCGCAGCCGAGCAGTCCGACAACCGCCGGATCGGCATCGGCGGAGACCTTGGTGCACTGACCCTCATGGACCAGGGTCTTGTCGGCGAATGCGCCGATACCCAGGGCCGGGGTCAATGCGGTGCCGTCGGCCAGCGTCATCGGCTTGCTCGCATTGTGGGTGTTGAAGCAATACTGCGGGCGGCCTCGCTTGCACGCCCGGCACTCACCACAGACCGCACGCCAGTTCAGGACCACAAAATCACCGGGCGCCACCAGCGAGACCTCATCACCGATGGTCTCGACGATGCCGGACGCCTCATGACCCAGCAGGAACGGGTATTCGTCGTTGATGCCACCCTCGCGATAAGCCAAATCGGTATGGCACACACCACACGCGAGGATCCGCACCACCACATCCCGAGGCCCTGGATCCGGGATGGTGATGGTCTCGATCGTGGTCGGGGCACCCTTGCCCGCCGACACCACACCACGTACCTGCTCTGCCATGACAACCTTTCGCCGCACTTGGTATTTGTTGGTTCGAGTTCGTTTTCGCACCGCTTTTATCGGTCCCGATCAGGTATCACCCTATTCGATGCCCAGATCGACATGTGTGCATCAGTTGTCCGTTCGCCGACGGTGAACGGGCAACGGGAATCGCGGCCCGAGTGGTTCTGTTGTCCCAATTGAACTGTCTACACAGTGAGAACCAATGGTCTGCCCGGCACAGGGATTGGGACCAAAGGTGATGATGGGGGACAATAGTTGAATACAACCGCACGACCAGGCAGCAAGGAGGTTCGCCATGGACGACAAGTCCACGCTCTATGAACTCGAGTTCCCGGCACCACAGCTGGCTGGTGACGAGGGTGAAGGTCCGGTGCTGATCCACGCACTCGAAGGCTTCGCCGACGCCGGTCACGCCATCAAGCTGGCCGCCGATCATCTGCGCCAAAGTCTTGATTCAGAATTGGTCGCCACGTTCTCGACCGACGAGTTGATCGACTACCGCTCGCGGCGGCCGCTCATGACGTTCTCCGGCGAGCAATTCACCGGTGTGGCGATGCACGAGCTGACCCTGCACGCCATCCGCGACAACGAGGGCAAGCCGTTCCTGCTGCTGGCCGGTTCCGAGCCCGACATGCGTTGGGAACGTTTCGTGGCGGCGGTGACCGGTTTGGCCGACCAGTTCGGGGTGTCGACGGTGATCGGGCTCAACGCAATCCCGATGGGTATCCCGCACACCCGCCCGTCGACGATCACCGCGCACGGCAACAACAAGGACCTGATCGAGTCATTCCCCCGGTGGGGGTCGGAGCTCAAGATCCCGGCCAGTGCGTCGATGCTGCTCGAGCTGCGACTCGGTGAGCATGGATTGTCGACCGCGGGTCTGTCGGTCCACGTGCCGCACTATCTGGCCCAGGCCGAGTACCCGGCCGCCTCACACAAGCTGATCGAAGGCCTCGGTGAGGTCGCCGGACTCAATCTGCCGTTGGCGGCGTTGGCCAACGCGGCGGAGAAGGTTCGCCACCAGGTCGACAACGAGATCTCGGGCAACCACGAAGTCGAGTCTGTGGTGACCGCACTGGAAACCCAGTACGACACCTTCACGCAGGCCCAGCAGGAGAAGGCGTCGTTGCTCGCTGCCGAAGGCGATCTGCCCACCGGCGACGAACTCGGCGCCGAACTCGAACGCTTCCTGGCCGATCATCTCAGCAGCGGCGGCAACCCGACTGATGCAGGCACCGAGACGGATGGCGATGAGCCCGGGGACGACGCCGGTCAGTGACCACCCCACTCGCCTTTCCGGACCACACGGTCTTTCCGGACAACACAGGACCTGATCTCGACGAGTTATATGCAGACTTCACTGCGTGGTGGTCCGCACGGGGTATCGAGCTGTACCCGCACCAAGATGAAGCGCTGATCGAGCTGGCCGGTGGGTCGAACGTCATCCTGTCGACGCCCACCGGCTCCGGTAAATCCCTCGTCGCCAGCGGTGCGCTGTATTTCGCTGCGGCACAGGGAAAGCGAGCGTTCTACACCGCGCCGATCAAGGCCCTGGTCAGCGAGAAGTTCTTCGATCTGTGTTCACAGTTCGGGGCCGAGAACGTCGGCATGCTCACCGGCGATGCCTCGGTCAACCCGACCGCTCCCATCATCTGCGCCACTGCCGAAGTCGTTGCCAACATCGCGCTCCGCGAAGGTCCCGACTCCCCGATCGGTGTCGTGGTCATGGACGAGTTCCACTATTACGCGGAACCCGATCGCGGATGGGCCTGGCAGGTACCGCTGATCGAGTTGACCGGTAGTCAGTTCGTGTTGATGTCGGCCACCCTCGGCGACGTCAGTTTCTTCGTCGACGATCTGAGTCGGCGTACCGGCCGCCAGACCGCCGCGATCACGGGCACCACTCGCCCTGTCCCACTTGAATACTCATATTCCACCCGCCCGGTACACGAAACGATCGAGCACCTGATCGCCAAGGACCGGGCGCCGGTGTACGTCGTCCACTTCACCCAGCTCTCGGCGATGGAACGTGCCCAGGCGCTGCTCAGTGCCAACATCTGCAGCCGCGCCGAACGTGATGCCATCGCCGCGGAGATCGGCGATTTCCGGTTCAGCACCGGCTTCGGCAAGACCCTGTCGAAGACCGTGCGGGCCGGAATCGGAATCCACCACGCGGGTATGTTGCCGCGCTACCGACGTCTCGTCGAACGCCTTGCGCAACAGGGACTGCTGCGCGTGGTGTGCGGAACCGACACCCTCGGGGTCGGGATCAACGTCCCCATCAGAACGGTGCTGTTCACCGGCCTCACCAAGTTCGACGGAATCCGGCAACGACACCTGCGAGCCCGCGAGTTCCATCAGATCGCCGGGCGCGCAGGCCGGGCCGGCTTCGACACCCGCGGATTCGTGGTGGCGCAGGCACCGGACCATGACGTCGAGAACGCCCGACTGGTGGCGAAAGCCGGCGACGACCCGAAGAAGCTCAAGAAGATCCAACGCAAGAAGGCCCCCGAAGGTTTCGTGTCGTGGAGTGAGGCGACCTTCGAGAAGCTGATCGTCGCACCACCGGAACCGTTGCGTTCCCGGTTCACGGTCACGACCTCGATGTTGCTCGAAGTCATTGCCCGGCCGGGTAATTGCTTCACCTCGATGCGCCATCTGCTCGAGGACAACCACGAAACCCGGGCCCGTCAGCGCGGTCACATCCTGCGGGCGCTGAAGCTGTATCGATCACTGGTCAACAGTGGTGTGGTGCAACGTCTCGACGAACCCGACGAGTACGGCCGCATGGCGGTCCTGTCCGTCGACCTGCCGAACAACTTCGCGCTCAACAATCCCCTGTCCCCCTTCGCTCTTGCCGCCTTCGAGTTGCTCGATCCCGATTCGCCGACCTATGCGATGGATCTGATCTCGATTGTCGAATCGACCCTCGACGATCCGAGACCGGTCCTCATGGGCCAGCAGAAAGCTGCCCGCGACACTGCCATCGCGCAGATGAAGGCAGATGGCATCGAATACGAAGAGCGCATGGAGTTGCTCTCCGAGGTCACCTGGCCGCGACCGGAGCGCGAGTTCATCTTCGCGGCGTTCGACATGTACCGGCAGGGACACCCGTGGGTCATCGACACACCGCCACGCCCGAAATCGGTGCTGCGTCAGATGATCGAAGAGGGCATGGACTGGGGTGACCTGATCTCCCGTTACTCCCTGGCGCGCAGCGAAGGTGTGGTCCTGCGGTATCTCACCGACTGTTACCGGACGCTGCGCCAGAGTATTCCGAATGCCGCGCGCACGGACGAGATCGACGACGTGGTCGAGTGGATCGGCGACCTGGTTCGCCGTGTCGACTCGAGCCTGCTCGACGAATGGGAACAACTCACCCACCCCGATGCCGACATCACCGGACCCACCGATCTCGCACCACCGCCGGTCGGTCGGCCCGTCAACCTACGTGCCACCCGGGTGCATCTGCGCAACACCATGTTCCGCTTCGTGAATATGCTGTCGCGCCGCGACTGGTCCGGACTGCAGGCGAGCTATCCCGATCTCGACTGGGCCGATGAGATGGCCGACTTCATCGACGAATACGGTCCGGTGCAGGCCGGTCCGGAAGCGCGTGGACCGGCACTGTTCAGTTTGACCGAGGACGACGGCGAGTGGCTCGCCCGACAGGTTCTCGACGATCCGGACGGCGACCACGGATGGTCACTGCTGGCACGTTTCTCGATGCCTGAAACCGCAGATGACGAACCCGAACTCCTGGACATGGAGATCGTCCCCGGCTGAGCACACCTGGTGCAGACCGGCCATTGACAGCACTCTGTCATAGTGACAGCATGTTGTCATGACCACATCATCAGTTGAGCCTCGCACCGTCCACCTCGCCGTCTACGACACCCTCGCCGACTGGGAAGCCGGTCACGCCGTTGCGCACATCAACAACCCCGAGTATCAGATCCGCCCCGGCTCCTACCAGGTCCGCACGGTCGGGCCGACCACCGAGCCGATCGTCACCGCCGGTGGACTACGCATCGTTCCCGACCTGACACTCGCCGACCTCGACCCGGCGGCGAGCGCAATGCTGATCCTGCCCGGCGCCTCGGCGTACCTGAGCGGTGAATTGACCGAGTTCATCGACACCGCCCGCAAATTCCTCGACGCGGGCGTACCCGTGGCCGGTATCTGCGGAGCGACGGTCGCGATGGCCCAGGCCGGACTCCTCGACGACCGGCAACATACGAGCAACGCCGCAGAAGCGCTGGCCTGGACCGGCTACGCGGGCGCCGACCGCTATGTCGATGCACCGGCCGTCACGGACCGCAGCGGCCCGGGGCACCTGATCACCGCGGCCGCAATGCATCCGGTGCCCTTCGCCCGTGAGATCTTCGCCGAACTCGACCTCTACTCCCCGCAGACCCTTGCCGCCTGGGTCAAGTTGTACAGCGGCGACCCGGCCGGTTATCACGACCTGATGGCCGCAACCGCATGAGCGACCCGCAGTCATTGCTCAGCGACTCCGCCCTCACCGCGTTCCGGCTCAACGGTCAATTCCTGGCGGTTGCCGAAGCGCTGGCCACGCCGGCCGGACTCACGGCCACCCGATGGCAGGTACTGGGAGCCGTTCTGCCCGAACCACTGTCGGTCTCGGACATCGCCCGCGTCATGGGAATCACCCGGCAAAGTGTGCAGCGGACCGCGGACCTGCTCGCCGAAGCCGGCCTTGTCGCCTATCGCAGCAACCCCGCACATCGGCGAGCCAAGCTCGTCGAGGTGACCGCCGAAGGCCGCGAGGCCGTCCGGGGCATCGATCCGCAGCATGCCGAACTCGCGTTTCGACTCAACGGAATTCTGGGCACGCAGCGCTGGAGCGAGATCGTGGCCGGTCTCCACGAATTGTCGACGGCGCTCGAATCCCTGGACGCGCCGCCGGATTGACGAGACCTCAGACCGGCCGCGCGGCACCATTACCCGATCCGACGATGGCGGCCGTGATCACCTGGGCCAGTTGGCGGTACTCGACCTCGCGTCCGCTGGTGGCCCGCATGACCAGTCCGATCCGACGACCGGGTCGCGGCCGGGTGAAGCTGGCGATGGCCAGAGCCCCACGCGCAGTTTCGGTCTGAACCGCGGTCTGCGGGATGAGCGTCACGCCCAGACCTCCCTCGACACATTGCACCGCGGTGGCCAGGGACGCCGCCCGGGTGGGTCCGACGTCGGGACGGACACCCGCGAGCCGGCAGACCTCCAGTGCCTGATCGCGAAGACAGTGCCCCTCATCGAGCAGCAGCAGCGGCAAATCGGCCAGCGCGGCCGGATCCACTCGGCTACGTCCGGCCAGCGCGTGACCGGGCGGCAGCGCCAGAACAAAGTCTTCGTCGTACATAGGCACCTCGATCATGCCGGTGGCGTCTGCGGGCAATGCCAGGATCGCCGCGTCGATCGAATTGCGGCGCAACGCATCCAGCAAACGACTGGTCTGATCCTCGACCACCCGCAGCGTCAGGTCCGGGAGCTCACTCGCCAGATTGCGCAGGATGCCCGGTAACACATACGGTGCCACCGTCGGAATCAGGCCCAAACGCAAGGTGCCCGACAACGGTCGCGCGACGCCACCGGCGGCAGCGGTGAACATATCCACCGCTTCGATTGCCGCAGCTGCCCGCGCCAACAATGCATCGCCCTCACTAGTCAAGAAGACACGCCGGGTCGATCGTTCGACCAGCCTCAATCCCAACCCCGATTCCAACGCCGCCAGGGCCTGCGAGAGCGAGGGTTGACTCACTCCTAAACTCTCTGCGGCAGAACCAAAATGGCGTTTATCAGCGATGGCCGCGAACGCCTTCAGCCCGGCGATCGTCGGTTGATAAGTTTGATCGGTCATGCCTATCACTATAGTGCTACTCATCACGTATCATTCTCAGTGGATTCAGGGCAGTATTAGTCACGCTGCTTTAACAGACCCCTAAGGAGAGCATTCATGCCATTGCTGACAATTGGTGATCAATTCCCCGCTTACAACCTGACGGCCGTCATCGGCGGTGACCTCTCCAAGGTCGACGCCAAGCAGCCCGACGACTACTTCACCACCGTCACCAGCGACGACTACGCGGGCAAGTGGCGGATTGTTTTCTTCTGGCCCAAGGACTTCACCTTCGTGTGCCCCACCGAGATCGCCGCTTTCGGCAAGCTCAGCGAAGAATTCGCCGATCGCGACGCCCAGGTTCTCGGCGCGTCCGTCGACAACGAGTTCGTGCACTTCCAGTGGCGCGCACAGCACGACGACCTGAAGACCCTTCCGTTCCCGATGCTTTCGGACCTCAAGCGTGAACTCGCCGAGGCCACCGGCGTTTTGAACGCCGACGGCGTCGCGGACCGCGCAACCTTCATCGTCGACCCGAACAATGAGGTCCAGTTCGTCTCGGTCACCGCAGGTTCGGTCGGCCGCAACGTCGACGAGGTCCTCCGTGTTCTCGACGCACTGCAGTCCGATGAGCTGTGCGCCTGCAACTGGAAGAAGGGCGATCCCACCATCGACGCCGGCGAACTGCTGACCGCCAGCGTCTGATCGCCTGCTCGTAGAAGGAAATACAGATGAGCATTGATAATCTGAAAGAAGCACTGCCGGAGTACGCGAAGGATCTCAAGCTCAACCTGGGTTCCATCGCACGCACCACCGTCCTCAAGGACGAGCAGCTGTGGGGCACTTTGCTGTCCACCGCGGCAGCGAGCAAGAACGCGACCGTCCTCAAGGAGATCGCCGACGAAGCAGCCGACAATCTGTCGGCGGAGGCGTACAACGCCGCCCTGGGCGCTGCATCGATCATGGGTATGAACAATGTGTTCTACCGTGGCCGTGGGTTCCTGGATGGCAAGTACGACGACCTTCGTCCGGGACTGCGGATGAACATCATCGGCAACCCCGGCGTCGAGAAGGCCAACTTCGAGTTGTGGTCCTTCGCGGTGTCGTCGATCAATGGCTGCGGCCACTGCGTCGCCGCCCACGAGAACACCCTGCGCGAAGACGGCGTCGAGCGTGAGGCGATTCTCGAATCGCTGAAGGTCGCGTCGATCATCGCCGGTGTTGCAGCAGCACTGAGTACTGCCGAGGTACTTGTCGGATAGCGAAAACCTCGCTGCCGCAGGCACTGACGTAACAAAAAGAGCAGGGACCCTTAACCGGGTCCCTGCTCTTTTGATGTTCTGCTCTCGCTACGTCAGCGCATCGGCCATCCGCTGGACCATCTCACTGACCTGAGCACTGGTCATCACGAAGGCAGGCGAGATCTGCAGGGCGCCTTGCCCGGCCGCCCGCCCACTGACGCCATGGCGGCGTAGCGCACCGATGACTGCGGGTGCCGTCGACGGATCGGTGAGTTGCACTGCGGCAACCGCGCCGAGGCCACTGCGGATCTCGCTGACTGCAGGCAGATCCGCCAACGGCGCCAGCGCGACGTGCAGATCCGATTCGAGCCGTGCGGCCTCTTCGATCAGACCCTCGGATTCGATGATGTCGAGGTTGGCCATCGCCGCCGCCGCCGCGCCCGCGTGTCCGCCATAGGTGTACCCGTGACGCCACCACACGCCGCCGCCGTAAAATGGCTCGGCGATCTTCGGGGCTATGAACAGCGCGCCCATCGGAACATAACCCGAGGTCAAACCCTTTGCGGTGGTGATCATGTCGGGCTCGAGCCCGAACCGGCTCGAAGCGAACCAGGATCCACCGATCCGGCCGAATCCGGTGACGACCTCGTCGACCACGAACAGCACGTCGTGGTCGCGGCAGATCTGCCGGACTTCGGCCAGATAACCCTCGGGCGGCAGGTAGATGCCGCCGGCGCCGATGATCGGCTCGACGAAGAACGCGGCGATGTTGTCGGCGCCGATCCGTTCGATCAGGCCCAGCAGGCTCTTGGCGTCATCCCAGTCGACGGTTGCCGCGTCGGACATCAGCTCGCCGTAGTTCTCGCGGTTCGGCGGCAGGCCCGAGAGCGCGGTGCCCCCGACATGCATGCCGTGGTAGGCCTTGGTCCGGCCGACAACGATCTTCTTGTCCGGCTTGCCCATTTCGTGCCAGTACCGGCGAGCGAGTTTCACCGCCGAATCGACCGAGTCGCTGCCACCCGAGGTGAAGAACACCTTGCTCCCCGGGATCGGGGCGATCGCCGAGAGCCGATCGGCCAGTGCGACGGTCACATCGGAGGTGATGTCGCCGAACCCGGAGTAGTGCGCCAACGTACTGAGCTGACGGGCGACGGCGTCCGCAATCGCGGTCCGCCCGTGTCCGACGTTGGTGAACCACAGGCCGGCCGTGGAATCGATGTACTTGTTTCCGGCGGCGTCCCAGATGTAGGCGCCCTCACCCTTGGCAACAACAAATGGTCCCGAGGCACTCACGGCGCCCATGTCGGCAAACCCGTGCCAGAGACCGGTAGAAGAGGAAGCAGTCATGGGGTACATCATGCCTGTCCAGGTGGCGAGACGATGCCGGGACTCCGGCGACTACCATTGAAGCGATATGTCGACCGCCCCCGATCAGCCCAGCAGGCCCGCCGCGTCCGGGCAGCCCACCACATCGGGGCAGCGCCGACGCCGCGGACGTCCATCGTCCACCAAATCCGGCTCGACCAGAACTGGTTCGCGCACACCCGCAGGCCCCGGCCCCGAGGAACTCGAGCGGCGTCGCGCGCTGGTCCCGGTGCTCAAATATCCACCGGAACTCCCGGTGTCGGCGGCGCGTGCCGAGATCGCCGCGGCGATCGAAGCGCATCAGGTTGTGGTTGTCGCCGGTGAGACCGGATCGGGCAAGACGACACAGCTCCCGAAGATCTGCCTGGAGCTCGGCCGCGGAGTCGCGGGAAAGATCGGCCACACACAGCCACGACGGCTCGCGGCCCGGTCTGTCGCCGAACGCATCGCCGAAGAAACCGGCACCGAACTCGGCGGAGTGGTCGGCTATTCCGTCCGGTTCACCGACAAGGCATCACGCGACACCCTGGTGAAGGTGATGACCGACGGCATCCTTCTGCGCGAACTCTCCCAGGACCGCATGCTGCGTGACTACGACACGCTGATCATCGACGAGGCCCACGAACGCAGCCTCAACATCGACTTCATCCTGGGATATCTCAAACAGCTGCTCCCCCGGCGTCCCGACCTGAAAGTCATCATCACCTCGGCGACCATCGAGCCCGGTCGCTTTGCCGATCACTTCGCCACCGAAGATCGTCCCGTCCCCGTCATCGAGGTGTCCGGGCGCACCTATCCGGTGGAGATCCGTTACCGGCCACTTGTTGTCGAAGACGAGGACGAAGCCGATCTCGATCAACTGCAGGCGATCGGCGCCGCAGTGGACGAACTGTTCGCCGAGGGTCCCGGAGACATCCTGGTGTTCCTGCCCACCGAACGCGAGATCACCGATACCGCGGCATCACTGAAACACCTCGAAGTGCGGGGCGTAGAGGTGATCCCGCTGTTCGCACGTCTGTCGGCCGCTGATCAGCACCGCGTGTTCGCCTCTCACAAGGGCAGACGAATCGTGTTGTCCACCAACGTTGCCGAGACTTCGCTGACCGTGCCGGGCATCCACTACGTGATCGACGCCGGAACCGCTCGCATGTCACGGTATTCGACCCGCACCAAGGTTCAGCGCCTGCCGATCGAGCCGATCTCGCAGGCCAGTGCCCGCCAGCGCGCCGGTCGTTGTGGTCGTGTGGCCGCCGGTGTCTGCATCCGCCTCTACAGCGAAGACGACTTCCTCAGCAGACCCGAATACACCGAGCCCGAGATCCTGCGGACCAATCTGGCCGCGGTGATCCTGAACATGACCTCGCTCGGCCTCGGCGATGTGGGCAAATTCCCGTTTGTCCAGCCGCCCGATCCCAAGGCGATCCGCGACGGACAACAACTTCTCGACGAACTCGGCGCGCTCGTCCCGGCCACCCCCGACAACCCGGTACGGCGGCTGACCCCGATCGGCCGATCGCTGGCGCGGATCCCGGTGGACCCGAGATTGGCTCGCATGCTGGTCGAGGCCGACAAGCAGGGTGTCCTGGGTCCGATGCTGGTACTCACTGCTGCCCTGTCGCTGCCCGACGTCCGGGAACGGCCCGCCGAACACCGGCAGGCTGCAGACGAGTCGCACCGCAGGTTCGCCGCCGACGGTTCCGAATTCCTCACCCTCCTCAATTTGTGGACGTATCTCGAGGACACGCGAAAAGAGCTGTCCTCGAGCCAGTTCCGCAAACGCATGCGCCGCGAGTTCCTGCACGGACTACGCATCCGCGAGTGGCGTGATCTGCACTCGCAACTCGTCCGGATCGCCCGGGATCTGGGCTGGACCGTCCCTGCGGACTTCGAGACGCCCGAATCCGATTCCGCCGCAGCGGTCGCTGTCCACCAATCGATCCTGTCGGGTCTGCTGAGTCAGATCGGCGTCCGCGAAGGGGAATCCAGAGAGTTCCTCGGGGCGCGCGGGACGAAGTTCATGATCTTCCCCGGCTCACATCTGTCGAACAAACCGCCTCGGTTCGTGATGGCGGCCGAGATCGTCGAGACGTCCCGCCTGTGGGCCAGGACCGTCGCCCGCATCGAACCCGAATGGGCCGAGCGACTGGCCGGCGATCTGGTCAAACGCCAGTACAGCGAACCACATTGGTCGAGCAAACACTCTGCGGCGATGGCCTACGAAAGGGTCACGCTCTACGGCGTTCCCCTGGTCACCAAACGCCGGGTGAACTTTGGATCCATCGACCCCGAGGCGGCCCGCGAGCTGTTCATCCGCAGCGCCCTCGTCGAAGGAGACTGGCGCACCCAGCATCCTTTCTTCCATCGCAACCGGGCGATGCTCGAAGATGCCGAGGAGTCGGTCCACCGCGTCCGGCGGACCGATGTCGTGGTCGACGACGACACCCTGTTCGCGCACTACGACCGCCACGTGGGTCAAGAGGTGGTCTCGGGCAGGCACTTCGACACCTGGTGGAAAGCCGCACGCAAGAAAGACCCGAACCTCCTCGATCTCGATCCCGCAGACGTCGTTGCCGGCGATCCGGCCGGTTTCCCGGATACCTGGCGTCAGGCTGATGCCACCTACGATCTGCGGTACCGCTTCGAGCCCGGCACCGAGGACGACGGCGTCAGTGTGCTGATTCCGCTGCCCCTGCTGACGCGGGCCCGACCTTCGGGCTTCGACTGGCTGGTCCCCGGAATGCGCACCGAACTCGTCACCGAATTGATCCGCACACTGCCGAAAACCCTTCGGCGCGAGATCGGTCCGGCACCGGATCTGGCCTCACAGATCCTTGATGCGGTGACACCGCGTGCCAAGCCCCTGACGTCCGCCGTCGCCGCCGAACTCACCCGCCTCACCGGCGTGCGGATCGCAGCCGCCGACCTGAGGCCGACCGCGCTGCCCGACCACCTGCGAATGACCTTCGTGGCCCTGGCCCCGGACGGTCAGGAGTTGGGCCACTCCAAATCGTTGACAGAGCTCCAGGACCGACTCGGCGGCAAGGCTCGCGCGGCTCTAGAGAAGGAGGCCGCGACCGAGTCGACGCCGGTGGCAACCACCTGGACAGACAAGACGTTCGGAACCATCGCGCGCTCGGTCCGCAACACCGTTGCCGGACAGGAGATCACGAGCTACCCGGCTTTGGTGCCCCGCAAAGGCGGCTTCACCGTTGCCCCGATGTCGACCGAGTCCGAGCAGCGCAGCGCGATGTACAACGCCCTGATCGGACTGCTTCTCAATGATGTGCCGGGCCTACGTCAGAACGCGACTTCTGCACTCGGGACCGCGGAGCGGCTGGCACTGAGCCAAAGCCCTTACCCCAGCGGTGAGGCATTGCTCACCGATTGCGTGCGGGCGGCGGTGATCGACCTGGTTCCCCCGCAGCCGGAGGTCTGGACCGCTGCCGACTACGCCGCGCTGAAAGGCCATGTCGCCGGGCAGGTCACGAGTCGGGCCACCACCAAATTGCGCCAAGCCGCGGCGATCTTGACCCGGGTGGCTCCGCTGCGTACCGCCATCGCGGCCAGCACGGTGACTGACGCTGCCGACGACGTGCGCGATCAACTCGCGGATCTTGTCTTCGACGGGTTCATCTCGGCCACCGGTGGCGAACACCTCCCCGAGATCCCGCGGTATCTGGATGCTGCCCTGGCCCGGCTGGAACAGCTGCCGGCCTCCGCTTCTCGGGACGCCGCGTCGATGGCAGCCATCGATCGCGTGGTGGCCGCATGGACAGACCATCTGCAGATGATCCCGCCGCAGCGGCGCGATGCGGTCAGCGAGGCCGCGGGCTGGATTGTCGAGGAATTGCGCGTCGGACTGTTTGCTCAACAGCTCCGAACCGCTTACCCGATCTCAGAAAAACGTGCCATCAAGGCGATCCGCGACTTGCGGTAGTGGCGCTAAGGCTTGCTCGACCGGAGGTCGTCGATTTCTTTCTGGAAATCATCCACCGAGTCGAATGACCGGTAGACGGAGGCGAATCGCAGGTATGCGACCTCATCGAGATCGCGAAGCGGGCCGAGGATAGCCAGACCGACCTCATTGGCCGGCACTTCCGCCGAGCCTGATGCCCGCACCGCTTCTTCCACCTGCTGCGCGAGATGCTGCAATTTGTCGTCGTCGACCGAACGGCCCTGGCAGGCCCGGCGGACGCCGCGCATGACCTTCTCACGACTGAACGGTTCAGTGACGCCCGTTCGCTTGACCACCGAGAGCACCGCGGTCTCCACCGTGGTGAAACGGCGTGCACACTGCGAACAGGCGCGGCGGCGACGGATGGCCTGACCCTCGTCCGCCACCCGCGAATCGATTACGCGGGTGTCCTCGTTCTTGCAAAACGGGCAATGCATGCACGATTCCTCGACGGTCGACGGCCTGGGCGGAGTGACCAGACACTGTGACTCCGAGGATACCGTCCGCGATCGCGGCCCCTCCACGGTCTACCTCGCGTAGACGGGGGTGACCAATGCCTGACCCACCGACAGTGCCGAGTTGTTCATGGCGTTGAGTTCCATGATCTTCGCAACCACGGCTTCGGTCGGCATCTCGGGTGCGATGCGGGAGGCGATGGCGCCCAACGACTCCCCCGATTGGACCCGGACGACCTCGGTTCCGACGCGGGCCGGATCGGCGGACTGTTGCATGACGCCGCCGAAGAAGGTCATGAACGCCACCACGAGCATCAGACCGACGCCGGTGACCGACGCAGCCGCCCAGGCGCGTCTGCGGGCGAAGACCATCTCGCGAGCGGTCGGTATCCGCCGCTCGGAATTACGCGAATCGGCACACGAGACGGCGACCCGGCGCTGCGCAGGCAGACGGCGACCGGCCGGGCGTGATGTGTCCGCGGGCCGTACCGGGCGCGTGGTGCGCGGGGCGGTACCGCTCTCGGAGTGGTGAACAGGCCGAGCTGTGGCCGGCCGGATGATGGTGGTGGCTGCAGTCATGGGGTTCAGTCCTCGATCATCGGTTTCGATCTCTATTCGATCACTCGTTCGATTGAAAGAGTGTTCGATTTGTACCACGGGCCTCCGACAAAGCGCCACGCCTGATCGAACAAATGTTTGAGACTTGTGACCATTTGCACTATCTTTGTCGACATGGACCCCGCCCGATACCGCATGAACTGGAGGACCTGATGGCCGATACAACCCAGCCCCCGACACCGGCGGACGGGGCCGCGACCACTGTTGTCGCCACCGAACCACTCGCCGAGGGCTCACTGACCCCCCGTCAGAAAGCAGTTCTCGAGGTCATCCGTACCTCGGTTCGCGAGCGCGGCTACCCGCCGAGCATCCGGGAGATCGGTGACGCCGTCGGTCTGACCTCAACGTCGTCGGTCGCCCACCAGCTCCGCACGCTCGAACGCAAGGGTTTCCTGCAGCGCGAGAACAACCGGCCTCGAGCGGTGAACATCCAGGACACCGACCTGAACCCGGCCACAGCGGCCGGGCAGGTTCAGACACCGGACGAATCCCTGCCGACACCGACGTTCGTCCCGGTCCTCGGCCGGATCGCGGCCGGCGGTCCGATCCTCGCCGAAGAAGCCGTCGAAGACGTCTTCCCGCTCCCCAAAGAGCTGGTCGGTGAAGGTTCACTGTTCCTGCTCAGGGTCGTCGGTGAATCGATGATCGACGCCGCGATCTGCGACGGTGACTGGGTGGTCGTACGCCAGCAGAATGTTGCCGACAACGGCGACATCGTTGCGGCGATGATCGACGGCGACGCCACGATCAAGACATTCAAGCGCACCAAGGACGCCGTGTGGCTGATGCCGCACAACCCGGTGTTCGATCCCATCCCGGGCAACGATGCCGTCATCCTGGGCAAGGTCGTCACAGTGATGCGCCGACTCTGAGCTCCGAGTCGTAGGCAGATCACTCTCAGAGCGATCAAAGGCGGGGTGTACCGGGATATCCCGGTACACCCCGCCTTTCGAGTTCAGGGGATCACGAAGTGATCAGACCCCGAGACTGCGTCCGATCACTTCCTTCATGATCTCGGTCGTGCCGCCGTAGATGGTCTGCACGCGAGAGTCGAGGAACGCCTTGGCGACCGAGTATTCACGCATGTATCCGTATCCGCCGTGCAGCTGCAGACACCGGTCGACCAGGTGCACCTGGTTCTCGGTGGCGTAATACTTGGCCATTGCGGCGTCCGGGACGGTCAGCTTCTTCTCGTTCAGCAGACCGATGCAGTGATCGACGAAGACACGCGTCGTCGTGGTCGAGGTGGCCAGTTCGGCCAGCAGGAACCGGGTGTTCTGGAAGTTTCCGATCGAGCGACCGAAGGCCTTGCGGTCCTTGGCGTACTGAACGGTGGTCTCCAGCACCTGCTCCATCGCCGCCGCGGCGACCACTGCGATCGACAGGCGTTCGCGGGGCAGGTTCTGCATCAGGTAGATGAAGCCGAGGCCTTCTTCACCGAGCAGGTTCTCGGCGGGCACGCGGACGTTGTCGAAGCTCAGTTCGGCTGTGTCCTGCGCCTTCATGCCGACCTTGTCGAGGTTGCGGCCGCGCTCGAAACCCTTCATGCCACGCTCGACGACCAGCAGGCTGAATCCCTTCGCGCCTGCCTCGGGGTCGGTGCGCGCGACCACGATCACCAGGTCGGCGTTGATGCCGTTGGTGATGAACGTCTTCGATCCGTTGAGCACCCAGTGGTCGCCGTCTTTCTTGGCGTTGGTCTTGATGCCCTGCAGATCCGAACCGGTTCCGGGCTCGGTCATGGCGATGGCGGTGATGAGCTCACCGGAGGTGAATCCCGGAAGCCAACGCGCCTTCTGCTCATCGTTGGTCAGCTCCAGCAGGTACGGCGCGATGACGTCGTTGTGCAGGGTGAATCCCAGGCCGCTGAACCCGCCCCGTGCGGACTCCTCGGAGACGATGGCCTGGTAGCGGAAGTCGTCGACTCCGCCGCCGCCGAACTCTTCGGGTGCGTCCACGGCCAGGAAGCCGTTCTTACCTGCTTCGATCCACACATCGCGATCGACGATGTTCTGCTCTTCCCAGCGGGCGTGGTGCGGCGCCACATGCTGTTCGAGGAAGCTTCGGTACGAATCGCGGTAGAGGAGGTGTTCAGGCTCGAAAATCGTACGTTCCATCAAGGTCTCCATAACGAGGTGTCAAAACGCGGATGTGCCAGTAACTGTAACTGGATTCTACATTTAGCCCAAGGGCCTGGAGGCCTGGATTTTCAGAACAAGTCAGATGCGGCGAACTCGGCCAGCTGGCTGGCAAGCGCAGAAGGCACGCTGGCGACGATCTCCGTGCCATCGGCGCCGTGCTCTTCGCGCGTCACATCTCCCTCGGCGTGGATGCGCGAGACCAGGTCACCCCGGGAGTACGGCACCCGGACGGTGACATGGACGTCATGTCGCGACACCGACTCCCGGACCCGCTCGAGCAGTTCCGGGATACCTTCGCCCGTGGCCGCCGAGATGAAGACCGCGTCGGGAAACAGACTCCGAAGCTGCGTCAGCACCGTCGGATCGGCGACGTCGATCTTGTTCACCACGAGAAGCTCCGGTGGTGCGGTCGCCTTCTCGTCCTGGATCACCTGATCGACGACCTTGCGCACCGCGCTGATCTGGTCCGTCGGAATCGGGTCCGACCCATCGACGATGTGCAACAGCAGGTCAGCGTCCGCGACCTCTTCCAAGGTCGAACGGAACGCCTCGACAAGCTGGGTGGGCAGGTGCCGGACAAATCCGACGGTGTCTGTGACCACGATTTCCCGACCGTCGTCGAGGGACATCTTCCGGGTTGTCGGGTCGAGGGTGGCGAACAGCGCATTTTGCACCAGCACACCCGATCCGGTCATCGCATTGATCAGACTGGACTTGCCCGCGTTCGTGTAACCGACGATCGTGACCGATGCGACAGCGGACTCTTTCCGCTTGGTGCGCTTGGTGTTTCGCGACGTCTTCATCTCACGGATCTCGCGGCGCAACTTCGCCATCCGCTCACGGATGCGGCGACGGTCCGTCTCGATCTTCGTCTCACCGGGGCCACGCAGACCCACGCCACCGTTGCTGCCCGCCCGGCCACCGGCCTGGCGGGACATCGATTCACCCCAGCCGCGAAGACGCGGCAGCATGTATTCCATCTGAGCCAGCGCGACCTGGGCTTTGCCCTCGCGCGACGTGGCGTGCTGGGCGAAGATGTCGAGGATCAGGGCGGTGCGGTCGATGACCTTGACCTTCACCACCTTCTCCAACGCGGTGAGCTGTGCGGGTGTCAGTTCACCGTCACAGATGACGGTGTCGGCGCCGGTGGCCTCGACGATGTCGCGAAGTTCATGAGCTTTGCCCGATCCGATGTAGGTGGCCGGATCCGGCTTGTCCCGACGTTGGATGAGACCTTCGAGCACCTCGGAGCCGGCGGTCTCGGCCAAGGCCTTCAGCTCGGCAAGACTCGATTCCGCCTGCGCGGTGGTGCTGCCCTGCAACCAGACACCGACCAGAACGACCCGCTCCAGTCGAAGCTGCCGGTATTCGACCTCGGTGACATCGGTGAGTTCGGTGGACAGGCCCGCAACGCGCCGCAACGAGGCCCGATCGTCGAGTTGCAGGTCGCCGAGCGTGGGCCCCTTGTGGAAGTTCGGCAGGTGGACCTCTGGGGCGCGGGGCTCACGAACCTTCGAGTCCGGAAAGTCCGAGTCCGGGCTATTCGAGTCTGGGCTGTTCGAGTCCGGGCCGTCAGAAGCGGGATCGTCAGAGTGGAAAGTATTCGGATCGGCTTCGTTCAAGTCGCCTTCGTTCGATTCAGGTTCGTGTTCAGTCATGAGGTCACCATGGTTACATTCGGACATGCGCACTGCATAACGGATTTAGCGCCACCCTGCGTTGAGCATCCCGGCTCCGACCAAGACCGAGGGCCCACGGAGTTCGTTGTCGGTCTCACCGACAGTGACGGTCACCGCGCCACCGGGAACGTTGACGACCACCGCACCGGTGCTCCGGCCGACCGACCGCAGAGCTGCGTTCGCAGCCGCAACGGTGCCGGTGCCACAGCTACGGGTCTCCCCCACGCCGCGTTCGTGCACCCGCATCGACACCTCGCCGACCATGGCATCGTCGTCCGACTCGACCAGCGGTGTCATCAGTTCGATGTTGACACCTTCCGGAAAGTCATTGTGGTCAAAGGTGATCGGCGCCGTGAGATCGATGCTCCTCAGACGTTCGAGAGTGAGGCCCTCGACAACACAGGCCAGATGAGGGTTGCCGACATTGACCGACAACCCCGAATACGTCTGGTCTCCGATGGTGGCCTTGCTTTCGACGCCGCTACGGGCCCGGCCCATCAGGACACTGACGTCGGCCGTGGATTCGGACAGACGGTGGACGGTCACTTCGCGGCCACCTGCGCGCGAGCCGACCGTGAAGGTCCGCCCGGTCACCAGATCGTGTGCGGCGAGGTAATGCGCAAAAACCCGCACCCCGTTGCCACACATCTCCGCAACCGAGCCGTCACCGTTGCGGTAATCCATGAACCAGTCATCCGCGGCGACGCCGGTTGGCAGCGCCTCGAGGACACCTGCGCCGAGAAGCGCGCCTGCGGTGGCGACACGGAGCACACCATCAGCACCGATACCGCGGTGGCGATCACAGAGTGCCGACACGAAATCGGGTGTCAGATCCAGTTGCACGCCGGCATCGGGCAACAGCACGAAGTCGTTCTCCGTACCGTGCCCCTTCACAAAATCAACACGCCCGAACATTTCGTCAAGACTACCCGTCCCGGGGTCTGTCCGGTTCTCACCTACCTGCGGCGCGTAACGCCTGACCGAGCAGATCTGGGGTCGCCGCATCGAGCCAGTGCACCCGCGGGTCGCGACGAAACCATGACCGCTGCCTGCGCACGTACCGGCGGGTCCCGATGAACGTCAGTTCCTGCGCGTGCGCGAGATCGTGATCGCCGTCCAGGGCGGCGATGACCTGTGAATATCCGATGGCCCGCGACGCGGTGACACCCTCACGCAGGCCCTGCGACAACAACGCCTGCACCTCGTCGACAAACCCCTGCGAAAACATCTGTTCGGTCCGCAGCGCGATGCGGGCGTCAAGCTCTTCGGTGTCTCGATCAAGCGCGATGATGGTTGTGCCCCAACGTGGTTCACCGATTGTCGGCGCGGACGCGGCAAACGGCTGCCCGGTCAGCTCCACCACCTCCAATGCGCGCACGATGCGCCTGCCATCGGTATCGAGGATGTTGTGGGCGGCTTCGGGATCGACCGTACGGAGCCGATCGTGCAGCGCCAACGAACCCACCCGCTCCAGTTCGGCCTCATAGCGCCCACGGATCTCCGGATCGGTGGCCGGGAACTTCCAGTCGTCGAGCAATGCCTGGATGTACATCATCGACCCACCGACCACGACCGGTGTGCGACCTTGCGCCAGGAGCGATTCGACGTCGGCCCGCGCCGCCTGCTGATAACGCGCCACGGTCGCGGTCTCGGTGACATCGAGGACGTCGATCTGATGGTGAACGATGCCGCGGCGCTCGCCTGTAGGCACCTTTGCGGTGCCGATGTCCATCCCCTTGTACTGCTGCATCGCGTCGATGTTCACGATGTCGCCACCAAGCTCTTCCGCGACGTCGAGGGCCAGATCAGATTTGCCGCTTGCCGTGGGTCCGATCACGGCAATCGGGGTCACCATGCGTGGCCCCCTGGCGTCAGATCCCCCGGTGTCAGATCCCATAGGGCAACGCTGTAGCCGACCCCGAACGGCGCTCCGGCATAACGCAATTCGGGGGTGACCTCGAAACCCTGCGTCGCTGCGGCGGCGACCTGCCACGGGCCCCGACCATCCGCTCCGAAGAGCTCGCACTGCGGCTGCGCCAAGGCGGCGAGTGCAGCACGGTCCCCCGAACCGAGGGCACCGTCGATGGTGTCCTGGAACTCGGCGGACCCATCGGCGGCGCCACCGGGAGCCTTGGGGCCGAGCGTATTGGCGCCATCGGCCACCACCAGCAGCCCCACCGGGTACGGTCGCGTCGCCAGATGGCGGGCCAGCGCCTGCCCCTGCTGCGCGCAGGCCGACGCACCACTCGAGCTGAACACCAATTCGGTGGTCAGCCGGACCTCCGGATCGACCTGATTGCGAAGCCATCCGCCGATCAACAACGAAAGATCCATCTCGGGGTCTGCCGGGCCGCTTGCCTCGGAAACCAGATCGACTTGAACGTCCACCCCGAAGCCGACAAAGCTACCTCTCGGCGCGATCGGCTTCGCCGGATCCCCTGCTCCGACAATCACCCAATCGCGGCACCGAACGGCCAGATCTGCACATACCTGCAGCGTCGCGGCCCGAACAGGCACCAACTCCGGCACCTGCGACCCGGACAGTTCGGGCACCAGAGCGGGCGCGGAGGGCACAAAGGCAGCAGCGATCAACACCTTCGCAACGCTAGTCGACCGGCCGCAGGGCACACTGCCGAGCCATCGCAACCCGGGATCCGCCGGTCATTTGTCGGCGAGTGTCCCCACCCGTGCCGGTGACCTGCTTCAATGGGTGTGGGCGGTGGAGGTGAATCACCGTCGGCATCAGATGTGACTGGCAGCCGTGTCGCGCGGCAGGGATAAGGAATGACATGACCGACCACACGCCGCAGCCGGCAGCCACCGACAACCCCACCCCGTCTCCGGGCCCGAAACCGGGCCCCAAGCCAGGCCCCCGGCCCGGTCCGCGGCCCGGCCATCATCCGCCGGCCCACCCTCATCCCGCACCCGTCGAGCCCGGCAGGCAGGCTTCCGACCCGTCCGAGTTCGGACGGATCGACGAAGACGGTGCGGTGTGGCTGAAGAACTCCGCCGGAGAGCACCAGATCGCCTCCTGGCAGGCCGGCACCGCTGCCGAAGGTCTGGCCCACTTCGGACGCCGCTTCGACGACCTGGTCGTCGAGGTCGAACTGCTCGAGGAGCGACTCGACGCAGGCACCGGCGATCCGCGTAAGACCAAGATCGGCGCCGCGGCACTGCTCGAATCACTTCCGACCGCAGCGGTCATCGGTGATGTCGACGCCGTCGCGGTTCGCCTGCAGGCCATCATCGATTGGGCCGAAGGCGCTGCCGAAAAGGTCAAGCACGAACGTGACGAATCCCGGGCCAAGGCCGTCGCCCGCAAAAACGAACTGGCCGAAGAGGCCGAGACCATCGGCGCCGAATCCACGCAGTGGAAGGTCGCAGGCGACCGGATGCGCCAGATCCTCGACGAGTGGAAGACCATCAAGGGCGTCGATCGCAAGACCGATGACCTGTTGTGGAAGCGCTACTCAAAGGCTCGCGACACCTTCAACAGGCGACGCGGTGCCCACTTCGCCGAGATGGACCGCGAGCGAGCAGGCGCACGGTCCCGCAAAGAGGAGTTGATCGCAGAGGCCGAGGGGCTCTCGTCCTCCACCGAGTGGGCCGACACCGCAGCAAAGTTCCGCGACCTACTCACCCAGTGGAAGGCCGCAGGCCGCGCACCCCGCGATCAGGACGACGCACTGTGGGCCCGGTTCAAAGCTGCCCAGGACGTGTTCTTCGGCGCCCGCAACGCGGCGTCGTCGGAACGCGATGCAGAGTTCGAGGAGAACGCAGCAGCAAAGATCGAACTCCTCACCCGCGCCGAGAAAACAATCGATCCCGATGGCGATCTCGAGGCCGCACGTCGTGACTTCCGTTCGATCCGGGATCAGTGGGACGAGATCGGCAAGGTCCCCCGCGACCAGATGCACAGCCTTGAAGCCCGGATCAAAGCCGTGGAGAAGCGTATCCGCGATGCTGAGTCCGCTCAGTGGGAGCGCACCGATCCGGCTGTGAAGGCCAGGGCCCAGCAGTTCGCAGACCGCGTTGCCCAGCTCGAGGATCAGGCGGCCAAGGCAGAGGCGAACGGCAAGGCCAAGGACGCCCGCAAGCTCCGCGAGCAGGCCGAGCAGTGGCGTGAATGGGCCCGCGCGGCCGAAGGTGCGATCAACGACTGACCTGCACCAGATACAAAATGACCGGGCCGATGGCCCGGTCATTTTTTTGGTCAGTGCTGCTTGGTGTCGGTCAGTTGTCTTTCTTGGGATGCTTGGTCGCCGACTTGCGCTGCAGCGCAACAGCCTTCAGCTCCTGCGCGGCGGCATCGTCGCGTCGCTGCGCTTCCAAGGACAGCTGCACCGAGGTGCGTACCCACACCACGCGCGCCCAATGGAATGTCAGGACGAACATCGCCAGCCAACCGACAATGAGTCCGGCGCCGACACCGCTCGGCGGGTCGAAGCCCGATACGCCGGGGGTGTTGCGTGACCACCAGGCCAGCATCCCCGCGACACAGCCGACCGCGCAGCCACACAAGGCGATCCACGCAAAGAACCAACGCCGGGTGAGCAGGGCGAGCGTCGAGAAGCCGATGCCGAAGATCAGCTGGAGCCAGACCGAGATACGTGAGGTGACGGTGACGTTTTCCGCCACGGCCTCGGGGTTGAATGTCAGGACGTCGATACCGCTGACCGAACCGGTATGTGGCAACACCATCGACAACATCACCACCAGCACCGCGCCCGCGACCACCAGCGCGCGGGCGCCGGGATCGATCTCCCCCGCGACCTTGCGCTCGGCTTTGCGCAGGTCGCCTTCGAACTGTTCGAAATCGTCGCTTTGGTTCTTGCCTGCCATCAGATCTCACATCCCGAACCGCAGCCGGATTCGACCGGCGCTTCCATTGGTTTACCGATTGTCGGCAGCCCCAGGCCCACCCCGATCGGTGGGGTCTGGGGTGTGGTGCCCGCGGCATGCGCATCGCCCGCGCGGGTGCGGCGGTGGTTCCGCACACCCGAATCGGCCAGCAGGTAATGCGGTGCGGCCCCGGTCACGTCAGTGTCGATCAGATCACCGGGTCGGATCGCGGTGTCGCTGGTCTCGAAGTGCACCAGTCGCCCATCACGAGCACGTCCGGTCATCCGACCGGAATCCTTGCGTCCGTCGGCGGTCACCAGGACCTCGACCGGACTTCCGATCAACTTCTGGTTCTCTTCCAGGCAGATCCGGTCCTGCAGATCGGTCAGGCGCATATAACGCTCCGAGACAACCTCTTTCGGAACCTGGTCAACCATGTCGGCCGCGGGCGTGCCCGGCCGTGGTGAGTACTGGAACGTGAAGGCACTGGTGAACCGCGCCTTGGCCACCACGTCGAGGGTTGCCTGGAAATCCTCTTCGGTCTCACCGGGGAATCCGACGATGATGTCGGTGGTGATCGCCGCGTGCGGCATCGCCTCCCGCACGCGCTCGATGATTCCGAGGAACTTGGTGCTCCGGTAGCTGCGCCGCATCGCCTTGAGGATTCGATCCGAACCCGATTGCAGTGGCATGTGCAACTGGGGGCACACGTTGGTGGTCTGCGTCATCGCCTCGATCACGTCGTCGGTGAACTCGGCCGGATGCGGAGAGGTGAAGCGGACCCGCTCGAGCCCTTCGATCTCACCGCAGGCGCGCAACAATGCCGCGAATGCTCCGCGGTCACGACCGAGTTCGGGGTCGGCAAACGACATTCCATAGGCATTGACGTTCTGGCCGAGCAACGTCACCTCGAGAACACCTTCGTTCACGAGTGCCTGCACCTCGGCCAGCACGTCTCCGGGGCGGCGGTCGACCTCTTTGCCCCGCAACGCCGGCACGATGCAGAACGTGCAGGTGTTGTTGCACCCCACCGAGATCGACACCCAGCCCGAATACGCGGACTCACGCTTGGCGGGCAGGGTCGATGGAAAGGCCTCGAGCGAGTCGATGATCTCGACCTGCGCGACCTCGTTGTGGCGCGCCCGTTCCAGGAGGACGGGCAACGAACCGAGGTTGTGGGTACCGAAGACCACGTCGACCCATGGCGCCTTCTGGACCACGGTGCTGCGATCCTTCTGCGCCAGACAACCACCGACAGCGATCTGCATCCCCGGGCGCTGAGCCTTCACCGGGGCCAGGTGCGAAAGGTTGCCGTACAGCTTGTTGTCGGCGTTCTCGCGGACCGCGCACGTGTTGAAAACAACCAGATCGGGCTCGGTGTCGGCGTCGGCCCGGACGTAGCCGGCTTCCTCGAGCAACCCGGAGATCCGCTCGGAGTCATGGACGTTCATCTGACAGCCGTAGGTGCGGACCTCATAGGAACGGCCTTCGGCGATCTGGCCGACGGTACGGTCCGTGGCCTGCGGATCTGTCAACGAGATTGTCACCTGACCCAGGGTACTTGCCATCATCGACCTGGCGAAATGACGCCCGTCAGCTGCTTAGTCCGCTGCTAGACATCAGCAACCACCCAGGACCGGCCCAGGAGTGTTGCCGGGGTTGCGCTGCCGCGTGCCAGGTCATACCAATAAGGTCGGTATTCATGACAGCATTTTCGGACGGTTCGGACGCCGCGAAGTCGGTCCCGACTTCTCAGACCGGCACCGCGAACACCATGATCAGCATGAAGAACGTGCAAAAGCACTTCGGCGATCTGCATGTGCTCAAGGACGTCCAACTCGACGTGCCCGCCGGCCAGGTGGTCGTGGTCCTGGGCCCCTCGGGTTCAGGCAAGTCCACCCTGTGTCGCACGATCAACCGCCTCGAGCCGATCGACAGCGGAGAGATCTGGATCGACGGGAACGTCCTACCGAGTGAAGGCAAGGCGCTGGCGGCGCTGCGTGCCGACGTCGGTATGGTGTTCCAGTCGTTCAACCTCTTCGCCCACAAGACAATCCTGCAGAATGTCACGCTCGCACCGATCAAGGTGCGCGGCAAGAGCAAGGCCGAGGCCGAGAAACGCGGACTCGAACTCTTGGAGCGGGTGGGGATCGCCAGCCAGAAAGACAAGTACCCCGCACAGCTCTCCGGTGGTCAGCAGCAGCGTGTGGCCATCGCCCGATCGCTGGCGATGGCACCGAAGGTGATGTTGTTCGACGAGCCCACCTCTGCGCTCGATCCCGAGATGGTCAACGAGGTGCTCGACGTGATGGTCTCCCTCGCCAAGGAGGGCATGACCATGGTCGTGGTCACCCATGAGATGGGCTTTGCCCGCAAAGCCGCCGACCGGGTGATCTTCATGGCCGATGGGGCCATCGTCGAGGACGACGATCCGGAGACGTTCTTCACAGCGCCCAAGTCCGACCGGGCCCGTGACTTCCTCGGCAAGATCCTGGGCCACTGATGAGTGAGACGAACACCATGCGCCTCACGAACAGAGCACGACCAAGACGACTGACCACCCTGACCGGCCTGGCGCTCGCCGCGGTGCTGGTCACAGCCGGGCTCGCCGCCTGCGGCAACACCAGCCCGCGCAACCTGCTCGAGTCGATCGAGAGCGGGTCGGTGATCGCGGGCACGAAGTTCGATCAGCCCGGACTCGGTCTGCGCCACCCCGACCAGTCGTTCACCGGATTCGATGTCTCGGTGTCGGAATATGTGGTCAACAACATCGCCGAGACCAACGGCTGGGACAAGCCGAACATCAAGTGGCGAGAAACACCGTCGGCACAACGCGAGACGCTCATCGCCAACGGTGAGGTCGACATGATCGCGGCCACCTACTCGATCAATGCGGCGCGTTCCAAGAAGGTCGCCTTTGCCGGTCCCTACCTGATCAACTACCAGGGTCTGCTGGTCCGCGAAGACGATGATGAGATCCAAACCCTCACCGATCTCAACAAGGGCAAGAAACTGTGCTCGGTGACCGGCTCGACCTCGGCCCAGAACGTCAAGAACCAGTTGCCGAATGTCCAGCTGCAAGAGTTCGATTCGTACTCGTCCTGTGTCGAGGCCCTGCGCCGCGGCAAGGTCGACGCGCTGACCACCGACGAGGCGATCCTCGCCGGATTCTCGAACTTCTATCCCGGCGAATTCAAGCTGGTCGACATGACGTACCCGAAGGACGCCTGCGCGGGCAGTCCGAAATCGCTCAAGAAGGCCGGGACCCCGTTCTCGACCGAGCGTTACGGCATCGGTTTGGCCAAGGAGTACCCGGAAGCAGTGGCGGCGGTCAACCAAGCGCTCGTCAACATGATGACGCCGCCTCCCGGCGGTGGGCCGTCCGCATGGGAGCTCGCGCTGCGCGAGGCCATTGGTGATTCGGAGGTCGACGCGATGATCGCCCGTACCGAAACAACCGACTCCAAGTACACGTTCACCCCGACGCCGGGTGATCTGGCCTTCCTCGACTCCACACCGACGCCGTGCCCGGAAGGACTCTCATGAGCGAGCTGTGGTCCGACATCGGACCTGCACTGTGGCCTGCCTTCTGGGTGACCATCCAGCTGACGTTCTACTCCGCCATCGGCGCATTGATCTGGGGAACGATTCTCGCGGGCATGCGGGTGTCGCCGGTTCCGGTGATGCGCGTGTTCGGCACCTGGTACGTCAACATCGTGCGCAACACCCCGTTGACGTTGATCGTGATCTTCTGTTCGGTGGGGCTGTATCAGAACCTCGGTCTGGCGTTGGCACCTGAGAACGAGAACTTCGTCAAGAACAACAACTTCTGGTTGGCCGTTCTCGGGTTTGTGCTCTACACCTCGACGTTCGTCTGCGAAACTCTGCGATCTGGTTTCAACACCGTGCCGATCGGCCAGGCCGAAGCCGCACGATCGCTGGGATTGCCGTTCTCCAAGGTGTTTTCCATCATCGTGTTGCCTCAGGCCCTGCGATCGGTGATCGGACCGATGGGCAGCGTCCTGATCGCCCTGACCAAGAACACCACCATCGCTTCGGCGATCGGTGTGGCCGAGGCCTCGCTGCTGATGAAGGAAGAGATCGAGAACCACGCCGATCAGGTGGTCTGGATCTTCGTCATCATCGCCGCCGGCTTCATGGTGATCACACTCACCGAAGGCTTTGTCTTCGGCTACCTGGCAAAGCGATTGGCGGTCAAGCGATGAGCGGCGCAACTGTTCTGTACGACGCACCCGGACCGAAGGCCCGCAGACGTAATCTCTTGATCGCGATCGCGTTCGGCGTGGTCCTGCTCGCGGTGTTCGTCTACGTGATGGTGGCTCTCGAGGACAACGGTCAGCTCACTGCCGAAAAGTGGGATCCGTTCATCGAGGCCGACACCTGGACCACCTACCTGTTGCCGGGTCTGTGGGGAACGATCAAGGCGGCGGTGCTCTCCATCGTGTTCGCTCTGATCCTCGGCGCGCTGCTGGGCATCGGCCGACTGTCTGAGCACCGGTGGATCCGGATCCTCAGCGGAGGGACGGTCGAGATCTTCCGCGCCATCCCGGTGCTGATCCTGATGATCTTCGCCTACTACCTGTTTGCCGAGTACGCGGTGTTCCCCGCCGAACAGCTGGCTTTTGCGGCCGTGGTCACGGGCCTGACGCTGTACAACGGCTCCGTGATCGCGGAGATCCTGCGTTCCGGCATCAATTCGCTGCCCATGGGACAGTCCGAGGCCGCCCATTCATTGGGTCTGCGTAAATCGCAGACCATGCGAATGGTGTTGCTGCCGCAATCGATCACCGCGATGCTCCCGGCGTTGATCTCGCAGATGGTCATTGCATTGAAGGACAGCGCTCTGGGATACGCGATCGGTTACATCGAAGTGGTGCGCTCCGGAATCCAGTCGGCGTCGTTCTACGGCAACTACCTGCCGGCCCTGGTGGTTGTCGCGATTGTGATGATCATCCTTAACTTCGGATTGTCGAATCTGGCCACGCTGGTCGAGCGTCGTGTTCGAGAGGGCAAACGCAAGGGCACCGTCGGCAATGTGACCATCGAAGACGACGCGATCACCGCAGATCGCTGAGTTCGGTCTTCACCAGATCAAACGCCAGCGACGGCGCATAGCCGCGACGAGCAAGCATCGCCACCAGGCGGCGTGTGTGCTTGTCGCGGCTTTCGCGTTCTGACACGTCGTCGGCACTGAGCCGTGCTGTTTTGCGTCGGAGTAATTCTGCGGCCCGCTCACGCTCGGCATCGTCGTCGACCTGACTGATCGCCTGCTCGATCACCGTGTCCACCACGCCTTTCTGGCGTAGCTCATGGCGCAACGCGGTGCGTCCCTTGCCGCTGTGCAAGTGGCGTGAACGTACCCATTGCTCGGCAAAATCCACATCGTCGAGCAGACCGGCGCGTTCGAGCCGTTGCATCACCGAATCGATTTCGGCCGCCGGAAAATCCTTGTCCTGCAGCCGCCCTCGCAGTTCGGCACGACTGCGCGCCCGGACACCGAGCAAACGGAGCGCGGCGTCGTATGCCGATGCACCGGTGCTCGACGCAGACGATCTCGACTCGAATATGGATGCCGCCGGCGGCGGTGGCTCGGGGACCGGACCCCGACTCTCAGGTGCCGGGACGTCGATGGATACAGGTCGGGAGAGGATCTCCGCGGTCGCCGATCGCAGATCGGCAATGTCGGCGCGGATATCCTCTCCCCCAGGTTCATTCACCTGTTGCTGTCCCTCTAGAACTCGACCGGTGCCGGTGCCACGGCCTCGTCCTCGGTCAACACTGCACCGATTCCGAGCTTCTCTTTGATCTTCTTCTCGATCTCATCGCAGGTCTCGGTGTTCTCGAGCAGGAACTTACGTGCGTTCTCCTTGCCCTGACCCAGCTGTTCACCCTCGTAGGTGAACCACGAGCCGGCCTTACGGATGAATCCGTGCAGCACACCCATGTCGATGATCGAGCCTTCTTTGCTGATGCCGTGTCCGTACAGGATGTCGAACTCGGCCTGCTTGAACGGCGGTGCCACCTTGTTCTTGACCACCTTGACGCGGGTCCGGTTACCGACCGCGTCGGTTCCGTCCTTGAGGGTCTCGATCCGGCGGACGTCGAGCCGTATCGATGCGTAGAACTTCAGCGCCTTGCCACCGGTGGTGGTCTCCGGCGAGCCGAACATGACGCCGATCTTCTCGCGCAGCTGGTTGATGAAGATCGCGGTGGTACCCGAGTTACTCATGGCACCGGTCATCTTGCGCAGCGCCTGGCTCATCAGACGGGCTTGCAGACCGACGTGGCTGTCTCCCATCTCACCTTCGATTTCCGCACGCGGAACCAGCGCGGCCACCGAGTCGATGACCAGGATGTCGAGCGCACCGGACCGGATCAGCATGTCTGCGATCTCGAGGGCCTGCTCACCGGTGTCAGGCTGCGACACCAGCAGTGCGTCGGTGTCGACACCGAGCCGCTGTGCGTAGTCGGGGTCGAGTGCGTGCTCGGCGTCGATGAAGGCCGCGATACCGCCGGCTGCCTGCGCATTGGCAACCGCGTGCAGGGCCACGGTGGTCTTACCCGAGGATTCCGGGCCGTAGATCTCGACCACGCGGCCACGCGGCAGTCCGCCGATACCCAGCGCGACGTCCAACGCGATCGAGCCGGTGGGGATGGTGGCGATCGGCTGGCGGGCGTTCTCGCCGAGTCGCATCACCGAGCCCTTGCCATAGTTTTTGTCGATCTGGGCCAAGGCCAGGTCGAGTGCCTTTTCGCGGTCTGGTTGGGCTGCCATTTTTTCCCCTAGTGGTCTGGCCGAGTTCTCGGCGGTGGTACCGCCGGTCTGGCGGGAGCGAGCTTTCTTTCGCGTGTTCGGCATCTCTTTGCGCACTGACGTCACGCTAGATCAGCCCTCTGACAATTCGGCGAACTCGCAAGCCGGAGTGCCGACGTTTCCCATCGTTGCTTGCCCACCACTGTAGGCGAACATCTGTTCGAGTCAACTACCATCGCACGTGACACGCCGTAAGAGAATCTGACAAAGAGGGGTTCTACCAGCGATTCCGAGGGACATCGAAGTCCCGACACAGGGCCACCCACACGTCACGGGGGTCAACTCCGGATTCGATCGCCTGCGCTGCCGTCTTGCCGCCGAACTCGATGAGCGCATGGTCGACAAGCATCGAATCGGCCGTGGCGGCGCCGAACTCGGTGGTCAGAAGTTCGGTGAATTCGGTGAGTCGCACGTCGTCAAGGCTAGCGAAACGGTTGTAGGCCCGCCGCACGGGCACACACCGCCACCGGATCGAGGACGTCGGCATTGCTCTCACCCGCCCGGCGGGCAGCGATCGCAAATGAATTGTTCTGCAATATTTTTCGGATCGACGATGCCATCGCGGTCACGGTCGGCGGCCGGACGACCTCCGCGCAGCCCCATCGCCGGGCCCGCTGCGCGAGTTCCCACTGATCTCCGCCACCGGGAACCAGCACCTGCGGAACGCCGGCGAGCATTGATTTCGCGAGCATCCCGTGGCCTCCACCACAGATCACCAGTGACGCCTCGGCGAGCAACTCGTCCTGCCTACCGTGCCCGGCGACGGCCCAGGCGGGCAGCTCATCCACCTGAGGTGCCAGACCTGAGACAACGGCGCGGACCGGTATGTCGAGGACGTCCGGGTCCAGCGCCATCAACGCAACCTCGACCAAACCCACCGAACCCGTGGTTGCCGTGGACGGTGCGATGACGACCAGGGGCGCATCGCCTGGCGGACGGTCGAAGATCTTGTCGGTGGGTTCCCACAGCAGGGGGCCGATCAGCTCTGCGCCTTCTGGCCAATCCGGGCGCGGAACCTCCAACGCCGGCAGGGTGGCGATCATCCGGGCGGCGGGTTCGGGCGCCCGGGGCGGCAATCCCATCCCGGCGCGTACGGCTTCTCGTTGCCGATCGCCCTGCCTGATCGAACGTGCGGTGGCCGCTCGCATCAATCCGTCCCGGAGCCGCCCCGACAGACCGGTCCCCGGTTCCAGCCCGCTACCGATCGGCGGGAGGCCCACCGAGGCCCGGTAGAGCGGATGCGGGGAGAGTTCGATCCACGGGACTCGCAGCGACTCGGCCGCCCATCCCCCGCAGACGGTGATGACATCGCAGATGACGAGATCGGGCTCGAAGTCGGCGAGTTCAGGTACCAGCAACTGGCACATCCGCGCGGCCCGGGCACTGAGCTTGGCACCGGCGTCGCCGTCGTCATCGTCATCCTCTGCCGCCAGACCCGGTAGCTGCCGAACCTGCAGCCCCCGTGCCGCGGCTGCCTGCGCCCAACCTGAACCCGTGTAGACAACTGGCGAAAAACCGTTGCGCTGCAACAGATTCGCGAGGGACAGCATGGGAAACGCGTGACCGGCATCAGAGCCGGCCACCAGCGCTACCCGCACCTATGACTCCTCGCCGCTCGGCCCCGCCGTCACAGTCCGGTGTTCGTCGGACTCTTGTCAGAACTCGCCCACTTGATCACCGCGATCACGCCGATCACCACGAGGCCGATCACCAGAATTGTCAGCAGGCCCTTCACCAGCGCCATGATCAGGCCGAAAGCCAACCACACCACCAGAACTGCCAGCAGCACCTTCCACCACATGTCATCCTCCTCGTTCAACCATCCGTTGACATCAACGGTGCCACCACAGCACCCTTTTTGTCACCGGTGAACAGGCAAGATGGGGGAAAGTTCAGGGACTACCCCTACTACACGCTCAGTTCGCCTGAGGCTTCTCGACGTTGACCGGCGGTGCCGCCGGCTCCGCGGCCGGTGCGGTGGTGTTCTCACCGGCAGCCAGCGACTCACCGGCCATGGAGGCCCGGATCTGTTCGAGTCGGGAATGCCCGGCCATCTGCACGCTGGCCTGCTGAACCTCCATCATGCGGCCCTGCACCGAATTACGGGAGAGCTCGGCCGACCCGAGCGCGTTGGCGTAACGGCGCTCGATCTTGTCACGCACCTGCTCGAGATTGGGGGTGTTGCCGGGCGCGGCCAGTTCACTCATCTGGTTCAGCGACGCAGAGACCTGCTCCTGCATCTTCGCCTGCTCCAACTGGCTCAGGAGCTTGGTCCGCTCAGCAAGCTTGTGCTGCAACGTCATCGAGTTCTGCTCAACTGCATGCTTGGCCTGTTCGGCGGCTTGCAGCGACTGATCGTGGAGCGCCTTGAGGTCTTCGACGCTCTGCTCCCCGGTCACCAATTGCGCGGCGAAGGCCTCGGCAGCATTGGTGTATTCGGTGGCCTTGGCGGTGTCACCCGCCGCGGTTGCCTTGTCGGCCAGAGTCAACGCCTGCCGCGTGTTGGCCTGCAGCCGTTCGATGTCCTCGAGCTGCCGATTGAGTTTCATCTCGAGCTGGCGCTGATTGCCGATCACGGCCGCAGCCTGCTGCGAAAGAGCCTGATGCTGACGCTGTGCATCTTCGATCGCCTGCTGGATCTGAATCTTCGGGTCGGCATTCTCATCGATCTTGGCGTTTCCGAACGCCATCAAGTAACGCCATGCCTTCACAAACGGGTTAGCCATTGCCCCTGCCTTGTCTTCAGTACGATTCCGAGCAGTCCTCGACCCAATCTATCGTCTGAGCCCGCGCAGTGACACCGGCGAGTGTCAGGCGGCAGCCAGCGCCGAGGCCGGCTGCGGTATGACAACCTTCGTGTCGGTCGCGATCGATGCGCGCCCGGAAGGCTGCGAAGCGTGGTCCAGATCGGTGCGAAGTGTGTCGCGGACATCCAGTAGAACGTCGGCGATCTCTACCTCGAGGGCGTCGCAGATCGCAGCGAGCAGTTCACTGGATGCCTCTTTTTGGCCGCGTTCGACCTCAGAGAGGTAGCCCAGGCTGACCCGGGCGCTCGTCGATACCTCACGCAAGGTGCGACCTTGATCCATCCGAACCCGCCGCAGGCTGCCACCGAGTGCTTCCCGCAGGAGCAATGCCATATGAGTCCTCCTCAACACGTCAGTCTGTCCAACGCAGTACGGTCCGATTCCGTTCCCGGTCCGCAGACCCACGTTCATTCTTCTGTCCGTGGGTTCGCATTCTTTCGTCACTGCCGCGGATGCAGCACTCACCCGAACTCAGTCGAGCCAATCGAGTAGTTCACCGATCGACCGTGTGCACGACATTAGACGAATATCCCAGCGGTCGCCCTGCAGCGACATGCCGACAACCTTGGTGTCGAAACCGATGTTCCCGGCCGCCTTGCCGGAGCGCGCCCGAGCCAAGCCGCAGAACACCGTGCCCGGAGCTTTCCCATCCTGCGGATCAGGACCCGCCACTCCGGTCAGGGATATCCCGTACGTCGCGCCGCACCGGGCGGCCGCACCGATCGCCAACTCCTCGGCAGTTCGCTCCGCCACCGGTCCGAACTCCTCGAGCGTGTCGGCGCGAACCCCCGCCAGAGCCGCCTTGAGATCGGTTGCGTAGACGATCAGACCTCCGCGCAAGACCGCACTGGCACCGGGGATTCCCGCGATCATCGCGGACAGCAGGCCGGCCGACAGGGACTCGGCGGTGGCCACGGTTTCTTTGCGACGGCCCAATTCGGCCACCAACCGCCGCGCCGGCTCCCCGGCCAGCGGATCGGGGCTCAACGTCCCGAGCTGTCGCCGGGGTGCCCGGACCGCTCGTCCCGACGCAGCGTTGCCGCGTCCCGGCGCCGCTGGGCCCTCTTGGCGAAGGCCTGCCATACGTAGTCGATGCCCGTCACCACGGTCGCCACCAGCGCCGCGCCCATCAACACGATCGCGATCCAGTGCAACGGTCCGGACAACGGCAATATGTAGAGACCGATAGCAAAGACCTGTAGGAGCGTCTTGATCTTGCCGCCGCGACTGGCCGGGATCACTCCGTGCCGAAGCACCCAGAACCGCAGGACCGTGATCCCGAGTTCCCTGGCCAGGATCACGCCGGTCACCCACCAGGGCAGCTCACCGAGGATCGACAGACCGATCAGCGCAGAGCCGATCAACGCCTTGTCTGCGATGGGATCGGCGAGCTTTCCGAAATCGGTGATCAAGCCGCGTTCTCGTGCGATCCGGCCGTCGTAGTGGTCGGTGATCGCGGCCAGCGCGAAAACACCCCAGGCCAGGGTCCGCCACCACGGGTTGTCGCCACCGTCGATGAACAGGACCGAAACAAACACCGGCACCAGCGCGATCCGGAAGATCGTCAAGATGTTGGCCAGGTTGAGAATCGGTACCTCTTCGCTGACCAGATCCACAATCGGGTCCGGCTCGGCGCCGCTCACCTCGCGACGCAAACGATCAGCCACGCGATGCACCCTGCAGCGCCGAATCGAGATGCCCAATACCCACGTGCACAAGGATAGGTTGCCCCGACTGCAGCGAAGGCCCGGGGTACACAGGTATTAATGTTTCACGCATGGCATCTGACAACAGCTCGGCGAACGAGCCTGCTGCTGCAACCGATTCGAAGGTTGACGCGATCGTGCGCCGGGCACGAACCTCGGACGTGCCGCGCATCAAAGAACTGATCGACCAGTACGCGGGCAAGATCCTCCTCGAAAAGAATCTGGTGACGCTCTACGAGGCCGTCCAAGAGTTCTGGGTCGCCGAGGTCGACGGGCGCGTGGTCGGTTGCGGTGCACTCCACGTCCTGTGGGCCGACCTCGGCGAGATCCGTACCGTCGCCGTCGACCAGTCGATGGCCGGGCACGGGATCGGCCACCGATTGGTGAGCCGACTGCTCGACATGGCGCGGCAACTCCAACTGAGCCGACTGTTCGTGCTCACCTTCGAAACCCACTTCTTCGGCAAACACGGATTCGTCGAAATCGCCGGCACCCCGGTGACCGCCGAGGTGTACGAGGAGATGTGCCGGTCGTACGACGCCGGTGTCGCCGAGTTCCTCGACCTGAGTTTCGTCAAACCCAACACCCTTGGCAACACCCGGATGTTGGCCACCCTCTAAGACCTGATCGCTCTTCCAAACCGTCTTCCTCCAGCCGAAAGAAGCACCGTGGCAACGTTTCTCGTCGAGTACACCTTCTCCCCCGGCACCGCGGCGATCCGCGACGAGACCCGGCCCGCGCACCGCGCCTGGTTGTCGGGCCTGTGCGACGACGGCATCTTGAAGGCGTCCGGACCGTTCTCGGACGGCCTCGGCGCTCTGCTGATATTCCGGGCAGAGGACGAGGCCGCCGTGAAGGACCTGATCCAGGACGATCCGTACGTTCCGGTCTCGGCCATCGACGCCACGTCGATTCGCGGGTGGAACCCGGTCATCGGACCGATCAGCGACTAGTCGGGCGCGTCCCCGGATTTCTCAGACGCCGCTTTCCGTTCGTCCGACCTCGTCTTCAGCAAGCTGGCCACCGTGGTGATCACCAAGGTCCCGATGATCACGGACAGCGACACCGGCGTCGAGATGACCGGCACCGAGATGTGTTCGCCACCGTTGATGAATCCCAGGGTGTTCTCGTGCAACGCGTGCAGCACGAGCTTCACACCGATGAAGCCGAGGATGAACGACAGTCCGAAGGACAGGTAGACCAGCTTGTCGAGGAGTCCGCCGAGCAAGAAGTACAGCTGGCGCAGACCCATCAACGCGAACGCATTGGCGGTGAAGACGATGTAGGGCTCTTCGGTGAGGCCATAGATCGCCGGGATCGAGTCCAGCGCAAAGAGCACGTCGGTGAACCCGATGACGATCAGCACCATCAGCATCGGCGTCGCCAGCCGCTTACCGTTTTCGATGGTGAACAGCTTGTCGCCGTCGTAATTGTCCGAGGTGCGCAGAACCTTCTTCACCAAAATCGTGATGCGACTCTCACGCTCTTCCTCGGCTTCGACCACGTGGTCGGATTCGCGCAGGAGTTTGATGGCGGTGAAGATCAAGAACGCGCCGAACAGGTAGAACACCCATGAGTAGGCCTCGATGGCAGCGGCACCGACCGCGATGAACGCACCGCGCATCACCAGAGCCATCACGATGCCGAGGAGCAGCACTTTCTGCTGGTACTCACGCGGCACCGCGAACTTCGCCATGATGATGACAAAGACGAACAGGTTGTCGACCGAGAGTGCTTTTTCGGTGACGAATCCGGCGTAGTACTCGGTACCCGAGGTCGACCCCCATTTCCACCACACGAATCCGCCGAAGATCAGCGCGATCGTGATGTAGAAGGCCGACCAGAAACCTGATTCCTTGATCGACGGTGCGTGGGGCACCCGCACGTGGGCAAAGAAGTCGAAAACGAACAACCCCAGGATCACCAAACAGGTGACGATCCAGACGGTGGGCGAAACGTGCACGAGGGCAGCCTCCAAGCTGTCGAAGAAAGGTAAAGACCACTTTACCTAACAATTTCGAGAAACTCCGCCTGTCGGCTGCCGTCCCGCGACTCACAGACCCCTAGAAATCGTCCGTTTCGTCACTGGAGTCACTATCGCCACCACCGGTGATCGAGAAGATGACACCGGCGAGATCCTCGGGTTTGACGAGCACGTCGCGGGCCTTCGATCCCTCTGACGGACCGACGACCCCACGGCTCTCCATCAGATCCATCAGGCGCCCGGCCTTGGCAAAACCGACCCGGAGCTTGCGCTGCAGCATCGACGTCGACCCGAACTGACTCGACACCACCAGTTCCACCGCCTGCAGCAGGTCGTCGAGGTCGTTGCCGATGTCGGCGTCGATGTCCTTCTTGTCCGGGACCTTCTGAGCGGTGACACCTTCAGTGTAATCAGGCTCACTCTGGTCCTTCGCGAAATCCACGACGGCCTGGATCTCTTCGTCCGTGATGAAGGCGCCCTGCATTCGGACGGGCTTGTTGGCGCCCATCGGCAAGAACAACCCGTCGCCCATACCGATCAGCTTCTCGGCACCGGGCTGATCCAGGATGACTCGCGAGTCGGTCAGCGAGGACGTCGCGAATGCCAGACGTGAGGGCACGTTGGTCTTGATCAGACCGGTCACCACATCCACCGAAGGACGCTGTGTCGCCAGGACCAGGTGGATACCCGCGGCGCGCGCCTTCTGCGTGATCCGGACGATCGATTCCTCGACTTCGCGCGGAGCCGTCATCATCAGGTCGGCGAGCTCGTCGACGATCGCCAGGATGTACGGATACGGCTTGTAGACGCGCTCGGAACCGAGCGGGGTCGTGATCTCCCCGGAGCGGACCTTGGTATTGAAGTCGTCGATATGTCGCACCCGCGACGCCTTCATGTCCTGGTAGCGCTGTTCCATCTCCTCCACCAGCCAGGCCAGCGCAGCGGCAGCCTTCTTCGGCTGGGTGATGATGGGCGTGATCAGATGCGGAATGCCCTCGTAGGGCGTGAGTTCCACCATCTTCGGGTCGATCAGGATCATCCTGACCTCTTCCGGTGTCGCGCGGGTCAGGAGCGAGACCAGCATCGAGTTCACAAAGCTCGACTTACCGGAACCGGTGGAACCGGCCACCAGGAGGTGGGGCATCTTCGCGAGGTTGGCGGCCACGAAGTTGCCTTCGATGTCCTTACCCAGGCCGACCACGAGCGGGTGCTTGTCTTTGCGGGTCGAGGATGCGGTGAGCACGTCTGCCAGCCGGACCATTTCACGGTCGCTGTTGGGTACTTCGATACCCACCGCGGACTTGCCGGGGATCGGTGCCAGCAGGCGGACGTTGTCGGTGGCCGCGGCGTAGGAGATGTTGCGCTGCAGTGCGGTGATCTTCTCGACCTTCACGCCCGGTCCGAGTTCGACCTCGTACCGGGTGACCGTGGGTCCACGGGTGAAGCCGGTGACGGCGGCGTCGATCTTGAACTGCTCGAGAACCGCGGAGATCCGGTCGATCATCTCGTCGTTGGCGGCGCTGCCCAGCTTGGGCGGGTCACCTTCGATCAGCAGGCTGGCAGGCGGCAGCTTGTAGTCGCCCTCCACGGCCCGGTCGACCAACATCCCGTTCTGCGGCATGTCGTCGTCTTCGTCATCGGCCGGAGCCGGGGGCGGGGTGGGCTTGGCGACGGGTCGCTTGCGGACCGGTTTCGCTCCGGCCGGAGGCGTCTGCAGGGCTTCGGTGACTGCTGCGGGTGCACCGTTGTCGTCGATGATCTCTTCGGTCAATGCCTCCGCGGCGGTCACCGGCGGCGGGGTACGCCGCCGGGGCCGGCTCAGCGGTTCGCTGCGGGCAGGCAACGCGGGAAGATCAGGTGGGTAGTTGTTGTACGGGTCGCCGTAAGCCGCGTCGCCATATGAGCTCTCGGCGCCGAAGTCGTCGTCTTCATAGTCGTCGTCCTCATCCCATTCCTGGGCGACGCCGAGACCGAGGTACGAGCCGACCACAGCGAACAATTCGCGCACCGTCAGGCCGGACAGCAACAACAGACCAAACGCCATGCACAGCAACAGAATCGGCACTGAGATCCACGCGGTCAAGCCGTTGGTGAGAGGTCCGCCGACGGCAAACCCGATGAATCCACCGGAGTCCTGACGCTCCGACAGTTCAGCCGGACTGCCGGCGAAGATGTGCCACAGACCGGGCAGTGGAAGTCCGATCAACAATGCAGAACCGATGTAGCGACCACGGCTGCGCGGATTCGGGGCATGTCGCATGAGCACAAAAGCGGCAGCGATGAACACCAGCGGCAGCAGCATCGCCACGGTGCCGATGACAGCCCGGGCTGCGGAATCGACAAACGCACCGACCGGGCCGCCTGCGTCGAACCAGATCGCAGCGACGACCACGATCGACAGCGCGATCAGTACGAGCGCTAGTCCGTCGCGGCCCTGGGTGTGGACGTTCTGGTCCGCTCCCCCGCCCGACGAATCGTCGAAGGTGTCGTTCGGTTGGTCGTCCCAGCCGTCGTCGCCGCTGTACTGACGCTCGTCGTAGTGGGGGTCACCGCCACGCGAGCCGGACCGGGCGACCGCACCGACACCCTTGGCCAGCAGGCCCCATCCCGCGCCGACACCACCGCCCACGGCCTTGAGGGCCGAGCGTCGCGGTGGCGCCGATGCCTTGGTCCGGGCCGAGGTCGCTGCCGACCTGCTCGATGCCCGGGCACCGGCGGTCGACTTCTTGGCTGTTGTCGCCTTCTTTGCAGCGGGCCTCTTGGCCGCAGTCGAGTTGGCCGCAGCCGAGGCCTTCTTCGCCGGAGCCTTACGCGGGGCAGCCTTCTTGGCGGCAGGTTTCTTCCCGGCCGCAGAACTGCGAGCGGGCGCGCCAGAACGAGCGGTGGACTTGGTTGCCATGGGTGCCACCTTAGTCGGCAACAGTCACACAAACCTCATCTACAACACGTGTATCGGGCTTGCGTGTCGAATTCGTGATTGTTACTAAAAGCCACGCTTGGCCGACTTCACCGCCGCAACAGCGTCGGCGTCACCGTCGAAATCCAAACGGGTCTGGGCTCGTCCGAACGTGAACAACATCAGTTCCAGCGGTTCACCGGTGATCCGAACCGCCGGTCCCCTGCCCCCTGTTGCGATCTGCTCACCGTCCGGGGTGACCAATTCAACAGTGGCGGGAGACTTTGCGATCGCCCTTTTCGCCATCGCCTTCAGCGGCGTGAGAATCGCCTTGGTCGCATCGGCACCGAGGGTCCGAGGCTCCCATGCCGGCGCCGCGCGGCGGACATCCTCGTGGTGCACGAACATTTCCGTGACGTTCGCAAAACGGTCGAGCGGCTTCATCGGCGAATACAGCGGGGGCCCGGCGGCGAACTTTGCGACCATCGAATCCCAGTCGGCCTTCGCCGCCTTGTCCTGAACCGACTTAGTGTGCCCGGCGAAGGCCGGGATGAGAATCCCGGGCGCCGCATCGAGGCGGTACTCACGCACGATCATGTGCGCAGTCAGATCCCGGGTCGTCCATCCCTCACAGAGGGTTGGCGCGTCGGGTCCGACCGCACGAAGAGTGGTCACAAGCGCTGCACGTTCATCTCGGGCAATCGTCATGGCACCACCCTATGTGGCGCCGACCACCCTTGCGCCACATAGCACTAGCTGTTGCCGGAGTCGCTCACCGTCAGAACCGTTGGCACGATCATCGGCCGGCGGCGGTACTTGTCGGCGACCCAACGGCCGACCACACGACGGATGGTCTGCGCGATGCGATGCGCATCGGTGACACCTTCGTTGGCCAGTTGTTCGAGAGAGCTGTCGACCAGGTTGGCCGCTTCTTTGAGCGCCGCCGGATCGTCGGAGAATCCACGACCGGAGACCTCGGGCGGGCTGACCGCACGACCGGTGTCGGCGTCGATCACCACCGCGATGGCGATGAAGCCACCTTCACCGAGGACAAGCCGTTCGGACAAGGTCGACTCGCCGACATCACCGACAGAGAGTCCATCGACGTAGACGAAGCCCACCGGAACCCGGCCGGTGATCGACGCGCGCCCATCGACGAGGTCGACGATCACGCCGTCTTCGGCGAGGACCACGGCGTCCGACGGGACACCGGTGGCCTCGGCCAGCGCCGCATTGGCACGCAGGTGGCGCCATTCGCCGTGGACCGGCATCACGTTCGACGGCCGTACTGCGTTGTACAGGTACAGCAGCTCTCCTGCCGATGCGTGTCCGGAGACGTGCACCTTGGCGCTCTGCTGCGTGACCACGGTGGCACCGCGCCGCGCGAGGCCGTTGACAACGGCGAACACCGAGTTCTCGTTGCCCGGGATGAGCGACGATGCCAATACGACCAGGTCGTCGGCATGGATGTTGATCTGCCGATGTTCGCCCTTGGCCATCCGGGAGAGCGCGGAGAGCGGCTCACCCTGCGAGCCGGTCGAGACCAGCACGAGCTTGTTGTCGGGCAGTGCGGCGGCGGTGTCCATGTCGACCACCACGCCGTCGGGCACCCGCAGGTAACCGAGTTCCTGGGCGATCTGCATGTTGCGGACCATCGAGCGTCCGACAAACGTCACCCGGCGCCCGTGGGCGTGGGCCACGTCGACGACCTGCTGGATCCGGTGGACGTGGCTGGCAAAGGACGCCACGATCACGCGGTGCTTGGCCTTGCCGATCACCTGGTCGAGGACGCCACCGATCTCACGTTCGGGGGTGACGAATCCGGGAACCTCGGCATTGGTCGAGTCGACAAGGAAGAGGTCGACGCCCTCATCGCCGAGACGGCTGAAGCCGGCCAGGTCGGTGAGACGACCGTCGAGTGGCAGCTGGTCGAGCTTGATGTCGCCGGTGTGGAGGACCACGCCGGCACCCGTACGAATGGCCACGGCGAGCGCATCCGGGATCGAATGGTTGACCGCGAAATACTCGACCTCGAACGGACCGTGTTTGGTGAACTCGCCCTCGAACACCTCGATCAGCTTGGGACGCAGGCGATGCTCTTTGCACTTGGCCGCCAGCAGGGCAAGCGTGAACTTCGCGCCGATCACCGGGATGTCGGACCGCAACCGGAGCAAGAACGGCACGGCACCGATGTGGTCTTCGTGTCCGTGCGTCAGGATGATCGCCTCGACGTCGTCCATCCGGTCTTCGATGTACCGGAAGTCCGGCAGGATCAGGTCGACACCGGGCTGGGCATCTTCGGGGAACAACACACCACAGTCGACGATCAGCAGCTTGCCGTCGTATTCGAAAACGGTCATGTTGCGGCCGATTTCACCGATTCCGCCGAGGGCGACGATGCGCATACCGTTGGCCGGGAGTTTCGGTGGGGTGCCGAGCCTGTTGCTGTTCTCGACAACCCGGGCGTCGGTCCGTTTCGCTGCCGACTGTCCCTGACCGCCACGACGATTCCGCGGAGACCGCTTCTGGGCGACCGATTTTGATGACTTGGGTGCGTTCGATTCGGGGATGTTGTCCGCCTTCGGTTCCGCTGCAGCGGGGCTCGTCTGTGGTTTCGGCTCTGCCGGTGGTCCGGCCTTGCGACGGATCACTCTGCCGCGCTTACGCCCGGGCGAATCTGGAGTTGTCATGAAAGCACCTTCGCTGCACGCAGATCCGCGATCAGCGCTTCGATTTGTGGACCGTTCGCCGGCACCTGCGGTAACCGGGGTTCGCCGACATCCATACCCAGGATGCGCAACGCTGCCTTGACCATCGTGACGCCTCCCAGACGGCCCATCGCGTTGACGAGCGGGATCATCGACACATTGAGCTCGCGGGCCCGGACGAGATCACCCTTGTTGACCGCGTCGAGCATGTCACGCAGGCGATCGGGAACCAGGTGGCCGATGACGCTGACAAAACCCGCCGCGCCGATCGACAGCCACGGCAGATTCAGTGCGTCTTCGCCGGAGAAGTACTGAAGGCCGGTATCGGCCATCAGCGACGCCGCCGAGTTCAGATCGCCCTTGGCGTCTTTGACGCCACGAATGTTCGGGTGTCGCGAGAGCTCCAACAGAGTTCGGTGCTCGATCGGGATGACCGACCGGGGTGGAATGTCGTACAGCAACACCGGCACATCGGTGGCGTCGGCGATGGCGGTGAAGTGCGCAAGCAGACCTGCCTGCGGCGGCCGGGAATAGTACGGGGTCACCACCAACAGGCCATGCGCACCGATCGCTGCCGATTCCTTGGCGAACCAGACACTTTCTCGGGTGTCGTAACTGCCTGCACCCTGCACGATCCGGGCGCGGTCGCCGACCGCGTCCAGGACCACCCGGAGCAGGTCCAGCTTCTCGGCCGGAGTCGTGGTGGGCGATTCGCCTGTGGTGCCGGAGACAACCAGACCGTCGCAGCCGCCGGAAACGAGCCGGTCGGCAAGTTCAGCGGCTCGTTCGAGGTCCAGCGATCCGTCAGCGGTGAACGGGGTAACCATCGCAACACTGACAGTCCCGAAGGGGAAGCTCTGTGGTTGCGTCGCACCGGTGATCATGGTGGTTAAGGTTACCGGAGCACAGGCCAGTCGCTTAATCCGTGGCACCTGTGGGGTGCCGCGGGGTTTCAGCCTTCGAGAACAAACGGCGACGTGGCCACTTCTGTGCCGTCCGAGAGCGTCCCGATCTCGAAGTCCCCGAAAACCGTTGGCGCGACATCGGTGAGCTGGCGCAAGCATTCGATCGCCAGTTGCCGGATCTCGACATCGGCGTGTTCGGTGGCCCGCATACCGATGAAATGACGCCACGCGCGGTAGTTGCCGGTCACGACGATCTTGGTTTCGGTGGCGTTCGGAAGGACGGCTCGGGCGGCCTGCCGGGCCTGCTTACGTCGCAGGATGTTGTTGGGTACGTCCGAGAACTTCTCTTCCAACGCGGTCAAAAGTTCCGAGTACGCCTTACGGCTGGCGTCGGTGGCCTCGATGAACAGCGCCTCGAGTTCCGCGTCGCCGCGGATGGCCGGTGGCGGTACGACGTTCGAATCATGCTCCGGCACAAAGCGTTGCGAGAGCTGCGAATACGAGAAATGACGATGCCGGATCAATTCGTGGGTGCACGAACGCGAGATCCCGGCGATGTAGAACGTCACGGTCGCGTGTTCGAGCAGCGACAGATGTCCGACTTCCAAAATGTGGCGCAGGTAGCCGGCGTTGGTTGCTGTCCGGGGGTTCGGTTTGTCCCAGCTCTGATAGCAGGCCCGGCCCGCGAACTCGACCAACGCTTCCCCGCCGTCGACGTCAGTGCTCCACGGCACATCGGCGGGAGCGTCGAACGACGTCTTCGCCACCAGTTGCACCTTCAACGGCACCAATTCCGACACTGCACTTCCCTCTTTCCTGTGGGTTCGAGCCCCACCGATTGTCCACCACCTCGAAGTCGGACATGCTATCGACCTCACCTACCCGGACGACGCCCAGACGGCCACATCACCGGATCCGTTCGAGATCAAGGCTCAGGTGAACGCAGCTGAGCCGATGGCCCTTGCCAGCACCGGAGCCAGATCGCCCCGATCGCCGACCTCCACGCGACCGACACCGAGCCAGAGCGCCATCGCGTGGAGGTCAGCGGCCAGGGACTGCGCCACCACCGTGGGGTTGGCCCCGGATTCGCAGAAGGCTCCGAGAACCAGCAGCCGATCACCGACCCTGTCCGTCTTGAGGTCGACGCGGGCGACGATCTGGTCTCCCATCAGGTACGGGAGCACGTAGTAGCCGTGGACCCGTTTGGGCTCGGGTACGTAGATCTCGATGCGGTAGTGGAAGTCGAATACCCGCTCGGTACGGGGCCGGAAGAAGATCAGCGGGTCGAAGGGGCTGAGCAGCGCGCTTCGGGTCACCGTGCGTGGGATCCGCGCGGCCGGGTCGAGGTAACCCGGTTTGGACCAACCCTCCACCGTCACCTGCTGAATCTCCCCCGCCGACAGCAGGTCGGCGATCGCGTCCCGCGCGGGTTGGGGTTTGAGTCGGTAGTAGTCGCGGATGTCGGCCTCGGTGCCGACACCGAGCGCGGTCACCGAACCCCGCACCAGCTCACGAATCGCGTCGTCGCGTGCGATCTCGACGTTCGAGTGCTCCCCCACCACGTTCTCGGTGAGGTCGTAGTAGCGAGTGAATCCGTTGCGCCGCATCGCCGAGAGTTCTCCGGCGGCGAACATCACCTCGCACAGATGTTTGACCTGGCTGCGGTCCCACCAGGTGCCTTTCTTCGGACGCTTCTCGTGTCCGAGATGGTCTTCGATCAACCCACTGGTACTGGGCCCGATCTCTGCGATGGTGTCGCGGATGACCGCGCGCATCGCCATTGAATTCCGATCTCCCACCGCTTCGCGATAGCGGCCGTGCCGGAAGTCTTCCATCCGCCACCGGAACAGCGGCCAGTGTTCGATCGGGATCAGCGCCGCCTCGTGTGCCCAGTACTCGGCGAGCAGAGTTGGCCGGCGCGGGCCCGGCTCCCAGGCGGCTTGTTCGAGTACCGCGCGATCGTAGTTTCCGAGGCGACTGAAGATCGGCATGTAGTGGGCACGGACCGCAACAGTGACCGAGTCCATCTGCAGCAGTCGCGTGCGGTCGAGTACTCGTTGCAGGTGTTTGCGGGTCACCGCCCCGGCCGGCATCCGATCCGTGAATCCTTGCGCCGCCAACGCAATTCGGCGCGCCTGCGCACCTGACAACTGATCGCGACCGGCCACTGTTACGCCCTGGCCGTGTACTTGAGGAAACGGTAGCGAAGTCCGTTACCGGCTTCCTGCCACGGTTCGTCGGCGCAGAGTTGCCAGCGTTGCGGATCCAGATCCGGTGCCCGCGTATCTCCATCGGGAACCTCGACATCGATTTCGGTGACGTAGGCGGTGTCAGCCAGATCCAGTGCGGCCCGATAGATTTCACCGCCACCCATCACAAAGACCGTTGGGTCGAGTTCGCGCCCGGCAGCGATCGCCGAATCGACATCCGGAAAACTGCGAGCACCTTCGCCGAACCAGTCCCGCTTCCGGGTGACCACCAGGTTTTCGCGCCCCGGCAGCGGACGAAACCTTGCGGGCAACGAGTCCCAGGTGCGACGACCCATCACCACCGGATGTTTGCCGGTGACCTGCCGGAAGTACTTCTGATCCTCGGACAGCTGCCACGGCATGTCTCCGCCGCGGCCGATCACGCCGTCGACAGACTGCGCCCAGATGAGTGCGATGGTCACAGTGTCTAAACCGCCACCGGCGCTTTGATCCCCGGGTGGTACTTGTAGTCGAGCACCTCGATGTCCTCGTAGCGGTAGTCGAAGATCGAATCACGTTGCGCCAGAGCCAACGTCGGGTACGCGTACGGGTCACGCGAGAGTTGCTTGGTGACCTGTTCGACGTGGTTGTCGTAGATGTGGCAGTCACCACCGGTCCAGACGAACTCCCCGACCTCGAGGCCGGCCTGCGCCGCCATCATGTGGGTGAGCAGTGCGTAAGACGCGATGTTGAACGGCACCCCGAGGAACAGGTCGGCGCTGCGCTGGTACAGCTGGCAGGACAGTTTTCCGTCGGCGACATAGAACTGGAAGAACGCATGGCACGGCGGGAGCGCCATCTGCGGGATCTCTCCGACGTTCCACGCCGAGACGATGTTGCGTCGCGAGTCGGGGTTGGTGCGCAACATCTCGAGTGCAGCACTGATCTGGTCGATGTGCTCGCCCGAGGGCGTCGGCCAACTGCGCCACTGCACGCCGTAGACGGGTCCGAGTTCGCCGTTGGCGTCGGCCCACTCGTCCCAGATGGTGACGCCGTGTTCTTGCAGCCATCGCACGTTCGAATCGCCGCGCAAGAACCACAGCAACTCGTAGACGATCGACTTCAGGTGCACCCGCTTGGTCGTGATCAGCGGAAACCCTTCAGAAAGGTCGTAGCGCAACTGGTGACCGAACAGGCTCCGGGTGCCGGTGCCCGTGCGGTCGGCCTTGGGAGTCCCCGTTTCGAGGACCAACCGCAGCAGGTCTTCATAGGGGGTCGGAATCTTCACCGCGTCGCTCACGTGGCCAAGTCTAAAGGTCGACGCCGACAACCTGGACATGACGGCCCCAGCCGCGCTAGCCAGCGTCACTGGATCCGAGACAAATGCACCTGTTGCAGTCATTTACACACGTTGCAACGTGTGTAAATGACTGGAACGGGTGCATTTGTCTACCCCATCAACTGCGCAGCAACCGTCGCGCCGAGTTCCCAGCACGCCCCGAGATCGTCCTTGCTCGGTTTACCCGACACCACAACGTATTCGGCGGCCTTGGACCAGCCGAGGCCCGTGGTGATGGAATCGACAGCACGTTCGGCCCCTTCGGAGCCCTCGTTGCCGTGGAGGTAGAGCCCGAACGGACGTCCGCGGGTCGAGTCGAGAATCTGGTAGTACGCACCGTCGAACGCATGCTTGAGCGCGCCGCTGATGTAGCCGAGGTTGGCGGGAGTCCCCAGTAGGTAGCCGTCGGCTTCGAGCATCTCGGCGGGTGACACCGTGAGCGCGGCCCGGCGCACCACCTCGACGCCATCGATCTCGGGATCGCTCGCGCCGGACACCACGGCCTCGAACATCGCCTGGCAATGCGGCGACGGTGTGTGGTGGATGATCAACAAACGCGACATCAGCGATCCTTCTGTCTACGACCCGGATTCTTTCTCCTGCGCCACAGCACGTTTCATCATCTCGCGAGCACGGCTGCGGTCGCCTGCATAGTCGTAGGCGCGTGCGATGCGGTACGTCGACCGCCAGTTACTCGGGTCGGCTTCCCATTCCGCCTTGACCTGCTCGAAAAGCTCATCGGCAGCCTCACGTTCGATGCGACCCGAAGGACGCTTGGGCAGGGCTGAGACGTCGAGTTCCCTACCCTCCTCACGCATCCGGCGAGCCAGTCGCTGATGAGCGATACCGGACCGCAGCGCACCGACCACCATCCAGACACCGAGCAACGGCAGGATGATCACCCCGATACCCAGACCGATTCCGACCACCTCACCGGTGGCCATCAGGTCGATGGCACGGGCACCCAACAGGAAGAAGTAGAAGAAGAGCACCAGGACGAGTACGCCGATCCCGATGACGATGGGCCGTGCGTCTTTCTGCTTCTCGCTCACTACCTCGGACCCGCTCACAGGTCCATCAGGTCGTCGAGACCCACGGTGAGACCCGGACGGCCACTGATCTCACGGACACCGAGCAACACCCCCGGGACAAACGACGTGCGGTCGATCGAGTCGTGTCGGATCGTCAGGGTCTCACCCTGCGTCCCGAAGAGGACCTCCTGATGGGCAACCAGTCCGGCAAGCCGAACCGAGTGCACACGTACACCGTCGACATCGGCGCCACGGGCGCCCTCGAGTTCGGAGGTGGTCGCATCAGGGCTGACCGGCACACCCGCCTCGGCCCGAGCCTGGGCGATCAGGCCCGCGGTCCGGTACGCAGTACCCGACGGTGCATCAGCCTTATGTGGATGGTGGAGTTCGATCACCTCGACCGAATCGAAGAAGCGTGCCGCCTGCTGAGCGAATCGCATACTGAGCACCGCGCCGATGGCAAAGTTCGGTGCGATCAGGACACTGACGCCAGGATTGTCTGCAAGCCAACCGCGAACCGTGCCCAATCGCGCGTCGTCAAAGCCCGTCGTACCGACAACCGCGTGAATCCCGTTCTCTATCAAAAACTTCAGGTTGTCCATCACCACGTCCGGGTGGGTGAAGTCCACCACCACAGAGGTCGAGGTCTCGACGAACCGCGACAACGGGTCGCCCTTGTCGACGCCTGCGCTGAAGTCGAGGTCGGCTGCGGCCTCGATACCCGACACGATTGCCTGGCCCACTTTGCCGCCGGAACCGAGGACACCTACTTTGATCTGGTCAGTCACCTCGCCGAGTCTAGTCAGCTCGACGCGGCCACTCCGACCAGGGAGACCTGACACTCGATCAGAAGATCGGCGCCGAACCGCGAAGATGCTCGAACACCAACGACGTGGTCGTACCTGCCACCTCGGGCCGCGAATTGAGCATCTCGATGAACCTTCGTAGCGCCTCGGTGTCCGCCGTGGCCACATGCAGCAGATAATCGTCCGCCCCGGCCAGGAAAAAGACGTCGATGACCTCGTCTTTACGGCCGAGTTCAGCGACAAATCGCCGGATCTGTCCACGCGCATCCGACTGGAGACTCACCGCGACCATGGCGCGCAACGGCCGACCGACCGCAGCCGGATCGATGTCGGCGAAGAAGCCGCGCACCACCCCCATGTCGATCAGACGCCGGATTCGCCCATGGCATGTCGATGCCGCAATGCCCACCTCCGCCGCCAACGCACTGTTCGGCATGCGGGCATCGACCTGCAGCAGAGCGAGCAGTCGCCGATCGATGTCGTCGAGCCCGGCGTAACGAGCCCGAATATTGTTCGACTCAAGCGCCATCACAACCTCCATTCCCGCAATATCTTCACCAAAGGCTAGCTGTTTGAGAATCTTTATCACTGATCTTGCAGACTTTCCGCTGTTTCTTCACGCTGGTGTGAGGCCGATCCCACCACCATCGAGGAGCTATTCATGCGCGTCGGCATCCCACGCGAGATCAAGAACAACGAGTTCCGAGTCGCCATCACACCGGCAGGAGTTGCCGAACTCACCCGGCGCGGCCACGAAGTGATCATCGAGCACGAAGCCGGCACCGGATCGGCCATCGCCGACACAGATTTCAAGGAGGCAGGCGCGCAGATCCTCGGCACCGCCCGCGAGGTGTGGGAACAGGCAGAGTTGCTGCTCAAGGTCAAAGAGCCGATCGCCTCCGAATACGAACTCATGCGCGAGGGCCAGACGCTCTTCACCTACCTGCACCTCGCCGCCGGGCGCGACTGCACCGAAGCCCTCTTGAAGTCCGGCACCACCTCTATCGCCTATGAGACCGTGCAGGCGGCCGACGGATCACTGCCGTTGCTCGCCCCGATGAGCGAGGTCGCCGGACGACTCGCCCCGCAGGTCGGCGCTTACCATCTGATGCGCTCGGCCGGCGGTCGCGGCGTGCTGATGGGCGGCGTCCCCGGGACCGTTCCGGCGGAGGTTGTTGTCATCGGCGGCGGCGTCAGCGGCGTCAATGCGGCCACGATCGCGGTTGGGATGGGCGCCGAGGTCACCGTCTTCGACCTCGACATCACCAAACTCCGTGCCATCGACGCGCGTTGGGGCGGTCGGGTCCACACCCGTTACAGCACCACGTTCGACCTCGACGAGGCGGTCAAGCAGGCCGACCTCGTCATCGGAGCCGTATTGGTGCCCGGCGCGAAGGCGCCGGTCCTGGTCTCCAATTCCCTGGTGGCACAGTGCAAGCCCGGATCGGTGTTTGTCGACATCGCCATCGACCAGGGCGGCTGCTTCGAGGATTCCCGGCCGACCACACACGACGACCCGACGTTCATGGTTCACGATTCGGTCTTCTATTGCGTGGCCAACATGCCCGGGTCGGTGGCCCGCACCTCGACGATGGCACTGACCGGCGCGACCCTCCCCTATGTCCTGCGCCTCGCGGATCTCGGCTGGACCGAAGCCTTGCGCCGAGATCCGGCACTGGCCAAGGGTTTGTCCACCCATCAGGGTGAATTGCTCTGCCCGCACGTCTGCGAAGCTCTCGACATCCCGCTGGGCGTCTCACCCCTGCGGATCTGACCCGTCCGGCCCGGCCCATTGCCGGACCGACATGTAGTGAGACATATTGTCCATTCGCCGCTGGACTGCCGACACCTCCCGGACCGCTTGTCCGACGAGGCTGCGGTCCAGCGGCGAAAGGCGTTGCATGGTCAGTACGTCCGATGCCGCCTCACCATGATCGAGCTGCGCGACCTGGTAGGTCAGACGAATCTTCTGCAGCACCTCGAACACCTCGATGAGCGTGTTCGCGTTGTCCTCGCTGAGCATTGCGCTCCCGGCGGCCGCCGAGAGCCGCGCGCGGGTTCCGAGTTCGGGGCTCTGAACGCTCAGCGCTGCCCACCGGGCGATGTTGATCACCGGAACCAGGGCATGACCCTTGATGTCGAACGTTCCGCCCCGCCGCGCCAGCACGTCGCGCATCGACCGCAATTTCGCCTTGTAGGACAGTGATTCGGCAAGCAACAGCCGCATCGTGCCCGGATGTCGGCGCAGATCACGGAACACCTCGGAGACCGCGGTCGCACCCGGGTCGCCCCAGATCGGACGGCCGTCGAGCAGCAACGACGCCAGGATCATCCCCTTGTTGTCGAGCGGGGACTCGAGCCACTGTTCGGCAACCTCGCGCCATTGCCCGTGGGTTCTGGAGAACAGCGGCATGTCCGCAGTGGCACCGTTGGTGTCGACGCCGAGTCCACTGCCGCGCAGCACGTCGCCGACATCGGCGAACGCGCTCCGGTAGGCGGCAATCTGTTCGGGGTCGGACACCGACTCGTCGAACGAGACCGCCGAATCCACGTCGGAACTGAGCACCGACTCCCGACGTGCGTTGCTACCCAACGACAGCCAGGTCAGCGCGGCCGGGTCGAGGTCGGGACGCGAGTTCAGCACGATCTCCAACGCCCGCCGGACCACCGCGTCAGTCAGCACGGACAGGACTGCGGTCACCTCATACGACGGCCGTCCCCGGCGCAGGAGATCGGCCGCCACATAACGCATCCGCCGCCCCCGCTCGGCCAGCGTGTCGAAAGAGTCGGCGCGCGCGATCTGTTCGCGGAGGGAGACACCGGCGCCGGCCGGTGCATTGACGAAGTCCTCCGGAACGACCACACCGCGCAACGTCCCGTGTGGATCGATCACCGGTACGCACGTGACCCCGCGGTCCAAGATGTCCACCAGGACATCGGATGCCGAGGCCGTCGTCAGTGCCGTGACCGCCGGATAGGACATCACCTGATGGACCGGCTGAGACAGGTCCGCCCCTGTCGCCACCACGCGGGCACGGATGTCACGGTCGGTCAGTACCCCGAACCGGCCGTCCGGACACGGGATCACGATATAGCCGCTGTGGTGTTCGGTGATCTTCTGCGCGGCCTGCTGGACGGTCATATCGGCGGTCCCCACCACCGGCGGCGTCCGGATGAGTTCGTCCACAGTCCCGAAGTTGCTGACCAACGGTGAGTCTGCGCGTTGCGCGACCGTGAGCTTGCGTGCCAAGAACTCCGCACCGGCCAGTGACGAGAAGACCGGCCGCACCGTGTGGCCCGGAATCCGGCAGACCCGCACCGGACCGGCCGCAAGCGCCAGCGGTCCGATGGACGATCCGGTGAGCATTCCCGAGTAGCCGAAAACCCCGCCCGGACCCAGGATCTCGTCGGGTCCGTCGGGTTTGTGATCGGGAGAGTTCCACAGCTCGACCTGCCCGGAAACCACCACCGCAAGCTCTTCGATCGGCTCGGTGAAGCCGTTCATGATCGTGCTGCCGGACCCGTGGTCTTCCATCCGCGACGCGGCAGCGATCGCCGCCAACTCGTCGCCGGAGAGCGCATCAAAGGGCGGGTACCCGGAGAGGAACTCGGCGATCGACGTCATGGCGTAATCGTGCCAGGTCGCCGACCACAGCGCGCAACGCCCGTCAGTGCACCAGCGAGGTCAATGACTTCGGTAGCTGACGGTGGTTGCGGTACGGACCGATCACAGCCGCACCGAAGGGTTGTCCGAGCAGTTCCCTGGCGACCCTGGTGGTGTCGGCAGCGCTGACGCGATCGATCTTGCGCAATGCCTCGTCGACGGTCATCCGCTTGCCGTAATTGATCTCACCGCGACCATTGCGGTGCATCCGGGACTGCGAGTCCTCCAGGCCCAGGACCATGGCCCCGCGGAGCGACCCCTTGGCACGGGCGAGCTCTTCTGCGGTGATCCCGTGTTCTGCCACCTCGGTCAGGATCGTGGTCATGACCGACGTGACCTCGGCGAGATGGTCGGGCGAGCAGCCCGCATACACCGAGAACGCACCGACGTCGGCGAACGAATCGACCGACGAATACACCGAATAGGCCAGGCCCCGGGCTTCCCGAATCTCTTGGAAGAGCCGGGAACTCAGTCCCCCACCGACTGCGGTGTTGAGGACCGACAGTGCCCATCGGTCGCCACTGCCACGACCCGGCGCGCGCACACCGAGCAACAGGTGCGCCTGCTCGGAGTCGCGATAGGACACCTCGAGCGTGGGTCGGCCGCCGATCGCCTTGGCACCCAATCGAATCGGTGCCGGTTTTGCTTCCTTGTCGAGATGTCCGGCGAACGTCGCGCGGGCGGCGGCAAGAACCTCGGCGTGGTCGACGTTGCCCGCGACCGACAAAACCATCTTGTCGGGGGTGTAGCGGCGCTGATGGAAGGAACGCACCTGCGTGCGCGTCATCGACGTGATCGACTCGGCCGAACCGATGACCGGCCGTCCGAGCGGATGATTGCCGTACATTGCCGTCATGAACAGGTCGGCGAGCAGATCCTCGGGATCGTCGTCGCGCATGGCGATCTCTTCGAGGACCACCGCCCGCTCGATCCCGACGTCCTCGGTTCGGCATTCGCCCCGCAGGACGACGTCGGCGACGATGTCGATGGCTGTTGCCATGTGCTCGTCGAGGACGTGGGCGTAGTAGCAGGTCTGCTCTTTGCCGGTGAAGGCATTGAGTTCTCCGCCGATTGCATCGATCTGCTGCGCGGTGTTCGCCGCAGACCGGGTCGGCGTCGACTTGAACAACAGGTGTTCAAGGAAATGTGCGGCCCCGGCGACCGAGGGCTTCTCGTCTCTAGATCCAACCGCGACCCACAGTCCCACCGACGCCGAACGCACGCCAGGAAGATACTCGGTGACCACCCGGAGCCCACCGGGCAGTACGGATCTCCGTACTGCCCGGTGGGTAACTGAGGACACAGACTTATGCGTCCCGGTTAAATCTGCTGTGCGGCTCAGGCTTTCGCCTCTGCAGCAGCGTCGGCGGGAGCAGCGGCCTCGTCTTCGACGGGGACCAGGCTGATCTTGCCGCGATCGTCGATGTCGGCGATCTCGACGCGGATCTTCTCGCCGACGTTGACAACGTCTTCGACCTTGCTGATCCGCTTGCCCTTGCCCAGCTTCGAGATGTGGACGAGGCCGTCGCGGCCCGGAAGCAGCGAGACGAACGCACCGAAGGTGGTCGTCTTGACGACGGTTCCGAGGAACCGCTCGCCCACCTTGGGCAGCTGCGGGTTGGCGATGGCGTTGATCATGTCGATCGCGGCCTGGGCAGACGGTCCATCGGTGGCGCCGACGAACACGGTGCCGTCGTCTTCGATGGAGATGTTCGCACCGGTCTGCTCGGTGATCGAATTGATCATCTTGCCCTTGGGCCCGATGACCTCGCCGATCTTGTCGACAGGGACCTTGACCGTGGTGACGCGCGGCGCGTACGGGCTCATCTCGTCGGGTGCGTCGATGGCCTCGGCCATGACCTCGAGGATGGTGCTCCGTGCGTCCTTCGCCTGTGCCAGCGCCGAAGCCAAGACACTCGAAGGGATGCCGTCGAGCTTGGTGTCGAGCTGCAGGGCCGTCACGAAGTCCTTGGTGCCTGCGACCTTGAAGTCCATGTCACCGAAGGCATCTTCGGCGCCGAGGATGTCGGTCAGTGCCACGTAACGGGTCTGTCCGTCGACCTCGTCGGTGACCAGGCCCATGGCGATACCGGCAACCGGCGCCCGCAGGGGAACACCGGCGTTCAGCAGCGACATCGTCGATGCGCAGACCGAACCCATCGAGGTTGATCCGTTGGAGCTGAGCGCCTCGGACACCTGGCGGATGGCGTACGGGAATTCCGCGACGGTCGGCAGCACCGGCATCAGAGCGCGCTCGGCAAGTGCGCCGTGCCCGATCTCGCGACGCTTCGGCGAACCGACGCGACCGGTTTCACCGGTCGAGTACGGCGGGAAGTTGTAGTGGTGCATGTAGCGCTTGCTGGTCTCGGGTCCGAGCGAATCGACCTGCTGGGCCATCTTGACCATGTCGAGGGTGGTGATGCCCAGGATCTGGGTCTCGCCGCGCTCGAACAGGGCGCTGCCGTGTGCACGCGGGATGATCGCGACCTCGGCGGACAGCGAACGGATGTCGGTGACACCGCGTCCGTCGATCCGGAAGTGGTCGGTCAGGATGCGCTTGCGCACGAGCTTCTTGGTCAGCGAGCGGAATGCAGCGCCGATCTCCTTCTCGCGGCCTTCGAACTTGCCTGCGAGGTCGGTCAAGATGTCCGACTTGAGCTCATCGGTCTTGTCGTCGCGCTCGGACTTGCCCGCAATGCTCAGGATCTCTCCGAGACGCGCGGCTCCGGCAGCTTCGACAGCGGCGAAGACGTCGTCGCCGTACGGCGGGAACAGCGGGAAGTCGCCGGTGGGCTTGGAAGCCTCGGCGGCCAGCTTCTGCTGTGCTTCACAGAGGCGGGCGATGAACGGCTTGGCTGCCTCGAGGCCCTCGGCGACAATCGCCTCGGTCGGCGCCTGGGCGCCACCTTCGATGAGCTCGATCACGTTGTCGGTGGCCTCGGCCTCGACCATCATGATCGCGACGTCGGCGCTGTCACCTTCACCGGAGACGATGCGGCCGGCGACAACCATGTCGAAGACTGCGCCTTCGAGCTGCTCGACGGTGGGGAATGCAACCCACTGGCCGGCCTTGTTCTCGTCGGTCGGGATGAGGGCGACGCGGACGCCACCGACAGGTCCGGAGAACGGCAGTCCGGCGATCTGGGTGGACGCAGAAGCCGCGTTGATCGCGACGACGTCGTACAGGTCTTTGGGATCGAGGCTCAGGATGGTGACGACAACCTGGATCTCGTTACGCAGGCCGTCGACGAACGACGGGCGCAGCGGCCGGTCGATCAGGCGGCAGGTCAGGATCGCGTCGGTGGACGGACGGCCTTCGCGGCGGAAGAACGATCCGGGGATGCGGCCTGCGGCGTACATCCGCTCTTCGACGTCAACCGTCAGCGGGAAGAAGTCGAACTGTTCTTTCGGGTGCTTGCCGGCGCTGGTGGCCGAGAGCAGCATGGTCTCTTCGTCGAGGTAGGCGACAACTGCGCCGGCTGCCTGCTGCGCGAGACGTCCGGTCTCGAAACGGATGGTGCGGGTGCCGAAGGTGCCATTGTCGATGATGGCGGTCGCTTCGGTGATCTCGTCGTCGTACTCCACAGCGTCTGTGCTGGTGACGTCGGTCATGTGTGGGAATCTCCTACTGTTGGCTTTCAGGTTCGCGACCGACCTGCAAACAGTCGGCCGGCTCGCGGGCAAACACACGCGAGTAGGCCCTGCGCCAGGAGAATGTGCGGCTGTCGCCGTGTGACGGCCGTCGATCGAAGCCGCCGGACGAACGTACCTACGTTCCGGGAGCCACTACCGAAGACCGCTCACCAGTGCGGACGCACAGACGAACATTTTCCTGACACAAAAGCCAAGCCGAGGATATCACTTGACATCCTCGGCTTTGACGATCTTGGGGTTTACATCTGTCCGGCCTGGCCGGTCAGAGGCGCTTTACCTGGCGAATCGCCGGGGCGAGTCGCCGTCGGCAACTAGCGGCGCAGACCCAGGCGCTCGATCAGCGTGCGGTAACGCTGCACATCGACCTTGGCGACGTACTTGAGCAACCGGCGGCGCTTACCGACGAGCAGCAGCAGGCCACGACGGCTGTGGTGGTCATGCTTGTGCTCTTTGAGGTGCTCGGTGAGATCGACGATCCGCTTGGTCAGCATTGCGACCTGAGCCTCGGGGGATCCGGTGTCGGTCTCATGCAAGCCGTACTCGGCGAGAATGGTCTTCTTTTCTTCAACGGTCAGTGCCACAAAAACTCCTGGTTATGACGATCGCGCGTGAGTGTGAGAACACCCGGCGGTCTTTCGACCGCCGCATGAACCGGTGCGGCCACCGCGAACCGCAGCGCACACCAACGGACAACTCTACCGGCGGCGGGACCGCCCGGCCAAATCGTCGCGACCGGACCGGCTGTCGGCAGGGCTACGGGAGCAGCAGTCGGGTCTGGTCCACATCTGCGGAGATCTGGTCGGTCAGGTTCGAGACCTCGTCGTACTTCGCCTGACCTCGGATCCGGGCCACGAAGTCGACCGCCACGTGCTGGCCGTACAGATCGGCCGAGGTGTCGAGGACATACGCCTCGATGGTCCGGGTACGGCCGGAGAACGACGGGTTGGTACCCACCGACACCGCTGCTCGGTAGCTCTCCCCCGGTTCGACCTGGCCAACCACCGGGCCGGCGCCGAGGACCGTGAACCAGGCGGCGTACACACCGTCGGCCGGGATGGCCGAATACATCGGCGGGGCGATGTTGGCCGTCGGGAATCCGAGGTCGCGGCCACGGCCGTCGCCGCGCACGACAACACCTTCGACGCGATGTGGCCGTCCGAGCGCTTCGGTGGCCGTCGCGACGTCACCGGCATCGACACAGGACCGGATGTACGTGGACGACAACGTGACCGCGTGTTCTCCGAGGAGCGAGACCGCCTCGACCTCGAAGCCGAATCGCTCGCCGAACTTGCGCAGTGTCTCGACGTTGCCTGCCGCCTTCTTACCGAACGTGAAGTTGTCACCGACGACCACAACTTGGGCATGCAACCGCTCCACGAGCACCTCGTGCGCGAAATCCTTGGGTGTCTGTGCGGCCAGAACAGGCGTGAACGGCATGACGCAAAAGACGTCGATCCCGAGCTCTTCGGCCAGTTCGGCGCGCCGCGTCAGGGTCGAGAGCTGCGGCGGATGGGTTCCCGGACGCACGACTTCGGCCGGATGGGGATCAAATGTCATCAGGACCGCGGGCACGCCACGTTCTTTGGCCGCCCGGATGGCCCTGGTGATCAATTGCGCATGTCCACGATGGACGCCGTCGAAAACGCCGATCGTGACCACACATCTGCCCCAGTCCGCGGGGATATCGTCGAGCCCTCGCCAACGCAACACCGCACAAGCCTACGACCCCGCACCGACCGATGCGACAGCGCACACTCTCTGCCCCTTCGTGAGCACAGAAACGATGCGTTGTTGGTGCGGCAATGACACAGATCCCAGTCGGTCGTCATAAACTCGGTCGGTGCCCTCTTCAGAGACCCCCTCCGAATCCACGGTGGACGCCGCCACCCTGGCCGGGCTGAAGGCGGTTTCCGAGCTGTCGACGGTCACCCAGGACTATCTGAAGGTCATCTGGACCGGGCAGGAATGGAAGCCCGAGAAGATAACCACCAAGATGCTGGCCGAAAAGCTCGGTGTGTCCCCCTCCACGGCCTCTGAAGCGATCCGCAAACTCGCCGACCAGGGCCTGGTGGTGCATGAGCGCTACGGGTCGATCACCTTGACCGACACCGGCCGTACCGCCGCGATCCTGATGGTCCGCCGCCACCGTCTGCTCGAGACCTTCCTCGTCCGAGAACTCGGTTACAGCTGGGACGAGGTCCACGACGAGGCCGAGGTTCTCGAACACGCGGTCTCCGACCGGTTCATGGCACGCCTGGACATCAAACTCGATCACCCGACCCGCGACCCGCACGGCGATCCCATTCCGTCCATAGACGGTTCGGTCCCCACCCCGGATGCCTCACTGTTGGCCGATCTAGAAGTCGGGGCCGGGGGACGCATCGCGCGGATCGCCGACACCGATCCAGAGATGCTGCGCTACTTCGATTCCGTCGGTATCGCTCTCGACCGCAAGGTCACCATCCGCGAACTGCGGCCCTTCGCCGGCACCATCGAGATCAGCATCGACGAAGGCACACCCATCGACCTGGGAGACATTGCCGCCCGGGCGATCTGGCTCGTCACCGCCTAGCGGGTCTGCCGGCGCAGTAGCGGCCCCGCAAGCCACCGGTCGACCTCACGTTGCGAACGCAACCGGACGACGACAAGGTGCGGAAACTCCGAAGCGAGAACCGGCACGAGATCCGTGTACTTCTTTCGTGTTGCCACGGCCCAGCGAAGCACGTGCACCCGCTCGGTGAAGATCGTATACAGCGGCGGTTCGATATTCCCGTTCCAGAGCAGTTCGCGTCGCACCCTCCGCCGCACCGTACGCCGCAGCAGTCGCGGAAATGTGGTGCGCCAGAACGGGAGATCGAGCCAGACCAGAAGATCTGCATGCTCCACGAGCATCCGGCGAGCAACCTCGTACTGCCACTCCGTGACCCACGCGTCGGTGTCCACCAGGGCTCGGACATCGCTCAGGAACTCCGGCCGCGGTGTCCAATCCGGGCCATGGAACAGCGCGTCGATCTCCGTGTGGGGCGCACCTATGAGAGCCGAGATCTGACCGGCGAGTGTCGTCTTGCCGCTCCCCGATACCCCCGCCACCAGAACGCGTTTCGGGCGTCGCCCGGCGCTCAATGCCCGCGCAGGGTCGCGGGCCGCACCACCATGACCGAACTGGCGCGACGGCCCTTCTCCTGTAGCAATGCGATCGTGTGACCGTCCGGGTCGATGGCGGCGTAGGTGCCCTCCAGACCGAGGGGCTCCAACCAACGGCCCTGGCTGATCGATTCGGCCTCTTCGGCGGTGATGTTCCTATGCGGGAAGGCGAACTGTGCGGCCGCGTCGATGTCGAGCGAGACACCCGGGTCATCGGCGAGTTCTTCGAGCGTGCGGGCGACATCCAGCCCGAAAGGCCCAACCCTGGTGCGGCGCAGGGCCGTCAGGTGTCCCCCGACGCCCAGTGCGCTTCCGAGATCGCGGGCCAGTGACCGGATGTACGTGCCGGCCGAGCATTCGACCTCGACATCGACATCGGTGTAGGTGACCCCATCGGGATCGTTGTCGCCGGGCGGCACCGGGCGGACCTGACCGACCTCGAAACGGGACACGGTGACCGGCCTGGCCTTCAATTCGAACTCGGCACCGTCGCGGGCCAGTGCATGCGCCCGACGGCCGTCGACCTTGATGGCGCTGACCCGCGCCGGGATCTGGCTGATGTCCCCGGTCAGGGCCTCGACCTGTTCGACGATCTGGCCGACGTCGATGTGCCCGGCGTCGGTCGACGAAATGACCTGCCCCTCGGCATCATCGGTGTCCGTTGCCGCCCCGAGGCGGATGGTCGCCGTGTACGCCTTGGTGGTCAGGGACAGCAGACCCAGCATCTTGGTGGCCCGCTCGACCCCGATCACCAGCACGCCGGTGGCCATCGGATCAAGTGTGCCTGCGTGGCCGACCTTCCTGGTCTTGAGCAATTTTCGGCACTTGGAGACCACGTCGTGGCTGGTCAGCCCCTGGGCTTTGTCGACGATCAGCAGTCCGGCACCGTCGAGACCCGAACTCAAGGTGCTCACAGCGAGATCACCGCGATGATCAGTCCGCCCTCGACAAGCCACCGGCCGTCGAACCCGAGAAGCGGCTCACCTCCGTCGATCGTGGCACCGTCGACGAGCAGATCGCTGCGAAACGTGCCCATGGTCCCCGTTTCTGTCTGTTGAAAAGTGATGTGTGCGTCCTCGAAACCGAGCCATCGTTTGGTCAGCGGAAACCAGGCCTTGTACGTTGCCTCCTTGGCGCAGAACAGGAGTCGATCCCAGTGGACTGAATCATCCCGTGCCGCCAAGACCTCCCGTTCGGGTTCCAGACTCACCGCGTCGAGCACCCCTTCGGGCAGCGGTGCGTGCGGTTCGGCATCCATACCCAGCGACCGCACCTGCATCGCATATCCCGCGATGGCGGCGCGATAGCCGTCACAGTGGGTCAGGCTGCCGACGACCTGACGCGGCCACAGTGGCTCACCCTTCTCACCGCGCATGATCGGCACCGGCTCGATACCCAACTGGCCCAGAGCTTCTCGTGCACAGTTTCTCGTGGTGACGAATTCCTTGCGACGCTTTTCGACAGCCCGCGCAATCAACCCGGCCTCGGCGGCCAAGGGTGCAAGATCGGGCATCTCACCAAACGATTCGGCCACCGCAACCCCGGAGGGCAACAGCTTTTCGATCATGGTGTCCCGCCTCGATTCTCGTCACGCTGCGCTCTGCGCGCCTTGATGTCCTCACGCTTGCGCGTCAATTGTTCGGCGAACTCCGCAGCCCGCTCCCGATAGTCGGGTGGCAATTCGAACCGGGCACCGTGTTCGGGCAGGTGCTCGGGCCGCAGACCCTCGTCGGGTGCAATCTTGCGGAGCAAGGGTTCGGGCAGACCACGACGGTTCCATTCGCGGGGGTAGCCGACCGAGACCTCTTCGAAGCGGACGTCGTCGTACCAGGTGGTCCGTGGGATGTGCAGGTGTCCGTACACGCAGCACGACGCGTTGTACCGCGTGTGCCAGTCGTCGGTCAGCTCACTGCCACACCACAACGCGAACTCGGGGTACATGAGCGCGTCGGTCGGTTCGCGCCGCAACGGCCAGTGGTTGATGAGTACCTTGGGCTCGGTCCGATCGAGTTGATCCAACCGCTTTCGGGTCTGCTCGATCCGGGCGCGTCCCCATGCGTCACGGGTCGGGTAGGGCTCGGGCGAGAGCAGGAACTCATCGGTGGCCACCACGTTGTTCTCGCGGGCCACAGCCAGCGCCTGGAGCTTGTTCGTGGTTCCTGCCGGCCGAAAGGTGTAGTCGTACAACAGGAACATCGGGACCACGCGGACCGGGGTCGACCCGTCACCGGCATCGAACAGCGGGTAGATGTCTTCGGGCGTCACGACGCCGAGGTCGCGGCACATCTGGACGAGGTAGTCGTATCGCGCCACCCCGAAGATCTGCATCGGGTCTTTGGCTGTGGTGTACAGCTCATGGTTGCCCGGAACCCAGATCACGGTCTCGAACCTCGCCTTCAGGCGACGCAGCGTGTCAGAGAGGTCATCGGTGCGCTCACTCACATCACCGGCGACGATGAGCCAGTCACCTTCACCTTGCGGCTGGATCCTGTCGATCACCGATTCGTTGCCGCGATGTGCGACATGTAGGTCACTGATCGCCCACAATGTCGCCATGAATATCCCTTCGCGCGCCTGCCGGGGGCGGTTTGCCCCAACACGCGAGGGTAGCCGACTACACCACGGTGGTGTGTCCGGGCTCTTCGGCGGCCCGCGTCGTCAGCTGTGCTGCGACGGTTTGATACCGGTCGTCACCGACGCCGTCGATCCACCACTTGACACCGGCGACCGGCAGCGAGCCACCGTTCTCGACAACCCACCGCCGATACACATCGTCAGCCAGATCGACGGCGACGTCGGCGTCCTGATACGTCCCGGCGCTGCGTTCGAGTATCCGCCATCCGCGCTGGAATCGTGATCCGAACCGTTTCGCAGGCGTCAGCGAATCGACCATCGCACCCAGTGCGTTCAGTACCCGGTAGGGAACTTTCAGAGTCTTGTGCAGCATCACATCCTGCGGCTCGGTGACGAGCCGATTGTCCGCGAACACCAGACCTGCTGCGCGTGCCTCGGCGACCATCCACTTGAGCGATCTGTTCGCCAGCTCGCACTGCTCGTAGCCCCCGCCGACATCGCTGTGCACACCGTCGAACCAGATCTGTTTGACGTCGGGGGTCGCCTTCTTTTTCTTGTTCTCCGTCCACAGGGCCGGCGCGAAAGCCCGCCGGCGCTCGTGAATTGCCAAGGCGTGCCTGGCGGTCGCGACCTGGGGTGTCAGCGACACGTTGTGAAAGCGGTAGTTCCGGCGTGTCACACCCGGAACACCCAGGGTTCCGACGGTGTCGAACACGCCGAGGAATCGAACGATGACGTCATTCTGGTCGTAGCAGTCGGTCTGGAAATCGGCTACATCCTCAGACCATTCGGGGGTGGGCTTCTCACCCTCGGCCGGTCGTCCCCGATAGAGCGGCATCACTTTCGACAGTTTGTTCTCCGCCAGTCCATCGGGTTTGAGCAGACCGATCGCATCGATCATCCCCACCAGACTCCGCGCCGTGTATGCGCCGCGACTGAATCCGAACACATAGATCTGGTCTTCCTTTTCGTAATTCAATGACAGGAACCGGTAGGCCCCGACGATCGCCGCGTCGAGTCCCAGCCCGAATGCACCACCGACGAGCTTCTCGAATCGCGTGGCACCGGTACCGACTCCGGCGGCGTAGTAGACGATCTGGACGGGATGGTCTTTCGGTGTGGTTTCTATCGCCCTGGCGATCTTCTCGATGTTCGAGACGTCCTTGTCATCGGCGTTCTTCCATGTGCCGTCACAGCACACGACCAGGTTCTTCACGTCTATGCCCTCCCCCGAAGCAGTTGTCAGTTCTCGTTTTTCAACAACGTCGCCAAGTCCGCGCGGTCAGAGAGATCGAGTTTGGTGCATGCCCGGTAGATGTGTCCTTCGACGGTGCGCACAGACACCGTCAACCGCTCGGCGATCGCCTTGTTCGACAAACCTGCCGCGACCAGCGTGGCGATCTCGCGTTCGCGGGCGGTCAGCGGCAACGGATGGGCGGCCGCAATCATCGCCGGTGTGCGCAGCCCACCACATTCTGCGGAGAGCCGGGCCGCAGTGGACGCCGACGCCGCCATCGCTGCCCGTTCGCCTGCGGTGTCGTGGACGGTTGCGGCCTGCGCAGCTGCGTCTGCGGCGGATACGAGCGCACCGATCTGCGCGAACTCGTCGACGCTGGCGTCCAGTGCCGCACCATCGCCTGCGGCCACCGCAGCAGCATGACGTGCGTACGCACCGACGAGTACACCGTCGATCTGACCTGCCAGTTCGGTCAGCCGCGGTGCCGCGGTCTCGTCGCCGAACCGGGCCGCGGCATGCAGGGCCTCGGCCTCGATGCTGAACTGCCCGGCATCGGCTGCCTGCTCGGCCGCCGCGCGGGCCTCCGAAATCGCTTCGCCGGTCACCCCCTGTGCCGCGGCGAGCCACGCCGCGGTGAGCTGGACCTGCGGGCCGAACACGCTCACGTAGCGACCACTGCGCTGCTGGGCGTCGGTCAGGACGCGAAGCGCATCGGCGTCACGACCCAGCGCCGAATAGCATTGGGACACCATAATTCTGGCTGGAAAGGTCCAGGCCGCAGCCGAGGTGGTCTCAAGGGCGGCCAGAGACTGTTCGAAGCGGCCGGCGGCCGACTCCAGGCGACCTCGGGCCAGATCCACCAGACCCATCACGATGTTGGCTATCGCCCAGCCCAGGAACTGCCCCGCCGCAGTGAACTGCAGATTGCGACCTGCCTCTTTCTCGGCCTCGTCGAATCGCCCGGTGTAGACCAAGCCCATGACGCCGCCGTATCCGGCCATGAACTTCAGCAGGCCATCGATCTTCAGTTCCACCTCCCGGCCGCGGGCGGAGATTTCGGCGACCTCGGAGCCATGTCCACTCAGTGCCCGCGCCCATCCACCACCAAAGCAGGCCCATTCGAGCGCCCAGGGAGATGTCTGCGGCGCCCCGAGTACACGCTGCGACCGCTCCAGGGCCTCGTCCAGGCGCCCTTCGAACAGTGCGCAGGCCGACGCGATTCCGTCGACCACCTGCTCCAGCGCAGGATCGTCGATCCGCTCGGACACCAGCGCGAGCACCTCATCAGCTCGACGGCTCTCGCCCATCGACCACAGCAGATTGCTGATCCGGGTCAACCCCCACTGCACCAGCTGCACCGGATCCATCTCGTCCGGGTCGAACGCGGTGAGAGTCTTCTCCGCGGCTTCGGTCCGCCCCTGCCAAAGCAGCGCCCGGGCAAGCAGATTCGCTGCGGTGAGCCCGCCGCCGGCATCGAGCGCCGCGTTCGCAAAACGTTCACCCAACGGCACATTCGCCAACATGATCGCATCGTTGGCCGCTCGGCAGAGCAACTCGGCGTCCACCTTCTCATCACTGTCGAGCGAGAGCTCCGCCAACCGGATCCGCTCCGCCGGGCCGCCGACCTCCCGGCCGGCCAGTGCTTTCACCAATTGACCGCGCAGCCGGCGTGACGACGCGATACCGAGCCGGCGACGGATCACATCACCGAACAGCGGATGTGTGTAGTGGACGTTGAACCGCGAACCCTCGCGCGCGACCCGGATCAGTCCTCGGGCCTCGGCGTCGTCGACCGCGGCGTCGCCGACCAGTTCACTCAGGACGTCCATGTCCAACGGCTCGCAGAACGTCAGAAGCTTGAGCACCTGCAGCGACGAGTCGTCGAGCTGATCGATCCGGCTCTCGAGCAACGATGCCAGCTCGGATGTGACCGCCGCCCGCCCTCGCAACTGCCACACACCCCGAACCTGGCGCAACGCACCGGAGTCCAACGCACCTTCCACCAGGTGGTGCAAAAACAGGGCGTTACCGCCGGAGGCGTCCCAGATCACGTCGGCGCTCAGACCCTCGAGGTGGCCGCCGAGGACCGATTCGATCAGCTCGACACTCTGCTCCTTGGAAAACGGTGAGAGCACCAGACGCACCAGGTGCCGGTCTTTCCAGAGTGAGGTCACCGCATCGGGAACCACTTCACCGCTGCGCACGGTCGCGATGATCCGGACCGCCCGGTCGATGGCGAGCTGATGCAGCAACGTCGCGGACAGCTCATCGAGCAGGTGCGCGTCGTCGACACCGATCACCGTGTCGCCCCCGGCCAGCAGGGCTGCACGCGCCGCGGACATGAATGTGACCGGATCGGTCGACGTCGCAGGCCCGACGAGATGGGCAAACGCACCCAACGGGATGCTCCGAGCCGATTCGGTTCCGGCCACCCAGCGCACCTGCCCCGACATCGTGCCGGTGGCGTAGCGCGCCAGAGTGGTCTTGCCCACGCCGGGTTCACCCGTGAGGACAACACCGAGGTCTGGTGCCTCGGACGCGAGAGCCGATTGGATCGTCTTGAACTCCCGCTCGCGTTCTATCAACGGCCATGTGCGAGCCACGGATAAATACTAGGCCGCAAATACCCAGGTTGGAGGTTAACTTTGCGGTGAATGCCCGTTCGCCACCGCAGTCCACCGGCCACCACGGACCCGCCACACGCCCGTGATCAGTCGAAGTGCCATGAACACAACCAATCCCGACCAGATTCCGGCCAGACCCCAGTCGAAGATCAGCGACAACCAGATCAACGGAAAGAACCCGAACAGTGCACAGGCCAATGTCGCATTTCGCAGGAATGCCGCATCCGCGCTGCCAAGGAGTACGCCGTCAAGAGCGAACACCACGCCGGCAACCGGCAACATCGCGACGAAGAACCACCAGGGTGTGCTGACCGCATCGAGCACATCGGGATCGGAGGTGAAGATCTTCGGCACCAGCGAACTCCCCAGCGCAAACAGCGCGGCCAGCACGATCGACACCCCGACCGACCACTGGGTCACGCGGCGGGTGACCCGCCAGGCGGCCGGAACCGCACCGGCACCAAGCGCCGCACCGACCAGCGCCTGGGCCGCGATCGCAAACGAATCGAGCAACAGCGCGACAAAGTTCCACAGCTGCAGCACCAACTGATGCGAGGCCACCGCCGCAACCCCGAAGCGACTGGCCACCGCGGCAGCCGACAGAAAGCAGATCTGGAATGACAGACTCCGCAGAATCAGGTCACGCCCCAATGCCAATTGCGAAATAATGACCGACCACCGGGGCCGACGACTCGGCACGTGTTCTCGCGTACATTCGGCGAGCACACGTACCGCGAACAACACCCCGGCCACGCCCTGCCCGATCACGTTCGCGACCGCGCTGCCCTCCAGGCCCATCTCGGGTGCACCCAGCAGTCCGTGTACCAGCAGTGGACACAGAACAGCTGAAATACCGAGCCCGACAACCACATACACAATCGGACGACGGGTCTCCTGCACACCTCGCATCCACCCGTTTCCTGCCATCGACAACAGGATCAGTGGCACCCCGCACACCGCGATCCGAAGCCACGCAGTCGCCTCCTGAGCCACCGACCCGCCACCGGTCAACGCGTCCAGAATCCATGGCGCACCGAGCTGGACCACCGCAACAATGGCGGTTCCCACCCCGAGCGCGATCCAGGACGCCTGCATTCCTTCGAACACGGCGCCGGCTCGATCACCCGCACCAAACTTCTGTGCGGCGCGCGCAGTTGTCCCATACGACAAGAACGTCAGCTGGGTACTGACCACCCCCAGCACCAGAACCCCGACACCCAGTGCGGCCAGATCGGTCCCACCGAGCCGGCCGACCACAGCCAGGTCGAGCATCAGATACAGCGGTTCGGCGATCAAGACCACCAGGGCCGACATCGACAGTCGCAGGATCCGCCTATTGGTCGGATTGACTTCTGGTGCGAATTCAGCGACCCCGGACGCTCCGGATTCCGTACTCACACGGAGGCGAGGAACTGCTCGACCACCTCGGCAGCGGTCCCGGAGGCTCCGAAACCGGCCGCGAGCTGATGACCACCGCCACCATGCGTCAGTGCGATCGGCACCAGATCAACCTTCGACTTCGCCCTCATCGACACAGTCCACTGACCGGGGGAAGATTCTTTGAACACCACTGCGACTTCCGCTTCAGCGGTGGTCCGGACGATGTCGACCACGCTTTCGCTTTCTTCCCAGCCCAATTCGGCAGCGGAAGCATGGTCGACCACGGCGTACACCAGTCCGAGTCCGTCAAAGGCCGACTTCACCAGTACCGCGGATTCGAGTGCGGCGGCGACCATGGCGAGCCAGCCAAATCTGTGGGTGTCGAGCAGAGTCCTGGTCCATCGCCGACCGTCTACACCGACCTCGAGCATTCGCGCAGCGATCAGGTGCGACTTCGGCCGGCCCCACTTGAAGGAACCGGTGTCCGTGACAACGCCGGCGTAGATGCAGGTCGCCATGTCGGGCCCCACACCGACACCGAGCGCATCGATGATCGACAAGACGAGCTCTGCGGTGCAATCAGCTTGAGGATCAATGTAATTGATCGTTCCGAAGCCGGCATTGGACACGTGGTGATCGACGACGATCGAATGCGTCGCCGCCTCGACCACCGTCGAAAGCGCTTCGAGGCGGTAGATGCTCGCACAGTCGACTGCGACCACCACGGGATAGCCGACAATGTCCGCGGGGTCGATGATCAGATCTGCGCCGGGTAGTTGGGCCAGTGCTGTCGGCAGCTCCGTCGGTCCGGCAAAACTGACCTCGACGACAGCACCCAACTGCCGCAACGCATCCGCCATCGCCAGACCACTGCCGATCGTGTCGGCGTCGGGCCGGGTATGGCAGAGAACCGTGACCTCCGGAGCCGCGGACAACACCGCTGCGACAGAGCGCAACACCGGGTCGGTCGGAACCGGTGCGCTACTCACCGCTCGCCTGAACCCGTGGCTTCGTCCCCGGAATCCTCATCGTCATCATCGGCGCGTGGTTCACGGTACGGATCGGCGTCACCGGCCGGAGCGGCATCCCGCGCAAGTCGGGCCACCTCTTCGTCCTGAAGACGGGCACGCTCGAGGAGCTCTTCCATCTCCCGTGCAGTGTCCGGGATCCGGTCGAGCACAAAGGTCAGCGTCGGGGTGAACCGCACACCGGTTCCCGCACCGACTTTGGACCGCAGGACACCGGTGGCCTTGGCCAATCCGGCCGCCGCGGACGAATAGTCGGGCGGTGTATCAAGCGAGGGGCCCATCACCGTGTAAAAAATCGTTGCCTCGTGGAGGTCGCCGGTGACCTTGGCGTCGGTCACCGTCACATAGGCGAGCCGGGGATCCTTGATCTCACCCGCGATCGCCGACGCGACGATCGTCGAGATCCGCTTGGCCAGCCGCTGTGCCCGTGCTGGGTCTGCCATGGCAGCTCACTCTCCTGGTTTCCGGTGTATCCGGCCGCCGGCCGGACCACCCATTGTCTCTCATCCGCAATCGTCGTTGTCGCAGCCACTTCGCCAAGCGTCGCCGCCGCGACGGTCTTTCAATCGTCGCTGCCGCGAACAGTCTCAATCGTCGCTGCCGCGAACAGTGCGTCGAACCGACAGTACTTCGATCTCGGGGCGACCCGAGACCAAGGCCTCGCAGGCGTCGAGCACCTCGCCGACGTGCCGGGTGTCGCCGGCAACTACGGCGACACCGATACGGGCACGGCGGTGAAGGTCATGATCGTCGACCTCGGCGACCGACACCCGCAGACGCGCCAGTGATGCGACGATGGGTCGCACCACTGAGCGCTTCTGCTTGAGTGAGTGGATGTCGCCGAGCAGTAGGTCGATTTCCAGTGAACCGACGAACATCTCAGCCTGCCGGGACTATCAGTCCCGTGCCTTCTCCCGCAACTCGTAGGTCTCGATGACGTCGTCGACCTTGATGTCGTTGTACGTAATCGTCAGACCACATTCGTAACCGTCGCGAACCTCGGTGACATCTTCCTTCTCACGCTTGAGCGAGGAGATGGTGAGGTTCTCGGCGACGACCTTGTTGTCACGCAGCAGACGCGCCTTGGCGTTACGCCGCATGATGCCCGAGGTGACCAGACAGCCGGCGATGTTGCCGACCTTGGACGACCGGAAGATCGCACGGATATCCGCCCGGCCCAGCTCGACCTCTTCGTAGACCGGCTTGAGCAGACCCTTCAGCGCGCTCTGGATCTCGTCGATGGCCTGGTAGATCACCGAGTAGTACCGGATGTCCACGCCTTCGCGGTTCGCCAGCTCCGTCGCCTTGCCCTCGGCCCGGACATTGAACCCGATGATGATCGCGTTCGACGCCGACGCCAGGTTGACGTTGGTCTCGGTGACGCCACCGACACCGCGGTCGATGACGCGCAACTGCACCTCGTCGTCGATCTCGATACCCATGAGTGCCTCTTCGAGGGCTTCCACGGTTCCCGAGTTGTCGCCCTTGAGGATCAGGTTCAGCTGCGAGTGCTCCTTCAGTGCCGAATCCAGATCTTCCAGGCTGATCCGCTTGCGGCTACGTGCGGCCAGCGCGTTGCGCTTACGCGCATTGCGGCGGTCGGCGATCTGCCGGGCGATCCGGTCCTCGTCGACCACGAGCAGGTTGTCGCCTGCACCGGGGACCGACGTGAAGCCGATGACCTGGACGGGACGCGACGGCAATGCCGCGGTGACGTCTTCGCCGTGCTCGTCGACCATTCGACGAACGCGTCCGTAAGCGTCACCGGCAACGATCGAGTCGCCGACGTGGAGCGTTCCGCGCTGGATGAGCACGGTGGCCACCGGGCCACGACCGCGGTCGAGGTGCGCCTCGATGGCAACACCCTGCGCGTCCATGTCCGGGTTGGCCCGCAGGTCAAGCGAGGCATCCGCGGTCAGCAGCACTGCTTCGAGCAGTGCGTCGATGTTGGTGCCCTGCTTGGCCGAGATGTCGACGAACATCGTCTCGCCGCCGAAGTCTTCTGCGACCAGCCCGTATTCGGTGAGCTGGGCACGGATCTTCTGCGGATCGGCGCCTTCCTTGTCGATCTTGTTGACCGCCACGACGATCGGCACGTCGGCCGCCTGTGCGTGGTTGATCGCCTCGACCGTCTGCGGCATGACACCGTCGTCGGCCGCGACCACGAGGATCGCGATGTCGGTGGCCTTCGCACCACGGGCACGCATGGCGGTGAACGCCTCGTGACCGGGGGTGTCGATGAAGGTGACCAGGCGCTCGTTGCCGTCCAGTTCGGTAAGGACCTGGTAGGCACCGATGTGCTGCGTGATGCCGCCGGCCTCGCCCTCACGGACGTTGGCCTTACGGATCGTGTCGAGCAGTCGGGTCTTACCGTGATCGACGTGACCCATGACGGTCACCACCGGCGGACGCTGCTCGAGATCTTCCTCGCCACCTGCGTCCTCGCCATAGGTGAGGTCGAAGGAGTCGAGCAGTTCGCGATCTTCGTCTTCCGGGCTGACGACCTGGACGGTGTAGTTCATCTCGCCGCCGAGCAGCTCCAGCGTCTCGTCGTTGACCGACTCGGTCGCCGTGACCATCTCGCCGAGGTTGAACAAGGCCTGCACAAGTGCTGCCGGGTTCGCATTGATCTTGTCTGCGAAGTCGGACAGCGAAGCTCCACGAGCAAGGCGAATGGTTTCACCGTTGCCACGTGGCAACCGGACGCCGCCGACTGCGGGAGCCTGCATGCTCTCGTACTCGGCGCGTTTTGCCCGCTTCGACTTGCGGCCACGACGAACGGCACCGCCGGGGCGACCGAACGCGCCGGCTGCACCGCCGCGACCACGGCCACCGCCACCGGGACGACCCCGGAATCCACCGGGAGGGCCTCCGGTCGGAGCACCGGTCGGAGCTCCACCGCCGCCACCACCGGGTCCACCACGGTAGCCACCGCCACCGCCTGCGCCGCCGGGACGACCGCCGCCGCCACCGGGTCCACCGCGGCCTGCGCCGGGTCCACCACGAGCGCCGCCGGGTCCACCGGGACCGCTGGGACGTGCCGAACGTGCCGGCATCGCACCCGGGTTGGGGCGAGGAGGCATGCTGCCGGGGCTAGGACGAGGTCCGCCCTGTCCCGGTGCGGGACGAGGACCACCCTGACCTGGGGCCGGACGGCCACCACCGGCGGCTGCACCACCGGCGCCGGGACGCTGTCCCCCACCTGGGCGGGGTCCACCGGCACCCGGTGCCGGACGTGCAGCGGGGCGCTCTACCGGTGCTGCACTCGAATAAGGGTTGTTGCCGACACGCGGTGCACGCGGGCCGGGCTTGGGGCCACCGGGGCGCGGTGCCTGAGCCGGACGCGAAGGAGCTGCGGCAGCCGGGGCTGCTGCGGCCGGGGCTTCGGGCGCGGCCGGAGCGGGAGTGCTCTTGGCCGGTGTTGCCGGTGTTGCCGGTGCACTCGGCGCCGGCGCGCTCGAGACGGGCTTCGACGGGGCCGGAGTCTGCGCAGCGGGGCGCGGGGCCGGGGTCGGAGCTGCCTTCGGCGCAGGGGTCGGCCGCTGTGCACCGGGCTTGGCACCGGTGGACGGTGCTGCCGGAGCACCTGCATTGCTTGTGGATACCGGTCCCGGACGCGCTGCGCCCGGTTTTGCCGGTGATGGTTTTCCGGCCGGGGCGTTGCCTCCGGCGGATCCTGATTGTCCCCCGGCGTTACCGGCGGGGGTGTCCTGTCCTGGGAAGGACTGGCGAAGTCGCCGGGCCACGGGGGCCTCAACGGTCGACGACGCAGATTTTACGAACTCGCCCTGCTCGCTGAGACGTGCAAGCACTTCCTTGCTTGTCACTCCCAGTTCCTTGGCCAATTCATGCACGCGGGCCTTGCCTGCCACTGCTCTCCTCACTTGGAGGTCGAGCGGCATTGCCCGCTACGACCTCGGTTTACGTCCGAAACGTGCTCATCGCAAGAACTTCACGGTGTGCTCATGTCTTCTGCTACCTGTTCCTTAGTGGCCGACTGATGCCGGCCTCTCTGTTTGGCTACCGATTCGATTTCTCGGCTCAGTAGATCGGTGTCGACGGTCAACCCGCCGATCCGAAATGCCCTTGCGAAGGCCTTGCGCTGAATCGCGGTTCCCAGACAATCGGGATCCGGATGCAGCCAGGCGCCACGCCCTGGCATGGTCTTGCGATGGTCCAACACAACCACCTTTGCGCTGTCGTCGCGCCGCACGACCAGCCGAACGAGTTCGGCGGCCGGGTGACACTGTCGACATCCGACGCACGTACGCATCGGCAGATTTTCGCGGTGGCGCGAAGGATCACTGTGGACCATCGACGAGTCTACCGTCCACTGCGAGTTAGATGCTAATGACACCCGTCTCGGCGCGTTTCCGCTCAGCTCGCACCTGCCGCAGATGGCTCGGAATCCGAGTCGGTCTGGGCGTCGCTGCGGATGTCGATGCGCCATCCGGTGAGCCGGGCAGCCAGGCGGGCGTTCTGCCCTTCCTTGCCGATGGCCAGCGACAACTGGTAGTCGGGCACCACGACTCTGGCGGCTTTGGCCACCGGATCGACGACTGTGACCGATACAACCTTCGACGGTGACAGTGCATTCCCGACAAACACGGCCGGGTCTGTGTCGTAATCGATGATGTCGATCTTCTCACCGGCGAGCTCGCTCATGACGTTGCGGACGCGTTGCCCCATCGGTCCGATGCAGGCACCTTTGGCGTTGAGTCCGGCAACCCCGGTGTGGACGGCGATCTTCGACCGATGACCCGCCTCCCGGGCAACCGCCACGATCTCGACCGACCCGTCCTCGATCTCGGGGACCTCGAGGGCGAAGAGTTTGCGCACCAGATTGGGGTGCGTGCGCGAGAGTGTGATCTGCAGGCCGCGGGATCCGCGTGCGACGCCGACGACGTAGCACTTGATCCGCTCGCCGTGCACATAGGTTTCACCGGGTACCTGCTCGGCGGGCGGCAGTACACCTTCTTGGCCCGTGGCCTCGCTGCCGATGCGCACGACCACCATGCCGCGGGCGTTGGCGCGGGCGTCCTGCTGCACCACGCCACCGACGATCTCACCCTCATGGGTGGAGAACTCGCCAAAGTTCTTGTCGTGCTCGGCATCTCGCAGACGTTGCAGGATCACCTGGCGGGCCGTGGTGGCCGCGATGCGTCCGAAACCTTCAGGGGTGTCGTCCCATTCGGAGATGACGTTGCCATCGGCGTCACGCTCTTGCGCCATCACGCGGACCTTGCCGGACTTGCGGTCGACGTCGATGTACGCGTGTGGTGCAAACCCGTCGGTGTGCCGGTAGGCCGTCAGCAATGCCGACTGGATGGTCTCGATGACGGCATCGATCGTGATGCCCTTTTCGGCCTCGATCATGCGAAGCGCTGCAATGTCGATATTCATTTGTTCCCTTTCCTTCTTGCCTCGATCTGCTCGGGATCAAGGCCGCACACCTCGAGTTCGGCAGCACTGGGCTCACCGAAGTCGACCTGTACAAACGCTTTGCGTACTGATGCCAATGCCACGGTCGTGGTGGCGAAACCCTTGCTTGTCTTCGTGACCAGTTGCACGCTGGTCTGATCCTCGTCGAGAGCCCCGATCCGGCCGGCGAGTCGCTCTGGCGGATCGGCGATGAGGTCGACAACCACTTTGCGTCCGGCTGCGCGGCGCCAGTGCCGCGGCTGTGTCAGCGGGCGGTCGACACCCGGTGAGGTGACCTCGAGGGTGTAGGTCGGCAATGCGGCCAACGCGTCGTCACCCTCGGCGCCGGTCTCGTCATCCGTACCGTCGAGGATCGTCGAGACCGAGCGGCTCAGCTCGGCCAGCTCGTCGAGCGACGCACCGCCGTCGCGGTCGACGACCAACTTGACCAGATTCTCCGGGCCCGTCGCCACCACCGACAGTTCCTCGACGTCGTATCCCTTGTCGGTGACTGCCGGTTCGATCAGTCCACTGATCCGTTCGTGGTCGATTGCCCCGGACATCGGTGTCTCCTCCATGTGCAGTTGTCAGGTCTTTACTCCGAACAGCTTAACGCCCCGGAGCGCCTGTCCTTGACCATCGACTGCGCCATCCGGTGACGAATGGGCCACAGTCGAACGGCGAACCGCCGAGCGGTGCGCGGGATCTGCCCTCGCCGACCCGGGCTGGCACTATTGACCGTGTGACGGTCAGTGAAGTTTCACCATCAGATGGCATTCGGGGAATCACGTCCTCCCGCCGCACTTTCCTGCAATCGGCAGTGGCGCTCGCCGCGGGCGCGACGGCGATCTCCGCGGTCGCGGCCTGCGGATCGGACGGCACGACGAGCGCGCAGCAACGACTGGCCGATCAGCTCCTACCTCAGGTCACCGCGGCCAACACCGACGCCGCCGCCGCGACGGCGGCGATTGCGGGCAACCCGGACCGGGCGGCGGCACTCACCGTCATCGCCGAACAACGGACAGCGCATTCGGTCGCCCTGACCGACGAGATCACCCGGCTCGACTCCGGCCGGGCTGCGACCGCGTCGAGTTCTGCCACACCGAGCCCCGCGGTGACCGCGCCACCGACAATCGATGAACTCCGAACGCAGCTCACGGCGTCTGCGAACTCCGCCGGAAACCTGGCCATCGAACTCTACGGTTACGTTGCCGGCCTCCTCGGGTCGATCAGCGCCGGGACCACAACTCTTGCGGCGGTGCAGCTCTCATGACCCCAACCACCGATGCACTCGCCGTTGCCGTGACCGCGGAGAACGCCGCAATTTTCACGTACGGCGTAGTTGCGGCACACGCGGCGCCCTCGCGCCAGCAGGCGATCAGCGAATACACCGCCGAACACCGCGCACTGCGAACGGAATTGGAAACGGCTCTGACCGCGGTCGGCGCCCCGGTACCACCGGCGGCGGCCGGCTACAACCTGCCGATCACCGTCACCGATCCCGCGTCGGCGCTGACAGTCGCGCTGGCCGCCGAAGAGGACTGTGCAGTGGCCTATCGCAGCCTGCTCGAGCGGGCGTCCGATCTGGGCAGTCGCCGGCTCGGCCTTCAAGGACTGACCGGCAGTGCCCTCCGGGCAGCGAATTGGCGGGTGGTCCTGCGGATCTCACCGGCGACCGTCGCGTTGCCCGGCGGAGATCCAACTTAGCCCGAGTTGCGGATCGGCCCGGTCGATGACCGGGCCGATCGCGCGAACCGACTAGCGATTGGCGAGCAGTGCCTCGACCGCGGAATCGGAGGCGACCTCGGTCGCCTCTCCGGTGAAACGGTCGCGGATCTCGACGGTGCCGTTGGCCCAGCCGCGTCCGACGACCACGACCACCGGCATGCCCAGCAGCTCGGCGTCCTTGAACTTCACACCGGGGCTGGCCTTGCGGTCGTCGAGGAGCACGGACATACCGGCGGCGTCGAGGTCGGCGGCAAGACTCTGCGCACCGGCCCAGGCCTGCTCGTCCTTGTTCGCGATGACCAGGTGGATGTCGTACGGCGCCACAGACTTCGGCCAGCGCAGGCCTTTCTCGTCGTGTTGCTGTTCGGCGATGACGGCAACCATCCGCGAGACGCCCACACCGTACGAGCCCTGGATCAATCGGACCGGCTTGCCGTTCTCACCGAGGACGTCGACCTCGAAGGCATCGGTGTACTTGGTGCCGAGCTGGAAGATGTGACCGATCTCGATGCCGCGGGCCGCGACAAGGGTGCCCAGACCGTCCGGCGACGGATCACCGTCGCGAACCTCGGCGGCCTCGATGGTGCCGTCCGGCACGAAGTCCCGGCCGACGACCAAGTCGACAACGTGCTTGCCCTTTTCATCTGCACCGGTGATCCAGGCCGTACCCTCGACGATCCGCGGGTCCACCACGTAACGCACACCGTTGTCCTGCAATGCTTTCGGACCGATGTAACCGCGAACCAGGAACGCGTTGGCGGCGAAGTCGGCGTCGCCGATCATTTCGACGGAGGCCGGTTCGACGGCAGCTTCGAGTCGCTTCATGTCGACCTCACGGTCACCTGGGATACCGATCGCCAGCAGTTCGGTCTCGCCGTCGGGCCTGCGCAGCTTGACCACGACATTCTTGAGTGTGTCCGCCGCGGTGAAGCCCCGGTCCGGGAACGTCTCCTGCGCCCAGGCGACAAGCGTGTCGATGGTCGGGGTATTGCCTGTGTCGTACACGGTGGCCGCGGGCAGACCCTCGATCGGCAGCGCGGGCGGCGCCGGGGTGACGACGGCCTCCACGTTGGCCGCATAACCCGACTCCGGGCTGCGGACGTAGGTGTCCTCGCCGACTTCACTCTCGGCCAGGAACTCCTCTGATGCCGAACCGCCCATGGCACCGGAGGTGGCGGCAACGATCACGTACTTGACCTGAAGACGGCGGAAGATCTCCTGGTAGGCCTCGCGGTGGGCGTCGTAGGACGCCTTGGCACCGTCCAGACTCAGATCGAACGAGTAGGAGTCCTTCATGATGAACTCGCGTCCACGCAAGATGCCGGCCCGGGGACGCTCTTCGTCGCGGTACTTGGTCTGGATCTGATAGATCGTCAGTGGCAGATCTTTGTAGGACGAGTACTCCCCCTTGACCAACTGGGCGAACAACTCTTCGTGGGTGGGTCCGAGCAACATGTCGGCACCCTTGCGGTCCTTGAGCCGGAACAGCGCGTCGCCGTATTCGGTCCACCGTCCGGTGGTCTCGTAGGGCTCGCGCGGCAGCAGCGCAGGCAGCGAGATCTCCTGCCCGCCGATGTTGTCCATCTCCTCACGGACGACGGCCTCGACCCGGCGCAGCACCTTCAGTCCCAGTGGCAGCCAGCTGTAAACGCCGGGGGCGACACGGCGGACATATCCGGCGCGGACCAGCAGCCGATGGCTGGGCACCTCGGCGTCGGCAGGATCGTCGCGCAGAGTGCGCAGGAAAAGGTTCGACATGCGTGTGATCACGTCAGACACCATATCGCTGCGCCCACATCGGGCTGCATCCTGTGACCGGACCATGCCCCAGTCCGCCGAGTCGACCGGGCCGGGGCGGTGGCCGGGGTGGACCGATACGGTCTATCACTGTGTTGATCGTGCTGCCCCCCTCCGAGACCAAGGCCACCGGTGGCCGTGGCGCTCCCCTCGACCTCGACCTCCTCTCGCTGCCCACCCTGACGCCGCTGCGCCGCAAGATCGCCGACGCGCTGGTCACCACGGCCGGTGACCCGGTGGCCAGTCAGAAGGCGCTGGGGCTGGGCGTATCCCAGCTCGACGAGATCGAGCGCAACGCCCAGTTGTGGTCGAGTCCGACCTGTCCGGCGATCGAGCGGTACACGGGCGTGCTGTTCGACGCCCTCGATTACAAGTCGCTGACGCGGTCCGCGAAAGCCAAGGCCGCAGATCGGCTGGCGATCGGTTCGGCGTTGTTCGGCGTGGTACGCGCCACCGATCCGATTCCCGCATATCGGTTGTCGGCCGGATCGAAGCTGCCCGGATTCGGAACCCTCGCGGCCAACTGGAAGCCGGCGCTCACCGATGCACTCGTCGGGCTGGACGAGGATCTGATCATCGACCTACGGTCAGGTGGCTATCAGCAACTGGGTCCGGTCCCCGACGCCATCACCGTCACCGTGCTGACCGAGTCGTCCAACGGCACCAGGACGGTGGTCAGCCACTTCAACAAGCATCACAAGGGTGTGCTGACGCGATCGTTGCTCGGCTCACGCAAGCAGGTACGCGACGTCGACTCGCTGGCTGCGGTTGCCGTCGCGGGCGGTCAGCGTGCCGAGATCGGCTCGGACCGTGAACTGATCATCCTCACGGACTGAGCGCGTTCGACCTGCGCTCAGGCCGACCACTCGTCGGGATCGACCGAGGTGTTGGCGACCTCTTGGGCCGCCTGCCCCTCGGCCACGTCCTCCGGTGTGAAGCGCATGAACAGGACGACGATTCCGGCGGCCACCGCGATCAGCGCGCAGCAGACGAACGCAAGTCCGTAGCCGCTTGCCAACGCATCGAGTTGGCTCGCATCCATCTCGTCGACCGGCCCTGTGGTCCCACCTTCGGAGAGGGTGCGGCTGGTCACCATCGCGCCGACCGCAACCAACGCGACCGCGCCACCGAGGTTCTGTGCCACCTGCGCCAGAGCGGTCAACGGGCCGATCTCGTTGGGGCCGACTCCGGCCACCACCGACAGGGTGAGCGGGATGACCGCCATGCCGACGCCTGCACCGATCACCACGACCGGCACAAAGATGTGAGGGAAGTACGCCGGGGCCTCGCGCGCGATGCTCGCGGCGTACGCGCAGCCGGCAACCACCACCAGACCACCGAAGAGAACCAGCCAGCGTGGCTGGTATCGGAGCGCGAGTTTGGAGGCGATGGCCGCCGCGGTACCGAGCCCGAAGGCAAACGGCACCACTGCCATACCGCTCTGGATCGGCGAATACTTCAGGATTCCCTGCAGGTACAGCGAGATGAACACCGCCATGCACATGATGATGGCGCCGGCCAGCAGGATCGCCACCAGCGCCGCCACCCGGCTGCTGTTGGCGAACAATGAGAACGGCAGGATCGGATTCTCGGCACGGCGCTCGACGAATACGAACGCGACGAGTGAGGCCAGTCCGACGATCAGAGGGATCACCACGACCGGACGCAGCCAGCCGCCCGGCCCTTCGTTCACCGCCAGCACGACCAGCGTGCAGCCCAGCGTCGCCAGGACCGCACCCTTCACATCGAGGGACATCCGCTCGCCCTGCGATTCGCGCAGACACACAACGGCTCCGAGTACGACCAGCAGGCCGATGGGCACATTGATCAGGAACACCAGGCGCCATGAGAGCTCGGTGAGCACTCCGCCTGCGATCAACCCGGCAACCGATCCGATGCCGGTCATCGCCGCATACACGGCAAATGCCTGGTTACGTGGCTTGCCGGGCGCAAACGTGGTCGCCACCAGCGCCATCGCGGTCGGTGCGGCCACCGCCGCCGACGCACCTTGCAGGGCGCGTCCGATGATCAGGCTGATCGGATCCCAGGCCAGACCACACAGCAATGAGGTGACCGTGAACGCGGCAACACCGGCGACGAACATACGTTTGCGGCCGAAGGTGTCGCCGAGGCGTCCACCGAGCAACATGAGCCCACCGAAGGCCAGCACGTACGCGGTGATGATCCACGCACCGCCGCTGTCGGACAGACCGAGCGCGTTCTGGATCCTGGGGAGCGCCAGCGCCGCGACCGTGCCATCGAGCACGACCAGCAGCTGCATTCCGCCCAGCACGGCGATCTGCGGGCCCCACACACGGGTCTGGCCGACGTCAGAGGCCACAGCTGGTGATGAGGTCATGGGGATCGAGGCTACCGGTGCCGGACTCCCGCTTCACAATCATGGTTGTAACGATCGCACGGTGGATCTACGTGTCACAGCGCCACATCAAAACCGGCAACCGGGCCGATCACCACGATGGCGGGTGGCCGGACCTGTGCGTTCTTGGCGTCCACCGCGGCCTCGCCGAGCGTCGTCCGGACTACCCGCTGGCTGCTCAGGGTGGCGTTTTCGATGATGGCCACCGGGATTGTCGCCTCCCGGCCGCCGTTCATCAGTGCGTCGGCGAAGATGTCGAGACGTTCGACCGCCATCATCAGGACGATGGTGCCCCGCATCTGTGCCAGTGCCGGCCAGTTGACCAGGGAATCGGGGTGATCGGGCGGGATGTGCCCGGAAACGATCACGACCTCGTGGGTCACGCCCCGGTGGGTCACCGGGATGCCTGCCGCCGATGGTCCGGCGATGGCACTGGTGATCCCGGGGACCACGGTGACCGGGACGCCCGCGGCAACGCACGCCTCGAGTTCTTCGAAGCCGCGCCCGTAGACATACGGATCGCCACCCTTGAAACGGACCACGAACTTTCCGGCCTTGGCGCGCTCGATGAGGACGTCGTTGATGGCCTCCTGCTTCATCGCCCGGCCGTAGGGCACCTTCGCGGCATCGATGATCTCGACGTGCGGTCCCAGTTCGGCCAGCAGGGCCGGTGGCGCGAGCCGGTCGGCGACAACAACGTCGGCGGCGGCAAGCAGACGTCGTCCCCGCACGGTGATCAGATCCGGGTCGCCGGGTCCTCCACCGACCAGCGCCACACCGGCCGGCTGCCGTTCCTGAGCGGCTGCTTCGAGCCCGGCCGCGCCGAGCTCTCCGCCACCGAGCGCCTGACCGATGGCAGTCCGCACGGCAGCGGAGCGACGGTGATCACCAGCTGCCAGGACGCCGACCGTCAGATTGTCGTGACGCAGCGAGGCGGGCGTGACGGCGGTGCCGTGGCGGGCGTCGTCGGCGCGGACGCAGAAGATCCGGCGCTGCTCGGCCTCGGCGACCACGGCGGCATTGACGTCCGGGTCGTCGGTACAGGCCAGGGCGTACCACGCGCCGTCGAGGTCACCGGATTCATAAGGACGGGCGTGCAGGGTGATGCCGGGAAACGACTCCACCGTTGGCGTCGCCTCCGGCGTGATCACGTGGATGTCGGCGCCGCTGTCGGCAAGTGTGCCGAGCCTGCGCTGCACCACCGAGCCGCCGCCGATGATCACCACCCGCCTGCCAACAAGATTCAGCCCGACGAGGTAGTGGTCGTGGCCCATCTCGGGTGTCGATTCGGTCATGCGTAGACCGTACTGTGGGCCGCCGGCGGGAATTGAGTGGACACCGACCACGCAGTGTCAGAGAGGCAGTTCCCCGGTCTCCCGGATCCGGGCCCATACGTCGGCGGAGGGTATCCCCTGCCGATGTGCGGCCGATGCGATCATCCGGGCCAGCATGCGCGAGGCAAGGTATTCGGTTTCGGTACTGTCCGCGGAATCCGCACGGATCTGGTTCCACCAGCTGATGTTCCCGCACTGCGCAGCCTCTGCCATCGCGATCACCGCGTCGAACGGCACCTTCCGTTGTCCGACGTCCTCGATCGTCACGACGCTGCCAGTTCATCGCGAGCGAGCATGCGCATACGCGATCGTTCGAATCGATCGACTTTGCCCTGCAGGTCTTCGAGGAATACGGCCAACTCGTCGCGGGTGCGTTCACCTTCGGGACCGAAATCGGTGCGCTCGAAGATGTTCCATTTGCGCAGGACCGGTTCGACAACCTCGTGCAGATGCTGCGGGAGATCGTAGATCCCGGCCTTGGCGATCAGCACGGCGTTACGCCGGAACCCCGGCATCGAGGCGCCCGGCATCTGGAACATGGACAGGACCAGGGCAATCGCCTTGATGGTCTGGTCGGGAGTCAGGTCGAGCGCGCCGGCAACGATGTTGCGATAGAACAGCATGTGCAGGTTCTCGTCCGCGGCAACCCGCGCGAGCATCCGGTCGGCGATCGGGTCGCCACACGCCTTACCGGTGTTGCGGTGCGACACGCGCGTCGCGAGTTCCTGAAAGGTGACGTAAGCCACCGCAAACAGCATGTCCGAGGACCGGTCTCGATTCCCGTCATCGGCGGGCATCGGGTTGAAACCCTGGGTCATGTGGATCATCCGGGCCTCTTCCAGCGCCACCGGGTCGACACCACGGGTGACGACCAGGTAGTCACGCATGACCACACTGTGCTTGTTCTCTTCCGCGGTCCACCGGCCCACCCAATAACCCCAGGCGTCGTCAAGGGTGAAGTTCTGCGCGATCACCCGGTGATAGGACGGCAGGTTGTCCTCGGTCAGCAGGTTGGTGAACATCGCGGCCTTGGCTGTCTCATCCAACTGGGACTGACTCGGATCCCAGTCGATTCCACCGAGTGCGGCAAAGTTCCGCCCCAGATCCCATGGCACGAAGTCGTGCGGGTGCCACTCCTTCGACATCGCCAGATGCCGGTTGACCTCTCCTTCGCAGACGGGCAACAGCTCGCGCAGCAGATCCGACCCGGACATCGTTTTCATGCGTCCGAGTCTGCCTCCGGACAACCTGTCCGCGCGTGGGTCGAAAGTCCCTGTTCGCCGGGGCGATCGCCTCGTTTTGTGGTGCGGTACTTTGAAATCCATGACGGCGAAAATCAGGGCATTTCTGGTCGATGATCACGAACTGGTACGCCGCGGACTCCGGGACCTCCTCGGCACGGCAGAGGACATCGAAGTGGTCGGTGAGGCCTCAAGTGTCAGTGAGGCATTGGTTGCGATCACCGCCGCGGTACCCGACGTGGCCATCCTCGATGTCCGGCTACCCGACGGCAACGGCGTCGAGTTGTGTCGCGAGATCCGCAGTGCCACACCGTCGGTGCAATGCTTGATGCTCACCTCGTACGCCGACGATGAGGCGTTGCTCGCGGCCGTGATGGCCGGCGCCGCCGGGTTCGTTCTCAAGCAGATCCTGGGGCACAACCTGGTGGCCGCGGTGCGCACGGTCGGCACCGGCGGATCACTGCTCGATGCCGGGAGTACCGCGGCGTTGATGGCCAAGCTGCGGGCCGACGGCAACGGCGTCGATCCACTTGCCGAGTTGACCGGTCAGGAACGTGAGGTCTTTGCGCTCGTCGGAGAAGGGATGACCAACCGTCAGATCGCTGCGAAGATGTTTCTCGCCGAAAAGACCATCAAGAACTACGTGTCCCGGATCCTTGCCAAACTCGATCTGCAGCGGCGCACGCAGGTTGCTGTGATGGCCACCAAACTGAAAGAAAAGAACGAGCGCGGCCGTCAGCCCTAGCGGACCTACAGCGGCACGGTCCAGGTGATGGTGGTCCCGCCGCCTGCAGTGTCGGAGATGGCGAACGTGCCATCGTTCTGCTCGGCCCGTCGCGCGAGATTGTTCAATCCGCTGTGCGCCGCGGTCGCACCGATTCCTGTTCCGTTGTCTGTGATCGAAATACTCAACACTTCGTCCGCGGAGACGAGGACGTCGATTCGATCTGCCTTCGAATGCCGAAGCGCATTGGAAATACCTTCGCGTAGAACAGCTTCGATATGCCCGTCGAGCCGCGACGGGACCAGTGTGTCGACGGGTCCGGCAAAGCGCACCGACGGTGAGATCGGCGCATGGGCCGACAACTCGGTGACGATGTCCAGTGCCCGACGTCGCAGGGTGGCCGAATCCTGGGCGCTCTCCCCCGAGGTGTTGAGGTCGAAGATCGACGTACGAATCTGCTCGACGGTCCGGTCCAGATCGACGATCGCCTGACTGAGCTGACCGTCATCACCGATCCGAGACGAGAACGACTGCAACGACATCCCGATCGCAAACAACCGCTGGATCACGTGATCGTGGAGGTCCCTGGCGATCCGGTGACGATCAGTGAGCATGTGCATCTCACGTGTCACCGCCTGCTGCAGCTCGTAAGCCAGCGCCATCGACGCGATGTCGGCGGTGGCGATCAGACCCGACTCCTCCTCCTCTGCCCAGACGGGACGCTCGGTGTGCGTCAGCATCATCACGCCGAATCGCCCGCCGGCGCGCAACAGCGGCACCATGCTCACCCACGCCGCCCCGCCGCGCACCAACGGTGCCGGGACATCGCTTGCCGAGGCGACCTCGATACCCGAGAACTGACCCAGCTCGAAAGCGCCCACTCGCGGTAATTCACCGGTGTGCGCCAGCACATTGGCCCGATTGTCATCGGTTCCGAGGATGAAAACATCTGTGGCCCCGGCCAAGTCCGCGAGGTCCACGGCCAGCGCGGTGAGCGTGTCCTCCAGCGCGGCCCCCACCAGCGGTCCGGATCCCCGGCGCGCGAGCATCCGCATCCAGCGCTCCCGCGTGCGTGCACTCTCGAACAGCCGGGCGTTGTCGATCGCGACACCGGCCGCCGCCGACAGCACGCGTACCGCCACCTCGTCGGCTTCGTTGAAACCCCCGCCGGTTACTTTCTCGGTGAGGTAAATGCTGCCGAACACCGCGCCGCGGACGATGATCGGCGCCCCGAGGAATGTGGCCATCGGCGGATGGTTGGCCGGGAATCCCACCGCGCTCGGGTGCGCACCCAGCTCGTCGATACGCAGCACCTGCGGATGGTTGATCAGCAGGCCCAGCACACCACGGCCCACCGGTAGATGGCCCATCGTCGCCCGCACCCGAGGTTCGATACCCGTGTGAACAAAAGCCGAGAGCTGTCCGTCATCACCGCGCACACCGAGCGCGCCGTACCGGGCATCGAGTGCATCCACGGCAACGTTGATGATCCGCTGCAGGGTGGCGTCGAGATCCAGGCCGCTGCCGACCGCCAGCACCGCTTCGAGCAGCTCCCGCATGACCACCGGACTGTCGCTGAGCTCGGACATGTCGATCCCGGCCAACAGGCCCGCCGTCAGATCCAGCTCCGCTGATCCACCACTCATCGTCGCTCCCCGGTCATCGTCGCTCCCCGGTCATCGTTGCTCGGCAGGGGCTCGGCGCGCGGCAGCCACCAGACGCGACACCGCCTCTGGATTTCCCGCCGGATGTGTGTGCAGGTAGGACGCGTGAACCTGGGCACCCGGCCGCGCCGACGTCCAGCCTTCCCGCTCGGCCACCCCGTCCCGGCGCCAGCCCCAGGCCGTGGGCACCGAATCATCCACTGCTGTAACCGTCGTGCGATGGAACTCGTGCCCCCGAACCCTCGTGCCCGCGGAGAACAACATGGAATCGGTGATGGCCACCGCATCGCGATAGCCCAAGGTAAGTCTCTTGCCGAACGTGCCCCGTAGCGGCAGCACTCCGGCCATCGCGTGGTTGTCCAGACTCTGCGACAGATACAGCAGGCCTGCGCACTCGGCATGGATCGGGACACCCGAACCGGCCGCCGCACGCAGCGCGGTGAGCAGCGGTCTGTTCGACGCCAACGCGGCGGCATGTTCTTCGGGGAATCCACCTCCGATCACCACTGCCGTACACCCGTCCGGGAGGAGGTCGACCACCGGGTCGAAGGTGACCACATCGGCACCAGCGGCCCGGAGCAGTTCGCTGTGTTCGGCATAGCCGAATGTGAAAGCCGCACCGGCGGCAACCGCGATCACCGGCCGCGGGCCCTGCTGTTCCGGTGTTCTGACCTCATCATCGGCAGACCAGATCGGACCGGAGCGACCTGCCGGTCCGATGTCGGCCGCCGCCACCAGCGCCGGCACATCCACTGCGCCGCCGACCAATTCGGTCATCGCATCGATGGCGGCAATTGCTTCGGGACCGCGTTCGGCGGCCGGGATGAGTCCGAGGTGACGCGAGGGCACCGCCATTTCCGGGTTGCGCGGCACCGCGCCGAAAACCTGAAGTCCGGCGCGGTCGCAGGCCTGCCGCAGTACGTATTCGTGTCGCGGTGATCCCACCCGGTTGAGGATCACGCCACGGATGTCTATGCCCGGGTCGAAGCTGACGAACCCGTGCAGGATCGCCGCCAGGGACTGGCTGTGCCCGGATGCGTCCACGACCAGGACCACCGGTGCCCCCAGGAGGTTGGCCACCTGCGCAGTCGATCCGGGAGCGATCGCCGGCATGTGATCTTCGGTGATCCGACCGTCGAACAGGCCCATCACCCCTTCGATCACCGCGATGTCACATCCGGCCGAACCCGATCGGTACAGCGGACCGATCCGTTCCTCCCCGACCAGAACCGGATCGAGGTTGCGCCCCGGCCGACCGGCGGCGATGCCGTGGTAACCGGGATCGATATAGTCCGGCCCCACCTTGAACGGTGCGACCTGATGGCCTGCCCGCGCCAGAGCACCGATCAAACCCGTTGTGATCGTGGTCTTTCCACTCCCCGATGACGGGGCCGCGATGACCATCGCCGGTGGGGACGAGGTCACCATTCGATGCCCTTTTGACCTTTACGGCCGGCGTCCATCGGATGGCGCACCTTCACCATCTCCGTGACCAGATCGGCGGCCTCGATCAGCGCGGCAGGTGCCCGCCGACCGGTGATCACCACATGTTGCTTACCCTCACGGCTGCCGAGCACGTCGAGGACATCGTCGAGGTCGATCCACCCCCAGTTGATGGGATACGTGAACTCGTCGAGGACGTAGAACTGATGCTCCCCCGCGATGATGCGGCGGCGAATCTCGGCCCAGCCCTGCGCAGCTTGCTCGGCATGGTCGGCATCCCCGCCTGCATGGCGTATCCACGACCAGCCCTCGCCCATCTTGTGCCACTGCACCGGACCGCCCTGCCCGGTGGTGCTGTGCAGTTCTCCGAGCGCGGTGAGCGCGCTCTCCTCGCCGACCTTCCACTTCGCGCTCTTCACGAATTGAAAGACGCCGATGTCCAGACCGGCGTTCCAGGCACGCATGGCCATTCCGAAGGCCGCGGTCGACTTACCCTTGCCATCGCCGGTGTGCACAGCCAGCACCGGCTGATTGCGCCGCGCACGTGTGGTCAGTCCGTCGTCCGGAATAACAGATGGAACACCCTGGGGCACAACATTTCCCTTCTACACCGAACTCGCCGACGACTCATCCGAGTCGCTCATGCCGCCGATCTGACAACCGCGGCGACGCCACCGGCGGTCAGGTCTGCAAGCTGCACACAATCGCCACCCAACTGCCCGGCCAGCGCCCGGGCCAGGCCGAGGCGGACCAGACCCTGTTCACAGTCCACCACGATCGCCGACGTGCCGTCACGACGCAGTCGGTCTGCGGCGGCACCGGCGCGAGCCAGGGCGCCGCTCCCCGAGGTGGCCCGGCCGTCGGTCAGCACAACCATCAGTGGTCGCCGGTTCGGTTCTTTATAAGCATTGCGGCGCACCACGTCTCGAGCTACCAACAGCCCTTCGGCCAGCGGCGTCCGGCCACCGGTCGACACGCCGGTCAGCCTGCGCACCGCGGCGTCCACCGACCGCGTGGGCGGCACGGTGACCTCGGCGCCTGCGCCTCGAAGGGTGACCACCGCGACGCGGTCGCGGCGCTGGTAGGAATCGGTGAGCATCGACACGACCGCACCCGACACGGCATCGAGTCGTTTGCGCGCGGTCATCGAACCCGACAGATCGAGAACGAACACCACGAGATTGCCTTCTTTGCCCCGCCGCTCGGCGTACCGGATGTCCTGCGGCAGCACCTGCAGTGCGCCCTGGCCGCGTTCGATGTGCTCGTCGGCGGCCGCGAGGATCGTGCCCATCAGGTGCACTCCATGGCCGCCATCGCGCACCCCACGGACGGCCTGTCCCCGACTGCTCAGTGAGGGTGACCGTCGCCCTGGTTCGCCGTTGCCGACGCCGGTTGCGCGTAGGGCCTTCACCGCGCCACCACGGCGGTCCGGCGAGAAACCCGGACCCGGTGGTGGTGCGCCACCGCCTCCGGGGTTGTCCGGATCGGGATCGGGTTCACCGGATTCTGGTGGTGCCGAATCCTGGGGCGCCGAATCATCCGGGGCACTGTTGTTCTGGGTATCGGGGTCCTGTGGTGACTGCTGATCGGCCTTCTCGAGGGCGTCGTCGATCTGCTGCTCGGTGAGGCCGGGTTCATCGAACGGATCTCGCCGACGTCGGTGCGGCAAGGCCAATTCGACGGCCCGGCGAACGTCGATGTCCTCGACCTCCACGGCTCCGCGCCACGCCGCATGGGCCCGCGCAGTGCGGGTGACCACGAGATCGCCGCGCAGACCGTCGACCTCGAGCTCCACGCAGGTGGCCGCGATCCGGCGCAGCTGCACAGCCGGTAGAACAACCGATTCAAGTGCAGCCCTGGCCTTTTCGATCGCAGCGGCGATCTCGGCATCGGCGTCGGCATACTCCGCCGCAAATCCCGCGGGATCGGACTCGAACGCCATCCGGCGTTCGATCACCGCAACGCGCAGCGACACCTCACGCGGTGCGGTCACGTCGACGGCCAGCCCGAATCGATCCAGCAGTTGCGGTCGCAGCTCACCCTCTTCAGGGTTCATCGTGCCGACCAGAACGAATCGCGCAGATTGGGTGTGCGACACACCATCTCGTTCGATGACTACCCGGCCGGTCGCGGCCGCGTCGAGCAGCACGTCGACAAGATGGTCGGCGAGGAGATTGACCTCGTCGATGTAGAGGACTCCGCCGTCCGCATGGGCCAGCAGTCCGGGGGTGAAAGCCTTTGCCCCTTCGGCGAGGATCTTCTGCAGATCCAGCGAACCGATCACACGGTCCTCGGTGGCGCCGATCGGTAGTTCGACAACCGTGGCCGCAGAATCCCCGCGTCGGGGCAGCAATGGTCCCAGCGCACGAACCACCGTCGTCTTGGCTGTTCCCTTCTCGCCGCGGATCAGCACCCCACCGATCGACGGTGCGATCGCGGACAGGATCAGAGCAAGCTTGAGCTGCTCTGATCCGACCACCGCGCTGAACGGGAACCGGAGATCCGGTTCCGCCATGGTTGTCACACCGTCAGCGATATCCGCCACGCTTCATCGGTGTATGCGGAACACCGTCGAGCAGGTATTCCTCACCATCGACGACAAAACCGTGCTTGGCATACATGTCGACCAGGTAGGACTGTGCGTGAATATTGCACAGGTCCGATCCGACGTCGGCCAAAGCAGTCTGCAGCAGACGACTGGTGTGACCTTGGCCACGACGCGAACGCTCGGTGCAGAGTCGGCCGATCCGGAACGACTTGCCACCGTCGTGCTCTTCGATCAGGCGCAGCGTGCTGATGATCTCGCCGTCTTCTTCCAGCCACAGGTGCCGGGTGTCGGGATCGAGGTCGCGACCGTCGAGTTCGGCGTACGGACAGGCTTGTTCGACGACGAACACCTCCAGCCGCAACTGGAAAATCTTGTACAGCGTCGGCATGTCGATGTCCTGGGCCCAGCTGCGGTGCAGGCTAGCGGTGGCTGTCATATGGGATACCTATCACACGCCGGCAGGTGCTGCCAGGTGAGCAGATGACTCACCGGTGCCCTGACCGTTGTTGTCGACCAAGTTCAATACTTTCGATGACCAATCCCACACCTGACCGAACAGATCCGGGTTGTCGTTCAGCTTGGTGCCGTATGACGGGATCATCTCGGTGAGCAGTGGCTCCCAGGACTGGAAGTGCTTCGGGAAGCAGCGCTGCAGGACGTCGAGCATGGCCGGGACCGCTGTCGAAGCGCCCGGTGAGGCACCCAGCAGACCCGCGATGCTGCCGTCCTCGGCTGCGATCACCGCAGTACCGAACTCAAGCGCACCGCCGCGACCCTTCTTCCGGATGACCTGCACCCGCTGACCGGCGACGATCATCTCCCAGTCCTCGGCGGCAGCGCGCGGCACGAACTCGGACAGTGTCTCGACGCGGTCCGCGGGCCCGGCGGCAAGTTCACTGATCAGGTACTTCAGCAGACCGAATTCCTTGGGAGCGATCGACAGCATCGGGATCGCGTTGCCCGGCTTGATCGACGCGAGCAGGTCGGTGTTCTTGCCCTCTTTGAGGAACTTCGGCGACCAGCCTGCGTAGGGGCCGAACAGCAGGCCTGCGGTGCCGTTGATCACGCGGGTGTCGAGGTGCGGGACCGACATCGGAGGTGCGCCCACCGCTGCCTTGCCGTACACCTTGGCGCTGTGCTCGGCGATCAACTCTTTGTTGGTGCAGCGGAAGAACGCGCCACTGACCGGGAAGCCACCAAATCCCTTGGCCTCCTTGATGCCTGACTTCTGCAGGAGCTGCAGTGCGCCACCACCGGCACCGACGAACACAAAGCCCGCCTTGACGGTGGACTTCTCCTTGGTGCGCAGGTTCTTGACCTTCAGCCGCCAGCTGCCGTCCGATTCCTTGTTCAGGTTCGTGACGGAATGACCGAAGTTGACCGTGGCACCGGAGCGACCGACAAAGCCGAGCAGTTGCTGGGTCAGCGCGCCGAAGTCGACATCCGTGCCGCCGGTGAACCAGTTGAGCGCCACCGGATCCGAGAAGTCGCGACCGGCCGACATCAGCGGCAGGCGCTTGGTGAACTCGGTGGGGTCGGTGATGTATTCCATCCCCTTGAAGAGGGTCTCCCCGGCAAGATTGTCGTAACGCTTGCGGAGGTAGTCGACGTTCGACTCGCCGTGAACGAAGCTCACATGCGGGATCGGGTTGATGAACTCCTCGGGAGAAGAGAGCACACCCGTCTCGACCGAATTGGCCCAGAACTGCCGAGACACCTGGAATTGTTCGTTGATCGTCAGCGCCTTGGTGATGTCGACATCGCCGTCAGCGGTCTGCGGGGTGTAGTTCAACTCACACAACGCGGAGTGACCTGTGCCCGCGTTATTCCACGGATCACTGCTCTCGGCGGCGGCCGCATCGAGTCGCTCGAAAATGCTGATCGACCATTCCGGCTGCAGACGATGCAACAGCGTCGCCAGCGTGGCACTCATGATTCCGGCGCCTACCAGCGCAATGTCGGTTGTGATCACTCCACCGTCGCGCGGGGTTGCAGACTCAGACACTCCAGCTCAACTTCCTGTTCCAGCCTATCTACGTGTGGCGACCATTGTCTCTCATCAGTCGTGGTGCACTGCAACTGGTCCGCCCTTGCCGCACCACGAAGCCACTGCCCGCGGCGCTGGCTACAGTGGACAACCGTGGCACCTTCCTCCTGGCAGCCCGACGCCCTCGGCACGGACTTCTCGACATTGACCTTCGATCTGGGAACCGATCCCGACGGTGAAGGCGAGATCGTCGCAACCCTGATCCGGCATCGGACGCCAGAGGCGACCACGGCCGCGGTCCTCTATGTCCACGGCTTCACCGACTACTTCTTCCAGCGCGAACTGGCAGAGTTCTTCACCTCGCGCGGATATGCATTCTATGCGTTGGACCTGCGTAAATGTGGCCGTTCCCAGCGCCAGGGACAAACTCCACACCAGATCACCGACCTGGCGGCCTACGACACCGAACTCGACCTGGCCATGGCCCAGATCAACTCCGACACCGACGCTGCGCCCGTGATCGTGGTCGCCCACTCCACCGGAGGCCTCGTCACTCCGCTCTGGCTCGACCGGCGCCGCGCCCGTCGCGACACCGCGGTCGGTAGGCCGGCCGGGCTGATCCTCAACTCCCCCTGGTTCGATCTTCAGGGTGCGCCGATCCTGCGCACCGTCGGAACCACGGTGATCAATTCGGTCGCCCGCGTACGGCCGACGACAGCCATCCCACGCAAGCTCGAGGGCGCCTATGGCCGAAGCCTGCACAACTCGATGCACGGCGAATGGGACTACGACCTGAACTACAAACCGCTGGACGGATATCCGGTGACCTTCGGATTCCTCAGCGCGGTCCGCCACGGCCAGGCCCGCTTACACCAAGGCCTCGACGTCGGCGTCCCGTCATTGGTGTTGCGCTCCGACGCCACCACTCTGGCCGGGCCCGGTCCGGACGGCGTGGTTCCGCACATCGATTCGGCCGACGGCGTCCTCGACACCAGACAGATCACCCGCTGGGCCGGATGCCTCGGTGACCGCATCTGCGTGGTCCCGGTGCCCGGCGCCCGACATGACGTCTTCTTGTCGAAAACGGGCGTACGCGAACTCGCGTATGCCGAGATGGACAACTGGTTGCACAGCAACCAAAAACGAATACGAGGTGGACAGAATGCCTGAACCCACAGTGATCCAGGAACCGACCAGGGTCGACCTGGCGATCATCGGATCGGGTACCGGTAATTCGATTCCCGACGAACGGTTCGAAGATCAGCAGATAGCGATCTTCGAGGAAAGCATCTACGGCGGGACCTGCCTGAACGTCGGCTGCATCCCCACCAAGATGTTCGTCTACGCCGCCGAGGTCGCCGAGACCATCCGCGAGGGTGCACGTGTGGGTGTCACCGGTTCGGTCGACAAGGTCGATTGGCCGGGCATCGTGCACCGCGTCTTCGGGCGCATCGACCCGATCTCCGCAGGTGGCAAGCGCTACCGCGTGGAGGACTGCGACAACATCACGGTCTACTCCAGCCATGTGGAGTTCGACGGTGTCGATACCGACGGACGGTACCGTTTGCGCACTGCCGCAGGCGATCTCGTTCTGGCCACCAAGGTCGTCATCGCTTCGGGTTCGCGGCCGGTGATACCCGATGCCATCACGGACAGCGGCGTGAAGATACACACCAACGACGACATCATGCGACTGCCGGAGGTGCCCGAACATCTCATCATCGTGGGCAGTGGTTACATCGCGGCCGAGTTCGCCCACGTCTTCGGGGCACTGGGTTCGAAGGTGTCGATCATCGCCCGCAGCGGTGCACTGCTGCGGGCCCAGGACCACGACATCTCCGCACGGTTCACCGAGATCGCCACCGAGGCTTGGGATGTGCATCTCAACTCCAAGCTGACCACCCTCGAGCCCACGGAGCGTGGTCTTCGGATGGAACTCGCCGACGGCACCGTCCTGGACGCCGATGCATTGCTCGTCGCTGTCGGCCGCACACCGAACTCGGACAAACTCGGGCTCGAGACCATCGGGGTCGGAGTCGACGACGAAGGCCGGATCCGGCGTGACGCGTTCGGCCGCACCGCAGCTCGAAACGTATGGACACTCGGTGACGTGAGTTCCCCGTACCAGCTCAAGCACGTCGCCAATCACGAAGGCCGTGTAGTGCAGGCAAACCTGTTGCGGGACTGGGATGGAACCGATCTCGATTCCTTCGACAACAGGTTTGTCCCGGGTGCGGTCTTCACCCACCCTCAGATCGCATCGGTTGGAATGACCGAACACGAAGCCGCCGCTGCCGGTCTCGACATCACCGTCAAGGTCCAGGCCTATGGCGACGTGGCATACGGCTGGGCGATGGAAGACACCACCGGGCTGTGCAAAGTGGTCGCGGAGAAGGGCACCGGCCGCATCCTCGGCGGTCACATCATCGGCCCGCAGGCGCCGACGGTGATCCAGCCGCTGATCCAGGCGATGTCCTTCGGCACCGACGCGCACACCCTGGCCCGCGGCCAGTACTGGATCCACCCGGCGATGCCCGAGGTTCTCGAGAACGCACTGCTCGGCCTGGAGATCTAGCCGGGTCCTCGTAACAGAAATCAAATGTCAGACCCCTCAGATATCCTCGCATGTATGTTCGAGGGGGAGATCGAAGATGCAGGTGGGGACGATGAAATCGGTCCTGCCCATCTGCTGCGTCCAAACGAACTTTTACGCAACACCGACCTGGCGATGAAGCGGCAGAGCCGGATGGAGTGGGAACGCTATACCGCCGCTGCGGAGTTGCACCGTCAGTTGGTGCAACCGTCCGCAGGCACCGAGGTCGACATGCGGGCGCTCGATCCGTTTGCGCAATGTGCTGCGAGATTGTCGGCAGCCCAGGGGGTCACGCAGCAAGCTGCCGAACGTCAGATCAGCTGCGGGCTCGCATTGCGGGACCGACTCCCCCGGGTCAACACTCTGCTCAAGGCAGGTCGGATCCGTGTTCACCACATCGCAGACATCATTTCCCGGACTGATCTGATCGACGGTTCGGAGCACATGGCCGACATCGATCGTGAGATCGCCGAATTCCTGCGTCGGCGCGGTTCCTGGTCGAAGTCCCGGATGCGGGACATGGTTGATGCCACCATCTTCCGCCGTGACCCTGATCTGGTGCGCAACAACAGGCAGGACGCGAAGAAGAATCGTGGGGTGTGGGGTTCGAACGCCGACCACGGCATGGCCGTGATGGACGCCCACGGTACGGCGGAAGAAATGACGATGATCATGACCCGCCTGGAGAAGCTGGCCATGTCGACCTGCAAAGCTGATCCGCGCCGCAAATCCGACCGGATGGCCGATGCACTGTTCGCCACAGTGATGGGCCGCGAGTTCTACTGCCAGTGCGCCAACGACCCGAAACATCCGTGCACCGCCGAGATCACCACGGTGCCAGCCGATCAGGTGGTCTCGGGTGTTGATGTGAAGATCGTGCTGCACGTCATCACCGATCAGGCCGCGCTCGAGGGCCGCGCCGAGAATCCAGGATTCCTGGACGGGCATGGTGTCATCTCTGCCGATCACGCCCGCGACATCGCAGGCCGTGCCGAAACGGTGCAGCGGCCGATGGGCAACAAACCTGCACCCGCACAGCCGGAACGGCCACAGCCGGCACCCGCACCGGCACAATCCGAACTTGCGCAGCCCGAACCCTTGATGCCGGCCGCGGAGGCCGGGACAGAAACGGACACTCCGCGGCGCACCATATACGTGAGGGCGCCGCAGGATCCGGACGTCGACGAGTTCCCGGATCTGAACGCCGAAAACAAGCCGACCAAAGCGCCGTTCCCGCAGGTGATTCCGCTCCCGGCCACCCAACCAGGAGACCGGTACCGACCGTCGGTGGTCCTCGATAGCTACATCCGAATCCGGGACTGTTACTGCATGTGGCCCGGCTGCAACAAGAAGGCCTGGGGCGCTGATCTCGACCACACCTGCGAGTACAACCACGATGATCCTGATGCCGGTGGCTGTACCCATCCCTCAGAGATGAAGACGCTGTGCCGTTTTCACCACCTGCTCAAGACCTATTTGGATTGGCTCGATGACCAGCACCCCGATTCCCACACGGGGCGACCACGACTGGTTTTCACCACACCCGAAGGCCGCCACTATGACGGGCCCGCCTGGACCGGCGACGACCTGTTCCCCGCATTGAGGCTCATCGTCTTCGACAACCAACGCGGCTCACCCGGCCGGACACCACCAACGTCGTCACCGTCGTCAAAGCCGCCGGAATCCCGGCAGAAGTCACGTACCGCTGCCAAACACGCACGCCGCCAACAGGAACGAATCGCAAACCGCCGACAGCGCGAATTACAAGAACAACGCAACCAGGCACTCCGCGAAGAGCGAGGAACGAACGAACCGCCACCGACGTACTAGATGCTCACCAGACCGATGAACGCAGTGCGACCTCGCTCGCAACGGCGGCAGGGGCGTTCTGCGGGATCCAGTGGTCCATACCCTCGAGCGCGGAGAAGCGGAAGTCGGAGTAGACGAATCGACCGCTGGCCTCGGCCTGCTCACGTCCGAGGGCGGCGTCGCCGTCGCCCCAGAGCACTGTGGTGGGCGCCTCGATCGGCCCGCAGGCGAGATTGGTCTTGATGTCGCCGGTGAAGTTGGCGCGGTACCAGTTCAACGCCGCGGTCAGTGCGGGGCGTTCGGTCAGGGGCAGAACGCTGTCGTCGGGCACGAGATCGCGGAGGACTTTGGCGTTGTCGGCGAGCATCGCGTCCTCGGCTCCGGTCTTCACGAAGTCGAGGATGTACGCCGAGCGGTCGCGCTGGTCACTCGATGCCAGTGACGCCGCGATGGCCGACGGATGGCCGACGCTGATTGCGACGAGTCCGGTCACCCGGTGCGGATGCTTCGATGCCAGATGCCAGGCGACCAGCGACCCGAGGTCATGGCCGACCACCATGGTGTAACCGACACCCAGCGCGTCGAGGATGCCGACCGCGTCGTCGACCAAGTGCGACAACTGGTAATTCTCGGCGCCCTCGGGCCTGGCGCCGGCGCTGTAACCACGCTGGTCAGGGACGATCGTCCGGAGGCCGGAATCGTGCAATCGGCCGACCACATGGTCGAAACAGGCTCCGGTGGTCGGGAATCCGTGCAAGAGGAGTACGGACGGGCCGTTTTCCGGGCCACCGATCCGGACGTCGAATTCCAGGTCGCCCACAGTGATGCTGCGGTGTTCGATGCTCACCTGCGTCAGCCTACGTGCCGAGACCCTCGCCGCGGGTGAACTCCACACCACATCCGCGATGGATCGGAGTCCTCCCGATCAGGTCAACGCGGTCGTGATCACCGGCAATCCGCTCGGCGCCCCATTGGTGATGATTTCGCTCACGCGACCGAAATCGAGATGTGTCTCCACCAGATCGGCGATCAGATCGAGCTGAGCCATACGCTCGGCCTCGAAGGAGACCCGGCCTGCCACGAACCCGGGCAGCCCCGCCTGCTCCGCCACCCGCATCAGGTACTCCCGACGGAACTCGTCGCAGGCGAGAAGTCCGTGCCAGTGCGTGCCGACAACCACCCCGGCGATGCTGCCCTCCGGGCCGAAATCGATGTCGGTCAGCAATGCTGCGTCGCCGTTGCCGACGATCCGTCCGTGATGGATCTCGTAGCCGTGCAACGGCTTTCCGAATGCGGAACCGCGGACCTGTCGAAGAATCTTCTCGGTGTCGAATCGCACCCGCAGATCGAGAAGGCCGAGCCCCGGTACCGATCCCGCTCTGCCTTCGACGTTGTCGATGATCTCCCGTCCGAGCATCTGATAGCCGCCACAGATGCCGAGCACCGGCTTGCCACGACCAACTCGGTTGATCAATGCGGTATCGAGGCCTCGGGATCGCAACCAGGCCAGGTCTGAGACCGTGGCCTTACTGCCGGGCAGCACCGCAAGATCTGCCGCGGCCACCGCGGCGTCGTCGTCGACCCACCGGACATCGACACCCGGCTCGCACGCCAACGCCTCGACGTCGGTCGAGTTCGAGATTCGCGGCAACCTGATCGCGGCCACCGACAGGCGATCGGCGCCCACCGCCGGGGCGGCCCGGCCGACCGTATGACCGACCACCGAGGCCAGGGAATCCTCTGCGTCGAGCCAGAGGCCGTCGGCGAATGGCACCACGCCCAGCGTCGGGCGGCCGGTGAGTTGTTCGAGCTGCACCAGCCCTGGCTGCAGCAGCGAAACAGATCCGCGGAACTTGTTGATCACGAACCCGGCGATGCGGGCCTGATCCGCGGGACTCAGGCACGCCAGTGTGCCGAACAGATGGGCCAGCACTCCCCCGCGATCGATGTCTCCGACCACCAGCACCGGCAAGTCCGCGGCCTGCGCCAGACCCATGTTCGCGATGTCGGAACGCCGCAGGTTGATCTCGGCGGGAGACCCCGCGCCTTCACAGATCACCACGTCGAAATCGCTGCGCAGAGAAGCCAACTCCTCGGTGACGATCTGAGCCAATGCCGTCCGGCGCGTGTGATAGTCGGACGCGCCGACCGTTCCGTCCACACGGCCGCGCACCACCACCTGCGACTGACTGTCACTGCCGGGCTTGAGGAGCACCGGGTTGAACCGGACCGACGGCGCCAGACCACAGGCAGCGGCTTGCATGGCCTGCGCCCGGCCGATCTCACCGCCGTCAAGTGTGACCGCCGAGTTGTTCGACATGTTCTGCGCCTTGAACGGCGCGACCGAGACACCGCGTCGATGCAGCGCCCGGCACAGACCGGCGACGATCAGACTCTTACCGGCGTCGGAACTCGTTCCGGCGACCAGCAATGCGCCTCGGATCGGCTGCAGAGCCGACACGCGATCAGGCGTCCGGCAGAGTCAAGATCTCGGTGCCGGAGTCCGTGACAACCAATGTGTGCTCGAACTGAGCAGTCCACTTCTTGTCAGCGGTCACCACGGTCCAGCCGTCGTCCCAGATGTTGTATTCGAGCCCGCCCAGGTTGATCATCGGCTCGATGGTGAACACCATGCCCGGCTCGATCACCGTGTCGATGTTGGGCTGGTCGTAGTGCAGGATCACCAGTCCGTTGTGGAACGTCTCCCCGATGCCGTGACCGGTGAAATCGCGGACCACGTTGTAGCCGAACCGGTTTGCATAGGATTCGATGACCCGGCCGATCACGTTCAGTTCCCGGCCCGGACGCACGGCCTTGATTGCGCGGGCGGTGGCCTCACGCGTGCGATCGACCAGGTCGACCACCTCCTGCGCCACGTCACCGGCGAGGAACGTCGCGTTGGTGTCTCCGTGCACGCCGTTGATGTAGGCGGTCACGTCGATATTGACGATGTCGCCGTCCTCGATCACCGTCGAGTCCGGGATGCCGTGGCAGATCACCTCGTTGAGCGAGGTGCAACACGATTTGGGAAAGCCCTTGTAGCCCAAGGTCGACGGGTACGCGCCGTGGTCGATCATGTACTCGTGCGCGATCCGGTCGAGCGCATCGGTGGTGACACCCGGCTCAACTGCCTTGCCGGCCTCGGCGAGCGCATTGGCAGCGATCTTGGATGCCAGGCGCATCTTTTCGATGGTCTCCGGGGTCTGCACCCACGGTTCATCGCCTTCTTTGGCAGTGGATTTCCACACATACTCTGGTCGAGCGATGTTGCTGGGGACCGGCAGCGTGGGTGAGATCTTTCCGGGGGCGAGGGCGGCACGAACTGGCATGCGCTCCAGCCTAGCCCGCGAAGGCGACCGCAATGCCCGAGGCCACGAAACCACAAGTAAGGTTATGCTTACATACCTTTGAGATGGAGTGGCGAATGACACACAACCGGAGGCCGGTGCTGCGCGGCCGTAACGCCATCACCGCACTGCTGGTCGTCCTGACATGTGGCATGGCGGGCTGTTCCACGGCTCCGATCACCGATCCGGCCACGAGTTCGGCAGCGCCCGATGAGTTCCTGCGATCGGGAACGCAAACCGCGGTCATCGACGGACCTGTCGTCGAACCGGTCGCCGTCAACCCGAGGCCGGTCCTCCCGGTGACCGTCCCCTCCCTCGGCCATGGCGACGTCACCGTTACCGACGTCAGCCGGATCATCCCGATAGACCGAGGCGGAACAATCGCCAACATCGTCTACTCGCTGGGTCTGGGCCCCAATGTGGTCGCCAAGTCCCGCGCCGCCGGAATACCCGAAGCAGCCAACCTGCCGACGATCACCGACACCGGCCATTCGGTCAACATCGAAGCCGTTCTCCAGCAGAATCCAACCGTGGTGCTCATCGACGAATCGACAACACCGCCGGGGACGATCGATCAGTTGATCGCGGCGGGCCAGACCGTCGTCGTCCTGACCAGTGACCGCAACATCGCCACCACCGGAACCATGATCCGGGATGTCGCCGCTGCGCTCGGGGTGCCCGAGGAAGGCGAACAACTCGCAACCCGCACCGACGACCAGATCAAGGCCGCGCAAGAACAGGTCCCCGGCGACGCCCGCGGCGCCAAGATGGCATTTCTGTACCTCCGCGGACCGCGCCTGCAACTGCTCGCCGGCCCCAATTCCGGCGCCGATGACCTGATCACCGCGCTCGGGGGCGTCGACGCGGGCACCGCTGCGGGACTCAAAGCGGCATTCACCACGGTCAATACCGAAGCCATGATCAACGCGGACCCGGACGTGATCATCGTGATGACACAGGGCGCCGATTCGGTCGGCGGCATCGACAAGGTCGTCACGTTGCCGGGACTGGCCCAAACCGACGCCGGACGCAACAATCGCGTGGTCCAGATGGACGAAGCCGAGGTCCTCACTTTCGGACCCAACACCGGCCGGGTGCTCGCAGCCCTTTCCGAGGCGATCTACCTGTGACATCGCTCAAGGAGCGCGTCGCCGCACCATCCGGTGTGCGGACGACTCTCTTTGCCCGCAACACCGCGATCATCGTCGGAATGCTGGTGCTACTGGTTGTGTTGGTGGGCTGGTCCGCGTCCGTCGGTCAGGTACGGATCCCACCCGCAGAGGTCTTCGGCTCGGTCATGCATCACCTGGGACTCGACATCGGCCCGATGCCCAGCTCACCCAACGGCGAGGAAACCCTGTGGGCAGTCCGCTTTCCGCGGATCGTGATGGGCCTGCTCGTCGGTGCGACTTTGGCCTGCGGAGGCTGCCTGCTGCAGGGCGTACTTGCGAACCCGCTGGCCGAACCCGGTGTCATCGGGGTGTCCGCCGGTGCCGCCGTCGGAGCTTGCCTTGTCATCGTGTCCGGCGGCGTCTGGGCGAGCGTCTGGGGACTGGCCGGGGCTGCATTCATCACCGCGTTGATCACCGCAGCGCTGGTCTACACGCTGTCGATGCGTGATGGCGCCACCTCGCCGGTGATGTTGATTCTCATCGGCATCGCAGTCAATGCCTTCGCCGCCGGCATCATCGCGTTCCTGACCTTTGTCGCCGATACCAATGACCGCGAGCAGATCGTCTTCTGGCAGTTGGGTTCGTTGCAGGGCGTCGGGTGGAAGCCGGTCTGGATCGTCCTGCCGATCGCGATCGTGGGCATCTCGATCAGCATGCTGCTGGTGCGACGCCTCGACCTGCTCTCACTCGGCGAGATCCAGGCCGCGGCGCTGGGGGTTCGGGTGGAACCCGTGCGGCGCATCGCGATCTTTCTCGTCGCACTCTTGACCGCGGCGGCAGTCGCGTTCACCGGCATCGTGATGTTTGTCGGACTGGTGGTGCCACACGTCATGCGGCTCATCGTCGGTCCACGTCATCTCATCCTGCTGCCCACCAGCGTCATCGGTGGTGCCATCGTGGTCTGTGCCGCCGACCTGGGTTCGCGGACCCTGATCGACGGCGCCGATCTTCCCCTCGGTGTCCTCACCTCGCTCGTGGGTGGGCCGGTGTTCTTCCTGCTGCTCCGCCGAAGTCGGCACGCGGGGGTCGGCTGGTGACCGTACCCGCGCTCAATGCGTCCGGTGTCGAGGTGTCGATCCGTGGCCGACGCATCGTCACCGATATCGACCTCGAGTTGAACCACGGTGAGATCGTGGCGCTCGTCGGACCCAACGGGTGCGGCAAATCGACGCTGCTGTCCGGACTGACCGGTTTGCGACCACTGTCGGCAGGCACCGTGACACTCGACGGCACCGATCTCACCAAGATCGGTGCGCTCGAGCTGGCACGCCGACGTGCGCTTGTCACCCAGTCGGGACGGACCGACATCCCGTTTTTGGTCCACGAAGTGGTGGAGATGGGCCGCTTCCCGTGGAGCCGGACGCCGGAGGCCGCCGAGTCCGCGGCCATCATCGCCGAATCGATGGTCGAGTGCGACCTGCTCGAGATTCGGGACCGGCCGTTCAGCCAGCTGTCCGGTGGTCAGCAGGCCCGGGTCTCACTGGCACGCGCCCTGGCGCAGCACGCCAACATCCTGATGCTGGACGAACCGACCGCGGCGCTGGACATCCATCATCAAGAACGTGTGCTGGCCCTGTTGTCCACACGCAGGTCCGCGGGTGCGGCGATTCTCATGGTCGTCCACGATCTGTCGCTTGCGGCGGCGTATGCCGATCGGGTGCTGCTGATGAAGGCCGGGCAGATGGTGGCGGCCGGACCGACGGCATCGGTGATGACCGCCGAACTCTTGTCGAGGATCTACGACCATCCGGTATTGACGTGGACGCATCCCGAAACCGGTCAATTGGTGGTGCTGCCGGACCGGGCGTCGCACACCTCTCGGAGCCACTCGGGCCGGCGAGGCACTCCCCTCTAGTGCCCCGCCGACCCGAGTCATGATCTGACGCCGGTGATCCATCCGCGGTTCCGCTGACAGCGGAATCCGCAAATAGCGACGATCGGGGAAATTATAGGCAGGGCGTCTTTTAGAAAGCCAGTTACCTGACGACCTGCGCTCACTCCGGCAGCGCGGCAAGCATCTCGTGGGTGACGGCCACGGCGTTGTCGGAGCTTCCTCCGAGGACAACCAGCGTCGCAAATGCCAGGTCACCGCGGTATCCGGCGAACCACGCATGCGATCCACCTGCCACCTCGGCCTCTCCGGTTTTGCCGTAGACAACCCCGAGGTCGGCCATCCGCAGCGCAGTTCCGGAGGCGATCACCTCGCGCATCATCGGACGGATCCCGTCGATCGCATCGGCATCGGCCTTCGGATGGGGTCCGGCGATCGTGGTGTCTCGCCCGAGGATGAGCTGCGGAACCGGTGTCGAACCGTGGGCAACCGTCGCGGCGACCATCGCCAATCCGAATGGACTGGTGAGCACCTTGCCCTGACCGAAACCGTCCTCGGTCCGTTGCACGAGCTCCGGCGCAATGGGCACCGACCCCGAATCGAGAGGCAATCCGACCACCGAATACTCCGGCCCGATCCCCATCGACGCCGCGGCCCTGGTCAGATCGGACGGACCCATCTGACTGGCGAGTTCGGCAAATGTGGTGTTGCACGACCGGGCGAAGGCCGTCTGCATCGGCACCACACCCAGTGCGAATCCGTTGTAGTTGGGCACGCTCCGTTCACCGATGGTGATCTCCCCCGGGCACCCGACCATGGTCGATGGCGTGGCCAGGCCGGTCTCCATCGCCGCGACCGATGTCACCACCTTGAAGGTCGACCCCGGCGGGTAGAGGCCGATCGTCGCGATCTGCCCGTCCTTGTCGGCGAGCTCGTTCTGCGCCACCGCCAGAATGCGCCCGGTGGACGGCTGGATGACGACCATCGCCACCTGAAAGTCGTTGCGGGTGTTGACCGCTCGCTGTGCCGCCTCCTGCACCTGACGCGACAGACTGATCTCCACGGAGGGTGCCGGATCAGGTGGGGTCTGGGCCAGGACACCGGCGTCGGCACCGTTGGGGTTCACCGCAACCACCTGCCAACCGGTGTCCCCGTCAAGATCCTTGGACACTTCCTTTTTGACCTGCGCGAGCAACGCCGGAGCGAAATCGGGGTTGGGAGCCACCAGATCCGCCTGCTCGATGGCGTCGACCCCGGGTAGCCCGGCCAGCCGGTCACGCACCAGATCGAAGTCACGTTCGGTCAGGGTGATCACGGAATACGCGCCACTGCGCCCGGTCGCTTGTTCGGCGATCACCTGCGCAGACATACCCGGTTCGAATCTGCCCAACGCGTCGGCGAGCACGCTTGCCGTGGACGCCACCGCATCCGATTCTGCGGCCACGGCTGCGTCGAATTGGATGTTGAGGACCGTTCCGGGCACCAAGACATTGGTTCCATCACTCTCGCGTACCGGGGCGCGGTCCGGCGTGAGGGTCCGCAGCGACATCGTCTGTGTCCCACCGAGCTGAGGATGGATCGCGGAGGGGACCCAACGCACCATCCACCCGGTATCGGTCCGGGACATCTGCAGCGTCGCCGAATACTCCCAGCTCTCCTCGCCGGGAAGCTCCCATGTGTAGTCGGCGTTGACCGTCGCGGTGTCACCGGTGATCTTCACCTGACCCGCGTCGGCTGACATGCCACTTGCCCGAAGACCGTCCCAAGTGGCACTCACCGCGGTCGCCGCCGGGTCAGGATGGTCGGTCGACTGACCTGCGCGCTCGGGATCATTGTCGGCGAAGGCATCCAAGAAACGCTGCGCGGCAGCGCCGGGCCCGGTGTCGTCTGCGGAACAGGCCAGAGCAGTGCCCGACAAGGCGATTGTGGTGACAACAACCACAAGCATCTTGACCGGCCTGCGGCGCGCGATACCTATCATCACCGGTCATGCTATTTGCGCGACGCACCCGAACCCGTTTGCCACGCAGGGAAATCCGTGGTCAGTCGACCAGAACCGTCGCGAACGTCCCGACCTCCTGCATCCCCACGCGGCGATACGCCTCACGCGCGGCGATATTGAAGGAATTGACGTACAGGCTCGCCGTCCTGCCGCCACAGACGATCGCTTCGACAACCGCTGCCGTACCGGCGGTACCGAGCCCGAGCCCACGCTTGTCCGGAGAAACCCAGACACCCTGGATCTGACCGACTCTGCGGGAGAGCGCGCCGACCTCGGCCTTGAACACCACTTCGCCGTTCTCGAACCGCGCATACGCCCGGCCGGCGTTGATCAGTCCGGCGATCCGGCGACGGTACGAACGCCCACCGTCGCCGGCGCAGGGGTCGACACCGACCTCCCCGATGAACATCTCCACCGCAGCAGGCAGATAGGCGTCGATCTCGTCGAGACGGACGCGTCGCACCAACGGGTCACCGGCGATCGACGGTTCAGTCGCCATGGCCAAAAGCGGTTGGCTGCAACGGATTTCACGGGCCGGACCCCAGTACTCGCTGGTGTACTCCCACAGCGGCATCACCAGTTCCGACGGACCCACGATCGACGAGCACGCACGCGGATTGCGAACCGCCCGTTCTGCGAAGATCTGCACGTCGTCCGCGGTGCCGAACAACGGCACCAGGTTGGCACCCGAGAAACACAGCGACGACATCGGCTGGTCGTTGCTCCACAACTCACCGCCGAGGGATCTGGGGTGGATGCCGTGGTCTTCGACCCGGGCGGCCACCATGCAGGAGGCCACCGGATCCTGGGCCAGGGCATGGGTCACCGCGTAGAAATCCCGCTCGCCGAGCGGACGGTCACCCAACAGCTTCAGCACCGCGGCTCCAAGGTCTCTAGCAGACGATTTTGCGTACTCACGCCATTCTGCCAGTCCACCAGGTGCCCGGTCAGCTCACCGTGACAATTCGTTCAGCTCGCTCAGGACAATCCGTTCAACTCGCCCAAAAGTCGGTCAGCTCGCCCAGACAGTCGGTCAGCTCACCGTGACAGTCGGTGCACCCGATTCGGATTCACCGGCGGCTTCGGCGATCCGCATCGCCTCTTCGATTAGCGTCTCGACGATCTGCGCTTCGGGAACGGTCTTGATGACCTCGCCCTTGACGAAGATCTGACCCCGGCCGTTACCCGAGGCAACACCGAGATCGGCCTCGCGGGCCTCCCCTGGTCCGTTGACCACACAACCCATCACGGCCACACGCAGCGGGATCTCCATCCCCTCGAGTCCGGCGCTGACCTCTTCGGCGAGTTTGTAGACATCGACCTGCGCACGACCACACGACGGGCACGACACGATCTCGAGTTTGCGCGGACGCAGGTTCAGGGACTGCAGGATCTGGTTGCCGACCTTGATCTCCTCGATCGGCGGGGCCGACAGGGACACGCGAATGGTGTCGCCGATACCTTCGGCCAGCAACGCACCAAATGCCACGGCCGATTTGATCGTGCCCTGGAACGCCGGTCCGGCCTCGGTGACGCCGAGGTGCAGTGGGTAGTCGCAGGCGGCCGCGAGCTGCCGGTATGCCTCGACCATGATCACCGGGTCGTTGTGTTTGACCGAGATCTTGATGTCGCCGAAACCGTGTTCCTCGAACAGGCTCGCCTCCCACAGCGCCGATTCGACCAACGCCTCCGGTGTGGCCTTGCCGTACTTCTTGAGCAGTCGCGGATCCAGCGAACCGGCATTGACGCCGATCCGGATGGGGATCCCGGCGGCACCGGCGGCCTTGGCGACCTCTTTGACCCGTCCGTCGAATTCCTTGATGTTGCCTGGGTTGACCCGCACGGCAGCGCAACCGGCGTCAATGGCCGCGAAGATGTACTTCGGCTGGAAATGAATGTCGGCGATGACCGGGATCTGCGACTTCTTGGCGATCGCCGGAAGCGCCTCCGCGTCCTCAGGGCGGGGGCACGCCACGCGGACGATGTCACAGCCCGATGCGGTCAGTTCCGCGATCTGCTGCAGCGTCGCGTTGATGTCGTGAGTCTTTGTGGTGGTCATCGACTGGACCGATACCGGGTGGTCGCTGCCCACCGGGACCGAACCGACCTGGAGCTGGCGGGTCTTCCGGCGCGGCGCAAGTACCGGCGGAGGAACCGGTGGCATCCCCAGCCCGATAGCAATTGCGTCTGCACTCATCGTGTGTCACTTCCTGATCTTTGAAAAAAACTTCGCTGTTGCTAGAACGCCTTGATGGGATTCACGATGTCCGCGGTGAGCGTCAGGGCCATGTATCCACCCATGATCACCAGTACGACATACGTGATCGGCATCAACTTCATGTAGTCGACGGGCGCTCCGGCGGCCAGGCCACGGGAACTGCGCAACGCGTTGCGCACCTTCTCGTAGCCGACGATCGCCATGTGCCCACCATCCAAGGGTAGTAGCGGTACCAAATTGAAGAGTGCCAGGAAGAAGTTGATGCTGGCCAACAGGAAGATGAAGAACCACCACACACCGTGATCGGCCGCATCACCACCGATGACAGAGGCACCGACAACGCTGACCGGGGTGTCGGCGGCGCGTTCTCCACCGGTGACGGACGTCCACAGGTCGCCGATCTTCGAGGGCAGCGAGATCAATGATTCCCAGGTCCGCACCATCAGGTCGCCGGTGAATCCGGCTGCTGCCGGGACCGCACCGAGCACCGAGGGGTTCTGCCAGCCACTGTCGTAGCCGATCCCGACCATCCCGATTTCCTTGGTCGTCTGTACGCCTTTTTCATCGGTCACGGTCGAGGTCACCGGTTGCGGGGTGACGATGACCTCACGCTCGGAACCGTCACGCTCGACGGTCAGGGTCACCGGGTCCGTGCCGGCGCGCAGTATCTCGCTCAGCTCGGTGGTGCTGCCGATCTTCTCGCCATTGGCGGCCACCACGGTGTCGCCGACCTGCAGACCGGCCTGCTGGGCCGGACCCTCGCCCGTACACGGCGCCAGTTCGTTGTTCTCGATGGTGGTTCCGACACACGAGAGCGATCCGACCTTCGCAGGCAGCGTTTCGTTGAGGTTGGGCAGCCCCCACGCGAGCGCCATGATGACGATCAGCGCGAACCCGAGGATCAGGTTCATCGCCGGCCCGGCGACGAGAACAACGAGCCGCTTCCACGGCTTCTGCTTGTACATCGCCCTGGACTCGTCTTCCGGCGCGACCTCGTCGTGGGTGGTCATGCCTGCGATATCGCAGAATCCGCCGAGCGGCACCGCCTTGACGCCGTACTCGGTCTCGCCCCTACGCGTCGACCACATCGTCGGACCGAAGCCCACGAAGTAGCGGCGCACCTTCATGCCCGTACGTTGCGCGGCCCACATGTGACCGCACTCGTGCCACGCGATCGAGGCCAGCAAGCCGAAAGCAAAGAGCACCACGCCCAAGACGAACATCATCGGTCGTACTTACCCTTCTGGATCATTTAGCGGCGCGTGCCGGCAACAAGCGCTGAAGCGCGTGTGCGTGCCCAGGCATCGGCCGCAAGAACGTCATCCACCGTACCTGGGTCCGCGGACCACTGATCCGCATCGCCGAGCACCTCACCCACGATCCCGACGATCCGCGGGAACGTGATCTCACCGGCGAAGAAGCCGTCGGCGGCGGCCTCATTGGCTGCGTTGAACACTGCGGTCAGGCAGCCACCCCGGGTTCCCGCCTCCCGGGCCAGGTCGATCGCCGGGAACACGGCGTTGTCGACTGGGGCAAAAGTCCAGGTACTCGCCTGACTGAAGTCGCAGGCCGCGGAGGCACCGGCGATCCGGTCGGGCCAGCCGAGCGCCAACGCGATCGGCAGCTTCATCGAGGGTGGTGAGGCCTTGGCGATGGTGGCCCCGTCGATGAACGTGACCATGGAATGCACGATCGACTGCCGATGGACGGTGACATCGATGTGGTCGTAAGGAACACCGAACAACAGGTGCGCCTCGATCACCTCGAGCGCCTTGTTCACCAGCGTCGCCGAGTTGAGCGTGATCATCGGGCCCATCGACCAGGTCGGATGCTTGCCTGCCTGCTCCGGGGTGACATCGACCAGTTGTGCTGCGTCCCAGCCATAGAACGGTCCACCGGAGGCAGTGAGCACGAGCCGGTCGACCTCGTCGGCGGTGCCACCGCGCAGGCATTGCGCGATCGCCGAGTGTTCGGAATCGACCGCGACGATCTGACCCGGCGCCGCCGCGGCCAACACCAGGGCGCCGCCGGCAACCAGTGATTCCTTGTTGGCCAGAGCCAGCCGCGCGCCGGAGGCCAGCGCGGCCAGTGTCGGTCGCAGGCCGAGTGAACCGACCACCGCGTTGAGGACAACATCGGCCTCGACGTTCTCGATCAGCTCACACATGGCATCCGGTCCGCTGCGAATGCCCTCGACCCCGGCCATCGCGGCGACCTTGTCCACCTTGTTCGGGTCGGCCACGGCAACGGCCGAGCCGGACAATCCGAGGTCCACGATCTGTTTGGCGAGTAGATCCACGTTTCCCCCGCCTGCGCCGAGGCCCACCACCGTGAAGCGGTCACGGTTGGCGGCGATCACTTCCAGCGCCTGGGTGCCGATCGATCCGGTGCTGCCGAGGATGAGAACACGTGTGGTCACCTCTCCAGTGTCCTCGATCGCCGCAACTCCCGGCTATGCACCCGCCGAAGCGGCCATGCCGATTCTGGCCGTACTCAGGTCGGCCGCTGGCACAACACGGATTTCGTGGATGACGGCGGCATCGATGTCGAACAGCATCGCCGCGACGAGGCGTCCGGATGGCGCGATGATCACAGCCGGATGACCGTCGACCAGCGCAACCTCCGCGGTCAGTGCCCGGTCCTGGAAATCCCGCGTCTGATCTGCGACGGCATGGCGGCCCCGGACAACCGCTGCCACGTGTGCCGGTAGCAACGTGCTGTCGGCGATTCTGATCACATCGGGAGCCAGCAACGTCAGCAGTGAGGCGATGTCGCCACTGCGGGAGGCTTCGAGATACGCCTTCACCAGGGCGGTGTCGGCAACCGCCGCGATGCCCTCGTGCGGCGGACGGACGCGGGAACGCGCCCGACTGGCGAGCTTTTTGGCCGCCGCCGGTGATCGTTGCAAAACCAAGGCGATGTCGTCGAACGGCACGGCGAACAGGTCGTGCAGCACAAAGGCAACGCGTTGCGCAGGCGAGAGTCGATCCAAAACGACGAGGAGCGCACGCCCGACGGAATCGACCCAGAGCGCCTCCTCCTCCGGCCCCAGCCCAGCGGTCCAGTGGTCGTCGAGTCGATCGATGTCGACTTCCGCCCGTCGTTGCCTGCGTCGGAGGACATCGAGTGCTTCCCGCGAGGTGATCGAGGTCAGCCAGGCAGCAGGTCGATCGATCGTCTCCGGGGCGGTGGAGCGGGCCGTGATCCATGCCGACTGCAGCGCGTCGTCGGCGTCATGCAGATTGCCGGTGATCCGGTAGGCAACCGCCCGCAGGTGGGCGCGATTCACTTCGAACTGTGTGATCAGCAGGTCCGGGTCCATGGGGTCACCTTTCGGGTGTCGCCTGCGTCGAAGAAGTGCCACCAATCATCGAGCGACGACATCTGAGGAAGTACCCGACGTGACCCTACAAGCGTTTCCGACCGCAACATCGAAGTGGATGTGAAAAGGCCATGCACACAATCTATCTCGCCGTTGCCGGCGCCACCGTCGCCTTGAATACGGCCATCGCCGTCGCCGACTGGTTCCGGGCCCCCTTTGTCCTTGCCAATTCCGCGGAGGTGAACGTGCCCATCGCGTGGCTTCCGTGGCTGGCGACGTGCAAGGCAGCCGGAGCCCTCGGTGTCCTGATCGGAGTTGTCATGGACGCACCGTTACTGGTCGTTGCGGCTTCCGCCGGGCTGGTGATGTTCTTCGTCGGCGCGATGATCTTCCACGGCCGGGCACGCGTGTTCTACAACATTGCGTTTCCCGGCTTTTACCTGCTGACCGCGGTCGCGACATTCTGCCTGGCGCTGACAGAGATCGCGTAGCTGCCTTCGCCCGAGGACTGTCCGGTCGGCACTATCCGGTCGGCGGGTGCGTCGCGATCCAGTGCCGCGCGATGTCGATCCGGCGCGTGATCCAGACCTTGTCGTGGGACTGCACATGATCGAGGAGGCGTTCAAGTGCGGCGGTCCGCGCGGGCCGTCCGGCCAACCGGCAATGCAGACCGATCGAGAGCATCTTGGGCGCCCCGGCCTCGCCTTCGGCGTAGAGAACGTCGAACGCGTCTCTGAGATGGGCATAGAACTGATCCCCCGAGGGAAACCCGGCCGGGGACGCGAACTTCATGTCGTTGGTGTCGAGTGTGTACGGCACCACGAGGTGGTCGACCTGCGCTTCGCCCGAGGGAACCTTCACCCAGTAGGGCAGGTCGTCGGCGTAGCTGTCGGAGTCGTAGAGCAACCCACCGTGTTCGACGACCAGGCGCCGGGTGTTCGGGGAGTCGCGGCCGGTGTACCAGCCCAGCGGTGCGCTGCCGGTGAGTTCGGTGAGGATTTCCATGGCTTCGGCCATGTGCTCACGCTCCACGTCGGGCTCGGTGAGCTGATAATTCAGCCATCGCAGTCCGTGTGAGGCGATCTCGTCGCCGCGTTCGAGAAAAGCCGCGACCGCCTCGGGGTTGCGCGCCATCGCCTGGGCGACGGCGAAGATCGTCAGCGGGAGCCCACGACGTTCGAATACTCGCAACACCCGCCACAGACCGGCCCGCGACCCGTACTCGTACAGCGACTCCATGCTCATGTGCCGGTTCGGAAAGGCCGTGACGCCTGCCATCTCCGAGAGGAACGTCTCGCTCCCCTGATCACCGTCGAGGACGTTGTTCTCCGAGCCCTCTTCGTAATTCAGGACAAATTGAACGGCGATGTTCGCCTGTCCTGGCCATTGCGGGTTCGGGGGCGTGGGGCCGTATCCGATCAGATCTCTCGGATAGTCGGCACGGGTGTGGTTCTCGAGCGGCACCGGATCATTCTGGCACCGGCCCGGCAACGCCGCCGGTCGAGCGCGGCGCCGCGCCGTCTCGTCAGGTCTCACGGGACCGCGACTGCCGGTGCGCATCGGGTCGCGATATGCTCATCGCAGCAAAAGTCGGATCGAAACCAGCAGGAGTAATCGTGGCCAGCACTGAGGTCGAGTACAAGCCCGAACCCGCGGAAGCGCCTTCAGCTCGGTTCGGCTGGCACGGCGAAGGCATCAAGACCTTCAAGATCGCCGCCTGGGTTTCGGTCATCGCGTTGCTCGCCATGCTGATCGGCAATCACGAGGGTCATGTCGAAGACTTCTACCTGCTCGGATTCGTCGCCTTGCTGATCTTCCTCCTCGTTCGCGGCGAAATCGTCAGCCGCGGAAAGTGGAAGAAGCGCAAGTAGCGCTTTCGATCCACCCGACGGGGCCCGCGCGCCTATCCTCGTCCGCATGGACATACGCGTCCTGGGGCCGATACAGGTATTGAGCCCCACCGGTGTGGACGTCACTCCCACCAGCCCGAGCCAGCGAACGGTGATCGCCGTCCTGGCCGCCGAATTCGGGCGATATGTCGACGCTGATTCATTGATCGAATCCCTGTGGGGTTCGACTCCCCCGGAGTCGGCCCACCGGACTCTGCGCAGCTATATGTCGCGGTTGCGGGCAGCGCTCGGTCCGGTGATCAACTCCACCGCCGCGGGCTATTCCCTCGATCGCACCCGCATCCGTCTCGACGCCGACGAGTTCCGGATGGCGACCGAGGTGGCCAGAGATCTGCCGGCCACCACCGCCGCCGAGCATCTGCGCGGCGCGCTCGCACTGTGGCGCGGCAAGGCATTCGGAGAACTCGCCGGGCTACCCCAAATCGCTGCCACCGCACATGGACTCGAATTGATCCGAATCAGTGCGCGCGAACACTTCGCCGATGCACTGCTGCGATCGGGCGATCACGACAACGCGATCGTCGAGGCCGACGCACTTGTCACCGAGCATCCACTCCACGACTCGGCCTGGGCGTTACTGGTACGTTCCTACACCGCTGCCCGTCGACAAGCCGAGGCGATCAACACTTTTCGTCGTGCCCACCGGGCATTGACCGAGGCGGGACTGGAACCCTCCGAGGATCTGCGTCGGGCACAACAGGCGGCGTACGACCTCCCGGCGCCAACGCGCCCCACGCCTGATCCGCGCGATGACGCCGGTCTGGTCGGCCGAAGCCACGACCTCGATGCGATCTCTTCCCTACTGGAACGGACGAATCTGGTCACCATCGTGGGTCCGGGTGGCGTGGGGAAAACCGCGGTGGCCCGGGCCGTCGTCGATCGCTACCGCGGTCACGGCAGCACCGGCGTCCGCGTTGTCGAACTCGCTGCGCTCACGGATCCGAGCGCTGTCTCCGAAGCGGTGATCACCGGCATCGGACTGACCACCGACGCCGGCGACCCCCTCGACGCCTTGCGTCCCGCCCGCGACCTGGATCTCCTTGTGCTCCTCGACAATTGCGAACATGTCTTGGACGCGGTCTGCGCGGTGACGGCGGCATTGCTCGGCGATGGTGACGGTGCGCTTCGCATCATCGCCACCAGTCGCGAACTGCTGGGGATGCCCCGCGAATACGGATGGCCACTGCGACCACTCGGCACCGGTGGACCCGATCCGGCTGCGCAACAGTACTTTTCCATACGTGCTGCGGCAGCCCGTCCCGATGCCCTCGGCCACGGCGACACCGCCGTCGTCAACCGGATCGTCCGGATTCTCGACGGTCTACCGCTTGCCATCGAATTGGCCGCCGCGAGACTGGCAACACTCGGCGTGGCCGATCTGGCCGATCAGATCGAGGCGAACATCGCCGGGTCCACCGACACCACCCCACTGACCCGGCGCGGCGGCGAACCTCGGCATCGAACGCTGAGGGCTGCCATCGACTGGTCGCGCGACCTGCTCCCCGCCGAGGCCCGAGACACCTTGGACCAGTGGACGGTGTTCGCCGGAGCGGTCCGCGCCGACGATGCCGCCGCCATCTTGCGGGTCGACCCGGCGATAATCGACCTGCTGGCAAGGCAGTCGTTGCTGTCCACTGAGATCAGTTCCGGCCGAACCTATTACCGCATGCTCCAGACCGTGCGTTCGGTGGTCGGTCCGCCCGCCGATGAGACATCGCACGCGCATTTGCGCTACTACGGTGCCGTCGCGGCCGAGTGCGCCCGGATCCTGCAGACCTCCGATGAGCACCGAGCGCATGTTCGCCTGACCGAGTTGATCGACGAACTTCGCGTCGCCCACAGCCGGGCCCGGGTCCTCGACATCGATGCGGCAGTGGCACTGTCGGTGGATCTGCACTGGTTCGGCGTGTCTCGTCTGCACACCGAACTGCTCGGCTGGGCAGGCAAGCTGACTCCGCTGGTCCAGGATCGGCCCGAGCTCGCCGCAGCCGTCGATGCGACCACGGCCTACCGTCTGGTGATCGCCGAGCAGCTCGATTCGGCCCGGGTACGAGCCGAGAGCGCCTTAAATGCGAACCCTGACCCCCGGGACCGCATGCACGCGCTCGAAGCACTCGGCGATTGCACCCTGTTCGAGGGCGACCTCGTCGCAGCGCACCGCCATTACGGCGAACTGGTCGACGTCGGCACCGCGATGGGCCACAGGTACTACGAGCTGATCGGCCGGATAGGACAGATCATGACTCTCGCGTACGGAGGCAGACGTGCCGATGCCGCGGCCGGCCTGCGGAGACTCGATGACGACTTCGCAGGCGCAGACCTGAGTCCCACCCAATCGAGCTGGCTGCAGTACATCCACGGGGAAGCCGTCCTCGATGACGAACCCAGAGCTGCCGGCGACGCTTTCGATCGGTCGATCGAGCTCGCGGACTCCGTCGAAAGTCGTTACGTCGCCGGGGTCGCGAGAGTGTCGGCGGTCAGCCTGCAAGCCCGCACCGGTGACCCGGGTGCGGCGTTGAAGCGTTACGCCGAGGTCATCGAACACTGGCTCGGCACCGGATCGTGGTCGCACCTGCTGACCACCATGCGCAATCTGGCATCCACGCTTGAAACCGTGGGTGCCGACCGCGCCGCCACCCAACTCATCGGCGCGGTCTGCCGCCCCGACCAGACCCCGTCGTACGGAACGGAGGCCGCCCGGCTCGCGGATGCCTCCGACGCCCTGCGCGTCGGACTCGGAACCGAAGTGTTCAACGCCGAGTATGCGGCAGGCGCAGCCCGCGATCTGTCGACCGCGGGCCGGATCGCCGTCGCCGAGATCCGGAGCCTGCTCGGGCGCCGGACACCGTCATTGGAGGCGGTAGAACCGGAACAGGTCGTGATCGATGTCGACGACCGTCGCACCATCGAATCCAGCTGAGCGAGCGTAGCTTTCGAGCGTCGAATGGCGCATCACCGTCCCGGTTGCGGCACTGTCCGGGTCGGACATCCCATCGGGTAGACAGCACAGGATAGAGAATCCGTAGAGAAGCTGTTCGACGGGTCCGGCGTCGGCGGAGAAGGTTTCCGCGGTGCGCTCATCCATGATCACCACCGGGGCGGCGGCTGCTGCGATCCGTCGCGCGGTCGCAAGGAATGCCACCGGATCGGACAGGTCGTGGACGCATTCGAATGCGAACACCGCGTCGTACCGACCAGATAGGTCGGATTCCCGCAGGTCGGCGATCTTGAATTGCACCCGGTCCCCCACACCGTGGGCCGCGGCGTTTCGGGTGGCCGCCGCGATGGACGCTGCGTCGACGTCGAAGCCGTCGACCGTGATCTCGGGATAACCCAGGGCCAGGGCGATCGCCGACCAGCCTTCGCCACAACCGATGTCGGCAACCCGGCCGGGCGACTGCAACCGGCTGTGCAGGTCGGGCACCTTCGGAATGAACTCTTGGGCGAGCTGGCCGAGGAACATGGGCCGGTTGGCGTAGGCCTGCGCCTCGCGGGCGTCGGTGCCGAGCTGCTGCCACGACACGCCACCACCGTTGCGGTACGCCTCGATCAGAGCGGGCAAGGCCGCGCCCGTGGCCGCGAAGAAACGCGATATCGACGCCATGTAACTCAGGCTGTCCTGGTTCACCAGAACCTCCGCGTGCGCCGGTGGCAATGCGAAACGGACGGGCTCGTGCTCCGTCAACGCCGTGATGTATCCGGCAACGCTTTGGTGTTCGAGCCACTCGCGGGCGTACCGGGTGACGGTGCCCGTGCGGTGCGCCAGCTCGTCGGCGGTCATCGGCCCCTCGGACGCAAGCGTCCGGTACCAGCCGAGTCGATCGCCGAGATAGAGCGCAGAAACGTTCTGTGCTCCCAGCAGGTCTGCGAACACGGCGTCGGCGAACTGATCGACCGACGATTCGGATGCGGTAGGTGATGTGGTGCTGGTCATGGCACGATTCCTGTCCTCGTATCGAATGATTCGAGTTCAACGATCGCGCCCGGACATTGCAGCCCGGATGCAGCTCGGTTGCATCCGGGCGGGCCGGATGCCCCAGCGACTACTTCTCTTCGGCCGCCAACTGCCCACAGGCTGCGGCGATCTCCTGGCCCCGGGTGTCGCGAACCGTGCACGACACACCCTGGGCGAGGACACGTCTGACGAACTCGCGCTCGGCGGGCTTGGGGCTGGCATCCCACTGCGAACCCGGTGTCGGGTTGAGCGGGATCAGGTTCACGTGCACCAGCGGGCCGAGGGCCTTGCGCAGCTTGTCGCCGAGCATGTCGGCACGCCAGGGCTGGTCGTTGATGTCGCGGATGAGGGCGTATTCGATCGAGACCCGGCGACCGGTGCTGTCCGCGTAGTAGCGCGCGGCGTCGAGCACCTCTTTCACCGACCACCGGTTGTTCACCGGGACCAGGGTGTCGCGCAGTTCGTCGTCCGGGGTGTGCAGGGACACCGCGAGGGTGACGGTGAGGCCTTCATCGGCCATCCGGCGGATCGCCGGGGCCAGGCCCACCGTGGACACCGTCACCGACCGCTGGGAGATACCCAGACCGTCGGGTGCGGGCGAGGTGATCTTCCGGACGGCGTCGATCACACGCTTGTAGTTGGCCAGCGGCTCACCCATGCCCATGAACACCACATTGGACAGGCGGCCGGGCTCGCCCAGCTCCCCATCACGCATCGCACGGGCCGCAGACCGGACCTGATCGACGATCTCGGCGGTCGACAGGTTGCGGTCCAGGCCGCCCTGCCCGGTGGCACAGAACGGGCAGGCCATGCCGCAGCCGGCCTGACTCGAGATGCAGAGCGTGGTGCGGTCGGTGTAACGCATCAGTACCGATTCGAGCAGGGTTCCGTCGTGCAGCCGCCACAGTGTCTTGCGGGTGGTGTTGTCGTCGCAGGCGATGTGCCGGACCACGGTCATCAGCTTCGGAAACAGCGCCTGTCCCACCGGTTCGCGCATCGCCGCAGGTAGATCGGTCATCTCGGCGGGATCGGCGTTGAGCCGCGAGTAGTACTGACGGGCCAGCTGGTCCGCGCGGAACTTCGGGAGGCCGAGTTTGGCGACCGCCGCAACACGTCCTGCGGCGTCCAGATCTGCAAGGTGTTGTGGAGGCATGCCGCGTTTGGGCGCGTCAAACACCAGCGGAATCGGAACTGTCATGGTTAAAGCGTGACGTAGATCCGCCGCAGATGCCAATTTCACGACTGTGATTGTCGTCGGGCGACAGTCAGAGGACTATGGACATATGACGCAGCCGACAGATGGATATCCGCAGGAACCCGCGGGTTATGAGAACCCGGACCAGACGCCACCGGAAACCAACCCGGTCGGAGGCGACGTGCCCGTCGCCGATCACCGGGACGAACTTCGGCGCCAGGCCCTCGACGATGTGAAGCACACCCGTACCCGCGCCGCCTGGGTCGGCCTGATCGTCGGCGCGGTCATCACCCTGATGTTGCTGGTGTTCATCGTGCAGAATCTCGACAAGCAGAGCATCGACTTGTTCTTCTGGACGGTCAACCTGCCCCTCGGGGTCAGCTTGCTGATCGCGGCCATCCTGGGCGCGGTCATCACCGCGATTGTCGGCAGCCTGCGGATGTTGCAGGTCCGCCGGGCCGTCAAGAGGGCGCAACCCTGAGTTCCCGACAGTTCTGAATCCCGGGCGTCCCTGGCTACGACTAGAGCAGGGCGCCCAGGATTGCCCAGACCACAAAAGCGGAAGGCAACAGCGAATCGAGGCGGTCCATGATGCCGCCGTGACCGGGCAACAGTGTTCCCATGTCCTTGATCCCGAGATCGCGCTTGACCTGTGATTCGACAAGGTCGCCGAGCGTGGCGCAGACGACCAGTACCGGTCCGAGGATCAAACCGATCCACCATTGCGCGTCCACGACGAACACGATGGTCAAGATCGACCCGACGATGCCGAAGACCAGGGAACCGACCAAACCCTCCCACGACTTCTTGGGACTGATGGCAGGTGCCATCGGATGCTTGCCCAGCAGCACACCGAACACGTAGCCGCCGACGTCCGAGCAGACCACCACGATCATCAGGGTGAACACCCGGGCGGCGCCGTTGTCCTCGAGGACCATCGACGCACCGAACGAGCCCATCAGCGGGAGCCAACACAGCACCAGCGTGGTGCCGGCAAGATCTTGCAGGTAGTTCTCGGGCGCGGAGTTCAGCCCCTGCGCCAACAACTTCCAGATCATCGACACCAGCACCGTCGCGGCCAGCGCGACGATCGACGCCGTGACACCCCATGGCCAGCTCACCCACATCATGGCCTGACCGCCGACCAGGATCGGGATCAATGCGACGTTGATGCCGTTCTCACGCAGCCGCTTGGTGACTTCCCAGCTCGCGACGCCGATGGCCACGGCGACCACGGGGAACCACACCTCGGGTATGAAGATGAGGATCAGGATCAGCGACACACCGAGTGTGCCGCCCACACCGATGGCAGCCGGTAGGTCACGTCCCGCGCGGGAAGTGGAGCCCTTGGGCTGCGGACCTGGTGTGCCCTGCGGCCGATTCGTATCGGTCACCTGATGCCCTGCTCCTTCAGTCACCGCCAGAGGTACGTCACCAAACGGTGACTCAGACCTCAAGCAGTTCCGCTTCCTTGTGCTTGACCAGCTCATCGATCTGGGTGACGTATGACGAGGTGGTCTTGTCGAGATCTTTCTCGGCCCGCGTCACATCGTCTTCACCGGCTTCGCCGTCTTTTTGGATGCGCTTGAGCTCATCGACGGCCTTGCGGCGCACGTTGCGGATGGAGACCTTGGCGTCCTCACCCTTCGACTTGACCTGTTTGACGAGCTCGCGGCGGCGCTCTTCGGTCAGCTGTGGAATCGAGATCCGAATGATGTTGCCATCATTGGTCGGGTTCACACCCAGGTCGGAATTGCGGATGGAGGTCTCGATGGGCCCCAACGTGCTGGCCTCATACGGCTTGATGACCACCATGCGCGCTTCGGTGGTGTTGATGGAAGCAACCTGCGTGATCGGGGTCGTCGAACCGTAGTAGTCGATGGTGACCCGGTTGAACATCGCCGGATTGGCGCGTCCGGTCCGGACCGAGCCCATGTCGTCGCGCGCGACACCGACAGCTTTTTCCATTTTTTCCTCGGCGTCCAGGAGCGCGTCGTCGATCATGGTGTCCTCCGTTGTCGTGTGCTCGTGCTTTGTGGGTATGGCGACCGGTCAGGTGCTGACCAGTGTTCCGATCTTCTCACCTGCGACCGCTCGGGCAATGTTCCCCTGCTCCAGCAAATTGAACACCAGCATCGGCATCTGGTTGTCCATACACAGGCTGAAGGCTGTCGCGTCTGCAACCTTGAGGCCCTTTTCGATGACCTCGCGGTGCGTGATCTCGCGGTAGAGCGTGGCGTCGGGGTCGACCCGCGGATCGGCGGAGTAGACACCGTCGACGCCCTTGGCCATCAGCACGACCTCGGCCTTGATCTCGAGGGCGCGCTGCGCGGCGGTGGTATCGGTGGAGAAATAGGGCATGCCCATGCCGGCGCCGAAGATGACGACGCGGCCCTTCTCGAGGTGTCGCTCGGCGCGCAACGGAATGTAGGGCTCGGCGACCTGACCCATGGTGATGGCGGTCTGCACACGCGTGACGATGCCGCGCTTCTCCAGGAAGTCTTGCAGCGCAAGGCAATTCATGACCGTACCGAGCATGCCCATGTAATCGGAACGTGAGCGCTCGAGGCCCCGCTGTTGCAGCTCGGCGCCGCGGAAGAAGTTGCCACCACCGATGACAACTGCCACCTGGACACCCGAATTGACCACTTCGGCAATCTGGTCGGCAACGGTCGAGACAACATCGGGATCGAGCCCGACCTTGCCGCCGCCGAACATCTCGCCACCGAGCTTGAGAAGCACGCGCTTGAATCCGGTGCGCTCGGGCGTGATGTCCTCGGTCATGTGGGGTGTCCCTTCGTTGTGCCGGTGTGCGTCAGACTAATTCTGACGCCCGTCACTTTGTGATCTACATCTGGGTGATCTGCGTCGGGCTCGATCGTATCGGGACCATTGCACAAAAGAACCCCGGCGAATCAAAGGATTCGCACGGGGTTCCTTGCACAAAAATCAGGCCTGTCCGACCTCGAAACGGGTGAACGACACTACTTGAGCGCCCGCCTCTTCGAGAACAGCCTTGACGGTCTTCTTCGAATCCGTGACCGAAGCCTGATCGACGAGGACGACGTCCTTGTAGAAACCGTTGACGCGACCTTCGACGATCTTGGAGAGCGCAGCCTCGGGCTTGCCCTCCTCGCGAGCGGTCTGCTCGGCGATGCGACGCTCGGAAGCGACCACATCCTCGGGGACCTCGTCACGGGTTGCGTACTTGGCCTTGAGTGCGGCGACCTGCATCGCAGCGCCGCGAGCGGCCTCTGCAGCAGCATCGGAGTCACCGGTGTACTCGACCAGGACACCAACGGACGGCGGCAGATCCGACGCGCGCTTGTGCAGGTACGAGGCAACCTTGCCACCGTGGTAGGCGACACGGCGCAGGACCAGCTTCTCGCCGATCTTGGCAGCAAGCGCCTGAACGAGCTCGTCGACCGTGCCGTCGCCGACCTTGGCGGCCTTGAGGACCTCCACGTCGGACGTCTTCGCGGCAACCGCAGCGTCGAGAACCTGGGCCGCGAGGGCCTGGAACTCATCGTTCTTCGCAACGAAGTCGGTCTCAGAGTTGATCTCGATCATCGCGCCGTCTTTCGCTGCGATCAGACCTTCGGCCGTGGACCGCTCGGCGCGCTTGCCGACGTCCTTGGCACCCTTGATCCGCAGCTCTTCGACGGCCTTGTCGAGATCGCCATCATTGGCGGCCAGAGCGTTTTTGCAATCGAGCATTCCCGAACCGGTCAGTTCGCGGAGCCGCTTGACGTCAGCGGCGGTGTAGTTCGCCATGGGTGGGCGAGCCTCCTGTTGTCGAATGATTCTGGAAGTTGTTGGACCAGAAGTGGATCAGGCCTGAGCAGGGGTTTCCGCGTCAGCGGCGGGAGCCTCGGCTGCCGGAGCTTCTGCTGCCGGAGCTTCTGCGGCGGGGGCGGTGGCCTCCGTCAGCAGTTCCTGCTCCCACTCGGCGAGGGGCTCGCCGGCTGCGTTCTCAGGCTTGGTGTCGGACGAACCCTGTCCGGCGCGTGACTGCACACCTTCGGCAACCGCAGCAGCGATCACGTGGGTCAGCAGCGCTGCCGAGCGGATTGCGTCGTCGTTACCCGGGATCGGGTAGTCGACCAGGTCGGGGTCGCAGTTGGTGTCCAGGATCGCGATGACCGGGATGTTCAGCTTGCGAGCCTCGGAGACAGCCAGGTGCTCCTTGTTGGTGTCGACGACCCAGATGGCCGACGGAACCTTGGCCATGTCCCGGATACCACCGAGGGTGCGATCCAATTTGGTCATCTCACGCGTGAGCATGAGGATTTCCTTCTTGGTGCGGCCTTCGAAGCCACCGGTCTGCTCCATTGCCTCGAGGTCCTTCAGGCGCAGAAGGCGCTTGTGGACGGTCGAGAAGTTGGTGAGCATGCCGCCGAGCCAGCGCTGGTTCACGTACGGCATGCCGACGCGGGTGGCCTCTGCGGCGATGGATTCCTGAGCCTGCTTCTTGGTACCGACGAAGAGGATGGTGCCACCGTGGGCAACCGTCTCCTTGACGAACTCGTACGCCTTGTCGATGTAGGTCAGCGTCTGCTGCAAGTCGATGATGTAGATGCCGTTGCGATCGGTGAAGATGAATCGCTTCATCTTGGGATTCCAACGACGGGTCTGATGCCCGAAATGAGCGCCGCTGTCCAGCAGCTGCTTCATGGTTACGACAGCCATGTGTTCACTTTCATGTGCAGTTTGACGTCGGCATCCGGTTGGTCGCCGACCCTGGCACCTGTCAGGTGTGGAACCCTCTGTCAAAGAAGGACTGCCCACACCCCGTGTCGGACGGACTGACGTCAGCCGACCGCAGGCGCGCGAAGTCACTCCCACCGAGGCGAGAGCGCCATATGAGTCTACGCGCGCCGGGCCTCTAGGAGAAATCGCCTCTCCACGTCACGTGCCGCTGATTGTCAAGTCCCCCTGCGCAACTGTGGATGATCAACCGCGTACTCCCCAGACACTTCCCTGACCTGGCCCGATCCCCCATCACCGGTCAGCATCTTCAGTATGGCCTTCCGGCGGCGACTGCGTCGAGCATCAACGTCGATGATCGCCGCGCTGGTCATTTTCTCGCTGCTGAACGCGCCCTCGGCGCCGCTTGCGGGCGCAGCTCCGGCCGTCGGCAGCGATCAGGCCTACAGCTGGCCGCTGTCCCCGGTGCCATCGGTACTGCGCCGATTCGAACCACCGCCGCAGCGCTGGCTCCCCGGACATCGGGGTGTGGACCTGGCGGCCTCGCCCGGTGCGGTTGTCAGATCGGCAGGCGCTGGGGTGGTGCACTTCTCGGGTCAGGTCGCGGGCAAACCGGTGGTGTCGATCCGGCATTCCGACGGGTTGTTGACCACCTACGAACCGGTGACCGGCTCGGTGCGGGCCGGGACCGTTGTCGGCCGCGGGTCGCCGATCGGGGTCCTCGAGTCCGGACATGCCGAATGCCTGCGGGGTTGCCTGCACTGGGGCGCACGCCGCGGGGCCGGGGCGTCGGCGGTGTACCTCGATCCCCTGGCCCTGCTCGGACTGGTCCGGGTACGACTCAAGCCGCTGCAGCCGGGTGACGGTTGACCGGTCTCACGCTCTCGGATGTGCCTGGTCGTGCACTTTTCGCAGGCGTTCGACGCTGACGTGCGTATAGAGCTGCGTGGTCGCCAGGCTGGCGTGACCGAGGAGTTCTTGCACGACCCGCAGGTCGGCGCCGCCTTCCAACAGGTGCGTGGCGGCACTGTGCCGCAAGCCGTGCGGACCGAGATCCGGCGCATCGGGCAGAGCCCCCAGCACTTTGTGGACGACGGTCCGGGCCATCCGCTGATCGAGCCGTCCCCCTTTCGACCCGACCAGCAGCGCATGACTGGCTTTGGGTTGGGCCAGCGCCGGGCGGCCCACTCGCAGCCACCGATCGATGGCAGCGGCGGCCGGGGTGCCGAACGGCACCGTTCGTTCTTTGTTGCCCTTACCGATGACACGCAGCACGTTCCGGGAACGATCGACGTCGTCGATGTCGAGGCCACAGAGTTCCCCGACTCGAATTCCGGTGGCGTACAACAATTCCACGATGAGCTGATCGCGTTGCGCGACCGGATCGTCGGGATCGTGGTCGGGCGCCGCCGGGGTGAGTGCGGCCGTCGCCTGATCGGCGCTGAGGACACCGGGCAATGTGCGGTGCGCCTTGGGTGCCTGCAGACGGGTGCCGGGGTCGACTGCCAGGATGCCTTCGCGGGTGGCCCACGCGGTGAATCGCTTGGCCGATGAGGCCTGTCGCGCGATGGTCGTCCGGGCGGCGCCACCTTTGCTGTGGGCCGCGAGCCACGCTCGTAGGGTTGCCAGGTCGATCGCCGAGGGCGCCAGGCCGCGAACACCGGCAAAGCTGATCAGCGAACGGATGTCACCGAGGTAGGCACGCACGGTGTGCTCGCTGTGCCCGCATTCGAGCTGCAGATAGCTCTTGTAGTCCTCGATGATCGATGCGCTCACCCGCTCAGCCAATCGATCTGCGCCGACGGTCGCAAGCCGCCACACCCCCAACCCCGATATTGTGCCCTTTTGGTTATGCCGACCTGGGCAAATGCTCGCCAAAAGCGCACATCATCGGGATCGGGACGGCGCTAGCTTGCGCCTTCGAGCGTTCGCTGGCTCGCTTTCCACTGACGGAAGCCCTCTTCGGTGTGCCCGCGTCGCCAATAACCACTGATCGAGGCGTTGCCGGCAGGCACTCCGCGTTCTTTGCGGATGTATCCGCGCAGATTCTGCATCACGACTTCGGCTTCGCCGTGGATGAACACCTGCACCGAACCGGGCAGCCACTCGGCGTTCCGGACCGCAGCGACGATCGGGGCGTTGGCCCCGCCCAGCTCATCGGTGATCGCATCAGAACCGACGCCGCGGTGCAGCCAGACGATCTCGGCGGTGTCCGGGGCGATCAGGTCGACTTCGTCTTCGGGTCCGGCAACCTCGATGAATGCCTTCACGACGGTTCCGTCGGGCATGACCTCGAGGGCTGCTGCCAGCGCCGGGAGTCCCGCTTCGTCAGCAGCGAGCAAATGCCAGTCGACGTCCGTCTTCGGGCGGTAACCGCTGCCCGGCCCGAAAAACCGGATCTCCTCGCCGGGCTGGGCCGCGGCAGCCCAGGGACCGGCGATGCCCGCCTCGCCGTGGACAACGAAGTCCACCGCGATCTCACGTGCGGCATGGTCGACCCGCCGGACTGTGTAGGTACGCAGGATCGTCGGCTCATCACCGTGAAGCTTGGCTCGAATCCGTTGCAGTCCGCGTGGTTTGGTGGCCTCCGCTTCCTCTGCCGGAAACATGAACTTGATGTACATGTCGGTGTCGTCGTTCGCCTGGAAGTCGTCGAATCCGGCGCCCCCGAGGTACACCCGCACCAGATGGGGTGTGAGTTGCTCGGTTCGCTGAACCGTCATCGTGTTTTCGCGCTTCGCCACGCATACGTCCTCTCGTCAAAGGCGGGTGGGCCGACGGTCTTCGTCAGGCCGGCTCCAGCCACCCGCTCCACCGTACCCGAAAATAGGTAACCCTAAGTAGTGTGGATCACACATGTCCGGCGCTACCACACTCGACGTCACCGATGGTGGACAGATCCACGCGTTGAACGACGTTCTGCCCGACCGTCTCGATGCCGTGGTCGACAACGCCGGAATCGTCGTGGGTGGTCCGGTCGAGACCATTTCACCGGAGCAACTGCGTCATCAGATGGAGGTGAACGTAGTCGGTCAGCATGCGGTGACGCAGGCCGTTATGCCGCGCCTGCGGGCAGCGCGGGGCCGGGTGATTTTCGTGTCGTCGGTCAGCGGACGGATCGCGACGCCGATGACCGGGGCATACAACGCATCCAAGTTCGCTCTCGAAGGGCTGGCAGACGCGCTGCGAATCGAGTTGCGGCCCTGGCATGTTCGGGTTGTCTTGATCGAACCCGGGCAGACCGATACCGATATCTGGCGTGACGCCGAGTCCACGCTGGACAACAGCCTCACCGAACTCTCGGATGCGGACCGAAAGCTGTACACCAAACACATCAACGGATATCGCAAGACGATCTCGTCGGCGCAGAAGGCTGCAGTACCGGCCGAGATGGTGGCGGCATCGATCGAGTCGGCGCTGACGGCCACCCGTCCCCGCGCCCGCTACGTGGTGGGTGCAGCGAACAAGATCTCGGCCCCGTTGGTCGGGTTGCTACCAACAGCGCTGTCCGACTTGATCATCGGCAAGGTCACCGGCGTCCCGAAGACACCGTGAGATCTGCACGTCACCCATCCCGAGCCAACCTCCAGCCCGAACCGTCGGTGTTGAGCATCCCTCGGGCCTCGAGGACCGCCAGCGCCGATCGGACCTGCCGCACATCGAGTCCGCACGCGAACGAGATCTCGCCGATCGTCAGGGATCCGGAAGCCGGAACGGCGTCGTAGACCCGCAACTGGTCGGCATCGAGGTTGTCGGTGCGGCGGCCGAGCGGACCGGCCTCTGGCGCAACGGCATCTGCACCTTCCGGCTGCGCGAGGCGTAGGACGTCACGCGAGTCGGTCACCAGCTGCGCAACACCGTCGGCAATCATCCGGTGGCAACCCACCGACGTCGCCGAGGTGACCGGTCCGGGTACAGCGCCAAGTGGTGTCCCGAGCTTGCGGGCCCAGGCGGCGGTGTTCGCCGCACCGCTGCGGTGACCGGCCTCGACAACTACGACTGCCGACGACAAGGCGGCCACCAGTCGGTTCCGGGTGAGGAACCGATGTTTGGCTGCGGTGGTACCGGGCGCGTACTCACTGATCACCATTCCGGTGCGGGCGATCTCGGACAACAACCGCGCGTGACCCGCCGGATAATCGCGATCGATGCCGCAGGCCAGTACCGCGATGGTGAGACCTCCGGAGGCAAGCACGTTGCGGTGCGCAACGCCGTCGATCCCGTACGCGCCGCCCGACACCACGGTCCAGCTCTCGGCGGCCAGCCCATTCGACATCAACCCGGTGACATGCTCGCCGTATCCCGACGCCGCGCGCGACCCAACGATTGCGATCGATCGGTCGACGGCCCCGTCGAGTTCGACTGGTCCTCGCACCCACAAGGCCAGCGGTTCGCCGCCTTTCGCGGCGGTGTCGGCCTTGCTCAGGGTCAGCAGTTGCCAACCCGGCCATTCGGTGTCGTCCGGTGTCACCAACCGGCCACCGAGTCGCGCCGCCGTCTCGAGGTCTGCAGCGGCGGTGTTGACGCCGAACCGCGCTTCGGTCAGCCGAAGCACCTCAGCGTGTTTCGGCGGGATCACCCTGGTGGCAACGGCCTTTGCCGCCTCGCTCACCCCGACGTCGGCAATCAACGTACGCAGCGCCGCGCTGGGTGGTTCGGCAACGGCGGCCAGATATGCCCAGTCCCGCCGCTGGTGTTCGTCGAGCACTACTCCCCCTCAGTTGTATCCGCGGTCACGGAACATCAGTGCCTGTGCCACATGGTCTTCCGACGGCTCGCCCGCGCCGGCCAGATCGGCGAGCGTCCAAGCAAGTCTCAACGCGCGATCGGCCCCCCGGGCGGTGATGCGACCGTCTCGCAGGAAAAGTTCGATCGGACGGGTCACGTCTGGCGGCAGCCGGAACTCCCCTCGCCGCAGCACCGAACCGGGTACTTCCGAGTTCGTCTGCCAGCCTTGTCCACGCCATCGTTCCCGGGCCGCGCCGCGGGCCGCGATCACCCGCTCACGGACCTCGGCGCTCGTTTCAGCGGCACCGGCGGTCAGCGCGGCGTTGCCGGGCGGATCCATCCGGACCCTGATGTCCACCCGGTCCATCAGCGGACCGGACAACTTCCCCAGATAACGGCGGCGGGCTGTTGGTGAGCACACGCAGTCCACATCGTTGGCGGGCGCGCAGGGACAGGGGTTTGCGGCCAGGACGAGCTGGAACCGAGCCGGGAATCGCGCCACCCCGTCACGGCGGGCGACCCGAACCTCACCGTCTTCCAACGGTGTTCGCAGGGTTTCGAGCACCTTCACCCCGAGTTCGGCACATTCATCCAGAAAGAGAACTCCCCGATGTGCCCGAGACACCGCACCCGGTTTGGCCATCCCCGTCCCGCCACCGATCATCGCCGTCACCGTCGTCGAATGATGTGGCGCAATGAACGGCGCCTCGGTCACCAACGGATGATGCTCCGGCAGACCACCGGCAATCGAATGGATCGCGGTGACCTCCAACGCCTCCGACTCCCCCAACGGCGGCAGAATCCCCGGCAACCGACGCGCCAACATCGTCTTCCCGATCCCCGGCGGACCCGTCAGCAACAGATGATGGGCACCGGCGGCCGCGATTTCCATCGCATACCGCGCCTCATCCTGACCCACCACATCGCACAGATCCGGAGACACCGACGCCGACGCGCGCTGCACCGTTTCACACACCGTGTCCAGCACATTCGCACCCCGCAGCCACCCCAACACCTCCCGCAGGTGTGCCGCCCCACCCACCTCGATCCCCGAGACCAGCGTCGCCTCTGCGACATTCGCCAGCGGCACAACCACATACGCGAACCCCGCCTTACGCGCCGCGACCACCGCCGGTAATACACCCCGCACCGGCCGCACCCGCCCATCAAGGGCCAACTCTCCGATGAACACCGACTTCTCCAACAACGCCGACGGCTTGTCGGAATTCGCGGCCAACACCGCAAGCGCCAGTCCGAGATCAAAGATCGAGCCAGCTTTCGGCAGCGTCGCAGGCGACAACGCCAACGTGATCCGCCCCTCCGGCCATTTCTGCGCCGCACCACCGGACTCATCGGCAGAACCCTTGTTTGCTGCCGCGGTATTGGTGATCGCCGCCCGTACCCGATCCTTGGCCTCCTTCAAGGCCGCATCCCCCAAACCCACCAGATGCACCCCCGGCAACCCCTGCCCGATCGACGCCTCGATCTCGACCACGACCCCCTCGACACCGCTCAGGGCCACCGACCTCACCCGACCGAGCTTCACCTCAGAACACCCCACGCAGATGCGAAAACGTCGGCTGGTCCGCCGAATTCAACTGCACGGCGATCACGTCGAAACGCACCACCGGCCATCCCCGGTCCTGCTCGCGCAACCACAGCGCCGCCAGCCGCCGCATCCGCTTGTACTTCTCGAACGACACCGCTTCGGCGGCATCAGCGAACAACGACCCCGTCCGCGCCTTGACCTCCACCACCACCAACGCGATGCCGTCAACAGCGATCACATCCAACTCGCCGTAGCGACAACGCCAATTGCGAGCCACCACCACCCAGCCCGCATCTTCCAAAAACCGGACGGCCAGATCCTCACCCAACTGCCCGACCTCACGACGCGACAGCCTCGCGCCATCGCGACCCGAATGATCTCCCGACTGATTCATGAACCAACCATGACGACCACCACCGGCACACCACCGAAAAACCGGCCACAGAATCCTCTCCTGTGGACACAGAACCGAACTGTGGAAAGTCGGGGCTACTTGAGCTACGCCTCCGCGATGAGTTCACCCATCACAAAGTCGCGCGATACCAACTGCGATACCCAACCCACCTCCGGCAATCCGGCAGCACTGAACAGCGATGCTGCGGGCCTTCCGATGAACCCAGTTCACCCGTTGCGCCACAGGAGATCTCAGGGCGGACTGTCCGACGCAGTTGTGGCAGGCTGGTGACATGGCCGAACTATTGCTGGTCAGTCGATGGCTGGACGCCGTCCCCGGATTCCTGACGCCCCGGACCAAACCAGGCGCACGCATCGGCTTCGTCCCGACGGCGTCATCGATCTACACCGACCGCGGCTGGGTGGATTTCGACCGCGCAACATTGAGCGGTCAGGGCTGGGAAACGACCGAACTCGACATCGAGACAATGCCGGCGACCGACATCAAGGATGCGCTGACCTCCGTCGACGCCGTTTTCGTCTCCGGCGGCAACGTCTTCCACCTACTCGCGGCGATGCGGCGCACCGGCTTCGCCGACGTGCTCACCGAACACGTCCGTGCAGGTCTTCCGTATATCGGTGTGAGCGCGGGCGCCTGCGTTGTCGGCGCCGACATCGAACCGCTCGGCCTGCTCGACGACCCGACCGAAGCGAGCGGATTGCGCTCGACCGTGGGGCTCGGCTGGATCGATGAGGTCATCGTGCCGCACGCCGAAGGAATCGTGTCGGGTCGCGCGGTCATCGAGGAGGTCGCCCGCCGCTACGGCAAGCAATTCACGCTCCGTCTGCTCGCCGACGATCAGGCGCTGCTCGTCTCAGACGGCTCCCGGTCGGTGATCTCCTCCTGAGTTCATCCTTTGTGCGACAGCATATCCCGCAGACGCCGTGCGAGAAATCCCCCGACTAGTCGCCCAGAACCCCATCCTCGGGCAGCCGCAGATCCTGCTTCTCGAGTTCTTCGATGTTGACGTCCTTGAACGTGATCACCCGCACCTGCTTCACAAAGCGGGCCGGACGGTACATGTCCCACACCCAGGCGTCGCTCATGCGGACTTCGAAGTAGACCTCTCCGTCGGCGTTGCGGGGCACCATATCCACCGCATTGGCGAGATAGAACCGTCGTTCGGTCTCAACCACGTAGGTGAATTGACCGACGATGTCCTTGTATTCGCGGTACAGGGACAGTTCCATCTCGGTTTCATACTTCTCGAGATCCTCGGCGCTCATCCTGTAAGGGTAACGCGCCCGCACCACCTCACTGTGCACCGAGGACAACTATCAGGGCACCGAGGACAACTATCAGGGCACGCGGACGCGCATCCGCACATTGCGATACGACATCCGATGCTGGTCCGACGGCCCCAGGTCATCAAGACAGCTCATGTGCATCTGCGTGCTGTATCCCTTGTGGACCGCAAATCCATACCCGGGAAGCTCACGATCCATGGCGACCATGATCCGGTCCCTGGTGACCTTTGCGATGATGCTGGCGGCGGCAATACAGGCCGCTGCCCCGTCGCCGCCGATCACCGGAAGTGAGGGAGCGGTCAGACCGGGCACCAGAAAGCCATCGGATAGCACGTATCCGGGGCTGACCGGCAGACCTGCCACAGCCCGTCGCATGCCCTCGATATTGGCCACGTGGATCCCGATCCGGTCAATCTCATCGGCATCGACGATCACGGCCGACCACGCCAACGCATGACGGGTCACCGACTTGTACAGCTTTTCCCTGGTCGACTCACTCAATTTCTTCGAATCATCAAGTCCCGCGAGCGAAACCAGCTGAGTCGGCTTGAGAACACAGGCCGCCACGACCAGCGGGCCCGCACAGGCTCCGCGACCGGCCTCATCGACCCCGGCGACCGGCCCGAGTCCACTGCGATTGAGGGCGGCCTCGAAAGTCCGAAGGCCGGCCGCTCGTCGAATCGCCACCCGGGGTGGCCACTTCGTTGCCGCGGACATCGTTACTTCTGCGGGTTGATGGACTCTACGCTGCCGAAGCGGGAGAACGGGTAGATGATCAAGCGGACTTTGCCGCGAATGTCATCAACCGGAACCATGCCGTGCAACTGGTCATCCATGTGGTAACGAGAGTCGGCGGAATTGCCCCGATTGTCGCCCATGACCCAGACCTGTCCCTCAGGTACATCGAGCGGACCGAAATCGGGACCGAAGCACGAGTTGAGTTCGCCATTGGCGTCCAGGAGTTCCGCAGGCCGGAGCTCTGCGTTCTTGCGCTGCAGCTCCAGGTCGATGTACGGCTCGACCAAGGGCTTGCCGTCGACCTTGGCGCCGGTGCCATCGGCATTGTGGCACTCGATGCGCTGGCCGCCGACCGCGATCACACGCTTGACCAGATTGTTCTCGTCGGGCGGCGCGAAGCCGAACCACGACAATGCGTTCTGAGAGCCGCGGACCAAGGTGTTCGATGACCGAGGGGATTTCCATCCCAGATCCCACGACGATGTCGGCGCCTTGAAGACGACAACATCCCCTGGCTCGGGATCACCGAAGCGATAGGACAGCTTGTCGATCACGATGCGATCGTTGGTGCAACCGTCGCATCCGGTGAGAGTTGGCTGCATAGATTCCGAAGGAATCACATACTGCCGCCCGATGAATGTCTGCAGCACCCAGGTGAGCAGCAGCACACAGACGATGATGATGACGGTTTCGCGAAGCAGAGAGCCCTTTTTCTTGGGCTTACGGCCATCACCATCGTCCAGGCTGCGCCAGGGGCGCGGGGAGTCATCCGATTCGGACGGAATGTCGCTGGCGGGTTCGTTTCCGTAAGGATGCGAACCGTCAGGAGTGCGGGGGGTGTCGACCACGCCGCAAGCCTAGTGTGTCAGCGCTTTTCTTTGATCTTCGCGGCCTTGCCACGCAGGTCGCGGAGGTAGTAGAGCTTCGCACGACGAACGTCACCGCGGGTCAGGATCTCGAGCTTGGCCAGGTTCGGGCTGTGAACCGGGAAGGTGCGCTCGACGCCGACACCGAACGACACCTTGCGAACCGTGAAGGTTTCGCGGACGCCACCACCCTGACGACGGATGACAACACCCTTGAAGACCTGAACGCGTTCTTTCGAGCCCTCGATCACCTTGACGTGAACATTGAGGGTGTCACCCGGACGGAAGTCGGGGATGTCGTCGCGCAGGGACTTGTTGTCCAAGAAATCCAGAGTGTTCATATTGTCGGTCCAATCCTGTCGGCGTGAGCAGAGGAACCTAGCGGCCTTGCGGCTCGACTGGTTCGTGCTCTGATTCGTTTGTCTCCGCGACAGATCAGCGAACAGGAGAACCTGGTGGCTGACCGTCGATCGGCAACTGGTCAATTGTGCCAGAAGGACCCCGCCCGTGAGAAATCGCCTTGGTCAGCACCAACTCGCCCGACTCCCCTGGTGCCGGCGCGGCATGGACCACCACATCGAGTTCGGCCTCAGCTCCGGCCTTGGCGTGTGCGACGTCCGGTTTTCCGGCCATCAGGTCCTGCATGAAGATCTTGGCCCGGATCAGCGGGCGCCGAATGCGGCGTTCCCGGCGTACCGCCGCAGCCATCTTCTTCTCGCGCTTGGTGTAACGCCACCGCGCCCACGGAGAAGTCGGACGAGCCAACCGGATCGATCCGATGATCAGCAACGGGAAGATGAACAGCCCGATCAACCCGGTCCAGATCTTGCCCTTGAGCAGAACGATGCCGGTCAGTACCGCGACAACAACCAGGGAGACGCCCAATGCGACCAACGACACGACATCGCCGGTGTCGGCGTCGTCGATCTCGAAGGGGCGAAAACCCATCAGCAAAAGGCCCATGACCGCGAGGGCAACAAATACCGCATCGATCGACGCCCGGCCCTCTTCGGCCCAGTACACATCTCTCAGATAGAAGATGAGCGCGAACTCGTCGAGTACCAGCGCCGCCCCGATTCCGAACAGCCCGGCGAAGATCGACAGCACCACCTGCGAACCGTTGATCGACATCGAGATCAGGCCCAGGCCCGAGATCATCGTGAGCACGGTCCCGAACACGACGTGGTGAATGTGCATCCCGCCCGGAGTCACGTTGTTGAACCACCAGCTGACCTCGGCGCGGATCAGCCGGACACTGATTCGGATCCCGAGAAAGCCCAGGATGAATCCGACATACGCCACGAACAGCGGTAGTCGCCCGTTGTCGACGATGTTCTCCTGGAACCAGTGGGCCATTCGAAGAGGTTATCCCTCGATGTGATCGCGAAGGACATTTGCGACCAAAACGGTCGAACCGGTCGCGGCACACGCCTCGCAGACGAGTTCCCGCAGGCCATCGCGCCCTTTGCCGGCGATTCCGAACTCGAGGGCCGCGACGGCACGTGCCCGGCTGAACTCCGTCCGGTATTCCGACATCCGCCCCGCATGCCCAGCCGACAACGCGGCCCCATCCAGTCGGGCTCGCATCGATCCGACCGACAGTCGGTGGGCCGGCCCGACCGGCCGATTCGCTCGCCAATCGGTCAATACAGCGGTGATCACGCCATCGGTCGGAACCGCCGCGGCATCGAGCGCGGTAACGGTCAGGATCAGGCCGGCCCGACTCACCTGCCGCGGTTCGACACTATCGACCAGAGCCGCGACGCCTGATCCGAGCACATCGATGCGATGCGCGGTCACTGCCCGGAGTCCTCGTCGCTGCCGTCGCCGACGCCGAGATTCTGGGCTCCGCTCTCGGCGATCTCGGCGGCAACGTCAGGAGGCGGTGGCGTGGCGGCACAGACCGCCAACGGCTCGATGTCGCGGTCGGTGAAGTAGCTCATGATCGCGAGTTCGGGTGCGCGCCCATCGCCCACCACGACCTCGTGTGATTCCAGCGACGTACCCGGACGCAGGTATCCACCCAGTTCACTGGTCCCGACCACCACGACGTGGCGGCCGTCGCCTGCCGCACCCAGGCCGACCGCAAGCCGGATCCATGGCGCCACCTCCGGTGGCTGGACAGCGGCCAGGTGAGCTGCCCGGGAGCGCAGCATCGCCAGATCGATGTCGGCGACATCGTGGTCCGATCGATGGCCTGCGCCCGCATGCGCCATCCCGCCGGCCAACGCGCCGGCCATGGCCCCACCCATCGGGGCCATCATCGGGGCTCCCCCGGCGCCGGACTGGTTTTCGCCGCGTTCGGAATCACTCTTCGATGCCAGGTCGTCGGTGATCTCTCGGGTTCGCCAGTCGAGTTGTCCGGCGGCCGCAGTCATCACCCGGGCCGCCGCGTCATGTGCACCCGACAGCCTGGTGGTGTCGCCGGTCGCGGTCGCCACAACCTGACCTGCCAGCAGGTCTCGATCGGCGATCGCCGCGACGACGGTGAGCCGTTCCTGCGTCTCGGCGACCGCATCACCGTAGGCGTGCGTGGTGGTGGCATGGTGGGCCAGACGGTCGATCACGGTGGTCAGGTCGATGTCGACGATGCGGCGGGCCTGCTCCGTCATCGCGATCACCGCATGTCCGTCACCGGTCGCCGCGATCTCACGGGCCGCATCATCGAGGATGACCTGCACTTCTGAGAGGCGCTGCGCCAACGCCGAAAACCGCTCGGCGGCGAGATCAATTCGATCCGGATCTGTTGCCGGCCAAAGCTTTTCCAGCACCGCAGCAACGGGACCACTCAGCATTGCCGGGTTCCGAGCGCGTCGGCAGCCGCGGTGTCCACGTCGCCGAACTCGGCGGAGGCACGGGTGAGGTTGGCACTGAAGGCAAGGACGGATGACCGGACAGCCCGTAGTTCCGCCTCGGTCACACGGGCCAACGCGGACTGGGCCGAGTCGAACGCGGCACCGGTGTGGTGGCCGGAGCAGTCGCGCCGGAGATCACCGACGATCGCATCGACCTCTGCCAGGATCGCCTCGACCTCCCCTACCACCGGGGCGAGCCGGTGTACCGCGGCGGCCAGTGCCGCGTCGTCGACAAGCAGGTCACTGCCGGGTCTCTCGTCCATCACGCCCCCTCCCGCGCGGCGACCTCATCGAGATCCCGATAGTGCGGCCCCGGGTTTTCGACGATCTGCTCGGTCAGCTGGTTCCGTTGGACGGCAAGTTCGCCATCTGCTCTTGCGGCGAGTTCACAGATCAGGGACGACAACTGGTCGGCGCGATAGCGGCGCAGCGCAAGGGGTTCCAGACGCAGGTCGATCAGGGCGCCGCGGGCATTGGTGACCACTGTGACCAGTCGATCCGTCGAGGTCACCTCGACGGTCATCGTGCGCAGTTGTTCTTCGACATCGCGCAGTTGGGCCCGCTGCCGGTCGACTTCATCGAGCAGGGAATCCCATGCCCGTTTGCTCACCGCCACTGTCCTTGCGGATTCCGTACTCATCGCCACCCCCCAATGGTGTGCGGAGATCCTAACCCGCGCCGGACTCCGTCGGGTCGGGTGGCAGCAGATCGGGCGGCAGGAGATCGGGACGACGGGCACGGGTCCGTTCGATGGACTGCTCACGGCGCCAGCGTTCCTGTTTGGCGTGATCGCCACTGAGCAACACCGGCGGTACGTCCAGACCCCGCCACGACGGTGGCCGGGTGTAACTCGGCCCTTCGAGCAAACCGTCAGAGAATGAATCCTGCTGATGCGAGTTCGCATTGCCCAGAACCCCGTCGATGAGACGGACGGTGGCCTCCACCATGGCCATCACGGCCACCTCGCCACCGATGAGTACGAAGTCTCCGATCGAAACTTCTTGGACCCGAACACGTTTGGCTGCATCATCGATGACCCGTTGGTCGATGCCCTCGTAGCGGCCGCAGGCAAAGACGATATGCCGTTCTTTGCTCCAGGCGTGGGCCGTCGCCTGGGTGAACGGGACACCGGCCGGTGTCGGCACCACCAACAGGGCGTCATCCGGACAAACCTCGTCGAGGCAGGGACCCCACACCGTGGGTTTCATGACCATCCCGGGACCGCCACCATAGGGCGAATCATCGACGGCCCGATGCACGTCGTGGGTCCAGTCGCGGAGGTTGTATGTGTCGAGCGCGAGGATACCCCGGTCAATTGCCTTGCCGAGCAATGCCATTCGCATCGGCTCGAGGTACTCGGGGAAAATCGAGACGACGCCGATCCGAAGGGCCGGCTGTGACGTCTCCGCCGGTGAAGCCCCCTCGGTCACTCTGGATCCAGCAGGCCGTCAGGGGGGTCGATCTCGATGAGATCGGGACTCACCGTTGGGACGATCGCCGTCACGAACGGAATGAGGATTTCACGGCCGTCGGTCGTTGTGACCGACAGCAGATCGCCACCGGGCATGTGAAGAACGTCGGTGACAACACCGACATCGTCGCCGGACACGGTCCGGACCGGGGCTCCTTGGAGCTCATGATCATAGAACTCGTCGGGGTCGTCACCAGAGGAGACATCGTCGGTGTCGATGAGGAAGAGCGTCCCGCGCATGTCGGAGGCCGTGTCGCGGTCGGTGACCTCCGCCAGGGTCAGCAACAGCCGCCCGGAATGATTCCGGGCGGCCGTCACCGTGTAGTTGTTCTCGACAAACGTGTTCTTGCCGGTCGACTTGCGTCCACGAAGGACGCTGCCGACGGCAAAGCGTTCGCCGGGTTCATCGGTCCGGACGTCGACCACCAATTCACCGCGCACGCCGTGCGTTTTGGCTACGCGGCCGACAACCAGATCCATGTGTCTACTACCGATCAGCGATCGGTGTCGACGATGTCGACCCGCACACCCCGGCCACCGATACCGGTGACAAGCGTGCGCAACGCGGTGGCCGTACGACCGTTACGGCCGATGACCTTACCCAGATCCTCCGGGTTCACGTGAACCTCGACAAAACGTCCGCGCCGACCGGTGACGAGCTCAACGCGCACGTCATCCGGGAAGGCAACGATGCCGCGAACGAGATGTTCGACTGCGTCAGCGACAACGACACTCACTTGTCGGTTGCCTCAGAAGCGGGGGCCTCGGCTGCAGCCTCGTCGGCGCTGCTGTCGGCCTTCTTGGCGGCCTTCTTCTTCGGGGTGGTGGCCTCTGCAGCGGGTGCGTTGTCGGCAGCGGCGAGCGCGGCGTTGAACAGATCCACCTTCGACGGCTTCGGCTCGGCAACGCGCAGGGTGCCCTCGGCGCCCGGCAGGCCCTTGTGCTTCTGCCAGTCACCGGTGATCTTCAGGAGTGCGGCGACGGGCTCGGTCGGCTGTGCGCCGACTCCCAGCCAGTACTGCGCGCGCTCGGTGTCGATCTCGATGAGCGAAGGCTCTTCCTTAGGGTGGTACCGACCGATGGTCTCGATGGCCCGGCCGTTGCGGCGGGTACGCGAGTCGGCGACGACGATGCGGTACTGGGGATTGCGGATCTTGCCGAGGCGGGTGAGCTTGATCTTGACAGCCACGAGTTACTTCCTTCTATGGTCACATTGCAATTCAGCGACGTTTCGGAATTGAAACGCCCGGTTTTGCTGTTCGTGTGGTGTGACCGCCGGTCGGTGTTGAGCCGGGTCCGGCGAACCAGCTAGCCATTCTGCCAGAGTCGGGCCCCTGAACTGAAATCAAGCCGTCACCGACCGGCCCTCCCCGTCGCCGACAGCCAACCGGACTTCCTCCGCGATGAGGTCGGCGTTGATCTGGGCGCCGGCCATCGCTCCGGCGGCGGCCGCGGCGGACACCTGCGCCATCAGATTGGTGATGTTGCCTGCGGCCCAGACGCCCGGCACGGACGTCACACCGTTCTCGTCTGCCGGGATGTGCTCGCCGACACCCATCGGATGCTCCTGCGATTCGAGACCGAGGTCGTCGAGGAATCCTGCGCGGGCGACAAATCTCGGCGTCACCGTCAGTGCTTCCCGCTCGACGAACGTCCCGCCCGCGAGCCGGACGCCGGTGAGTTTGTCATCGCGTGACTCCACCGCGACCACCGCGCCTTCCACGACCTTGATCCCACGGGCCGACAGCGCGGCTGCATCCTCTCCGGACAAGCTCAGCGCGTCGTTGAGGAAAAGCGTCACGTCCCGACTCAACTGACGGAACATCTGCGCCTGATGGATCGCCCACGCGTTGACCGCGAGGACGCCGATCGCCTGGTCGCGCACCTCCCAGCCGTGGCAATACGGGCAGTGCAGCAGATCTTTGCCCCACCGCTCCCGCAACCCGGGGATGTCGGGCAATTCGTCGATCAATCCGGTGGTCAACAGCAGCCGGCGCGCGCGGACGGTCTGGCCGTCGGCAACGGTGACCGCAAATCCGGCATCGACGGTGCCGTCGACCTTGACGACCTCGCCGTCGGCCAGGTGGACGCCGTACCGGAGGACTTCCTCGCGGCCGATCCCGAGGAGCTCGGCCGGTGCAATTCCTTCCCTGGTGAGAAAGCCGTGCACCCCCGCGGCCGGCGCGTTGCGCGGAGCGCCGGAATCGATGACCAGGACCGATCGCCGGGACCTTCCCAGCATCAAAGCCCCGCTCAAGCCCGCGGCACCACCACCGACGACCACTACGTCGTATTCACTCTGCATCTGTTCAGTCATGTCCCCCACCCTGCGCTCCCCTCACGAATTCCGGCAAGTTTGTTTGCCATATCAGCAATTTTTGGCAGACTCTCCAGACATGGACGACGACTTGAACCAGGCCCTGACCGCGGTCGGCCCACGACTGCGTGCATTACGCCGCGACCGTGACATCACACTTGCCGACCTCTCCGCGACGACCGGCATCTCCGAGAGCACGCTGTCGCGGCTCGAATCCGGCGGCCGTAAACCCACACTCGAACTACTGCTGCCGTTGGCCAAGGCGTACTCGATCCCCCTCGATGAGCTCGTCGGCGCACCCCCGACCGGAGACCCGCGGATACATCTGCGGCCGATCAACCGCCACGGCCGGACATTCATCCCGCTCTCGCGACGTGCCGGGGGTGTCCAAGCGTTCAAACAGATCATTCCGCCACAGAACGTCCAGAACCCCGACCTCAAGACCCACGAGGGTTATGAGTGGTTGTACGTCCTGTCGGGACGAGTTCGCCTGATCCTCGGAGAACAGGATCTCGAGTTGGTGCCGGGCGAGGTGGTCGAGTTCGACACCCACGTACCCCACTGGATCGGCGCGATCGGGCCGGAACCCGCCGAAGTCCTCAACCTCTTCGGCGCACAGGGCGAGCGCGTCCACGTTCGGGCGCGCAGCTGAGCGCAGCTCAGATGACGTTGCCGCCACAGACGATGGTCTGTGGCGAACGCAGCACCGTCAGATCTGAGATCGGATCACCCGACAGCACAAGGACATCCGCGCGATCGCCCGCATCGAGGACACCGACTCCGAGCCAGCGGCGCGCCGAGCCGCAGGCAGCGTCGAGCGCCGCTCGCGCGCCCAGACCGATGTCGGCCAGCGCCACCACCTCGTCGACGATGCGACCGTGTTCGACGAATCCGCCCGCGTCGGTCCCGGCGTAGATGTCGACGCCGGCGGCGACCGCACTCGCAAATGTGGCCGGCGCATCGGCGTAGAGCTTGCGCATGTGTTTCTGGTACGCCGGGAAGCGATCGGCGCCGTCTGCGATCGACGGGAAGTTCTCCACCTGGATCATGGTGGGCACCAATCCGATCCGCTGCTCCGCCATCACCGCGATGAGTTCGTCGTTGAGGCCGGTGCCGTGTTCGATGCAGTCGATGCCGGCGCCGATCAGCCCGTACAACGCCTCGGTGCCGAAGACGTGTGCGGTCACCTTGGCACCACGATCGTGTGCAACAGAGATGGCGTCACGAAGCACGTCCTCCGGCCACAGCGGCGCCAGATCCCCGGTGTCGCGGTCGATCCAGTCCCCGACGAGCTTGACCCAGCCGTCCCCGGCCTCCACCTGCCTGGCCACCTCGGCGGGCAGATCGGTGACGTCGTCGAGGTCGACGCCGTAGTCACGCAGGTAACGCTTGGGACGGGCGATGTGCTTGCCCGCCCGGATGAACTGCGGGCATCTGGAATCGGCGTCGAGCGGATGCGTGTCCAGCGGCGATCCGACCTCACGGATGAGCGTCGCGCCGGCCCGGACATCCGCGTAGGCGAAAGCGCGGGCCTGCTCGATGGTCACGCCCAGCCCCGGTGCGATACCCACGTGATTGTGGGCATCCACCAGACCCGGCATGATCCAGCCACCATCGGTCACGGTGACCGCGCCCGGCAACGACTCGTACGAGATCACGCCGTCGGAAACCCAGAACTCGATCGGTTCCCCGGTCCCGACGGCGCGACCACGAAAGTGCAACCGCGACTGCACCATAGGTGTGATCCCGACTACTTCTTCTTGGGCCGCTGGAACTGGCTGACGTCGATACCATCGAGTCCCGGCGGCATCTGATCAAGGCCGGCCGGCATGTTCGACAGGTCAGGGAAGCCGGCAGGCATTCCACCGGGCATGCCGCCAGGGAATCCGCCCCGGACCTTCGGCGGGGTCGGTCCGCGACCGCCCTTCTTGCCCTTCTTGCCACCCTTTTTGCGATTCACCTTGCGGTTGGCGCCGGGCATACCCATGCGGCCTGCCATCTGCGACATCATCTTCCGCGCGTCGAAGAAGCGATCGACCAACTGGTTGACGTCACTGACCGTGACACCCGAACCGTTGGCGATGCGGGCCCGGCGAGATCCGTTGATGATCTTGGGGTTGTCGCGTTCGGCAGGCGTCATGCCACGAATGATGGCCTGCACCTTGTCGAGTTGTTTGTCGTCGACCTGAGAGAGCGCATCCTTCATCTGACCCGCACCGGGCAGCATGCCGAGCAGGTTCCCGATCGGGCCCATCTTGCGGATCATCAGCATCTGCTCGAGGAAGTCCTCGAGCGTCAGCTCACCCTGACTGATCTTGTTGGCCGCGTCCTCGGCCTGCTGCACGTCCCAGTGCTGCTCCGCCGACTCGATGAGGCTGAGCACGTCGCCCATACCGAGGATGCGGCTCGACATCCGGTCGGGATGGAAGACGTCGAAGTCTTCGAGCTTCTCGCCCGTCGACGCGAACATGATGGGACGTCCGGTCATCTCCCGGACCGACAGGGCGGCGCCACCGCGGGCGTCACCGTCGAGTTTGGTGAGCACCACACCGGTGAAGTCGACACCCTCGGCAAACGCCTCGGCGGTGGCGACGGCGTCTTGACCGATCATGGCGTCGAGGACGAACAGCACCTCATCGGGATTCACCGCATCGCGGATCCCCCTGGCCTGCCGCATCAATTCCTCGTCGATACCGAGGCGACCCGCGGTATCGATGATCACCACGTCGTGCAGCTTGGAAGTGGCTTCGGCGACACCGCCTTTGGCGACCTCGATCGGCTCGGCAAGACTCTCGGCGCCATCGTGACCCGAGACACCGAGCTCCCCGGTACCACCGATGTTCTGCCCCGGATGGGGTGCGTACACCGGCACACCGGCACGTTCACCGACGATCTGCAGCTGACTGACGGCGCCGGGGCGCTGGAGGTCGCAGGCCACGAGCATGGGCGTGTGCCCCTGCTTCTTGAGCCACGCGGCCAACTTCCCGGCGAGCGTCGTCTTACCGGCGCCCTGCAGACCCGCGAGCATGATCACGGTCGGCGGGGTCTTGGCGAACCGGATCCGTCGGGTCTCGCCACCGAGGATGCCGACAAGCTCCTCATTGACGATCTTGACGACCTGCTGCGCCGGATTGAGCGCCCCGGACACCTCGGCGCCCTTGGCCCGTTCCTTGATCCGGCTGATGAAGCCGCGGACAACGGGCAGCGCCACGTCTGCCTCGAGAAGCGCGAGACGGATCTCGCGACAGGTGCGATCGATATCGGCATCGGACAGCTTGCCCTTGCCGCGCAGATCGGTAAGGACACCGGCCAACCGGCCTGAGAGGGAGTCGAACATGCCCCTAGCCTATCGGGACACCGGATTTACCGGGTTTGTCGTCGTGCTCTCGGGGTGGCGCGGGTGGTGGTACCACTGCCAGGATCGCCTGTTCGAGCTGGTCACGGGCCTGTGAGCCGTCTCCGGGCAACCGGATACAGAACGAGTCGACCACCGATCCGCCCATCGTGGCGACCTTGGCCCAGGTGATGTTGGCGCCGTGACGCTCGAGAACATCGCTGACCCGGGCCAGCAGTCCGACCCGATCGCCGGCACGGAGTTCGAGGATGACACTGCTGTCGTCGTAGCCGTCGAACCAGATCACCTTCGGGGGTGCCTGTGCGAACAGCGCGGGCACCGCAGGCGACACGCTTCCGTCCGGAGGCGCCAGAGGCGCGCTGTCGCGTTCCTTGGCATCCAGTCGTGCGATCACATCGATCGCGCCTTCGACCGCCTGGATCAGTTGCTGGCGGAGCAATCCCACCTCGCCGGGATCGCCGAAGATCGGCGACACGAGGAACGTGTTGACCGCACTCCCGGCGTGCGTCTGCACGACCGCACTGAGCAACCGCAGACCCCGCAGCGACAGCACGCCTGCCATCCGGGACAACAAGCCCGGCTGCTCCGGCGCGATCATGGTCACGGAGAAGGTGTGCTGGTTGTCGGTGGACACCATCTCGACGCTGACCCCACCGGCCTCGGCGAGAGCGATCAGCTCTGGTGTCAGCGGATCAGGGGTGGACAGGTCGCCACCCTCCATCAGCCGCAGGCACCGCCTGACCAGTTCACCGATCAGCGATGCCTTCCAGTCACCCCAGACGCCCGGTCCGGTGGCCAGCGAGTCGGCCTCGGCCAGCGCCGCGAGCAGCTCCAGCAGGACCCGCGAGCCACCGAGCGTGTCGACAACGCTCTGCACCGTCGCCGGATCGTCGAGGTCGCGGCGGGTTGCCATCTCCGGCAGGAGCAGGTGGTAGCGCACCATCTTCGACAAGATCGCCACGTCCTCGGGCCACAACCCGAAGCGATTGCCCACCTGGTTGGCGAGTTCGGCACCGACAACGCTGTGATCGGCACCGCGCCCTTTGCCCAGATCGTGTATCAGGGCGCCCAGCACCAACAGGTCCGGTCGTGACACCCGCGTGGTCAAAGCGCTTGCGTTGGCCGCGGTCTCGACAAGATGCCGGTCGACGGTCCAGGTGTGGATGGGGTCTCGGGGCGGAAGGTCGCGCACCGCACCCCATTCCGGAATGAGCCGGCCCCACAGGCCGGTTCGGTCCAATGCCTCGATCGGCGCGATCATGTGTTCGCCGGATCCGAGCAGGACCAACAGATCGCTCAGAGCGTCCGCGGGCCAGGGTTCGCGCAGTTCCGGTGCAAAATCCGCCAGCCGGGCAAGTGTCGCTGCGGCCATCGGCAGTCCGGTCCGCGCCGACGCCGCCGCGACCCGGAGGATGAGTCCGGGGTCCTTGCTCGGGAACGCGTTTCGCGCCAGCGCCACTTCACCCTGGTGCTCGACAACGCCCTCGTCCAGCGGTCGCCGGATCGGAGATCTCCGCAGCTTCGACAATCCCTTGCGGGGCAAGGAGTTCGATGAGGTGCGCAAACCCACGTCGACGGCGTAGCTGATGGTGCGCGCACTGTCACTGATGGTGCGCGCCAACTCGAACCGATCGCCGATCCGTAGTGCGGCACCGATCTCGTCGGCGTCCTGCGCCCGTAGCTGTTCCCGTGGCCGACCGGTGATCCGGTGCAGTTCGGTACGAACGTCCAGCAAGCGCGTGTATGCCTGGCGCAGTCCACCACCGGGCGAATCCGGCCGCAGCGCGGCCATGCCGTCGGTCAGCTGCGCGATGGCCAACGCGTCGAGCATGTGCACATCACGCAGACCGCCGCGACCGTATTTCAGGTCGGGTTCGGCGCGGTGCGCGATGTCGCCACTGCGACGCCAACGGTCACGGGCCTGATCCACCAGACCGCCGAAGCGCGAACGGATGTCGGTACGCCACTGCTGGCGGACACCGCCGATCAGCAGCCGGGACAGGTCCTCGTCGCCTGCGATGTGCCGCGCCTCGAGAAGTCCCAGCGCCGCAGTCATGTCGGAGGCGGCAACCTGCAAGGCCTGCGACACCGTCCGGACACTGTGGTCGAGTTTGATGTGTGCGTCCCACAGCGGATACCAGATCTGATCGGCGACCTCGGCGACGACGGCGGGATCCATCTCGTCGTGCAGCAGGATCAGATCGAGATCGGAGTGGGGCAACAACTCTTGGCGCCCGAGTCCGCCGACCGCGACGATCGCAAACCCACTACCCGGTTTGATTCCGATCTCGGCGGCCTTGGTGGTGAGCCAGAAGTCGTGTAGGTCAACGAGCACCCGCCGCAGGGCGGGCGCATCGATGCGCTTGTTGCCGTCGGCGCGGGTGAGTAATTGTTTGCGTGCCGTGACAAGGTCTGTTGCCGCGGCAGGGGTCGCGTGAGACGGCTGCGGTCCTGCTTCCGAGGGTTCCTCGGAAGCAGGACCGCNNNNGGGGGGGGGGGGGGGGGGGTGTTTTTTTGTTGTTGGTTTTTCTGCGGAGACAGCCCCGCGACCGCCATTGAGAAATGGCACTGTCTTACAGGGCTTCGCTGCCGCGTTCTCCGGTACGCACCCTGATGACGGCTTCCACCGGGGACACCCAGACCTTGCCATCACCGATCTTGCCGGTGCGTGCAGCTTCGACGATCACATCGACAACCTTGTCCACTGCGGCGTCGTCGACAACGACCTCGACACGAACCTTGGGAACGAAGTCGACCGAGTACTCCGCACCGCGGTAGACCTCGGTGTGGCCCTTCTGGCGACCGTAACCCTGGACCTCGCTGACGGTCATACCGACAACGCCTGCTTGTTCCAGACCGGCCTTGACATCTTCGAGCGTGAACGGCTTCACGATCGCGGTAACTAGCTTCATTTGTTGTATCCCTCCATGAGGATCACTTAGCGAGATTGAGTTTGCAGGACTTAAGCGAAGTCATACGCGCTTTCGCGGTGATCCGTCTCATCGATACCAGTGTCCTCATCTTCGGTGGTGATCCGCCAGCCGAGTGGCTTGAGTGCGAACGCGATGATGGTGGTCATGACAGCGGTGAATGCGACTGCGACCAGTGCGATGACGATCTGGATGACCAGTTGCTTTCCGCCGCCACCGTAGAAGAGGCCGGTCTCGGAGGCCAGCAGGCCGATGCCGATGGTGCCCCACAGGCCGGCAACGAGGTGCACGCCGACGACGTCGAGCGAATCGTCGAAGCCGAGCTTGGTCTTGAGACCGACGGCAACAGCTGCGAGTGCACCGGCGATCACACCGAGGATCAGCGAACCGATCGGGGTCAGCGCGCCACAAGCCGGGGTGATGGCGACCAGACCGGCAACGATGCCCGATGCTGCGCCGACGCCGGTCGCGGACTTGTCGCGGATCTTCTCCACGACGAGCCAACCGATCAGACCGGCTGCGGTCGCGGCGGTGGTGTTGATCCAGACCAGGCCTGCCAGAGCGTCTGCGGTGCCTTCGGAACCGACGTTGAAGCCGAACCAACCGAACCACAGGATTGCCGCACCGAGCATGACGAACGGCACGTTGTGCGGGCGGTAGGCGGTGCGACCGAAGCCGACGCGCTTGCCGATGATCAGAGCAAGGACCAGACCCGCCATACCGGCATTGATATGGACAACCGTGCCGCCTGCGAAGTCGATCGGGGCAACCTTGGCAACGATGTCACCGTCGACGTCCTCCGTTCCGAAGATCCATGACGCGAAGCTGTCCTCGGCGTTCGAGAGCAGACCGCCGCCCCAGACCATGTGCGAGAGCGGGAAATACACGAGGGTGGCCCAGACGCCCGTGAAGACCAGCCATGTCGAGTACTTCACGCGCTCGGCGAGCGAACCCGAGATCAGCGCAACGGTGATCACCGCGAAGGTCAGCTGGAAGCCGGCCCAGACGATGGCTGGAACGTCTCCGAAGCCGCCGATGACATTCAACGTCTCGCCGTCGATGTCTTTGGTCTCCATCAGTTGATTGAGGCCGAAGAGCGAGAACGGGTTGTCGAAGATGCCCAGGATGTCATTGTCGCCGGTTGTCGACGACGAGAACGACATCGAGTAACCCCAGAGCACGTAGATCACGCTCACGACGCCGAGGGAGCCGAAGGACATCATCATCATGTTGATGATGGATTTCTGACGCGACAGGCCACCGTAGAAGAAGGCCAGCCCCGGTGTCATGAAGAGCACGAGTGCGGCGCTCGTCAGGACCCAGGCGGTCGCCCCGACGTCGTAGGGCGCAAACGCATCGTCTGGCAGTGCCAAAACCACTGTAAGAAACCTCCTAGAGTGCGCCGACGGCTCGGCGCCTTCAAAGAGATTGGCGGTCGAGGATTTCGTTTAGGGTCCTCTTAGGTTTCAGGCGTGTGAACCGCCACCCGATTCATGTTTCATCTATGTATACCGGCAGGAACTATGTTGATCAGAGTGCCGAACCGACGTTGATTTGTTGTGTGAGGCCGTCTCGAGTCGCGCGAACTCACACGATCTGAGCAGCGGCAGATCAGCCCAACAGAGCGTCGACGAACGCCTCCGGTTCGAACGGTGCAAGGTCATCGGCACCTTCTCCCAGACCCACCAGCTTCACCGGCACTCCGAGCTCGCGCTGCACATGGAAGACGATCCCGCCCTTGGCCGTGCCGTCCAATTTGGTCAGCACCACCCCGGTGATCGAGACGACTTCGGAGAATACCTTCGCCTGGGTCAGGCCGTTCTGTCCGGTGGTCGCATCAAGGACCAACAGCACCTCGTCGACGGCGGCCCGCTTCTCGACAACACGTTTGACCTTGCCAAGCTCGTCCATGAGTCCGGTTTTGGTGTGCAGCCGACCTGCGGTGTCGATCATCACCACGTCGACGCCTTCCTCGATGCCACGTGAGACGGCATCGAACGCGACCGCAGCGGGGTCTGCGCCTTCTTTACCGCGGACCACCTCGGCACCGACCCGCTCAGCCCAGGTTTGCAGCTGGTCCGCCGCGGCGGCTCGGAAGGTGTCGGCCGCTCCGAGCAACACCCGGCGGCCGTCGGCCACGAGAACGCGGGCCAGTTTGCCGGTGGTGGTTGTCTTGCCGGTGCCGTTGACACCGACCACGAGCAGGACGGACGGCTTGCCTGCATGCGGCAGTGCGCGGATCGAGCGGTCCAGGTTCGGTTCGATCTGTGCGATCAACACCTTGCGGAGCAGGGCCCGGACCTCTGCCGCCGAACGAACCGGCGCTTGGGCGAGTTCGGTACGCAACTGTTCGACGACTGCCATCGTCACCGATGTACCGAGGTCGGCCATCAGGAGCGTGTCCTCGATCTCTTCCCAGCTGTCCTCATCCAGGTCACCGGCACCGAGCAGGCCGAGCATGCTCTTGCCCAGTGCGTTCTGAGACCGCGACAGACGACCGCGGAGCAGGCCCAACCGGCCCGCGGTCGGGGCGATCTCGTCGAGCGCCGGCTCCACGACCTCTGGCTCGAGCTCAGGTTCCGGCGCCACGATCTCCGGTTCGAAGACCTCCGGTTCGACAACCTCCGGCTCGACAACCTCCGGCTCGACGATCTCAGGTTCGATGATCTTCGGCTCGACAACCTCAGGTGCCGGCGCGGCGGTCTCGGGCTGGGCGGTCTCAGGCTGCGCGGTCTCAGGCTCGGCGACCTCGGGTTCCGCTACCTCGGGTTCAGCTGTTTCCGGCTCGACGACCGGCGTCTGGGCAGCGGGCGGTTCGACGACCTCGGGCTCGGGCGCAACCTCTTTCGCAGGTGCACTCGGGACGTCCGGGGCCGGCGGTTCGGCAACCGACGTCCCGGACCCACCCTGGGTGAACGAGAAGCCCGAACCCGCCTGATAGCCGCCCGATTTGTCGACCTGCCTGGTGCCATCGGATCCGGTGATCTGATCTTCGCTGTCGCGCAGGGAGATTCGACGGCGACGAGAGACCACCAGGCCTCCGACCACCAGCGCCAACAGCAACACGGCAACTACAACAACGATCGCGATTACGGCACCTGAGTTCACCGGCCCAGTCTGCCAGAGGGGTTCAGAGCCGCACGTCCGGACACAGTTCAGGGAACGATGGCAACTGCACCGATGACCAGGATCTGGGCGTACGGTGATTGTCAGACCCTGCACCCATACTCGTTACGCCCTGACCACGACCAGGAGACGAACATGAGCATTTCGGTTGACCAGTCCGCTCTGACCACCAAGTTCCTCGACGTGCGCGGGCTCACCGACCGTCTCACCGCGGCACTCTCGCCCGAAGACCAGACACCTCAGTCGATGCCGGACGCCAGTCCGACCAAGTGGCACCGCGCGCACGTCAGCTGGTTCTTCGAGGAGTTCATACTCCGCGACCTCCCCGGATACACCGTCTACGACGAATCATTCCGCTATCTGTTCAACAGCTATTACGAGGCCGTCGGTGCCCGTCATCCCCGGCCGGAGCGAGGCCTGATCACCCGGCCCGGCGTCCTGGAGATCACCCGCTACCGCGAATACATCGACCGCGCCCTGACCGCTGCCCTCACCGAAGACCGACTCGATGACGCAGCGATCGCACTGGTGGAACTGGGCTGCAACCACGAGCAACAGCACCAAGAACTCGTGCTGATGGATATCAAGCATCTGCTCTCCACCCATCCGTTCGGCCCCGTGTACGTCGATCGGGCGTCTGAATCAACCGCATCGGCCCCTCCCCTGCGGTGGCAATCGATGGCCGGTGGGCTGGTCGAGATCGGCGCCGACGGTCGCGGGTTCAGCTACGACAACGAGGGTCCGCGCCATACCGTTTATCTGCACGATTACGAGATCGCCAACCGGCAGGTCACCAATGGTGAATGGCTCGAGTTCATGGCCGACGACGGCTACCGGCGCAGCGAGTTCTGGTTGTCCGACGGCTGGGCCCGTATCCAGGAGACCGGATGGACCGCACCGGGTTACTGGAGCAACGACGACGGGACCTGGACCACGTTCACGCTGTCCGGCCGTCGCCCGCTGGTGTTCGACGAACCGGTTGCGCACGTCTCCTTTTACGAGGCCGACGCGTACGCACGTTGGGCCGGTGCCCGCCTTGCGACGGAGTTCGAGTGGGAGAACGCCGCGGCCCTCACCGGCGGGCGCCGCGGCGGGCTGCTCGATCCGAGGCGATGTCACCCTTCGATCGCCACGGAGGCGATGGTCGGCGACGTGTGGGAATGGACGTCGAGTGCCTATCTCCCCTATCCGGGGTTTGTCCCGGCCAACGGCGCAGTCGGTGAATACAACGGCAAGTTCATGAGTGATCAGCACGTCCTACGCGGCGCAAGCGCTCTGACCCCGCGCGGCCATGAGCGGATCTCGTACCGCAATTTCTTCCCGGCACCCTCTCGATGGGTCCTCAGCGGCCTGCGGCTGGCCCGATGACCGGGTCGAACACGTCGGTGAATCCGGATCTGGTCGCCGACGCGGTGGTCGGCCTGTGGCAGGACCCGCCGGTCCTTCCGGCCAAGTGGTTGTACGACAAGCGCGGCAGCGAGCTGTTCGACGAGATCACGCGCCTGCCGGAGTACTACCCCACCCGACGGGAGACCGAGATCCTGCGAGCCCACAGCGTCGACATCACCCGGCAGTCGGGTGCCCGCACCATGATCGAACTCGGCTCCGGGACGTCGGAAAAGACCCGATTGTTGTTGCAGGCGTTCACCGATCGAGGCGGGGCGTTCACCTATGTGCCGCTCGATGTGAGCATCGAGATGCTCACCTCGGCTTCTGAGCAGTTGGCTGCGGAGTTCCCGGCCATTTCAGTCGAACCGCTCCATGCCGATTTCGGGGATCCGGCGCTGTCTCTGGCGCACCATGCCGGCCCGCGGATGGCGATCTTCCTGGGCGGCACCATCGGCAACCTCTACACCCGCGAGCGCGCCGACTTCTTTCGGCGGATCTCCGGGGCGTTGCGCCCCGGGGACTTTTTCCTGCTCGGCGCCGACCTGATCAAGGATCCCGGCCGACTCATCGCCGCATACGACGATCGCGCAGGCGTGACAGCCGATTTCAATCGCAACGTGATCGAGGTGTTGCGGACCGGACTGGCGGCCCGGGGCCTGTACGCGGACGACTTCGATCACATCGCGAGGTGGAACCCTGCCGAACACCGGATCGAGATGTGGCTGCGCGCCCGCCGCGACGTATCGGCCGAGTTCGGGACCATCGAACGTAGCTGGGAACTACCCAAGGGTGCCGAGATCCTCACCGAGATCAGCACCAAGTTCGATCTCGACACCCTGCACGGCGAGCTCGCGGCTGCAGGCCTCGACCGTCACCACACCTGGACCGATCAGGCCGGAGACTTCGCAGTGCTGCTCAGTCAGGTCGCTGCCTGACCCGCTTCGACGGTCGTCGGCGCGCCGAGATCTTGGCCCCGCATCCGCTGCGAGATCACCGTGGTGATGCCGTCGCCCTGCATGCTGACGCCATAGAGGGCGTCGGCCACCTCCATGGTCGGCTTCTGGTGGGTGATGACGATCAACTGCGACTTCTCGCGTAGCTGCTCGAACAGTGTGATGAGCCGGCGCAGGTTGGTGTCGTCGAGCGCCGCCTCGACCTCGTCCATCACATAGAAGGGCGACGGGCGGGCCCGGAAGATTGCCACCAGCATGGCAACTGCGGTCAGCGACTTCTCACCACCGGACAACAACGACAGGCGTTTGACCTTCTTGCCGGGTGGACGGGCTTCGACCTCGATGCCGGTGGTGAGCATGTCCGACGGATTGGTCAGGACCAGGCGTCCCTCACCGCCGGGGAACAAGGTCTTGAAGACCTCGACGAACTCGCGTTCGACGTCCGCGTAGGCCTCGGTGAACACCTGCAGGATCCGGTTGTCGACATCCTGCACCACGTCGAGCAGGTCTTGCCGCGCCTTTTTCACATCTTCGAGTTGCGTGGACAGGAAGTTGTAGCGCTCTTCGAGTGCGGCAAACTCTTCCAGCGCAAGCGGATTCACCTTGCCAAGGGTGTTCAGATCCTTTTGGGCCTTCTTGGCCCGCGCGGCCTGGGTGGCACGGTCGAACGGGATCGGCGTCGGTGCGACCACCGTCTCGCCGCGCTCCTTGGCCTGGTTGTACTCGGCGATCTCCAGCTCCGTCGGCGGCAACGCGACGTCGGGCCCGTACTCGGCGATGAGATCGTCGGGGCTGATCGCGAAGTCGTTCATGATCTGCTCTTCGAGCTGCTCGATCCGCAGCGACACCTGAGCCTTGGCCACCTCGTCGCGGTGTACCGCATCCTTCAACGAGGCGAGCTGCGCACCGACCTCGGCTGCAGACTTCTTGACCACGTCGAGATGTTCGGTTCGGGTCGCACGCTCACGCTCGAGTTCGTCGCGATACGACTGGGCCTGTGCCACAGCAATTTCCAGTCGCGCGGCGATCAGTTTTCCCAACTCCAGGGCAACCTCCGCGACCTCCGCGGCGTGGGCGCGGGCCTTGTTCTGCCGTTCTGCGCGTTCCCGTGCCTCCCGCTCGGCGCGTGCGGCCCGGCGCAGCGAATCGGCCTTGCCCCGAACCGAGGCCAGGCGCTCCTCGGCACTGCGTAGGACGAGACGGGACTCCATCTCAACGGCGCGGGCCTCGGCGACTGCGGCAGCTGCCGCATCCCGCTCGGTGTCCGGCAGCTCACCGTCGCCGTCTGGATCGCCGCTCTCGTTGCGCGCCATGTGCAACCGCTCTTCGGCGGCCGCGAGTGTGGCGATCGCCTCGGTGCGGCTGTCCTCGACGCGGGCGCGTTGTGATGCCAGACGTGCCGATTCCTCTTGCGCCGCACGGGCCGCCTGACCGAGCCGGGCGAGCTGTTCGTAGATCGCACCGAGCTGCGCATCCGATTCGTGGAGCGCAGCGAGTGCCTGTTCAGCGGTGTCCCGGCAATCCGACTGTTGGGCCAGAGCGCCGGACAGCGCGGCCATCAACTCTTCGCTGCGTCGACCGGCCTGCACCAGATCGCTGCGGGCGGCGTCGATCGCGGACTGCACCTCGATGGTCGACGGCCGTGCACCGGTGCCGCCGCTACGCCATCCGGCACCGATCAGATCGCCGTCGAGCGTGACGATCCGCAGCGAACCAATATGCGGTACAACCTGTTTCGCGTCCGCGACAACCAGTTCCGCAATCTCGACAGTGTCGGCGACAACGGTATACCCCAGCAAGAGCTCGACAGCACCGTGCAGCGTCTCGGGGACCGAGACCACCTCGAGCGCCCACCGCGCGCCGGCAGGCAGGGCCGCATTTCCGCGACCGGTCGGTTCCACACCTCCGATGAGCACCGAAGCCCGTCCACCCTCGTTCTCCCGCAGCGCCGACAACGATGCGCGGGCCTTGGGCAGGTCAGCGGTGGCAACCGCGTCGGCGGCCGGACCGAGTGCCGCGGCGATGGCGGGTTCGAAGCCCTCCTCGACGCGCAGTAGTGAGGACATCGGGCCGAGCAATTCGGACGAGCGGTGTTCCATCAGCCAGGCACCACCGTCTTTGCGCTCCAGACCGACTGCCAACGCATCGATCCGGGCCTTGAGAGAGGTGACCCGTTGTTCGGCGGCGCGCTCGGCAGCCTGTAGTTCGGCGACCCGTTCGTTGGCCTGGTTGAGCGCAGCGACACTGCGCTCGTGGTGTTCGTCCAACCCCAGCTCGGAGGCATCGAGATCGGCCACCGTCGCCGACGCGGCATCGAACTCCTCGCCGGCCGATTCGGCGCGGGCCGCCGCGTTCTCGATGGCGGCACCGAGGCGTGCCGTTTCCGCGTCGATCGTCTCGACCTTGGTGCGCAGGTTGTCGACCTGGCCTTCGAGTCGCGCCAATCCCTCACGCCGGTCGGCAACAGCCCGGACGGCCGCCATGTGTGCACGTTGCGCCGCAGCTGCCTCTTCCTCCAGCTCGGCGAGGGCTTCCTTCGCCCCGTCGAGCTGCATTCCGGCCTCTTCGACGGATTCGGTGAGCGCGGTCTCCTCGGCAGCGGCGGCCTCTGCCTGACGGTCGAGTTGTTCGGGATCACGACCCGAATCGGCCCGAATCGGTTCTGCCAGATAGCGGCTGCGCTCTGAAGCGATCCGGCAGGTCGCTCCGACCCGCTCGGTAAGCGCGGACAACGCAAACCAGGCCTGGCCGGCCTCATTGGCCGCCGGAACGATCTGCGCCAGGGACTTCTCGTTGTCGTCGACCTGGATCTGCAGTTCGTCGAGCTGTGCGGCCAGCTCGTCCTGTTGCCTGCGCAGTTCGCTTTCACTGGTCTGCTGCTCGGCCAGTTCGCTGCGCCGGATCACCAGGTCGTCTGCGGCGAGCCGAAGTCGGGCATCGCGGAGGTCTGCCTGGACCGTCTGCGCGCGGCGGGCGATCTCGGCCTGCCTGCCGAGTGGTTTGAGCTGACGGCGCAGCTCCGAGGTCAGGTCGCCCAGTCTCGACAGGTTCGCCTGCATCGCGTCGAGCTTGCGGACAGCCTTTTCCCGGCGTTTGCGGTGTTTGAGCACACCTGCGGCCTCCTCGATGAAGGCTCGGCGTTCCTCTGGCCGGGATTCGAGGATCGAGGCGAGTCGTCCCTGTCCGACGATGACGTGCATCTCACGGCCGATGCCGGAGTCACTGAGCAGTTCCTGGACATCCATCAACCGGCAGGAACTGCCGTTGATCTCGTACTCGCCGGCGCCGTCGCGGAACATCCGGCGTGTCACCGACACTTCGGAGTAGTCGATGGGCAGAGCACCATCGGAGTTGTCGATGGTCAGAGTCACCTCGGCACGACCAAGCGCGGCGCGGCCCGATGTTCCGGCGAAGATGACGTCTTCCATCTTGCCGCCGCGCAATGCCTTGGCGCCCTGCTCACCCATCACCCAGGTCAGGGCATCGACCACGTTTGATTTGCCGGACCCATTGGGCCCGACGACACAGGTGATCCCCGGTTCGAAACGCAGGGTGGTTGCCGACGCGAAGGACTTGAATCCCTTAAGCGTCAAGCTTTTGAGGTGCACAGCGCCTCAGCCTACCGTCAGCGCTCGACAAATCCGGTGAGGTCTCCCCGTGGGGGTTCCCAGTCGGTGACGACCGTGTCGACCGTTCCTGGGCTCTTCCCGGCGTCGATCAGGTCCAGGAGCGCCTGGCATGCTGCGCGCCGGCCCTCGGCGGTGATCAGGACCCGGCCATCGTTCTGATTCGACGCCGACCCCACCAGTCCCAATTCGAGCGCACGCGACCGGGTCCACCACCGGAATCCGACACCCTGCACGTATCCGTGCACCCAGGCCCGCATCCGCACCACGTCGGATCCCGACTCCGTCATGACCTACCCCAACTCCTTGTCTCCGTCTCGCCTAATCGGTTTCGACAGTCAGACCGACCTTGGTGCCGGCCTTCAGTGTCCGGCCGACGGTGCAGACCGCATCGACGGCCCGCTCGACCACCACGAGCAACCGCTGAGCTGCTTCGGGATCGAGTTCGGACAGGTCGACCTCGAGTACCTCGTTGAGCTGCGGATAGACCTCGTTCTCGCGGTCGGCGGCACCACTGACCCGGATCGTGGCGTCGTAGTCGTCACCGAGACGGCGGGACAGCGGCTTGTCCGAACTCATCCCGGTACAGGCCGCCAAGGCGATCTTGAGCAGCTCACCGGGGGTGAACACACCCTCGACACCGTCCGAGCCGATCAGGACTTCTGCGCCGCGACTGCTCTGGCCGGTGTACCGACGGGTTCCGGTGCGCTGCACCCACAACTCGGTGGTCGAGGGCGCAGCAGTGTTGATTGGTTCGGTTGCGGTCATGTCGATATTTAACACCTGCGGTGGGGCCGCAATTCCACGGGCGGGTCGCCCAGAATGGCACGGGCGGGTCGCCCACGACTGAACGGGCGGGTCGCCCAGAATAATCCGCGGTTTCACCAACGATCGATGTGCAGAACGTTCTCGAGTGGCTCTCGCGGCGCCGGTTTGAAGGTCTCACCGGTGAAGTAGGCAGTCGGGATCAGCGCAGCCTGGTGATATCCGGCCGGGATCCCCAACAACTCGGCGATCTCGGCTTCACGCTGCAAATGCAGTGTGGTCCAAGCGGTTCCGAGACCGCGGGCCCGCGCCGCCAGCGCGAAACTCCACACGCCCGGCAACAGGGACCCCCACAGTCCGGCCTGGTTGCCCGCAGGCAAGGTCTTTCCGGCTTTGATGCAGGGAATGACGAGTACCGGCACCTCCCCCATGTGTTCGCCGAGCCAGGCGACACTTCCGCCGATCCGGTGCTGCACGGTGGCCCGCTCGGGGTCGTCGGCGAAGAGTTTGGCCGCCGAATGCTCGGAGTCCAGGTACTCGTCCACGAGCTCGCCGTAGATCCGGCCCAGCGTGGCCCGGATCTCAGGATCGGTGATGACCAGCCACTGCCAGCCCTGCCGGTTCGACCCCGACGGGGCCTGCAGCGCGATCTCGATACATTCCTTGATCAGCTCCAGCGGTACCGGCCGGGTCAGGTCGAGCCGCTTGCGGACGGTCCTGGTGGTGGTGAGCAATTCATCCGGTGTCAGGTCGAGGGTCATGCCCTGATCATGCCCGCTGCGCTCATCCCCAACCGGAACGGGCTAGCCCCGGGGTCGGATCTGGCAGCGAGGACAACTGAACGAACTGCGGTTCATGAATTGCTCGCGGCGCATGATCGCGCCACACCGGCGACAGGGCTCGCCTTCCCGCCCATACGCGTTGAGGGACCGTTCGAAGTAGCCGGATTGCCCATTGACGTTCACGTAGAGGGCATCAAACGATGTCCCACCCTGTTCGAGTGCTTGCGCCATCACCTCTGCGGCATTGTCCAATACCGACCGCAACACCTTTGCGGTGAGTTTGTCCGTGAGCCGCAGGCCGTGAACCCGACTGCGCCACAGGGCTTCATCGGCATAGATGTTGCCAACGCCCGACACGACGGTCTGATCGAGTATCGCTCTCTTGATCTCGGTGTGCTTACGTTTGAGTACCCGGACCACGGCATCCGGATCATATTCTGCAGCAAAGGGATCCGGCGCGATGTGCGCGATTGACGAAGGCCCGAGGGTGGGCTCGCCGATCGTCGGGGCGGCGATCAGATCGTCGACCATCCAGCCACCGAATGTGCGCTGATCGACGAATCGCAGTTCGGTTCCGTTGTCGAGCGTCGCCCTGATCCGCAAGTGGATCTCATCGACGGCACCGGCAGGCTGAACCAGCATCTGCCCACTCATCCCGAGGTGGACGACAACCGCCAACGGATCTGCGCTGCCGAGGGGATCGGCTTCCAGCCACAGATATTTGCCGCGTCGGCGTGCGCCGGTCACGGTTGCACCGGCGAGCATTCCGCTCAGATCGAGTGCGCCGCCGAGGTGTCTGCGAACCGCACGCGGATGCAGGACCTCCACCGAGGTGATCCGGCGGCCGACAACGTGATCGGCGAGGCCGCGGCGTACCACCTCGACCTCGGGCAGTTCAGGCATCTTCTCCTGTCCCGGAAATCGCTTTCCAGGCAGTCGATGCGGCCAGCTGTTCGGCTTCTTTCTTGGTCTTCCCGACCCCGGAACCGAATGGTTCACCGCCGACGAGAACCGTCGCGGTGAACTCCTTGCAGTGGTCCGGACCGGTGGACGTGATCTGGTACACCGGCACCCCGAGAGCCTTTTCGGCCGTGAGTTCCTGCAACGAGGTCTTCCAGTCGAGACCCGCCCCCAGTGCTGCCGACCGGTTCAGCGCCGACGAGAAGAGCGCCAACACGGTGGTGCGGGCGGTTTCCAAACCCAATTCGAGGTGGATGGCACCGATCAGCGCCTCCATGCCGTCTGCCAGGATGCTCGCCTTGTCGCGGCCGCCGGTCATCTCCTCACCCTTGCCGAGGCGAAGGTGGGCGCCCAGACCGCCCGGACCCAGACCGCGCGCGACGTCGGCGAGTGCATGCATGTTGACCACGCTGGCACGGATTTTTGCGAGTTCACCTTCGGCACGATCGGGATGGGTGCGGTAAAGGTGTTCTGTGACAACAACACCGAGCACCGAGTCCCCGAGGAACTCGAGGCGCTCGTTGGTCGGGAGACGACCGTGTTCGTACGCATAGGACCGATGCGTCAGAGCCAGTTCCAACATCTCGTCGGACAACGAAACGTTCACGGCCGCCAGCAGATCCCCATGATCAGCCGAAGCACTCACACCTGACCCGACGGTTTCTGTCACGGTTTCGACTCTGGATCCTCGGCAAACTTTGATGCCAGGCCGGCCCAGCGTGGGTCGATCTTGTCGTGGCGATGACCGGCTTCGGTCACCGCGAGCCGCACGCCACATTCGGGACACAGACCCTGGCAGTCCTCGCTACACACCGGGGTCCCGGGCAGGTCGAGCGCAACCGCGTCGATGATCGCCTGTTCCAGATCGATCTTGTCGTCGACGATGCGATGCATCTCGTCGGCGTCCGTCGTCGCGTCAGTGGCACTGTCGGGATAGACGTACAGCTCTGTCAGGTAAACGCCCACCGTGCCGGAGATGGGCTCCAGACAACGGACACACTGACCTTCGGTCTCGCCGCTCACGCAGCCGGTGACCAGAACACCCTCGGAGACGGCCTCCAGGCGGAGGTCGAGATCCACATCACTGCCTGCCGGGATGGCGATCATATCCAGACCGATGCGCGGCCCATCGGTGATGGCCCGGTGAACCTCCCGCATCGAACCGGCCCGTCTACCCAAACTGCGGATGTCCAGGGAGAACGGGCCATCTACGGGATGGGCTTGACGTATTGAACTGCCTTCGCGCTGTGACACAAGGAACCACGATACGCCTCGGAGCGCCGCATTCGACAATCCCGACACAACCGGGATTCACATCCGGTACATGCGCTGGTTCAGACGGCCATTCCGGTACCGAAATCGCCGCGGCGGACATGCTCGGCGTAGTCGTGCACGCCGGCACCGGTGCGTAGTTGCTGGCGCCCACGATTCACCGAGCGGATCGTGCCGGTCAGCAATTCCTCGAACTCGGCCAGCTTGTTGTCGACGTAGACATCACACTCGCCGCGAAGACGATCGGACTCGGCATGCGCCGCGTCGATGATCCGCTCGGATTCGGAGCGGGCCGCCTGCACGACCTCGGTCTCGGAGACCAGTCGCTGCTGTTCGGCGATGCCCTCGGCGACGGAACGTTCGTAGTTGGCGTTGCCGGACTCGATCATCCGCTCGGCCTCGGCATGCGCCCGTCCGGTCACCGATTCGTACTCACGGCTCGCGGCAGCGGCCAGACGCTCGGACTCAGCGGTGGCATCGGCCAGCATCTGGCCGGAATGCGACTGCGCCTCGGCAACCATGCGGTCGGCATGAGACTTCGCCTCGGCCAGAATCCGGTCCGCTTCCGCACGCGCATGCGCCAGCGACGAATCCGCTTCGGCGGTGGCCTCCCCGACCATGGTGTCGGCGTGCAGACGCGCATCACCCAGCAGTTTGTCGCGCTGATCGAGCACGTCCTGCGCGTCGTCGAGATCGCCGGGAATGGCGTCCTTCACATCGTCGAGCAGTTCCAACACGTCGCCCCGAGGAACAACGCAACCCGCCGTCATCGGAACACTGCGTGCTTCTTCGACGATCGCACCCAACTCGTCCAGCGCTTCGAATACCCGGTACACAGCTACCTCACTCCTCGCCGCAAACCCTGACGGTCGTGCCCGGTTGGCACGTGCTCATCGTGTTGCGATCGGTGGTTTTGTGTTATTTCTGTGACTAGTGTGCCCAATGTTGCGGCTGTGACGACGCAACCCGGGCCGGTGTGTCGGGTCCAGAGTAGGCCGAATGCCTGCGGAAACCTCCGACCGGTCGACAATCACCACGACGACGAACGACGGTCGCAGAGATCTCAGCGACTGGAGGACAACTTTGCGAGTAGCTGTTCGTGCACCACCGGTGGCAGGAACTCGCGCACCGACCCACCCAGTTTCGCCACTTCCTTCACCAGCGAGCTCGACACATGTGCGAGGCGCGGGTCCGTGAGCATGAACACGGTCTCGACGCCGGTGAGGTCACGATTCATCTGTGCCATCGGCAGTTCGTATTCGAAGTCCGCGGCACCGCGTAGCCCCTTCACGATGGTGTCGAACCCCTGCTCGCGAACATGATCGACGAGCAATCCCTGCCAACTCTCGATGCGGACGTTCGGCAGATGAGAGGTCACCTTCCGCAGCAACTCGAGTCGTTCATCAACACTGAACAGGCCCTGCTTGTTCGGGTTGATCGTCACAGTGATGACCAATTCGTCGAATCGGGCCGCAGCACGCTCGAAGACATACAGATGCCCCGAGGTGACGGGGTCGAACGATCCTGGACAGACGGCTCCGGACATGACAGCAAAGTTAGCAGCCCCCGGGGCACGTCCATTCAACCGAGTTCGGCCATGTCGATCCGGGTCTCCCCGTACTTGCGGACCTCGGTATCCCCGAAAGGCTCTGGCCAGTCCGTGTCCGCACTGCGCACCGACCGTTCGAGCACCACCAGACCGCCCGCGGCCAGCGGGCCCGCTGCCAACAGGGTGAGCATCTCGGCGACCTGCTCGTCGGGCAGGTCATAGGGAGGGTCGGCGAACACCAGGTCTGCCACCGGCGCACCGGCACGCAGGTAGTCGGCCACGCGCCTGCGGACGAGGCGGGCACCGGACAGGCCCGAGGACGCGATGTTCGCACCGATCACCTTGGCCGCCTTGGCGTCGGATTCGACAAGAACCGCCGACTCGGCTCCGCGGGAGAGCGCTTCGAGGCCCAGTGCGCCGGATCCGGCAAAGAGGTCGAGGACCACGAGCCCGGAAAAGTCGATCCGATTGGTCAGAATATTGAAAACCGACTCACGTACCTGGTCGGTCGTCGGGCGGGTGCCTGCGGCCGGAACCGTCAGGCGTCGGCCCCGGGCAGAGCCGGCGATTATGCGGGTCATGGCGTCCATTGTCCTGTCCAAACAGCAGAACCAGACAATCGGGGATGCAGCGCAAACAGTTTACGAAGACAAGATTTTGTGAGGCACCTCACAAACAGGGGGTGATCAGGCGTTTGTAGGGTGCTTTTCGTACCAATTTCGCTAGGTGGGTGACATCGATGTGACGCCTTGTTAACTTCAAATTCGATATGAGCCCAACTCAGATCAGCGCTACCCTAACTGCCGCGCCGGACGCGGTGGCCTTTCGTTCACCAAAGATTTCTGACGGAGTCCGGCTCTGGGAAATCGCCCGTGACTCAAAAGTTCTCGATTTGAACTCGAGTTACGCCTACGTTTTATGGTGTCAGGATTTCGCCCAGACATCAGTGGTCGCCGAAGTCGACGGTGAAATCGTCGGTTTCGTGACAGGCTATCTCCGCCCTGAACTGCCCGACGTCGTGATGGTGTGGCAAGTTGCCGTCGACGCCGACCAGAGGGGACTCGGATTGGCCGGAAAGATGTTGGCCCAGTTGATGGATCGACTCGAACCGCGCGGAATCACGACACTGCACACCACCATCAGTCCAGACAACACAGCCTCGCAGGCATTGTTCCAAGGTCTGGCCGATCGACGTGAGATGAGCATCCGACGCGAAGATCTGTTCTCGGCCAACGATTTTCCGGACAATCACGAGCAAGAGGACCTGTACATCGTCGCACCGCGACGCTGATCGGCCACCGCTCCATCCACCCCGCCCGACAAGGGCGAACCACGGCGTAGCAATCGCCGCACACCAAGGCGGAAGCCGGGATCGACCCGCCCGCCAGTTCAGCCAGCACTCCCAGCTCAGTTCGAAACCGACCTGTACTCCCTGACACGTTCAGGTGAGAAACGGGCACTTTTCGCACCCATCGGAGGAAATATGACTGCCTCAATGCAAGAGACCTTTTCGGCCAACATCTTCGAGACCCGTGAGTCCGAGGTCCGCAGCTACAGCCGCGCATGGCCCGCGGTCTTCACAAGCGCCAAGGGCGTTTGGGTCACCGACCGTGACGGCAATCAGTACCTCGATTTCTTCGGCGGCGCAGGAGCTTTGAACTACGGTCACAACAATCCGCTGCTGAAGGCCGCCCTCCTCGAATACATCGAGAACGACGGCATCACCCACGGGCTGGACATGTCGACCACGGCCAAAGGTGAGTTCCTGCAGGCATTTCAAGACAAGATCCTGCTCCCCCGTGGACTCGACTACAAGGTTCAGTTCCCCGGTCCCACCGGAACGAACGCCGTCGAGAGTGCACTGAAGCTCGCCCGCAAGGTCACCGGCCGAACTTCAATCATCAACTTCACCAATGCTTTTCATGGCATGACCCTCGGGGCCCTCTCCGTTACGGGCAACTCCATGAAGCGCGCCGGAGCCGGCATCCCGCTGGTACACGCCACTCCGATGCCCTTCGACAACTACTTCGATGGCGTGGTCGAGGACTTCAGCTGGTTCGAGCGCGTCCTGGACGACTCGGGCAGCGGACTCAACCGTCCGGCCGCGGTCATCGTCGAAACCGTGCAGGGTGAGGGTGGCGTCAATGTCGCCCGCCCGGAATGGCTCCGGGCCTTGTCCGACCTCTGTAAGCGTCGCGAGATCCTGCTGATCGTCGACGACGTCCAGATGGGTTGCGGCCGCACCGGAGCGTTCTTCTCGTTCGAGGAGGCCGGAATCGTGCCCGACATCGTCACGCTGTCGAAGTCGATCGGCGGCTACGGGCTGCCGATGGCCCTGACACTGTTCAAGCCCCACCTCGACGTGTGGGCGCCCGGTGAGCACAACGGCACCTTCCGCGGCAACAACCCCGCGTTTGTCACCGCCACGAAGGCCATCGAGCACTACTGGTCCGACGACACCTTCGAGAAGGAGACCCTCGCCAAGGGCGAACGGATCCGTGATGCGTTCATCTCGCTGTGCAGCACGCACAAGGGCATCAGCACCCGTGGCCGCGGCATGGTCCAGGGTCTGGTGTTCGACGATGCCGACAAGGCCGCCAAGGTGTGCGCTCTCGCCTACGACCGTGGCCTGCTCGTCGAAACCGCGGGCCCGTCCGATCAGGTTGTCAAACTGCTGCCGCCGCTGACGATCACCAACGCCGAGCTCGATCAGGGTCTGGCAATCCTCGCCCAGGCGACCGCAGACATCCTCTATTCCTGAGTTCTCTATTCCTGAGCTCTGACGAATAACCCTGCAACAGAAAGGTTTTCGAATGATCGTGCGCACGACGCAGGAGATCACCGACACCGACCGTGACATCACCGCCGACAACGGCAACTGGCGCTCCAAGCGCATCGTCCTCGGCGGCGACCTGGTCGGGTTCTCGTTCCACGAGACCACCATCAAAGCCGGAACGGTCAACGAGTTCCACTACGCCAACCATGTCGAGGCCGTCTGGCTGGTGGAGGGCGAGGGAACACTTCTCGACCGCGAGACCGGCGAGAAGTACCCGCTGGGTCCCGGCTCGATGTATCTGCTCAACGGCAACGAGCGCCATACCGTGACCGCCGACACGCAGATGCGCATGTTGTGCGTCTTCAACCCGCCCGTCGTTGGCAACGAGACCCACGACGAGAACGGCGTCTACCCGCTGGTCGCCGTCGGCGCCTGACGCGGTTCGGCCACGCGCAGACCCGCGGCCTCCGGGCCCTCGCCGGGTAGCGCTGTCTGGTGCATGTGCGATGCACCAGTTTGCCCGGAGGCTTCGGTGTCCGCGTCGGCCGACCGACGCAAGAAGAGCTCGGCACCCCAGTGCGTTGGGGTGCCGAGTTTGCGTTTTGGGGCCTCTGGTTCTGCACCGCGGAGGGAACCGCTCCACTCACCGGTACCCTGGACGTCGTGCGAACCCGCCCGGTGCAGTGGGCACCTGCAGAGCCCACCGATCCCGACCCTGACCTCCCTGCGCGGATGCAACAACTCTGCCATCAGCTCGCAGGCAAGCGCGCACTCGTGCTGACCGGCGCGGGCATGTCGACCGATTCCGGTATCCCCGACTACCGCAGTCCGGACGCTCCGGCTCGGACACCGATGACCATCGAGATGTTCCTGAGTTCGCCACAATTCCGCCGCCACTACTGGGCCCGCAATCACATCGGCTGGCGGCATATGGATGCCGCACTTCCCAACGCAGGCCATCGCGCACTCGCCGCCCTGGAGCGGGACGGCCGGATCAGCGGGATCATCACCCAGAACGTGGACATGCTGCACCTCAAGGCCGGGAACCGGGCGGTACTCGACCTCCACGGGAGTTACGGTCGGGTCCGTTGCCTGAGTTGCGCGCACGTGATGAGTCGCCATCGGCTCGCAGATCTGCTCGAACCGCACAACGCCGGGTTCGTCACCCGCATCCGTGGCCGGGGCGCCATCGAGGTGGCTCCGGATGCCGATGTCGTGGTCGCCGACACCGCCGACTTCATCATGGTCGACTGTCCGTCCTGTGGCGGGATCCTGAAACCCGACATCGTCTACTTCGGTGAAAGCGTGCCGAAAAGCATTGTCGAGCAAGGCTTTGCGATGGTCGATGATTCAGACGCGCTGCTGGTACTCGGATCGTCGCTGACGGTGATGAGTGGTCTGCGATTTGTCCGGCGGGCCTGGCGCAGCGGCACGCCCATCTACATCGTCAACCGCGGCCATACCCGCGGCGACGAGATTGCCACACTCAAGATCGACGGCTCCTGCTCGCAGGTACTCGAGGTGCTGAGCAACGACCGGGACAACCTCTACAGCGCCACCAGATCGTCGGCGTGAACCACCGGCCTGCGAAAGTCCGCCGGTAGGTCAGACGATGATTTCCCGATCATCTTGGCCACTTCCCCGGCATCGTAGGCAACGACGCCCCTGGCTCGGGTCTGTCCGTTCTGATCCGCGAGATCAACCACGTCACCGTTGTAGAAGCGCCCCTTGATGGCGACGATGCCCGCCGCGAGCAACGAATGCCGCGACCGGGCGACAGCGCGAATCGCCCCGTCGTCGAGGATCAGGCGACCGGTGGCCTCGGCGGCATGCCGAACCCAGAACTTGCGAGCCGAAAGGCGTTGGGGGCGTGGCGCGAATGCCGTGCCCACCGAGGCGTCGGTCAGTGCGGCCGAGGCATCGGCCGCCGCTGCCAACAAGACCGGAAGCCCGGCATCGGCGGCCAGTCGGGCCGCCGAGAGCTTTGACGCCATCCCACCGGTACCGAGTGCACCACCGCTACCGGCGATGACACCGTCGAGATCTTCGGGACCACCGACCTCGGGGATGAACATGGCGTCCCCCTTGCGTGGATCACCGTCGTAGAGGCCGTCGACATCTGACAGCAGGACCAGTGCATCAGCCCCGGCCAGGTGCGCCACCAGTGCAGCAAGCCGATCGTTGTCGCCGAACCGGATCTCGTTGGTTGCGACGGTGTCGTTCTCGTTGACGATCGCCACCGCACCCAGCGAGCGCAACCGATCAAGTGTCCGTTGCGCATTGGCGTGGTGAGCGCGCAGCGAAACGTCATGGGCGGTCAGCAACACCTGTCCGACAGTCCGCCCGTAACGGGCGAAGGAGGTGTTCCAGGCGTGCGCCAGCGCGAGCTGGCCAACGCTGGCCGCCGCCTGTTTGGTCGCGAGATCTTTCGGCCGAACCTTCAGACCCAGCGGCGCTATACCCGCACCGATGGCACCGGACGACACCACGATGACGTCCGATCCCGCGCGCATCCGCGCTTCGAGTGCGTCGGCGAGCGCATCGAGCCGACCGACGTCCAGGCCCGTGGTCAACTCGGTGAGCGCAGACGAACCGATCTTCACGACAATGCTGCGGGCACCGGTGATCTGTTGCCGGGTAACGCTGGTCACGATTCGTCCGGATCCTCGAGTTCCACTTCGAGGCCGCGGCGCAGGCGCCGGGCGATCTTACGATCGGCGGCTCCGATCCGGTCGGGGCGGTCGAGTCGGATATCCGACCCACGACCACTCATCGGGAAGTCCTCGGCCACGGCAACCTGCGGCTCCCATTCGAACGAGACGTCGCCGATGGTGACGATGCAGCCGGCCTCGGCACCCTGTTTGACCAGTTCCGCCTCCACACCGAGTCGACTGAGTCGGTCGGCGAGGTAGCCGACCGCCTCGTCGTTCCCGAACTGCGTCTGCTTGATCCAGCGCTCCGGCCGCGTACCGCGGACGATGAAACCGCCGGGCTCGTCCGGATCGGCGAACACCGAGAATCCGTTGTCGTCGGTGGCGATCGGGCGGATCACCGGTCGTCGGGCAACCGGCTTCGGGTGATCGATCCGGTACTGCCGCACCTGGTCGGCAAGTGCGTACGTGAGTTCTTTGAGGCCCTTGTGGGTCACGGCCGAGATCATGAAGACCGGCCAGCCACGCTGTTCCAGTTCAGGTTTGATCAACTCGGCGAGTTCAAGGGCGTCGGGCACATCGATCTTGTTGAGGATCACCACGCGCGGCCTGCTCGCGAGATCGCCGAGACCGGTGTCGGACTGCAGAACCGGCTGATAGGCGGCGAGTTCGGCTTCGAGCACATCGATGTCGGTGATCGGGTCACGACCGGGTTCGAGAGTTGCGCAGTCGACCACGTGCGCCAGTACCGCGCAACGCTCGATGTGGCGCAGGAAATCGAGTCCGAGTCCGCGACCTTCCGAGGCGCCGGGGATCAGCCCCGGGACGTCGGCGATCGTGAAGATGTCTGAACCGCTGTTGACCACACCAAGATTGGGTCGCAGCGTCGTGAACGGATAGTCGGCGATCTTCGGTTTTGCCGCCGAGAGCACCGAGACCAGCGACGATTTACCTGCCGACGGGAAGCCGACCAGTCCGACGTCGGCGACGGACTTGAGTTCGAGTACCAGCTCGCGGATCTCACCCTCTTCACCGAGGAGGGCGAAGCCGGGGGCCTTGCGCGCCTTGGAGGCGAGCGAGGCGTTTCCGAGACCGCCACGTCCACCGGAGGCCGCCGCAAAAGTGGTGCCCTCCCCCACGAGGTCGGCCAAGAGCTTGCCGTCGGGGTCGAGGACCATCGTGCCGTCCGGGACCGGCAGGATCAGCGGTTCGCCTTTTGCGCCATCGCGATTGGCACCGGCACCGGGCCGACCGTTGCCGGCCTTGGCATGCGGGTGGAAGTGGAAGTCGAGCAACGTGTGGACCTGCGAATCGACCACCAGGGTCACGTCTCCGCCGTTGCCACCGTTACCACCGTCAGGACCACCGAGGGGCTTGAACTTCTCGCGATGAACAGAGGAGCAGCCGTGGCCGCCGTTGCCCGCGGTCGCGTGAATCGTCACGCGGTCAACAAATCTAGACATTTTTCACCTTGCGAGAGTTAGGAAATTTCTAAGGGGCGGACCGGATCGAGTGACCCTGCCCGCCCCTTAGGAGCTATAGCTTTGTGAAGCTGGCTGCGCCGGATCAGGCCTGCACAGGCTCCGGAACGATATTGACGGTCTTGCGGCCGCGCTTGGCACCGAACTCGACCGCACCTGCAGAGAGAGCGAACAGAGTGTCGTCGCCGCCACGTCCGACGTTGATGCCGGGGTGGAAGTGCGTGCCGCGCTGACGAACGATGATCTCGCCGGCGCTGACCTGCTGGCCACCGAAGCGCTTCACACCGAGTCGCTGGGCATTCGAATCGCGCCCGTTGCGCGAACTGGATGCACCCTTCTTATGTGCCATGACTGTTCTCCTGAGAAGTGTGTGGGCTTGGGTTTACTTGATACCGGTGACCTTGAGAACCGTCAGCTTCTGACGGTGCCCCTGGCGCTTGTGGTAGCCGGTCTTGTTCTTGAACTTGTGGATCTTGATCTTCGGACCCTTGACATGCTCGACGACCTCGGTTGTCACCGAGATCTTCGCCAGCTTGTCAGCGTCAGTGGTCAGATCAGCGCCGTTGACGACAAGCGTCACGGGCAGCGAGACGGTTTCACCGAGCTTGCTGTCAATCTTCTCGACCTTCACCAGATCGCCTTCAGCGACCTTGTACTGCTTACCGCCGGTCTTGACGATCGCGTACGTTGCCATCGGAGAGCTACCTCTAACTGTCTGTCGTGGTTCATTCGGGCTCTTGCCCGTTGCCGATCCGGCCGGGCGCTGCATCGGGCACAGCGCTATCCGTCCGCCGAATGGCGACTTTGCAAGGTTACGGGAGTGTGGCCGACCAGGTCAAACCAGCTCCCCTATCGGAGCGTGTTTCAATCTTCGACCGGCGGTCCTGCCGGTCGTCCGGCCGCCCTGCGCCGCGGTTTGCGACGCACGGCAACAGCCGGTTCTGTGGTTGCTCCCACCGGACCCGACGTGGTGACGGGTGCGGCCGGAGCTGCCTCGACAACCACTGCAGGCTGCGGTGGAGCCGAAGAAGCTACAGGCTTGCGCCGGACCGCGCGTCGACGCTTGGGTGGCGTCGTATGCCCGGTCGGGGCTTGTGCGGTAGGCGACGAGGACTCGTCGTCTTCCGCGGCCGTGGTGTCGACCGTCGGAGCGGGCACCGAGGTTTCGGCAACCGTGACATCCGTCACCGAGGGCTCATCGACCGTTTCTGCGGTGACAACAATCGATTTCGGCGCGCGCCTCGGCCCCCTCTTCGCGGCCTCGGGGGCAACGATTTCCGGAGCCTTCGGTTCGGTCTGTGGTTCCGGAACCACCGCGGTGTCCTCGACCGCCTGCGAGTCGACCGCAGCCGACGCCGTCACCTTGTCGTCTGCACCCGAATCGGCTTGCGCGTCATGGGTTTCGGTATCGGTGTCCGAGGTGTGGGTCGCCATCGCCCGGAACATCGGATGTTCGGCCGGACTGTGGGCAGTCGGCTTCGACTCGACGACCTGCGCGGCGGCCGGCTGATCTGGCTTGCCGCCACGGCGATTTCGGCGCGGGCGCTTCGAATCGTTGCCACCACGGTTCGAGTCGTCACCGCCTGCGGAGATCTCAACCGGGTTCGCGTGCACGATGATCCCGCGACCATTGCAACAGGTGCACGTGGTCGAGAACGCCTCGAGCAGTCCGGTGCCCAGACGCTTACGCGTCATCTGCACCAAACCGAGCGACGTCACCTCAGACACCTGGTGCCGGGTGCGATCCCGCCCCAGCGCCTCGGTGAGCCTGCGCAGCACCAGATCGCGATTCGATTCGAGGACCATGTCGATGAAGTCGACGACGATCATGCCGCCGATGTCACGAAGGCGCATCTGCCGGACGATCTCCTCGGCAGCTTCCAGGTTGTTGCGGGTGACGGTCTCTTCGAGGTTTCCGCCGGAACCGGTGAACTTGCCGGTGTTGACGTCCACCACCGTCATGGCCTCGGTGTGCTCGATGATCAGCGTGCCGCCGGACGGCAGCCAGACCTTGCGGTCCAATGCCTTTGCCAGCTGCTCGTCGATTCGGTACACGTCGAAGACGTCGGGCGAGTCCGCATGCGCCTTGTCGAAGCGCTCGACACGATCGAGGAGATCCGGTGCGACGCCGCGGACGTAGCCCTCGACCTCATTCCAGGCGCTGTTGCCCTCGACGATCAACTTCTTGAAGTCTTCGTTGAACAGGTCGCGGACGACCTTGACGAGCAGGTCGGGCTCTTCGTACAGGGCCTGGGGTGCAGTCGACTTCGACTTGTTCGCTGCGGGCGTCGCGGCGTTGATGGTCTCCCACTGCTGCTGCAAACGCTCGATGTCGCGCGTCAGTTCGTCGGCCGAGACACCCTCGGACGCGGTGCGGATGATCACGCCGGCGTCGTCGGGGACGATCTTGCCGAGGATCTGCTTCAGTCGCTTGCGCTCGGTGTCGGGTAGCTTGCGGCTGATGCCGGTCGAACCGCCACCGGGCACGTACACCAGGTAGCGACCGGCCAGAGAAATCTGAGTGGTCAGGCGTGCACCCTTGTGCCCCACCGGATCCTTGCTGACCTGCACCAGGACCGGGTCACCGGGCCGAAGCGCCTGTTCGATCTTTCGCGAACCACCATCGAGACCGGCGGCATCCCAGTTGACCTCGCCGGCATAGAGAACACCGTTGCGGCCGCGACCGATGTCGACGAAGGCTGCTTCCATGCCGGGCAGGACGTTCTGTACGCGTCCGAGGTAGATGTTGCCGACCATCGACGACGAGTTCGAGGTGGTCACGAAGTGCTCCACCAGAACGCCGTCTTCCAGGACCGCGACCTGCGTGTAGTCACGGGTCGCCTGCGATGCGTCCGACGACGAGTTGTCGCCGTGTGCCTCGTGGGTCACGGTCGCTGCGACACCGGAACGTTCCCGCACGACCATCACGCGATCAACCGATTCGCGGCGTGCCAGGAACTCGGACTCGCTCAGGATCGGTGGACGGCGGCGACCGGCGTCACGACCGTCGCGGCGACGCTGACGCTTGGCCTCGAGCCGCGTCGAACCGGAAATGCCCTGCACCTCATCGCGGTTACGTGACTTGTTGCGGGGTTCACGCTCGTGCACAACCGTATTCGGCGGATCGTCGGTGGTGGTGTCCTCGGCCTCGCCACCTTCGCCACCCTTACGACGGCGACGGCGGCGACGACGACGGTTGGCAGATCCCGCTTCGCCGGACTCGTCCGAGTCGTCGGAGTCCGACTCCTTCGACTCCCCGGTCGCCCGGTCATCAGAGCCATCCAGATCGTCTGCAGAGGATTCCGGCGCGGAATCGGCCTTGTCGTCGGCAGTGGCACTGTCGGTGCCCGAACTCTCGGTACCGGAGGTGGTGGGCGTCTGATCCGTCTCGGCGTCGACTCTCGGCTTCTTCGACCGGCTGCGCTTACGGCGGTTACCGCTCTTGACCTCCGGCTTGTCCGCGTCGGTCTTCTCATCCTCGGAGTCGGCGGCGTCAGAGGTCTCGGTATCCGATTCCGGTGTGTCCGTCTCGGCCGCGCTGTGCGCGTCAGCCGTGTCCTCGTCTGTTCCATCCGCCGATGCGATTTCGCCGCGCCCGCGGCCACGTCCTCGACGTCCACGACGACGCCGGCGTGAGCCACCATCACCATCGTCGTCATCGGAATCGACATCGGAGTCCGACTCGTCCCGATCCTGCTCTGATTGAGCAGCTGCGACCGGTTCTGCGGACAGGAACAGCGGGGATCCGGCATGCCCGGCTGCGGACGTGGGTCGTTCCGCTGCGGGTGCAGTGTCCTCATCGACTGCCGAGAACAGATTGAGCGGCTCGGCCGCTTTCTTGCGGGATGCCCGGGGAGCACGGACGCGCGCCTCGGGAGGCGCAGGTTCTGCAGCGGTCTCGGCTTCTACAGCCGCGACCTCGGGTTCGACGACCGGGATCTGTGGCTCAACAACCGGGGCGTCCGGTTCGGTGACCGGGGCCTCGGGTTCGGCCACCGGGACCTCAGCTGCCGGCGCCTGGGGTTCAGGTGCCGGGGTGGATGCGTCCACGGCTTCGACCGCTGCATCGGAATCCGCCGGTTCGGCGCCTTCATCAGCAGCGATCTTGTCGCGAACAGCTATGGCTGTACTTCGCACGATGCTCGACTGGGGGCTGCGGGCTGCAATCCCCATGTCGGCCAGGTGCACCAGCACTTCGCGGCTGCTCAGCCCCAGAAGTCTTGCCAGTGCATGCACTCGCATCTTGTGCGGAAACTCTTGCGCCGAACTGCTGTTGTTCAGTTCGTCCGGCGACTGCGTGTCGGCCACGTATTCTCCTCAAGCCCCCGGGCGCGGATAAACGCGGCCACGCGAGGGCTGTGCTATTTACCCGGCCTCAGCCGGGATTGTTAGGTCTCGCTTCGCCCGGTGGATGTGAGACGTTCCCCGCACCCGCCGGCGATGCCTGGCGTGATGATTGACTTTCTCGAGCGCCACAATGTCCACGCCACGTCGTATGAGAATCCATGCGACCTGGGGACCGAGCATTCGATCTGATCATCTGGTGGTCGGCGCCCGACGGGCTCGACAACCTCTGCCAGTATCCCACACAACCCGGAGGCCGCGGCCAAGTCCTCCGAGTTCGTCGCAAACTCGGAGGACAGCCGCACGATCAGCCGAGGTCAGGGAACCAGAGCGCGATTTCGCGCTCCGCAGAATCCGGCGAGTCCGAACCGTGGACGAGGTTGAACTGGGTGCTCAGTGCGAAGTCACCGCGGATCGTGCCGGGGACGGCCTTCTCCACCGGGTCGGTACCGCCGGCGATCTGCCGAAAAGCGGCAATCGCACGGGGGCCCTCGAGGACCGCGGCCACCAGCGGCCCCGAGGTGATGAATTCGAGCAACGAGGGATAGAAGGGCTTGCCCTCGTGCTCGGCGTAATGGCCCGCAGCGATGTCATCGCTTGCGGTCTTGAGCTCCATCGCCACCAGCGACAGGCCTTTTCGCTCGATTCGGCCGATGATGTCGCCAACAAGTTGGCGGTTCACACCGTCGGGCTTGATCAGTACCAGAGTGCGTTCAGTCACCGAACAAGCCTAACCTGAGGCCCGCGTCGCCTTACGGCTGGCAGTACTCGCCGGTGACAGCGAAGAATCCGTAGCTGAAGACGCCGCCGCCGGTCGGAGCCGGATCGACCACAACCTGCACACAACCACCCGGTGAGGCCAGCGCCTCGTTCACGGCGATGTCGAATCGCGCCGCCATGGCCAGGTTCGCGAGCTTGTATTCCTCGGGCACCGGGATCGATGAGACGAACTCCGGCAGGTTCATGTCGGCCGCGCGTTCGGTGAGTGCGTGCGTGGCGATGTACCCCCACTGACCACCACCGACCGGCATCGGTGAACCGGCCTCGGCCGAGGCGGCCCCGGTTCCCGCGACCAAACCGGTGGCGATGCAGGCAACAGCACCGAGCGTGGCGCATGCGGCAGGGACGAACTTCGGGGTACGCGACATAGAGAGCACAGACCTTTCGATCACAGGGAGCGGATTAGACAGCTGACGATGTGTAGGCGATCTTGTCAGCGCCGACCGCTCGGCAACACCCCATATGCCCGTTTTCAAGGTCACGGTCCGGCAACGACGGCCCCGGAACCCGGACATTCAGCCGTCTATCGGTTCCTGGCCGTTCAGCTGTCCGCGCTCCATCCGCAGCCGTACATCACGTTTGATGTACGCGATGTACAACCACACGATCCCGAATATCACACCCACAACACCGATGGACCAGTGAATCGCCCAGCCGGCAATCGTGATGGCTTGCAACGCAAGGTTGTACGGCAATGCCCAACTTCGGCCCTGCAGTCCGGAACCGAGGATCATGGCGAGCGCGAGCACTCCGAGGTAGATACCCGACCACAGTGTCAGTCCCCCACCGACCCGCCACACGATGGGAAAAGCCAGTGCGACGACGATGGCCTCGAGGATCAGGGTCCCGGCCATCACGCCACGAAAGCCGCGCCACGGATCGACGCTCGGCGCGGTGAACCGCTGCGGAGCCGACCCCTGGGAGTCGGTGGAGTCGTTCTCGCTCATGCCGGATCCTTACCGAAAAGTGTGCGCGCGGCACCCGCGGTCACCACCGAACCGGTGATCACCACGCCTGTTCCTGACATCGTGCCGTTGTCGTCGAGGCTCTCCTCGGCGAGTTCGATGGCGGCCTCGACCGCGTCGGGCAGGAAGCCATGGACCTGGACCCGCTCTTCGCCGAAGATCGAGATCGCCACCTCGGCAAGCAGCTCTGGATCCATCGCGCGCGGAGAACCGTTGTGCGTCAACACGATGACGTCGAAAATCGGTTCAAAGGCGCGCAGCAACCCGGCAACGTCCTTGTCTGCCATCGCGCTGACGACACCGATGAGGCGCCGGAAATCGAACTCCTCCTCCAGTGCCGTCGCCAGCGCTGCCGCCCCGTGTGGATTGTGCGCCGCGTCGAGGAAAACCGTCGGCGCCGAGCGCACGCGTTCGAGGCGGCCCGGGTTCGTGACGGCGGCGAATCCGGCGCGGACGGCCTCGATATCGAGTTGCCGGTCTGCTCCGGCGCCGAAGAACGCCTCCACCGCGGCCAGTGCCAGCGCCGCGTTCGACGCCTGATGGGCGCCATGGAGCGGCAGGAACACCTCGGGATATTCACCACCGAGACCCTGCAACGTCAACAACTGCCCGCCGACGGCGGTGCGCCGTTCGAGCACCGCGAACTCCGAGCCCTCACGCGCGACAAACGAATCGGCCTCGACCGCCGCCCGCAACAGCACATCGGCGACCTCGGGTGTCTGCACCGCCAGGATCGTCACCGGGTCGGTGGGCACCAGCGAATCCGGCGCCTTTTTGATGATGCCGGCCTTCTCCTGAGCGATCGCGGTGAGCGTGTCACCGAGAAAGTCGCTGTGGTCCATTGCAATCGGCGTGATGACCGACACCGTGGCGTCGATGACGTTGGTCGCGTCCCATCGCCCGCCCATCCCGGTCTCCACCACTGCAACCTCGACCGGCGCTTCGGCGAATGCGGTGTAAGCCATCGCTGTGAGCACCTCGAACTTGCTCATCCGGGGGCCGTCCGAGGCGAGTGACCGGTCGTCGATCATGTCGATGTACGGCTCGAGTTCGCGGTAGGTGTCGACGTAGGTCCGCGGCGAGATCGGCACACCGTCGATAGAGATCCGCTCGGTGGCCAGTTGCAGGTGCGGGCTCGTGATCCGGCCGGTACGCCGATGCAGTGCGGTGAGCAGCGCATCGATGATCCGTGAAACCGACGTCTTGCCGTTGGTGCCTGCGATGTGGATCGACGGGTAGCCCTTCTGGGGCGAACCCAACAGATCCATCAACGCCGAGATCCGGTCCAGGGATGGTTCGATCCGGGTCTCCGGCCAGCGGGTGTCGAGCAATGCCTCGACCTCGGACAGCTCGGCGAGATCATCGGCGGTCGGGGCCTGATGGTCGGGGTTCTGTGGTTCGGTCACGATCCCGAACCCAGCGCCTCGATCTTCGCGGTGACCCTGACGACCTCATCCCGGGCGAATTGCTGCCGCTCACGAATCTTGGCAACCACGGCGTCCGGCGCCTTCGCCAGGAACTGCTCGTTGCCCAGCTTCTTGGTGGTCGTCTCGAGTTCTTTCTCGGCGACGGCAAGGTCCTTCGCCAGTCGCCGCTTTTCCGCCTCGACGTCGATGGAACCCGAGGTGTCGATCTTCACGGTGACGGTGGTCGCACGCAGGCGCACCTCGATGGTCGCGGTCGCCGAGAAGTCGTCGTCGGCAGGTGTCAGCTTGGCGAGCGCGTCGATGTAGTCGCGCTGGCCGGCAAGATCGGCCTGGTCGAGGCCGATCAGTTCGGCAGCCACCTTCTGCGACGGTTTGAGACCCTGGTCGCTGCGGAAGCGACGAATATCGGTGATCAGCTTCTGGGTATCGGTGACCCGGTTTGCCGCAACGGTGTCGGTCGCAACACCCGAATCGGTCGGCCACTGCGCGATCACCACGGACTCACCGCCGGTGAGCGTCTTCCACAGCACCTCGGTGACAAACGGCATCACCGGATGCAACATCCGCAGTAGTGCGTCGAGGACGGTACCGAGCACGACTTTGGTTGCGGCCGAACGTGCTTCGTCGTCACGCGCGAACTGCACCTTGGCCAACTCGAGATACCAGTCACAGAACTCGTCCCACGCGAAGTGATACAGCGCCTCGCAGGCCTTGGAGAACTCGTAGGCTTCGAATCCGGCGTCGACGTCGCGGCGCACCTGTTCGAGCCGGTCCAGGATCCAGCGATCGGTGTCGGTGAGATCTTCGCGCGCCGGGAGTTCACCGACCACAGCGCCGTTCATCAGCGCGAACTTGGTGGCGTTGAACAGTTTGGTGGCGAAGTTCCGGGACGACTGCGCGTGATCGTCGCCGACGGACAGGTCACCGCCGGGGTTGGCGCCGCGGGCCAGCGTGAACCGGAGTGCGTCGGCGCCGTACTGCTTGACCCAGTCGAGCGGGTCGATGCCGTTGCCCTTCGACTTCGACATCTTGCTGCCGTGTTCGTCGCGCACCAGCCCGTGCAGGAAGACGTTCCGGAACGGGACCGGCGCATCGGCACCGATCTGCTTGCCCAGGTCGTCGGCCACATACGTGCCGAACATCATCATCCGGGCGACCCAGAAGAAGATGATGTCGTATCCGGTCACCAAAACCGAAGTGGGATAGAACTTCTTGAGTTCGTCGCCGACCTCGGGCCAGCCCATGGTCGAGAAGGGCCACAAACCCGACGAGAACCAGGTGTCGAGTACGTCGTTGTCCTGGACGTACCCGGCAGGCGGCTGTTCATCGGGTCCGACGCAAACCATGTCGCCGTCGGGTCCGTACCAGACCGGAATCCGGTGTCCCCACCACAATTGACGCGAAATACACCAGTCGTGCATGTCGTCAACCCAGGCGAACCAGCGCGGTTCGAGCGATTTCGGGTGGATCACCGTCTCGCCACTGCGGACCGCATCACCGGCGGCCTTGGCCAGCGTCTCGACGCGAACCCACCACTGCATGCTCAGGCGCGGCTCGATCGGCTCACCACTGCGCTCGGAGTGACCGACGCTGTGCAGGTACGGGCGCACCTCTTTGACGATGCGCCCCTGCTCCGCCAGCACTTCACGAATCTTGGCGCGGGCTTCGTAGCGGTCCAGACCGTCGAACGCGGTGCCGGTCCCGGCCACGCGCGCCGATTCGTCCATCATCGTCGGCATCGGAAGGTTGTGGCGAGACCCGATCGCGAAGTCATTGGGGTCGTGGGCGGGGGTGATCTTCACCGCGCCGGTGCCGAACTCGGGATCGACGTAGTCGTCGGCGACCACCGGGAGCTTGCGGTCGACGAACGGATGGTCGATTTCGGTGCCGACCAGGTGCCGGTACCGGTCGTCGTCGGGGTGCACCGCGATCGCGGTGTCACCGAGCATCGTCTCGAGACGGGTGGTGGCCACCACGATGTGGGGTTCGTTGTCGTCGAGGGAGCCGTAGCGGAAACTGACCAGCTCACCCTCGACATCGGAGTACTTGACCTCGATGTCGCTGATGGCCGTCTTCATGACGGGCGACCAGTTCACCAGCCGTTCGGCGCGGTAGATCAGTCCGTCGTCGTACATCTGCTTGAAGACGGTCTGCACGGCCTTCGACAGTCCCTCGTCCATCGTGAAGCGTTCGCGCGACCAGTCCACACCGTCGCCGAGGCTGCGCATCTGCGTACCGATGGTGCCGCCGGACTCGGCCTTCCATGTCCAGACCCGGTCGATGAACTCCTCACGACCGAGGTCGTCCTTGTTCTCGCCCTTGGCGGTGAGCTGCCGCTCCACCAGGCTCTGGGTGGCGATACCGGCGTGGTCCATGCCCGGCAGCCACAGCACCTCGTAGCCCTGCATGCGGCGTCGCCGGCACAGGGCGTCCATCAACACGTGATCGAGGGCGTGTCCCATGTGCAGCGACCCCGTGACGTTCGGCGGTGGCAACACGATCGAGAACGGCGGCTTCTCACTGGTCGGGTCGGCGGTGAAGTATCCGGCGTCGACCCATCCCTGATAGAGCTCGCCCTCGTACGCACCTGGATCCCAGGCCTTGGGCAGGGCGGTGGGGCTGCTGTCGGGATGCGCGGTCGATTCGGTCACCGGCCAATTCTAGGCAGTCGCCCGGCGAGCGAGAAAAGCGCACGTCGGGTATAGCGGTCCCGACGCTGATCGGGGCTCAGTGGACGCGGAGCCGATGCAGGTCTTCGGGCGCGTTCACGTTGGTCAACCAGGCCGGATCACTCAAGGTCACCCGATGGGTACGCAGCGCGTCGACGGCGGCCAGCATCCGGCGTTCCCCGGTCTGGACCAGCTCGGCGAGGGTACCGGCCACCCGCGTGCGGTAGACCCCGGCCAGGGGGTGGGCCCGCTGTGAGTCCACCGCGATCACGGCGTCGTCGGCATCTGAGAGCCCCCGCAGCAACTCGTCGATCATCTCCACCGAGATCAACGGCATATCGGTGGCACACACGAACACCACGTCGCGTCCGGCTTCGGCTGCTGCGGCCAGCCCGCGCGCAAGACCGGCCAGCGGCCCGGCTCCCGGCTTCTCATCGGTCACCCAGCGGATCTGCTCGGTGCCGGGATGTTCTTCGGCCAGGCCCAGATACGCCGGCGACTTGGCCGAGGCCACCACCAGGACCGGATCACACCGCTCCGCCACCACACGAGTGACCCGGCCCAGCATGGATTCGCCGTTCCAGGCCAATGCCGCCTTGTCGCTACCCATCCGCTTCGATGCGCCGCCTGCCAAGACCACTGCGCCCACTCGTGATGTCTCCATGCAGACAGTTAACGCGAGCGGGGCCTTGCTGTGGGTGGATTCGGGCCGACAGAGGAAGATGGTTTACATGGACACTGAATCGATTCCGGAGCCCGGGCCCGCCGAGCTCGATCAGCATCCGCCCAAGCAGTGGGCGGCCGGAGTCACAGCAGTTGCAGTTGCGCTCAATCGTGCGGTCAAGCAGATGGGTCCCGCCCGTACCGCGCGCACCCTGGTCGGCCTCAATCAACGCAACGGTTTCGATTGTCCCGGTTGCGCGTGGCCGGAAACGCCGGACCACCGCAAGCATGCGGAGTTCTGCGAGAACGGCGCCAAAGCTGTTGCCGAAGAAGCGACAAAACGAACCGTCGGTCCGGACTTCTTTGCAGCGCACAGCGTTTCCGACCTTCGCGAGCGCTCGGAATACTGGATGTCGCAGCAGGGCCGGATCACTCATCCCATGGTGCTGACCGCCGGCGACGATCACTACCGTCCCATCGACTGGGAGCGGGCCTTCGCACTGATCGCCGATGAACTCAAGGCGTTGGAGCATCCCGATCAGGCAGCGTTCTACACCTCCGGCCGCACGAGCAACGAGGCCGCGTTTCTCTACCAACTGTTCGCCAGGTCACTCGGTACCAACAACCTGCCGGACTGTTCCAACATGTGCCACGAATCCTCGGGCAGTGCACTGGTCTCGTCGATCGGCATCGGCAAGGGGTCGGTCTCCGTCCCGGACCTCGAGGCCGCTGATCTGATCATCATCGCCGGACAAAACCCGGGCACCAATCATCCACGCATGCTCTCGGTTCTGGAGAAGGCAAAGAAGCGCGGTGCCACCATCATCGCGGTGAATCCCCTTCCCGAAGCGGGTCTGTTGCGGTTCAAGGATCCTCAGCAGATCAACGGGGTGCTCGGAAAGGGCACCGCGTTGGCCGATGAGTTCCTGCAGATCCGGATCGGCGGCGACATGGCGCTGTTCCGGGGTCTGGGCAAACTGTTGCTCGACGCCGAGAAAGACGCCCCCGGAACAGTTTTCGATCACGCGTTTCTGGACGAACACTGCCTCGGCGTGCAGGACTACCTCGACGAACTCGAGAAGACCGATCTCGACGAGATCGTCACCGCAACAGGATTGACCCTGGACACGATTCGCGCGACCGCCGAACGGTTGATCACCTCAGATCGCACCATCATCTGCTGGGCGATGGGCCTGACCCAACAGATTCACGGCGTCGCGACCATCGAGGAACTCACCAATGTCCTGTTGCTGCGCGGCATGATCGGTAAACCCGGCGCCGGGGTGTGCCCCGTGCGTGGACATTCCAACGTCCAAGGCGACCGCACCATGGGTGTCTGGGAGAAGATGCCCGACGAGTTCCTCGACGCCCTCGACCGCGAGTTCACGATCACCTCGCCCCGCGCACACGGTTTCGACACTGTCGACACCATTCGTGCGATGGCCGCAGGCGACGTCAAGTTCTTCATGGCCATGGGCGGCAATTTCGTCTCTGCCTCCCCCGACACCAACGCCACCGCGGCTGCGATGCGGAATTGCCGGCTCACCGTGCAGGTGAGCACCAAACTCAACGCCTCGCACCTACAGACGGGAACCACCGCACTGCTCCTGCCCACGCTCGGCCGTACCGACAAGGACGTCCGGGATGGTCGCAAACAGGCTGTCACCGTGGAGGATTCCATGTCGGTGGTCCATCTGTCCCGCGGTTCGCTGCCGCCCGCGAGTGATCAGCTCCGCAGCGAGGTCTCGATCATCTGCGACGTGGCCGGCGCCACCCTCGGTGCCGATCACCCGGTCCCCTGGGCCGCGATGGCAGATGACTACGACACGGTCCGCGACCACATCTCGCGGGTGGTGCCCGGTTTCGCGGACTTCAACAATCGGGTTCGCCAACCGGACGGTTTTGTCCTACCCCATCCGCCCCGCGACACCCGGACGTTCCCGACCCGAACCGGTAAGGCCAATCTGGCCACCAACCCACTGACGTGGCTGCGCGTACCCGAAGGCCGCGTCATCCTGCAGACCATGCGAAGCCACGATCAGTACAACACCACGATCTACGGGCATGACGATCGTTACCGCGGCATCAAGGGCGATCGCCGGGTGGTACTGCTCAACCCCACCGACATCACCGCACTCGGGTTCACCGAAGGCGACAGTGTTGATCTGGTCTCCGAGTTCGCGGGTTCGGGCGGTGTCGAAGAACGGCGCGTCGAAGCATTCCGGATCGTCGCCTACCCCACCCCGCGCGGCAACGCGGCGGCCTACTATCCGGAGACCAATCCGCTCGTGCCCCTCGAACATGTTGCGGCCAAATCGAATACACCGGTGTCGAAGGCCCTCACTGTCCGGTTGGAGCATCGCTGATGGGTCGGATGAGCACCCGCGCCAGAGTCCGTCGGATCAGGCCCGGCGGTACCGACTCCCGCGCGGACACACTGGCCGTCGAAGAACCGCTGGAACTGCGGGTGGCCGGCGAGTCCCTGTCGGTCACGATGCGAACGCCGGGAGCAGACATCGATTTCACCCACGGGTTCCTGTTGACCGAGGGCATCATCGAGGGCGCCGACGACATCGCCACCATCCGATACTGCGACGGGGTCGACGAGGAGGGCCGCAACACCTACAACGTGCTCGATGTGACGTTGCGCGGGAATCGCAGTCTTCCGTCGACAGCCACCCGCAACTTCTTCACCACGTCATCCTGTGGGGTGTGCGGCAAGGCCTCACTGGACGCGGTCCGACTGGCTTCGAATCATCGCCCGGCCGACGACGACGCCACCGTGGACGTCGAGACCCTTTCGCAGTTACCGGACCGTCTCCGCGAGTCGCAGAAGATATTCAGCTCCACCGGAGGGGTCCACGGGGCCGCACTCTTCACAACCGACGGTGCCCTGCTGGTGGCCAGAGAAGACGTCGGCAGGCACAACGCGGTCGACAAGGTGATCGGGTGGGCGCTGCAGCAAGACATGGTGCCACTGCGGGCCACCATCCTGATGCTGTCCGGCCGGGTGTCGTTCGAGCTCGTTCAGAAGGCCGTGATGGCCGGTATACCGATCATCGCCGCCGTGTCGGCCCCGTCGTCGCTTGCGGTGGACCTGGGAACCGAACAGGGCGTCGCCATCATCGGCTTCTTACGCGGCGAATCGATGAACATCTACTCCGCCGGTCACCGCGTGATCGAGTGACCGGCGCACGCCGCTAGGCGCTCTTCTCACGCCGTTCGTCGCGGCGCGGCTTGCGCGGGACAATCGTCGGAAGAACGTTGTCGCGCACGGTTTCTCCCGTGACGACAACCTTGGCGACGTCGTCGCGGCTGGGGATGTCGTACATCACCGGCTGCAGAACTTCTTCCATGATCGCGCGAAGTCCACGAGCACCGGTTCCGCGATGGATGGCCTGATCGGCGATCGCCTCGAGTGCCTCGTCGTCGAACTCGAGTTCGACGCCGTCCATGTCGAAGAGACGCGCGTACTGCTTGACCAGAGCGTTCTTGGGCTCCGAGAGAATGTTGATCAGCGACGGCTTGTCCAGCTTGGTCACCGATGCGATCACCGGAAGACGGCCGATGAACTCGGGGATCAATCCGAACTTGATCAGGTCTTCGGGCAGGACCTCGGCGAAGTAGTCACTGCTGTCGTTGTCGTTCTTCGCAACCTCGGTGCCGAAACCGATGCCCCGCTTGCCGATTCGGTCGGAAACGATCTTGTCCAACCCGGCGAAGGCACCCGCAACGATGAACAGCACGTTGGTGGTGTCGATCTGGATGAACTCCTGATGCGGATGCTTGCGACCACCTTGCGGCGGCACCGACGCCTGCGTGCCTTCGAGGATCTTGAGCAACGCCTGCTGGACGCCTTCACCTGAGACGTCGCGGGTGATCGACGGGTTTTCGCTCTTGCGGGCGATCTTGTCGACCTCATCGATGTAGATGATGCCGGTCTCGGCACGCTTGACGTCGTAGTCGGCCGCCTGGATCAGCTTCAGCAGGATGTTCTCGACATCCTCACCGACGTAACCCGCCTCGGTGAGCGCTGTGGCATCGGCGATGGCGAACGGGACGTTGAGCATCTTGGCCAGGGTCTGGGCCAGGTAGGTCTTGCCACAACCGGTGGGACCGAGCATCAGGATGTTCGACTTCGCCAACTCGACCGGTTCCGCCCCACGCGAGTCCTTGCGGTCGCCCGCCTGGATGCGCTTGTAGTGGTTGTAGACCGCCACGGCCAACGTCTTCTTCGCAGTGTCCTGCCCGATGACGTAGTTCTCCAGGAAGTCCCGGATCTCAGCCGGTTTGGGGAGCTCATCGAGTTTGACGTCGCTGGTCTCCGCCAGCTCCTCTTCGATGATCTCGTTGCACAGGTCGATGCACTCATCACAGATGTACACACCGGGTCCAGCGATCAGTTTCTTGACCTGCTTCTGACTCTTTCCGCAGAAAGAACACTTCAGAAGATCGCCACCATCTCCGATACGTGCCATCTGTTGCTGTCCCTACTTCCGTTACCTGATGCCCCAAAGACCCTGATATCCGTAAGACGTAGCCGTCTTACGGCCCGCCCCAGCTCACGGGGAGCACAGTACTCACGACCGTACCCGTAGGTGGGCGGAACTTCGACCGATAAAGCCAAATGTCGCGGGCCCAATTGGCGGCCCGCGACAGGTGACCGACTACTTACGGCCGGACTTCTTCCGGTACGCGAAGACCTCGTCGATGATGCCGTACTCCTTGGCCATCTCGGCTGTCAGGATGTTGTCGCGATCAGTGTCCTTGCGGATCTTGTCGGCAGGCTGCCCGGTGTGTCCGGCCAGGATGTCGTCGAGTTTCCGGCGGATGCGCTCGATCTCGGCGGCCTGGATCTCCAGGTCGGAGACCTGGCCCTGGTATGCCCCACCGGTGCGCGGCTGGTGGATCAGGATCGTTGCGTTCGGCAGGGCCGCCCGCTTGCCGGGGGTTCCACCGGCCAGCACGATCGCGGCAGCCGAAGCGGCCTCGCCGAGGCAGACGGTCGCGATGTCGCAATGGACGTACTGCATCGTGTCGTAGATGGCGAGCATCGCCGGCACGCTGCCACCGGGCGAGTTCACGTACATGATGATGTCGCGGTCGGGATCCTGCGACTCGAGCACCAGCAACTGCGCCATGATGTCGTTCGCGACGGTCTCATCAATCGGGGTGCCCAAGAAGACAATTCGCTCTTCGAACAGCTTTGCGTAGGGGTTGTACTCGCGTGCACCGTTGGGTGTGTGCTCGATGAACGAGGGAAGGATGTACCGCGACTGGGGTGAAAGATTGTTCATGGTCCTCATTACTTTCCGATGAGTGTGCGAGGGGCCGGAGACGAAGCGGAGCGGAGCTCGGCCACGGATGCGGTCAGGCGCGCGTGATCACGTGATCGACGAGGCCGTATTCCTTGGCCTGCTCGGCGGTGAACCACTTGTCGCGGTCAGCGTCCAGCTCGATCTGCTCGAGCGTCTGCCCCGAGAACTCGGCGTTGAGCTTGTTCATCTCTTTTTTGGTCAGTGCGAACTGCTCGGCCTGGATCGCGATGTCGGCCGCGGTTCCACCGATACCGGCGGACGGCTGATGCATCATGATCCGGGCGTGTGGCAGCGCGTGCCGCTTACCCTTGGTTCCCGCGGCGAGCAGGAACTGCCCCATCGATGCCGCCATGCCCATCGCGTACGTGGAGATGTCGCAGGGAGCGAGCTGCATGGTGTCGAAAATCGCCATACCTGCGGTGACCGAACCGCCGGGCGAGTTGATGTAGAGGTTGATGTCCTTGGTCGGATCCTCTGCAGAGAGCAGCAGGATCTGCGCGCACAGCCGGTTGGCGATCTCATCGTCGACCTGGGTGCCCAGGAAGATGATTCGCTCACGCAGCAGACGCTCGAAGACCGAGTCGGTCAGATTAAGTCCGGCCACACCCGAACTCGCGGTTACTCCGGAGAGTGCTGGCGTGTGGATCTTCGGCTCAGTCACGGTACCTACCTTCGCGTCCCGGGATCAGCTCCCGGGATTTTTCGTTCAACGGACTCACAATGAATTGACTGCTGACTTCGACAGTAACGAATAGGGACGACGCCGAACCCTCGGCGTCGCCCCTATTCGCTGACAGCAGAATGCTTGCTGGCGTTTTGTCTCTTATGTCTGGTCGGTCGACTCGTCGCCCTCGGCGTCGGCAACCTGCTTCGGGAAGAACTCTTCGGTGTCGACAACGTTGCCGTCGGTGTCCTTGACGGTGATCTCGTTGACGATCGACGACAGTGCCTTGCTACGACGGACCTCGGCGTAGACCGCGCCGACCTGTCCGGCCTGCTGCAGCTGCTGAGCGAACTCGGCGGGCTGCATGCCGTAGCGCTGCGCCTGGAACATGATCTGCTGCATCAGCTCGTCCTGCGCGACGTCGGTTTCCTGCTGGTCCGCGATCGCGTCGAGCAGCAACTGGGTCTTGACCGACTTCTCGGCAGCCTCACGCGCTTCGGCCTCGAACTTCTCGCGGGTGGTCCCCTGGGCCTCGAGCAGACGCTCGAATGCTTCTTCGTCGTGGCCGAGGCTGTGGACGACCTGATGGATCTGGCCGTCGACCTCGGCGGTCACGATCGCCTCGGGCAGCGGGACATCGATGGTGTCGACCAGCTTGGCGACCAGCGCCTCGCTGATGGCGTTTGCCTGAGCCATCTTCTTCGACCGGGCGACACGCTCGCGCAGGTCGGCCTTCAGCTCGTCGACGGTGTCGAACTCGCTGGCCAGCTGGGCGAACTCGTCGTCGACCTCGGGAAGCTCGCGCTCCTTGACCGAGACAACCTTGACGGTCACGTCTGCTTCGTCGCCACTGTGATCTCCGGCGACCAGCGTGCTCTTGAAGACCTTCTCTTCGCCGGCCGACAGGCCGATGAGGGCCTCGTCGAGTCCGTCGATCAGCTCACCGGAGCCGACCTCGTGGGACAGACCGCTCGTCGCGGCTTCTTCGACCTCTTTGCCGTCGATGGTGGCCGACAGGTCGATCGAGACGAAGTCGCCATCGGCGACCGGACGATCGACACCGGTCAGGGTGCCGAAGCGGGCGCGCAGAGCTTCGAGCTGCTCTTCGACGGCCTCGTCGTCAACCGCCACCGGTTCGACCTCGACCTCGAGAGTCGAGTAATCCGGCAGGTCGATCTCGGGGCGCACGTCGACCTCAGCGGTGAACGTGACACTCTTGCCGTATTCCAGCTCGGACAGATCGATCTCGGGCTGGCCGATCGCCTTGATCTCGGTGGCATCGACAGCTTCGCTGTACTTGGCCGGGATCGCGTCGTTCACGACCTGAGCAAGGACCGCGTCGCGGCCGACACGGGCCTCGATCAGCTTGGCGGGCGCCTTACCGGGACGGAAGCCGGGGATCCGGATGTCCCGTGCCATCGTCTTGTAGGTGCGGGCGAAATCCGGCTCGAGTTCCTCGAAAGAAACCTCGACGTTGAGTTTGACCCGCGTCGGGCTGATCTGCTCGACGGTGCTCTTCACTTGACTCCCTTGTAGTGCGTTTCTTTCTAGAGTCGGGATGACAGGATTCGAACCTGCGACCCTCCGCTCCCAAAGCGGATGCGCTACCAAGCTGCGCCACATCCCGTGAGGTCTTCTCGTGAAAGCAGGCGACGAGCGCCGCTTTCACCGAACGCAAATACTACGTGTCAATGCGCCACGAACCTAAACCGGTCGCCCACGGGGCACAGCCACGCCACGGCGACCAGGCGATTTCTCGTCCGCAGGATCGAGACGGTACAGTTCCTTTCGCAGCGGCAGCAGTGGCGATCCCAGTGATGTCGTATGCACGCGGGTGTAGCTCAATGGTAGAGCCCTAGTCTTCCAAACTAGCTACGCGGGTTCGATTCCCGTCACCCGCTCCACACGAAAAAGCCCCGGTCAGCACTGCTGGCCGGGGCTTTTTTCGATTGCGCTCCATCACACCGCGAGCTGGATTGTCAGGTTCATTCGCACCTCCCGACGCCGACGGATTCCGTATCGGTCGGTGCCCAATACGATCACCGTCGTCGCGGTCCAGGACGACGACAACGCGTTCACCATCGCGGCGAGGTTGCTGCAGCACATCAACAAACTCTCCGGCCGACGCTCCTCCCCCAAATGAGGTGGGAGCCACTGCCTGACGCGTCGTACCTCCGACCCGGCAACGCAGCCAGCACTCGGCATGGTTCGCGGTGAAAATTGTTGCGGTCCAGTCCCGAATGGATCATCCCGTGCGGGGTGACACCCGCCAATGATCGTGTGATGCATACCTCGCAAAACGAACAATGTGATGCACTTGACAACACGAGTCACGGAACGGTTACATTCCAAAAATCGTCGCCAAGGGGGCCGACGCTTTACCCGTTCGCGACCCGGAGGCTCAAAATTCTTCGCACGCCAAGCACTGCCGTGTCCCGATCCCGACTACGGCGCCGAGTCACCACCTTCGGCGCACTGTGTGCCGCCACGCTGGCGCTGATGACGACCGCTCCGGGTATCGCCGCTGCTGACGAAGTTGCCCTGCCCACCCCCTTGTCGGACCGTTTCTACGACGCACCCGCCGATATCGGGGACTACGCGAACGGTGACATCGTCGCCAAACGCAAGATGCCCAACCCGCCCGGGTTCCTCAACATCGAGACCTGGCAGCTCAAGTTCCGCAGTACCGACATGTACGAACGACCGATCGCCGCGGTCACCACCCTGCTGCTGCCGGTGAACCGACGCGCGAACGCACCGGTGCTGAGCTTCCAGGACATCGTGAACGCCCTCGGGCTCGAGTGCGCACCCTCTCGCACGCTGTACACGCAGACCAACAGCTTGACCGCTCGTCAAGGACCGGCACTGAACGGCCTGCTGGCGCAGGGGTGGGTCATCGCGGTCCCCGACCATCTGGGTCCGCGCAGTGCCTACGGCGCAGCCCAACTCGGCGGCCGGATCACTCTGGACGGCATCAAGGCAGGCAAGAACCTCGCCGCAGCGAACATCTCCCGGAGTCCGGTCGGTTTGATCGGGTATTCCGGAGGCGGAATGGCTACGGCATGGGCCGCCGCGTTGGCCCCCACCTACGCGCCGGGACTCCGACTGGCCGGCAGCGCTTATGGCGGGGCCCCGATGAACTTGATCAAGATGGCCGAAGGACTCGGCTACAACAACCCCCATCCCGCATTCGGATTGGCATACGCCGCGGCGGTCGGGCTGTCCCGCGAGTATCCGGACGAGATTCCGATGTGGGACAACCTGACACAACTGGGTAAGTCCATGTTCCTCCAGATGCAGAATGCCTGCACCACCGAGATCCTGCGGATCGGAGAAGATCACAGCGCCGACGAGATGACCCCGGACGTCAAGATCTTCGATGACCCAGCCGTGCGGAAAGTCGTCCAGGCCAACGGGCTCGATTCCTATCCGGGGGTACCTAATTCTCCCGTGTTCGAATGGCACAGTCCCACAGACGAACTGATCCCGGTCGACGCCATCGTGGCCACCAACAACCGCTTCTGCCGCGCCGGAGTCAAGGTCACGAGCCTGCTCACCCCCGCGCCGAATCATGTGGCCGCCTACCCGCTGGGTATCCCCGGCGCACTGCAGTGGCTGAGCGAGCGATTTGCCGCTCAACCTGCACCGAGCACCTGTTAGAGGCATGCTTGGCGCAATTCCCGTGCCCCCCTGACACAAAGGTGAGCGGACCTTGCACCGACGAGTATCGAGATCTATCCGTCTGTCACTGATCGCCGCAGCAGCGGTTGTCGCGGTCGCGGTGACGTCAGCTCCGGCCGCGGCCGATGACGTCGCTCTTCCCACGCCCCTGCCGGACACCTTTTACGATGCCCCAGCCGACATCGACCGCTACGCGAACGGCGACGTCATCGCAAGCCGTGAGATGCCCGATCCCCCACTGTTGTTCGACCTGCGTACCTATCAGATCAAATACCGCAGTACCGACATGTACTCCCGGCCCATCGCAGCAGTCACCACACTCCTGGTGCCGGACAGCCATGTCGCGGGTGGTCCGCTGCTCAGCGTGCAGGACATCGTGAACGCGATGGGGCTCGAGTGCGCGCCGTCACGACAGCTCTACACGACGACCACCAATGTCGATCCGCGATCGGGCAGCCTCACCGCCAGTCAGCGGCCACTCCTGAACGGACTCCTGCAACAAGGGTGGGTTCTCGCCATCCCCGACCATCTGGGTCCCCGTAGTTCGTACGGCGCAGCGCAACTCGGCGGGCGGATCGCCCTCGACGGGATCAAGGCAGCGCAACGCTTCGAGCCCGCCCGTGTCGAGAAGAGCAGGATCGGGCTGATGGGCTACTCCGGCGGCGGGATGGCAACGGCGTGGGCGGCCGCGCTGGCACCCTCCTACGCCCCCGAACTCAAGATCGCCGGGAGCGCATACGGCGGCGCTCCGATGAATCTGATCAAGATGGCCGAGGGGCTCGGTTACAACAATCCCCATCCCGCGTTCGGTCTCGCGTTTGCCGCGGCCATCGGCCTGTCCCGCGAATATCCGAACGAGATGCCGGTGTGGCAGAACCTGACCCCACTCGGCAAGTCCATGTACCGCGAGATGCAAAATGCCTGCACCAACGAGATCTTGCTGACCGGCCTCGGTCACAGCGCGAAAGAGATGACACCCGACGTCAAGATCTTCGACGACCCGGCGGCCCGAAAAGTGGTCAACGAGAACAGCCTGGAGTTCTTCGCAGGGGTACCGAATGCCCCGGTGTTCGAGTGGCACAGTCCTATCGACAGTCTGATCCCGATCGACTCGATCCTTCATACCAATTCGCGGTACTGCCGCGCCGGGACGGACGTGGTCTCGATTCTCACCCCATCACCCGACCATCTCACGGCTGCCGTGATCGGATTGCCACCAGCGCTGTCCTGGATGACCGACCGGTTCAACGGTGTGCCCGCCCCCAGTAATTGTTGACCGATGCCGGGAAGGCCTCTGAAATAGAGTGAGACAGATCACTTTTAGGCCAACGGTCGGATAAATGTAGTCACTTCAGCAACTCTGACCCCAACCTCGTTCGTAACGTTTGGCGGTGTGGTACCGACATGCAAGTATTGAATCTGCGCTTTCGGGGAGCGCATAAACCTGCACCCAACGTTAGGGTTATACATAGTGTCGACCAGCAAGTTCACCCGCGGACGCACCGCCAAACGCCTCTTGGCCGCCGGACTCGGCGTTGTCGTGATGGCCCTGGCAGTTCCGACGGCAGCCTCGGCGCAACCGTCGCCCACCATTCCCGGGTTGCCCGGCGTGCCACTACCGCAGATCCCCGGCTTGACCATCCCGGCACCACCGGCACCTCAGACCACTCCGGAACCGGCACCAGAGCCCCCGAAGCCGGCCGAGCCCGCTCCCCCGGTGAAGACCGACACGGGCTGGGTTGCCCTCGCCGACGATGCCACCCATGAATTGACCGTGTGGCACGAGGGCAAGATCGTGCGCAAAATGCCGATCTCGATGGGTTCGAACGAGAACCCGACCCCCAACGGCACGTACAACACCAAAGAGAAGTACCGCGACATGTACATGGATTCGTCCACGTACGGAGTCCCGATCGATGCCCCGGGTGGTTACCGCACCTATGTCGAGCACGCGATCCGGATGTCCTGGGACGGAATCTTCATCCACGCCGCACCGTGGTCGGTGGAGCAGCAGGGCAACACCAACGTGAGTCATGGCTGCATCAACCTGAGCGCCGAAAACGGCCAGTGGGTCTACGAGAACTTCCCTGAAGGAACCCCGATCGTGGTGCAGGGCACCGTCGGCGGGCAGTACATCCCGGGCAGCTAGACGAGCAAAGAACATCTGAAAACCCGGCGCCGAGAGCAACTCTCGGCGCCGGGCTTTTCTATGTCTGCGTTATTCAGCACCCAGGTCATGTCCGTTGCCGGCACCGGTGACCCGGGCGATGGCCCGCATCTTGTTCACCGCGTCCAGTGCCGCCACCTTGTAGCCCTCGGCCAGGGTCGGATAGTTGAAGACGGCGTCGACCAGGTAGTCGACGGTTCCCCCGCAACCCATCACCGTCTGCCCGATGTGGACCAATTCCGCGGCGTTGGAACCGAATACATGCACTCCCAGGATGCTGCGGTCGTGCGCATCCACGAGCAGTTTGAGCATGCCGTAGGCGTCGCCCATGATCGCGCCCCTGGCCAGTTCCCGATAACGGGCAACGCCCACTTCGAAGGGCACGTTCTCCGCGGTCAGTTCCTCCTCGGTCTTGCCGACGAAGCTGATCTCCGGGATCGAATAGATGCCGATCGGATATTTGGACGCGTCTGATTCGCCGACCGGTTCGCCGAAGGCGTCGTACGCGGCCCGTCGGCCCTGTTCCATCGCGGTCGCCGCCAATGCCGGGAAGCCGATGACATCACCGACGGCATAAATGTGAGGCACCACCGTGCGGAAACAGTCATCAACCTTGAGCCGACCCCGGTTGTCACCCTCCAAACCAGCTGCGGCAACGCCCAATTCCTCGGTGACACCTTGCCTGCCCGCCGAATACAGCACGGTGTCGGCAGGAATCTTCTTACCCGATTCCAACACGGTGACGGTTCCCGATGGGTGCTTCTCGACCATTTTCACCGATTCCCCGAACCGGAAGGTGACGCCTCGGTCACGCAACTGGTATTGCAATGCCTCGACGATTTCACGGTCGACGAAGTCGAGCATGCTCACACGCTGCTCGACCACGGTCACCTTGGTACCCAGCGCGGCGAACATCGAGGCGTACTCGATTCCGATGACGCCTGCACCGACCACCACCATCGACTGCGGCAACCGGTCGATCCCGAGGATCTGATCGGAATCGACGATGGTCGCGCCATCGAACTCAACAGTGGAGGGCCGTGCCGGACGGGTGCCGACGGCGATGACCGCGTGGTCGAACGTGATGTTCTTTCGATCACCACCCTCGGATTCGACGATGAGTTCATTGGGTCCGACAAACCTGCCGTTACCGATCAGGAGCGCAACCCGGTTGCGGGACAACTGGTTCTGGATGATGTCGATCTCTTTCCCCACCACATGCGATGTACGCGAGGACAAATCGGCGACGGTGATGTCGGTCTTCAGCCGGTACGACTGCCCGTACAGGTCTCGCTGATTCAGGCCGGTCAGATACAGGACCGCCTCGCGCAGTGTTTTCGACGGAATGGTGCCGGTGTTGATACACACACCACCGACCATGTTCCGGCGTTCGACGACCGCGGCCTTCTTGCCGAGCTTGGCAGCAGCGATCGCCGCCTTCTGCCCCGCGGGGCCGGAGCCGATGACAACCAGGTCGTAGTGATCCACGTTCATTTCTCCCAGCGTTGACAGGTCTGGGATTCAGTGTCACCCAAATACGGGTGTCTCACATTTCAGGCGCGTGAATTGTTTCCACCGGACAAGTGGATAGCGGCTACGCAGCGTGCCGATCGACACCGCCGAAGGGCAGGAATGTCACCTGCACCTGCAACCACTGGGCCAGCACCTCGCAACCGGACGCCTCGCCCCCGGCGAGTGGTTCGGCGTCATAGGCGGTGTGCCGGCCGCCGCGACGATTCACGATCTGCAGACCCCGCCACATCAACTTGCCTGGCAGGTATCCCGCGATCTCCACCATCGCGATCCGCAGTCGCCGTACATCCTTACGCCACTGCCGGGGATGGATTGATGTCCGCGCCGCGTTCTGGAAGTCATTGCCCCTCAACACCTGCCAGAGATGACGGCACCAGCCACGCACGTCATGAATCGACATTGCCGCAGTCAGGTCGGCGAAGTCTCGCAGCAACGAGTCACCGCTGGCGTTGCAGATGACATCGGCGGGGTCGGCGATCCAGATCACCGGGATGTCCCCCGGTATCGCGGGGCCCTCGCCGGCAAGTCCGAATCCGTCGCAGCCCGCAGCCACTCCCGGTGGCTGGTGCGGATCGGCCACGAATCCGACCGCAACCACACTCCTGCGGCTTTCGCGGCCTGCCAACATGTTTCGGATCACGACCGAACCCTGCGAATAGCCGACGAGCATCACCGGTCCGGCGACCGCATCCACCCGGGCCTGCAGATTCGCCACACCCTCGCGCACGCTGTCGAGGTAACTCATACCGGCCAGGTCCGGCACCGGTCCATAGCTTGCCGGGTATCCGACCCACCGGCAGTCGAATCGTTCGTCAAGCTGCTCGGCCACCTCCGAGAGAAGCCCTCCGACCCGGTGTCGGCTGTCACCTGGGTATGACTCGCCGGTTCCTCCCACGAAGAGCACCGTCACAACTGCCATGGATCCATCATGCCCATGGAACCTGAGGGCTTGCTTAGGCGATCCCACTGCGATTGCCCAGAAAATCGATTCAGTCGGCCTGACAGGTCGGGCACCAATAGACCTTGCGTGCCACCATCTCCCCGATCAGGATCGGTGTCCCACAGATTCGGCAGGGTTCACCGGCGCGGCGGTAGACATAGGTCCGCGGCCGACCCGGACCGTACGCCGGTGCGCCGTGATCATCGTCGGGTCGGACGACGTGCATCTTGCCGCGTCGGACACCGATTGCCATCAGCGACACCAGATCCGACCACAATCCGTCCCATTCGGAACGGTTGATCCCGGTTCCGGGGCGATGCGGATTGATCGACGCCCGGAACAGGACCTCCGCGCGGTAGACGTTGCCCACCCCACACAGCACCTTCTGGTCCATCAGGAGTGCACCGATCGCCTTGCGGGACCGGGTTATCGCGGCCCAGGCCGGCTCGGGATCGGCGTCCTTGCGTAGCGGATCGGGACCGAGCCTCGCGGTCAGGGCCGTCAGATCCGCGGGGGTGTACAACTCGCAGGCGGTCGGACCGCGAAGGTCAGTGCCGTAGTCGTCGGATTCCATCCGCATCCGGACCTGGCCAACCGGTTCGGGCAGTGGTGCGGGGCCTTCGCTGAACGCTCCGTAGAGGCCAAGGTGCACGTGGACCATCTCTCCATTGCCGTAGCGATGGATCAGATGCTTTCCCCAGGCCTCCGCGCGAACGAAGGTCTGCCCGTCGATCCGGCCGGCCCCGGAAGCAAAGCGTCCTTGCGGACTACTGACCGCCACCTGTCGGCCGGCAAACTTGCGATGATGGATCCGGGCCAGCCGATGAAGCGTATGCCCTTCAGGCACAGTGCGTTTCGAAGTCTCAGCGCTCAGGCAGCAGCGGCGGCACGCCGGTGCGCTCGTACTCCGCGAGGATGTCGATGCGGCGTTGGTGGCGCTCTTCACCCGACCACTCGGTGTTGATGAACGCGTCAACGATGGCCAACGCCTCGGCCTGGCTGTGCATGCGGCCACCGATGCCGATCAGCTGGGCCTTGTTGTGCTGCCGCGCCAATTGTGCGGTCTCGACACTCCACGCCAACGCGCACCGCGCTCCGGGGACCTTGTTCGCGGCGATCTGCTCGCCGTTACCGCTGCCGCCGAGCACGATGCCCAGGCTGCCTTCGTCGGCGACGGTCCGCAGCGCGGCGTCGACGCAGAAGGCGGGGTAGTCGTCGAGCGCGTCGTATTCGTGCGCTCCACAATCGATCACCTCGTGACCCGCAGAGGTCAGATGTTCGGCAATCTGGGCTTTGAGTTCGAATCCGGCATGGTCGCCACCTAGGTACACGCGCATGCCGACCAGTCTGACAGAGTGCGGTGGCGCGCCGGGCACCGACCGGAAAGCCCGGCCAAGGGCGGCCCATTTCGCGGCACGGCAGCACTAGATTGGGCAGGGTGAATCCCGACTCCCCACCGCCGATTGCGGCGTCACATCGGCTTGCCCCGGCACCGTTCGCCGGACGCCCGCGACGGCATCCGTGGGAGATCCCGATCCTCGTCCTGGTTCTTGTCGTCGGGCTCGGCGCTTACGTCGTGGTTGTGACGCTGGTGGCAACGGGTTCCCTGAACACCTGGTTCTTGCTGATCCTGCTCGCACCGCTGCTGCTGTATCTGATCCGTGGCCTGACCTACGCGATGCCCCGCGTCAACGGGGTCAAGATGAGCCCGACGCAGTTCCCCGAGGGTCATCAGATGGTGGTCGAATCGGCCCGCAGATTCGGGCTCGAATACGTCCCGGACGCCTACGTGGTTCTCGGCAACGGCACCATCAACGCCTTTGCGTCCGGCCACGGCTTCCGCCGTTTTGTCGTCGTCTATTCGGACCTTTTCGAGATCGGCGGGCACGCCCGCAGTCCGGAGGCGTTGCGGTTCATCATCGGACACGAGGTTGGGCACATCGCTGCCGGGCACGTCTCGTATTGGCGTCAGCTCGGTTCGATCATCGGGCTGAACCTTCCCGTGCTCGGCCAGGCGCTGTCGCGATCGATGGAGTACACCGCCGACAATCACGGCTACTACAACCAGCCGTCCGGATCACCCGGCGCCATCGGGGTGCTGGCCGCCGGCAAATACATGCTGACGTCGGTCAGTTTCGACGAGTTCGCCGATCGGGCGACGCTGGAGAAGGGCTTCTTCACCTGGCTGACCAATCTGCAGTCGACCCATCCGGTGCTGACCTGGCGGGCCGCAGCCCTGCGAGACCGATCCGGACCGGGTCGGATGTTCTTCCGACCTCGCCAGATCGTTCGCGGGATCGGGAGCGGCCACGTCCAGCTGCTGCTGCCGACCGGTCCCATGCCCCCGACCGGGATGGTGCCGGTTTCTTCGATACCACCGGCGCCGCCGGTCGACCTGACCAAAGATCAGGCCGACCCACGCGCGACGACACGGAGGCCGAAGAGTGACGACCTCGGTTGAACCATCGGTCAGTCGAACTGCGGGCCCTCGTTGCGGGACCGCTTGAGCTCGAAGAAGTGCGGGTAACTCGACAACGCCAATGCGCCGTCCCACACTTTTCCGGCGACCTCTCCGCGCGGGATCCGCGACAGGACCGGCCCGAAGAAGGCCACGTCGTTGATGTGGATCGTGGGAGTGCCGACGTCATCGCCGACCTTGTCCATACCTGCGTGATGGCTCTTGCGGATGGCATCGTCGAAGGTGGTTTCGTCAGCGGCCTTCGCCAACTCGGCGGACAGTCCCACCTCTTCGAGTGCCAGCGGGATGACCTCACCGAAGTCCTTGATGCCCTTGTTGTGGATGAGCGTTCCCATCGCGGTGTACAGCGGGGACAGGATCTCATCGCCGTGTTCGGCCTGCGCAGCGGCGATCACGCGAACCGGGCGCCAGGCATCCTTGAGCCCTTCGCGGTATTCGTCGGGGATGTCTTTGCCTTCGTTGAGCACCGCCAGGCTCATGATGTGGAAGTTCGTCTCGATGTCACGGACCTTCTCGACCTCCAGAATCCAGCGGGAGGTGATCCAGCACCACGGGCACAGCGGGTCGAACCAGAAGTCAACGCGGTCAGTCGAGGCGGTCATGAGTTGGAGAACTCCTTCAGCAGTAGAAGCGTGGGGCATGGTGCCGGTGGAACCATTGCATGATTCAACAACTCGCGTCGGTTCACATTCCCTCCCGCACCGACCCATCGCGACCGTGCACGCAATACGGTAGTTGTGTAGCAACCGGCAAAATCTCTCCTGAAGCGAGGCAACGTGGCGGCACCAAACTTGACCCGGGATCTGGCGGGCCAACGCTCGGCGAACATCTCGGTCTCCAACTATGCGATCGATCTCGACCTCACCGACGGCTCGGGCAAACCCGGCGAGAAGACCTTCCGGTCGGCGGTGACCATCACCTTCACCGCCACGGCCGGTTCATCATCGTTTGTCGATCTGATCGCGCAGACGGTGCACAGCGCCACCCTCAACGGTTCACCCGTGGACGTTTCGGGTTACACCGAAGAGGACGGCCTGGCGCTGACCGACCTGGCCGGCGACAACACACTTGTGGTGGTCGCCGACTGCATCTATTCGCACACCGGCGAGGGCCTGCACCGCTTTGTCGACCCCACCGACGATGCGGTCTACCTGTACTCACAGTTCGAAACCGCCGACGCCAAAAGGATGTTCGCCTGTTTCGATCAGCCGGACATGAAAGCGACCTTCGACGTCACCGTCACCGCACCGACGGACTGGAAGGTGATCTCCAACGGAGCCGGTACCGAAACCGCCCCCGGCAAGCACACTTTCGCCACCACCCCGTTGCTGAGCACCTATCTGGTGGCGTTGATCGCGGGCCCGTACGCGGTCTGGACCGACAGCTATTCCGACGAGCACGGCACCATCGACCTCGGCATCTTCTGCCGCTCGTCACTGGCCGAGTTCATGGATGACGAGCGGCTGTTCACCGAGACCAAGCAGGGTTTCGAGTTCTACCACAAGAACTTTGGCATTCCGTACGCATTCGGCAAGTACGACCAGCTCTTCGTCCCCGAATTCAATGCCGGTGCCATGGAGAACGCTGGTGCGGTGACGTTCCTGGAGGACTACGTCTTCCGGTCCAAGGTCACCAAGTACCTGTACGAACGCCGTGCCGAAACCGTGCTGCACGAGATGGCGCACATGTGGTTCGGCGACCTCGTCACCATGCAATGGTGGGATGACCTGTGGCTCAACGAATCCTTCGCCACCTTCGCCTCGGTGCTGTGCCAGTCGGAGGCCACCGAATACAAGAACGCCTGGACGACATTCGCCAACGTCGAGAAATCCTGGGCATACCGGCAGGATCAACTCCCCTCCACCCACCCGGTGGCGGCCGACATCCCCGACATCGCGGCCGTAGAGGTCAACTTCGACGGAATCACCTATGCCAAGGGCGCTTCCGTGCTCAAGCAGTTGGTCGCATACGTCGGCCTCGAGGAGTTCCTGTCCGGATTGCGTGACTACTTCCAGTCCCACAAATTCGGCAACGCCACCTTCGCCGACCTCCTGGGCGCTCTCGAGAAGTCTTCGGGCCGCGACCTGTCGGACTGGGGTTCACAATGGCTCAAGACCACCGGTATCAACGTCATCAGGCCAGACTTCGACCTCGACGAATCCGGTGCTTTCACCCGCTTCGACATCCTGCAGGATGGTGCGGCACCCGGGGCGGGCGAGACCCGTACCCATCGTCTGGCAGTCGGCGTCTACGACGACGTGGACGGAAAGCTCGTCCGCACCAAACGAGTTGAACTCGATGTCACCGGCGAACGCACCGCTGTTGCCGAGTTGGTGGGGGTCGATCGGGGGCAGCTGATCCTGCTGAACGATGACGACCTGACGTACTGCTCGGTCCGCCTGGATCCCGATTCGCTGGCCACGGCAACCAGCCGCCTCGCCGACATCAGCGAGCCCATGCCCCGCACCCTGGTCTGGTCGGCGGCCTGGGAGATGACCAGGCAGGCCGAGATGCGCGCCCGTGAGTTCGCTGCATTGGTGGAGCAGGGCATCGGCACCGAAACCGAGATCGGTGTCGTCCAGCGAGTCCTCATGCAGGCGCAGACCGCAATCGACGGCTACGCCGATCCGGAGTGGGCAACCACGGTGGGGTGGCCGCGATTCAGTGCCCGTCTGCTCGAGCTCGCGCGGGCGGCGGAGCCCGGTTCCGATCATCAGCTGGCCTTTGTCAACACCCTGCTCTCCGGCGTGCTCGCCCCTGAACAGACCAGTGTTGTTCGGGCACTGCTCGACTCCGATCCCGCGGACCAGGGTCTGGCCGGCCTGACGGTCGACACCGACCTACGGTGGTCGATCGTGCAGGCGCTGGCGACCGCAGGCGCCATCGACACCGACCCGGCCTCGAGCCCGGTGATCGACGCCGAACTCGCCCGCGACAACACCTCGGCAGGCAGCAGGCAGGCCGCCAAGGCGCGGGCTTCACGTCCGCTGGCGGAGGCGAAGGCCGACGCCTGGGCCCAGGCAACCGAAGATGACACCCTGTCGAACACACTGGGGCGCTCGATCATCGCCGGCTTCGCCCGACCCGGCCAGAGTGAGCTCCTGGCGCCCTACACCGCGAAGTACTTCGAGATCGCCCCGCAGGTGTGGGAACGTCGTTCCAGCGAGGTCGCCCAGACCGTGGTGGTCGGGCTGTACCCGAACTGGGCCGTCGACGAAGACGCGCTGGCACTGGCCGACGAACTGCTTGCCGGCGATCATCCGCCCGCACTGCGCCGGTTGATCTCCGAGGGCCGCGACACCGTGGCACGGACGCTGCGGGCCCGCACCTTCGACAAGAGCTAGACGCGAACACACACAAGGGCGGGGCAACCGAATGGTTGCCCCGCCCTTGTGTTCGTTCAGACGCGTCTGTTCAGACGTGTTGCTTGGAGATTCGGATCAGCGAACCGTGACTGCCGCGGCCATGACCCGGATGGCGGAGATCAGTCCGTCGACGAGGTCACCGGACCGGATGCCTGCGATTGCCGCGGTGACCCCGAGCTGGGCCACCCGATCGTTGAGACGTGCGGCGACCTCTTTGCCGGAGACGACCACGACGTCCTTGGTGTTCGGCGAGACCGCGATCAGTACGGCGTGCTCGGGCTCAGGCGCGTTCGGCAGGATCGCCGCGGCACCCGCGACGGCGTCGGCGCCGAGGTCTCCGATGTACACCGAGAAACGGATGGCCGTCTCATCGGTTGCGTCGAACAATGCCTCGTCCAGTGCGACCAGTTCGTCGGTCTTGAACGGCGGCGTGGAAGGCACGTCCGTCGGGAAACGGGCTGCCGAGACCCGACCGCTGAGGGTCAGGGCCGAGCCCATGGGGAGCGATTCGGGATCGACAGTTGACTTGACCACATCACCACTTGCCACTTGCCGAGCCTCCGATCAAATCGTCCGTGCCGTGCCCGTGATACAGCGGGGCCACAGGTTTTGCCTCAGTTGCGCTGAGCAGCAACGGTCCGTGCTCCCACTTCTGGTCGATTGTGTAGAACTTCACCTTCGGGTACTTGACACCGCTGGTGAACACCAACGCTCCGACAACCATCACCACAGAAATGAGAGTGATGATGATGGTCGGTATGCCGACCGCCACAATCAGGTCTTCCATCGTTCCGCCCTTCAGAACCGCTCGACTCTTGTGTCAAAACTTAGCCGACGGCACCGGCGCTTGCTTCGCCGAGGGTCGCCCGGCGCGTCGGAACACCCTGCTCCGATGCCGCAGAGATCTGACTCAGGCCGCACCTACATCCAGATACCGCGACCATGCCGGATCGAAATCCTTCACCGTCGCAAGCAGTCGCCAGTGCCGGCCCTTCGGCGCGGTCAGGGCGACCTTGAGCGTCCAGCCGAGTTCTGAGAGCAGGCGGTCGGCTTTCTTGTGGTTGCAGGACGCGCAGCAGGCAACGCAGTTGTCCCAGGTGTGGGTTCCGCCGCGACTGCGCGGCACCACATGGTCGATCGTGTCGGCTTTACCGCCGCAGTAGCCGCAGCGCGTGCGGTCGCGCTGCATCAGTGCGGCCCTCGTCATCGGGATGACTGCGCGATACGGAACCCGCACGTACGTCCGCAGCCTGATCACCGACGGCACGGCTATCGCCATCTCCGCCGAATGAATGAGCGGGCCGGCGCCGTCCTCATGGATGACATCGGCCCGCTCACGGAGCACCAACACAATTGCCCTGCGTATCGAGATCGCGGCAAGCGGCTCATAGGTCGCATTCAGGAGCAGCACGCGGTGCTTGCCCCAGCGCGAATTGGTTCCGCCCCCGGGCGGCACACCGATCGCGTCGATGGAACGGGGGCCGGTGTCCAGCGTGGACACGCTTGCCTCACCGTGCGTTCTCACGCGTCCATCAGTTGTGGTCGGGCCGCGGTCATACCCCGCGTGACCCTTCTTACGCTGCACCTTCGTCCGCGACATCTAACCTCCCGGCCAAACCAACCGACCTCGATGGGAACGATTCAGTTCAACACGGATGCCGAACAAATGCGAGGCAAAATGCAGGCCGCTCGCCGCCAGGTATGTGAACACTGGATGTCCGGGCCCAGAAGTAGCCGACGGGCGGCGCCCACACCGATGCGCTCACCGGGTGGAACAATGGAGCCGTGACTACTTCTCCGCAGACGTTTTACGAGGCAGTGGGTGGCGAACAGACCTTTACCGACCTCACTGCCCGTTTCTACGAGGAAGTCGCGAAGGACGAGATCCTGCGACCGCTCTACCCCGAAGAAGACCTCGGTCCGGCCGAGCGACGGATGCGCATGTTCCTCGTGCAGTACTGGGGTGGGCCTCGGACGTACTCGGACGAACGGGGCCACCCGAGACTGCGAATGCGGCACAATCCCTTCCGGATCGGTCCCATCGAGAAGGCGGCATGGCTGCGGTGCATGCACATCGCTATTGCGTCGATCGACTCGGCTCGTCTGGATGACAATCATCGACAGGCTCTGACCGACTACGTCGAGATGGCAGCCGACTCGATGATGAACTCCCCGATCTGACTGAGAGACCTGCCACGGCGACGTGACCGTGACGTCCTGCAGGTCGTGAGGCAAGATAAATCACGTGAGTGATGAGACGAATGATCTTTCCGAGGCCGCGAGTAATGCTTCGGCGGAAGATCACACACCGGCCGACCCGGGCTTTCCCCGGTGGTGGCAGAACGCGATCTTCTATCAGATCTACCCCCGCTCCTTCTCCGACGACAACGGTGACGGTGTCGGCGACATCCCCGGTGTGATCGACAAGCTGGGCTACCTGGAACTGATCGGTGTCGATGCCATCTGGCTCAGCCCGGTGATGAAGTCCCCGATGGCCGACCACGGTTACGACGTCTCGGACCCACGCGATATCGATGAACTGTTCGGCGGCCTCGAGTCGCTGGACAACCTCATCCGCGAAGCTCACGAACGCGACATCAAGGTCACCATGGACCTTGTCCCCAACCACACCAGCGACCAGCACGCCTGGTTCGTCGAGGCACTCGCCTCTGAGCCCGGCAGCGCGGCCCGCGAACGATACATCTTCCGCGACGGGCGCGGAGAAGACGGCAGCGAACCGCCCAACAACTGGAGCAGCGTCTTCGGCGGGCCGGCCTGGACCAGGGTCACCGAACCGAATGGTGAACCGGGCCAGTGGTTTCTGCACATCTTTGCCCCCGAACAGCCGGACCTGAACTGGGAGAATCCGGAGGTCTTCGCCGACCTCGAGAAGACTTTGAGGTTCTGGCTCGACCGCGGTGTCGACGGATTCCGGATCGACGTCGCCCACGGAATGGCCAAGCCCGAAGGGCTGCCCGACATGGATCTCGAGGACGTCGGCCTGCTCAGCAACGCCGATGACGATCCGCGGTTCAACAACCCGGGTGTCCACGACATCCATCGCCAGATCCGCGCGGTGCTCGACGACTATCCCGACGCGATGACCGTCGGCGAGATCTGGGTGCAGGACAACGAACGCTTCGCCGAATACGTGCGTCCCGACGAACTCCACCTGGGATTCAATTTCCGGCTCGCCAAGATCCCCTTCGAGTCCGAGGCTGTCCGCGCTGCGATCGAGCATTCGCTGGAGGCAGTCGCGTACGTCTCGGGCACACCGACCTGGACGCTCTCGAACCACGACGTCGAGCGCGAGGTCACCCGCTACGCGTCCGACGACTCACCACAGGCCGGCATCGACCGCGCCCGGGCGATGATCCTGGTCGAACTCGCACTACCCGGCGCGGTGTTCATCTACAACGGTGCCGAACTCGGACTACCCAATGTCGACCTACCGGACGAGGTTTTGCAGGATCCGGTCTGGGAGCGCTCGGGGCACACCGAACGCGGCCGCGATGGCTGCCGCGTACCGCTGCCCTGGGAGGGCACTGCTCCCCCGTTCGCGTTCTCGACCAACCCGGACACCTGGCTGCCGATCCCCGCGGAGTGGGCGGCGCTGACCGTCGAGAATCAGCTCGAAGACCTGAACTCGACGCTGTCGCTGTATCGGCAGGCAATCGAGTTCCGCAAGACTCGTCCGGAGTTCGCCGGCGAGGCCATCGAGTGGTACGGCGCCCCGACCGGGTGCCTGGCATTCCGTCGATCGCTCGGCAGGTTGGTCTGCGCCCTCAATGCAGGCGAGGAACCGATCGGGTTGCCTCCGGGTGAGGTCCTGCTCTCCAGCGCACCGCTGGTCGATGGCCAACTCCCGCCCAATGCGGCGGCCTGGCTCGTCTGACCACCCTGATGGCCCGGTCGCCCGCGCGGCCGGGCACCGCTAGTTGACCGACAGCCCCAAAGACATGGTTCGGCGCTGGTAAACCGATCCGAATCTGGCGTCTAGTCGTGCCCACACGGCGGTGGCCCGGACCCGGACCATTTCGGCGTCGTCGATGTCTTCGATGGGCGATGTCTCGGTGACGTCGCGGTTGTCGGCCTGGCGCACGAAGCCCATGGCGGTCAGCGCAAAAACCGATCGCATCGATACCCCGATGACCTGATCGGATGACTCCGACGAGACGTCGACCACCCGCTGATCGAGCAGCGAGGTCGGTGGTCCGTGGCCGCTGCCCTGTGTGCGTGCGACCTCGGCCCCGGTCCTGGACAGTTGCACCAGTACCCGCGCGGGTATGTCGTCGATGTGGGTGAATCCGTCGGTGGAAGGCAACGCACCGCGCCAGGCGCTGTCGAGGGCGAACCCGGTGTCGACGGTTGTCGCCCCGGGATCGTCTTTGGTCGCCCGCAACGCCTTTCGCAGCTCGGACGCCCCACACACCACGTCGTCACCGGACATCGAACCGGCCACGACACGGCTGGCCAGGACATCGAATCCGGTGTTGACCCAGACGCCGAGCAATCCGTCCCCACGCCGCTTGATCCGGATCACGGCGACGTCGTCTGCTCGCAGGGCGCGGCCGGCGAAAGCCGCGAGATCAATACGGTCACGGGCGGACAGTGTCAGATCAGCCATCAGCGGATGATGCTCCTCAATTGTCGAGCTGCGACCGACAGGGTTGCCAGGTCGAGGTTTCCACTCTCGGAGATGTCCGAGAGTGTCGCGCGGACCCTGGACAACCTCGAGGTGTTGTGCAGTTCCCACTCGGCTATCTTCTCGTCCGCCGATTCTTCGGGTTCACCGGAGTCCAGGATCACCAGAGACAGCGATCGCAGCGCCTGGTGCAGATCATCGCGCAATGCCAGGCGCGCCAACGAGTGCCATCGGTCGATGCGGTCGAGATCGGAGACCGCGCTGAGCAGTTTCTCCACCCCGAGGTGATCCATCAGCGCGAAGTACAGGTCACCGACCTCCGCCGGGTCACGATCCGAGATCTCGGCGGCATCGATGATGTCGAGGAGGCAGAACCGGTGAAGGCTCAGTGCGACGGCCTGTGCGACATCGTCGGGGACACCGTCGCCGACCAGCCGTGCGGCGTGATGGTCGACAACGCTCGCCGACGCACCACGTAGCCAACCAGGCAGACGCGGAGACAACTCGGCGACCAGTTCGCCGTAACGGGTGACCTCCGCGGCCATCGCCAGGGGTTGTGGCCGGCCTGCGATCATCCACCGGGACGCCCGGAACAGGAGCCGTCGGGTGTAGACGATCATCGCGTCGGTGGTCGGGACCGGACACGGGGCCGCGGCGATCGCCCACCACAGTGCGTGCAAGCCGAAGACCTCGGTGACCACCTGATAGGACCGCACCACGTCGACCGGCTCGCCGCCGCTGCCCTCGCAGAGGCGGAAGACGTGCGTGATGCCGCCGTTGTCCACCAGATCGTTCACCACCGTGGTTGTCACGATCTCTCGACGCAGCTGATGGGTCGCGATCCCCTCTTCGAAGCGCTCCCGCAACGCGGCCGGGAAATAGGCGCTCAGGCGTGGCGAGAACACATCGTTGTCCGGGAGTTCGCCCGCGAGCATGTCGGCCTTCAGCAGGAGCTTGACGTGCGCCATCACAGTGGCCAGTTCGGGCGAGGTCAAACCGTGACGGCCGGTGGCACTTCCGCGTTTGGCCAATTCGTCCGGACGGGGCAGCGCCTCGAGTCGCAGGTCGACGCCGCGCCCTGCCATCTCCTTGAGCAACCGCCGGTAGACCTCTTCCGTCTGGTCGGCACTGGCCCGGCTGGTACCGAGTTCGGCGTTCTGCGAGACGTTGTCGGCCAAAACCAGATCCCCCACCTCGGTCGTCATCGACTCGAGCAGTGGGTTTCGCTGGGCAGCAGGCAATTTGCCCGTCGAGACCTGGGAATCGAGCAGTATCTTGATGTTGACCTCATGGTCAGAACAGTCGACACCGGCAGAGTTGTCCATCGCGTCGGTGTTCACCCGGCCGCCGCCGAGCGCGAACTCGATACGCCCGAGTTCCGTCAGCCCGAGGTTGCCGCCTTCCCCGACGACCTTGGCGCGCAACTCGTTTCCGTTGACCCGGATGGTGTCGTTGGCCTTGTCGCCCACTTGTTCCTGGGACTGGGTACTGGCCTTCACATAGGTCCCGATGCCCCCGTTCCACAGCAGGTCAACCGGCGCGAGCAGGATCGCCCGGATGAGTTCTGGCGGGGACAGCGCCGTGATGTCATGAGCCAGTCCCAGCGCGTCGGCGATCTGGGGGCTGATAGGTATCGACTTCTGATCGCGCGCCCACACTCCGCCGCCTTCGCTGATCAGGTCGGCGCGGTAGTCGGCCCACGAGGATCGAGGCAGGTCATACAGTCGTCGGCGTTCGGCGAACGACGCGGCGGCGGCGGGGTCCGGATCGATGAACACGTGCCGGTGATCAAATGCGGCGACCAGGTGGATGTGCTCGGACAACAACATTCCGTTGCCGAACACATCGCCGCTCATGTCCCCGATCCCGACGACGGTGAAATCGTCGGTCTGGGTATCGGAACCCATCTCCCGGAAGTGCCGCTTCACCGCTTCCCAGGCACCCCGGGCGGTGATTCCCATGGCTTTGTGGTCGTATCCGGCCGAACCACCCGAGGCAAACGCATCGCCCAGCCAGAACTCGTACTGTCCGGCAACATCATTGGCGATGTCGGAGAACGAGGCAGTCCCCTTGTCTGCGGCCACCACCAGATACGGGTCGTCGCTGTCGCGGCGGACCACTTCGGGAGGCCCGACGACCTCTCCCGACTTCGCGTCGATGTTGTCGGTGACATCGAGCAGTCCGGAGATGAATCGCCGATAGCATGCGATGCCTTCGTTGCGGACCGCCTCGCGATCGGCAGCGGCGTCTCCGGTCGGCAGCGGCGGACGCCTGACCACGAACCCACCTTTCGACCCGACCGGCACGATCACCGCATTCTTGACGGCCTGCGCCTTGACCAGTCCCAGGACCTCGGTGCGGAAGTCCTCCTGCCGATCGGACCAGCGCAGACCACCACGCGCAACCGACCCGAATCTCAGGTGCACGCCCTCGACGCGCGGCGAATACACATAGATCTCGAACAACGGCCTTGGCAACGGGGTTTGGGGAATCTCGCGTGGCCGGAGTTTGAAACTGAGGGTCTGGTGCTGCAATCCGGCCCGGTCGGTGCCGAAGTAGTTGGTGCGAACAGTGGCCTTCAGTGCGGAGACATAGGCATTGACGATCCGGTCGACATCCATGCTGATGATGTCGCCGATTGCCACGGATAGGCGTTCGAGTACATCGTTGCGACGGTCTTCGTCGGCGCCCTGCGGGTCGAAGGAAGCCCGGAAGAGTTCGACCAGCGACTTGGTGACCACCGTGTTCGTTCCGAGTACCGACGCCACATGTGTTGTGCTGTAGGAACTTCCACATTGGCGCAGATAGCGCGCGTAGGCGCGCAGCATGGCCACCTCCTGCCAGGTCAGACCACATCGGAAGATCAGTTCGTTGAAGTTGTCGACCGCGGCGTCGCCACGCCAGATCTGCGAAAATGCCTCGGTGAAACGATGTTCGACGTCGGCGACATTCTGTTCGTCGACCGTCATCCCGTCGGCCAGAGAGAGCCCGAATTCGTATACGAAACACCGATGGCCGTCCTGGCGCTCGATCTCGAGAGGACGTTCGTCGAGGACGTTGACGCCCAGGCTGTGCAAGACCGGCAGGATCTCCGTCAAGGTCGCCGGGCGTCCGCACAGATAGAACGCGAAGCGCCAATCCTGATCACTGCGCTCTATATCGGCGGCGGGCCGGTACAGCCGAACATAGAAGTCGCCGTCGCCGAGGGAATCGACTATCGCGACGTCGACATAGGCCTCCGCCGGGCTCCGCACGTCTTTGTAACTGTCGGGCAGGGTCGCGGCGTAGAACGCGATCTCATCGAGATCCCCGGCATCGCCAACGGCGACTTCACGGAGCAACTCGTCCCAGCCACGCGCTGCCTCGACCATCTTGTCCTGCAACGCAATCTGTCCCGGAGTGCCCACTGCGAGGCTGCCGAGTTCACGACAATCCCGCGCTCGGACCCGCATCACCACGTGCAACTGTGCCAGTGCGGATTCACTGACCCGGGCGGTGTATTCCAGATGCCCACCTCCGAGTTCGTCGAGCAGCAGTTTCTGCAATGTCTCACGTAGCCGGGTGGTGTAGCGGTCTCGAGGCAGATAGACCAGCGCAGAGACGATTTCGCCCGCGGGGTCAGGGCGCAGGAACACCCGTATCTGTCGATTCGGTACGGCCTCGAGGACCGCTGACAGCGTTCGCGCGAGTTCGTCGGCAGACATCGAGAACAGTTCGGTGCGTGGCAGGGTCTGCATCAGCTCGAGCATTGCCATGCCGTTGAAAGAGCTGGGATCGAACTTTGCCTTGGCCAGCACGTCGCCGGCCTTGGTGTCGATCACCGGAATCGCCAGGATGTTCTCGTGCAGCGCCGTCGATGTGAAGGTCCCGACAAAAACGTGATCGCCTTTTCGGGTGCCGTCGGTGTCGTAGTCGGCGACCGTGATCAGGGTGGGAAAGTTCGATCGCTGGATACGCGTCGGAAGATAGAGCTGTTGCACCGTCACCGGGCCGGCCCCGGGATCGGTTCTGTGCGCCGCGGTATCGCCCCGCCAGATACCCAGACCCGTCTCCGGTTCGGCAGTCCGGTTGCCGGCAGTTCCTACGCAGTGCACGTAGCCATAAGCCGAAAAATGATGCTCGGCGAGCCAGCCGAGCATCTGGGCATGGTCCGATGCCGTCGCGCGGTCGATACCGTCGGGCACGTCTGCTGTCGTATAGGAACCGAATACATCGGCAAGGCCACCGATCAGACCGATCATGACGTCTCGATCGCGATTGACGTCGCGAATCCGGGCAACCACGGTGTCGAGCTCTGCCCGGACTCGTTCGAGATCGATCGTCGAGGTGGTCGGCGTCGCCTCGACGTAGATCCACGATTCGGTGATCCGGCCACGCCCGGCGACGACGTCGTCGGCAGCCCCGGACCCGTCGACTTCCAGCAGCACGCCGTTCTCGTCACGGACAACCGGAAGAATCGGGTGATCGATGCGGACGACCATCAGGTCGGCCGCCTCGATACCGGCCACCACCGACTCGACAAGCAGCGGCATGTCGTCGGCAACCATTGCGATCAACACCGACCCGCCGTCGTGATCGATGTCGATGACCGCTGTGCCCGGGGATCGGATGTGTCCCAGCCCCAGATGCCGGAAGAGCTGGGATCGTTGTGCCGATCCCAGCTCTTCCCATGTCTTCTGCCGACGGGTGCCCGGTCCGTGAAAGTACCCACTGATTGCTTGTCCCAGCAGGGCTTTCATGGGTTCCGGCAGATCGTCGGACGGTATGTCCGCGAAATCAGACTGCGTCGATCCGACCATTACCGTCACACTCCAGTTGATCGGTCTCCCCCGGGATCTCCGGGGGTCTGCCTTCAAATGTAGTGATCGCGGGCGGTCGGCGAATTGCTAATCGCGTGTCAGCTTGCGGTGTGTCACAGAATGCGGGCGGGCGGCCTCGGCTCCGAGACGCTCGATCTTGTTGGCCTCGTACGCCTCGAAGTTGCCCTCGAACCAGAACCACTTGCCCTCTTCGACGTTGCCTTCCCACGCCAGGATGTGGGTACAGGTGCGGTCGAGGAACCAACGGTCGTGCGAGATGACCACAGCACAGCCCGGGAACAGTTCGAGCGCGTTCTCCAGCGAACCGAGGGTCTCGACGTCGAGGTCGTTGGTCGGCTCATCGAGCAGGATCAGGTTGCCGCCCTCTTTGAGGGTCAGCGCCAGGTTCAGGCGGTTGCGTTCACCACCGGAGAGCACCTCGGCGCGCTTCTGCTGGTCCGGTCCCTTGAACCCGAATGCGCTGACGTAGGCGCGCGACGGCATCTCGTTCTGACCGACCGTGATGAAGTCCTGGCCATCGGAGACAACTTCCCAGACGTTCTTCTTCGGGTCGATGTTCGCGCGGTTCTGGTCGACGTAGCTGAGCTTGACCGTGTCGCCGACCTTGACCTCACCCGAATCGGGTTCTTCGAGTCCGACGATGGTCTTGAACAGCGTGGTCTTACCGACACCGTTGGGGCCGATGACGCCGACGATGCCGTTACGCGGCAGGGTGAACGACAGGTCCTTGATCAGCACCCGACCGTCGAAACCCTTGTCGAGGTGGCTGACGTTGACGACCACATCACCGAGGCGCGGCGGCGTCGGGATCTGGATTTCCTCGAAGTCAAGCTTGCGCATCTTCTCGGCTTCGGTGGCCATCTCTTCGTATCGGCCGAGGCGGGCCTTGTTCTTGGTCTGGCGGGCCTTGGAGCCGGACCGCACCCAAGCCAGCTCCTCTTTGAGGCGTTTCTGCAGCTTCTGGTCCTTTTTGCCCTGAACCTCGAGCCGCGCGGCCTTCTTCTCCAGGTACGTCGAGTAGTTGCCCTCGTACGGGTGGAGCTTTCCGCGGTCGACCTCACAGATCCACTGCGCGACGTGATCGAGGAAGTACCGGTCGTGGGTCACGGCCAGCACAGCGCCCGGGTAAGACGCGAGGTACTGCTCGAGCCACAGGACACTCTCGGCGTCGAGGTGGTTGGTGGGCTCATCAAGGAGCAGCAGATCCGGCTTCTGCAGCAGCAGCTTGCACAGTGCGACGCGACGACGCTCACCACCGGAGAGGTGGGTGACGGGCTCGTCCGCCGGCGGGCAGCGCAGCGCGTCCATCGCCTGTTCGAGCTGTGAGTCCAGGTCCCAGGCGTCGCCGTGGTCGAGGGCTTCCTGCAGCTTGCCCATCTCTTCCATGAGCTCGTCCGAGTAGTCCGTTGCCATCAGTTCGGCGATCTCGTTGAACCGGTCGAGCTGTTCCTTGATCAGGCCCATGCCCTCTTCGACGTTCTGTCGAACAGTCTTTTCTTCGTTGAGCTTGGGTTCCTGCATGAGGATGCCGACGCTCGCGTCGGGGTCGAGGAATGCCTCGCCATTGGACGGCTGATCGATGCCGGCCATGATCTTCAGGATCGACGACTTACCGGCACCGTTGGGGCCGACCACACCGATCTTCGCGCCCGGGTAGAACGACATGGTGACATCGTCGAGAATCACCTTGTCGCCGTGTGCTTTTCGCACTTTTTTCATTGTATAGATGAACTCTGGCATCTGGTGGCCTTCCTACCTGCTGTTTAGGGGTAATGGGCGTAGGGATTGCCCTTGTTCTGCCCTCCGCTGAGCCGGGTCAGTTCTCCGGGATGAAGCGTTGTCCGATTTTGACACGCTGCACACGGAGGTGAGCCGACTTTGCACCCCACAACCCTATCCAATCGCCGGAGAGACTTTCGCCCGCCACCGCGCAATCACGGTTGCCGACGTCGCCCGTCAGCCGGTAGAGGCCCATCACCCTTGATAGCAACGTCGCAACATCACCATGGAGTTCCCGGGCACCTCGGGTGGGCGCCGGACCGTAACCACCTCGCGTGCGCGTGCCACGAACCATGCGAGGATGCCTGGCACGAATGTGCCGATCTGGGCTTGGTGCCTGCCGAAGTCAAACATGTACCGGCTGGACGCCGGCCTCATGAGCAGAGCACTCCCGGAAGTTCACTGTGAAATCATGCTCTTCGACAGGTACACAACGGCCTGGCGCATCACCTCGACTTCCTGCTCGAGTTCTTTGATCCTCTTGCGTGCTTCCCGCAAACCAGCAGCGCCGTCAGTGACGGATCCCGAAGTCGGTCCGTTGATACGGCCCTCGCGATCGGCGATCTTGAGCCACCGCTTCAAACACGTTTCAGAGATCCCGAAATCACTCGCGACCTGACGCACTGAAGCCTCGCCATTGCGAGCGACTGAGATCACCTCGCGGCGAAAGTCATTCGGGTAGGGCTTAGGCATTACAACCGTCCTTTCAACGCGAGATGGATCTCACGCGTGAACACACCGGACCAAGTTTCCGTCGTCCGGTGCGGTTCATTGTTGATCACGATCCCAACGACCATCCGAGCTTTGCCCATGGACAGGAACATGTGTTTTCGCTGCATTCAATTCGGAATCGTTGGCGCTCATGGCAATCCCTGAATATTCGGCAGGACAGCACCTATCGACGGTGGCACCTGATCAGCGACCGAAGTCGACACAGCGTCACCGACAGCCGGCACGACACCACCGACCACAGACGACGCGGCATCATTCAATGCAGACCCGACATCGTTGACAACAGCAATGGCGTCTTCGACCACAGGCGGAAGAGCGTCGGACACTATGGCCGGTGTATCGACCACCGCAGGCGAGATGTCAGCCACCGTAAGTACAGCAGTACCGACGGTAGATGGCGCAGTATCTGACACCGCAGTATCTGACACCGGAGGCGAGACATCGGCCACCGATACATCAGGTACCGCAGAAGGCACATCCGTAGACACCGCAGGCACCACATCCGGAACCACAGAAGGCACATCGGCAGCCACAGCAGGCACCACAGCCGGCACATCAGCAGCCGCGGGTAGAGCATTGAGGATCGCAGTGACAATGTCATTCCACCCGGCCATCGCCCAGTCAGGTACCGGAGGCGGAATATAGTCGGTCACCGAATTCGGTAATGCTGCCGCAAGCACAGGAGGAAGAAAGTCGCCCAGCCGAGTCGGTATATAAGGTGCATTCAATGCTCGAATAGGCGCGGTAGGCACCAACTGGTCCATCACTGGCTCGAGATCACGTGGATTCGGCACATCCCAGGGCACCGGATACGACGGATACACCGGATTGGCACATGGCGCTGGATAAGCGTGCTGCGCCTGGCAATACGTCCCAATCGCACGTTCGGCGAATGTCAATGGATCTTTCAACGGATTGACCGCATCACAGTAGAGGTCGCGAAGGTTGCATATCTCGACTATTGCCGGCCCGTTTGCCCGCGCCACGCGCCAACCCGTGAAATGAAAGCCAGGTATGAAAGTGGGCAACACACCGAAGATCCCGGCGCCGTCCGGCCCTGGCAGACGTTTCGGATTGCCTTCGGTAATACAGGTCGTGTTTCTGCCATCCAATCGGTCGCACACGTCCGACACGACGATGGCTCCGAGCGAGTATCCGACTATGGTCACACCCGAACCCGGACATCTGGCACGGAACGAGTTGACGGCATTCGTCAGACCTTCGGTACCGATCCGAACGGACTCGTCACCCGACACGTAGCCCCCGACAGGCGAGATACTCGCTGGATAAATGATATTGGTACGCGGTCCGCCGGGAACATTTGGCACGTTCACGCTGTTCGGGTCCCCGGTCCCGCCGACCACAAAATTCTGCGAGGCAGGACATACCTGGGCATTTGCCGCAGGCACCTGGATAACATGAAAAACGAGAAACGTCAACAGAGCTCCGATTACAGCAGGAATTAGTCGCTTCAACGAGGTTCACCTACGATTCGTTCAGAGATCAATGATGATGCGTGGTTCGGTGGATATCACCGGCACGCTTTACTCACTCGCGGCCCGTTGCAGAAGCCCGAGTATTCAAACGGGAGATTCCCCGCAATCGCCAGGCTTATCCATGCCCGACACAGTGGACCTACTCAGCTGTGCACAAAGTCCCGATGCCAGCCGCCGCAGACCCGCCTTCCCACGACAGGGTGTTGCGCGACTTCAAGACTGAATAAGGACTTGACTGTGAGGATCACACCTCTTGAATACTAGACCCTCGCCTGAACCACGGCTAGGTGCTCACCTAAGCACACCAATCCATGGCCTCATGCCCGACGGTCGGCAAAATAGTGCCCGACCACTGCAGTGCGAGAATGCGGGGAAGTCAATCCATCATGAAACATACGCTGCCGCTTTCGAATTGAAGCTCTCGAGCTAGCTGCACTTCAGATCGACGGTAGACCCGAACCCTGACTGCCGCTCGTTGCCGACGGCGCCCACGTCATCAAATGGTGGCCACCTACGCCTAGGCCTATCGGAAGACACTGGCCGCGTTGACCAAATACAGGGCCTTTTCGTGGCAGCCGGATCCACATAACGGCGTCTTCGTTGATCAACTCAATACTATTGCGACAGAATCAAATTCGTGGACAACGGCGCCTTGTTCCAGAATATCGAGCTCCGAGTCACACGTTCATGCATTGCCTGGCATTGGGACCGGCGTATCCACGCATAGGTTCAAAGTGGATAAATCGACCTATCGCGACAATCCCTGGGAAGGTGAGATGGACGGAGTCGATGGCCTTTTGGCATTTTCTCGGAAGGCCTTTTGTGCTGATGTGTGTCGAGATTCTAGGCTGCACCTAGTTGGGAGTCACCCGCGGACCGCCCGGAGTGGGTTCGCTCGAAACCTCCTGGCCGGTACCACCCACGTTGTACGCGAGGGCGTACGACACGGTACGCAAGATCTACCGGTGGAGTCCACGCCGTGCGCAGCATCAACAAATATGGTCCACCGGTCGGGCGGAGTTTCGAGAAAGACACAGCCCCAACACCTCTCGCTTTAGGGAGCCTGACACACCGAACCCACGAACCGACCGACTGGCGATCAGATGGCCGCACCATATAGACAACCCAGAAGTCCGTGGCATGTATGCAACGGCGCGCGAGCGAGTGGAGAACCCAGCAGAGTCTCGGCGGTCGACTTTCCGTCGCTGGCAACGTCGAGGATGATCAGCGTACTCGCCCTCCTGAACTGTTCAGGCGCACATCATTTGGGATGGATGCTCCGGGACAGATACACAACAGCAAGGCGCATCACCTCAACTTCTTGCTCGAGTTCTTTGATTTTTCTGTGGGCCTCCCGCAACTCAGCAGCCTCATCACCAACCGGCCGCGATGCCGACGGGTTTGTATCCTCCTCGCGGTCAGCGAGTTTGAGCCATCGCTTCAAACAGGTATCTGAGATACCGAAGTCACGAGCAACCTGACGTATTGAAGAGTCGCCATTGCGCGCGACTGAGATTACCTCTCGGCGGAATTCTTTCGGATATGGCTTCGGCATGGCTAACACCCTCTCGCCCTGAGGCGAATTCAATCTGAGAACAAAATAGAGAGATCAAGATAGTCCAGTGCGGCCCATTTTTGGTCGCGTTGCCAGCGACAAACCGGGGCTGGTCGACGAACTGGAATACGGGTTTTCTAAATATCACCGGCGTCCTTTCGGAATTCCTTTGGATCATGGCATCCCTGGAATATTCGGCAACACGTCAACCAGCGCAGGCGCAACATGATCAGCCACCGCAGGGATAACATCGGCGATCGCGGGCACCACTTCATCCACAGCAGGCACCGCATCAGTGATCCCAGATATGACGTCATCCACCGCAGGCACCGCATCAGTGATCCCAGATACGACGTCATCCACCGCAGGCACCGCATCGGTCACCGCAGATACAACATCGTCCACCACAGGCACCGCAGATACGACATCAGTCACCGCAGGAACAACATCATCCGGTGGGGACACCGCGTCAGTCACCGCAGGCACGACATTGGCGACGGCAGGTACAACTTCACCCACCGGAGGCAGAAGCAAGTCACCAGCCGCGGGCTGCAGAATGTCAGAGACCGGGGGCGGAATGTAATCGGTGATCACCGAGGGCAATGCATCACGCAGCACCGGGGGAAGATAGTCACCGAACGGTGTCGGAATGTATGGCGACTTCACCCGAATAGGTGCATGAGGAACCAGCTTCCGGGTCAATGGATCGAGGCTCCGCAAAGACAGAGTGTGAAAAGGTGTTGCCAAAGACGGCAATACCCGGTCCGCACGTGGAGCTGGATAACCGTGTTGCTGCTCGCAGTATGTACCAATTGCACGATCGATGAATGTCAGCGGATCCTGTAACGGATTTGGCGCCGAGCAGTACAAGTCGCGTTCATTACAGATCTCAACAACTGCCGGGCTACCTGGAGGCGATTCCCGCCAACCCGTAAAGGTGAACCCGGGCATAAAAGTGGGTAGTACACCCATTATTCCGCCATTTTGACGTTTCGGATTGCCATAGGTGACACAGGTTGTGTTCGTGCCATCCAAGCGGTCGCACACGTCCGAGACGACAATGGCTCCGAGTGAGTATCCGATGATGGTGACTTGAGAGTCTGGACATCTGGCCCGGAATGTTTGGACAGCATCGGTCAGACCTCCGGTACCAATCCTTACGGATTCGTCACCTGACACATGGCCGCCTACTGGCGAAATACTCGCTGGATAAACAATATTGGTGCGCGGACCTGGAGGAACGTTTGGCACCCCTCCACCTGTCGGGTCACCAGTCCCTCCGACCACAAAGTTTTGCGAGGGAGGGCATGCCTCAGCTTTCGCGGTTGGCGCCTGGATGATATGGAAACCGAGAAGGACGAATAGTGCTGCAATGGCAGCAGAAATTAACCGCTTCATTGCGGTTCACCTACGATTCAAAGAGAGAGTTGAATAGGGTTACGTAGGTCGGCGGTACCACCGATACGCTCGTTTCCTCGAGACCACTTCGACAGTCCGAGTGTGCGACAGGGAGTTTCCCGATGTGGTCAGGATTTATCCATACCTGACCCGTGGACGCTACAGACTCTTCAGAGCACGATGTCACCCACGTAGACGCGCCTAGGTGGGTCAGCTGATGCGTGACTTCAGCGATTGATCAGAGGTTCGGCTGTGAGGATCAACCACCCAAATTGTATGCCCTAGTTGCGCCCCAGACTAGGTTGATGTTCGACGTGCCGCTACTCCACATTTCTCGTTCTCCCGGTTGCGCGCATCGCAGATCCGACGTCGAGCAATACAGTGCTCCAAGAGCGGTAGATCGATCAAAACTGCTGTGCAGCAGGCATATACATGGACCAAAGCGCTCCACAACTGGAAGCGGCCGGCGGAAGCCAACACCGATTTGCACTGGTTGTCGGCCCATGCCCTTGAGTCATCGAAGGTAGTCGGATCGCGTAGGAAGCACCCTCGCCGTTTCGCGGGCATGACCCTTGCCTGCAGTCAGAAGGGTCTGATGGCGGCGACCAAATACAGTTGGGGTGCGGGCAGTCCGGCGAACGCCCAACGAGCACGTATCGCACCCGAAAGGGGCCACCGGCCGCCTCAAGACCTGTGTGGCACAGTCTATTCAAGTCATTCCGTCGCATCTCGGTCCAAGCACGACTCGAACGCTCTCGGCATGTTCGCCCATAGTCAGATGCTGTCCGAAGTGTCCACCGCATAGAGGCACAAGTGGGCGAATCGTCCTTTCACGGCAACGCTGAACTAGTTGCGCGGGCGAGCTCGAAGGACCTTGGGCATCTCTTTGAAGACCTTTCGGCGCATGGCAAGTGGTGTATGACATCAACGAATGAATCAGGACTCGACTGTCAGGGTCACCCCTCCTGGTACCAAACGCTCGTTCGATCCGCGGCAGGCTTCTCGCCCTTCCTGCACCACCCACAGTTGGGTCTTCTGACCAAGACTCGGATACGGATCCGGGCCCAGTCGCAAGTGGCGACGTAATGAAGCCACTCACTCCCGAAACATGCACTGCTGCGCCACTATCGGGGCGCCTTGACATCGCCTGACGTCGAGCCGCGGCAACTCCGAGAACATGGCTTCTCCTGGTTGCCGACCCGCCCGCGCCATAAGTGGTTCCCACATCCACCTAGGCCCGGTTGATGACCTTCGGCAACTCCTGCCAAGCCTTCGTCACCCTGAAATATGCTGCCCCACAATTGAATTGTGCAAGTCCGTCCGGATGAATCATCTCGACCACGAGAATCGGACTCTCGGGAGCGGGCTCGGGTCCGAGCGAGGAGAGTTGTGCCACTAGACCGCGTTGCTTGGTTCGTGAAACCAAGTGAAGCCCCGTCGCATCACCGCCGGTGTGGCAAACCCCGATCCAGCAGGGTCAGGAACGAGTCCCCGGAGTGGGTTCGCTCGAGTCCGGGGCCCCCGACTCGTCAGTTGCCGGCTTGTCCCCAACCGGGCTCGTTGCAACCACCGACTCCTGTTGGTCTTCTCGCGACATCTGCTTCAACATCGCGTTGTAGCTGGCCAACTCTGCATCTTCGTCACGATCGGCACGTCGGTCGAACTGCCGGGCCTGTCGTAGGTCCTGGCGACTCCATTGCACCAGCAGAGCCAGCATCACCAGCACGAGCGGAATCTCTCCGGCCGCCCAAGCGATGCCGCCGCCCAACCGTTGATCACTCATCAGATCGGGATTCCACGGCAACATCAAGCTCTGGTAGAAGCTGCGGGCGATGACGTTGTCGGTGCTCATCAGGGCCACGCCGAAGAAGGCATGAAAAGGCAACGAGCCGAACACCATTGCGAGCTTGGCAACCGGCGACAACGTTCGAGGCGCTGGGTCGATCCCGATGACCACCCAGTAGAAGAGATAGCCACTGACGATGAAGTGGAAGTTCATCGCAACGTGTGCGGCGTGATAATCGACGAGCGTCTCGAACAGGCCCCCCAGATAGAGGACGTAATAGCTGCCGACGAAAAGCACCGACGCCACCAGCGGATGCGTGATGAACCTTGAGTACGGACTGTGGAGGATGGCCAGGATCCACTCACGCGGTCCCGGTGGTGCGCTCTTTCCGGCCGGACGCAGAGCCCGCAGCGCCAACGTCATCGGACCACCGAGCACCAGCAGAACCGGCGTCAGCATCGAAAGCGTCATGTGCGCGATCATGTGCAGGCTGAACATCGCCGGCGCATATTTGCCGAGTCCGGATGAGGTGGCGAACAACAACGCCGCGCAGCCCAGGATCCAGGCAATTGTCCGACCGATAGGCCACGCATCTCCACGGCGGCGCAAGCGGATCACGCCGCGCAGGTAGACGACGGCCATGACAATCGCCAGGGTTCCGAACAGCAGGTCGAACCGCCAGTCGAGGAAGATCCGCGCGAATGTGGGTTCGTGATCGATTCGGTAGCCCAGAAGCAGTTCGGCAGCGGGCATGTTCGACGGGTTTGCATTGACCGGAGGAGGCGTCCGCGACAAACCAACGGCGATACCGAATGTTGCCGCGAACACGAGCAACTCCACTACTGCGAATCGGATCAGCGGACGCCGATTGTCATCCTTCTCGATCGCCGGAATGCTGGCCTTCCGGTGCCACGCACCCAATCCACCCAGAACAACCAGCGCCACGATCTTGGCCAGAACCAACTGCCCGTAGGTCTCGGTGAACAGCTGATCGATCTTCACCCGGACCAGCGCGTTGATGACGCCGCTGGCCCCGACAACGATGAATGTCCAGAACGCGACACGGGAATAACGAGAGATCGCGAGCAGTGTGTAGCGTCCGGCACCGCGGGCGTAGATCAGGACCGCGAAGAGTCCACCCATCCACAGGCAGGCGCCGACCAGGTGCAGGATCAGACTGTTCGTGGCGACGTCGTGGCTTCCGCCGGTCGACGAATGCCCTGCCAGGGCGGTCGGCATCAACGTCAAGATCGACAGGGGCAAGACGATCAGCGTCCAGGTCCATCGCAGGGCAATGCGTGCGACGATCGCACAGATCAACGCAAAGATCGCGGTCCACAACCAGGACCGAGCGTCGGCGACCTGATCAAATGCCGTGATGATCCGGTCGGGACTCAACGTCTCCGACAGCGGATACCCCGACGTGTCCGAGATGGTCAACGGGATCATCAGCAGGGCCGCCACCGCCCAGATCAGTGCGCCGACCGACGCGGACTTGATCGCCCGATATCCGCCCACGTCGAGGACGCCGTCGGATTGTGGCGGCACGAAGAATGCTGCGAACAACGCGCCGCCGACTGCGATCACCGCACCGATCTCACCAATCGTCTGAACGGTGGGCAGCCCATACCGCGTCAATGTCCCCGGGTCTCCGACACCGGCGAGATCCAGTGCGTCGCCGGCGGAGACCGCGGTGACCGCCACCGCAACAGCAGCTGCCACCCAGGCCAACACCCAGCCAATGCTTGCTGCCGCACTGCGGCGGATATCGATCGAATCGGGACTGGGTGTGCTCACCCCTTCAGGGTAGGCACCACCCGACTGTGACTCGCGTCCGCCTGTGTTCGCGCGTGCCGATATACTCGCCTGCGCCGGTCATCGGCACGCCTCCGTAGCTCAGGTGGATAGAGCAAGAGCCTTCTAATCTCTAGGTCGCAGGTTCGAGTCCTGCCGGGGGCACCTGGTTTCCGCTTGCGCGATCACCTGCCCACCTGGGCAGGTGATCAGTCCTCGGGAAGTGCCGCGAAAGCCTTCTTTGTGCTTCGGTACCAACCCAATCCCGCGACGGGTCGCTTCCACCTGCCCTGCATATCCTTCAACGCACCTTCGTGCGTGGCGTCGCCCTTCTCCACCATTTCCTTCAAATGGCGGTCTTGGGCGTGGATGACGTCGTCCGCCTTGTCGCCACGGAGTTCAACCTCGCACGGCCCACCCAGTTGCTTACATGTCATCGTCTTCATGGCTATACGACCTCCCAGGTCTGGCGTGGACATCGCTTGGTTGATGTCCTACCGGTGACGCTATCCGCGCGTTCGCGGCCCACGCTTCTCGATTCCTGATCGATGCGGTTGGGTGACCGACTGCCGGATGTTATCGTCGATGTGACGTCCGACACACGGAGGCCTCAATGCACCTGTGGATCCAAGGTCACATCGTGGAACGACTCACGTTCGACGACACTCTGACGTTCTTCTTCAACGACCACTGCGAGTTGGTGCTGTGGACGCCGTTCACGTTGACGTCTCCGCCCATCGGCGGACTCGGTGTCGAACACGACAGCATCAACCCTGCGAATGTCATCGACGAGCAACGACCACTCTTCACAATGCTTGGCAATCGAGCCGAGGTCGTGGAGTGCAACGACGACGGCGATCTACACATCGAGTTCGGCGACGGCAGCGCCATAGATCTGCCCAGCGATCCCGAACAGACATCATGGGAGCTTTTCGCCAAACGATACGGATACGCGACCTGCGAGAAGACCGGTCAGATCCGCATCATCGAACACAATCACGCGGCCACCTGACCGAGATTCCGAGCCGTTCAGGCGGCGCCTCGTCGCGGTGTCGATCCGGCCCACGATTTCGCATACTCGTCGACGTACTCCTGCCCGCTGTGCTGGGCAAGGATCCGCATCAATGCGTCGGTCGCGCCGCGATAGTCGCTGGTCGCCGCATACGGTGAAAGATCGAAGGCCGGCAATATCTCGACGACCACACGGCCACGACGCCACCACCTCACACCCGTCACCGGCCGCGTCCCGGTGATCGCCACCGGGACAACTGGTATCCCGTTGGCAATGGCCACCCTCGCCACTCCTGTCCGACCGCGATACATGCGACCATCCGGCGACCGGGTTCCCTCCGGATGTATTCCCCACACCTTCCCGTCGCGCACGATAGAGGTAGCCGCCGATATGGCCGATACCGCAGCATGCCCACCTGTCCGGTCCACCGGGATCTGTCCGAGTGCGGTAAAGAACCAACTCTGGAGACGGCCCACCGTCCCGGTTCGGGTGAAGTAGTCCGACTTGGCAAGGAAGAAGACCTGCCTGCGGGCAGCCAGTGTCAGATAGAAGGAGTCGATCACCGCCAAGTGATTGGCGGCCACGATCGCCGGACCGGTCGACGGAACATTATGGCGTCCAACAATTTTCGGTCGCCCGAGCACATACAGCACCGGACCGACCAGGACATGGCGACAAACCCGATAGGCAACCGCACTCGTAAACGACATAGACAGTGTCTACCCCATCCTCCTCGCTTCCATCGGCCGCTTCGGTCCAACCCCTGTCGGACTGCCCCGCTATGCTCCGAACACAGATTCGATCACGTTGTTCGGGGGAACCACATGCTTGAAACAAACGACATTGCGGGCTTTCGAGATGCCTTGCAACATATGCTGTTTGATCTTCCCGCTGCCGATTCGGTAAATCAGATCACGGCACTCGAAGACCTCAAGGCCGCTTGCGCCGCAGCCCAGGCAAGGGCGACCATGAACCTCTACAGCAGGCGCCGTGAGGAACATCGAGAACAAGGGGTGCCCGACAAGAAGGTCGGTGCAGGCATCGCATCGGAGGTCGGACTGGCCCGACGAGTCTCGCCCCATCGAGGGGGCCGATACCTCGGTTTCGCCCGGGCTGTGGTCGATGAAATGCCCCATACGATGGCCGCACTCGAATCGGGCCACCTTTCCGAGTGGCGTGCCACCATCCTGGTTCGCGAAACGGCCTACCTCGATGTCGCGGACCGGGTCGCCATCGATGCCGAGCTATGCGCCGATCCGGACGGACTTCAGGGCGTCGGCGACAAGGCACTCACAGCTCGCGCCAAAGCACTTGCTTATCAACGAGATCCACACGCAGTTGTCGCGCGTGCCGCCAAAGCGTCCAAAGACCGCCGGGTCACCTCGCGACCTGCACCCGATTCCATGGCAACGGTGAGCGCACTCCTACCGGTCGCCCAGGGCGTCGGAGTGATCGCTGCCCTGCGTCGGGCAGCCGATCTGCACCGCGGTGACGGCGATGGCCGCTCCCGGGATCAGATCATGGCCGACGTCTTGTTCGAGCGGGTCACCGGCAGCGCCGCCACCGATGGCCCACCGATCACGGTCAACTTGGTCGTATCGGATGCCGCATTGTTGGGTGACGCCGACGACGCCGCCCATGTCGACGGGTACGGCCCGATCCCGGCCGGCATTGCTCGACAACTGGTTGCCGCGGCCGCCGACCGCGACACAAGGCTCACGATCAGGCGGTTGTTCGCGAAACCAGCCACCGGCGTGCTGGTGGCCATGGAATCAGTCGCCCGAATATTTCCCAAGGCACTGGCACTACTGGTCCGCCTACGCGATCAGATCTGTCGCACCCCATACTGCGATGCCCCGGTACGGCATACCGACCATGTCACGCCCCATAGCATCGAGGGACCCACGACCAGCGAGAACGGACAAGGGTTGTGCGAGGACTGCAATTACGCAAAGCAGGCACCGGGGTGGCATTCGGTTACGCAGCCATCGAAAACCCAGCGGCACTCGATAGCCGTCACAACACCCACGGGTCATCGCCACATCTCCGTCGCGCCTGAGCTCCCGCGTCCTGCCACACCGTTGCCCATGTGCCGACGGCGAAGCGACACCCACAGTCGGCTCGAGGCGAGCCTTCTCGAGCTCATGGCGGCATGATTTGGATCAATACGCAGGTCAACCATATGAACTTCTGGTTATATGAACACCATTGCATAGTGCCGCGTTGCATGGGTATTATGCAGAGGTGGCACTCGAACACGCGATCATGACCTCGCTAGCCGAGCGACCGGGCACCGGCTACGAAATCGGCCAGCAGTTCAGCCGGTCGATCGGCCACTTCTGGTCTGCCACACACCAGCAGATCTATCGGACGCTCAAGAAGCTCCACTCCGATGGATTGGTCAGTTTCGAGTCGGTTGCGCAAGACGGCAGGCCCGATAAAAAGGTCTACACGCTCTCCGCCAAAGGCCGCGCCGCACTGAGTGATTGGGTCGGAACACCCACCGAGCCCCAACAACTCCGCGACGAATTGGGCGTGAAGATCAGGGCCGCCGAAGCCGCAGATCTACCCCAGCTGATCAGTGAACTACGCCGCCAACGCACCCTCCACGAAGAACGCCTGCGTCTCTACCAAGAGTTCGAAAAGAACGACTATCCCGATCCGAGCGCCCTGAGCCTGCGCAAACTCAAACAACACCTCGTGCTGCGTGGTGGCGTGCGCATCGAAGTCGGTTTCATCGACTGGTGCGACGAAGTGATCGCGGCACTCGAAGGTGTCCTCGACTCATAGCCCCGCAGCTGACAACACGGCCAGCCCCCGTGACGAAGGAAGGTCTTTCAATGACAACTCCATATCCAAAGCTGTTCGAACCGTTGACGATCAACAAAACCGTGTTGAAGAACCGCATCATCATGGGATCGATGCATACCGGTCTCGAAGATCGCATCTGGGACACCGACAAGCTCGCCGCCTACTACGCCGAACGTGCGCGCGGCGGCGCCGGCCTGATCATCACCGGTGGCATCGCACCGACCCGCGCAGGACTTCTCCTGCCCTTCGGGAGCAAACTCACCAACAAGGTCGACGTCATCCGGCACCGGCGCCTGACCAACGCCGTGCACAAAGAGGGCGGCAAGATCGCAATGCAGATCCTCTACGCCGGTCGCTACGGATATACACCGCTGAAGTTCAGTGTCAGCTGGGAGAAATCGCCGGTTCACCCCTTCCAGCCGATCAAGATGAACGACGCGCTCATCAAGCACGCCATCTGGTCGTACGGTCGCTGCGCAAAACTCGCCAGAGATGCGGGTTACGACGGCATCGAGATCATGGGCGGCGAGGGTTACCTGCTCAACACCTTCCTCTGCAAGCGCACCAACAACCGCACCGACAAGTGGGGTGGTAACACGGAGAACAGACAGCGGATCGTCGTCGAGATCGCGAAGGAGATCCGCAAGAAGGCCGGCCCCGATTTCATGGTGATCATGCGCCAGTCGATCGCCGATCTGGTCAAAGACGGCCAGACGTGGGACGAAATCGCCTCACTGGCACGCAAACTCGAGGCTGCCGGCGTCGACGCCATCAACACCGATATCGGCTGGCATGAGGCGCAGGTACCCACGATCGTCACGTCGGTTCCGCGTGGCGCGTTTGTCAGCTATACCGAGCGCTTGCGCGAAGAGGTGTCGATCCCGCTGATCGCCTCGAACCGGATCAACACACCTGAACTCGGCGAAGAGATCCTCGAAGGCGGACGGGTCGACGCCATCTCGATGGCCCGACCACTGCTCGCCGATCCCGAGTTCGCCAACAAGGCACAGGCGGGCCGCGGCGACGAGATCAACACCTGCATCGCATGCAACCAAGCCTGCCTCGACCACGCATTCGTGGGCAAGAAGGTGTCGTGCCTGCTCAATCCACGGGCTGGGCGCGAGACCGAATTGACCCTCGGCGCCACCCGCAAGGCCAAGCGTGTGGCAGTGGTCGGCGCCGGCCCCGCCGGGCTCTCCGCCGCTGTCGCCGCCGCCCAGCGTGGACACAACGTCCACCTTTTCGAGGCCGGCGAACACATCGGCGGCCAGTTCTCGATCGCGGCCAGGATCCCGGGCAAAGAAGAGTTCTCCGAGACCATCCGCTACTACAAGCGACAGCTCGAAGTCACCGGCGTGCAGGTACACCTGAGTACCTGGATCACCGCCGATGAACTCATCGAGCAAAAGTTCGACGACGTCATCGTCGCCACCGGTGTCACACCCCGAATGCCGGACATCCCGGGCATCGACCACCCGAAGGTGCTGTCGTACGCCGATGCCGTCCTCGGTCGCGGTGAGATCGGAAAGACCGTCGCGGTGATCGGCGCCGGCGGAATCGGATTCGACGTCAGCGAGTTCCTCATCGTCGACGACTCCCCCACCCTGAACATCAAGGAGTGGGAGCAGGAATGGGGCATCACCGACGACCTCACCGTTCCGGGGTTTGTCGGAAAGCCACGGCCGACTCCGGCCACCCGCAAGGTCTACCTCGTCCAGCGCAAGCCCGGGGGCCAAGGTAAGACCCTCGGCAAGACGTCCGGTTGGGTCCACCGCGCCACCATCAAAATGAAGGGCGTGGAACAGATTTCGGGCGCCACCTACGACAAGATCGATGACGCCGGGCTGCACCTGGGTTTCGCTCCGAAAGAAGAAGGCGGGGATCGCACCACCCGCATCCTCGACGTCGACACCGTCGTGGTCTGTGCCGGACAGGAATCGGTGCGCGATCTGATCGACCCGTTGACCGTCGGGGGTGTGAACACCCACGTGATCGGTGGCGCCGATGTGGCCGCCGAACTCGACGCCAAGCGTGCAATCCGCCAAGGTACCGAGGTCGCCGCGAGTATCGTCTGACCCAGCGAGAGGGGTCGCGATGGCCACGCCATTTCCGGATAGACGTTGGGGTTCCGAAGATTCCCGACTGAAATCGTTGGCGCTGGCCTTCGCGGCCACCCCCGCGGGATCGTTGGCGATCCGGAAGCTGACGCCGATCGACCGACGGTTGATGAGCCGGACCAACGGTAAGTACACGACGCTCGGTCCGATCGGCGCTCCGACCATGTTGCTCACCACCGTCGGCGCAAAGAGCGGTCAACGGCGGACGTCGCCTCTCATTTTCTACCGGGAAGATCCGGAGCTGTTTGTGGTCGGCTCCAACTTCGGGCAGGCCCACCACCCCGCATGGACCGCCAATCTGCTGGCGAACCCGGGTGCGTGGGTCAACATCGACGGGAGCGAGATCGAGGCCACCGCCACACCTCTCGAGGGCGCTGAGAAGGTCCGGATCTTCCACGAGTTCGAAACGATGGCCGACGTATATCGGGTCTACAACGGTCGGACGTCCCGCGAACTGCGCCTCTTTCGCCTGACCGCCGTATAACACTTGACCGCCGTATGGCCGGACACCGTTACGATCTGCGCCATGGGTATTCCGCAGCCGTCGTTGTCCGCGCGTGCCGTTGTCACCGGGGCCTCGTCCGGGATCGGGGCCGCACTTGCCACCGAGTTGGCGCGCCGCGGCCATGGACTGATCCTCGTCGCCCGTCGCGAAGAGATCTTGAATGCGACCGCTTCCGACCTCGGTACCGAGTTCGGTGTCGAGGTCGAGGTACGTGCCACCGACCTGTCCGATCCCGTCGCCACCACCGCACTCTGCGACGAATTGGCCCGGCGTGAGATCTCCATCCTGTGCAACAACGCCGGAATCGCAACATTCGGTGCACTCGCCGACCTGGATCCGGACTACGAACGTGCTCAGGTCCACCTGAATGCGGTGGCCGTCCACGACCTCACGTTGGCGGTGTTGCCCCAGATGGTCGGCCGGGGCTCAGGCGGCATCCTCATGGTCGGTTCCGCTGCGGGCAACATGCCCATCCCCCACAACGCCACCTACGCCGCGACAAAAGCATTCGTGAACACCTTGTCCGAGTCCCTGCGCGGCGAGGTCGCCGACCAAGGCGTACACGTGACGTTGCTGGCACCGGGACCCGTTCGCACCCAGACCCCTTCGCCGGAGGAAGCCAGCACCGTCGACCGGCTGGTGCCGGACTTCCTCTGGAACTCGAGCGAGTACGTGGCCAAGATGAGCCTGGATGCGCTGGAACGCAACAAGATGCGCGTGGTGCCGGGCTTGTTGTCGAAGGCGATGTCGGTCGCGGGCGGCTACAGCCCACGTAAGTTCACCGCCCCGATCGTCGGCGCCTTCTACCGCAAGTTCGGTGACTGACGGGCCGATCAACCACCCACTCGGCCCACTGGCCTCGGGCAACGGGTATCGCTGAACTAGGGTGATGTGATGCAAGACAAACTTGTGTGGATCGACTGCGAGATGACCGGCCTGCAATTGGGCAGTGACAAACTCATCGAAATCGCAGCTCTGGTCACCGACAGCGAACTGAACATCTTGGGCGACGGCGTAGACGTTGTCATCCATGCCGACGACGACGCCTTGGCAGCGATGCCGGACGTCGTGAAGAAGATGCATGCCGCCTCCGGCCTGACCGAAGAGGTGCGAGCCTCCACGGTCACCCTCGAGGAGGCCGAGAAGATGGTGCTGGAGTATCTGCGCTCGCAGATCGGCTCCGCCGGCGCGGCACCCCTCGCCGGTAACTCCATCGCCACAGACCGCGGTTTCATCACCCGGGACATGCCGAAGCTCGACAGCTACCTTCACTACCGGATGGTGGACGTCAGCTCCATCAAGGAGTTGAGCAGGCGCTGGTACCCGAAGGTCTACTTCGGCCAGCCGCAGAAGGGCCTGGCGCACCGAGCGCTGGCCGACATCCGCGAATCCATCCGCGAGCTCAAGTACTACCGCGCAACGGTGTTCGTACCGCAGCCCGGACCGGACTCCCCCGCCATCGAAGAAGTGACAAAAACACTCGGTCCGGCTTGATGAACCGCAGGTCAGGAACCGATTGGAGTTTCTGCCCGGCATACCGCTAAAGTTAGTTCCGGTCCCGCTCAGCGGGTACCGATGGTGGGCGTAGTTCAGTTGGTAGAGCACCAGATTGTGATTCTGGCTGTCGCGGGTTCGAGTCCCGTCGTCCACCCAAACAGAAACGGTCTATCGCGCTTCGGCGCGGTAGACCGTTTCTGCGTTTGCCCGCCATCGCCTCCGCGGCAACGAGATCCCCGGCCCGGCGTTTCGGTCCTCATTTCCCCGCAGCGGCCTTCGTTGTCCCACTGCGACACCCGATTCGGGTACGACGGATTCAGGGGCTCATATGACAAACGCCGGGCAGTAACCGTCTCTCGACGATCACCACCCGGCGTCTACGGTCCATGACAGGGACCAACCGGAAAGCAGCCTGAATCAGGCGTTGCCCTTCTTCCAGGTCTCCCAGGGGATGTTCCAGTCACCGAGGCCATCGGTGCCCGACAGCTCGGGACCGACCGTGTTCTTGACGGTGACGATGTCGCCGCGCAGCGAGTTCTGCACCCACCACAGGGCATTGTCCGGACTGACGTTCAGGCAGCCGTGGCTGGTGTTCTCGCTACCCTGCGCGTACATCGACCACGGGGCGGAGTGGATGTAGATACCGCTCCACGACATCTGGGTCGCGTAATCGACGTCGAGTTTGTACCCGGCCGGAGAGTTCACCGGAACTCCGTAGGTCGACGAGTCCATCACGATTTCATCGAGGCGGTCTCCGATGATGTACGTGCCGTTGTCCGTGGGTGTCGAATCCTTGCCCATCGAAGTCGGCATGGTCTTGATCACCTCACCGTTCTCGGTGATGGTGATCGTCTTGGTGTTGTCGTCTGCGACAGCGATCAGTTCACGACCGATGGTGAAGTTCGTTTTGAGGTTTTCCTGACCGAACAGGCCGTCCCCGAGGTCGATTCCGTAGGTGTTGATCGCGACATCGACCTTGGTGCCCGGCTTCCAGAAGTTCTCCGGCCGCCAGCGCAGTTCGGTGTCACTGAGCCAGTAGAACGCACCCTCGGTCGGCGGATCGGTCTTGACGGTGATCGCGTCCTGCGCAGCCCTACGATTCGGGATCGACTCGTCGAAGCGAATCGAGACAGGCATTCCGACACCGACGGTCGAACCCTTCTCCGGCAGTAGATAGGCCTGGGTCAAGTTGTTCGGCGAGCTGGTCGTGAATGTCCGGCTCGACTGGGTCTTGCCGCCAATGCCCTTGGCGTCGGCGACGAGCGTGTACCGCTTGTTGTAACCGAACGAGCCCGCCGGGACCGTCCACGTCTTCTGGTCGTCCGACATCACGCCCGGCACGACCACGCCGGCCGTGTTGGTGATCTTGACATTGGTCAGGCGACCATCATTTGCGGTCACCTGCACGGGTGCACCCGGCGCGAAACCGACGTCGCCGTCGATGACGGGCTCGTTCGCGAGGCCGGTGACCTCGACCGCGGGCTGCAGCAGATCGTCGAACGGTGTTGTGCTGACGACCTGATCGCTGTACTTCGGAGGCTTGGGATCAGAAGAGCATGCCGACGCGACACCTGCCAGTGTCACCAACAGAATCAACAGAACCGTGGGCGTACTCGCCCTCCGGGTCACAGAGGCCTGCCTGAACCCCATCACACTCCCAAGATCTGACTAAGGCCCGACGACGCGGGCAAGAAACTAACTAGGCGAAAGTGTACGTGTTAAACCCGACGTGCATGAAACAATAATCAGCCGATATTGTGACGCTCACTACACGAAGCCCGCTGCGGACCAGTGGTTTCCACGCCCCTCGAGCGGGTCGACCAGGCGATTTTTATTTCCGAGGGTCGGCCTGATAGCGTTCTATCTCGCAAGACGAAGTGAAGAACACGGCAAGAAGCAAGCGCCATTAGCTCAATTGGCAGAGCAGCTGACTCTTAATCAGCGGGTTCGGGGTTCGAGTCCCTGATGGCGCACAACAGAGTTGAACCCCCAGGCAACTGGGGGTTTTTCTTTTGCCCGAATGACGTTCGGCCGCAGCAATCCAACGACTGCACATCGCCGATCAGGGACCCTTCATCGCGGGTGTCCGCCGATTCTCCGACTGGCCCTAAAACCACAAACGCCCACCAGGTGATCATTGGTCACCGGGCGGGCGTGCGAGGACGGCGGTCCCCCGCCATTCATTCGTTCAGCTGACGATCTTCTTGATCACGATGGCGACCACGACCACGCCCACCGCGATCAGCGTCCCGGCGACCGCCGGTTTACGGACGGTGGCCACGACGGTCGCCTTGGCGTCATCGGCCAGGCGCTGCGGGTTGGCACGGGAGGCCAGCGCGTCAAGTGTCCCCGCCAGTTCATCGCGGGCCCGCTCGATATCGCGTTCGATGCTGTCGGTGTCGCGTGCCACAGGTCCTCCATCGGTACAGTGCCGTCCGCGCCGCAGATTGCGGGCGTGGATCGGTCCGGTCAGGTCTTCTGCTCTACGGTAGTTCACCGACCATGTTGCACGTGTTGCGCCACACTGTTTACTTACTCGGCTAGCCTGAGTTCGATGACTGAGAACACACGCTTGGCTGTGGGCGACGACGCCCCCGATTTTTCCCTGCCCGATGCCGACGAGAACATCGTCTCCCTCGCGGACTACCGCGGTCGGCAGGTGATCGTCTATTTCTATCCGGCAGCGAGTACACCCGGTTGCACCAAGCAGGCCTGCGACTTCCGCGACAGCCTTGCCGAGCTCAACACCGAGGGCATCGATGTCATCGGGATCTCGCCCGACAAGCCGGCCAAGCTCGCGAAATTCCGCGATGCGGAAAACCTGACGTTCCCGCTGCTGTCCGATGTGGACAAGTCGGTCCTGACGGCCTGGGGCGCGTTCGGTGAGAAGAAGATGTACGGCAAAACGGTGACCGGCGTGATCCGCTCCACCTTCCTTGTCGACGCGGACGGCAAAATCGCTGCTGCCCAATACAATGTGCGGGCCACCGGCCACGTGGCCAAGCTGCGCCGCGACCTCTCGGTCTGACCGGAGGCAAGCTGTTCATGGTGGAGCGGCAGCCGGGCCCCGGGCACGGAACCACTGGTGCGCTGAAGACCAGCGCTCCGGGATCCGGCGCGTCCCGGCTGCTCAGTGCCGAACCGCTGGTCCCCCGCAAGCGACCAACGCAGCAACGTAGTCAGCTGCGTTTCGACGCGATGTTGGCCGCTGCGCGGGAGCTGCTCATCGAGGTCGGGTTCGAATCACTGACCTGCGAGCACATCGCAGCCCGTGCCGATGTCCCGATCGGCACCCTCTATCAGTACTTCGCGAACAAGTACGTGGTGGTCTGTGAGCTCGACAGAGAGGATGCTGCCGGGGTTCAGGATGAGCTGGCGACGTTTGCCGCGGAGATCCCGTCGCTGGACTGGCCTCGTCTGCTGGAGAAGTTCATCGATCACCTCGCCCGACTCTGGCACGACGATCCGTCCCGGCGGGCCGTGTGGCTGGCCGTTCAGTCGACTCCGGCCACCCGAGCCACCGCGACAGTCCACGAACGCGCCCTGGCCGCCCAGGTGGCGCGCATCATCGCGCCGTTGACACCGCAGCGCGACCGCCGGGCCCTGATGTCGGAATTGCTGGTACACACGGCGTATTCGTTGCTCAGTTTCTCGGTGCAGGAAGGCCACAACCACGCCGATACCGTGGCCGAACTCAAACTCATGCTCGGGCGATACATGATGCTCGAAAACCCCGAAAGCCGCCAGACCACAGAGTGATCCGGCGGCTTTCCGCGAGCGGGTGATTCAGTCTTCTTTCGGGGCCTCTTCGATGATTGCCACAGCTGCTGCCATATCGCCGTCATGGGTCAGCGAGATGTGCACAACGGTGCCTTCCAGATGCCCTGCGATCTCGCCGCCCAGTCTGATCGCAGGCCGGCCCCACGTATCGGTGACAACCTCGATGTCGCCGTGCCGGATCATCGGCAACAACGGCTTTCGCGCGAACCGACTCACCGACCAGGCCTTGATGACGGCTTCCTTTGCCGCCCACCGGGCAGCCAGATGCCTGGCGTCATCGCCGGTGCCGGATGCAGAGTCGCGACGCTCCCCCACCGTGAACCGGTCGGCGAATGTGGTGCCCGGCTGCTGCAGCTGCTCGGCGAAGTCGGGGATCGACACGAGGTCGATCCCCACTCCGATAACCGTCATGACTCAGTAGTGTCCGTCGACCGACAGTCGGGCGTCACCGTCGAGCAGCATCGCCGCTTCCTGGTCACCTTCGTATGCGCTGTCGTCGAACCGCCGGTTCGGCGGCCGCTGGTACGCGGGCTTTCCACCGAACATCGACTCGAGCAGACGCTGCTGGCCCAACCGTGAGCGCTCTGCGGCCGCGGTCCGGTACTGCTCACGCTGAGCCGGATCAAGCGATGCGACAAAGGCTTCCGGATGCACGACGGCGATCAGGCCGGAGACGTGACCGAATCCGAGGCTGGTCAGCAGACCTGCCTTGAGCGCGAACCGGTCACCGAAGTGCAGCGGCTCGGTCGGCCAGACGAGGTGCTTGTACTCCTCCATGGCCTCGTCGACACAGTCCAGGCTGCGGTTCGGCGGGATGACGCCATCGCGCAGCATCTGGCACAGGCCGATCAGCTGGAAGGCAGCGGCACCACCCTTGGCGTGACCGGTCAGCGACTTCTGCGAGACAACGAACAGCGGCGCACCATCGCTGCGGCCGATGGCCGCGGCAAGACGCTCGTGCAGGTTCGCCTCGTTGGGGTCGTTGGCCTTGGTCGAGGTGTCGTGCTTGGAGACCAGCGCCACGTCGTCCGGGCTCACACCCAGTTGGCGCAGCGACCGGGCGAAGCCCGAATCCTTCTGTCCACGAGCCGCACCCAGTGCACCGATACCCGGAGCCGGGATGGACGTGTGGACGCCGTCGCCGAAGCTCTGTGCCCAACCGACGACTCCGAGGACCGGCAGACCCATCTCGGCCGCGACATCGCCGCGGGCGAGCAGGATCGTGCCGCCACCCTGCGACTCCACGAATCCGCCGCGACGACGGTCGTTGGCGCGAGAATAGCGACGCTCGTTGATGCCCTGTGCGGCCATCTTCGACGACTCCGCGGTGGCCGACATGTCACCGAATCCGACGATGCCCTCGATACCGAGGTCGTCAAAGCCGCCTGCCACTGCGAACAGCGCCTTGCCGAGCTTGATCTTGTCGACCCCCTCTTCTACCGAGACGGCGGCGGTGGCACAGGCGGCGACCGGATGGATCATCGCGCCGTAGCTGCCGATGTACGACTGGACCACATGGGCCGCAACAACATTCGGCAGAGCTTCCTGCAGGATGGCGTTGTCTTTGGCCTCACCGGTGAAGGTGTCGAGGTACAGCGACCGCATCGACGTCATACCGCCCATGCCGGTGCCCTGGGTGTTGGCGACCAGACCGGGGTGGACCCAGCGCATCAGTTCCGACGGTTCGAATCCGGAGGCCAGGAAGGCGTCCACGGTGGCGATCAGGTTCCACAGCGCCACGCGGTCGACCGACTCGGTCATGTCCGCGGACACACCCCAGCGGGTGGGGTCGAATCCGGTGGGGATCTGACCGCCGACGGTCCGGCTGAGCTTGAACTTGCGCGGGACGCGGATCTCGGTGCCCGACATGCGGGTGACCTGCCATTCGCCGCTCTCGGCGTCGACCTTGATCTTGGTCTTGTCGGGAGCCGCGGACAGGAACGACCGCGCCTCGGTCTCCGACGCAACCGAGAAGGTCAGGTCGTTGTCGAGGAACACCGACGTCAGCAACGGCGAGGTGTTGTCGATCATGTCGCCGTCATCGACGTACCGACGAATGCCGCAACGTTCCACCACAGCGTCGTGGTAGCGATCCGCGATCTCCGACTCCGCCACGGGATCACCGGATTCGGCGTCGTACCAGCCCGGCTTCGGGGTGGCCTCCCAGACGATCAGGCCGGTACTCCAGGCCAGCTCGAGCACACCGGCGGCCGACAGTTCTTCTGCGACCTCCATCTCGAAGCGGGTCCGGCTGCTGCCGTACGGTCCGAGTTCACCGGCGCCCACGATGACCACGAGGTCTTCGGGGCGGGCGTCGATGTTGCCCCACGCCGGAGTGGTCGACTCGGGTGCGCGAGCCGGTGCCGGCAGTGCCGCCACGGTCGGCTCGTCGTCTTCGGTGTCGTCCTCGGTCGCGGCAGCCGCGTCGGCCTGTGCCTGCGCCAGCGCCTTCATGTCGAGCTTGGCGTCGCCGAGCCCACCGGTCAGGTCGAGCTGCAACGGTTCGGTGCGTGCCTGCGCACGCGCCTCGGGAGTGACGGCCTTGAGCAGCTCGGTGGCCATCTCGGCCGTCGACCACGTCTTGACGCCTGCAGCCTCCACGGCGTCGACGAGTCCGTCGTTGTGGCCCATCAGGCCGGTTCCGGAGACCCAGCCGATCAGGGCGTGAGCCAGGGTGACCTTCGAGTTCCACGAATCCTCGGCGTTCCAACGCTTCACCAGCGCGTCGAGTGCAGCCTTGGATTCGCCGTAAGCACCGTCTCCACCGAACATTCCACGGTTCGGGGAACCGGGCAGCACCACGTGCAGGCGGGCCGCCAGGTGATGATCGGCTGCGATGTCACCGAGACCGGCGATCAACCGCTCGACCGACCACAGCAGCACCTTCATCTCGAGCTCGGCGCGACCACCGGCATCGGTGAGGTCACCGGCAACCCGCGGCGCAGCGAACGGGAACAGCAGCGTCGGCTTGAGGGCCGGCTTCACCACACCTGTTTTGCCACCGAGGTTCTCGGTCTGTTCGCTGCCGATCCACGAAACGAGTTCGTCGACGTCGGTGTACGACGACAGGTTGGCCGGCACCACCCAGAGCGCAGCGTTTCCGCGGGCGCTTCGGCGGTACAGCGACTTGAAGAACGCCAGGCGGCCATCGTCCAGACGCGAGGTCGTCGCGACAACCGTTGCGCCGTCGGCCAGGAGCTGCTCGACGATCGCGGCCGCGATCGAACCCTTGCTGGCGCCGGTGACCACTGCGATGTCGTCGGCGTAGGACGACGGCTGTGGATCCTGTGCGGCATGGGCGATCTGGGCGTACAGGCGCGAGTGCTCCTGATAACCGTTGGCCAGGGCCTTGCCCTGCCACCACGTCGCCTGATGGCACACCGTCTCTCCGGCACCGACGAAGCGTGTAGCGATGTCGTAGAAGTCCTGGTCGAGCACATGCTCGTCTTCGATCCACAACCGTGCCAAATCCTCACGGGAGCTGGCCCAGCGATCGTCGATCAGGATCGCGCGACGCTCGTCGAAAGCCGGTGCCACAACGCGTAGCCAGTCCGAACCGAGTTCGGCGTTGACACGCTCGAGGGCGACGGTGTTGTCCTCGGCAGGCTCGCCTGCCGAAACCTCATCGTCAAGACCGAGCTTCTCCAGGATGGTCCTGGCGGCCGAGGCCAGTGCCCCACTGCGTCCGGTGAACTGTTCTGTCAGCTCGCCGAGGGCAGCAGCGTCGATCGTGCCTCCGCCACCACCGCCACCGGCGGCCGGCTTGGACACCGGAATGCCCTTGATGGCGCCGACCTTCGCGACCGCGGCATCGATCAGCGCATCGACGGCGTCGGTGTTGGCCGGTGCCGTGGAGATCAGGTCACCGAGATCGCCACCGCGCACGCTCACGCCGTCACGGCTTCCGAGTGCGACCGCAACGGTGGTGTGCAGGGCCCAGCCGGGGCCGAGCTGCCAGACCGAGGTGACGCGGTCTTCGATGTACGACGAACGCTTGCCCGCCGGTCCGAAGACCTTACGGATCTGATCGCCCACCGCGTCGGTGAGCACCGATCCCAGCGGCTTGTAGCCACGGGCCAGCGCGTTCACTGTTGTCGACAGTGCCGGCATCTCTGCTTCGGCGGCGCCGTCGATCGCACCCAAACCGAGCTCGCCACCGATGTCGAGGAGCAACTGGTTGCGACGCGAGGAGACACCGTCACACAGCGCCTCGATGGTGTCGGCCGATCCGATCTGATCGACACGGATCTTGGTCCAGAGCGCGATCACCGAGTTCACGGCGTCGGTCGGACCGAACGAGATGTCGTCCGGGCGCGGACCTGAATCAGCCGGAGCCGCAACAGGAGCCGGAGCCGCCGCGACAGGTGCAGCAGCTGCCGGTGCGCCGGTCTCGGCCGGAGCCTGCGCCACGACGTCGTCCTCGTCCTCGTCGATCTCAGGCGCGCTGTCCTTGGACAGGATGACGTCGGAGTCGCGCTCGATGTTGAGCACCTGGACGATCGCCTGCTGGTAGTCGTCGAGCTTGAGGGTGTTGCCTGCCAGGCCGCTCAGCGTCGGTGCGGACTTCACGCCGACCTCGACGAAGCGCTCCACACCGATACCGCCACGCTCGGCGGGGGTGAACAGCAGATCCTGCGTCTCGATCCACCGGACCGGGCTGGCGAACTGCCAGGCCAGCAGCTCGATCAGGATCACCCGGGTCAGGGCACTGGGCTTTGTGGTCCATGAATCCCAGTCGGCCAGAACCTCGTTCAGCGGCTCGGACGGGACCAGGTCGGCGATCTCCTGGACGAAGTCGCGGCCCAGGTTGAACATCCGCGGAACCAGGTTGGGGACATAGCGGCCGACGAGGATGTCGGGGTCGATGTGCTCGGGAAGCAGATCGTCGAGACGGTGCCGGAAGTCGGGCACACCGGCGCGCAGGACCGTCGAGTGGAACGGCACGTCGATGCCGGGGATGACGATGAACGAGCGTTTGCCACCGGTCTTCGCGCGGCGCACCTCGATTTCGGCTTCGAGTGCTTCCAGACCCTTCACGGTGCCGGCGATGGCGTACTGCGAACCGAGCAGGTTGAGGTTGACGACCTCGACAAACTCGCCGCTGCGCTCACCGATCTCGTTGACGAAGGGGATGACGTCGATGTCGGCAAGACCGAACTGGCTGGGCCGGATCGCCGCCATCTGGTAGTCGCTGCGGCCCTTGGCATCTCGCGGTACCAGATGGTGCATCGCCTCGCCGCGCTGGAAGACGACCTCGAGCACGGCCTCGAGCGGGAGAACCCCGGCACAGGCGGCCAGCGCGTTGTACTCCCCGACCGAGTGGCCACAGGTGATCGCGCCCTCGATGAAGCCTCCGGACTCTTTCAGTTCGGCGATCTGAGCAACACCGAGGGTTGCCATCGCAACCTGGGTGAACTGGGTCAGGAACAGGACGCCGTCGGGATGCTGGTAGGTGGTGCCACCTGCCGACAGCGTGGTCGGGTTGTCGCGGACCACGGCCAGGATCGAGAAGCCCAGTGCATCTCGGGTGTGCTTGTCGGCACGGTCCCAGATCTTGCGGGCGGCTTTGGAGCGGGCGCGGGCGTCGAGACCCATGCCCTTGCTCTGGATGCCCTGGCCCGGGAACGCGTAAACGGTCTTCGGCGGCGCCAGCAGTCCGGTGGCCTGCATGACCAGCAGGTCGCCCACCTTGCAGGTGACCTCGATGATGTCGCGGCCGGCGTCCATGCCGACGCGATCAACGCGGATCGTCACCTCGTCGCCGGGACGGACCATGCCCAGGAACCGGGCGGTCCAGCCCTGCAGTGCACGCGGAACCGGGATCGGGTTCTTGGAGTCGGTGGCCGTCGCCACGTGCTGCGCTGCGGCCGAGAGCCACATGCCGTGCACGATCGGGCTACCGAGGCCGGCCATCTTGGCGGCCGAGTCGTTGACGTGGATCGGATTGTGGTCGCCCGAGACCAGCGCAAAGCCGTGCATCCGCGACGGGGTGGCGACCTTGGCCTCGCGCAGCTTCTTCCGGGTCGCGTCACCGGCCTTGGCACTCAGGGCGCCTCCGGCACGATCCGGATCGGACAGCTCTCCGGCACCGGTGCGTCCCCGCACTGCGAACCGCTCGGTCATCTCTGCGATGACGCGCGATCCGTCGGCGATCGACACGGCAACGGTGATCACGCGACCCAGGTCGGTGTCGGTGACATCGGAAAGTGTTGCGGTGACGGTGAACTCGGCCTTGGTACGGGGCAGCTCACCGACGGTGGATGTCGCGTGGTCGAGGTGGACCAGATCGAGCAGGCCCTCGACGACGGGCGCGCCGTCGTCGGTGGTGGCCGCGCCGATCACGCTGAACACGGTCGGCCAGCAGAGCCCGACGAGGGTGTCGGGGTTGGCAAAGCCGCCTGCGCCCTGCGGCAGTGAGGCACTGAGATGTTCGGGCAGCGTGTATGCGGTCACGGCCGCATGGTCGGCGACAGCTTCCGGATCCCAGGTCGCGGTGGTGGTCGCGGTGCGGTCGGCAACCGGGGTCAGCGATCCGCCTGCGGCAACGGTGAGCAGCTGGCGCATCGCACCGGCGGCTGCATCGACGGTCACCTTCGGGGCGCCGCCGTCCAAGATGGAGTTGTCGACGACCATCGGGATCGAGACGATTGCCTTACCGATCGGCACGTTCAGGACAGCACCGTCGTCGGTGCGTTCGAGTACGGCACCGGTGGGCTCGTGCTCACCGCGGTCCGAGGACGGGAACTCCCAGGCATCACGATCACCCAGCAGCGCAATCGGATTGGCGACCAGACGGCCCGACCACTGGACGTTCAGGGCTTCGATGACGCTACCGAGGACTCCGTCGACGTCGACAAGTCCGGCCCGCAGCCGGGCACTGATCGGCTGCGGCTGCTCGCCTGCGCCGACCAGATCGGTGACGACCTGGGCCTCGAAACGGTTGAGCAGGTCTCCGACCGGCTCATTGACCCGGGTGATGCCGGCAACGGCAACGGTGCCCGGGATGATGCACACCTCGTCGGCGCTGTAACGGGGGTCGTGGGCCTGCCACAACGAGTCACTGCGCCACCAGCGGCGGACGTCCTTGTCGACAACCGGCACGAAGTTGACCGGCTTGCCCGGGGTGCGGCACAGCTCGAGAAAGAACACCAGATCGGCGGGATGCAACACATCCGTGCCTGCCGACGGATAGACCGCGATCAGTGCATCGATTGCGGCCCCGGCGTTGTCGGTGGCCGAACTGTGTCCGAAGAGGGTGGTGATCTGGCCGCGATCGGCATCGTTGAGGCGAGCCTCGGCGCGCTGCAACATCTCGATGAAACGCTGACGCCAGGTGATGTCGGCCCAGGTCGCCTCGCCGGTGGCATCGCCAACGGCAAGCTCGACATAGCGTTCGAGCCACTGCTGGTAGGTCATCTGCGCGACGTCACCGAAGTACGGCTTGGCGGTTCGGGACAGCGCCTCGATGATCTCGTCGCGACGCTCGGCGACAGCCTCTTCGTCACCGGCCACGTCGTCGAGCAACCGGCCACAGCGGGAGGCGGCGTTGTCGATCTCGTGGATGTCTGCGCCCAATTGGCTTCGACCGGAGGCCATTCCGGCAGCGGCGTATCCGGCCCCGATCCACTCGTCACACCCCGGGGTGTTGACGAGGAGTTCCTTGACCTGCGGCGAGGTGGTCGCCTCTTTGGTGGCCATGGCGGCGGTGCCAACGAGGATGCCGTCGAGCGGCATCAGCGGGTAGTCGTGCGCGGCAGACCAGGCACCGGTCAGGTACTCGCTGGCGCGCTCGGCGGTGCCGATGCCACCACCGACGCAGATGACGACGTTCGGACGGGCCCGCAGCTCACCGTAGGTGGCCAGCAGCAGCGCGTCGAGGTCTTCCCACGAGTGGTGTCCGCCGGCGCGGCCACCCTCGATCTGCACGATCACCGGGTAATGCGGCACCTCGGCGGCGATCCGGATCACCGAGCGGATCTGGCTGATCGTTCCGGGCTTGAATGCGATGTACGGGATATGCGCATCGGCGAGTTCGGACACGAGGGCGACTGCCTCGTCGAGCTCGGGGATGCCGGCCGTCACGATGACGCCGTCGATCGGGGCACCGTTGGCGCGGGCCTTCTGCACCAGGCGCTTGCCGCCGATCTGCAGCTTCCACAGGTACGGGTCGAGGAACAGGGTGTTGAACTGCGCCTGGCGACCGGGCTCCAGCAGTTCGGTCAGTTTGGCGATGTTCGAGGCGAAGATCGCCTCGGTCACCTGGCCGCCACCGGCGAGCTCGGCCCAGTGACCGGCGTTGGCGGCCGCAGCCACAATCGCGGGGTCGACCGTTGTCGGGGTCATGCCCGCCAACAGCATCGGCGAGCGACCGGTCAGACGGGTGAATGCGGTCTCGACGACCTGTCGGCCGTCGGGCAGCGACACGATCCGGGGACGGTAACTGCTCCACGGGGTCTGGACTTCGGGGATGCCACCGGGTGCGAACAGGTTGCGCTGTCCGCCGCGTTGGCTGACGGAGATCAGGCCGATCCCCTGGCCGCGGACCACGGGGACGCTCAGGCGGGTGGCGACATCTCCGGGGCCGAGGTCCAGGATCCACTTCGCGCCTGCGCTGACCACGTCGTCGAGGGCATCAACCCAGTTGACCTGATCGACCAGGACGGCAGCGGCGAGCCGACGCGCGGCGACCTCGTCGATGTCGCAGGCGGCTGCCCATTCGGCGACCAGGTCGCAGGCGGCTTGCAGGGACGGGTGGTGGAAAGCGATCGACACGGCGAGCGGATCGAAGACCGGCGCGAACGGCGAACCGCCGGTGAGCTTCTTCTTGCGGTCCTGCGCCTCCGCGGCGGCGACTGCCTCACACCGGGTGATGAACGCGGCCAGATGACGCGGCGCGCCGGAGAGCACGACCGAACGGCGGCCGTTGATGATCGAGACGACCGGTGCCGACACGCGGTCGGATTCCTGCAGTCCCTGCGCATAGTCGTCGACCAGCACCTGGATGCGGGCGGGATCGACCTGGGTGACCGAGAGCATCGGACTACCCGCGGCGTCCACGGACAGGCCTCGGCGGCGGGCGATCAGCGCGCCGGCGGCGCCGATGAAGTGTGCAACCGCAAGCAGTGCTCCGTCACCCAGTCCACCGTCGTCGGATGCGGACTTGACGGCTTCTGCGGCGAGCACGCCCTGCGAATGACCGACAGCGGCCACCGGGGGCAATGCGTCGAGGTCGAGTCCCTGCTTGCGGTTCGCGCTGATGGCGGCGAGCTGCGCAAGCAGGATGCCGGGTACCGACACCTGCGCGGCGGCAAGGGCCGAGCCGGCGGGCAAGGTCTCTTCGCTGTTGTGCGCATGCACCCAACTCAGCGGGTGGAAACCATCGGGGCGCACGGCCGAGAGCTGATCGGAGACCGGCTCGATGAGTCGCTGCGCGGCTTCGACGATCTTGGTGGTGCTGCGGTCGAGATCTGCGTCGATCACCAGTTCGGCGAGCACGGGCAGCCACGGACCGCCCTGTCCACCGAAGCTGACCGCGTAGGGCTCACCTTCGCGCAGTCGGTCGATCAACGATCCATCCGGGCGCGGGGCCCAGGATGAGTTCTCTTCTGCTCCTGCGCGAAACTGGTGAATGGTCACGGGGCTCCCTCATAGCTGTTCAATCTTGATGGTTTGCGGGCGTGACACCGCTCATCGTCTTTGGTTGCGCACCTGCGAGCCGTTCCCACCTGTCAGCGACCACTACGCTGTCGATCATGTTGTGCTCCAACATGATCCATCTCCAGAGCCAGGCCTCGACGCCTGGCGTCGTCAGATGCGCATGGAGACCATGTTTACACACAAAAATGAGGCTTTCCTCATGTTTGAAAGTGACCCGCGGGTATACCCGTCGGTAACCTCGCCGGTAGTCCATTGATGAATATCTGTAGGCAGTCGAACTATCGGAAAACGCCAGTTCACACCGCCCGAACGACCGCTCGGCCGGTGCGAATCGGTCCCGTCGAGTTGTTACCAAACCGTGATAATTGAATATGTCACTGATCGCGTCGTTCTCGGCTGCCACTAGGGTGGGCGCATGACGGAGTGCATCTTCTGTGCCATCGCCGACGGTTCATCGCCAGCCCACCTCGTCTACGAAGACGTCGACATCCTCGGATTCCTCGACATCCGACCGGTCCGCCCCGGCCACACCCTGCTGATCCCGAAAAAGCATGCCGCCGACCTCGCCGAGTTGAGCCCTGAACTCGGCGGCAAGCTCTTTGTGGCAGGCCAGACGGTCGCTGCCGCACTGCGGTCCTCGTCCATCGCCGCCGACGGCGTCAACCTCCTGGTCAACGACGGCCGCGCGGCATTCCAATCGGTCTTCCATTCACATCTGCACGTGGTGCCACGTCACCATGGTGACAAGCTGACCCTGGCAAAAGGGTTGTTGACCAGACGTGACCCCGACCTGCCCGCGACCGCCGCGATTCTGCGTGCCCAATTGGAGAGCTCGACCACCGATGACTGAATCCGCACTCGATCCGGCAATCGCAGATCTGGTGGGAGACGCCGGATGGGTGACGGTCTGCTCGGGCGCCGGAATGTCCGCCGAGAGCAAAGTGCCGACCTTCCGCGACGCGCAGACCGGTCTCTGGGAACGCTTCGATCCGACCGAACTGGCCACACCGGAAGCCTGGTCCCGAGACTCCGCGATGGTCTGGGCCTGGTACCAGTGGCGCGCCAAGCTCGTGCGCTCGACAACCCCCAATCAGGGCCATGTGGCGCTGGCGCAGTGGGCCGAGCGCCGCACCGTCTCGGTGATCACCCAGAACGTCGACGACCTACACGAACGCGCCGGTAGCGAGGTCATCGCACATCTTCACGGCAGCCTGTTCGAACCCCGGTGCTCGAACTGCGAGCTGCCCTACTTCGGCATCGACGCCGATCCGGAGATCGCGACCGAGGCACCGCGCGTGGAACCGCCCTCGTGTCCACAATGTCTGTCAGAAGTACGCCCGGGTGTCGTGTGGTTCGGCGAACCACTCCCCTCCGACGCCTGGGGTCGCGCGGCCGACGCCGCGCTCGGCTGCGACCTGTTGATCGTCGTCGGTACATCGGGTCTGGTCTACCCTGCCGCATCACTGCCCGAGCGAGCTCTCGCCGCAGGCATTCCGGTGATCGAGATCAACCCGGAGCCAACACCTTTGAGGTCATCGGTCACCCACTTCATGCAAACCACGGCTGGCGCGGGCCTTCCCGCACTACTCCGGGAGGTCCGGGCTACCGGTTAGTCGCCGCCGGTCAGCGCCACCGGCACCCACGGGTCGTCAACCGGGCCGCCTGCCAGGTCCGGACCCACCGAATTGGGTCGCACACCGCGCTTTTCGAGTTCATCCCAGAGTCCGTCGAGGGCATGTTCCGGATTGAGCAGATACTCCGATTCCCGTACCCGCCAGAACCGCCAACCACACCGCCGGAGTTCACGCTCGCGCTCCATGTCGGCTCGCGCCTGTTCGGGGGTACTGGTGAACTCGTCGCCATCACACTCCACTGCCAGCCGGGCATCGCTGCCGGTGACAACCAGATCGACGACCCGGTTGTTCACCACCACTTTTGGATTCACATAGAATCCGCGGTCGACGAGGTCGACAAAGATCTGCTGCTCGAACAGTGAATCGAAAGGTTCCGTACGTGTGTTCGGGGTGACGCCGGTCGGCATCGGATCGACCAGGGCGCCTTCGGTCTTCTGCATGTAGGTCAGCAGCGAGTACCGCAGATCGTTGTCCTTGAGATCGTCCGGCTGAACCGAATGGACGAGCCACAGCTGTTCCATCGCGCGAGATGCGGCAACATTGATGCGCCGCTGAGATTCACTGCGCCGCAGAGCATTCACGTTGGTGTCAGGGCAGACCACCATCGACAGGAACACCACATGCCGTTCGTCGCCCTGGAAGTCCGGCGGTGTGCCGATCCGGAGGTTGCGGTCCCGCCACACCTGCGGATCGAGCGCTTCCCGCAGCATCTGGGTGAGAAGGTCCACCTGCCGTTGACCTTGCAGTACCACCACACCGAAGGACATCCCGTCGTAGCGGGGATCCTCCATGCATTCGGTCACAACACCGACCAGCGCCGCGGCCTCGTCGGCATTGACCAACGAGGAGTTGGTTCCGGTACTCCTGGCGTTCTCGACGTAGCGGGTACGCAACGGCGGCAACCTGTCGGCACCGAACTGGCGCACCGGGATCAGCGGCGAATCCGGATAGAACTGCCGACTGGAGAACTCGATGATCTCCGGCATCGACCGGAAGTGTTCGCGCAGGCGCACCACGTGACCGAACCTGGTCCGAAGCATCGAGAACAGGCTCGACCGCGGAGTCAGGCTGTCACGCATGTACTGCGGGATGTCGGGCAGGTAGGTGTCGAGCTTGGCAAACACCTCTTCCATACCCGAGCCGCCGAAACCACCCGGTGCACACTGCCGGTCGTCGCCGACGACGATCACCCGCGGTGCCAGCCAGAGCAGGAACAGACTGGAGATGTCGGCCTGGCTGGCCTCGTCGACGATGACCACATCGAATGAGTTCTGTGCGGGCGCAACCGAACTGAGGACCTGCGCGATCGGCATGATCCACGCCGGAACCGCAGTCTGTGCCTGCGCCATCGCGGAGCGTGCTGCCAGCCGGAAGCGCTCGGCGTGTTTACCCGAACCCTTACCGATGTTGGTGATGTGGTCGCGATAGGACTGCAGTGCCTGCACCTGACTGACGGTCATGTGCTCCAGGCACTCCCGCCAAGCGCAGGCCGCAGCCAACCGGGCGGTGAAGTGGGTGATATCCGCCTCGACCTCATCGAGATCCGCTTCCAGGCGGCTCTCTCGGTCGGGGTCGCTACGCTCTTGGGCCCACTGGTAGGCGCGTCGCCACGACCAGGCGGCATCGAGATCTTCGAGACGGTCTTCCCATACGGGATCAGTTGCGGTCTCGACAAGAAGCTTGACAAGGGCAGGCGCCTTCGCCTTCAGCCTCAATTCCAAAAGATCGAGCGCGCCCTGGTTTTCGAGTTCGACGCGGGCGGTGTGCCACGCCCGGCGAGCCTCCAGGACCGCATCGGCGTCCGCTGCCCGCACCGCTGCCAGTAGCGCGTCCCCTTCCGGCGACGGGCCCTTCTCGACCTCGGCCGACAGCGCACGTGCCACGTCATCGAGTTCGCGTCGTGCCAGGACACCGTCGTTGGCGGCAGCGATCGCACCGGCCTGCCGCGCAACCTCTTCGACCTCGTCGATGCTCTTCGGGCGCGGGCCGCCGGGGCTGATTGCATTGAGCTCACGGACCAATTGGTCACGGCCAGTGAGCAACTCGGAGACCCAGCCCAGTTGTCCGTCGAGACGTACCAACCGTCCGAGTTGCACCGATCGGGTGCCGGACGTATCCATCGGCACGCCCACCTCGGACAAGATCGCCTGTACGCGATTGACCGCATCGAGCACGCCGAGATGATCGGCCACCAGACGCAGCGACGCCGCATCCGTCGGTTCACGCCCGTCCACGGTGAAGGTGGCACCGAGATCTTCGACTGCCTTCTGCTCCTGCGCTTTTCGGAAACGTGCCCGCCACTGGCCACCGGACTCGAGGTACTCGGCCGCCTTCTCGTAGAGCACCGCATCGCCGGGCGCGGCACCGTGGCCCTCGACCGTGTGGGTGCCGATCCGGGTGTCACGTTCGGTGGCGTCGTCGATCACCGCAGAGAGTGCGGTGACGCGATTCCACAGGTAGGAGGCCTCACCCGAGAGCAATCGGTCTGCCATCTGCTGCAGATGCGGTGGGAACGTGCGGACTTCGCGCACGGCGGCGCCGAGTCGATCACACCTTGCCTTCACACGCAGCAACCGGGCACTGTCGACATCGGCCAGGATCGCGAGCAGCGAACCGCTGCCGACCATCTGCTCGGTGGGTCGATTGCGCACCCGGTTACAGATCGACTCGAGTTCCATCGTTCCGGGCAGGACCAGGTCGAGGTCGGGTAGATGCTGGCCGATCCGGCTCGCCCACTGCTCGGTGCGACGACCCAGTAGCTCGAGCAACCGATCGAACTCTTCACGCTCCAGCGGCGGCAACGGGCTGTGCAGCGGTCCCGGTAACCAATCATGTTGTGCGGCAACATCATTGCACTGCCGGACGATGCCGGCGGCGGTACCGCTGTAGCCGGCCGCGACCCACTCGTGCTTTTCGGTCTCGGACTCGCGCAGCTGCCAGATGTCCCGCAGGATCTGTTCCCGCTTGGACCGGGCCTGGTCACGCTTGGACCGCAGGTTCTTGATCTCGCTGGTCGCCACCCGCGACTGGAAGCTGCCCTTGCGATTGGCGATGGCTTCCACGCTGTCGATCAGCGATTGTGAACCGTCTTTGGTGACGTCGGTGATCGACACCGCCAACTGCTGTACTTCGACGGGCAGTTTGTCACGCAGTACGTGCAGGGCCTGCGCCTTTTCGGAGACGACCAGTACCCGCTGTCCTTTGGCCAGCAGCGCGGTCATCAAATTGGCGATCGTGTGGGTCTTCCCGGTTCCGGGCGGACCCTCGACCACCACGCCGCTGTCGAGACCGAGCTGGGCCAGGATGTCGCGCTGCTCGACGTTGGACGGCAACGGATAGAGCGCATCCTCGATGAGTTCTTCAGCCGACATCGCGCCACTGTCACGCAGACGTCGAACACGCTCCTCTGCCTCGACCGGTTCGACCAGCTGGGCCAGACCGATCGGGATCTCGTTCGACTCGTCGCGCAGAGCCGCGATCATCGACTCGTAGTAGTCGAGCAAGGGGGCGAAGCCACGTCGTCGGAGTACCAGCGCGGGCTCCAGGTCGACCTGGACCGACGCCGGGTCATCGGCAACCGCACGGCGCCATTTGGTGAAGAACTTCTCGATCGAGTCCGCAACCGGTGAGCGCGTGGTGGCCAGCTGGCCGGACAGTTCGGCCGAGACAGTCAGATCGAAACCGTCGAAACCGGTCAGCAGATGGCCGGCGTGCAGTTCAGGTTGCGAGCCTCCGGCGAGCTTGACGGTGATGATGCCCGCGGTGTGGTCATGGACGGCGACAACGGGCTGGGTCACGAGATGCTCGCGGACCAGAAGCGGGTCGCCATACGTCAACAGCCCCGAGGCGAGCACCAGTTCCAGTGACTCAGGACGCTCGGCCAAGTCGTCGACCGCCTGCGCGAGGAGGTCATACGCGGTGTTCTGCGCTGGATTGTCGCGCGAGAGCTCGGTGATCACCTGGCCCACGGCAGCGTCACGGTTGATCGAGATGTCATAGCCGTCGCCGAGCCACACCACGCCGGCGTGCTCGCTCACGTCACGGATCACCGACGATTTTGCGCGGATCAGTTCATGCAAGAACTGCAACAACCGCAGGACCCTGCCACGCCGGTCGTCGCCGGACACCGAATCGGTCATCACGTCCTCGAGTTAAGCCTCAGGTTGACACTATTTATCACCCTGAACGCTACCCGCTGAAGCGTCTCGGTTCACACCGCGTGTCTGTTACGGCCTGTCGTCACTTGTGGCTGATGGCACCGCGCAACGCGCGGTACCCGCCGACAACATAATGCACGTTCGTGTACCCCAGGGCTGCGATCTTTTCGGCGATCCGGGAAGCTTGTGACTTCACCGACACCACATCGATTTCGGTGTCGAATCCGTCGATCACCGGGATCCGGCGACTCGAACCCGGGTCGAAGGCATCCTCCAACTCACCGGGCTCGACCACGACGGCCCCGGGCAAACTACCCTGATGCCGCACTACTTGTGGTCGCATATCGACCACGATCGCTGTCCCGCGATCCCGATGCTCGGCTGCATCAGCTGCCGAGATCGGATCCGCTGTCGCCACTGAACCCATACTGTTCCTATTGCTATCGAGAGATGTACATGTGCCACTGGTGAGATCGTGTCACCAGACTGCATTGTTACGAGAAGATCTCATTTTGTCGAATACTTCCCCAACACGGACATGTTTTCCAGCGATAGGACCAGGTCCCTGTGAACTACCTGGGGCCGCGGCCGGCAACTTTCTGCGTTCCGCGCCGATCGCGACTGAACGACTTGTTGCCGTAGCTCTTCGAACCGCCACCCTGCGAGCGACCGCCGCGGGGCGAACCCTCGTCCTTCTTGATGCCGATGGGAACACCGGCGATCCGAGTGCTGCGCAGCCGCGACAGCGTGTCGCGATCGAGATTGCGAGGCAGCTCGACCAGGGAGTGGTCGGCGCGGATGCTGATGTGACCGAAATCGCCACGGGACAGGCCGCCCTCGTTGGCGATTGCACCCACGATTGCACCCGGGGTGACGTTGTGCTGCCTGCCGACGGCCAGTCGGTAGGTCGCAAAATCGCCGTCGCCGTGTCCGGAACGCTCAGTACGTTCCTTGCGATCGCGGTCTTTGCGCTCGCTCGCCGGCGGGTCAGGTGACAGCAGGAATCCGCCATCACGCGTTTCGAGTGCCAGCGCAGCCGCGATGTCAGCCATCGTGACGTCGTTCTCGCTCGCGTAATTCTCGATCAGCTTGCGGAACAGGTCGAGGTTGTCCGATCCGAGGTTCGCGGTGATCGACTCACCGAACTTCGCCACGCGCTGCGCGTTGACGTCGTCGACGCTCGGCAGACCGATTTCTTCCAGCGGCTGACGAGTGGCCTTCTCGATGGCGCGGAGCAGGTGACGCTCGCGCGGCGAGACGAAGAGCAGCGCGTTACCCGAACGACCGGCGCGGCCGGTACGACCGATCCGGTGCACGTACGCCTCGGTGTCGTGCGGGATGTCGTAGTTGAGGACGTGCGAGATCCGCTCGACATCGAGCCCACGGGCCGCGACGTCGGTGGCAACCAGGATGTCGACCTGACCGTTCTTGAGCTGTGCGATCGTCCGCTCGCGCTGCGCCTGGGCGATGTCACCGTTGATCGCTGCTGCCGAGAAACCGCGCGAACGCAGGCGTTCGGCGAGATCCTCGGTGGCCTGCTTGGTACGGACGAACACGATCATCGCGTCGAATGTCTCGACCTCGAGCACACGGGTCAGCGCGTCCATCTTGCGCTGGTGAGAGACCTGCAGATAGCGCTGCGTGATGTTCGACGCAGTCGCGGTCTTGGCCTTCATCGTGATCTCGACGGGGTTCTTCAAGTATTTCTGCGACAACCGCCCAATGGTCTTCGGCATGGTGGCCGAGAACAGTGCCACCTGCTTGCTGTCGGGGGTGTCGCGCAGGATGCGCTCGACGTCCTCGGCAAAGCCCATGTTGAGCATTTCGTCCGCCTCGTCGAGGACGAGGTAGTCGAGCTCGGAGATGTCGAGGGTGCCCTTGTCGAGGTGATCGATCACGCGACCGGGCGTACCCACGACGATCTGGGCTCCGCGGCGCAGACCGGACAGCTGCACGGTGTAGCTCTGGCCGCCGTAGATCGGCAGCACCTTCACTCCGGGGAGGTGCACCGAGTAACGGCCGAAGGCCTCGGCGACCTGCAACGCCAGTTCACGCGTCGGCGCAAGGATCAGCGCCTTGGGCTTGCGACCGTTCGGATCGATACCCGAGAGAATCGGCACTGCAAAGGCAGCGGTCTTACCCGTGCCGGTCTGTGCAAGACCCACCACATCCCGACCCTCGAGGAGCGGCGGAATGGTCGCTGCCTGGATCGGCGATGGGGTTTCATAACCCACATCCGTAAGCGCCTGCAACACGCGGGGATCCATCCCGAGGTCTGCGAAGGTCACGGTTTCTTCATTTTCGGCGGCCATATCACTCGTGGGGGCCGCACCAATACTGTCTGTCATCGCTTTCCACTGTAGCCGTGATCAGCTTGAATCCGTTATTCGTGAGTCGCGTGGTGAGGATGCGACACACTTACACCGTCAGCCCCCTACTCGCGAGTAATAAGAAAAGGTAACGTGGCCCACAGCTACGGGTGTCCGAATTGGTCGGTCACCCCTGTCCGCCATTCGTTTCCACTGGAGGCAAACGTGCAAGAGATCACCGTCCCCTCGGACTTTGTTGTTCCGGAGAAGGCGTCCATCGTCGATTCGATGCTGAAGCACCGCGCCGAGTCACCCACGAAAACACTGTTCAAGCGCCGCGCGACGGATGGTTCCTGGTACGACGTCACCACCAAAGAGTTCGCCGATCTGGTCGACAAGGTCGCGAAGGGCTTCATCGCATCGGGTATCGGCCCGGGTGACCGCGTCTCCATCCTCTCGGCGACCCGCTACGAGTGGACCGTCATCGACTACGCCGTCTGGCGGGCAGGCGGCGTCACCGTCGCGATCTACGAGACCTCGTCACCCTCGCAGGTCCAGTACATCGTCGAGAACTCCGGAACTTCGGTGCTGGTTCTCGAGAATGCCGACCAGAAGGCGCAACACTCCCCTGTACTCGCCGACGCCACCGAACTCAAAGAGACACTCGTCATCGACGAAGGTGGCATCGACGAGCTCGTGAAGCGCGGCGAGACGATCGACGACGACGAACTCGAGCAGCGCCACGCCAACACCCTGGCGTCCGACGTCGCGACTCTGGTCTACACCTCCGGGACCACCGGCAAGCCCAAGGGTGTGGCGCTGACCCACGCCAACTTCATCCATGAATGCCACGCGGTCCGGGTGACCCTCGGCGACCTGATGTCCGAGGGCAGCTCCACGCTGCTATTCCTCCCGTTGGCCCACATCTTCGCGCGGGTCATCTCGGTGGCATCGATCGTGCACCTCGTGCAACTCGGCCACACCACGGTGTCTCCCACGCTGATGGACGACCTGGCCGCCTTCAAACCGAGTTACTTGCTGTCGGTCCCCCGCGTCTTCGAAAAGGTCTACAACGGGGCAAAGCAAAAGGCCGAGGACGGCGGCAAAGGCAAGATCTTCGCCGCGGCCACCGACACCGCCGTCGAGTACTCGAAGGCACTGGACACCGGCGGTCCCGGCCTGGTCCTCAAGGTCAAGCACAAGCTGTTCGACGTGTTGGTCTACTCGAAACTGCGCGACGCACTCGGCGGTAATTGCGATAGCGCGGTCTCCGGCGGTGCCGCGCTTGGCGCGCGCCTCGGCCACTTCTTCCGCGGTATCGGCGTGCCGATCTACGAGGGCTACGGCCTCAGTGAGACCACCGCAGCCGTCACCGTCAATGCCGAAGGCGCACAACGCATCGGAACCGTCGGACGCCCCGTCCATGGTCAGTCGGTTGCGATCGCCGACGACGGCGAGGTCTTGCTCAAGGGACCGGTGGTCTTCGGGGGTTACTGGAAGAACGAGCAGGCCACCAAAGAGGCCATCAAGGACGGCTGGTTCCACACCGGCGACATCGGCACACTCGACGATGGCTACCTGTCGATCACGGGACGCAAGAAGGAGCTGATCGTCACCGCGGGCGGCAAGAACGTCTCGCCTGCCCAGATGGAAGATGCCGTCCGCGCCCATCCGCTGGTCAGTCAGGCGCTCGTGGTCGGCGACAACAAGCCGTTCATCGCCGCCCTGATCACCCTGGATCCGGAGGCACTGCCCGGCTGGCTCGAACGCCACGACCTCCCGGCAGATATGCAGATCTCAGATCTGTTGGAGCACAAGGAAATTCATGCCGACGTCGACGAAGCCATCGCCGCGGCGAACGCCCTGGTGTCCAAGGCCGAGGCGATCAAGAAGTACCGGGTCATCGAGACCGACTTCACCATCGAGTCGGGCGAACTGACGCCGACCCTCAAGCTCAAGCGCAACGTGATCCACGATTCGCACACCGCCGCCATCGAGGGCCTCTACACGAAGTAGGGCAGTCCGAGCGTCAACTGAGCAAACAAGAGGGAGACCATCCACCCGGGTGGTCTCCCTTTTTGCATGGCCATTTGTCGACCGATCGCCATCGCATCAGCGAGGCGCCACCGTCGTCGAAGTCACCACACGACGGGGGTCGGCAGTGCCGAGTACGTCGTTGACAGCGGACGCCACCGTCGTCAGTCGGTCGCGCGCCGGTTGCCAATCCTGTTCGTACTGTTGACGACTGAGCAGGACAACCACAAAGCGCCCGTTGCCATCGACCAGGCCCGCACTGTGCAGGTAGCCGGTCTGGCCCCAGCAACACATCCAGCCCTGTTTGGCGACCGCCACGCCGTCGGGCCTCGCGGCGAGCAGACCGAAGTATTGGGCAAAACCGTCCGTCGCAAATGGAGGTGCTGCGGCAAGCGCATCGAGGATCAGATCCCGGTCGGATGCGGGCATGGCCAGCACGTGACCGTAGATGCGCGCGATGTCTGCCGCGGTCACCGTCATCTCCCCCCAGTCCGAGGAGTCGACCGGTGCAATCGTCCCGGTCAACCCGAGGCGCGGGCCCAACCGATCGACCGCACCTTGCCCGTCGAGACGGGCCCAGAGCTCGCTCATCGCGACATCGTCGCTGGGCCCGAGCACTCGCCGGATCAGATCGAGGTCGGGTCCACTCACCATCAAGCCCTCATCCCGCCGGCGATCGATGATGTCCACCACCACAACCAATTTCGAGAGCGACGCCGACAGCATGGGCGGGTCGCCGGGACCGCCCGGGGCCAGCGCACCGGTCGTCGTGTCGAGGATCGCTGCCTCCAATTCGATCCCACCGGCGGTCCCAGCCGCAGCCTCGGCAGCTGCGCTCACCAGGCGCTCACTCGACGACCGCGACGGTGTCCGAGCCTCGATGGAATCCACGGTCGCATTGCCTGCCCCGCAGAACAAAGCGCCGACGGACGCCGTCAGCAAGACTTGAACAGCGATCAACCAGACCGCAACGGCAGCTCGTGCAGACCGCCGGCCGGGGGCCGCCAGGTTCGCAGACATGGTCCTTCCAGGGTCCGCCTCTATGCCGACTCCCGCCACTTCGCGGATCAACCACACGCGGCGGGCTACCTAGGTCCGGGCTCCGCAACCGGCCGCAATGCCCAGCCCGGTACCCAGTGCGTCACCTTCTCCTCGCGGCCGCGCGCCGGGATCGTGTAGGTGACCTTGCCGAACCATTCACCCCACTCGGTCATCCCCCACTCGGTCAGCACTCCCACCGTTTTTCGACGAAACTGCAACCCCTCGGGGTGATAGATGCCCGAGTGGTGCGGCTGGTAGGCGTAGAGGGTCACGAGATCGATCGACACGGCGACATGGCCGACTCGGACGAACGCCGAACCACGCGGTTGTCCACCGTCACCGCCTATATCTGCCACCTTCACAGTTCGATCATACGTTCGAATCTCTGTTACTCTCAACCACGGCAGGGCGGCGATGCCTGCAGACGTCACAGCGGATGCAGAGACGCCGCCCGCCATTTCATCTCTGCCCGATGAGGCACGACAACCGGCCGGTGATCGCGGTATCAAAGACGAAAGCTCCGGCAACGTCGCCCTTTTCCGTGCACCGTCAACCAAGCAGGTCACCATGACACACGAATCGACATCCTCGTACGAAGCCGTCTCACCGCGTTCCCGTCTGTACCAGGGCCCATATGGTCGACTCTTCGGCGATCTTGCACCGTGGCGTCCCACCGGCGAAGACGGGAAACCCATCTCCGACAGCGCGGAACTCGAGGCCTTCTGCCTGGAGTTCGCAAACAAACACATGATCGAGGCGGCCCCCAACGGGATCCCGACGCCACCCCATGAAGTCGACGAACCGGCGATGAACACGGAGTTCAAGTCCGTGATCCCGGCCGGCTACACCTACTTCGGCCAGTTCATCGACCACGACATCACGTTCGACCCGGCATCGAGCCTGCAGCGGGTGAACGACCCCAACAAGCTCGCGAACTTCCGGACACCGCGCCTTGATCTCGACAACCTGTACGGCCGCGGGCCGGACGACCAGCCCTACCTGTACGACACCGACCAGCCCGACCCGGCCAAGCGAAAGTTCCTGGTCGGCGACATACCCTCGACCAGCCTTCATGATCTACCCCGAAACTCCAAGGGACGCGCACTGATCGGCGATCCGCGCAACGACGAGAACAGCATCGTCAGTCAGCTGCATCTCGCATTTCTGTTGGCTCACAACACGTTGGTCGACCGCGCAATCGCACAGGACATCCCCGATGCGTTCACGGCGGCCCGAACAACACTGCGCTGGCTCTATCAGTGGGTTGTGTGGCACGACTTCGTCAAACGGATCACCGACCATGCGATCCAGGACAAAGCACTCGTCCCACCGGTGGCGGGAACCATCCCCGCGGCGTGGACCCGCGGCCTCAAAGAGGTGTACGACTGGCATGATCAGCCGTACATGCCAGTCGAATTCTCCGGGGCGGCATACCGATTCGGCCATTCGATGGTCCGGTCAAAATACAATACGAACTTGAAGCGCGGAGTCGGCGACGACGACCTTGTGCCGATCTTCGACAATTCCGGAACGCAACAACCGCCCGATCACCTTTTCGGTTTCGGACCGGTGAGCCACGAAAACGCCATCCAATGGGACTGGTTCTTGCCGATGGCAACATCGAGGGTTCCGAGGTTTCCCCAGCGCGCACATCGAATCGACACGAAACTCGCGAATGCGCTTGCGTTTCTCCATGAAGGCAAGCCCGGAGACCCCAACAACGTTCTGGCATCGCGCAATCTTCTGCGAGGGCTTCAGCTGGAACTCCCCAGTGGTGTCGACGTGGCAAAGAAGCTCGGCATCACACCGATCAGGATCGAACCCGAGGAACCGGGTTCACTCTGGTTCTACATCCTCAAGGAAGCCGAACTCGGCGGTGGCGAACACCTCGGCGCAGTCGGCTCCACCATCGTCGCGGCAGTGTTCGCCGGACTGCTCGACGGTGACCCGCAGTCGTGGATCAATGTCCAACCGACGTGGACACCGGATACCGATCCGCTGCTCAACCCAGGCGAAGACAACATCGACTCACCGGGTTCATGGGAGCTCAGTTCGATCATCCACATTTCGGGTGTCCCCACAGCCGCCGGTGGCGACTTCGCCTAGCCGGCTGCAGATAAACCTCATCGATCTCGTGGTGCGCGAGGGGGGACTTGAACCCCCACGTCCGTAGACACTGGAACCTAAATCCAGCGCGTCTGCCAATTCCGCCACTCGCGCGTGCAGGAGACAGAGTACCGGCTGACCTGCGACTTGCATCACTTAGGTACCGTCAAGACATGGCATCGAACAAGCGAAGGCACCGACCAGCACTCATCGCGCTGGTCGTGGTGGCAGCTGCCACCTGCCTTGGGCTGGCGTGGTGGCAGTGGAGTCGGTTCGAATCGACCGGCGGGACGGGCCAGAACCTGGGCTACGCGCTGCAGTGGCCGGCGTTCGCGGCCTTCTGCGTCTACGCCTACCGCAAGTTCGTGGTCCTCGAGTCCGATCCGGAAGAAGTCCACAAGCTCAACAGCAGCCGCGGCGTGACGGAGATCCCGGATGGGCTCCTGCCGCCCCGACCGGATGCGGCACCGACCCCGCTGGTCGAGGACGGCACCACCGACGGCGCCCAGATCGCCGAGTACAACCGACTGCTGGCCGAACTCAGAGACGCGGACACGCATCGCGCCACAGAGTCGCGCAGCACCAACAATGACCCCGCAAACAATCACGACGCAGACAATCACCCCACCGACAACCCGCAACGGAGCAATCAGTGAGCCAGACCCCCGCCGAGTCGACCACCCCGGTCACCACAGCGACGCCGCCGAAGAAGATCAAGGGCGCACTGCTGCGGTATCGGGTGATGGCATGGATCACCGGCCTGTGGTTGCTGCTGCTGGTCGCCGAGATGATCCTGCTCTACGGCTTCGACGACCACACCCTCGACTTCGTGCCGTTCGTGCACGGGTGGGTCTACTTCATCTACCTGATCATGGCGATCGACCTGGGTATCAAGGTCCGGTGGCCCATCGGCAGGGCGGTCTTCACGCTGATCGCCGGAACGATCCCGTTCCTGTCGTTCTGGGTCGAACACAAGCGCACCCAGGAGATCCGGGCCCAGTTCGGTATCTGACCCGAACCAGACCCGGATCCGTAGGACTTAGTTCGAAGCCAGTTGCTGCAGCGCGGGCACCAGTTGGGCCAGGGCTCGGCCGCGATGGCTCAAAGCATCTTTCTCCGCCGGTGACAGCTGCGCTGCACTGCGTCCGGACGCCGATTCTTCGTCCGGCACGAACACGGGATCGTATCCGAAACCGTTGTCGCCGACCGGTTCTGCGATGATCCTGCCGCGCCACTCGCCTCGAACCACCACTTCGGCGTCCGCGGTGACCAGCGCGCACGCCGACACGAATGCCGCGCCGCGGCGGTCCTCGGGGACATCTCCGAGCTGATTGAGCAACAACTCCAAATTGGCGATGTCGTCGCCGTGACGCCCGGACCAGCGCGCCGACAGCACGCCCGGCATTCCGTTCAATGCGTCGACTTCGAGCCCGGAATCATCTGCAACAGAGGGAAGCCCGGTGGCCGCGAACGCGTCGCGCGCCTTTGCCAGCGCGTTCTCCTCGAACGTTGCGCCGGTCTCGGGGGCCTCGTCGAACGGTGGCACCTCGTCCAGACCCACCACATCCAGGCCCTCGATACCGGCCTTCTCGACAACCCGACGCAGTTCGGCCAGCTTCTTCTTGTTGCGGCTGGCAACCAGGATCTGGCTCATCAGCTGCCGAAAGTCTTACGTTTCCCGGTGATCTCGGGCTCGGGAAGCACACCCGGGTACGGCAGCGCCAAAGCCGCACGCTGCACCACGAACAGCTCCTCGATGCCGGCCATCGCCGAATCCAGCAAACGATCGAGTGTCGAACGCGGGAACGTCGCGCCCTCACCGGTGCCCTGGATCTCGACCAGCGTCCCGGTGTCGGTCGCGACCACGTTCATGTCGACCTCGGCGCGTGAATCCTCTTCGTACGGCAGGTCGAGCCGCACGCGACCGTCGACAACACCGACGCTGACCGCTGCGATGCCACACGAGATCGGTTGTGGATCAGCAAGTTTCCCGGCCGCGTTCAGGTAGGTCACCGCATCGCTCAGAGCCACGTAGGCACCGGTGATCGCGGCGGTTCGGGTACCACCATCAGCCTGCAGCACGTCGCAGTCGAGTGCGATGGTGTTCTCCCCCAGCGCGGCGAGGTCGATGCAGGCACGCAGTGACCGGCCGATGAGACGGCTGATCTCCTGTGTCCGTCCGCCGACCTTGCCCTTGACGGATTCACGGGCGGAACGATCATGGGTGGCCGCAGGCAACATCGCGTATTCAGCGGTCAGCCAGCCGAGGCCGGATCCGCGCCGCCAGCGCGGCACACCTTCGGTGACGCTGGCGGTGCACATCACCCGCGTGTCCCCGAATTCCACAAGTACTGATCCGGCGGGGTGACTGGTGAAACCACGGGTGATGGTCACCTTCCGCAGTTCGTCATCGGTTCGGCCATCTGCACGTCTACTCACAGGGCCCACCCTATCGAGTCGCCCCGGCAGCTGTATCCGGGTGGGCGTCAGGCGATGTTGATGACGTCGCCGCGGCGGACCACCCGAATCGGACCGTCATAGGCCTGCCTGGCCTCCGCGAGCACCTCTTCAGGCCAGGTCCACGGCGGCAGATGGGTCAACAGCAGGCTCTTGACTCCGGCCTTGGCCGCGGCCTCCCCCGCCTCCCGACCCGACAGATGCAGATTCGGGGGCCGGTTCACCGGGTCGTGGGTCCACGACGCCTCACACAGGAACACATCAGCGCCTTCGGCCAACTCGACCAGTTCATCGCACACCCCGGTGTCACCGCTGTAGGTGAGCACCTGCCCCTCGGGACCGGTCACGCGGAACCCGAACGTCGCGGGCGGGTGATTGACCCGGCGGGAGAAGAATGTCATCCCGCCCAGTTCGATCTCGCCGCCGTCGATCCAGGCACTGACACCGAACGTGTCGGTGATGTCGTCGAGTTCGCCGGGGTACTCCGACGATGCCGCGCCGATCCGGTCGGCGGTCCCGGGTGGCCCGATCAGCGTGCCCCGCCCCACGGCCGGGACCGGGCTGTAGCGACGCCACACCAACAGGCCCGGGAGATCCAGGCAGTGATCGGCATGGAGGTGACTGAGCGCTATCGCAACCTCATTCGGATCCACGTGTTGCAGCAGTGATCCGAGGACACCGGGACCGAAGTCCATCACGACCGGCTGGCAACCGGGCACCGTCAACAGGTACCCCGATGCGGGCGAATCGGGGCCTGACAAACTGCCCGAACACCCCAGCACGGTCAGACGCATGACGCCATGCTGCCACGCCCGATCGGTCCGCGGTTGTCGGACCACCGATCACACGTGCTGGACTGCTCCGATTGCCGGTCCCAGGAATCTGGTCGCGAGCTTCGCGAACAGTTCAGGATCGCCGGTGGCCTGGAAAACCCGTTCTGCCGGGGCATCGGTCGGCCCTCGCAGCAGGTCGCCCGCGGTCAGTACCCGCAACACGTCCTTGGCTGTTTCCTCGGCACTGGACACCAACGTCACGTCGTCGCCGACGGCGAGCTGGATGACCCCGGACAGCATCGGATAATGCGTGCATCCCAGGACCACGGTGTCGACGCGGGCCGCGGCAAGGGGTTCGAGGTAACCCTCCGCCAACCCGAGGACCTGCCGCCCGCTGGTGATCCCCCGCTCCACGAAGTCGACGAATCGCGGACAGGCCACTGACGTGATCACGGCATTTCGCGCCGCGGCGAACGAGTCCTCGTAAGCGCGAGAGGCGATGGTCGCCTCGGTACCGATCACGCCGATCCGTCCTGAACGGGTGGCTGCGACCGCACGACGGACCGCGGGCAGGACCACCTCGATCACCGGGATCGGGTATCGCTCACGGGCATCGCGAAGGCACGCTGCCGACGCGGTGTTGCACGCGATCACCAGCGCCTTGACGCCACGCTCGACGAGCTCGTCGCCGATCGCGAGAGCATGGGACCGGATCTGCGGAATGGTCAGCGGTCCGTACGGACCATTGGCGGTATCCCCGATGTAGATGATGTTCTCCGACGGCAACTGATCGATCACCGCACGGGCAACCGTGAGCCCTCCGACGCCGGAATCGAAGATGCCGATCGGCGCATTGACATCTGGACTCGCTGACGCATCTGATTTCACAGTCTGGTGCTCCCGGGATTGCCGAAGTTGGTGGTGCCGTACGGCGTCGGTGATGCCGCCTTCTGCGCCTGCTTACGATCTCTCCTGGACAGGTACCAGGCCGCCAGGACGCCACCGACGGCGCCAAAGAAATGACCTTGCCACGACACACCGGTATCGGCGGGCAGCACACCCCACAGGATGCCGCCGTAGATCATGAAAACCACCACACCGATCAGGATCTGCATGAAGTTCCGGTTGAACAGGCCACGCACCAGGATGTACGTGAGCCAGCCGAAGATGATGCCCGAGGCGCCGACGGTCACCGAATACGGAGGTGCGAACAACCACACCCCCACGCCGGAGACCACCCATACGATCGCGGTGGTGATCAGGAACCGCCGTGTCATCAACACCAGAAAGCCGAGCACCATGCCCGGAATCGTGTTGGCCGCCAGGTGTTCCCAGTCGGCGTGCAGAAACGGTGAGGCGGCGACGCCGGTCAGGCCGTCGACTTCGCGCGGTTCGATGCCTGCGCTGTCGAGATCACGATCGCTGAGCACATCGATGAACTCGATGACGTAGAGCAAGGCCGTGAGCGCCACCATGATGGCAATCGACCGCACCCACAGCGGCCAGGAAGCCGGGCCTTTCGAACGCGAACCCGCAGGCGATTGTCCGTCGGCAGCGCCGTATGAACCGAGTGATCCGGTCATGGTTCTCCGATCGAAGGTGGCAACAGGGGTGTGGCGGTCAGGCCCAGAGCTGGCCTTCGAGCCCCTCACCTGCTTCATCGAGGCTACCTTCGTACGCCCCGGTCGACAGATACTTCCATCCGGCGTCGGCCACCACGAACCCGATGTCAGCCCGGACACCGGCTTTGATGGCCTTGCGTCCGACACCGAGCGCCGCGTGCAGGATGGCACCGGTCGAGATCCCCGCGAAGATCCCCTCTGCCTCGATCAGCTCCCGGATGCGGCGGACCGCGTTGCGTCCCTCGACCGAGAAGCGGCTGGTGAGGATCGTGTCGTCGTAGAGTTCCGGCACGAAGCCCTCGTCGATGTTGCGCAGGCCGTAGACCTCGTCGCCGTAACGCGGTTCGGCGGCGACGATCTCGACGCCGGGCTTGTTCTCACGCAGGTATCGGCCGACACCCATCAGTGTCCCGGTGGTTCCGAGGCCGGCGACGAAGTGGGTGATCTCCGGCAGATCCGTCAGCAGTTCGGGGCCGGTGCCCTCGTAGTGCGCCAGCGCGTTTGCGGGATTGCCGTATTGATAGAGCATCACCCAGTCGGGGTGTTCGGCGGCCAACTCCTTGGCCATCGCGACCGCCTTGTTCGACCCTCCGGCGGCCGGTGACGAGATGATCTGCGCGCCGAACATCGTCAACAGCTGACGGCGCTCGATCGAGGTGTTCTCGGGCATCACGCAAATCAGGTTGTAGCCCTTGAGCTTTGCGGCCATCGCCAGCGAGATGCCGGTGTTGCCACTGGTCGGTTCGAGGATCGTCGCGCCGGGTGAGAGCAGGCCATCGGCCTCGGCCTGCTCGATCATCCGCAGTGCGGGACGGTCTTTGACCGAACCGGTCGGATTGCGGTCCTCGAGTTTGGCCCACAGCCGCACGGCCGGACCGTCATCGCTGTCGTGCCAGCGCGGCGACAGTCGCGGCAGTCCGATCAGCGGGGTGTGGCCCACCGAGTCGATGAGCGATTCATAGCGTGTCATACCAACAGGTTTCGGGTCGGGAGGAGATCAGCCACCGGCGACGGCCGGCAGGATCGTCACCTCGTCGCCGTCGGCCACCGAGGTGTCGAGGCCGCCGGAGAAACGTACGTCTTCGTCGTTGACATAGACATTGACGAAACGATGCAGCTTGCCCGACGCGATCAGCCGGTCCTTGAGGCCGCTGTGGCTCGCATCGAGATTGTCGATCAACTCGCCGACGGTGGCGCCGGTGGACTCCACCCGCTTGTTGCCGTCGGTGTACGTGCGCAGGATCGTCGGGATGGAAACGGTGACTGCCATGGTGAACTCCCTCTAGGTGATGTCGATCGGCTCTTCGGTGATCTCGCCGTCGACGATCCGGTAGCTCCGGATTTCTTCGGTCTCGGGGTCACGGGTCGAGATCAGTACGTAATGGGCATTCGGCTCGGAGGCGAACGAGACGTCGGTGCGGCTCGGATAGGCCTCGGTCGCCGTATGCGAGTGGTAGATGACCACGGGCTCTTCGTCCCTGCGATCCATCTCACGCCAGACCTTGAGCTGCTCGATGGAATCGAACCGATAAAAGGTGGGTGATCGCTCGGCGTTCACCATCGCGACGAATCGCTCCGGACGGTCCGAACCCTCGGGTCCGGCGATCACACCGCACGCTTCGTCGGGGTGATCCGCGCGGGCATGGGCGACCATCTGATCAACCAGCGACCGGCTGATGGTTAGCAACACAACCCCTGACGTCGATTCGGCAGCCTCGGTATCGGCAACTCTGGGGTGACCGAAAGCTATTCGGGCACGAATGCTGTTGGCAACGTCTCCCGGTAAGTCGGTATTCCGGCGACCGGTGTGGCGGCAACCACTGCGCCGACGATGGCGCGCTGCACCACGGTCGCCGCGGCCTCACCGATCGCAGCCACCAACGCGACGAGCGGGTTCATGCCCGGCGGAACCTCGGGCGACTCGTCGGGCCCCGGCGTCGGCGTCGCCGATCCGGTGGCAACGGCGAAGAGTGTGTCCCCGTCGAGCGGTGAATGGGCCGGACGGATCGCTCGGGCCAGCCCGTCGTGCGCCGTCATCGCGATTCGTCGCACCGACGCCGGATCCAGCGCGGCGTCGGTGACCACGACACCGATGGTGGTGTTGAGCGGGCTCGCCTTGGTGGTGAGCTCCAACAGGTTCGACACCTCGTCGGGCGCCGGCTGCTTCAGACCGTAGTGGTCCAATTCGAACGGGTGTGCGCCCCAAGGTAATCCGCTCGTCGGGTCGATGACCGCACCCACCGGATTGGCAACGATCAGCGCTGCGACGGTGATACCCGTGGCCGGACCGGTGGTGAATGTGATGCTCGCGCTGCCGACGCCACCTTTGAGCGCACCGGCCCGGGCGCCCGTGCCGGCTCCCACGGATCCGGTCGCCACCGACGTGTCCGCGTTCGCCGCCGCGCGGGCACCGAAGTCGCGGTCGGGACGAGCCGACCAATTGCCGACCGCGAGGTCGAAGATCACCGCGCCGGGCACGATCGGCACCACCGAACCACGCTTGTCCATCGCCAGGCCGATGCCCTGGCTCTCGAGATGGGCCATCACCCCGTCGGCCGCGGCCAGTCCGTAGGCACTGCCACCACTGAGGACGATCGCGTGCACCTGCTGCACGGTGTTGGACGGATCGAGCAGGTCGGTTTCGCGCGTACCCGGTCCACCGCCGCGGACATCGACCGCTGCCACCGCCCCCTCGGGCAACAAGACCACGGTGGTTCCGGTGGCCCAGCCTTCACCCGCTGCATCGTCGGTTGCCACGGTGACGTGATCGTCGAGCCGCTGATGGTGCCCCACCCGCACGCCCGCGACATCGGTGATCGAATCCGTCGGTCCTGGAATCATGCAATCCTCACTTCAGGCTGACTGCCGGCCGACCGTTCACTTACCGATGAGGGCGACCACGAGCAGTTCTTGCACGACGGTCAACCAGTGGTAGACGTCGAGATGGGCAGCCATCGGATCGCCTTCGGGCAATTGGTCCGGAGTGGACTCGTTGATACCGATCATCGCGCCCAGTGCCAGGCGCACGTCGTTCACCGCGGACAACCACTGGTCGGCTTCCGCCGGGGTCAACGAGACCACGCCTCCGCCTTCGGGAAGCGAGTCGAGTACCACCCGCGCGGCTTCCTGTTTGGCGGAGATGATGTGCGGTTCGTGCAGACTGCGCAGTGCGCCGTTGATGTCGCCGGTGGCCGCGTCCATCGATGTGGTCTCGTCCTGGTCGGGACGATGAAAGTCCGGAAAGAGTCTGCCGAGGGTGGCATCGGTCGGCGGGGTGGAGTGACCCGACGCGATGCCTGTCATCTCGGAGAGCTCATCGGTCGGAGCGGTCGACTCCCGTTCGTCGAGCAACTCGGTCATCGACATGACCAGTGACGCGATCAGATCGGATTCGTGCTGATCGAGTTCGGTGGTGATGCGTAGCCGATCGCCGGAACCACGCCGTTTCCAATTGCGCACGCGGTCAGCTGTCCCGCTGCATGGTGGCCCACAGGCCCGCCGAATGCAGCTTCTGCACGTCGAGTTCCACCTTGTCGCGATCGCCCGACGACACCACGGCCCGCCCTTCTGTGTGTACCTGCATCATCAGCTCGGAAGCCTTGGTTTCGCTGTACCCGAAGACCTTCTGGAAGACGTAGGTCACGTACCGCATCAAATTCACCGGGTCGTCCCACACGATGGTCATCCACGGGCGATCCAGAGCCTCGTCGCGTTCGGCAACGGCGGTACTGGACGGGGTAGCCTCGTGCTGACCGTCGCCCGCCGACAACGTGGTGTGGACACGCTGCGGTGCGGTCATCATCTGTCCGCGCATAAGCCCTAGGGTACCGATAGTGACCGCATCGAACACAGCGCTGCTGACCGACCACTACGAGCTCACCATGATCGCGGCCGCGCTCGCCGGCGGCAGTGCGCATCGCAACTGCACATTCGAACTGTTCGCACGGCGACTCCCCGATGGCCGCCGATACGGTGTTGTCGCTGGTACCGGGCGTCTGATCGAGCAACTCGCCGAGTTCACCTTCGGCCCTGACGAACTGACCCTGGTCGAACCGTTCCTCGATGCCGAGACGCTCGAGTGGCTGAGCAGATACCGATTCTCCGGAGACATCGACGGATATCCCGAGGGCGAGCTGTATTTCCCTGGCTCCCCGGTGCTGACCGTGCGCGGCACCTTCGCCGAAGCGGTTGTGCTCGAAACCCTCGCCCTGTCGATCATCAACCATGACAGCGCCATCGCCTCGGCGGCGGCCCGGATGGTCACCGCGTCGGGTTCCCGTCCAATCATCGAGATGGGTTCCCGCCGCACCCACGAGCAGGCGGCGGTGGCATCGGCCCGGGCCGGCTACCTCGCCGGGATGTCCGCCACCTCCAACCTCGAAGCCGCCCGTCGGCACGGAATACCGAGCACCGGTACCAGCGCGCACTCCTTCACCCTGTTGCACACCACCGCCGACGGCCCGGACGAGAAGGCGGCGTTCGCCTCACAGATCGCGCGCCTCGGTGTCGGGACAACCCTGCTCGTCGACACCTACGACATAGCCCAGGGTGTGGCCAACGCCATCGAGGTGGCCGGCACCGACCTCGGCGGCGTCCGTATCGACTCCGGCGATCTGGGCATGCTGGCACGCCAGGTCCGCCAGCAGCTCGACGACCTCGGCGCCACCGGGACCAAAATCGTCGTGTCCGGCGACCTCGACGAATACGCGATCGCGGCACTGCGCGCCGAACCGGTCGACGCCTACGGCGTTGGCACGTCACTGGTGACCGGATCCGGGTCGCCCACCGCAGGCATGGTCTACAAACTCGTCGAGGTCGATGGCATCCCGGTGGCAAAACGGGCCAGCCGCAAGGAATCCCGTGGCGGTGCGAAGACAGCGCTCCGAACGGCCAAGCCGTCGGGAACGATCTTGGAGGAAATCGTGTATCCCCGCGGATCGGCGGCACCCGGCCTGCCGTCACCATCGCGGCCACTGCAGATCCCGTTGGTGCGAGATGGCAAACCCGTCGATGGGCTCCCTACCCTGGAAGAGTCGCGGCAACACCTGGCCGAGGCTCTTGTCAGTCTGCCGTGGGAAGGTTTGGGTCTGTCCCGCGGCGAACCCGCAATACCCACCCGCTTCATCGCCCCGTAGGCAGTTGCTTTCGACCGTAGGGATGGTTTTGTCTCATCAAGTAGGGAATCTGTTGTGAGCGAACATATTCGAACCGCATTGCTGATCGTCGACGTGCAGAACGACTTCTGCGAGGGTGGCTCACTGGCAGTACGTGGCGGCGCCGACGTCGCGGCCGCGATCACCCGCTACACCCAGCGCGAACACGGCTATCAGGTGATCGTCGCCACCCGCGATCACCACATCGATCCGGGAGCCCATTTCTCCGACACCCCTGACTTCGTCGACAGCTGGCCCCCGCACTGTGTCGTGGGCACCCCAGGTATGGACTTCCATCCCCGTTTCGATGGCTCCGTCGCGGATGCGACCTTCTCCAAAGGACATCACAGCGCCGCATATTCGGGCTTCGAAGGCATCGACAGCAATGACGCTGCCCTGGTCGACTGGTTGCGCGGGCATGACATCAACGCCGTCGACGTGGTCGGTCTGGCCACCGACCACTGTGTTCGGGCCACCGCGATCGACGCCGCTGCGGCCGGGTTCGAGACCCGGGTCCTGCTCGATTACTGCGCCGGGGTCAGCGCCGAGACCACCTCGTCTGCGATTGCTCAGATGAACAGCGCCGGTGTCAGGGTCGTGCCGCCGTCGGCAGGAGACCACGTCTGATGACAGACCCGCGATGAGTTCGATTCCCGAGGTACCCGACCTCCTGGCCGAGGCGGTTTCCGCACTGGGCGGGGCCCGGCGCGACGGTCAGCTGAAGATGGCCTCGGCCGTTGCCCATTCCATCGACACCGGTGAGCATCTTGCCGTCCAGGCCGGGACCGGTACCGGTAAGTCGCTGGCCTATCTGGTTCCGTCGTTGCGTCATGCCGTCGACACGGGCAAGACGGTGGTCGTCTCGACGGCGACCATCGCCCTGCAGCGCCAGCTGGTCGATCGAGACCTGCCCCGAACCGCCACCGCGCTCACCAAGCCGCTCGGCCGCCCTCCGGAGTTCGCGATCCTCAAGGGTCGCGGTAACTACCTGTGCCTGAACAAGATCCACGCCGGAATGCTCGACGAACCGGCCGACGACGATCTGTTCAGCGCAGGCGGCCAACCCGATCCGTTTGCGGCCTCCCGGCTCGGACGTGAGGTCACCCGCCTGCGCGAGTGGACCTCCGACACCGAGACCGGTGACCGCGACGACCTCGACACCGGTGTCTCCGACCGCGCGTGGCGCCAGGTCAGTGTGACCGCCCGCGAATGCCTCGGCGCCACCAACTGCTCATACGGTGCCGATTGTTTTGCGGAGAAGGCAAAAGCCAAGGCCGGTCAGGCCGATCTGGTGGTCACCAACCACGCGCTGCTCGCGATCGATGCGATGAGTCCGGCCGCGATCCTTCCCGAACACGATGTCGTGGTGGTGGACGAAGCGCACGAACTCGCCGACCGGATCACCTCGGTGGCCACGGCCGAGTTGTCGGGAGGAATCATCGCCGGTGCGGCCAGGCGCTGCGGAAAACTCATCGACGACGAACTCTCCGACGACATCGCAGGCAGCAGCGAACAGATCGAATTACTGCTCGATGAACTCGCACCCGGTCAGTGGACGGGTTTGCCCGACGGTGCTCCCCTGGCGTTGTCCTCGCTTCGCGACCGGCTGTGGAAGGCGCACACCGCCATCGGCCCGGCCCGGCGCAGCGGCGAACTCGACGCCGATGCCAGCGCCGCCCGCTCGGCCGCTCTGACCTCTCTGGAAGAGCTGCACGACACCGCGGTCCGGATCCTGGGCGCCTTCGACGATCCCGACCCGGCCAGACGTCCGGATGTCGTTTGGGTCGCCGAGGAATTGGTCCGCGGCGATCGGAAGAAAGTGCTGCGGGTGGCGCCGCTGTCCGTAGGCGGACTGCTCCGCGCCTCCCTGTTCGCCAATGCCACCGTGATCTTGACGTCGGCGACACTGACCGTCGGTGGTTCGTTCGACAGTCTGGCCGCGGAATGGGGTCTGCCCCCGCATCGCCCGCGATCCGACGACGAATCGGAACCGCAGACACAGGCGACCAAGTCGGCGCAGAGCATCACCGCCATCGGCAAGCCGCCCCCGTCCGACAAGAAGAAGATCACCTGGAACGGTGTCGACGTGGGGTCGCCTTTCGACCACCAGAAGGCCGCCATCCTCTACGTGGCCCGTCACCTGCCCGCACCGGGTCGGGACGGTTTGTCGCCCCGCATCATCGACGAGATGGTCGAACTGATCACCGCGGCCGGTGGCCGCACGCTCGGGCTCTTCTCGTCGATGCGCGCAGCCAAGGCTGCGGCAGAGGCCGTCCGCGCGCGCATCGAACTCCCCGTGCTCTGTCAGGGCGAAGGTGCCACCGGCGCGTTGGTCAAGGAGTTCGCGGCCGACGAGAGCACGTGCCTGTTCGGCACCCTGTCGCTGTGGCAGGGCGTCGACGTCCCGGGTCCGTCCCTGAATCTGGTTCTGATCGATCGCATCCCGTTCCCCCGCCCGGACGATCCCCTGTTGCTGGCGCGGCAACAGGCCGTCGAGGCCCGCGGCGGTAACGGTTTCATGGCCATCGCCGCCGGCCACGCCGCACTGCTGTTGGCCCAGGGCACCGGCCGTTTGTTGCGATCCACCTCCGACCGCGGTGTGGTGGCCGTCCTCGACTCACGTTTGGCAACGGCCCGATATGGCAACTACCTACTGGCATCGTTGCCACCGTTCTGGCGAACCTCGGATGCGCAGTTGGTCCGAGGAGCGCTGAGCAGATTGCACGGCGACACCAAAGCCTGAGGCGCTCGAGCCCGCGCCGAACCGGCCGCGGTCGCATACGGTGGGAACCGACAGCGATGACAGTGCAGCACCCCTCGAGAACCATCTAGAACCCGTCGAAAACGTCGAAAGGTGGCGCAGAAGGTGATTGGGCGCATCGGGATCGATGACATAGCCCCCGTGGTCTCCTCTGGTCAATTCTCCGCGAAAGCGGTTGTCGGAGAGACCGTCCCCATCAGTGCAACGGTCTGGCGGGAAGGCCACGACGCCGTTGCCGCCACATTGCATGTCGATGGGCCGTCACGGAGCAAGAGCCTGGACATCCGGATGTCGCCGGGCGTCGAACCCGACACGTTCAACGCCCTGTTCACGCCCGATGCCATCGGTTATTGGTCGTTCCGGATCGACGGTTGGAGCGATCCTTTCGCGACCTGGCGCGACGCCATGGACAAAAAGCTCGCGGCAGGCCAGGGCAGCTCCGAACTCGCCAACGACATCGAACGTGGTGCGCGCCTGCTCGAAAAGGCGATCACTCTGGTCCCACCGGACGACCGCGATCTGTTGACCGGTGCCATCGCCGCATTGCGCGATCAACAGGCCGCGCTCCCGGTCCGCGTCGCGCCTGCACTCTCGGAACCGGTCAGCACCCTGTTGATCGACCACCCGGTCCGGGAATTGGTCACCAAGAGCCGCACACACCGCGTCTGGGTCGACCGCGTGCGCGCGCTGTTCGGATCCTGGTACGAGATGTTCCCGCGGTCCACCGGCGGCTGGGACAACGACGGACACCCGGTTCACGGCACCTTCCTGACCGCCGCCGAAGATCTGCCCCGGATCGCCGACATGGGCTTCGATGTGGTCTATCTGCCACCGATCCATCCGATCGGCGAGGTGAACCGCAAGGGGCCCAACAACTCTGTGATCGCCGGACCCGACGATGTCGGCTCCCCGTGGGCGATCGGATCGGCGGACGGTGGACACGATGCCATCCATCCACGCCTTGGCACGCTCGACGACTTCAACTATTTCCGCCAGCGCACCGAGGAACTCGGCATGGAGGTCGCGCTCGATCTGGCGCTGCAATGCGCGCCCGACCATCCCTGGACCACCGAACACCCTGACTGGTTCGTCACCGAACCCGACGGGACCATCCGTTACGCGGAGAATCCACCCAAGAAGTACCAGGACATCTACCCGCTCAACTTCGACGACGACCGCGACGGAATCTTCCGCGGCGTGCTGAAGGTCGTCCTTCACTGGGTCAAGCAGGGCGTCAAGATCTTTCGGGTCGACAACCCGCACACCAAACCACCGGATTTCTGGGAGTGGATCATCGTCGAGGTCAAAAAACGTGACCCCGACGTGCTGTTCCTGGCCGAGGCCTTCACCCGGCCGGCCCGCCTGTACGGGTTGGCCAAATTGGGGTTCACGCAGTCCTACACGTATTTCACCTGGCGGACCGCCAAGTGGGAGATCACCGAGTTCGGCAACGAGATCGCGGCGAAGGCGGACGTCTGCAGACCCAATCTGTTCGTCAACACCCCGGACATCCTGCACGAGAGCCTCCAACACGGCGGTCCCGGGATGTTCGCACTGCGGGCGGCGCTGGCCGCCTCCCTGTCCCCGACGTGGGGTGTCTACAGCGGATACGAACTCTTCGAACACAATGCCGTACGCGATGGCAGCGAAGAGTATCTGGATTCGGAGAAGTATCAGCTGCGTCCCCGCGACTACAAGGGCGCCGCAAGCCGTGGTGAATCGCTCGACGGATGGATCCGCTCACTCAACGAGATCCGCAGGCGCCACCCGGCGCTGCAGCAATTGCGGTACCTGAAGTTCCATCACATCGACAACGATGCGCTCATCGCGTTCTCGAAGTTCGACCCACACACCGGCGACACGGTGGTCGTGATCATCAACCTCGACCCCATCGCCGCCCAAGAATCAACCGTGTGGCTGGACATGCCCTCGCTGGGCTACAACTGGCACGACCGCTTCAGCGGTATCGACGAAGTGACCGGCGAAAGCTTCCACTGGGGCCAATCCAACTATGTCCGGCTGGAACCATGGCGCTCGGTTGCCCACATCGTTGCTCTTCCGCCCATGCCCGAGGCGGCGCGCAGCGCACTCGCGTTCAGGACTCCCTCATGACCACACCGTCAAACACCGCACCCGACGCCACCCTCGAGAAGTCAGAACTCGACAGGCTCCTGTCCGGCACACACCACAACCCGCACGGGGTCCTCGGCGCCCATCCATCGGGCGAGTACACGATCCTGCGCACCCTCAAGCCTGATGCGATATCGGTGAGCGCGATCATCGGCGGTGTCGACTACCCACTGACACACCAGGATTCGGGCCTGTTTGTCGCCACCATCCCGTTCGCGGAGCTGATCGACTACCGGTATCGCGTCACCTACAAAGACACGACCGGCACCACCCGCGAGTTCGTCGTCGCCGACGGATACCGGTTCCTTCCGAGCCTCGGAGAGCTCGACATCCACCTGTTCACCGAGGGCAGGCACGAACGGCTGTGGGAGATCCTCGGCCCGCAATCCCGGCTGTATTCGACACCGGACGGCAGTGTTGACGGCACCAGCTTCGCCGTGTGGGCACCCAACGCCCAGGGTGTGACCGTCATCGGCAGTTTCGATGGCTGGCGCGGGCACACCGCACCGATGCGCAGTCTCGGCTCGAGCGGGGTCTGGGAAGTCTTTGTGCCCCATGTCGGTCCGGGCACCACCTACAAATACCGGATCACCGGCAACGACGGCGTCGTCCGGGAGAAGGCCGATCCGATGGCCCGGGCCGCAGAGGTCCCGCCGGCCACCGCCTCTGTCATACCCGAGACATCGTTCGAGTGGACCGATGCCGAGTGGCTCGCCCGCCGCGCGAAGCTGGTTGCGGTCAATGAACCGATGAGCGTGTACGAGGTACATCTCGGGTCGTGGCGCCAGGGTCTGGGATATCGCGAACTGGCCGACGAACTCGGCACATACGTCAGCGCACTCGGCTTCACGCACGTCGAGTTGCTCCCGGTCTCGGAGCACCCGTTCGGCGGATCCTGGGGGTATCAGGTCACCTCGTATTACGCACCGACCTCACGTTTCGGCACACCCGACGACTTCCGGTTCTTCGTCGACCGACTGCACGAGCTGGGGATCGGCGTCCTGGTCGACTGGGTGCCCGCCCACTTCCCCAAAGACGCCTGGGCACTTGCCCGTTTCGACGGCACCCCCCTCTACGAACACGGCGATCCGCAGCGCGGCGAGCAACTGGACTGGGGCACTTACGTTTTCGACTTCGGCAGGCCCGAGGTGCGCAACTTCCTGGTTGCCAACGCGCTCTACTGGTTCGACGAGTTCCACATCGACGGACTGCGCGTCGATGCCGTCGCCTCCATGCTCTACCTCGACTACTCCCGCCCGGACGGTGGCTGGTCCCCCAACATCTATGGGGGTCGGGAGAATCTCGAAGCGGTGCAGTTCCTGCAGGAGATGAACGCGACCGTCCACAAACACCACCCGGATGTGGTGACGATCGCCGAGGAATCGACATCGTGGCCCGGGGTCACCCGCGACACCAATCTGGGCGGGCTCGGCTTCACGATGAAGTGGAACATGGGCTGGATGCACGACACGCTCGGCTACCTCGGGCGCGATCAGATCCACCGCAGCTTCCATCACCACGAGATCACGTTCTCGCTGATGTACGCCTGGAGTGAGAACTTCGTGCTGCCCATCAGCCACGACGAGGTCGTGCACGGCAAGGGCACACTGTGGACGCGGATGCCCGGTGATTCGCAGACGAAGGCGGCGGGTGTCCGCGCGCTGCTCGCCTACATGTGGGCTCATCCGGGCAAGCAGTTGCTGTTCATGGGCCAGGAGTTCGCCCAGACCCCGGAATGGTCGGAGAACCGCAGCCTGTCGTGGGAGCAACTCGAAGGCTGGGAGGGTGAGCTGCACGCCGGTGTCCAGTCACTCGTCACCGACCTCAACAGCGCATACCGCCGACACCCGGCGCTGTACAGCCAGGACATCACACCCAGCGGCTACTCCTGGATCGATGCCAACGACACCGCGGGCAACATCATCAGTTTCCTGCGATGGGGGTCGGACGGCTCGGTGGTGGCGTGTGTCTTCAACTTCTCCGGCACCACGCGCACCGACTACCGGGTCGGACTCCCGGTCGTCGGTGTCTGGAACGAGATCCTCAACACCGATGCACCGGCGTACGGCGGCACCGGCGCCGGTAATCTCGGTCAAGTGATCGCAAACAGTGAAGCCTGGCACGGTCGGCCCGCATGCGCCCGGCTGACTTTGCCTGCCAACGGAGCCATCTGGATCGCGCCGGCCTAGCGGCGGGCGCCGGGGACATCCGTGAACACACGACGAATATCGTGGATCAGTGGGCTGGTCGGCGTCTGCCTGCTGGTGTCCACCGGTTGCACCGACCGTGAAGAGCGTGTTGTGGTCGCCGGTGATCCGGTGTCGGTGTACTCCGACCCGTTCACCGTTGCCGGCCTCGCGGTCAGCGACGGCCCAACCGGCGTGCGTTCCGGCGCCGAAGAACCGGTGCTCGATATCGACAATGCGGACTCCGGTGAGATCGACACTCTGATGGCCGCGGCCCTGCTGGATCTCGAGAAGTACTGGAAAGAGGCCTTCGAACCCGCGTTCGGCGGTGAGTTCAAAACGGGTCTGGGGTTCGTGTCCTGGGATGCCGAGGCGCCCCGAAGCGCATCGGTGACGTTCTGTGGCGACTCGACCTATGGCCACGTCAATGCTGCGTTCTGCCCGCCGCGGGACCAGATCGGCTGGGACCGTGGGGTTTTGATGCCGGCCCTGATCGACGAGTTCGGGCCGATGGCGCCGGTGACGGTCATTGCCCACGAGTACGGCCACTACGTGCAGATGATCGCCGGCATCGACAAAGACGCCTCCCCGATCGTGAGCGAACAACAGGCAGACTGCCTGTCGGGGAACTTCATCCGATGGATCGCCGAGGACAAGGGCCAGTACCTGCAGATCAATACCGCCGATGGGCTCAATTCTGCTGTCGCCGCGCTGATCTCGGCCCGGGACAGCGAACGTGGACAGTCCGATCACGGCACCGCGTTCGAACGGGCCCACGCATTTGAAATCGGATTCGGCAGCGGACCGGAGCGATGTGCGGCGATCGACGAGATAAGCATCGACGACATGCGCGATGCGATGCCGCCGCGCTTCGACAACGCAGGCAGTATCGACACGACCCGGTTCAGCAAAGGCGGACTCGACTCGGTGATCTCGTCGGTCGAGGAGTTCTTCGCCCTGCCACCGGAGGTTCGGCCTGCTGTCGACACCGATGCCCTGAACACCGGTTGCCCCGCTGTCGACACGGTCGCCACGCAGCCACCGGTGGCGTTTTGCCCGGCCACCAACTCGGTGTCGATGGATTCGTCAGACCTCGCGTCGATCGCCGACAACGGAACCAGCGGTCCCCCCGGGTTGCCGAGCTTCATCGGTGGCGATTTCAGTGCCTACTCGCTGGTGGCATCCCGATACTCGATCGCGGCCCAACAGGCCCGTGGTCAGGTGATCGACCAACCGGTCTCCGCAGCCCGAGCGGCGTGCGCCACCGGCCAGTGGGCCCGGTCGACCGCGGACTCCGGTACGTTCACACTTCGCGGCGGCGACCTCGACGAGTTGGTGTCCAGCCTGCTGGTCAGCGGTGCCGTTGCCAGTGACGTCGCAGGCCGCTCGCTTCCGAGTGGCTTCTCCCGGATCGCAGCGTTCTCGGCAGGCTACTTCGACACCGACAGTGGTTGCTCCCGCTACGACCCGTAAGACCTGATCAGTACCCGGCGGTGATCAGTACAGGGCGGTCATCAGTACAGGGCGGTCATCAGTACAGGGCGGTCGCGAGCTTGCGCCTTGCCGCGACCACAAAGGGTTCAGCCGGATCGAACAGTTCGAACAGTTCGAGCAGCCGGGCCCTGGCGGCGGTGCGATCGTCGCCCGCGGTCCTGGCAACAACCTTGATGATCCGATCGAAGGCGGCCTCGGGTTGCTGATTGAGCAGCTCCACGTCCGCGGCGGCCAGTTGCTTCTCGATGTCGTCGGGTGATGCGTCGGCCAGCGCTGCCGGGTCGTGGGACTGGGCCCGCGCGACGAACGTCAGGTTGCGGACCAGCGACGCGGCCTCGAGGTTGTTCGGCTCGGCGGCCGCGATCTCCTTGTATTCGGCAAGCGCGCCGTCGATGTCGCCGTCGTTGAGTTTTTCCTCGGCAGCGGCCATTCGTGGGTCGACCGGATCTTCGATTTCAGCACCGGCCTCTGCAGGCGCACCGGTGATCCCGGCACCGTGCTGGCTCATGACGTCGTCGATCCAGCCCTGGATCTGCGCGGCCGGCTGTGCACCGGCGAAGGCCGACACCGGCTGACCGCCGATGATCGCGACCACGGTCGGTACCGACTGCACACCGAACAACTGCGCGATGCGCGGGTTGGCGTCGACATCGACCTTGGCGAGCACCCAGGCGCCACCGGATTCGGCGGCCATTCGCTCCAGCGTCGGCGACAGCTGCTTACACGGACCACACCAGGTCGCCCAGAGGTCCACCACGACCAGAACCTGCGAGGACCGGGCAACGACCTCGGACTCGAAGGTTTCCTCGGTGACGTCGTAGACGGCGGGGAATCCTGCTCCCCCAACGGGAGCCTGCGGCGGTGCGGCTCCCGGTGGCGGTGTGGGCCGACTGGCTTGCGCACGTTGCGCGTCGGCACGTTCTTTGAGACCTGAAAGGTCCACGGCGCCTGACATTGCCGCTGCCGCACGGGCAGCCGCCTGCTGACTTTGTTGCGGTCTGGTCATTACTCCAGTTTGGCACGGTCGTCGGTGACGTGGTGCCGGGGTCCGGTTGTGCGGGGCCGGACCACCGGTGCGAAAACGATGGCGACGGCCAAGCCGGCCACTGCAAACCACAACGCGCTGCCCAGAGAGAACCATTGACTGAGCGGACCGATGACGGCCGGGCCCGCCAGCATCCCGACATAGCCGAAGCCGACAACCACAGAGATGATCTGACCGCTCGACGCCGTCGTCACATTTCCGGCCGCGGTGAACAGCTGCGGAACGCCACCGGCGACACCGAGGCCGAACACCGCCCACCCGACGATGCTCCACGGCGCAGTGGGCGCGCAGATCGCCAGCGCCATCCCGGCCACGGCAACTGCCGCACCGCCGCGCACGACGGCCACCGGGCCGAACCTCGCGCTCACCGTGTCAGCGGAGAACCGGAAGAGCACCATCGTGGCGCTGAATGCACCGAACGCCACCGCGCCCATGGCATCGGAGACGTTGTAGTTCTCGACGATGTAGAGCGCACTCCAGTCGTAGGCGACGCCCTCGGCGAGCATCAGCATGAACGCCACCAGGGCCAGCAACGCGATCCGGCCCCATGGTCGCGGCTCGCGGACCGCGACGTCCTCGCCGCGATCAGACCTGGCCACGCCCTGTTGATCGGGCACGACCTCCAATCCGGCGCCGGCAACCTCGTCGCCCGCGCGGCCGGTCAACAGGTCTCGGGACAGGACCACCGCGCTCACCAGTCCCAGAGCGCAGAACGTGCCCAGAACCGCCATGAGGGGCACGTCGAGCGCCAACCCGCCCGCCACGATCCCGGCACCGGCCAGACCGCCCACCGAGAAGTATCCGTGGAAAGACGACATGATCGGTCGCTTGTAGGTGCGTTCACACAGCACGGCCTGAGTGTTCATCGAGACGTCGAGCGCACCGTTGAAGAAGCCGAACACCACGAGCGCGCCCGCCAACGACGTGGTGCTGGTAGCCAGACCCGGTAACAGGATCGCCAGCGACAGACCGACCGCACTGATCACCGTGGGCCATTTGGATCCGATGCGGTCGGTCAACGGTCCGACCAGTTGCATCGCAACCAAGGCCGACCCACCGATCGCCAGCAGCAGACCGCCCAGGGTGGCGTGACTGACACCGGTGCGATCCTGGATCACCGGGATGTGGGCCACCCACATGGCAGCCAACAGGCCGTTGAGGCCAAAAATGCACGAAACCGCCACCCGCACCCGAAGATTCGGATGCGCGATGGCGGTTTCGGGTGGTGTTGTCAGACTGTTGCAGCCTTCGACGGTGCTTCGACTCCGTCGAGGTGGCCATTACGCTTCGCCCAGACCTCGAAGACCAGGGTGCCGAACGGCGGAATGCTCGCCACCAGCGCGAGGCCGGTGGTGACCAGGTTCCACTTCAGGCGCCACGCGGTGAACAGCGAGACCACGACGTACACCACGAACACGATCCCGTGGGTCATACCCGGGATGGCGATGGCTTCTTCATGGCCGAGCACCCACTTGAAGAACATCGCGATCAGCAGCGCCAGCCAGGTCACGGCCTCGGCAATAGCCACTACTCGGAAGATCTGGGCGGTGAGTTTTGCAGAAATCAATTTTCGGTCACTTTCACTTCTTGGGTACAGAAATTATGAGCGCATCACCCTGTCCACCGGCACCACAGAGTGCGGCCACACCCGTGCCACCTCCGCGGCGGGCGAGTTCCAGGGCGAGATGCAGCGTGATGCGTGCGCCGGAGGCACCGATCGGGTGACCGATCGCGATGGCGCCACCGTTGACGTTCACTTTGTCTTCGGAGACCCCGAGGTCCTTGGCGGAGGCCAGGCCAACCGCCGAGAACGCTTCGTTGATCTCGTACAGATCGAATCCGGCGGGATCGATCCCGGCCTTCGAGGCAGCCTTGCGGATGGCGTTGGCCGGCTGATGCTGGAGTGTCGAGTCGGGTCCGGCGACCACACCGTGGGGGCCGATCTCGGCGAGCCATTCGAGCCCGAGAGCCTGCGCCTTCGCCTTGCTCATCACGATGACGGCAGCGGCGCCGTCCGAGATCTGCGAAGAGTTGCCTGCGGTGATGGTTCCGTCCTTGCGGAACGCCGGACGCAGACGCGACAGCGACTCGGCGGTCGTGTCGGCACGGATGCCTTCGTCTTCTGCGAACAGGACCGGATCACCCTTACGCTGCGGGATCGGCACCGGCACGACCTCGTCGTCGTATACACCGTTCTTCCACGCGATGGCGGCACGCTGGTTCGACTGCGCGGCGAACTCGTCCTGCTGCTCGCGGGTGAACTTCTCGACGTCGTTCTGCTGCTCGGTGAGCGCGCCCATCGGCTGATCGGTGAAGGGATCGTGCAGGCCGTCGTAGGCCATGTGATCGACCAGCTCGGTGTTGCCGTATTTGAAGCCGCTGCGGCTGCCCTGCAGGATGTGCGGCGCCTGGGTCATCGATTCCTGACCACCGGCGACAACGCACTCGAACTCGCCCGCCCGGATCAGCTGATCGGCCAGCGCGATCGCATCGATGCCCGACAGGCACATCTTGTTGATCGTGAGAGCGGGGACATCCCAGCCGATACCGGCCTTGACCGCGGTCTGCTTGGCAGGCATCTGACCGGCGCCGGCACCGAGAACCTGTCCCATGATGACGTATTCGACCTCAGAGGCAGGGACGTTTCCCTTCTCCAGGGCTCCGCGGATCGCGATCGCACCGAGGTCCACCGCACTGAAATCCTTGAGCGAACCCATCAATCGGCCGATCGGGGTACGGGCTCCGGACACTATTACCGACGTTGTCATCTGTTCTGACCTCTCTGAAAAGCTGGCTGAATCGTCGCTCAACTAAAGCCGAGGTTACCTTTATGCCATGACCACATCTGAACAGAACCCCCAGTCAATGGCCATGGCGACCATCGGCGAGCTCGTCACGGCGATCGATCATGTCGGGATCGCAGTGCCCGATCTGGAGGCCGCCAAGGCCTGGTACCTCGAAAACCTGGGCCTGGTGACGCTGCATCAGGAGACGAACGCCGCCCAAGGTGTGGTCGAAGCAATGGTCGGCCCCGCGGGTGCCGACAAGACACACGCCCTCATCCAGCTGCTGTCGCCGATCGATGAGACGTCGACCATCGCCAAGTTCATCGATCGCAACGGCCCCGGACTGCAGCAGATGGCTGTCCGCGTCACCGACATCGAAGAGGTCACGCGCCGTCTGGTCGCCAACGGTCTGCGGGTGTTGTACACCGAGCCGCGCCGTGGCACGGCGAACTCACGGATCAACTTCATCCACCCCAAGGATGCCGGTGGAGTCCTCCTCGAACTCGTGGAACCGGCTGCCGCAGCGCACTGAGGCCTCACCCCGAAGCCGCCGACCGGGCCGGTGACACGGGTTGCAGCCTGGTAACTCCTGTGCGCCACACCGTGTTCACCCCCGGTACCGGTGGCAACACAGCGTAAAATCTCACCCATGCCAAATAACGAGGCCACATCTGCCAGCGGCCTGCCGTTTGCCACGGTCATGCGTGGTTACGACCGAGATCAGGTCACCGAGTTCTTCCGTCGTTTCGACGCGGAGATGCGGGTCATCGCCGCCGACCGCGACGCCGCCACGGCCAATGCCCGTGAACTCGCCGAGAATCTCGAGATCGCCCGCGACGACATCGACGAACTCCGCCGCGAGGTCAATCGGCTATCCGTGCCACCCACCACTGTCCAGGGGATGAGCGAGCGGGTCTCCAGCATGCTCCGCCTGGCTTCTGACGAGGCTTCGGAGATCCGGGCACAGTCGGAAGCAGAAGCGGCAGAAGTACTTTCGATCGCACGTCAGGAAGTCACGGAACATCGCGAGGAGATCGCGCGAAAGACCGCGGAGCTCGACCGCCGCCGTGAGGCGATGCAGGCCGAACACGAGGCCACGATGATCGCAGCCCGCAACGAGGCCCAGCGCATCCTCGCCGAGGCAAAAGCGCAGGCCGAAGAACTCGACGCCCGGGCGCAGGCCAACCGGGAACGGATTCAGCAAGACTTCGACATCACGATCGCCGCCCGCCGATCCGAGGCCGTCGCCGCAGCCAGCAAACTCGAGACCGACAGCAAGAACGAGGCACGCGAACGGCTCGAGAACGCACACGCCGAAGCCGAGAGCCTGCGTCAGCGCGCCGCCTCCGCGGCAACCGAAAGAGTCACGCGCTCACAAGAAGTCACCGAGCAGGTCCGTGCGCTGCGGAGTCGGATGTTGTCTCAACTCGCCGAGATCCGTAGCCAACTCGACGACGTCCCACAGTTGCTCGCCGCAGTCGAGAACGAGCCCGAACTGCTCGATCCGAACACCACCGGCCTCCTCAACAAGGAACTCTCCGACAACGCACGCCTCGAAGAGCCATCGTCGGCCCCGGCCGACGATGCTGTCGAGCACGACGATGTCCACACCGACGACTCGGAGCTCGACGAATCCGCCGATCTCGAGCCGCAGGACGTCACAGACAGCACAGACACCCCCGATCGGGTGAGTACTTCTTACCGGTAGCCCACGCGCGCTAACGTCGTGTGCCGCGCGCACCCCGCGCGGCGCGACGCCAGCATCCGGTGTGCCAATGGCGGCGATCATCCAGATAGGAACCGCCGCCTGCGTACCCATCCATCCCGTAGTCGTCCACCGGCCAGGCGACCACATGCGGAACGCCTACCATCACGGTCTGGTTGCAGCCCGGGCATCGGTAGATCTTGGTTGCGCGTTGACCGGTGATCGGCCGGACGTAGTAGTCGCCGCCGCCGGGGCCTGGCTCGATCCGTTCCATCACACTCGCCGGTATCTCAGAACAGCCGGAACTCGGTGCTCTCGGTCCCACGAAGCTTGTCGTAGTCGAGCGTGACGCAGCGGATGCCGCGATCGTTGGCGAGGGTCTTGGCCTGCGGCTTGATCTGCTGGGCCGCGAAAATCCCTTGGACCGGGGCCAGCAGCGGATCACGGTTCATCAGCTCCAGATAGCGGGTCAGCTGCTCCACGCCATCGATCTCACCGCGTCGTTTGATCTCCACCGCAACCGACGAACCGTCAGCGTCGCGGCACAGCAGGTCAACGGGACCGATGGCGGTCATGTACTCACGCCGCACCAGCGAATAGCCGGTGCCGAGCGTCTCCACGTGTTCGGCGAGCAACTCCTGCAAGTGTGCCTCGACACCGTCTTTGACCAGTCCCGGGTCGACGCCGAGCTCGTGGCTCGAATCGTGTTCGATCGCTGTGATCGTGATCTGGAGTTCCTCGCCCGCCTTGTTTGTCACAACCCACAGCTGTGGCCCATCAGGCGTTTCAGGCGTGGTCTCCACCAGCCAGCACGGTGGGCTCATCCAGTTCAGTGGTTTATAGGCACGATCGTCGGCGTGCACGCTCACTGAGCCGTCGGACTTGATCAACAGCAGTCGGCGAGCTTTGGGCAGATGGGCGGTGAGCCGTCCGACATAGTCGACCTGGCATTCGGCAATAACAAGACGCACGAGGACCACCTTAGGCCCGCGGCCGCAACGCGCGTCGCCCCCGTGCCGTGCGCCGGCCATATTCTGATGTGGTGTCGATCAAGCGAGTGTCTTCAGCCGAAATTTATGCCAACCCGTGGTTGTCTCTCCGCGAGGACGAAATCGTTCGCTCCGACGGCAGCACCGGCATCTACAGCGTTGTCGACAAGCCCGAGGGTGTCATCGTCATTCCCCGCGAAGAAGGTCGCCTGTATCTGGTCGAGCAGTTCCGGTACGCAGTGGACGCGCGGCGATGGGAGTTCCCGGCGGGCACGGCACCGGACCGTCAGGTGGTTCCGGCCCGGGCACTCGCGGTCCGGGAGCTCGCAGAGGAAACGGGCCTCCGCGCCGACTCACTCACCCGGATCGGGACAGTGGATGTGGCGCCCGGTTTCAGCAGTCAGAGACAGGCGGTGTTCCTTGCCGAGAATCTGCATGCCGGTACCGCGCAGCGTGAACACGAAGAGCAGGACATGGACGCCCGGTGGTGGCCTGTGACGGAGGTATGGGCGGCGGTCCGCTCCGGAGCGATCTGCGACGCCCAGACCCTGGCTGCACTGACCCTGCTCTCCGCCAACGACGCCGCTGCGAGCTGAACGACGCCCCCACCGTGGCTACTGCTTCTCGATCGCCGTCTTCAGCAAGAAGTCTTCTGCTTGGGCAAGTGCATCGGCCATCGTCTTGACGACGTAGTCGAGTTGCGGACCTGGTTCGGCCTCGTGGGTATGTGCTCGCAGCACGATGCCGTCCGGATCCACCACCACCGCAATGCGTTTGACATTCGCGAGGTTCTTGCTGGCACCGAGGAACATCGTTCTCGAAACCTCGTCGACCTGATCGACTCGACTCATGTCGAGGATGACCACATCGAACTCATTGGCCGCCGATCGAACACGTCGCAGCACGCTCTCGGTACCCGAGAACGTGAGGTCACCCTGGAGTTCGTAGATCCTGATGCGGTCACGGTTGCCTTTGAGGAAGTGCCGTTCGAACTCGTTGCGTTCGGTCGCTACCTCGAACTCCTCCGCGGATCGGAATGAGCGAACCGCGGATCTGCTCTGCCGGGCAACGTTGAACATGTGCAGACCGAGATCGGACGAGAGTCGCTTACAGGCGTTGACGCCACGGACGCTGTTTCCGTGCACGTCGAGGAGCGGCGAGTACACACCGATACCGAGCTGTCCGGGCAGCACGGCCATGATCCCGCCGCCCACACCGCTCTTGGCCGGAAGACCCACCCTGGTCACCCAATCCCCGGCGCCGTCGTACATGCCGCACGTCGTCATCACGCTGAGCACCCGTTCCACGATGGCCTGTGTCAAGACCCGCCTGCCCGTTCGGGGATTCACTCCCCCATTCGCCAACGTGCCGGCGATGACCGCAAGGTCGGTCGTCGTCACGATAAGAGAGCATTGACGGAAATAGAGGTCGATCGAATCCTCCGGAGACGCTTGCAGAGCACCAAAGCTCTGCATCATGTACGCAATCGCACGATTTCGGGCGCCGCTTCGCATCTCGGAGTTGTAGACATCGGCGTCGAGTGACAGCCGACGGCCGGCGCAGGATGAATAGAAATCGAGCAACTCTGCAAACGCCACGTCGACATCGGGTTGGATCTCGAGGAGCAGAGAAGACGACAGGATCGCACCCGCATTGATCATCGGGTTGCGTGGCCGGCGCTGTGAATCGACGCTGATCTCGTTGAACGCCTCACCCGAGGGCTCTACCCCGATGCGTCCGTCGAGCTCATCAAAACCCTTGTGCGTCAAGGCAAGTGCGTACGTGAGCGGCTTCGACACCGATTGGATGGTGAACCCGACATCCGAATCAGCGATCGAATACACGTAGCCGTCGTGCAACGCCAACGACAGCCCGAATTTTTTGGGATCGACCTGGGCCAGCTCCGGTATGTAGTCCGCGAGCGCGCCTTCACCGCCGGCAGCGCACGTGTCGTGGATGTGTTGCAGATACGACTCGACCAGGGTGGGGCCGCCGATCAGTGATGCCATGCCCTATCTAAGCAAAGATCCCCGCACGACACTATCGACCCGGAACGCACTGAGCCCCCACATAGGGAGACGGGCCTTCAACGACACGGCTGGAGATAGCAAAATACCCTGTATTCGAGACCATTGCTGGTGTCGAATACAGGGTATTCGCAAATTGTGTTCGGCGGTGTCCTACTCTCCCACACTGATTAGGGTGCAGTACCATCG
>NZ_JCAIUN010000003.1:0-847784 GCF_059445525.1 Williamsia sp. Y712
CACAATTTGCGAATACCCTGTATTCGACACCAGCAATGGTCTCGAATACAGGGTATTTTGCTATCTCCAGCCGATTCTAGTTCTTCTGCGACTGGGCGTCGGCCTGCCGTTCGGTCGGCCGGCGTTGGGTGAGGTACTCGATGAGAAGCCTTGTGACGCGTCTTCTCTTGCGGTCCTGAATGTCGCCGATGATCCGCTCTGCACTCAGAGCCCGTTCGACCTCCAGCGGGTGGGAGAAGAACGACTCGAACCCTACAGCGATGGTCGCAATGGTCGCGAGCCTCGTTGAGTGCGCATAGCTGGTCACGAGATCGTGGGAGATGTTGAGGCGCTTGCCGTGTCCTGCCACGGTCGGCGGTCTATTTCGTATGCTCGAAGACCCTCCGAAACGGAGGGCTCCGTGTCATCGGACATACTGACATTGAACACCCTGGAAATGCCCTGTACTGGGGTTTTGGGTCAGCTGTCCCTGCATTCGCGTCGTATAGGTGTCCGGTTTGGAGTGCCAAAATATCTCGTAATTCCAAGTGCGGCTTGATCAAACAGGTCGCGAGCCGATCGCGAGTGGTCAGGGGATCAATTCTAGGAATACTGCAGTATTCGAGTGCTTCGCAATTGTTGTCGAACGACGGACATGCGCACCGGTCAAAATGCGACCGACGTCGATCAGGCGAACGTGGATCGAATGACGTAGGGAATCACGGCCTGTCGAAATGGACAACCGCAAGGTGCCGATGGACAAGGCAGGAATGAAGCTCGTGAGCTGGCGGGATCCGACTCCTGAAAGGTGCCCTGCAGCAAGAGCTTTCATGGATGTTGCGTTCTTGGTCGTAGGCCGTGGATGTCGAAGTCTTGCCTGCGGGTGGCGGTCGGATGCGGCGGCAGCATAGGGTGCGGGGAGACTCGGACGACTACAGGGAATTGGTGGGGGCTTGATGCGGCGACTGTTGGCAATCGTGACCGGATTTATCGCGTTGATCGGGGTGTCCGGTATGACCGCCTCAACTGCCAGTGCGGCCCCGCCGGTTGGGCTCGGTGGCGGCGCTGGGATCGTCATCGCCGACAACGCACTGTGCACGCTGACCACCATCGGCTACGACGGTGCGGGACGGTTGGTGGGTCTGACCGCCGGGCACTGCGGCGGGATTGGCAACACGGTCAAGGCCGAGAAGAGCATGGGTTCAGGCGTACTCGGGGTGGTGAAGCAGTCCAACTTCGGGTGGGACTACGCGGTCATCGAGTTCGACAAGTCGAAGGTGACGCCTCAACGCAGTTACCGGGGGCTCACCATCACGGGGCCTGGCCCACGGCCGTCCTTCGGGCAGACAGCTTGCAAGGCGGGTCGCACCACCGGGACCACCTGTGGCGTCGTGTGGGGCAACGACCCGCAGGTGCCGACCTTCACCCTGAGCCAGGTGTGCTCCAACCACGGTGACTCCGGCGCGCCGATCGTGGTCGGGGACAAGGTTGTCGGACTACTCAACGGTGGTCGCGTCATCCGCGACATCGGCGGGACGGGCCTGGAAATCGATGTCCCCTGTACCAACCCGAACTTCCCGGTCCACAACCCCGCCATCAGCACGCCGATGACAACGATCCTGGCCGATCTGAACGGCCGGAATACCGTGGGCAGCGGCTTCCGGGCGATCTGACCTCAGGTCCGTTTCACGACGGCGGCGATGCCGGAGATCACTATTGCGATGCCGGCAACCAAGGTGAGCCACAAGCCGAAGCCGACCTCGAACCCAAATCCCCAGGTGTTCTCGGCGTCGAGTACGTCGGCGATGTCGATGACGGCGATCAAGGTGATCAGAGCGCCGGTCACAATGGCGATGATGCCTGCGGTGAGGTGTAGGGCCGAGCGCTTGGCGATCGCCGCACTGACAACACCGAAGATGCCTGCGACGACACCGAGGGTCGCGGTCAGAACACCGTCGGTGGCCCCGGTGTCGGAATCACCGATGCCGTTGACGGTCACGGTGCCGGAGATCCACGGCAAGAACGCGGCGATGATCGCGAGGACCGCAAAACCTGCGATCATCCAGCCGATGATCCGGACCGCAGAAGACACCGGTCCGGCCGAATCCGGTTGGGACTGTGCGTACTGCGGTGCTTGCCCGTATTGCTGTGCCTGACTGTACTGAGGCGACTGACCCGGCTGTTGTTGTGGCGTGCCGCCGTAGGGGCTCTGGCCGTATTGCGGCTGCTGAGGTCGGGGTTGCCCGCCGTACTGCGGCTGCGGCGCGCCATAGGGCTGCTGTGGCGGCCCACCAAATTGACCCGGTGCTTGCCCCTGTCCGGAAGCGGCGGGTGGTGGGGTTGCCGGTGGTGGAGTCGAAGTGGGTCTGATGCGAGTCTGATCGTAGGGGTCGGGCTGCCCGGGTGGTTGCGTCATTGGCTTTACCTTTTTCGGCTGATCGGATTCCTCACGGTAAACCCGTTCGGGCCTTCAGAACACCATTTTCTCCGCCGATCGAGCGACATCCGATCTGCTTTTCATGCGGCTGATCGACACCCGGGAACATTTGTTCATTTCCACGTCCGTCACCGGGTGCCGGAGTCGGAGGCCTCAGAATTCGGCAGTTCTCTCAGAATCAGATCGAGTACGCGAATTGCGCCGGCCTTGTCCAGCGGGTCGTTGCCGTTTCCGCATTTGGGTGATTGCACACATGACGGGCAGCCCGACTCGCAAGCGCAGTGCGACACGGCATCTCGAGTCGCGCGGATCCAGGTGTCAAACGCCTCGTGACCACGATCGGCAAATCCGGCACCGCCGGGGTATCCGTCGTAGACGAAGACCGTCGGCAGACCGGTATCAGGGTGGAGATTCGTCGACAGCCCGCCGATGTCCCACCGATCGCAGGTGGCAACGAGCGGCAACAGTCCGATGGCGGCGTGCTCGGCGGCGTGCAGAGCGCCGGGGAACATGCCGACCGTGACCCCGACGGCCTCGAGTGTGTCGGGCTCGATCGTGTACATCACCGCACGTGTCGAGAGCGTCTGCGCGGGCATGTCCAATTCGACCGAGTCGAGAATCTCTCCGGTGTGCAGTTTGCGCAGGTATCCGACCACCTGGTGCGTCACGTCGACCCTGACCAAGGCCACGGTCAGCGGCCCGAATGCGCTGGTCTTCATCACGTCTGTGATCTCGACCAGCGTGGTCTCTCGGGCGCTGGTGGTCCAGTCGGGCTCCTCCGGGTGAACCATCGCGAGGCCGTCCTCGAGGTCGAGTTCATCCACTACATAGCTCTCGCCCCGATGGATGTGAACAGCCCCCGGGTGCACGGTCGACATCGCCCGACCAGAGTCGACGGTTCCGAGTAGTTGGGCGGTGGTCTCGTCGACGATCATCACCTGGCCGCCGATGCCGCCACGGATGTCGACGTCAGCGTGTGGTTCGACGCCGGGCGCGACATACCAGCCTGCCTTGCGGTGCCGGATGAGTCCGCGGGTCGCCATCTCTTCGAGTAGCTCACGTGCACCGAAGGCGTCGACCTCGGATTCTTTGAGTGGCAATTCTGCTGCTGCGCAGAGCAATTGCGGACCGAGGACGTAGGGATTGGTCGGATCGGTGACGGTGGCCTCAACAGGCTTGTCCAATAACGCTTCCGGGTGATTGACCAGGTACGTATCGAGAGGGTCGTCGCGCGCGACGAGGACCACCAATGATCCCTCGCCACGTCGCCCGGCTCGCCCGGCCTGTTGCCAGAAGGATGCGACCGTGCCCGGGAACCCAGCCACCACAATGGCATCGAGTCCACTGATGTCCACACCGAGTTCCAAGGCATTGGTGGTGGCAACGCCGAGCAGCTTTCCGTCGGCCAGATCGCGTTCGAGCGCCCGCCGATCGTCAGCAAGGTAACCCGCACGATAGGCCGCCACCCGCGGCGCCAACTCCGGGTCAACCTGTTCGAGAATGCGTTTGGCCGACAGCGCCGTGAGTTCAACGCCGCGCCGGCTGCGCACGAAGCAGAGCGTCCGCGCACCTTCGAGTACCAGGTCGGCGAGAATGCGCGCGGCTTCGGCACCTGCCTGCCGCCGGACCGGGGCGCCATGTTCGCCGCTGATCCCCGGGATGAAGGCGGGCTCCCACAATGCCACCGTGCGGGCGCCATGCGGCGAACCGTCCTCGGTGATCTCAGCGCAGTCGGCTCCGATCATGCGGCTCATCGCTGCGCCCGGACTGCCCGACGTCGCACTCGCGCCGATCACCACGGGATTGGCTCCCGCCGCTCGCGCAATCCGCAGTAGACGGCGTATGACCAGTGCGGTGTGTGAGCCGAATACACCACGGTAATGGTGGCATTCGTCGACGACGATGAACGCCAGGCCTCTCATGAAATGCCGCCATCGTGCGTGCGAAGAGAGGATGCCGATATGGAGCATGTCCGGATTTGTGAATATCCACCGCGAATGTTCACGCGCCCATTGTCGAATGGCCGGTTCGGTATCGCCGTCGTAGGCGCACGGTTGTAGGTGCAGAAACTCTTTATGTCCGGCCAGTAACGAACTCACGGAACGTAACTGGTCGGAGCCGAGCGCCTTGGTGGGAGACAGATAGAGAGCGGTTGCTCGCGGATCTTCCAGGAGTCGGGTGAGGATGGGGACCTGGTACGCAAGGGATTTGCCCGAGGCGGTACCGGTCGCGAGCACCACATGGCGTCCGGCGCGAGCGTGTTCCGCGGCGGCGACCTGATGGGACCACGGTCGGCGGATGCCGGAATCGATCAATGCCTCGCGGACCGGATCGCTGACCCATGTCGGCCAGTCGGCGAAACTCGCTGTCCGACTTTGAATTAAGGCCTTATGGGTCAGAGGCGATTCGTCGGGGCCGACACCCGCCAACGTGCGCGCGAGCAGTTGGGAGCCGAAGTCGGAGCTACTCATCGATCCAGTTCATCACCTCGTAATATTACCTACTGTGAAGTGTTGATTGCGAAGTCGGCCATGATTTGAATCAGTTTGACTTCCTGACTGTTGTGTACGCACAGAACATGATTGACTTGTTGTGGTCGCAGCTTCTGGGGGGCGTTCAAGATAATGGCCAGTCTCTTGGGAACGTGTTGCGGGCGTGGTACTGAAAGGTCAGTGTGCGGGGGCACCCGTAAACGGCGCCAGTAGGTATGGCGGTCGGAACCGGCCCGACGTGGGTAACTCCCCGTCGTATCCGGTGAAAGTAAGGAATACAAAGAATGGCACAGGGAACTGTGAAGTGGTTCAACGCGGAAAAGGGCTTCGGCTTCATTGCGCCAGATGACGGACCCGACGATGTGTTTGTCCACTACTCCGAGATCCAGGGATCCGGTTTCCGCACTCTCGAGGAGAACCAGCGGGTCGAGTTCGAGGTCGGTCAGGGGACGAAAGGTCCGCAGGCCACGGGTGTTCGAGGAGTGTAGCGGCACCCTTTAATGAGTTCGCCCATCGAGGGCATTCCATCGAGGATCTTCACTGCGTGAAGTACCTCTGATTTCTATCCGGCACCGCGATCTGGTGTCGGCGTCTGACCCCCGAATGTCGTGACCACGGCGTCGGGGGTGAGTCGTTTTCGGGTGAAAATACCGTACGGTTCTAACGTGGGTCAGCTGTCGATGTTCTCCGCGGAGACCGACGAGCCGTCGCTTGACGATCTCGCCGGGATTTTGGCGACCGCCGGCCAGATCGCGGTGAATACGCAGGGCGCGCGTCTGTCGGTGGTCGTTCCCGAGGACTGGCGCGCTCAGGCCCTGGCCGAAGAGTTCGAGCGCAGCGGTGTTGCTGCAGAGATCTCGTTGTCGTCCGAAGGTTCACCCCTGGTCGGCACGGTCACCACCACCGAACTCGAGGATCTGTACCGCGCCTGGACCAAGGGCGCGATCAAAACGATGCCCCCGAACTGGGTGCCGGGACCCCGCGCGCTGCGGTTGTGGGTCATTGCGGCGGGTCGCCGCGACGCCGAGCGGTACGTACTGGGCCTTGATCCGCACGCTCCCGACTCGCATGGATCTCTGGCGACAGCGGTGATGCGGGCGGGGATCGCGCCGACGCTGGTGGGTACACGCGGCGCCAATCCGGCATTGCGCATCGCCGGGAAACGGCGGTTGTCGCGCCTGATCGAGTCGATCGGTGAACCACCGGACATTTCGGGCGCGGCGGCACATTGGCCATTAATTTGATCAAATTTCCGGCGATTTGCTCTCTGAACTGCGGATACACCCTGTTCAAAGGTGCGTTACCAGCGGCCTGATCAGGCTCTTCTCGGGTGCCAGGCGGCATACTCGGATGTCACTACCGCTATACATAAGGTACAAACGGCCAGAAGAACCATGAAAGGTGCAGGCAACTACGGTGGCGGATTCAGATACAGCAGCTCGCGGGACAGGTAAGGCAGTGCGCCGTCTCGTGATCGTCGAGTCCCCGACAAAGGCCCGCAAGATCTCGTCGTACCTCGGGCCGAATTACGTGGTGGAGTCCTCGCGCGGTCACATTCGTGACCTGCCGCGTGGCGCCGCCGACGTGCCGGCCAAGTACAAGGGCCAGCCGTGGGCTCGGCTCGGTGTGAACGTCGACGAGAACTTCGAACCGCTGTACGTGGTCTCGCCGGACAAGAAGTCGACCGTCACCGAGCTCAAGGCTCTGTTGAAGGATGTCGACGAGCTCTACCTCGCGACAGACGGTGACCGCGAGGGTGAGGCCATCGCGTGGCACCTGCTCGAGACACTCAAGCCCAAGGTTCCGGTCAAGCGGATGGTCTTCCACGAGATCACCGAATCGGCTATCCGTGCTGCTGCCGAAAGTCCGCGTGACCTCGACGAAGATCTGGTCGACGCGCAGGAAACCCGACGTATCCTGGACCGTCTCTACGGCTACGAGGTCTCGCCGGTCCTGTGGAAGAAGGTCATGCCGAAGCTGTCGGCGGGCCGTGTGCAGTCGGTCGCCACACGAGTCATCGTCGAACGCGAACGCGAGCGGATGGCGTTCCGGTCGGCTGAATACTGGGATATCGCCGCCACGCTGGACGCCGGAGAGTCGGCGAAGCCGCGCAGTTTCGGTGCTCGCCTGGTCAGTGTCGACGGTGCGAGGGTGGCCAGCGGCCGCGATTTCGATTCGACCGGCGGTCTGAAGAAGGACGACGTCACTGTTCTGGACGAAGCCCGCGCGGTGGCGTTGGCCTCGGGTCTGCAGGGTGCGTCGCTCTCGGTCACCTCGGTGGAGGAAAAGCCCTACACCCGCAAGCCGTATGCGCCGTTCATGACCTCGACCCTGCAGCAGGAGGCCGGCCGCAAGCTGCGGTTCACCTCCGATCGCACTATGCGGGTGGCGCAGCGGTTGTACGAAAACGGCTACATCACCTATATGCGTACCGACTCGACCACGTTGTCGGAATCGGCGATCACCGCTGCCCGGAACCAGGCACGGGACCTCTACGGTGCCGATTTCGTTCATCCGACGCCTCGGCAGTACACCCGCAAGGTCAAGAACGCCCAAGAGGCGCACGAGGCCATCCGTCCGGCCGGTGAATCCTTCCGGACCCCCGGCCAGGTTGCCTCCGCGCTGCAGTCCGACGAGTTCAAGCTCTACGAGCTGATCTGGCAGCGCACGGTCGCCTCTCAGATGGCCGACGCGCGTGGCACCACGATGAGCCTGCGGATCAGTGGCAACGCCAATACCGGTGAGACCTGTACTTTCGCTGCCTCCGGTCGCACCATCACGTTCCCCGGATTCCTGTCCGCGTACGTGGAGACCGTCGACGAGCAGGCCGGTGGCACCGCCGACGACGCCGAGAGTCGTCTGCCGAATCTTGTTCAGGGACAGTCGCTCACGGCGACCGAACTGAATCCGGACGGCCACACCACCAATCCGCCGGCGCGCTACACCGAGGCATCTCTGGTGAAGACGTTGGAGGAGTTGGGGATTGGTCGTCCGTCGACGTACGCGTCGATCATCGGCACCATCCAGGACCGCGGGTACGTGCACAAGAAGGGCTCGGCCCTGGTGCCGTCCTGGATTGCGTTTGCGGTTGTCGGTTTGCTCGAGGCGTACTTCAAGCGCCTTGTCGACTACGACTTCACGGCCACCCTCGAAGACGATCTGGATCAGATCGCGCGGGGTGCCGAGAATCGCACAGATTGGTTGACCCGCTTCTACTTCGGGAAGGACGGCGCCGAAGGCCAAGAAGGCACCGGACTCAAGAAGCTCGTCGGTGTGAATCTCGAAGAGATCGACGCGCGCGAGGTCAACTCGATCCGCCTGTTCGACGACGAGCAGGGTCGCCCGGTGTTCGTGAGGGTCGGCCGGTTCGGTCCGTACCTGGAGCGCACGATCACACCGGAGGGTGGGGGAGAGCCGGAATCTCAGCGGGCCAACCTGCCTGACGACATCACCCCGGATGAGCTGACGCTGGATCTGGCCGAAAAGCTCTTCAGCACACCGCAAGAGGGCCGCGTGCTCGGTGTCGATCCGCTTTCCGGCAACGAAATCGTTGCCAAGGAAGGGCGTTTCGGACCGTACGTCACCGAGATCCTGCCGGAGCCCGAAGACGAAGGTGGAGAGGGCGGCACCGTGCCCGCCCTGACCCCGCCGCCGGCGCCGACTCCGCTCGACGAGGGTGTCACGCCACTGGACGCCCCGTCCGGTGACACGTTGACCGCCACCAAGAAGGCAACGGCCAAGAAGACTGCCAAAAAGGCAGCCAAGAAGGCCGGACCCAAGCCGCGGACCGGATCGCTGTTCAAGTCGATGGATATCGCGACGGTGACCCTCGACGACGCACTCAAGTTGCTGTCGTTGCCCCGACTTGTCGGCAAAGACGAAGAAGGTCAAGAGATCACCGCGCAGAACGGGCGGTATGGGCCGTACCTCAAGCGCGGCACCGACTCTCGTTCACTGACGTCCGAAGACCAGATCTTCGACATCACGCTCGACGAGGCGCTCAAGATCTATTCCGAGCCGAAGCGCCGGGGCCGGGCAGCTGCCGCGCCGCCGTTGCGTGAGCTGGGGAACGATCCGGTGTCGGAGAGCCCGATGGTGATCAAGGACGGCCGTTTCGGTCCGTACGTCACCGACGGTGAGACCAACGCGAGCCTGCGCAAGGATGACGACGTCGCGTCGATCACCGACGAACGTGCGTCGGAGTTGCTGGCGGACCGGCGCGCTCGCGGTCCGGCGAAGAAGGCCGCGAAGAAGACCGCCAAAAAGGCCGCGAAGAAGGCTCCGGCCAAAAAGGCTGCAGCAAAGAAGACGGCGGCCAAGAAGGCCACCGCCAAGAAAGCTCCGGCGAAAAAGGCCGCGGCCAAGAAGGCTGCACCCGAATCAGAATGACCCCATGATCGGCCCCGAGGGCGGGCGCCGAGGGACCATCTCCCTCGGCACCCCCCTGCGGGGACGATGTGGGATTACGGGTTGATGGCGTAGTTCGGTCTGGCCAAGCGGGTTTCGATCCCGCGGCCGCGCAACTCAATGCCTTCGCCGATGTCCCAGTGTGCGGCCTCGGCAGCAGAGGCGAGATAGACCGCGCGGGCTGATCCGAGGACGCGGCTCGGTTCGTATTTGGCCAGGTCGGTTAGTCGGGCGGCCTCGTTCACCGGGTCGCCGATGACTGTGTATTCGAAGCGTTGCTGTGAGCCGATGTGCCCGGCGATGGCCTTGCCCGCCGACACCCCGATACCGATGTCGGTGTCGCCGAGGGCCGCGTCGAGTTCCTCGCGCAGGATGCGGGCCGCCGCTAGGGCCTGGCCGGCGAAGTCCTCCTGATCGAGTGGCGCGCCGAAGACGGCCAGCGCAGCGTCACCCTGGAACTTGTTGACAAAGCCGCCGTGTCGCCCGACCACATCGACGATCACCCGGAAGAACTCGTTGAGCAGGTCGACGACTTCACGCGGAGGCAGGTTGACGGCCAGGCTGGTCGAACCGACGATGTCGACGAATAGCACGCCGACATAGCGCTCTTCGCCGCCGAGCTCGGTGCCGCTCTCGATGGCCCGCCGAGCGACGTCCTCGCCCACGTAGCGGCCGAACAGGTTGCGCAGTTCCTGTCGTTCGCGAACGTCGGCGACCATCTCGTTGAAGCCGGCCTGCAGCAGGCCCAGATCGCTGCCGTCGTAAATGCGGACGGAGGTGTCGAGGTTGCCCTCACGCACCTCGTGTTGTGCCAGGGTCAGCTGCTTGATCGGGTCGGCGATGGCGGAGACGACACGCACCACACCGATCGATCCGAACACCAGGGCGGCGCCTGCCATCCACAGGATGGGCCGTTGCAGGCCTTCGGCGTCGGTGTCGATGATGCCGATCTTCTGGCCGACGACCAGCGCGATGATCACGGCCAGCGGGGCGGCCACACTGATCACCCAGAACAGGATGATGCGCTGGGTGACGCTGGGTGCGGTGGCGGCCTCGGGATTGTTGGCCATCGCCGCGACGGTGATCGGGCGCAGGATCTTCTCGGACTGCATATAGCCCAGCACCGACGTCACCAGGGCGCCGACGAATGACCCCAGGGCCACCACGATCGCGGTGCGACCTGATTGGGACAGACTCAGCAACGAGAACACCACGCCGCCGACCAGCCACAGCCCACCGTGGACGAGCATCAGCAGCAGAGGCAGTCGAAGAGCGCGGCGCCGGGCGGCTTCGTTGTCGGGACGGGATCGTCGTCGATGCCAGACCAGCACCGGCAGGGAAAGCCGGATTGTCGCGTATGCGCTGACCATGCCGGCCAGGACGAGGTAGATGACAAAGATCAGCTGGCCGACTCCACTGATCTGGGACAGGCTGACAGAAGTCTTTTCGGGGAGTCCGAAACGGAGGAAAGCAAAGGTGAACAGGGCTCCGGCGATGTTGGCCCGAAGCATGTCCAGTGCCAACACCGGCCACGGTGTGCGCACCAGCCAGCGCAACGTGTGCCACGCATGTTGCAGCTGTGACTGTCTCTCTACCACGTGCATACGGTAGCTGGCCGCTTGCAGGAGTTAAGCATCGCTGTCCGGCCTTCGAGATAGGGTTGACCTGTGACAACAGTGTTCGATCGGCTCGTCGGCCAGCATGCGGTCGTGGCCGAACTCACATCTGCGGCCATCGCCGCAGCCCAGCTGGCCGCGATCCGTGAGCGCGAGTCTCACGGTGAGGTTCCGGCCACGGACCACGATGGACCGCGACACGGCTCGTCGGCGATGACCCACGCCTGGCTCTTCACCGGGCCTCCGGGGTCGGGGCGTTCGATCGCCGCGCAGTGTTTTGCCGCGGCATTGCAGTGCGAGACGCCGGACGCGCCGGGGTGCGGACGGTGTCACGCCTGCACGACGGTGATGGCCGGTACCCACTCCGATGTCCGGCGGATCGTCCCGGAGGGTCTGTCGATCAGTGTCAAGGGCATGCGGGACATCGTCCAGACCGCGGCGCGTCGGCCGAGTGTCGGTCGGTGGCAGGTTGTTCTGATCGAGGATGCCGATCGACTCACCGAGGCGGCAGGCAACGCGTTGCTCAAGGCCGTGGAAGAGCCGCCACCACGCACCGTGTTCCTTCTGTGTGCGCCGAGTATCGACCCCGAGGACATCTCGGTGACCCTTCGCTCGCGCAGCCGGCACGTGCCGCTGGTGATGCCCAGCGCCGCAGCCATCAGTGAAGTTCTCATCGCGCAGGACTCCATCGAGCCCTCACTCGCTCAGTGGGCGGCGTCGGTGTGCGGTGGCCACGTCGGTCGGGCCCGCCGCCTGGCCACCGATCAGCAGTCGCGTGACGAGCGCACGCAGGCGTTGGGGTTGGCCAGAGCCGCGACATCGAGTGCGCGGGCGTATCAGGCGGCCGAAGAGCTCGTGAAGTCCGCGGAGGCGGCCGCGAAGGCGATCAGCGCCAAGCTGGACGAGGCCGAAACCGAGGAGATGCGAATGGCGCTGGGCGCCGGCGGCACCGGTAAGGGTGCGGCCGGGGCGCTGCGCGGATCGGCAGGCATCCTGAAGGACCTCGAGAAGCGACAGAAATCGCGGCAGACGCGCACCAGCCGCGATCTCCTCGATCGGGCGTTGGTGGATCTGGCAGCGCTGTTCCGTGATGCGCTGACCGCGTCCTACGGCGCCAGAGTGGTTGCGATGCATCCGGATATGGCCGAACAGACTCTGGGGATGGCGCGTTACGCGTCCCGGGAAGAGCTGCTGACCTGCGTGGAGGCGGTGCTCGAATGCCGAGAGGTGCTCGGGCTCAACGTGAAACCCAAGTTCGCCGTCGACGCGATGGTCGCCAAAATCGGTACGGCTCTGCGGCATTGATCGTTCGGGGGCATTGACGCGCGCACGGCTCAGACGAATCGACTGAGCGCGTCGAAGAACATGCCGTGATTCTCGATTGCGACGGCTTTTCTGACGGGGTCGTATTGCGTGACCTGTTGTACCCGACCGCCGTACCAGAAAAAGGTGTGGGGGCTGATGCTGCCGCCGGGTGCGTCGGCGGCCTGCCTGTGGGTGGAACCGATCATCTCTCGAAGGGCGACGGTTGACTGCAGATTGGTCACCGGGTGGAGCATCAGGACGTGTCGGTGCGGGACGCTGAACAAGACACCGTGTTCCGCACTGCCGAGGACGGTGTCGATCACCTTCGGCATGTTCAGGGCTTTGGCGGCAACAAAAAATGATGGACCTTGCAGAACGGTGATCGCGCCGGTACCGGCAACCCGGTGCTCCATGGCGTCAAAGGTCTCGGCGTCGGTGTTGCGCTGGCCGGCCTGGTACAGCAGGTCGAGGTCACGGGAAGCGATGCTCTGGTCGGTCAGGGTTTCGACGGTGGTCGACAGGTCGCGGCACAGATGTACCACCAGGTCACCGACGAACGGACGCGCATAATTCGTCGTCAGTAGGGGGTCGGCGGCGGTGTCCGTTTGCAGCCGGGTGCGCACCTCGGCGAGCAACGCGGGTTCGGTCAGCTCCTCGGCGTCGGGTGCGTTCATACCTTCGGCGTGCTGATGGAAGTAGAACGCGACGTAGTCGGCCCATTCGTTCTCCGGCATGGACTGGCAGGTGCGGAGCAGGGTGTGGAGAAAGTAGCGCTCGGCGTCGGGGCCGAGTAGATAGATGTCGTCGTACTCGGGGTCGTCGACGGGGCGCACCTCGACACCGAGTTCGGCCAGTGCCGCAATCGACAGGGCCACCACCCGCAGTTCCGCGTTCTCGGCCATCGAACCTCCTCTGAGCAACCCTACTGATCAGGCCGAACCCGCTCGTCGTGGTGGTCGGCGTCTTACCATCGGAGGAGTTCATCAACTCAGCAGATGCCCTGGAGCCGGCCATGATCGAGCTGCCCACGCCCGACGAATCCACACTGTGTGACGTCGCGCGGCGGTTGAAGATCGGGCAGTACGTCGACCACCGTTCAGAGCCGCTCGAATTCGACGTCGCAGCGCCGGGGACCGCCGGTCTGTGGCGGGTCCACCTGCGCGGAGAGCAGGGACAGGCGTCGGCGGTGGTCAAGGTGTTACGCCACCCGGCGAAGTGGCCGGTGCTGGCCGAGCTGGCTCCGCCGGTTCAAGAGTTCTTTCTGCGCACGTTTCCCTGGTCGCAGGACCCGGACGTGCTGGCAGAGGTGGCGGCACGCTGCCCCGAAGGGTTGCGGACGGTGACACTGTTGGGCACGCAGTGGCACGGTTCGCATATGCGATCGATGTGGCTGGAGGATCTCGGCGATGTCCAACTATTTTCCACCGCAGGTGAATTCGAGAATGCAGCGCGCCTGTTGGGTGAGTTGTCAGGCAACCGGGCAGCAGCGGGATCGCCGTTGTCGCAGGAGTTCGACGACGGGTTTGCGCTATCGATGATCGCGCGCAGTCGCGTTCAGGAGTCGGACCTGAATCTTCTTGCCGAGATGCTGGCCGAACCCCGCGACACCCCAATCCCGACGGACCTCATCAACGACCTGCTGTGGGTCGGCGATCACATCGAGCTCCTCCTTGCCGACCTGTCGGAGCTCCCTCAGACGCCGGTGCACGGCGACGCCGCGCCGGACAACCTTGTCGCCGATCCGAGTGGCGGTGGGAGAACCGTGCTCATCGACCTGGCGCAGATGCCACGTCATGCGGTGGGATTCGATCTCGGTCAGTTGGTGTTCGGACGTCACAGTCCGGTGCTGGGGTTCGGGGAGGACGTCATCGATCGGATCGTCGACGCGTACACCGCCGGGCTGGTCGCCCGTGGGATGAACGTCGACGCGTCGACCGTGTGGGCCGGCTTTGTCGGTTCTGCGGTGATCCGAAACGCGTTCGAGGTTGCAGACGCGAGCACCGATGTCGCGGACAAGATCGCGGCGGCGCAGTATCTGGCCCAAAAGTCCTTTGACCTGGGTTTGGTTCCCCCTCGTGTGCCGGTCACCTGAGCCGGTTTGGTCCTCGGCGTGACCGCTGGATAGACTGGCTGGCGCTGCCTCGTGCAGCACGCCGCCTTAGCTCAGTCGGTAGAGCGCTTCACTCGTAATGAAAAGGTCGCGAGTTCGATTCTCGCAGGCGGCTCCACGAATACGCTGTTAGGCCCGCTCCCACGGGGGCGGGCCTAAATGCGTTTTGGCCATTCGTGCGTCGAGGCTGGGGCGGCTACAAGACCGTTGGCCTTGAAAACCAGCCCCCCAATTTCAAGGTTCGCGGATCAACCTTGAAATTGGGCGATACGACGGGATCTTCCCGTGCGATTCGGTTCTGAACGCACTCGAGTACTAGGTAGTCACCGGGTCCACCGCATCCGCGCCTGCTCTCCAGAGGAACTCGTCGTGCGGAAGCTGTGCGGAGTAGGTCTCGTCGGTCTTAGACCTGCGGTCGCTCCCTGTTCCGTCGCTTCGTTGCAGCGCGACCGATAACCGACAGCATCAGCCACGTGCCGGGTATCCAGAGATAACAAGAGACTGTGTACCAGATTTGAAAACGAATATGCCGTCAGATACGTCGGCATAGGTGCGATCGACCACCATGACCAATACGATGAGAATGGACACGAAGAGCACATAGCTCGCGGGGATCGCGAGAAGGAAGAGTTCCGCCGAGTACGGACGCAAGAGCCGTCTCATCTGGTCCTCACGGTAGGGCCGGCCATGCCTTGCAAGGCAATGGTCACGTATTTCTCGACGATCGGCGTACGTGCCTCGGGGGATTCGGGGATGGTGACCAAGATGGCGTACATGCCGAGTAGGTAGAACACCCCGTGGTGAAAGACGTCGGTTTCTGGTGGCAGTTCACCGCGATCGCGAGCTCGTTCCAGCTCCTGGATCACCGCGATGATCACCGGGTGATGTTCCCACTCTTCCTGGGGCGGTCGAGTGGTCGAGAAGTGCAGTGCCAGAAAGTCTTTGAACAGCCTGCTGCCCAGTCGCTCTTCGAGGTCCTCGAGTTCGCGGACCATCTGGGTCAACGTGTCTTGAACGGTGTGGGGCGTGTCGAAGAACTTTGCCAAGCTATCCGCGATCCGAAGTTCTTCGCGCCGTTCGAGTTCGAGCAGGACGTGTTCTTTGGTGGGGAAGTGGAAGAAAAACGTCCCGTGTGCCACGCCGGCCGCAGCGACGATGGTGCCGATGTCGGCCGACGCCATCCCGCCGCGTCGAAACTCGGCGACCGCTGCTTCCAAGAGTCGCTCGCGGGTGGCAAGTCGCTTGGTCTCGCGCGTCGACACCTTGTCCGTAACCGAAATGGTCCACCTCCTGCTCGAGCCCCGGCACGAGTCTAGCGAATTCACTGACTTCAGTCAGCGACACGTGGTTACCTCGACACATGCAGTTCCTCGTAGAGGCCGAAGATCTACCGAAGACCGCCAATATCCGAACACAGCTTGTCGCACTGTGGACGGGGCCGGTGTTCGCGGTGGTGATGCTGATTGCGTTCATCGCTTTCCCGGGCTTCTGGCCGCCGATGCCGCCCACGATGCCGGCCGAGGAGGTCGCGGCGTTCTACCGCGACAACACCGCCTGGATCCGATTCAGCATGGTCACCTACAACCTCTGCGGCGTCATGCTTCTGCCGTTCTTCCTGGTGATCGTGGTGCAGATGAAGCGGATGGCCACACAGAGTCACGTGTTCGCCTACTGCTACCTCGCCGCGGCGGTCAGCGGTGCCACCATTTTCGCCCTCTCGAACATCTTCTTCCTGGTCGCGGCGTTCCGGCCGGATCGCAACCCGGAACTGGTCCTTCTGCTGAATGACCTCGCGTGGATCACGTTCATCGCGCCGATCGGCATGGTGGTCGCCCAGTTCTTGCTCCTGGCGATCGCCGTCTATTTCGACAACGGACCCAACCCGGTCTTTCCGCGCTGGGTGGGTCACTACTCGCTTGCGACCGCGATTGCGATGCTCCCCGCCGCCGGTGCCGCAGTGGCCAAGACCGGGCCGCTGGCCTGGGATGGTCTGCTGTCGTTCTGGCTGCGCAACGGCGCCGTCGCCGCCTTTGTGGTTGTGATGTTCTTCGTGCTCCGCGCAGCGCTGCGGCGCCAGGCAGTCGAAGAAGGTGTGTCGCAATGAGCATCCTGCTGCCGGGTCGGGGACTGTCTGACGCGGACCGACCCGAGCGCGCGGGTAAGCCCGATGTCTGGATCGTCTATTGGATCTTCCCTGCGTTCTACGCGATCTTCGGGGCCGTCTTCGTGCTGCTGGCCAGGGTCACTCCGCCGCCGCGTCCCGACGTCAGTGATCAGCAGGCGGTGGACTTCTTCCACACCCACGCCACCACCATTCAGATCGGGTTCACGCTGCTGCTGGTGATTCTCGGCGGTGCGGCGCTGACCAATGGCCTGATTTTCTACCACATGAAGCGGATGTCGTGCGGGTCCGTGTTCGCCTACGGCTACATGGGCGGCATGGCAGTTGGGGCGGTGCCGGGATTCCTTCTTGTTGCGGTCGTCTTCCTGACCGCGACGTTCCGTGCCGATCGGGATCCGCAGCAATTGGGGATGCTGTACGACCTCGGCCTACTCTCGTACAACGGATCGTTGGGATGTTTCACGGCCGCATACTTTGCGCTGGCTGTGGCAATTTTGTACGACAAGAACGAGATCTTCCCCAAATGGTTTGCCTACGTGACTATTTGGCAGATCATCACCGAAGTCATCGCGACCCAGATGTTTGTCTTCGATTCGGGACCGTTCGCCTGGAACGGCTCGATCTCGTTCTGGTGGGCGGTGGTGGTGTTCAGTGTGTGGCTGTGCGGAATGATCGTCCTGCTCAGGGTCGCCACCGCGAGAGAACCCGTCGATTCCCTGCCGCTCGACTGAACAACCAAGGACTTCGTCAGTGACAAAACATCTGTCATCGGAACCGATTGCCGCAAACGAGCGGGACGGACACCTGCCCGGCGATGGCCACATGTGGGTCATGGTGCTCGGCGACATGGTCATTTTCGGTGGCTACTTCATCGTTTTCATGGTGCACCGGTCCATGTCTCCGGACGCCTATCTGGCGTCGCAACAGCATCTCGACATCAACCTCGGCGTGGTGAATACGATTGTGCTGCTGACGAGTTCATGGTTCGTCGCGCGCAGCGTCCACAGCGCGCGGGCCGGTGATCCGGACCGGGCCGTGCGCCTGATCTACGCCTGCGGTGGGCTCGGTGTTGCGTTCATTGCCATCAAGGCATACGAGTGGTGGTCGAAGATCTCGCAGGGCTACACCAACTCAGATGAGTTCTTCTCGTTCTACTTCGTGCTCACCGGCGTGCACCTGCTACACGTGGTCATCGGTCTGGTGGTGCTGGGAGTTGTTGTGCGAGAACTTCGTAACCCCCGACGTCGACGCGTCTCGATGGTCGAGTCCGGGGCCACTTATTGGCACATGGTCGACCTGCTGTGGGTAGTCATTTTCGCATTGCTCTATGTGATGAGGTGAACCGGTGACGACGACAACTGATCGGGTCGAGCGTGGCGATCGGTCGACCCGTGCCATCAACTATGCGTGGATCGTGTTGTGTGGCATCACGATCGGATCATGGTGGCTGGCACCTGGGCATGCCGGCGATTCGACCGGCGCCAGTGTCGCGATCACGGTCACCGTGATCGTGCTGGGTTTCATCAAGGGCCGGCTGATCATCCGGTACTTCATGGAGGTGCGATCGGCTCCGAAGTGGCTGAAGACGGCAACCGACGCCTGGCTCTTTGTGCTCTGGACCGCGATCCTGGTGATCTATCTGTTCTGAGAGCGTCAGCAGGTGCTCGGTGCCGGGATCCCCCGGAAGCGCTCATCGAGATAGTTCAAGGCCACGGGTGCGCCCAAGACCGCAGTCGTCAGGTGGTCGGGACTCGGGATCTGGGCGGAGTAGACCTTTGTTCCCGCAGCGCAGTAACGCCGAATGGTGTTCTCGATCGCTGCGACAGGGATCAAGGCGTCATTCGGGGCATGCCATTCGAAAATGGGGATGGTCGGGACACCGTCGTACAGTTCGACGCTGTTCTCATCGAGCACCGCGCGAGCCCCTGGGTCCGAGGCCAGCGACTCCGATGTCGCGACCATTCGTGCGCTCAAGCCCGCTCCGCCCGCGAGGATGTCGTTGGTGCACCCGTTGGCCATCTGGTTGCGCAACGCCAAACCTCGGGCGTTGAGTTGCTCGCTGATGGGCAGCCGGTCAGGATACTCCCTCTCCAGGCCGAGGGCCGCCGCAAACGCCAGTCCGAACGCCGGATGGGGTTGCAGGCCAAGACCTTCGGCCATCTGGGTGAGGTTCATCGGTACGCCGCCCTCGGCGGCCCCCACGATATCGAGGTCCGGCGCGTAGGTGGGTTGCAGAGCGGCCGCCCAGGCGGTGGCCATCCCACCGCCGGAGTATCCGACCATCGCCACCGGGCTCTGGTCGGTATTCGACTGCGGCAGCGCCTGGACTGCCCGGATGCTGTCGAGGGTGATCTGTCCACCCAGCTTGGCGGCACCGTAGGCACTGTTCGGACCGAGGTGGTCGGGCAGGACCACGCTCCAGCCGCGGGCAAGGGCGACGTTCAGGCCAGGAGCCTCCCGGATCGTGAGATTCGGATCGGAGGTGTACAACTCTTGCGACACAGCACATTTGGTGCCCAGGCCGTTGATGATGTGCTGATACGACAGTAAGGGCCCGTTGTTCTGGTGGCTTCGCGGGGTGAGCAGTGTGGTGGTCGCCGCGATCGGTTCGCCCTCGGAGCTCGTGGACCGGAACTTGATGAGAGTGACTGTGGTGTCAGGGAATGCGGGCAAAGCGGGCATTGGGCGGGCCGCGAGGACGTCCCCCGGTGACTTTTCCGCGAGGTCCGAGGGTTGCTGGTAGAACCGGTCCGGTAGCGGCGTCGGGTACAGCGGTGCTGCTCCGGCCGTTGCAGGGGACATGAGCGCCCCGATGAACACGGCAATGCACAGGGTCAGAGTCGTCGTTGACAGGCGGTATCGGTGGCTGATGTGTGAACGCGGCATGAGTGCTATCCCCCAAGGTGATCTCATGGTGGCGACTTCGCGCACAGGTTAACCGAGATTAATGTTTGTTCGCGCGGATTCGGGTGAATTGCTTCAGTGGCTAGACTGCAGTCTTTGGTTCTGCGGTACCGCTGAGCAAGGGGTTAGGTCATGAGTGTTCTTGTATGTTTTCACGCGCATCCCGACGATGAGGTGTTCGGGACCGGCGGCACCATGCGTCAAGCCTCTGAGGCCGGACATCGGGTTGTGCTCGTCACCGCCACCGACGGTGCTGCCGGGGAGTTCCCGGAGGGAATCTTGGCCGAGGGTGAATCGCTGATCGAACGGCGGCGCGATGAGCTGGCGAAGTCGGCGGAGGCGCTGGGTGTGGACCGTGTTGTGATGCTGGGCTTTTCGGATTCCGGTATGGCCGGGACACCGGAGAACGACAACCCGCAGGCGTTTGCGAATCTCCCGGTGGAGACTTCGGCGCAGGCGTTGGCAGACATCTTGACCGAAGAGCGGGCCGATGTCGTGACGTTCTACGACAGTTACGGCGGCTACGGCCACCCCGACCACATCCAGGTACATCACGTGGGGCTGCGGGCCTCGCAGATCGCCGGGACGCCCCATGCGTACGAGAGCGTGATGAACCGGGACCACTTCCGCGCGCTGGTCAAGGCCAACGCCCAGTGGGATGCCGAGGACGCACCCAACATCGACAAGATCGGGGTCCCGGGGGATCAGATCACCACGGAAGTCCAGGTGGGGGAGTTCATCGAGGCCAAGAGGGCGGCGATGGTCGCGCACGCCACGCAGGTCGGCGACTTCGGACCGTTCCTGGACATGCCCACCGACGAGTTGCGGGCGGCCTTCGGCCTGGAGTGGTTCCGCCGCGTCAGCGACACCCACCACTCCGGGCCGAAGGAAACCGCGCTTCCGCTTTAGGTCGGCGGCGCCAACTCAACCGTGAGGGGTGCTCCGGTGGCCGCGATGACGTCGTCGGCGGTCACGCCTGGTGCGAGCTCCTTCAGCACCAGCGTGCCGTCGCCGACGATGTCGATGATGCCCAGGTTGGTGATGATCTGATTGACCACACCCTGACCGGTCAACGGCAGGGTGCAGGTCTCGAGGATCTTCGGGTTGCCGGAGCGGTCGGTGTGCTCCATCAGAACGATGACGCGGGCGGCGCCGTGAACGAGGTCCATCGCCCCGCCCATGCCCTTGACCATCTTGCCGGGGACCATCCAGTTGGCGAGGTCGCCGGTTTTGGAGACCTGCATGCCACCCAGCACTGCGGTGTCGATGTGGCCGCCGCGGATCATGCCGAACGACAGGGCCGAATCAAAGAATGCCGCACCGGGATTGACGGTGACCGTTTCTTTTCCGGCGTTGATCAGGTCGGCGTCGACAGCGTCATCGGTGGGGTAGCCGCCGGTGCCGAGGATGCCGTTCTCCGAATGCAGGGTGACTCGGACGTCGTTGCCGAGATATGTCGGGATCAGGGTGGGCAGACCGATGCCGAGATTGACGTACTCGCCGTCGATCATCTCGGCCGCCGCGCGGGCGGCCATCTGGTCGCGGGTCCATCCGGTGGCCGTGGGGGCAGACATCACTTGGCTCCTTCGGTTGCGACGGTGCGCTTTTCGATCTTCTTGTCCTGCGGTCCGGTGTGCACGATGCGCTGGACGAAGACGCCCGGCAGATGTACCGCTCCAGGGTCGATCTCGCCCGGTTCGACGAGTCGCTCGACCTGGGCGATCGTGATCTTGCCGGCCATCGCGGCCAGGGGATTGAAGTTCATGGCGGTCTTGTTGAAGACGAGGTTGCCGTCGGTGTCGCCGAGTTCTGCATGCACGAGCGCGAAGTCGGCATTGATGCCCTCTTCGAGGACGTACCGCTTGTCGCCGAAAACGCGGGTCTCCTTGGGCGGGGACGAAATGGCGACGGAACCATCGGGTGCATAACGCCAGGGCATGCCACCGTCCGAGATGGGGCTGCCGACGCCGGCCGGGGTGTAGAAGCCGGGGATGCCTGCGCCACCGGCACGCAGGCGCTCGGCCAAGGTGCCCTGCGGGGTCAGTTCGACCTCGAGTTCGCCGGCCAGGTACTGCCGGGCGAACTCCTTGTTCTCACCGACGTAGGAGGCGGTGACCCGGCGGATCCGGCCGAGACCCAGCAGGATGCCGAGCCCTTGGTTGTCGACCCCGCAGTTGTTGGAGAACACCTCGAGCTCGGCGGCCTTCGTTTCCGCCAGTGCTTCGATCAGCGCGTCGGGGATGCCACACAACCCGAATCCTCCGACGGCCAGTGATGCGCCGTCCTTGATGTCGGCGACTGCGCTCGCGGCCGACTCGTACACCTTTGAACTCACTATTTCTCCCATTCGCTTCACCGGGCAATCGGCCACGTTCACAGAGCAAACGCCGACGATGTCGGGTTTCAGTCAACAACCTCGCAGCTAGGGGGATCAAGTGAACCGGCAAATCGTCGCGAAAGTGCTCGCGGAGCGATCGGTGTCGTCCGGTACGTTCATCTGATGAACGCGAATACGCCGACTCGCTCGCACGTGGTCGCCCGGGTGGGTGCGCTCCTGCGGGCGGTGGGTTCTGCCGAGCCGGGCGGTGCCTCGACCACCGATCTCGGTAAAGCGACCGACCTGGCGCGGCCCACGGCCCACCGCCTGTTGACCTCGCTGGCCGAGGAAGGACTCATCGACCGGGACCTGGAGACCGGAAGGTGGCGACTCGGCCCCGAGTTGTATTTGCTCGGGGTGGGTGCGGCCAATCGATACGACATCAGCGATCAGGCCCACGACGTGCTGATCAAGCTCGCTCGTGAGACCGGGGAGAGCGCGTTCCTGTCGGCTCGGCGCGGTGATGAGACCGTCTGTCTGCTCTGGGAAGAGGGCAGCTTCCCGCTCCGGTCCCATGTGCTGCACGAGGGGATCCGGTTCCCGTTGGGTGTGGCCTCGGCGGGTCTGTCGATTCTCAGTCACCTCCCGGACCGCGACGTCGACGACTATTTCTCGCGGATGAAGCCCGAGAAAGATTGGGGCCCAGTGCATTCAGAGGAGAAAATTCGGGAGCGCATCGCGTTGACCAAACGCACCGGCTACGCCGTCAATCCGGCGCTGATCGTGGACGGGAGTTGGGGCATCGGCGCGGCGGTGTTCGACCGGACCGGACGACCTGCGTGGGCATTGAGTCTGACGGGGGTGCAGACCCGCTTTCGGGATGAGCGGATCGGCGAGATGGGTGTTCTGCTGCTCGAACAGGCGCACCTGCTGTCCGTCAGACTCAAATCCTGACAAAGTCAATACTTTGAATCGTTCTGATTAACAGCTGCTCTCACCAATTGCGCCGACGCTAGATATCTCTATATTCAGTGCCATGGCAAACCGCCCCCGGTCTTACCTTGTCTGCGCATCGCAGCGCAGCGGCAGCACGCTGCTTGTGGAGTGCTTGCGGTACACCGGTATTGCCGGTGAGCCCGAGGAGTACTTCCAGTATCTGCCGAGCACGTCGCGCGCACCGCAGCCCCGGCAGTGGTTTGCCGGGATCGAGGACCCGCTGATCCTGAAACTCCTTGCGCCACTGGAACCAGGTACCCCGACAACGGAGACCAGCGACGAGTGGCGAACTCGGATCTCCAGTCATGGCCGCACCGGAAACGGTGTCTGGGGAGGCAAATTGATGTGGAATCAGACCCCGTTGGTCATCGAGCGTGCTGCGGGCCTGACCGGTCGTAGTGGAACCGGGCTGCGATCTGCGCTGTTCGATGTCCTCGGTGAGGATCCCCTGTTCATCAAAGTGAACCGCGAGGACCCGGTGCCGCAGGCGGTTTCGTTCTGGCGGGCGGTGCAGACCCAGGTCTGGCGTGGCCAGGCGCCGCCGGCACTCGACGACACCGCCGAGTACAACGCCGACGGCATTGCTCATCTCGTGTCCATCCTGCGCAACCAGGAAGATGGCTGGCGAAAGTGGTTCGCCGACGAGGCGATAACGCCGATCGAGGTGAACTATCGCGATCTGGCCCGCGACACCACAACGATCATCGCGGGAATCCTGACCGCACTGGGTCTCGATCCTGCCTCCGCGCCGCCGCCCGTTCTGGAACGGCAGGCCAACGGTCGTTCGAATGAGTGGGTACAGCGCTATCGCGAAGACGCAGAACAAAGGGGATTGCCCACATGAGCAGCAGCACGGAGATCACCGGGGACGTCACGCACGTCGACGAACTGCGGATACTCGAAGCCGAAGCCGTGCACATCATCCGGGAGGTGGTGGCCGAACTCGAACGGCCGGTCTTGCTGTTCTCCGCGGGTAAAGACTCCATCGTTCTGTTGCGGTTGGCGGAGAAGGCCTTTCGTCCGTCGCCGCTGCCATTTCCGGTACTGCACATCGACACCGGCCACAACTTTCCCGAGGTCATCGAGTTTCGGGATCGGCGACTCGCGGCGGACGGACATCGACTGATCGTGGGTTCGGTACAGGAATCCATCGACTCCGGTCGGGTGCAGGAGGTCGGGGGCCGCGCCGGATCGCGTAACCGACTGCAGACCAGGACCCTGCTCGACGCTCTCGAGGCAGGTAGGTTCGATGCCGCGTTCGGGGGCGCCCGCCGTGATGAGGAACGGGCGCGGGCCAAGGAACGGGTACTGAGCTTCCGCGACGAGTTCGGTCAGTGGGATCCCCGGTCGCAAAGGCCCGAACCGTGGTCGCTGTACAACGGCCGGATCCGGAAAGGTGAACAGGTTCGGGTGTTTCCGCTGAGCAACTGGACCGAACTCGACATCTGGCGGTACATCGAACTCGAAGGTCTTGAACTGCCGCCGATCTACTTCGCCCATGAGCGAGAGGTGTTCGAGCGCGACGGCATCCTGCTGGCCACCTCGGAGTACACCGGTCCCGCCGACGAAGAGATCGCACGTGTCGAGTGGGTTCGTTATCGGACGGTCGGTGACCTGACCATCACCGGCGCGGTCCGTTCCCGGGCGAGGACCATTGCCGATGTGGTCACCGAGATCTCGGCGTCGACGGTGTCCGAGCGTGGTGAGACCCGCGCCGATGACCGGACCTCCGCCGCGGCGATGGAAGACCGCAAACGAGAGGGGTACTTCTGATGACTCGCCAACTGTTGCGGCTCGCCACCGCCGGATCGGTGGACGACGGTAAGAGCACCCTGATCGGCCGCCTGCTGCACGACACCGACAGCCTGCCCACCGACCACCTCGAATCCGTGACCGACACGGAGGGTGTTGCCGACCTCGCGGCACTGTCCGACGGCTTGCGGGCCGAACGCGAGCAGGGCATCACGATCGACGTCGCCTATCGCTTCTTCTCCACGGCCACACGCAATTTCATCCTGGCCGACACGCCAGGGCACGAGCGGTATACGCGCAACATGTTCACCGGTGCGTCGAATGCCCACGTTGCGGTGCTGCTCGTGGACGCCCGCGCCGGCGTGGTGCGGCAGACCCGCCGCCATGCCCGGATCGCGACGCTCCTCGGCGTCCCGCATCTTGTCGCAGCCGTGAACAAGATCGATCTCGTCGACTACAGCGAAGAGCGGTTCGACGAGGTCGAGGCCGAGTTGCACACGCTCGCTGCACGACTCGGCGTCAAGGGGTTGACGGTGGTCCCGTTGGCGGCGAAGATCGGCGACAACGTGGTCACCCGCTCCGACAACACGCCCTGGTATACCGGTCCGACCCTGCTGGAGTTCCTCGAAGGTGTCGAACTGACCGCTCCGGCTCCACTGTCCACCGAGGTTCGCCTTGCCGTGCAATGGGTTTCGCGGCCGGACGACAAGGAGCGCCGCCGCTATACCGGACGTTTGGCGGCCGGAACCCTGCAGGTGGGGGATCCGGTCCTGGTGTTGCCCTCCGGATCGCGGAGCACTGTCACCGTCCTCGACACCCTGGACGCCGATCGCACCATCGCGGTGGCGCCGTTGTCGGTGTCGGTGGAACTGGCCGACAACATCGACGTCGGTCGCGGCGACATGATCGTCAGCGGCTCCGACGACGCGCACCTGCCGGTGTCCGCCCGCGAGCTAGACGTCACGGTCTGCTGGTTCTCCAAGACCCCGTTGCGGGCCGGGGACCGGATCGGACTCAAGCAGACCACCCGGACCGTGCGTGCAACAGTGCAGGAGATCAGCAGTCGTCTCGACCCGGAAACCCTTGGTGAAGAGCAGAACCCGGTTGAACTTGCGCTCAACGACGTCGGAACCGTGACGCTGCGCACCAGTTCGATCGTGGTGGCCGACCCGTATTCGTCGAACAAGGACGTCGGCGCGTTCATCCTGATCGACGAGAATTCCAACGACACCGTCGGTGCCGGCACGATCACCGAGGCCCGGGTGGTCAAACCCGGTGAACGCAAACGCAGCGACATCAAATGGCATCCGTCGGCGCTGGAACGAAATCATCGCTGGAGCGCGGTCGGTCAGCGCGGTGCGGTGATCTGGCTGACCGGACTGCCGGCGTCGGGCAAATCGACTGTGGCCGTTGCCCTGGAACGCGAACTGGTCGAGGCCGGGCGGGTGGCATACCTGCTGGACGGTGACAACGTCCGCCACGGACTTTCCGACGACCTCGGGTTCTCGGCGGGTGACCGGGCCGAAAACATCCGCCGGGTCGGTCATCTGACCCGATTGTTCGCCGACGCCGGGGTGGTGGCCATCGCGTCCCTCGTCTCGCCGCTGCGCTCGGACCGGGAGATTCCGCGGGCGCTCAGTGCGGCAGCGGACCTGCCGTTCATCGAAGTCCATGTCGCCACGCCACTGGCGGAGTGCGAGCGCCGTGACCCGAAGGGGTTGTATGCGCGGGCCCGGGCCGGTGAACTCAAGGGGCTGACCGGGATTGACACGCCTTACGAGGCTCCGGAGAATCCGGACCTCGTGATCGATACGACCGGCGCGGATTCGGACACGCTGGTCAAGAAGGTCCTCGACATCCTGGCCGCTCGCGAGGTGTGAGCGATGAGTTCGGGCGGCGGTTCAGGTCTACCGTGGCATGACTCGAATCATCGCGGACATCTCGGTTTCCCTTGATGGCTTCGTCACCGGGCCCGGCGCCGGTCCGGACGACGGGCTTGGCGTCGGTGGCCACGCCCTGCACACCTGGGCGTTTTCCGACGATCCCGACGACAAACGGGTTCTGGGTGAAGGGACCGCTCGTTCGGGGGCTGTTGTCATGGGTCGCAGGCTCTTCGACGTGGTCGACGGTCCGGGTGGTTGGGACGACGACGTCGGGTACGGCGCCGGGGAGGTCGGCAAGCCCCCGTTTGTGGTGGTCACCAGTACACCGCCCGAGTCGGTCCGGCTCACCGACCTCGATTGGACGTTTGTCACGACCGGCCTGTCCGACGCCGTCGCCGCGGCACGTGAACGAGCCGGGGATCTCGACGTCGTCCTGATGGGAGGCGGTGCCACGACCGGTTCGGCGATCGCAGCCGGTTTGGTCGACGTGCTGAGCCTGCACCACGCGCCGGTGATCCTGGGTGCCGGGACGCCGTTGTTCGCCGACGGACCCACGCGCACGTTGGTACGGCGCAGCGTGACCCCGACCTCGACAGCGATCCACGTGACCTATGACGTCGTCTGACTCGGAGTGGTCACGCGCCGGGATCGGTACGCAGGAGTCCGTGCATCACCACGTCGTGACGACGACCGTTCTTACCCAATGCGGCCGACCGCGCGATGCCCTCCTCGACGAATCCGCACTTTCGGGCGACCGCCCGTGATCCGGCGTTCTCGGCGTAGGCGTCCAGGCTCACCCGGGCGGCACCGATCTGCCATGAGTAGTCGACGAGCAGCCGAGTTGCGCGGGTGGCGATGCCCCGGCCGCGGGCCCACGGGGCCACCGCGTACCCGATGGTGGTGATCGCGTCGTCGTCTTCGGCGTGCAGACCACACAGGCCGAGGAAGCTGTTCGCGTCGTCGACGATGGCCAGGTCGAATCCGGGCCAGACCCGCACCGACCGGCTCTCCACGAAGTCGCGGGCATCGGCCGCGGTGTACGGGCTCGGCACCACGGTGTACGCCACGGTCAGCGGATCCTGACTCGCAGCCTGCACGGACGGGGCATCGGCGCTGGTCAGTGGCCGCAAGGTGATAACCCGATCGGTCAATGTCGGGATATGACGTGGCCAGTCCATATGCTCCAACTTAGTGTGCACAAGCCTCGTTTAAGGTCTAACCAAACCTGATAGCGAGACTCACAAGCGACGGATGGGATCTGAATGCTGCTGGCCGCATGGGTCACGGTGGTCACCGCGGTGATCATGATCGTGCCCGGCGCACTCGTCGGCCGGCGGATGTCGTTGCCATGGCCGGTCGCCGTGGCCGCGGGCGCGCCCCTCACTTTCGGCATGGTCGGCGTGTTCACGGTGCTGTACGGCATCGTCTCCATACCGTGGAATCTGCTCACGGCGCTGCTCATGGTGGTGCTGTGCTGGCTGATCGCGTGGGGCCACGATCGTGGCGCCCACCGCTTGGGATGGCTCGCGCCGACGCCGGTCACCGACACTCCGGGTCCGAGCAGGCGGTCGTTGCTACTGATGGCCGGGGGCGTGCTGCTGGGTGCGGTGATCATCATGATGTCGTCGATCCGGCGGCTGATGGGCACCACGTTCCTCGGCCTGAACAACATCTCGCAGGTGTGGGATGCGCTTTGGCATGCTGATGCGCTGCGCTGGATCCACGAGAGCGGCGATGCGTCAGCGCTGCACATGGGCGAGCTGATGAACTACGACACGGGCGGGTTCAACTACTACCCGAATACGTGGCACTCGCTGGGATCTCTGCTGTATCCGCTGACCAACGCCAACACGGTGGAGATCTACAACGTCTATTCACCCGCGGTGCTGGCCTTTACGCTGCCGATCAGTATCGGGGCGCTGGCCTACTGGCTCGGCCGCAGCCGACTTGATCCTGATCGGGCCGCGGTGTTCGCCGCACTGGCCGCCGCGATCACCGCCGTGTTTCCCTCGCTTCCGTACGTCGAACTGGCCTTCACCGCCGTCCCGAACGCGGTGGGTGTGTCCCTGGCGCCGGTCACCGCGGTTCTGGTCGCCTCGGCGCTGACCGATCGACGACGGATTCTGGCCGCAGCGCTGGCCATCGCCGGTACCGCCGCGACGCATCCGTCCGGGCTTGTTGTCGTGGCGGTCATCGTCGGACTGTGGTGGCTCCTGCAGCGACTGTGGTCGCCGGTCCGCGGCAGACTGGGCGACTTCGCCGGTCTGGCTGCGGTCGGCGCATCGGCGCTGGTGCTGATCAGCCCGGTGATCATCGGCACCCTCAAGATGTCGGACAACAACGAGCTCTCCGGCTACGGGTTCCGCGAAGCGGACGCGACCGCGGGCGATGCGCTGGCGCGCGCGGCTTTTCAGGGCACCGACTTGCTCGAGAACGACTATCCACTGTTCTACCTGCTGATCCCGGCTGCAATTGGTCTGATCTGGTTGTTGTGGTCCAGAAGCTGGGGCATGGTTGCGGCGTGGATCGTGTTCGTCGCGACCACCGCAAATGCCATCTACGACTTCGGTGGGCTGCCGTCGAAGCTGTTGGGTACCTTCGGCGGATATTTCTACAATTCGCCGCACCGGCTCACCTTTGTGGCGTCGATGTTCACCGCGACGGCCGCGGGAATCGGTGTGGGTGTTGCGGTCTTGTGGGCGGCGGGTCTGCTGAGCCGACGAGAGCGGTTCCGCGACAACGTCCTGGTGATTCCGGCGGTGACCATGGTCGGCTTGTTGCTGGTCCTGGGTGCCGGTGTCTGGCGCTACGCCGACAACGGCAAGATCGCCACCCAGTACCGGAGCGAGTTGCGTATCGGCGTCGAAGACGTCGATGCCTACAAATGGCTTGCGCAGCAACCGGATGCCCGCGACACGGTGATCCTCAACAATCTTGATCAGGGCACCGGATGGATGTACCCGGTGGCAGGTCTGACGCCGCTCTTCCCGTTCTATCGCGCCAACGATTTCAGTGAGCGTCAGGCCGATCTCCACTGGAATGTGGCAAAGATCGGCAGCGACCCGGAGATCGATCAGATCGTGCGCGACCTGAACATCCGCTACGTCATCGACGCACCGCCGAGCTACTGGTCGTTCCAACAGGGCCCTCCGCGACCAGAAGAGGGCATCTTCGGAGACCCCTACCTGCAGTTGCGTGAGACCGGAGCGCCGGGTTTGCGGAAGATCTTTTCCCAAGGAAACGTGACCATCTACGAGGTCACCGAGGAAGTACGGAACGGGACGCGGTAATGCGCACATTGGTCACCGGCGGAGCCGGTTTCATCGGATCGACGCTGGTCGATCGGCTTCTCGACCAGGGGCACGAGGTGGTTGTCCTCGACGACTTCTCGCGGGGCCGCCGCGCGAACCTGACCGACGCAATCGAGCGCGGTGCGACGATCATCGAAGGTGATATCACCACAATCGACCTCAATGAGGTGGTCGCACAAGCCAAGCCGGAGGTCGTCTTCCACCTCGCCGCGCAGATCGATGTCCGGGCGTCGGTGACCGATCCGCTGCATGACGCAAACGTGAACGTGCTGGGGACGATTCGGCTCGCCGAGGCGGCCCGGCTCGCGGGCGTCCGCAAGATCGTCTTCACGTCGTCGGGCGGTTCGATCTACGGCTCACCCGAGCATCTGCCGGTGGCAGAGACGGCTGCGTTGGCGCCGATGAGTCCCTACGCCGCGGCCAAGGTCAGCGGAGAGATCTACCTCAACATGTACCGGTCGCTCTACGGACTCGACTGCACCCACATCGCACCCGCGAATGTGTATGGGCCACGCCAGGATCCACATGGTGAGGCGGGCGTGGTCGCGATCTTCGCCAAGCATCTTCTCTCCGGGGCGCCGACCAAGTTGTTCGGCGACGGCGGCAACACCCGCGACTACGTGTACGTCGACGATGTGGTCGCCGGGTTCGTGTTGGCTTCTGCCGAAGATGGTGGGGGACAACGGTTCAACATCGGTACCGGAGTCCAGACGTCCGACCGTGACCTGCACACGATGGTGGCTGCCGCGGCCGGTGCCGCAGACACTCCCACCTTCGAACCGGCTCGGCTCGGTGACGTCCGGGATTCGTCGATCGATGGTTCACACGCCGGCAAGGTACTCGGCTGGACGCCTGCGGTGCCGTTGACCGAAGGCATAGCGGCGACCGTCGACTACTTTCGGAAGTAGTGCCCTGCCTCGAGGTCATCGAGTAACCCGGTGTGTGTCGGGGTCCAATCCAAGAGCTGTCCTGTGATCGTGCTCGAGGCGGGTATGTCGAGCCCAAAGATGGCTCCGATCCAACCGAAGTGTGCTGCAACGTCTTCCGGGGCCACCGACAGCGCGGGGACGTCGAGGTGACGGCCGATGACGTTTGCGATCTCTCGCGCGGTGATGCCTTCTTCCGCCGTACCGTGGACCACCGAACCCGCCGGTGCCTTCTCGAGGGCCAGTCGCGTCATTCGAGCGGCGTCGCGCACGTGCACCGCAGGCCAGCGGTTCGATCCGTCTCCGATGTACCCGGACACGCCGCGCTCGCGTGCGACCCCGACGATCGTCGACATGAAGCCGTGGTCGCCGTCGCCGTGCACGGTGGGAGCGAACCGAAGGGCCACCGATCGCACGCCTCGCGCCGCATAGCCCAGCGCCAGTGCCTCGCCACCGCCGCGGGGTGCGTCGGGACCGCTCATCGGAGTGGAATCATATTCTGTCGCAACATGTCCCGGGCGAATGAGGGCAACGCCGGACGCGAAGAGCAGGGGGCGATCGGAGCCGACAAGCGTTTCGCTCAGCGTTTCCAGGGCCGCGCGCTCGGTGCGGCCGGCGCCCGCGAAGTCGGAGAAATCGTGTTTGAAGGCGAGATGGATGACGCCGTCGGCGGCGTCGGCTGCTTTGCGTAGGACCTCGAGGTCGTCGAGGCTGCCGCGATGTACCTCGACGCCCGCGGTGCCCAGTGCTGCCGCGGAAGTGTCGGAACGGGCGAGGCCGACCACCTCGTGTCCGGCGTCGAGTAGTTCGGGTACCACGGCCGAACCGATCCAACCGGAGGCCCCGGTCACAAATACGCGCATGAATCTCTCCTTGTCGATGGTCCGGAACTCCCGGGCCTGATGTCAGTAACTGTCATCAGAGTAGCATATGATGTCAGATGCTGACATCGCTAAGCTTCTGCGATGGCACGATGGGAACCGGACGCGCGCGGCCGCATGATCGGCGCTGCCGTCGATCTCTTTGGCGAGCGCGGATTCGAGCAGACGACGGCGCTGGAGATCGCGCAGCGGGCGGGCGTCACCGAACGCACGTTCTTTCGCCACTTCGCGGACAAACGGGAGGTGTTGTTCGGGAAGTCCGATGAGTTGCAGAACTTTGTTGTCGGCGCGATCTCGTCGGCCTCGTCTGAACTGGATGCGATCGATGTGGTGGTCGCCGCGATCGAGGCCATCGGGGAGGTTCTGCTCGACCGGGACGATGCACGTCGACGGGCCGCCGTCATCGCGGCGAACTCCAGCTTGGAGGAACGCGAACTCCTCAAACTTGCCAGACTTGCGTCGGCGATCGCCGAAGCGCTACGCGCCCGAGGTGTCGCAGATACCGCGGCCACGCTGCTCGCCGAAGTCGGGGTCACGGTGTTCAAGGTCGGTTTCGAAATGTGGCTGAGCGACGATTCGGGGGACGATTTCGCGCGTTGTATCCACGCAACCATGTCTGAGTTGGGAGCTCAGTTCGCGGCGGATTGCCGAGATACCTGACGATCGCTACTCAGCCACTTTTTCGGTGGTGGCGTATTTGTTTTCGGTGGCTTGTTTGAGGGGTTGCCACCATTGGGGGTTGTCGCGGTACCAGTTGATGGTGTCGGCCAGGCCGGCGCGGAAGTCGAGAAATTGTGGTTGCCAGCCGAGTTCGGTGCGCAGGCGCGTGGAGTCGATGGCGTAGCGCAGGTCATGGCCGGGTCGGTCGGTGACGAAGTCGAAGGCGTTTTTGGGTTGGCCGGTGAGTTCGAGGATGGTTTCGATGACGGTGCGGTTGTCGGCTTCGCCGTCGGCGCCGATCAGGTAGGTTTCGCCGATCTGGCCTTTGTCGATGATGGTCCAGACGGCGTCGTTGTGGTCGTTGACGTGGATCCAGTCGCGGACGTTGGTGCCGGTGCCGTAGAGCTTGGGGCGGATGCCGCTCAGGACGTTGGTGATCTGGCGGGGGATGAACTTTTCGATGTGTTGGTAGGGCCCGTAGTTGTTGGAGCAGTTGGAGATGGTGGCCTGCACTCCGAAGGAGCGGACCCAGGCGCGTACGAGTAGGTCGCTGCCGGCTTTGGTGGAGGAGTAGGGGCTCGAGGGGTTGTAGGGGGTGGCTTCGGTGAAGCGGTGTGGGTCGTCGAGTTCGAGGTCGCCGTAGACCTCGTCGGTGCTGATGTGGTGGTAGCGGACGTCGTGTTTGCGGACCGCTTCGAGCAGCGAGAAGGTGCCGACGATATTGGTGTGGACAAAGCTGGTGGGGTCGGCCAGCGAGTTGTCGTTGTGGGATTCGGCCGCGAAGTGGACCACCAGGTCGGCCTCGGCGACCAGTGTGTCGACGAGGCCGTTGTCGGCGATGTCGCCTTTGACGAACTCGATGCGGTCGGCAACTGGTTCCAATGATTGGGCATTGGCGGCGTAGGTCATCGCATCCAGGACGACTATCTGTGCATCGGGCCTGGTGGCCAGGGTGCGGTGCACGAAATTGGCGCCGATGAATCCGGCGCCACCGGTGATCAATACCCGCATTTGCTGCCTCCATTCGCTGGTGCAACCCTACCGACCGGGTCAGTTCCGGGCAGTTACAGGACCCGCACCCTATGGTGTGAACCATGCGCGGAATCATTCTGGCCGGGGGAACCGGATCGAGGTTGCATCCGATCACCCAGGGTGTCAGTAAACAGCTGGTGCCGGTATACGACAAACCGATGATCTATTACCCGCTGAGCACGCTGATGCTCGCCGGAATCCGAGACATCCTGATCATCACCACCCCCCACGACGAAGCCGCGTTCAAGGCTCTCCTCGGTGACGGCTCCCAGTTCGGTCTGTCGTTGACCTATCAGGTCCAGGCCAAGCCGGACGGTCTGGCGCAGGCGTTCGTATTGGGTGCCGATCACATCGGCAACGACTCGGTGGCCCTGGTCCTGGGCGACAACATCTTCTACGGGGCCGGCCTGGGTGAACAACTCAACCGTTTCCAGTCCATCGACGGCGGTGCGGTGTTCGCCTACTGGGTCCGCAACCCCGAAGACTATGGCGTTGTCGATTTCGATTCCGACGGCAAAGCTGTTGACCTGCAAGAAAAACCCGAACACCCCAAATCCAACTACGCGGTCCCGGGCCTGTACTTCTACGACAACGACGTCATCGACATCGCCGCCAACCTCAAGCCCAGCGCACGGGGCGAATACGAGATCACCGACGTCAACCGCACTTACCTCGACCAGGGCCGCCTACAGGTCGAAGTCCTGCCCCGCGGCACCGCCTGGCTCGACACCGGCACCTTCGACTCCCTGCTCGACGCCGGGAACTTCGTGCGCACCGTAGAACAACGGCAGGGACTGAAAATCGCTGTCCCAGAAGAGGTTGCCTGGCGTCGCGGATTCATCGACGACAACCAACTCGAAGCCGCCGCAACGAAACTGCTCAAATCCGGGTACGGCAACTACCTCTTGGACTTGCTGCAGCGCGGCAAAGACCACTGACGGCAATTGAACGCTGACGACAATTGAACGCTGACGAGATGGAACACTGACATCATGCAGATCGAAACCCTGTCCATCGACGGTGCCTTTGTCGTCACCCCCACCATGTTCGGCGATCCTCGTGGACTGTTCATGGAATCGTTCCGCGCCGACCTGCTCTCCGAAGCCATCGGGCACCCCTTCGACCTGCAACAGGCAAACCTGTCGGTCTCAGCAGCCGGCGTGCTACGCGGTGTGCACTTCGCCGATGTCCCACCCGGACAAGCCAAATACGTCAGCTGCCCCAAAGGCGCCATCTACGACATCGTCGTCGACATCCGTGTGGGCTCACCGACTTTCGGCCAATCCGAAGGTGTCTTGCTCGACGACTCCAACCGCAAAGCGGTCTACGTCGGCGAAGGCCTCGGCCACGCATTCGTCTGCCTCGAAGACGACTCGGTGGTCACCTACCTGTGCTCGGCCGGCTACAACCCCACCGGCGAACACGGCATCTCACCACTGGACCCAGCACTTGGCCTCAACCTACCCAGCGCAGCCCGCGACGGCAGTCCGCTGACCTTCACACTCTCCGACAAAGACACCACCGCACCAACATTGGCTCAAGCGCGGCAGTCCGGCCTGCTTCCGGACTTCGACGACGTCACTGCATTCCTTCGTGGTCTGGCTGATCCGGATGCCGTCGGCTAGGACGGTGGGGGTTGACCGAACACCGTTCGTGCAAGTGCTCGACGAACACGAGTGTGTTGGCCCGCAACGTACGAGGCGGGCCAACCGGCACGTCGATGCTAGGCGGAGCTGCCAGTAATCACCGACTCGGCGAGGTCCCAGAGGGCGTTGTCGATGGATTCGATGAAGTAAAAGAGCGTAAGCAGCATAGTGGTCCTTTCTCGTCCATGAATTGTTGTCAATCAATGCGGGCGAGTTCAACTACCAACGATGTCGCATAGATGGCACTCACCCAATCTCCATGCCTTACCTTCGTTCCCGGTCCAGACTGCTGAGTAGTTGCTTGTTGTCAGTGCCGGTTTCAACGCCAGGTGATTCTGGCGGGTAGGCATCGAGCATCATCTCGGCCACCGCGTCCAGGGCCTCTGTCCAGGCCCCGGACATGGCATCGGTCCACTCACTGCCACCGATGTCAGCCATGGTCGTGATCAATGTTGTTGCTACCCAGCCATACATCTGCGGTGTGACTCCGAGTGTGGCGTGCACCCTGCCGAGTGATCCCAGGGTCGATTGGAGCCAACTCGGGTCGTCAAGATGGTCCAGGACGGAAACTATCGCTTGTTGTAGCATCGCCGCCTGTGGGCGGATGTTTTCTCCGAAAAGCTGCTTGACCGAAGGATGTTCGGAGAACAGACGCTCGTAGAAGCGAACCGTGAAGTCGGGATCGTCCGCGGCCACCAGTGTCAGGCTTTGCTGGAGTAGGTTCTGGTCCATGGGTGGTGTCCTTTCTGCGCAGTGTCGAGACCTGGCCCCGCTGCATATCCCGTACCCGGTGGGTATGCGGAGCCTGTTGGTGATCTCACTGCCGAGCATGAAGCGACAACTCTCCGGTTTTCCGGATTGTCCTGTCGGGCCGTGCAGGCTGAAGCAATGAAACGTGTGTTGTATCGCTGTTTCATGAGTAGCATAGCTGTGGTGCGGATCACAAGGGGTCGTATCCTGGCCGGCGATTCTCCCCATACTCACCGAATGCGCAATCTCCCAAGGCCACGACGCGACGTCACTGCATTCCTTCAGGCACTGACGGAACCGACCGTTGGCTACGACGTCGGGAGTCCGGTTCACAGCAGGCGGGCGAGCCGCTTTTTGCGAAGGTTGTTGGTGATGATCCACGCGACGTCGGGATCTGAATCATCAAGGCTCCCGAACTCGGTCAGGCCCGGTAGGGGATTGGCAGCGACGGCTACGCTCCAGCAGTAGCCGAGCGCTTGCCGGAGAGTGCGTACCGCTGGATCTCGACGTGTCTGCAGCGGTCGCGCCGCCAAATGCTCACTGGCGCGTTTGCAGGCGTCGATCTCCGCCGCGGCAGCGACCGGATTGCGCAGCAGGCGTGGCTCGCAGATCGCGGCAATGGCTGCCCGCTGCACCAATGGGTCGGAATCGTCTACCCAGTCGTTGACGATGAGTTTCAGTGCAGCCGGGTCGGTATCGCCGAGGCGCTGCAGACCGATTGCGACTCCTTCGCGTATCCGCCACCGGTCGTCGGTGGCCAAAGCCCGCATGCGCGTTGCCACTTCATTTTCTGCGGTGCGAGCGCCGAGGCAGATTGCGCCGCAGAACATCCGATACTCGTCACCGCTGCCGAGCAGGTCGTCGACACAGTCGCTGTCGGCCACTTCTGCCAGTGCCATCGCCAACTCGATGTTGCCCCGTGGTCCAGGAAGCCCGGAATTCGAATCGAGGAATGCCGGCCACGCTGACCGGTCCAACTGCTCCAGTTGTTGCTGCCAGTCGGCTTTGTTGACCATTCGAGGTCCTCCCGCAGGTGAATGCCAAGGTTACGGGCACCAGTGTGGTCGAAACGCACGCCTGTAGCAGCACCGTCTCCACCTGGTTGAGACTGCAGTTGTGAAGGAACCTACTGGGTCGGCGCCTTCACAACTGCACTCTCGCCGAGGTGCAGAGCCGATCGAGCAGTGCATGGTCGTGGCTGACGAGTGCGATGGCCGTGCCGTCCTCGGATAGCTGTCGTAGGAGCGAGACGACGGCGGTGGTGGCGATGGGATCGAGCATGGCGGTGGGTTCGTCGCAGAGAAGAAATGCCGGCTCGCCGACGAGCACCCGTGCGATGCAGGCGCGTTGGAGTTGTCCTCCGCTGACCTGGGTCGGAAATCTGGTGAGCAATTGCAGATCGAGGCCGACGCGTTCGGCGACCGCGACGAGATCAACAGTGCGACCGGCGATGTCGGCAGGTTCGGTGATGATCTGCGACAGTGTCCAGCGAGGATTGCAGACCAGGCGCGGATGCTGGTCGAGCATGGCCAATGACCCGGGCGCCGTATCGGGACTGCCGTTGTAGGAGACCGTCCCCGAATCTGGCGTCTGCAGACCCGCCATCACCCGGAGCAGGGTTGTCTTTCCGGTTCCGGAAGCCCCGACGACGCCGGTGATCTCGCCTGATCTCATCTCGAGGTCGACGTTTTCCAGAACGTTCTGGTCGCCGAATCGAACAGAGATCGACTTGGCCTGCAGGATATGGCTGTTCACACCGCAACTCCATCGAAGAACTGGCTGACATAGGTGTTGTCGATGCGTAGCACCGACGCGGGCGGACCGTCGGCAACAATCCGTCCGGCGCGCATCAGTGCGACGGAATCGCAGATGTCTGCTGCGAAAAGGCTTGTCACGTCATGGGTGATGACAAGGACGGCTGCGCCGGCATCAGCGGTCGAACGTAAGAGTCTCCAGGTCGCTGCGGCGAGGTCGGGATCGAGCGCGGAGGTCGGTTCGTCGGCCACCACCACCGACGGATTGCCGACCAGTGCAGCAGCAATCGCGGCACGTTGAGCCATGCCGCCCGACAATTCGTGTGGAAACAGCTCCAGCGCCGAAACCGGAAGTTCGACCAGTTCGGCCAATTCGATGGCACTGCGGGTGCCATCCAAGACGCGAATGCACTCTTCGATCTGAGAACCGACAGTCCGCACCGGGGTGAAGGAGGTGGCAGGGGATTGGGGAACCAGGCCAACGTGGTGCCCGCGGATCCGGCGCCAGCGCTTCTCGTCGTCGGCGGCGATCGCTTCGCCTTTGATCTCGACGGCGCCACTGACCTTGCATCCGGGTGGGAGGAGGCCGCAGAGCGCCACCGCGACAAGTGATTTGCCGCAACCGGATTCGCCCATGAGTGCGGTCAGTTCCCCGTGCGCCAGCGTCAGGTCGACACCGTCGAGGCCGGTCACACTCGGCGAATCCCGACCACCCCGCGTGGCGATCTGCACCTTCAGGCCTCGGATATCAGCGCCGGCATTCACCAGATCACTCCCTGTGGTGGTTCCATCCGCCGCCGTAGCCCGGAGGCGGCGGCCGCTATGGCCAGAGCCGTGAGGACAAGCGCGCAGGCGGGGACGGCCAACGTCCACCAGGCACCGAGCATCACGTCGCCGCGTGCCTGCCCGAGCAGAGTGCCCAGACTGGCCCGATCCGGCGACAGTCCGACACCCAGGAACGACAGCGTCGACTCATGCCACACCGCATGGGGCAACAACATCACCATCGCCACCAACGCCTGACCGCCGACCGCAGGTAAGAGGTGGTGTCGCGCCACAAACCAGCGTGAGGCGCCGGCCAGACGACCCGTGTGCACCCAGCCGGATTCGGCGCCCGCCAACAGTTCTGCGCGGACGACCCTCGCCACGGCGGGCCAGTGGGTCAGGGCGATGGAGGCGATGATCGCGAGCGGTTCCCCGCGCCACAGTGCGGCGATGACGATTCCGACCACCAGATGTGGCAGGGCGTTGAATCCGTCGACGACCCGCATCACCACGGCATCGATCCAGCCGCCTGCGGTCACCGACAAGAGTCCGATGGCAACACCCAGAAGTGTTGCGACGACGGCACATATCGCCGCCATCGCCAGTGAGATGCGCAGACCTTCTGCCGTTCGGACGAGTAGGTCGTAGCCGGAATGGTCGGTCCCCAGTAGCTGATCGGCGCCGGGAGCCAGTAGTGCCCGGCTGAAGTCGGCCACCTGCTCGCCTGCCACGATCGGTACCACGACGGCGAACACCGCGATAGCCGACAGCAGCAACCACGGCCAGTGCCGGACCGTCCGCCGCCGCATCAGTGACTGCGCGATCATGCCGCCATCCCGATCCGGGGATCCAGCGCCGTCGCGGCGGCATCGGACAATGCGGATCCCAGCAGCACGGCCAGTGCGGAGCCGACCGCGAGCGCGGCCATCAGGGGAAAGTCCAGTGCGGCAGCAGAGTCGACCAGGACCGATGCCACGCCCGGCCAGCCGAATATGGTCTCGACGATGGCTGCGCCGGCAATGACCTCGGGCAACCGGGTCCCGAGCAGGGCAAGGGTCGGAACCACCGAGGTCGGAAGAACGTGACCGCGCATCAGGGCCGCGCCGCCGATGCCCCGTGCCCTTGCGGCTCGGACCGCATCGGAGCCGATTGATTCGACAACCGACGCCCGGGTGGTGAGGAGCAGCCACGGAATCTGTGAAAGTGTCAGTGCCACAAAGGGCAACACGGCGTGCATGAGTATGCCGGATGCGGTGTACGGATCTCCGGGATCGCGGGCCCCTGAGGTGGGGAACCACCGCAGCCCCACGGCCAGTACCGACACCAGGACGAGGGACACCACAAACGGCGGAACCGATGCGAACAGTGCGGATGCACCCGAGCAGAGCCTGTCGACGAGGCCACCGCGGCGCATACCGGCCACCGCACCGAGCCCGACGGCGATGAGCGTTGCGGCGAGCAACGCGGCCGCGGACAGGCCGAGGGTGAACGGCAACCTGCTGGTGAGAACCTCTGCCACCGGCAGAGATTGGGTCGATGACCACCCCAGATCGCCGTGAAGCAGATCGCGAATCCACTGCCACCACGCGCCGTACCAGGACTGGTCGGTGTGGTAGGCATCGGCAGTTGCCTGTCGCTGCGACTGGGTGGCGCTTTGATAGTTGTCGCCCAGATAGGCGGCCAGCGGATCAAATGGCGACAGCGACGCCAGCAGGAAGATGGCGGCCGAGACCGCAACGGTCACCGGGATCGCGATCAGTGCGCGAAGTCCCAGCAAGCGAACCGCCGGGACCATCCGGCGCCGTGTCGCATTCACCGTTGCCAGGCGGAGATGCGCCACCACGGACCCCACGTCACCCCGTGGGAGTGCGGTTCGAGGATTGGCGCGCTCTGTTGCCAGCCGAGGTCGCGGTATGCGTACGTGTGGTCGAGGAATGCCAGGAAGACCGACGACGGCTGCGTCATGTACATGGTCTGGATCTCGCGGTACCGGGCGTCGTTCTCCGGCGAGGTCGCCGATTCGCGGGCCTGCTCCAGGAGGTTGTCCAATCCGGGGGCGGTGAAGTTGCCCGGGTTGGAGTAGGGCGACGAATCCGGAACCCGGGTGTGCAGTGTGTTGTAGACCTGAGAGTCGATGCTGTACGGCGTATCTCCGCCGCCGAGCAGGACTGCCGAAGTGCCCATTCTGGTTTCGATGTCGTCCCAGCTACTGCCACGGGGTGTGACCTTGATGCCCAACGGCTGCATGGCCGCGGCAAATGCGACGGCAAGGTCGCGTCGAAGGGTGTCCTGCGCGTTGTAGAGCAACTCGAATGATGCTTGGACGCCATCTTTTTCGCGGACATCCCCGGCCCCTGCAATCCGCCAGCCGGCAGCGTCGAGCATCGCGGAGGCCTGCGCCGGGTCGTAGCCGAACACCGCATCCGGGTTGTAGGCGTCCCCGTAGACGGCCGCCACCGGGGTGCTGGCGGGCCGACCGTGACCGGCCAGGACATCGGTGATCATGGCAGCGCGGTCGACGCCGTGGTTCATGGCGAGCCGCGTCCGTGGATCGGCGGTGAAGGCGTTGCCGCTGGGAAAGGACACCCCGCGCCAATCGGCCGACTGGACTCCGACGGTCTCGATGCCGTCGCGGCCGTCGAGGGCGGCGAGCATCTTCGGGGGTAGGGGACCGCCGTCGACCTCACCGGTCGAAATCTGTGCGGACCGACTGTTGTCGTCGGGGCTGTGCGTGAAAACCAGTGTGGTCACCTGGGGAAGCGCCCCCCGGTAGTCGGAGCGGGCGACCATCACGGCCTGATCGGCGTCCAGGCTTTCCAGCTCATACGGGCCGGTACCAACAGGTTTGGTGTTCAGCGCCCAGTCGGCCGCCGGTGCATCCTCGACCATCTCCGACGGCGCGATACCGAGCAGGAGATACGGCGAAGGGTCGGCGTCGGTGTTCATGGTGACGGTCACGGCATCCGGTCCGTCGGCGGCGACATCGACGACAGGTGCCAGGCCGGCCGAGATCTCGGATGCGACAACCGGATTGCGGACCGCGGCATAGGTGGCGATCACATCTGCCGCATCGAACCCCGAGCCGTCGGAAAAGGTGACATCCGGGCGCAGCGCCAAACGCCATCGGCGAGGACCGACCGGCTCGGGGGCGCTCTCGGCAAGCGAAGGGACAAGTGCTGGTAACCCGGTGTCGGTGACCGACTCAGGGCGCAACAGGCCCTCGTAGATCGGGGATACGCCCAGCGCGCCGTAACCCGATATCGGGTTGTAGCCGCCGAGTTCCTGGCTGTCGGCGAGTACCACGCGGTCGGTGTCGTCGACCGAAGGTGATGAACATCCGGCAAGGATCAGCGCACAGGCGGTCATGAGCAGTATCGGGCGTCGCGGCGAGGCCAACGTGGAACCCTCTCATATATGTCTAGAAAGACATATGTCGCTATAGACACATGTGCGGTGTGCAGTATCGTAACACCGTGAGTGAACCCCAGCGGGAGAATGTGGACGAGTGGGCCAAACGCTTTGCCCTGCTGTCTGATTCCACCCGCTTACGCCTGATCACCCACATGCACGAACATCCCGGGGCGGTGGTGGCCGAACTCGCCGAGGCGGCCGGGATCACCGAGAACGCTGCATCGCAGTCTCTACGGGCGCTACGGGATCAGGGCTGGGTGACCACCACGAAGACCGGTCGTTCCGTCCACTATCGCGTGGTGGCCGATGCCATCGTGCACCGAATCCTGCACGACATCATGGGCGCCGAGCACCCGCACCATCACTGAGCCGGATCGGCGGGTGGATCCGGTGGCTCGTGGTCGTTCTCGCGCGCAGCGTTCTGCAGCGCCACCGACCGCGCGAGCCGCGCGTATTTGATCTCGACGTCCCGGAACCGCAGGTAGGTGCTGATCGTGGTGAAGGCAAAGGCCACCACCAGTCCGTACAGCACCAGGTCGGTACCACGACCGACCCCGACCCAGCCCGCTATCACCGTCAGATCGTCCGGCCGCAACAGCGCGTAGACGCCAAAGGCCAGGAATGCCAAGAAGATCAACTTCACCCACGCCGAGGCCCGGGCACTGCCGCGGCGGGTGATGAAGTAGCCGACCATCAGGAGCACGGCAAGGATCAGAAGTATCTGGATGACCAGCATTGGGTGCTACCGCCTCATCCGGCCACCGAGCAGACCGTCGCTCAAGATGTTGACACCGTTGAGCAGCGACTGGCCTTTGGCCATCGAATACTCGGTGTAGAGGATGGTGACCGGCTGTTCGGACACACGCCACTTGTGCTCATCGATGAGTGCGACGAACTCTGACGCGTGGCTCATCCCGTTCATGATCAGGTCGAGTTGGCCTGCCACCGTGGCGTTGAAAACCCGCAGACCGTTGTGGGCGTCGGTCAGACCCATCCGGCGGGTCCGGGGACTGAGGAAGACGATGGTGCGCAGTGCCATCCGCTTGAACAGCGGGACGCTCTTGCTGCGGTCTTCGGCAAAGCGGGTGCCGATCACGATGTCGAGCGGCTCGTTGCGCAGCCGTGCCAGCATCGCGACAACATCGTCGACCTGGTGTTGGCCGTCGGCATCGAACGTCACGAAGTACTGCGCGCCCGGCTGTGCCCGCGCATATTCGACACCGGTCTGGATCGCGGCCCCTTGGCCGAGGTTCACCGGGTGACGGACGAGATCGGCGCCCGAGGCCCGGATCTCGGAGACGGAATCGTCCTTGCTGCCGTCGTCGACGCAGACGATGTTCGGGAATGTCTTCTTGGCCGCGGTGATCACCGAGCGGATCACCGGCTCCTCGTTGAACACGGGAACGATCAGCCAGACATCGGAATTACCGGTGGCCGCAGGCGGGGTGGCAAGGGGTGAGACAGTGATGACCACACCTCCACGCACACGTCGACCGGGTACCGAACCAGGTCCCGGACAACCCAACCGCTGTCGGGCCGATAGGCAGTCTATCGGTATCGCCGCTGTACGCTGCGGAGCGTGCTCGCTGTCGACGTCATGTTGCCGTTCTACGGTGACGTGGATCAACTGAAAGCCGCGGTCCGCAGCGTGCTGGATCAGACCTTCACCGACTTTCGGCTGGTGGTTGTCGACGATCAGTACCCCGACCCCGAGCCCGCGCGTTGGCTGCAGTCGCTCGGCGATGCCCGCGTTCACTATCTGCGCAACGAGGTGAATCTCGGCGTCAACGGCAACTTCCGGCGCTGTGTGGACCTTGTCGAGGCACCTGCATTCACCCTCATGGGCTGCGACGACGTCATGGCGCCGCAGCATTTGGCCAACGCGGTGGCCGCTCTCGACGCGCATCCCGCCGCAGCTGTGGTGCAACCGGGCGTGCAGGTCATCGATGCCGAGGACTCCGTCGTCCACCCGCTGGGTGACCGGGTGAAGGCCCGTATGACACCGCAGGCGCCTGCCGTTCTACAAGGTGAGGAGCTGGCCGCGAGTCTGTACCGCGGCAACTGGACGTACTTCCCGGCCCTGGTCTGGCGGACCTCGGTCGCGAAGCCGATCGGATTCCGGCCCGGCCTGGAGATCGTGCTCGACCTGGCCCTGCTCCTCGACATCGCGCGGGCCGGTGGGGCGCTGGTCCTCACCGAAGGCGTCACCTTTTCCTACCGCAGGCACACCGAATCGGTGAGTTCACTGCAGGCGGTCGACGGCAGGCGATTCGATGAGGAACGCGCCTTCTTTTCGGACGAGGCACAGCGGTGTTGCGAGATCGGCTGGCCCGATGCGGCCCGTGCCGCGCGTCGCCACCCGACCTCACGGCTGAATGCGGCGACGTTGGTGCCCGGAGCGCTACTCGGCAGGCAGTGGCCGATTGTCTCCACGCTCGTGCGACACGTCGTCGGTTGACGTGGACCGCGCGGCCCACAGGTGGACGGCCATCCCGATCAACGGTCCGGCGATGAGGGCGATCGAGACCCGCACCTCGAGGTCTGCAGGCACGAACAGCAGGCCGACGCTTGCGCTGGTGGCCACCCACCAGCCGGTTGCGTAGAGGCGGTGCGCTCCGACGGCCAGGGCCATCGCGCCGGTCAGCGTGAGGACCGCCATTGCCACCGCACCGATTGTCAGCGCGGCGATGGTGGCACCGGAGAGTCGGTAGTCGGCGCCGAAGATGGTCTCGAGTAGCCACGGCCCGACCAGCCACGCCGCGATCGCACCGATCACGCCGACACCGGTCACAATCAGTAGCGGGGCCATCAGAGACGCCGTGACCCGGTCGCGATTCTCGACAAACCGGCTGATCAGAACACCCTGAAAGCTGTTCAGCGGCACCAGTAACGGGGCTCGGGTCAGGGTCACCGCCAAGATCACGGCACCGGCCACCGAGTCGAGGTCGCCGGAGGTGGACAGCTTGATCAGCACCGGGAAGCCCATCACCAGGACCGCACTGGCCAATGCTGCGGCCATGGCCGTGAAGGTGTTTCGGGCCAATGCCCGGACCGGGACATCGCCGCGGGCACCCAGCGCTGCGCGGGCCGGCCGCAGACACAGGACGACAACCGCCGACGAGATCGTGCCCGCGATGGTCATCACCAAAAAGGCGAACAAACCCCATCCGGCGATGACGGCAATGACGGTGAGTACCAGCCGGATCAGCGCGTCAACGATGAGCAGGGTGGCAAACGGTCCCCACCGTCCCAGGCCGGACAGGGCGCCGCCGAGACCGGCGTAGATGCCGAACGCCGCGACACCCGCGGTGAGCAACAGCACCGATTCGACTCTGTACCACTCGAATACCGCGCCGGCCCAGCCGATCGCGGTTGCCGCAACCACCAGGGCCAACCCGACCCCGACAGCGGCGTTGAGCGGCATCGGCCGGGCGTCGTCGGTGCCCCGGATCCGGGCGCCCCGGATCGCGCGGGTCGTTTCCTGGAGTTGCCCGTTCTGCGTTCCGGTGACCAGTCCGTAAGCGGCCCAGAACACCGCGAACGCTGCGTAGCTGTCGGCGCCGAGGGCGCGGGCCGCGAGCAAGAGGACCAGATAGCCGGACACCGCGGCGATCACGGTCGCCAGGGCCACCCGACTCATCTAGACACCCGGGTACGCAGGCAGCGGCTTCTCATAGAGCCAGTGCTGCCACAGATCGTTCAGCGGCTCCGGGCTGTGCTTGGCGGCCAGGCCGGCGAAGTCGGCCGAGGTCACCGAGCTGTAGCGGTAGTCCTTCGTCCATTCCCGGAGCAGATCGAAGAAGTTGTTGTCGCCCACACGCTTCCGCAGGGCATGAAGCGTCAGCGCGCCTCGTTTGTAGACCCGGTCGTCGAACATGTTCTTGGGCCCGGGATCGCCGATCACCAGATCCATGGGGGATGCCGACAACCGGCCGTAGTACTTGCGGGCCTGGGCCTCGGCACTGAGTCCGCCCGAGCGCTCCGACCACAACCATTCGCTGTAGCAGGCGAAGCCCTCGTGCAGCCAGATGTCCTTCCACCGGTTCAGCGTCAGTGAATTGCCGAACCACTGATGTGCCAATTCGTGTGCGATCAGACGCTCGGACGAACCGGTCCCGTCGCAGTGATTGGCGCCGAAGATCGACATGCCCTGGGCCTCGATCGGGATCTCGAGTTCGTCGTCGGTGACCACCACCGTGTACTCCGGGAACGGGTACGGGCCGAACAGGTCGACGAACACTTCCATGATCGACCGCTGCTTGGCGAAGTCGAGGTCGAACTCTTTGCGCAGTCGCGGCGGGATCACGGCGTGGATGGGAACTGGTTTGGTACTCAGCGTCTTTCGGGTATACGCGCCGATCTGAACGGTGGCCAGATAAGACGCCATCGGCTCGATCTGTTCGTAGACCCACGTGGTCTGGGCGGCCTTGGTGCGCTTGCTCTTGAGAACGCCGTTGGCCACCGCCATGAAGGGACTGTCGGTGGTGATCGAGATCCCGTACGCGGCTTTGGAACTCGGGTGGTCGTCGCAGGGAAACCAGGATGCGGCCCCGTTGGGCTGGCCGGCGACCAGTGAACCCTCGGTGAGCTCTTCCCAGCCGACCTCGCCCCATTGGCCGCGGATCGGTTTGGGGTTGCCCGCGTACTTGACCACGATGATCATCCCGCCGCCTGCGGGGAGTTCGGTGGCAAGCGTGATGTTGAGCTTGTGGCTGCGGTGGCTGTACCGGGCCGGACGCTTGCCGTTGATCGTGACGCGTTCGATCTTGAGCGCGGAGGACAGGTCGATGCTGAAGCGACTCAGGTTGCTGACCGTGGTCGCGGTGATGGCGGCGACTCCGGCGAGCCGATTGGTGGCGACCTTGTATTCGAGGTCGAGGTCGTAGCGCGATACCCGGTATCCGAGATTGCCGTTGGCAGGCAGATACGGGTCGATTCCGTCCGACGGGTCGCCCAACAGCGATTGCCCGGTCCTGGAGGGGCGCCTGCCGAGTTTACCTGGCACAAATCCTCCTGTTCGGTTCCGATGTGCATCGTCGATCGCGTTGAATGGCTTGTGGGTGGACATCTATGACGTCGCACCGCCGATTCGTGATCGGTGGTGACGTTACATGGCCACCGAGGCGACGGTGCTTCAAGACCCGTGGGGCAGATAGCCGCTGAAGTCGACGTACTTTTTCCCGAGGACAAGGACCATAGTCATGGGTACATCGAGAAGTTTCGCATCCCTGGTCGCACGTGTGATCCTGGGCATAATCTTCATCTTCCATGGGTGGCAGAAGTTGCACACCAACGGAATCGATGCCACCGAGGCGTACTTCAAGTCGCTGGACATCCCGTGGCCTGCCGCAGCGGCCTGGTACTCCGCACTGGTCGAATTCGGTGGTGGCATCCTGCTCATCCTGGGTGTGCTGACGCCATTGGTGTCGTTGTTGCTGATCGCCGACATGATCGGCGCGATTTTCTACGCCCACATCGACAACGGGTTCTGGAACTACGACGACGGCTATGAACTGCCGCTCGCCCTGATCGCAGGCCTGGTCGCCGTCGGGCTCGCCGATACCGGCCGCGTCGGAGCCGACGGCTACCTGATGAGCCGACGGCGCCGAAACAAGGTGTAGCGCGATCACGGGTTCCACGGTGCGATCGGATTCCCTTGCCAGCGGGTGGAATCGGGAACAACATCGCCGCGCATGACGAGTGAGGCGGGACCGACGGTGGCGCCCGCGCCCAGTCCGGAGGCCGGGAGCGCGACGCAGTGTGGTCCGAGCGTGGCGCCGGGCCCCAAGACGACCTCGTCCATGGCCATCACCCGGTCATGGAAGAGGTGGGTCTGGACAACACAGCCGCGTTGCACGGTGGCGCCGTCGCCGAGGGTCACCAGGTCGGCTTCCGGCAGCCAATAGGTTTCGCACCAGACGCCCTTGCCGATGTGGGCGCCGAGCATCCGCAGCCAGACGTTGAGGATGGGTGTTCCGGTGGCTGCGTTCGCGAACCAGGGGGCGGCGACCGTTTCCACAAAGGCATCCGAGAGTTCGTTGCGCCAGACGAACGAGCTCCACAGCGGATACTCGGTGGCCCGGATACGGCCGACCACAGTCCATTTGGCGGCGGCCGCGATACAGCAGGCAGCGGCACCGGCGATCAGCAGCACGAGCCCGCTGACGAGGGCCGCCACGTAATAGTTGGTCTCGATCACGACGTACTGCAGGGCGATCAGCACCAGCAGGCCAAGGCCGAAGCTGACCATCACCGGGATCAGTCGCATCGTCTCGACGGTCGCGCGGGCGATCTTCAGTTTGGTCGGTGGATCGAACGTCCGGGAGGTGTCGGTTTGGGCCGCGGACCGGCGCAGGCGCACCGGCGGACTGCCCAACCAACTCGATCCCGATTTCGCCTTGCTCGGTGTGGCCGACAGGACAGCCACGAGGGAGTTCTTCGGGACCTTACGGCCGGGCCCGGTCATGCCGGAGTTGCCGAGGAAGGCGCGTTTACCGACCTTGGCCTCGTCGATGTGCATCCACCCGCCACCGAGTTCGTAGGACGCGACCATGGTGTCGTCGGCCAGGAACGCACCGTCGCCGACCGTGGTGAACTTCGGGATCACCAGGGCGGTGGAGATCTCGGTGCCCTTGCCGATGTCGGCGCCCAGTATCCGGAACCACACCGGCGTCAGCAGTGAGGCGTACAGCGGGAACAGGAAGGTCCGGGCCGAGTCCATCAACCGCTCGGTGGCCCAGACCTGCCAACCGACCCGGGAGCGCACCGGGTGATAGCCCTTCTGCATGCCGATCGACAGCAACCGCACCAGGACCACGGTGAGCACCGCGAACACCAGCAGGCTCAGCAGAGTCGCGGCGGGAAGCAATGCCATCGCACGCAGCGTCACCGACTCGAGGTCGTCGGCGCCGCCTGCCCAGGTCCCGATGACCGTCAGACCGGCAGCCAAGGACACCAGCGGAACCCCGGCCAGCAACACCGACGACACCCCGAAGATCGGCACCCAGTAGCTGCGCCTGGCAGGCCGTTCCTCCGGCCAGGGGCGCTGGGCCTTACCGGTCTTGACCGCAGGCGAACCGGCCCAGCGTTGACCGTCCTTGACCCGGCCCATCACGGCGGAACCCGGCGCGATTTCGGCGCCTGCGCCAATCCTGGCTCCCGGCAACAGGGTTGACCGCGAACCGACACTGGTGCCGGCACCGATCTCGATCTCACCGATGTGGACGACGTCGCCGTCGATCCACCAACCGGACAGGTCGACCTCGGGTTCCACCGAGCAGCCGTCGCCGAGTGTGATCATGCCCGTCACCGGTGGCAACGTGTGCATGTCGACGCCATGCCCGATCTGGGCGCCGAGCGAACGTGCGAAATAGATCATCCAGGGCGCGCCGGAGAGATTCGCGGCACCACTGGCCTCGGTCAGGCGCTCGGCGATCCACAGCCGCAGATGCACCGACCCGCCGCGGGGATGATCACCGGGGCGGACCCCGGCCAGCAACAGCCGGATGCCCGCCGCGGCGGTCAGCATCCGGCCCAGCGGGGTGATGAAGATGATGAAGGCGGCGAGGACGATCCACCAGTTGATCGGATGGATCCAGGACGAGTCGAAGGCCGCCGACAGGACGTTGTTCGCGATGGCCAGCCAGGTCGCCCACTGCAGACCGGTCAAGGTCGTCAGCGGTACGGACAGCGCGATCTGGGCCAGTCCGGTCCGGCGGGGCGTCGGTTCGACGATCCGGGGCTCGACAACCGCGCCCGGGTTGAGGTCGTCGAGCATCTGCGCCAGCGAACCCAGCCGGGGGTGGTCGTAGAGGTCGGCGACGGTGACGGTGGGAAACCGCTGGCGCAAGACGGTCACCAGCTGGGCGGCCGCGAGCGACCCGCCACCCTCGGAGAAGAAGTCGGCTTTCGCGTTGGTGATGCCGACACCGAGCACTGTTGCCCAATGCCCGGCCAACCAGGCCTCGGTCGCGCTGAGGTCACCGGTGTCGGGCTCGCCATCGCCGGACGGCAGCGGCCACGGCAGCGCGTTGCGGTCGACCTTGCCAGATGTCCGGGTGGGCAGTTCGTCCACGAGTACCAGTCGCGGGATCAGGGCAGCCGGCAGCCGTTCGGTGAGTTGATCCCGGGCGCGATCCACGTCGAAGTCGGGATCGGTCGAGACGAGATAGCCGACCAGCAACGAATTGCCTGCCGCCGATTTCCGGACGGCCGCGGCGGCGCCGGCGACTCCGGGCAGATGCTGCAGGGCGTTGTCGACCTCGCCGAGTTCGATGCGCCGCCCGCCCACCTTGACCTGATCGTCGGCGCGGCCCATGAACACCAGGCCTTCGGCCTCGAACCGGACCAGGTCGCCGCTGCGGTACGCGCGTTCCCAGCCCAAGGTCTCCATCGGCGAGAACTTCTCGGCATCTTTGACCGGATCCAGATAACGGGCGAGTCCGACGCCACCGATCACCAGTTCACCGACCTCGCCGAAGTCGACCTGCTTCTGTTCGCCGTCGACCACGGCCAGATCCCAGCCGGCCAGTGGCAGTCCGATTCGGACGGGCTGGCTTCCGTCGAGTTGGGCGGCGCAGGCCACCACGGTCGCCTCGGTGGGGCCGTAGGTGTTCCACACCTCGCGGCCGTCGACCGCCAGCCGCTCGCCGAGTTCGGGTGGGCAGGCCTCGCCGCCGAAGATCAGCAGCCGGACGGCTTCGAGGGCCTCTGGAGGCCAGAGTGCGGCGAGCGTCGGGACCGTGGACACAACGGTGATGTCACGCTGAACGAGCCACGGCCCGAGGTCCATGCCCGAACGCACCAGCGATCGTGGCGCGGGGACCAGGCAGGCGCCGTACCGCCACGCCAGCCACATTTCTTCGCAGGACGCGTCGAAGGCCACCGACAACCCGGCGAGCACCCGGTCGCCGGGACCGAGTGGTTCGTCCTGCAAGAACATCAATGCCTCGGCGTCGACGAACGCCGCTGCATTGCGATGGGTGACAGCCACACCTTTGGGTGTGCCGGTGGATCCGGAGGTGAAGATGATCCAGGCGTCGTCTTCGATGGTCGGTGGGGTCGGGTTTTCGACACCCTCGCCACGGGAGAGCCCGAGATCGGCCGGCCAGCGCAGGCCCTCGGCGCCGAGGACCGCCGCCACACCGGCCTCACCGAACACCAGGGTGGCCCGCTCGGGCGGATCGTCCGCGTCGACGGGCACGTAGGCCGCACCGGCCGCCAGAGTCGAAAGGATTGCCAGGTACAGCTCGCGTGACCCCGACGGCATGCGGATTCCGACACGATCACCGTGTCCGATCCCACGCGTGCCGAGCCAGGCCGCACCTTCATCGACCAGATCCATGAGTTCGGCGTACGTGAGAATCGTGTCGCCGTCATCGATGGCCGGTGCATCCGGATGTAGTGACGCGGTTTCGGTCAATACATCGATGAGGGTCCGTGCGGTTGGCGCCTGCGCAGATCTGCTGAATTGCGCGAGGGTTGGAGCTGTCACCAAGGGCCTTTCTCTCCACGTTTTCCGAACAAGTGTTGCAGCCCGGTCATGGACATGCGATGCAACGAGACCACATCAGCCCCTCGCGTGAGGTACTCAGGTCGACCCAACTACGGAGTGGTAGGTGTAACTTCACGAAATCTTTGTCTAAAATTCACTGTCCAAGACGATATGCCCTGGTCATGACGAAGGGGACTTCAGATGTCGGTGACTAGACATGCACGACCGAGCCTGCGGTCGTACCCGATCTGGATGGGTTCGCGGCTCTTTGTGAAGCCCACTCTCGCGCTCTGGCCCATCGGGGCCCTTGGGCTGCGGCCGCTCTACCTCATCGATGAGATCTTCGCCCTGGGTCCGAAGGGAAAGTCTGTGGTGCGCGAGCAGATCACCTTGGCAGGCCGACCGGTGGAACTGTCGGTACCCGCCCGCCCGAGTGGTCGCGATGAAGCGGCGGCCGTGCTCTATCTGCACGGTGGGGCGCTCGTCGTGTGTGGCCTGGCCACGCATCGGGCGGTCGCCGGGAAGCTGTGCGAGCACGTCGACCTGCCCGTGTATTCGGTTGCGTACCGGCAACTTCCGGAGGCTGGCGTCGGAACCTCCGTCGCCGATGCCTATCAGGCCTACCTGGAACTGGTGACCGAACGCGGGTTCAAACACGTTGTTGTGGCGGGTGATTCGGCCGGTGGGTTCCTCGCGGGCAAGATCGTCGAGCTGGCCCACCGTGACGGAGTGCCATCTCCCACCGCGTATATCGGGTATTCGCCGTTCCTCGATCTCGATCTCGGCGCCAATCCCGACCGCTCGAGTCGTAGCGACGCATACCTCCCGATTCGCAAACTTGCCGCGCTCCGGCCGCAGTTCGACAGGGGGCCGATCGAATTCGACGGGGCCCGCCGGATCGTGGACGTGTCGCCGGTGGCCTTTCCGCCGACCATCGTCGTCACTGCCGAAGGCGAGATGCTCGAGCCGGACGCGCTCGAACTGGTGGAGTCACTGACCGCGGCCGGCGTGAAGGTGCAGATGCACAGTTATGCCTGGCAGGTTCACGCATTTCCCGCGCTGGCGGGGCGCCATCCGGAAGCACGTCGGGCCATCGCGAGGACGGCGCGGTTCGCCAAGGATGCCGTTGCGGCGGCCGCACGAAGCGGGCGCACCCACCTGCGGGGGACCGGCTAGCCGTACGTTGGCACAATCTTCCGAATCTGTTCCATTGCTGCTACCGTCGACCTCATGACCGACGCAATCGACACGACGGCCGCCGCGCCGGAGGCCGACGATGCGCGCCCGGAGCTCGTCGGCGCACCCTTGGGCCCCGGCTCGCTGACCTGGCGTTACTTCGGGGACAGCCGGGTGACGTTGCTGGGTCCACGACCGGGCGTGCTCGAGAACATGCTGCCCGAACTCGGACAGGCGGTCCTGGAACATTCGGTGTTCTTCGACGACCCGTTTGCTCGCGTCAAGCGCTCGCTGCCGGGTATCTACGGCACCGTCTATTCGCCGGAGGGTTCGAGTGCCGGACCGACGGTTCGTGACTTCCACGTCAACATCAAGGGTGAGATGCCCGGCGGGGAGCGGTACCACGCGCTCAATCCCGAGACCTACTACTGGGCACATGCGACGTTTGTCGACATCGTCCTGACGGCGACCGACCGGTTCATCAAGAAGCTCACCGACGCCGAAAAAGAGCAGATCTATGCCGAGTCGGTCACCTGGTATCGCCGTTACGGTGTCAGCGAACGGCCGGTTCCGGCGACGTACGCCGACTTCGTTGCGTACTGGGATCACATGGTCGACGAGGTACTCGTACCGCACAAGACCGCGCGCTACGGCGTCGGTTTCGTCACCAAGGGCTACCCGCTGCCTCCTGGTATGAAACCCGTTGTCTGGAAGGTGATCTCGCCGATCGTCAATCCTGTTGCGGCATTCATCACCACCGGGGGTCTGCCGGAACGCTCACGCCGGCAGTTGGACCTGCCGTGGAGTGACCGCAAGGAACGCAACTACCGGCGGTTCTGCGCCGCCGTTCGGGCCATCGATCCGATCTACCGGAAGCTGCCCGCCACAGTCCGCTACAACAAGTTTGCGCTGAAGGGATTCGCCCAGGCAGGTGTACGGCCCTGAGGGGTGGCCGTATTCACTTGACCGGCGCGGAGTTGTTGTCCGAGAACTGGGTTCGATACAGCTCGGAGTAACGCCCACCACGCGCAAGCAGTTCGAGGTGCGTGCCGCGTTCGACCACGCGGCCCTCTTCCAAGACGAGTATCTCGTCGGCCGCCCGGATGGTCGACAGGCGGTGAGCGATCACCACTGATGTCCGGTCGGCGAGTGCTTCGCCCAGCGCTTCCTGCACCGCGGCTTCCGACGTGGAGTCGAGGTGGGCTGTCGCCTCGTCGAGGATCACCACGGACGGTTGTGCCAGGAGCAATCGCGCGATGGTCAGGCGCTGACGCTCGCCGCCGGACAGTCGGTATCCCCGTTCTCCGACAACGGTGTCGAGGCCGTCGGCCAGACTCGCCACCAGGCCGTCGAGCCGAGAGCGACGCAACGCGTCCCAGATCTCCTGTTCGGAGGCGTCGGGGCTGGCGAACAGCAGATTCTGGCGGACAGTTTCGTGGAACAGGTGTCCGTCCTGGGTCACCAGTCCGATCGAGCGGTGCAGCGATCCGCTCTCGATGTCCCGAATATCTGTGCCGCCCAGCCGGATCGAACCTCCGTCAACGTCGTACAGGCGGGTGGCCAGTTGGGCAACGGTCGATTTCCCGGCGCCGGAACTGCCGACGAGGGCCACCATCTTTCCCGGTGGCACGGTGAACGACACATCGTGGATGACCTGGTCGCCGCCGCGGGTGTCCAGGATCGCGACTTCTTCGAGTGAAGCCAACGAGACCTTGTCGGCTGATGGATATGCGAACCGGACGTTGTCGAAGGTCAGCGATTGTGGGCCCGAAGGTGCGGTAACGGCGTCGTCCTTGTCGGTGATCAGCGGTGGGAGGTCGAGGACCTCGAAAACACGCTCGAAACTGACCACGGCGCTCATGATCTCGACCCGGGCGTTGGCAAGTGCGGTCAGCGGCGCGTACATCCGGGTCAGCAGCAAGGCCAACGACACCACGGCGCCTGCGTCGAGATGACCGTTGACCGCGAGGTAGCCGCCCAGCCCGTAGACCAGCGCGAGCGCCAGTGCCGAGACCAGTGTCAGCGAGGTGACGAAGATGCTCTGGGCCAATGAACGGCGTACTCCGATGGCCCGCACCTTGTCGGCGCGGATGGAGAACTCATCCGATTCGTGATCGGGGCGTCCGAACAACTTCACCAGGGTGGCGCCCGGAGCCGAGAACCGCTCGGTCATCTGGGTGGACATCAGCGAGTTGTACTCGGCGGCCTCTCGAGACAATGCCTGCATCCGCTTACCCATGCGCCGGGCCGGGACGACGAACAGAGGCAGCAGGACCAGTGTCAGCAGGGTGATCTGCCAGCTGATCGACATCATCACCGCGACGGTCAGCGTCAGCGTGACGATGTTGGACACCACTCCGGAGAGAGTGTCGGAGAACGCCCGCTGCGCGCCGATGACGTCGTTGTTGAGGCGACTCACCAGGGCCCCGGTGCGGGTCCGCGTGAAGAACGCGACCGGCATCTTCTGAACGTGGTCGAACACCGCCCGGCGTAGGTCGTAGATCAGACCCTCGCCGATGCTGGACGACAGCCAGCTCACCACGAGTCCGGCCGCGGCCTCGGCGAGCGCGATCAGCGCGATCAGGACCGACAGCCACACCACCGTTGAGGCCATACCGCCGTCGACGATGTGGTTGACCACCTGCCCGGCCAGGACCGGAGTCAGGACGGTCAGGACCGCGACCACCACGCTGAGGATCATGAAGACGGTCAGCTTGCCACGATGTGGCGAGGCAAATGTCATGATCCGGCGCACCGTCACGCCGCGGTTCCCTCGTTGTTTCTCGCGGTCGAGGTCGGGCCCGTTCGCCGACCGGTACATCGTGTTCCAGGCAACTGACTCCATGCTCATGTCATCAACTGTAGGAGTTCAAGTTCACTTGAAGTCAAACCGCAGCTGAAGTGCGGTGCTGATCGGCCGGCGGATGCTTCCGCCGGCGGGTTGTGGTCAACTGGAATCAACGGTGCACATAGTTATCAAGGGAGACACGGTGGTTTTGCGACTCGGATACAAGGCTTCGGCGGAACAGTTCAATCCTCGTGAGTTGGTCGAGATCGCGGTGGCCGCAGAAGAGCACGGCATGGATTCGGTTGCGGTGTCGGACCATTTCCAGCCGTGGCGCCACAACGGCGGCCATGCCCCGTTCTCGCTGGCCTGGATGGCTGCGGTGGGCGAGCGGACCAAACGGGTTCAGATCGGCACCTCGGTGATGACACCGACCTTCCGGTACAACCCCGCGGTGATCGCGCAGGCCTTCGCGTCGATGGCGTGCATGTACCCGGGCCGCATCATGCTCGGAGTCGGCACCGGTGAAGCGCTCAACGAATACGCCACCGGATTTCAGGGTGAATGGCCCGAGTTCAAGGAACGTTTTGCGCGGTTGCGTGAGGCGGTCAAGTTGATGCGCGAGTTGTGGACCGGCGAAGAGGTCAGCTTCGACGGTGAGTACTACAAGACGCAGGGCGCGTACATGTATGACATTCCTGAGCAGCCGGTCCCGGTGTACATCGCAGCCGGTGGTCCGGTGGTGGCGCGGTACGCAGGTCGTAGCGGCGACGGCTTCATCTGCACCTCGGGCAAGGGCATGGAGCTCTACACCGAGAAGCTGATCCCGTCGGTGAAGGAAGGCGCGGAGAAAGCCGAGCGCAACTTCGAGGACATCGACCGGATGATCGAGATCAAGATCTCGTACGACCCCGATCCGGAGCTGGCCCTGGAGAACTGCCGCTTCTGGGCACCGCTGTCGTTGACACCGGAGCAGAAGCACAGCGTGAACTCGTCGACCGAGATGGAGCGTCTGGCCGACGAACTGCCGATCGAGCAGGTCGCCAAGCGCTGGATCGTCGCCTCCGATCCCGACGAAGCCGTCGAGAAGGTCAAGGCGTACACCGATGCGGGCCTCAACCACCTGGTGTTCCACGCCCCCGGACACGACCAGGCGCGATTCCTCACCAACTTCCAGAAGGATCTCGAACCCCGCCTCCGCAAGCTGGGCTGACCCCACCCCCTGACACCGAAAATGTGCCCTTTTGGCGAACAAAACCCCAGGTGGGGTCCGCCAAAAGGGCACACTTTCGGGGTTTACATGCGGGAGTAGCGTGCCATCGCAAAGCTGTAGAGCCCGTAGGCGGCGATCCCGAATGCCGCCACGACCATCAAGAACTGGCCGAACGGTGCGTCGCCGAGGGTCTTGACGGCCCCGTCGATGCCGGTGGCCTTGGACGGATCCGAGTTGACGGACGCCACGATCACGAGGACGCCTGCGCCCACCAGGACCAGACCTTTCGCGGTGTAACCGACGATCCCGAGTGGGGTGACCACCTTGTTGTCGGTGATCTTGAGGTCGTCGAGGAAGTTCTTGGTCACGCCTTTGTAGATGTGATAGCCGCCGACGGCGATGATGATCAGTCCGACCACGACGAGCAGTGTCTTGCCTGCAGTGTTCTCCATCAACCGCGCCGACAGGCCCGCGTTCTGCTTGCCGCTCGATTGACCGCTACCGCGGGCAAACTGTACCGCCGAGATGGCGAACCCGAAGTAGACAACGGCCACGCTGGCCGACTTCGCACGGTCGAAGAGCCCGGAGACACCGGAGTCGCCGCTTCCGGGTTCGGTGGCGTGCGGACCCACGATTGTTTCCGCGACGCGCCACAGCGCCATCGCCACGAATGCCACGACGGCGATCCACAGCACCAGGGTGCCGCCGGGTTTGCCGGAGAATTGGGCGAGAGCGCCCGATTGGTCGGCACTACCGCCGGACCCGAAGGCCAGTCGCAGGATGATGTAGGCGATCAGTAGGTGCAGGATCCCGCTGACGACGTGGCCGCCGCGCGCGGCCCGTTCGAACAGGTTGCTGTCGGTGGCTTTGTCCACTGCCTGAGTTACTTGGTTGTCGGCCATGAGTCACCTCACCACACTTGCAACGGTCTGCGTGGGTCAGGCCGCCACCGGAGTTGCGACGCGCTCGCGCAGTAGCTCGATGATCCGCTGGACGGCAGGGTTGCCGCGCACGGCCTGCCGGGTGCGCACCGAGATGGTGCGCATCGGTGTCGGGTTGACAAGCGGGCGGCTCACCACGCCGGCCGGCAGCGTCCCGGCGCCGAGTGATGGCAGGACCGTGACCCCGATGCCGGCCGCGACAAAACTGATCGCGGTCGGATAATCGTGGGTCTCGATGTGGAACCCGGGACTGAAGCCGACCACCGAGCAGGCATCGAGGATCGCCTGTCTGCACGGCCCGCGGGAGACGTCGTTGTCGACCCACCGCTCGTCACGCAGGGCACCGAGGTCGACGTGTTCGCGTCGGGCGAGTGGGTGATCGTCCGGCAGCACCACCACGTAGGGCTCGGCGAGTAGTTGTTGGACGTCGTAACCGCGCAGCGACGTGGACGCGGCGCCCTCGACATAGATCTCGACGTCAGGGTCACCCGAGCTGTCGTGCGCCAGCTCGACCAGCCGCAGATCGACTCGCAGGTCGGGGTATTCGCGAGTAAGGGCCGCGATGATCGGGGGGATCCAGGCGGCGCCTGCCGAAGAGAAGTAGCTCACCGACAGACCGCCGACCCGGCCCGAGCGCAAATCCGCGATCAGGGATTCGAGTTCGGCAAGGCGCTCGAGAACCTGTGCGGCCTCGTCGGCGACCGTCAGCCCGACCGCGGTGGGTTTGATGCCGCGGCCGTCCTTCTCCATCAGGGTCAGGCCGGTCTCTTTCTGCAGCGCCGTCAGGTGCTGACTGATCGCGGACGGGGTGTAGCCGAGTGCTGTGGCCGCTTCGTTGATCGAACCGGCAGCCACCACGGCACGGAAGATTCGCAGGCGATGGACATCCAACATCTCCTCAATGTACAGCTGCACTGAAGTGACAACAAGGAGAATTTACTTGTGCTTACGGGTTTCGTGGGTGAAGGTAGAAGCCATGAAAGCAGGCACATCGTGAAGGCAGCACTGGCGAACAACCTGGCCGTGGTGGCGGCCGCGGTGACTGTCCTGCTCTGGGCGTCGGCGTTCGTTGTCATCCGGTTTGTGGGGGAGACGCTTTCCCCGGGACCGATGACCGTGACAAGGCTGGGTGTCGGCTCGGCGGTCCTGGTGATCATCGCGCTGCGCTACCGCCGCCCGCTTCCCCGCGGCAAGGGATTGTTGCTGGTCGTCGGCTACGGACTGGTGTGGTTCGCGGGTTACACGGTGCTGCTCAACTGGGCCGAGCAGCATCTCGATGCCGGGACCGCGGCGTTGCTGGTGAACTTCGCGCCGATCCTGGTGGCGGTGTTCGCCGGTCTGTTCTTCGGCGAAGGTTTTCCGCGCCAACTGGTGATCGGCATCCTGGTGGCATTTTCCGGGGTCCTCCTCATCGCGCTCGGTGGGTCCGGGGGCAGTAACAACGACAGGTTGGGGATCATCCTGGGGCTGATCACGGCTGTGCTCTACGCGATCGGTGTGCTCATGCAGAAGGTGGCGCTCCGCACAGTCGATGCCATCACCGCGACCTGGGTGGGCTGTCTTGCCGGACTCCTCGCCACCATCTCGTTTGCTCCGCAGGCCGTCTCGGAGTTGTCCGAGGCATCGGCCGGAGCGATCGCGGGAGTTGTCTTCCTGGGCGTTGGACCCACCGCCATTGCTTTTCTCACCTGGGCATATGCGCTCTCGCGGACCGATGCGGGGAAGATGGCGGCCACCACGCTGGCGGTGCCGGCGATCGCGATCGTCCTGTCCTGGATCTTCCTCGGCGAGGTCCCGACCCTGCTCGGATTGGTCGGAGGCGCGATGGCGCTGGCCGGTGTGGCGATCAGCCGCCGCCGCGGTCGAGCCGGTGCGCAATCGCCAGAACCCGCCGTGACCTCCTAATCTCAGGGGTATGGAACGAGATCGGATGGTCGACGTCGCCATCGCCGTCGTGGAGCGTTTCGGCGCCAGGGCGCTGAGCCTGACATCGGTGGCGCGGCACGCCGGTGTCGGCCGGGCAACCGCATACCGGATGTTCGGGGGCCGCGACGAGTTGGTGCAGGCGATCGTCGAACGCGAGGTCAAGAGCCTCGGTGATCTGATCGCGGGCTGGATCGCCTCGGAGACCGACCCGCCGGCCAAGGTGTCGACGATGGTGGTCAACGTCCTCGCGTACATCAGGGAACACGAAGCGCTGCAATACATTCTGCGCAATGAGCCCGAAGAGATCATTGCCACGATCGTCGCCCGTGGGCCTGACCGTGACGCGGCCACCACCATCGTCGACATCATCGTTGCGAACAGTGTCGGTAATTTCACCGCCGAACCCGAGTTGGAGGCCGCGCTCATCCCCGACGCGCGCCGGGCCACGGAGTTCATGGTCCGGGTTGTGTACTCCTACATGCTGATTCCCGGAAGTGCGATGTCAGATCGGGATGTCGCGGAGATGGTTGTGCGCTCCACGGTCCGAGCGGTCGAATAGCGCAGGCCGGCCGGGTCTAGGCTGACCTCATGGGCGCTTCAACGTCGAACAGTATCTACCTGGCATCGCCTGAAGGCGACACGGGCAAGTCGACAGTGGCGCTGGGGGTGCTGCATCTGCTGGCGGCCTCGGGTGGGCGGGTCGGGGTGTTCCGTCCCATTTCCCGGACGAACTCCGGTCAGCGCGATTACATCCTGGAACTGCTGATCGAACACGATTCCAGTGATCTGAGCTACGAAGACTGTATCGGCGTGACCTATGAGGAGGTACACACCGATCCTGATGCCGCCCTCAGCGAGATCGTGAACAGGTTTCACGCGGTGGCAGAACGTTGCGATTCGGTCCTGGTCGTCGGTTCCGACTACACCGATGTCGCGAGCCCCTCGGAACTGAGTTTCAACGCGCGCATCGCAGCGAACCTGCAGACGCCGATGCTGTTGGCGCTCAAGGCGGCTTACCGCACCGAAGACGAGGTGGTGTCCCTGGCCGAGCTGTGTCTGGCGGAGTTGTCGGCCAACCACGCGCAGGCCGTCGCACTGATCGCCAACCGCTGCGCGCCGAACCGGTTGGAGGAGGTGAGGGCCGCACTCGAGCTGGCCACCGGGCTGCCCTCCTGGGCGTTGCCGGAGGACCCCCTACTCGTCGCGCCGACGGTTGCCGAGTTGATGTCCGAACTCGACGGCGAAATGTACAGTGGCGATCCGGAATTGCTCGGCCGGGAGGCCGTGAAGGTGATGGTCGGCGGGATGACCGTCGAGCACATCCTCGAACGTCTCACGGAAGGGATGGCCGTGATCACGCCTGCCGACCGCTCCGACGTGCTGCTCGCTCTGGTGGCGGCCAACGCGGCCGATGGTTTCCCGAAGCTCTCCGGCATCATCCTCAACGGCGGTCTCAAACCCCACCCCAAGATCGCCGCTCTGGTCGAAGGCCTCAACTCTGCGTTACCCATCTTCTGCTGCGAACAGGGAACCTACGAAACAGCAAGGGCTGCAGTACATGCCCGCGCCCGGATGAACGTCGATTCGGCTCGAAAGATCGACATCGCCTTGAACCTCATGGAAGCGCACGTGGACGCGGTTGCGATGCTGGAGAAGCTCCAGCTACCGATTCCCGAGGTCGTCACACCGCAGATGTTCGAGTATCAGCTGATTTCGCGCGCTCGTAAGTTCCGCAAACGGATCGTCCTGCCCGAAGGCGGTGACGATCGGATCCTGCGCGCCGCCGGGCGCCTGCTGCGCAGGCAAGTGGCAGACCTGACGATCCTGGGTGACGAACGGGCGGTGCGTGATCGGGCGGCGGAGCTCGGGGTCGACCTGTCCGACGTGGTTGTGATCGATCCGACGACGTCCGACCTGCTCGACGAGTTCAGTGCGGTCTATACCGAGCTGCGCAAACACAAGGGGATGGACCCGCAGCGGGCCCGCACCATTGTCAAGGACGTATCGTATTTCGGCACCCTGATGGTGCATCTCGGTTACGCGGACGGCATGGTGTCGGGTGCGGTGCACACCACCGCCCACACCATCCGGCCCGCGTTCGAGATCATCAAGACGGCTCCGGGTATTTCGACGGTGTCGAGTGTGTTCTTCATGTGCCTCGCCGATCATGTTCTGGCATATGGTGATTGTGCGGTGATCCCGGACCCGACCGCCGAACAGTTGGCCGACATCGCGATCTCGTCTGCGGCTACGGCGGCCCAGTTCGGGATCGAACCACGGGTTGCCCTGTTGTCGTATTCCACTGGCGAATCCGGCAGTGGCGCCGATGTGGAAAAGGTGCGCGAGGCCGCCCGCCTGGCCCGGCAGCGGGCGCCGGAACTGTTGATGGAAGGGCCGATTCAATACGACGCCGCGGTCGACCTGGCCGTTGCGAGTGCGAAGATGCCCGATTCCGCGGTCGCGGGGCGGGCCACCGTGCTGGTGTTCCCGGATCTCAACACGGGCAACAACACCTATAAGGCCGTTCAGCGCAGCGCCAATGCCGTGGCTGTCGGTCCGGTCTTACAAGGGTTGCGTAAGCCGATCAATGATTTGTCGCGAGGAGCCTTGGTGTCAGACATCGTCAACACGGTTGCGATCACTGCGATCCAGGCACAGGGGATCGCCGGTGAGTGAGAACGAAACCGTCCTGGTGCTCAATGCTGGTTCCTCTTCTCTGAAGTATCAGCTCGTGCAGCCGGATTCGGGGTTTGTGGTGGCCCAGGGTGTGGTGGAACGCATCGGGGAGTCACAGGGACGGGTGCTGCTTGTCCGCGGCGATGTTCGCAACGAATACGTCGGTGAAGTCGTCGACCATCAGGACGGGCTGTCCAAGGCGTTCGCACTGTTCAAGGACTCCGGGCATGACCTGGTATCCGAGGGCATCACCGCGGTGGGACACCGGGTGGTTCATGGTGGGCCGGACTTCTATCGGCCGACCGTGGTCGACGAAGATCTGATCGAAGCCATCAAGGGGCTCGAAGACATGGCCCCGCTGCACAACCCGGTGAATCTCCTGGGGATCGAAGCGATCCGGAGGCTGTTGCCCGAGGTGCCCTCCGTGGTCGTGTTCGACACGGCGTTCTTCCACGGACTCCCCGAGCATGTGGCCACATATGCGATCGACCGGAAGTTGGCGCTCGAGCACAACATCCGCAGGTATGGATTCCACGGCACATCACACGAGTATGTGTCGTCGCGGACCGCCGAGTTCTTGGGTGTCGAGCTGGAGAGTCTCAATCAGATTGTGCTGCATCTGGGTAACGGTGCATCGGCATCTGCCATCGCGGGCGGCAAGCCGGTCGAGACGTCGATGGGATTGACCCCGCTCGAAGGTCTGGTGATGGGGACGCGAAGCGGTGACATCGACCCGGGCGTGCTCATGTACCTCAAGCGCGCGGCGGGACTGGATGTCGGTGACATCGACTCGGTGCTCAATCGGCGGTCGGGGTTGAAGGGTTTGTGTGGGGAGAACGACTTCCGTGCGATCACCCAATCGGTTGAAGAGGGCGACCCGGACGCGACACTTGCCTACAACGTCTATATTCACCGGTTGCGCAAATACATCGGCGCCTACATGGTGACGTTGGGCCGAACCGACACGATAGTGTTCACCGCGGGCGTGGGGGAGAACTCGGTCAGGGTTCGTGCGGACTCCATGGCCGGGCTCGAAAACTTTGGCATCGTGATCGATGCCGAACGCAATGCTGCCAGAAGCCGTGAGCCGAGGATCATTTCAACCGATGATTCCGCGGTGACCGTGCTTGTGGTTCCGACCAACGAAGAGCTCGCGATCGCGCGGCAATCAGTGGAGGCACTTTCATGATCGTTCAAGGCGCGCAGGTCTCGCCGGAGTCACCATACGAGGTGACACAGTCGGGGATCGACGCGGTGGTGGCGGTGATCGGGGGACCGCCTGCCGTCTCCGGCGAAGCACCGCCGAGTTTCGTCAACGTGGTCTTGGAGCCCGCGATCAAGTCGTTCCTGGGTAGTGGCGACATGCCCGTCGCCGGAGTGGTCCATACCGCCGAAACAACGATCTATACAAGGCCTTTGAAGGCCGGAGACGTTGTGAAAACCAGTGTGACGGTGACCAGCGTGCGCGCGCGGGCATCGGTCACACAATTCGAGATCCTGTCGCTGGTCACCGACCTGGATGGGCAGGAGATCGTCCGGGTCAACTCGGCATTGATCTGCGAAACCGAGGCTGCCGTATGAGCGATCTCACGGTCGGAACCGAGCTGTTCAATGTGTCCGAGACAATCGACCAGCAGAGAATCCGTGCCTACGCGCGGGCTTCGAAGGACGACAACCCGATCCATGTCGACGAAAAGGTCGCTGTTGCAGTCGGTTTGGCCGGCCCGGTGGCGCATGGCATGCTGACGGTCGGGATTGGGGTCGGGCACGTGATGCGATGGCTCGAAGACCAGCCGCAGCGATTCCTCCGGTACGAGACCAGGTTCGTCAAACCCGTTGTGGTGTTGGACGGCGTCCCCGCGGAACTCTCCGTATCAGGCGTGATCGGTGCCGTTTCGGACGAGGAGATCCGGATCGACATCCAGATGAGACTCAAAGAAAGCGGCCAGCTGGTTCTGCGGCCGTTCCGGGTGTTCGCGGGTTGAGGGCAACCCCCGGACCACTATGTAGTTTTCAAAGAGCATGCAGTACACACAGGTTTCAACCTGTGTTGCTCGGTGTTGCGGTTCGGTGTCTCGCTGCCTAAGCGGCGGTGAGTTCGGTGGTCAGGGTGCGGCGGGCGTGGGATCGCAGCTCGATTGTGCTGCCCGGTGCGATGAACCAGGGATGTCCGTCTCGACCTGGGAACACGGTCCAGCCCTGGTGGTGGATGTAGCGGTGGTGGCGCCGGCAGAGCAGCACCATGTTGGTCAGGCTGGTGGTACCGCCGTTGCGCCAGAAGTCGATGTGGTGGGCGTCGGTGTAGCCCGCAGCGCAGCCACAACCCGGGAAAGCGCAGCCCTGATCCCGGGCGATCAACGCTTTGCGGATCGCCGGTGTGACGGTGCGTTGGTCGCGTCCGACATCGAGCGGTACGGCGTCGCTGTCGAGCAGGATTTTGGTGATGACCGAATCGCAGGCCACCATTTGCGCGGTGGGCGCTGACGCTGGACCAGTCCACTCGAATGAGGGAGTTGAAGCCGACGGTTTGGCACCCGGGATACCCCGCAGCTGCAACTGTTGCAGATATTCGGGTGAGACTGTCACCGTCACATGCGGTTTCGCCCCGCCGCGGGTAGGTCGGTCTTCCTGATCGAAATACGAATCGAGCAGTCGTTCCAGTGCATCAGCCCGGATTTGGCCCGTGCTCCGCGGATCCGGTGAGCCGTCGGGTTCGGGTACCGGTCTGCACAGTGGATCGAGCGCCACCGCCAGTTTTTCGCCGAGCAGACTGTCCAGATCCAGGGTGCCGTGGGTGCGGCCGTCATCACCGGTCCCGAATGACAACTCATTCAGATCGTGGTTTTCCGCATCCGGGATCTCTTTGTCCGGCGGCGACAACGCGATAGCCATAGATCGTGCCCGCGCCGACACTGCCGCCGGTGTGCCCATCAACGCTTCGGTCAGCAGTCCGCGTTCACAGTCGGACCGGTCAGCATCGGGAAGGTGTGGGTTGCGGCGCTCAATGTGATGGAGGCCCTTCACGATTGCATCCACATGCTCACCGGATAGTCGTCCGTCGATTCCGTAACCGGCAATCGACGGAATCTCACTGAGCGCCTTACCTACTCGCACGTACCGGTGCGCGACCGTCGGCGCCATACCGGCGTCCCGTAATAGCTTGGTTGTGGACCCCACGCCCTTCTTCTGCGCGATCCGACGCCGATCGACCTCACCGACCAAACGGAAAAGAACCTGCTCCACAACGTGGTTGAGACGAATCACCGTCACAACCCGCGACGACAACGCGATGTCATCACCAGCGACCACAGCCGCACCCCCTGCCAGATCTGAGATTCTGGCGAACATCTCCCCCGAGGTCCATGGCTCAAGAATACCCGCCGAAACCTCATCGCACAAGTGTTCGAGTAGCGAATTCTATTGTTACACAACACTGTTAGTGATCAGAACTATGGAAACCTTCATCTCTTTGAAGGGTCCCTCACCATGGGGACGCGGCGCCGCACCTATCTCTCTGCGTCGGTACTTTCCCAAGTGCATGGATCTGTCGTCCATGCCGTCGCCGACTTGGTCGACACTGCTCAATAGCAGAACCCCGTAAGCGCTCGAGTTCCTGACCTCCAACGAAGCCATCGTTCCGTTCCCGGCCTCGTCCAAGCGGACGGTGTCTCAGCCATCACTGGGATGCGCTGACCAAGCCGATGCTGGCTCGACCTCTGACGGTGCTCCTCGGGGTGGACGCTCACCTCGCCGCGGGTTGTCTTGCCGTGCTGACCTGTTGACTCGCCGGAGTGGCGTTGGGCCCGGAGCCGCGCTCAGAACAACGTATGTGGCCGAACGAAGTTGGCCAGGTCGACCAGCCGGAAGCGTTGGGTGCGGTTGACCGTGCTGCGGGCGAGTCGGCGCAGTGACTGTTCGCAGCCGACCCGCAGTCCGTGGTCGTTGAACGGATAGCCGAGGATGTCACCCCGCGCGGATGCGTCGGTGGGGGATTGGTCCGGACGGCGATGGATCCAGCCGAGTGCGATGCCCAGGACCAGGATCACCAGTCGTTGCTTGCGGGGCTCGGCGTCCGACATCATCTCGAGTCGCCGTGCAGCCTCCCGCAATTGGTCTTCGGAGACCTCGGCGGGGTCGCGGCCGTGGACCAGGGTCAGTACCGAGGTGCAGTTGGCGGCGTTGTAGTGGCGGCTGGTGGGTGGCACATCGTCGAGCGCCTTGACGGCACCGGGGATGTCGCCCTTCGCAAACCGCATCCGCGCGAGGCCGAACGCGGCGGTGATGATGGCGCGGTCGGTCTGCCACAACGTCCGGTAGTGGTGCAGTGCAACGTCGTGGTTGCCCATCAGTTCGGCGGTGGCGGCGACGGCGAGTTTGGGCGCAGCCTCACCGGGCATTGCGGAAAGGACGCCGTTGAAGCGATCGTGCGCAGTGGGGACATCGCCGGTCAACAAGGTTCCCAGCCCGATGAACCAGTCTGTGCGCCAGGACTTTCCGTGGTGTTCGGTCGCGTCGTGCAGGAGATTGAGGGCGGTTTGCGCTTCGCCGAGCTCGAGGTACGCGCGGGCCTCGATGAGGTCGATCTCTCGGGATGGATGATCATCGGACGGGTCGGTGCCGATGACCGACGACAGGCCACCTTCACGCGCGCTGCGGATCGAGTCGAGTGTCTGGGTCGGCTCCGACAACACCGTCGAGTTGAGTAGCCCGGCAGCCGGATCCGACTGGTCGACAAGCGGGACCGGAAGGGCCGCGACGATGTCGATCGTGTCCAGACTCCTTCTGGTGCGGACCGGTTCGAGGATGCCGTCCACCGGTGCGAGCATCATCTCGGTGCCGAAAGTTGTTCGCTGGGGACTGAAGACCGTCGACAACCCGGGCCGGGGAATGCCGGTGTGGGCCGCAACGGTCTCACGCAACACGTTGAGGAGCTGGCCTGCCATCTCGTCCGCGGAAGCGAATCGCTGGGTGGGATCGGGGTTCGTGGCGCGCTGCAACAGTCGATGGAATGACGGATTCTCTTGGAACAGCGGCACATCCGCGGGGTCCGGAAGCCCATCGAGGTAACGGCCCTTGTCCATCGGCATGTCGACGGTGAGGACAGCCAGCGTGCGTCCGAGGCTGTAGATGTCTGTCGCGACCTGCGGGCCGGTTTTGACGATCTCGGGTGCCTGGAATCCGGGGGTCCCGTAGAGGTGACCGTAACCGTTGATCCGGGAGACAGCTCCGAGGTCGATGAGTTTGACGTCTTCGCTGCCGATCATGATGTTCTCGGGTTTGATGTCGTTGTACACCAGTCCGACCGAATGGAGATAGGTGACGGCGGGCAGGACCTCGAGCAGGTACGCGATCGCCTGTTCCGGCGGTAGTTGCTTTCGGTGTGAACCGGATTCGTCCTCGGCGGACGTGATGTCCTTGAGCGTGCTACCGCCGATGTACTCCATCACGATGTAGCCGAAGGTGTTGTCGCCGACATCGGGATGCTCGACGAAGTTGTAGATCTTGACGATCCCGGGGTGTGAGACCGAAGCCAGGAACTGGCGCTCTGCCAGCGCAACGGCCTGTGCCTGAGAGTCTTTCGAGTTCAGCAGTCCCTTGAGGACCACTGGCCGGTCGGAGACGTTGTGGTCGATGGCCAGATAGATCCAGCCGAGGCCGCCATAGGCGATGGCTCCGACGATCTCGTACTGATCTGCGACCATCGTCCCCTTGCTCAACCCCGGGACGAACGAATACCGGGCCCCGCAGTTGTTGCAGGTGCCGGTGAGCGGACCACGGCCCTGACCCGACGACCTGCCCACCGGGCGACCACACTTCCAACACAACCGGTTTGCCTCGGGGATGACGGCGTCGTCCATCACGGCGTCAAACGGTTCGATGTCGTGGATCCGCGGCACGTCCACCAGGCCGCCGCCCATCCGCCGACGACTACGAGAACTCCGGCTGGTGGGGATCAGGAGGTTCGGCTGGCTCGGGCTGCCGACCTGCGCGCGCAGGGTCGGCTCGGTGAAGTCCGGGTCAGCCCCGACGGCCTGCGTCGGGACTTCGGCGTGACGGACACCGGAGGGTTCCGTACCCACCTCGAGATCCCGGAGGGTGGCAGCTTGGGTGCCGACCTCAGGGGTCTTGTCGGAGGAAGGATGATCAGTCAACGGATTTGTGTCCTAATCCCGGTACTCGGGTTGCGGCGGATAGTATTTCGGTCCCAGAATCGAGAGCCACTTGTTGTAGATCTCGAACCAGGTCCCGTCGTTGCGGATCTGCTCGAGGATCCCGTTGGTGAACCGCACCATGTCGTCGTCGTCCTTGTTGATGCCGATCCCGTACGGCTCCTCGCCGAGGCTCTGGCCGACGACGTGGACGTACGGATCTTGGGCTGCCATGCCGGCGAGGATCGCGTCATCGGTCGAGACCGCATCCACCTGACCTTGCTGCAGCATCACCAGGCAGTCCGCCCAGGTGGACACGGTGTCGACGATGGCATCGGGAACCCGTTGCTGGATGCGGGCGATCGAGGTGGTGCCGCGCGCGGCACAGACCCTCTTGCCCGCCAGGTCGGCAACACCGTTGATGCCTGAGCTCCGCATTGTCAGTATGCGCTGAGACGCTTCGTAATACACCGTGGAGAAGGCGATTTCTTCGAGCCGGTCGCAGGTGATGCTCATGGTCTTGACCACGATGTCGACCGATCCGTCTTTGAGTGCGCTGATCCGGTCGTCGGAATTGAGGATCCGGAACTCGATACGTTCGGGATCGCCGAAGATGCCGCGTGCGATCTCCTTGGCGATGTCGACGTCGAATCCCTCGATGGTCCCGCTGACCGGATCGCGGAACGAGATCAGGTTCGAACCGATGTCGAGGCCGACTTTGAGCCAGCCGCGTTTGTAGATGGCTTCCATGCTGCTGCCTGCCGGCATCTGTCCGGGCGTCGGAAGGGGTCCGGGAGCCAGGCTTGCGGTGGAGTCACAGGATTCGGTGGCCGGTGGTGCTTCCACCGGGACATCGGTACTGACACCGGCCGGGCTGGGCCAGGCTGCGGTGGCCGAGGGTGGATCATTCGGTGGTGCCGCGGCGTGCACGCAGCCCGTGAGCAGGCCTGCGCTCACCGCGATGACGGCGGCGGCCGCCGCCGGACGGAACGTGCGTCGCGTGGTCATCGATACTCCCGAATCCGTGGTGCGATGCCGACCGCCGACGCGACGGCTGCGGCGATCCCCAGCAACAGGATTCCCAGTCCGGCGTATCCGATCACGACCCGGGCGGTGTTGATGTCGTCGCGGAAGGTTTCTCGGGTGCGGGTGATGCCGTCGACGAGTGCGTCGTCGAGCGCGCTGTATGCGGCCGCCGAACCGTCCGGGTTGTCGCCAACGGCGATGGCGGTGGCGCCGTTGAAGTCACCGGCATTGGTGCGTTCGAGCATCGCTGCATGGGCGTCGCGCCACAGGGCCAGGGCATCGAGGGCGTCGGCGACGGAGTCCTCCGCGACGTCCTTGCTCTCGTCGTCGAGGTATTCGCCGAGCACCACGTCGATCTGGTTGGCGGCCTCGGTCCAGCTCGCCTCGATGTCTTGCTGATCGCCGCGTCGGACGAGCGAGAGCGTTTCGTCCGATCGGGCCTGCTGGGTGAGGATCCGGGCCGAGGTGAGCTCGCCGAGGGGAGCCGCACCGAGTTTTTCGGCATCGCTGGTCGCCTTCACCGACAGAAGCCCGCCGATCAGCAACCACATCAACCCGATCACCAGGCATCCGATGGCCACGAGCAGTCCGATGTTGAAACGCCGTCGGCTGCGACGCGCGATGTAGAGGTGGGTGGCGATCAGCGCGGCCAAGACGAGAGTCAGGGCGAAATAGACACCCCAGGGTGGGCTTGTGAAGTTGGTCCGTGCGTCGCCGATCGCTTCGAAGCGTTCGGTGTACAGACGTTCGGCGGCGGGCAGGATGGTCTCCTGCATCATGTTCGACGCCTCGCCCAGGTACGCCGATCCGACCGGATTGCCCAGGCGATTGTTGATCCGAGCCGACTCGATGAGGCCCGTGTAGACGGGCAGTTGCGTCGAGAGGGTGGTCAGGTCTTGCCGGACCTGGGCGTTGTCCATGGCGGTACCGCTGACGGACTCGATCATGGCGTTCGCGGCGGTCGCCACCGCGTCGTTGTAGCTGGCCCGAAGCGCAGCCGGTTCCAGGCCGCCGGAGATGAACGCGGTGTTGGCGGCGGCATCGGCGATCGACAGGGAGCTGTAGAGCACCTGCGACGCCTCGGCCAGCGGTTCGGTCTCGTCGATCATCACTTCGAGTGTGCTGGTGCGCTGGTCGAGGGTGTCGGAGGCATACCAGCCGACCGTGACGCAGGAAATGATCAGGACCGCCATGATGATCATCAGTTTGCCGGGGCTGGTCTTGGCGATCTCGCGCATGTTGGTGAAGGGGTGCGATGGCCGCTCGCGCGTGAGAGTCATCAGTTCGCGCCGGGTCAGCGGAGCCGGCCGGTCGGAGTAGGGCTTATCCGCACGCATGAACCGGGTACGCAAAGATGTTGCGTTACCGCCGGTCACGCTGTCCCTTCTTCCTGGAGCTCGCCGGGTCCAACAGGTCGTGTCCTGATCGGAGATTTTTTCGAACTGACAGCGACATTACTTCGATTGATCATGGACTTGTTGCAGTGCGACCCCGTGTCACTCGCCGACTGCAAGTAGCGTGACTACCAACGAACGCGGGCTGGCGAGGAGGTCTCTGGTGCGAGGCGACGGCGACGGATGGGTTTTCGACGCGGATGGATCGCGTTATTGGGGTCGTCACGGTGCCGCCGGGCTATTACTCTTCACACTTAGTGAAGCGAGTGAAGCGCTGATTCTGTTACAGCATCGCGCGGTCTGGAGCCATCAGGGCGGAACGTGGGCACTGCCGGGCGGCGCCCGCGACTCCCACGAGAGCGCGGTGGACACCGCGGTGCGTGAGGCCGATGAAGAGGCCGGGATCGCCGATGCGGCACTGACCGTGCACACCGAGTTGGTGACACATCGAGCACCCAGCGGCTGGACTTACACCACCGTGATCGCCGAGGTCGCCTGCCCGCTGGTCACCACGGCCAACGGTGAGTCGGTGGAGCTGCGCTGGGTCAGCTCTGACCGGGTGAACGAATTGCCGCTGCACCCGGCGTTCGGGGCGAGCTGGCCCGACCTGAGGACCCAACTCGGCTCGATCGTCGCTGCGGCCGACACCGGTACCGTCAGCTGAGCCGATTGGCCGCGGCGATCAGTGCGGCGAGCGCCGAGCTCTCACCGTTGGTACCCGACCCCATTGACCAGGTCCGTTTGCCGTCACGTTCGCAGCGCAGGAACGTGGTGGTGCCTCCCGCGTGGTCGTACTGGTGGAGGTCGGCGATCTCGAGCCCGGCGCCGAGCTGATACAGCATGTCGGTGAGTGCGCCGATCGGTCCGGATGCGGTGGCGGACAGCGCTGAGATCGAGTCGCCGTCTGCGATGGTCGCCTGACAGAACAGCAGGTCGTCGGCGCCCCGGTCAGCAGTCCAGTTTCCGAGGCGGATCGGACCCGAGGTGGGGGCGTAGGTGCTGGTGAAGGCGGACCAGCTCATACCTGCGGCCTCGGCACACAGGGCTGAGGGCAGCGGGCGTCCGAACCGGGCGGTGAAGTGGTCGCGGTGGCGATGTTGTGAATCAGTGGAGATCAGGATGTTCATTAGAGCGGGTCTTCCGGGAAAGAGGATGACCAGCGGATAGCGCAACGGCCCGCAGCGGGGGGCCGGTCGAATCAGACCCCGCTACGGCGGTGAACTACGAGAAGCTGCTTCATCATGATCTGCCCACCATAGCTCTCAGTTTTTGGCCGATGCAAGCAGATTGTCCTTCAAACGACGGGCAGCGGCCTCCGGGTCGGCCGCGGCCGTGATCGCCCGGACGACCACGATGCGCTGCGCGCCTGCGGCGATGACCTCGGACAGTCGTTGCTCATCGATGCCCCCGATTGCGAACCAGGGACGGGGCGGGGCGTGGCCCGCGGTGTCACGGACGAGGTCGAGCCCCGGCGCAGTGCGGCCGGGTTTGGTGGGTGTCGGCCAGCAGGGACCCGTGCAGAAATAGTCGACCCCGGGTTCTGTTGCGGCGCTGCGTGCCTCGACTGCCGAATGGGTGCTGCGTCCGATGATGACGTCGTCGCCGACGATTCGGCGGGCCGCTGCCACCGGGAGGTCGTCCTGGCCGAGGTGCAAGATGTCGGCACCCGAGAGTGCGGCGATGTCGGCGCGGTCGTTGACCGAGAGCAGTGCGCCATGGCGGGCGGTGACCTCGGCCAGCTCAGCGAGGAGATCCAGCTCCTGGGCGGCTTCGAGCGGTCCGAACTCGCGCTCACCGGGTGAACCCTTGTCGCGGAGCTGGATGATGTCGACACCGCCTGCCAGTGCGCGGTCGGCAAACCGGGCGAGGTCGCCATGCTCGCGGCGGGCGTCGGTACAGAGATAGAGCCGGGCAGCGCTCAAACGAGTACGGGCAGCACTCGAACGAGTACCGGCAGGGGCCGAACGGTTGTGGTCAGTCACAGTCCCCGAATGTACCGGCGTACTCTGTTCGGCAGTACACACACGGGTGCTCGAGGGAACCGCTCGGGCTGAGACCGCAGGACACGAACCGTCCGCGAAACCGTTACACCTGATCCGGATAATGCCGGCGAAGGAAGGACGTGGGATGAAGACCCTCGGAATTGTCGGTGGCGGCGTCATCGGACTGTCGTGCGCGCTTCGGGCCGCCGAAAGTGGCTGGCAAGTAACCATTTATGACCCCGGCCGGGGTGATGCGGCATCTGCGGTGGCGGCCGGGATGCTCGGCATCGCCGGCGAGAGCCGCATCGGCGAAGACACCTACCTCACCTTTGCCGAACGCGCCATGGCCCGATGGCCGGCGTTCTTGGACAGACTCGGGGATCCCCGGGTGGTCGCGGCGCGCTCCAGCGTGATGGCCGGGGTGGACAGTGCGGACGTCGGCGAACTCACCATGGCCGCCGGCTGGCTCGGGCAACGCGGTCATCAGGTGCAACCGTTGACCGGTAACGAGATTCGCGGCCTCGAGCCGGCGGTGTCGCCGCGGGTACGCAGTGGCTTTCTGGCGAGTGGTGAGATGGCCGTGGACAACCGCCGGTTGTTGTCGGTGCTCACCGCGGGTGCGTCCGCCCTCGGCGTGCGTTTCGTATCTGATGAGGTCACGGATCTGAACAGCCCGCCGGATGATCAGCTGTTGCTGACCGCGGGCGTGGGATCGACGAAGCTGTGGCCCGGGTTGCCGGTATACCCGTCGAAGGGAGAGGTGCTCCGGCTCGGCTGGGCGAACGGGGCGTTGCCGCCGCCCAAACATGTTGTCCGCGGGCTGATCAACGGTCGCGCCGTCTACGTCGTGCCCCGGTCCGACGGGGTGGTCGTGGGTGCGACCCAGTACGACGGCGATGCGGATCTGCAACCGGTGGTCGGCGGTGTGGCCGATCTGCTGGCAGATGCCATCGAGCTGATGCCGTCTTTGCGCGAATATCGCCTGCTCTCAGCCGATGCCGGGCTGCGTCCGCTGACCCCGGACGGACTCCCGATCATCGGCAGACTCGACGAACGCGTCTGTGCGGCCACCGGACACGGCCGCAACGGCATCCTGATGAGCGCGATCACCGCCGATCTGGTGGCGGACATGCTTGCGGGCAACAGTATTGACGAACCGGCCATCGATCCAGGGAGATTCTCATGACAACCGACGTGGTCGTCAACGGCGTTGCCACCGCGCTTCCGGAAGGGATGACCGTGGCCGAACTGCTCGATCATCTCGATCTGCCGCGCACCGGTGTGGCCATCGCGATCGACGGGGTGGTGCGTCCGAAGTCCACCTGGCACACCGCACTCGGAACCTGCAGCAGTGTCGAGATCCTCACGGCGGTGCAAGGTGGATGATCCGTTGATCATCGGTGATCGCACATTCCATTCCCGACTGATCACCGGCACCGGTGGCGCCGCGAATCTGGCTGTGCTCGAAGAGGCCCTGATCGCCTCTGGAACCGAACTCACGACCGTGGCGATGCGGCGTGTCGACTCCGCAGGCCGGACCGGTGTGCTGGACCTGTTGCGCCGCTTGGACATCGATGTCTTGCCCAATACGGCAGGCTGCCGGTCGGCCGCCGAGGCGGTGCTGACCGCCCAGCTCGCCCGTGAGGCCCTCGGGACCAATTGGGTCAAAGTCGAGGTTGTCGGCGACGAGCGCACGCTGTTGCCCGACGGACCGGAACTCCTCGCGGCGACCACCGCACTGGTCGACGACGGGTTCGTGGTGTTGCCGTACAGCAACGACGATCCGATCCTGGCCCGTCGGCTCGAAGATGCCGGCGCCGCGGCCGTCATGCCGTTGGGGTCGCCGATCGGCACCGGACTCGGGATCATCAACCGGCACAACATCGAGATGATCGTGGCCGCGGCGCGGGTGCCGGTGATCCTCGACGCGGGTATCGGCACCGCCAGTGATGCGGCCTTGGCGATGGAGCTGGGATGTTCCGGAGTGCTGCTGGCCTCGGCGGTCACCCGAGCGGCAGACCCGCCGCGCATGGCCGCGGCGATGCGGGCCGCGGTCGGCGCCGGCCGGCTCGCCCACGGTGCGGGACGTATCCCGAAGAGATTCTGGGCGCAGGCGTCGTCGCCTCAGATCGATCGCTGATCACACCCTGATCCCACCTCTGGTTTGTCAGACTGAAGGATGATGCGGTCGGTGACACCTCGATGGCACACTGTGAGCCATGATCAGTGTTCAGGGATTGACAAAGGTCTACGGCCAGAATCAGGTGGTCAGTAACCTCACCTTCGATGTGAAGCCCGGTCTGGTGACCGGATTCCTCGGACCGAACGGTGCAGGTAAGTCGACGACGATGCGGATGATTCTCGGTCTGGACCGGCCCACCGCGGGCACGGCAACCATCAACGGGCAGCTGTACCGCGACCTGAAGAATCCGTTGACCCAGGTGGGGGCGCTTCTCGACGCAAAGTGGGTGCACCCCAACCGGTCGGCCCGCAACCACCTGCGGTGGATGGCGGCATCCAACGGCATACCTCTTCACCGCGTCGACCAGGTCCTCGCCGATGTCGGCCTGACCGAGGTGGCGGGCAAGAAAGCGGGCGGTTTCTCACTGGGTATGTCGCAGCGCCTCGGCCTTGCCGCCGCGCTGCTCGGCGACCCCGGGGTCCTGCTCTTCGACGAACCGGTGAACGGACTCGATCCGGAGGGCATCGTCTGGATTCGAAAGTTCATGCGCGCCTTGGCCGAACAGGGCCGTACGGTCCTGGTCTCGAGTCATCTGCTGACCGAGATGGCAATGACCGCAGAGCATTTGATCGTCATCGGGCGAGGTCAATTGATCGCCGACTCCTCGGTCAAGGACTTCACCGGCGGCGCGCAGATCACCGTTCGCGTCCGTAGTCCGCGGCTCGGTGAGCTGCAGTCGGCGCTGGCCGCAGCGGGGCTGCGGTCCATTCCGGTGGATGACGGTTCCGGTCCGGCATTGAGCCTGGAGAACGTGACCACCGAACAGGTGGGTGACATCGCCGCCTCCAACGGGATCGGGTTGCACGAACTGTCCGGGAAGACCGCGTCGCTGGAAGAGGTCTTCATGTCGATGACGTCGGGCGCCGTCGACTATCACGGCAACGAATCCATGGCGGGCGTCGCCAGCCAACCACCACCGGGTTGGGCACCTGGACCACCGCCCCAAGAGGGTGGGGATCAGCAGAGCTGGAACCAGCAGGGAGGTGGCAACTGATGTTGGCACATGCAATTGAAGCCGAACGGATCAAACTGCTCACCACCAAGTCTGCGTACTGGTGCAGCGGCATCGTGGTGCTGCTGGGTGTCGGGCTCGCGTTGCTGCTCGGCTGGGCAACCAACGTCGACAGCGGCGATGGCAGCAGTATGTCGGTCAGCGACTCCCTGGTGGGCATCACCGCCTTCGGTGTGACGGTGCTGATGATCATGGCGGTGTTGGCGGTCACCAGTGAATTCCGGTTCGGGACCATCCGGACGTCGTTCCAGGCAGTACCGCAGCGGTCCAACGTGCTGGTCGCCAAAGCTGTTGTCTACGGCGGGCTGTCGGCGCTGTTGACCTTCGTGCTCACCGTGATCTCACTGCCATTGGCGAAAGCTGTCTCCGGCAGCGACATCGAACTCTTCGGATCGACGGCGGTCCGAATGTATTGGGGTGTACCGCTGTACACGTTCCTGTCGGTGTTGATCGGGCTGGGGCTCGGCGCATTGATCCGGCAGACGGCAGGCGCCATCGTGATCCTGCTGGTCTGGAGTCTGGTGCTCGAAGGCCTGTTGTCGGTGATCCCGAAGGTGGGCGACGCGGTCGGACCGTTCCTTCCGTTCCTCAACGGCAGCCACTTCATCGACGACAGCGATCTGGGGATCGACTGGCACTGGAATGCGTACGGCTCGCTGATCTACTTCCTCGTATTCGCCGCCGTGATCTTCGGTGCCGGGGTTCTGGTCACCGACCGCCGCGACGCCTGAGTCCTCACTTCTCGAGGCGCCACAGAGGATTCACCGGTCCGTGGCCTGCCCCCAGCGGGTAGGCCGCGGACAGTGAACGGGTCACCCAGGCCTTGGCGAAACGGATGGCATCGGGCACCGAATAGCCGTGGGCCAGTGCACATGTGACGGCCGCGGCCAGCGTGTCACCGGCTCCGTGGTCGTGGGTGGTGTCGATGCGCTTGGCGGTCAGTTCGATGAAGTCAGATCCGTCGAACAGCAGGTCCGGACTGTTCGGATCAGACCGCAGGTGGCCACCCTTGACCAGCGCCCACTGCGCGCCGAGTGCGTGCAATTCCCGGGCGGCAGCTTCTTGACTGGCCCGATCTGTCACCTCGATCCCGGTGATCAACTTGACCTCGTCGAGGTTCGGCGTGATCACGGTGGCAATCGGAATGAGCTTGCTGCGTAACGAATGCATCGCCTCATCGGCCAGCAGTTGATCGCCGTGCATGGACGCACACACCGGGTCGACAACGAGTGGGATGGACCGGCCGCGTCCGATGTCGAGGTCGCCTGCGACGTCGACGATCGCATTGATGATGTCGCCGGAGGCGAGCATGCCGGTCTTCGCGGCGCTGATCCCGATGTCGGTGACAACCGAGTGGATCTGGGCGGCCACCACCTCGGGGGGTATCGGATGAAATCCGCTGACCCCGAGACTGTTCTGAACGGTGACCGCCGCCACCGCGGTGGTGGCGTGTACGCCCAGCAACGCCATGGTGCGCAGGTCGGCGTTGATGCCCGCGCCGCCACCGGAATCCGTCCCGGCGATGGTCATGACGCGGACCGGGCTCTGGCCCGGTCCGGCGAGGGGGAGCAGCGGTGTCTCAATCATGGCGTCGCAACCGAATCCACCTCGGTCAGCGGCAGATACACGGCGCTTCCCTTGTCGCGGAACTCCTGGGACTTGGCCGCCATGTCGGCCGCCAACTTGCGGTCGATGTCGTCCTGGGTCACCAGGTTGTGTTTCTGCGCGTATTCACGGACATCGGCGGAAATGCGCATCGAACAGAACTTGGGGCCGCACATCGAGCAGAAATGAGCGGTCTTGGCGGGCTCCGCAGGCATCGTCTCATCGTGATACTCCACGGCGGTGTCGGGATCGAGCGAGAGGTTGAACTGGTCGTTCCAGCGAAACTCGAAGCGCGCCTTCGACAGTGCGTTGTCCCGTTCCTGCGCCCGCGGATGTTCTTTGGCGAGGTCGGCAGCATGCGCGGCGATCTTGTAGGTGATCACCCCGACCTTCACGTCATCCCGGTTGGGTAGGCCCAGATGCTCTTTGGGTGTCACATAACAGAGCATCGCGGTGCCGGCCTGGGCGATCATCGCGGCGCCGATGGCAGAGGTGATGTGGTCGTATGCCGGTGCGATGTCGGTGGCAAGGGGGCCCAGGGTGTAGAAGGGGGCTTCTTCGCAGAGCTCCTCTTCGAGCCGGACGTTCTCCACGATCTTGTGCATCGGGACGTGGCCCGGACCTTCGATCATCACCTGCACACCAAAGGATTTGGCGATCTTGGTCAGCTCGCCGAGGGTGCGCAACTCGGCGAACTGTGCGGCATCGTTCGCGTCGGCGATCGAGCCCGGACGAAGGCCGTCGCCGAGTGAGAAGGTGATGTCGTATTGCGCAAAGATGCGGCAGAGTTCGTCGAAGTGTGTGTAGAGGAACGATTCCTCGTGGTGGGCCAGGCACCACGCGGCCATGATCGAGCCACCGCGCGAGACGATGCCGGTGACCCGGTTCGCGGCCAGGGGTACATACCGCAGAAGGACGCCCGCGTGCACCGTCATGTAGTCCACACCCTGCTCGGCCTGCTCGATCACGGTGTCGCGGTACATCTCCCAGGTCAGTTTCGTGGGATCACCGTTCACCTTCTCCAGGGCCTGGTAGATGGGTACGGTACCCACCGGCACCGGTGAATTGCGCATGATCCATTCGCGGGTGGCGTGAATGTCCTTGCCGGTGGACAGGTCCATGATGGTGTCGGCTCCCCAGCGGGTTGCCCACACCATCTTCTCGACCTCCTCGGCGATGGACGACGTGACCGCGGAGTTCCCGATATTGGCGTTGACCTTCACGGTGAACGCTTTGCCGATGATCATCGGCTCCGATTCCGGATGCCGGTGATTGGCCGGGATGACGGCACGACCGGCGGCCACCTCGGCGCGGACGAGTTCGGCGGGGAGTTGTTCCCGTGCCGCCACGTACCGCACCTCATCGGTGATCAAACCTGCTCTGGCCCAAGCGAGTTGGGTGCTCGCGCCGTTGACGGGTGCGGGGCGTTGCCAGCTGTCGCGGGTCTTGGGGAGGCCGATTTCGAGGTCGAATTGTGGGTCGGTCTCGGTGTAGGGGCCGGAGGTGTCGTACAGGTCGTGATGCTCACCGTTGGACAGGTGCACGCGCCGACCCGGAACGCGCAGATGGTCGATCTGTTGATAGGTCTTCGAGCTGCCACGAATGGGTCCGGTCGTGACGGAATGGACGGCTGTCGCCATGGTATTTCTCCCTACGCCGGCATTATCCGGTCAGGTTCATACGGTCGACGGCCGCCTGCCGTCCTCTCAGCCCTCGGATCGAAGAGCCCCCGTGCTTGTGAAGTTGTTCTCGGCGTAGCTTACGTCACCGTTCGGAGTTTTGGTGGGCAGGATCCCCGCGGGTGGTCGATTTCGAGGAATTTGATCGCGTACCGAGCGACGAGCATTGCGCCCTATTTGGTGCACTTGTCGAATAGCCCGGTAGGTGTGAATTCTTCGCACGTAAACTACCTGTTTATGACAGCGCCCAACAACGCCGCCGCCTCGGTTTCGCGTGACCTCGCGAGGATTGCCAGGGCGCTGCGCGCGGGAGCGAACAAGAGTGCACTGCCGTTGAGTTCGTTGTCGGCGCTGTGGGTACTGCTCGACACCGGGGTGCCGATTCGACTGTCGACGCTGGCCGAACGCGAGAATCTCACGGTGCCGACGATGTCGCGGATCGTCACCGGTCTCGAAAAAGACGGTCTGGTGGTGCGCACCGCAGATCCAGCGGACGGTCGGGCGAGCCTGCTGGCGCCGAGTGAGACCGGAATCGAACTGGGCAACGGCAACCGGTCTCGACGGGTTCAGGCGCTGGAGAAGGCTCTGGCCGGGCTGGACGAGACCGAACGGGATGTCCTGGCACGGTCCCTGCACAAGATCGCCGAGGAGTTGGCCGAACGTCCCGAGAAGTGAGTGCCCCGAGAAGGAGTGCTCAGTCGCCGAGTTCCATGATCACCGGAGCATGATCGCTGGCGCCCTTGCCTTTTCGTTCTTCACGATCGATCTCGGCATGGGTGACCCGGGCTGCCAGCGCCGGTGAACACAGACTGAAATCAATGCGCATTCCCTGCCGCTTGGGGAATCGCAGTTGGGTGTAATCCCAATAGGTGTAGACGCCGGGTCCGGGTGTATGGGGCCGCACCACATCCGTGTATCCGGTCTTGATCATCGCCTCGAACGCATTGCGCTCGGGTTCGGAGGTGTGGGTCTTGCCTTCGAAGAGCGTCGGATCCCACACGTCGTCGTCGGTGGGTGCCACATTCCAGTCTCCGGTCAGCGCGATCTGTGCCTGCGGGTCGTCGGCCAGCCATTTGTCGGCGTTGTCACGTAGCGCGGCCAGCCATTCGAGCTTGTACGCGTAGTGCGGATCGGTGAGGGTGCGACCGTTGGGTACATACAGGCTCCATACCCGCACACCGCCACAGGTGGCGCCGAGCGCCCTGGCCTCCAGGACCGGAGCCACTTCAGGGTCCTTGGTGAATCCGGGCTGGTTGTCGAACTGGCGCGCGACGTCCTCGAGGCCGACGCGCGAGGCGATCGCCACACCGTTCCACTGGCTGAAGCCGAAGGTCGCGACCTCGTACCCGGCGGCCTCGAAACCCATCGCCGGGAACTGCTCGTCCTTGCACTTGGTCTCCTGCATGGCCAGGACATCGATGTTCGACCGTTCCAGCCAGCTGACAACCCGCTCACTGCGGGCTCGAATGGAGTTGACGTTCCAGGTCGCGATACGCATGGCTCGAGTTTTCCACACCCCGCCGGACCCAGGTCTCGCGCCCGGTGGTCGCCATGTCCGTAGGCGTAGTGTCAGCCCATCGGGACCTATCAGGTTCTCAATCAAGGGATCGCCACATGGCCGACAAGTCGCCTCGTCAAGGTTTGACCAAGAAATCCGGCAAGTCCCTCAAAGAAAAGCGCGCCATCAAAAAAGGCAAGGCCGACGCCTCGCCGGGCGAGACCGTGTTCACCGGCAACAAGAAGCGCTGAGGTGCCGACTCTTTCAATCGGCATACTTGCTCACTCGGGCAAAGAGAACGAACGTCGGCTCCCCATCCATCCACGGCATTTTGTGGACCTGGATGAGGACCTGCGCCCATACATCCAGCTCGAACACGGATACGGCGAGCATTTCGGTGTCACGGACGCCGATCTGCTGCCGCATGTCGGACGAATCGCGTCCCGCGCGGAATTGATCGCCGACTGCGACGTCATCCTGCTGCCCAAGGTGCAGGCTGCTGATCTCTTGGAAATGCGCGTCGGACAAACGATCTGGGGCTGGCCGCACTGCGTGCAGGACACCGCCCTGACCCAGATCGCCATCGACCGGCGATTGACGCTCATCGCCTTCGAGGCGATGAACCATTGGGGAGCCGACGGTCGCTTTGCCCTCCACGTGTTCCACAAGAACAATGAACTGGCCGGCTACTGCTCGGTGCTGCATGCGCTGGAACTGGCAGGCAAAACCGGCGACTACGGCCGCCGGCTCAAGGCCACCGTCATCGGTTTCGGAGCCACCGCTCGCGGTGCGGTGACCGCACTCAACGCGCACGGCATCGGAGAGGTGCACGTGTTGACCAACCGTGACGTCGCGGCGGTCGGTTCACCGATCCACGGAACCCAGATCGTGCAGCTCGAGTACGGCGACGGCGGTGATCCGGCCAGTATGTCGGCGCAGACGCCGGATGGCATGGTGTCGGTGGCGGAGTTCCTCTCAGGTAGCGACATCATCGTCAACTGTGTCCTGCAGAACACCGACATGCCGCTGACCTTTCTCGACGAATCCGACCTGGACGCGTTCGAGGCGGGCAGCATCATCATCGACGTCTCCTGCGACGAAGGCATGGGTTTCAGCTGGGCCCGCCCGACCACGTTCATCGAGCCGTCGTTCACCGTCGGCAACAATGTCCTCTACTACGCGGTCGACCACAGCCCTTCCTACTTGTGGGACTCGGCGACCTGGGAGATCAGTTCCGCGTTGCTCCCGCATCTGGGTGTGATCATGGATGGTCCGGCGGCCTGGGACGGCGCACCTGTCATCTCGCGGGCGATCGAGATCCGCGAAGGTGTGATCTCGAATCCGTCCATCCTGTCGTTCCAGGGCCGCGAAGAGGCGTACCCCCACGTGTTCCGGTCGGATCGCGCCATCGCCGCCGTCGGGTGATCACCGGACGAAACAAGGTCGCAAGCTGGCGCTAACCTCGTCGCTGCAAAGGCTCGATACCGTTCGGCATGAGCCATGCAACCGAGATTTCGGAGTCCTCCGAATATCTTCAAAAGCGTCAACTGCGTAAGGGCACAGCCGGGTGGGTTCTCCTCGCCGGGCTTGGTGTCAGCTATGTGATCTCCGGCGATTACGCCGGATGGAATGCCGGTCTGCTCGAAGGCGGATTCGGTGGTCTTCTCATCGCGTCGGTGATCATTGCCGCGATGTATTTCGCCATGGTGCTCGGGATGGCAGAGATGTCCTCGGCGCTGCCTGCCGCCGGTGGTGGTTACACCTTTGCGCGGCGAGCGTTGGGGCCGTGGGGTGGTTTTGCCACCGGCACGGCGATCCTGATCGAGTACGCGATCGCCCCGGCGGCCATCGCCACGTTCATCGGTGGGTACGTCGAATCCTTGGATCTGCTCGGGATCTCCGATGGTTGGTGGGTCTACCTCGCTGTGTACGTGGTTTTCATCGGCATCCATCTCGTCGGTGCGGGTGAGGCACTCAAGGCGATGTTCGTCATCACCGCGATCGCACTGGTCGGGCTGGTCATCTTCGGCATCGCCGCCATCGGGAGCTTCGACACGGGGTTGCTCACGGACATTGCCGCCGATCCGGATGCAGCCGGTTCGTCAGATTTCCTGCCCTTCGGCTATTTGGGCATCTGGTCCGCGATTCCGTTTGCGATCTGGTTCTTCCTGGCCATCGAAGGCGTGCCGCTGGCCGCAGAGGAAGCCGAGAACCCCGAGAAGAACGTGCCACGCGGCATCATCGCCGCCATGGGCGTCCTGCTCCTGACCGGTGCACTGGTGCTGTTCATGGCCACCGGCGCGCTCGGCGCGCAGGGTGTCGGGGAATCGGCGAACCCACTGGTCGACGCGATCGACGGCAGTGCGGCAACGGTCGTCAACTACATCGGGCTGGCCGGTCTGGTCGCGAGCTTCTTCTCGATCATGTATGCCTACTCGCGGCAGCTGTTCGCTCTGTCGCGGGCCGGTTATCTGCCGACTGCGCTGTCGGTCACCAACAGCCGGAAGGCGCCGACCTGGGCGCTGATCATCCCGGGCATCATCGGATTCGCGCTCACCTTCACCGGTGAGGGCGCAATCTTGTTGAACATGGCCGTCTTCGGAGCCGCGCTCAGCTACGTGCTGATGATGATCAGTCACATCGTGCTCCGGGTCCGCGAACCCGACATGCCGCGTCCGTACAAGACCCCGGGTGGGGTCTACACCACCGGTTTCGCCCTGGTGATCGCCATCGCCTCGGTGATCGCCACCTTCCTTGTCGACACCACGGCCGCGCTCTGGTGCCTGGGCGCGTTTGTTGTCTTCATGGCCTACTTTGGTTTGTACAGCCGCAAACACCTGGTGGCGAACTCGCCTGACGAAGAGTTCGCGTTGCTCGCAGCGGCAGACGAGGAAACGGAATAAGGCGTGACGCTCTATCGACATACGCTCGCCGGCACCACCTACATCTTCGACGGGTTGGTGGAGCTGCTGGCGAAAGCGACGCCGGCTCGCAGCGGGGACGAGTTGGCCGGGTGTGCCGCCGAGTCGGATACCGAACGGGCGGCCGCGCAGTGGGCACTGGCCGACGTGCCGTTGACGGTGTTCTTGTCCGAGGACGTGGTTCCGTACGAGACCGATGAGGTCACCCGCCTGATCATGGATAGCCATGATGCGCAGGCATTTTCGGCCGTTGGATCGCTCACGGTCGGGGAGTTCCGGGACTGGTTGCTGGACGTGGCGGCCGGACCGGCGGCCCTCGCCGCTGCGACGTTCACGTCGGTGTCTCGAGGGGTGACACCGGAAATGGTGGCGGCGGTGAGCAAGCTGATGCGTAACCAGGATCTGATCGCGGTGTCGCGCGCGGTCTCGGTGGTGTCGGCGTTCCGGACCACCATCGGTCTACCGGGAACGCTGGCCACCCGACTACAGCCGAACCATCCCACCGACGATCCGACGGGGATTGCCGCGGCAACTCTCGACGGATTGTTGCTCGGCTGTGGGGATGCGGTGATCGGGATCAATCCGGCCACCGATTCACCGCACGCGACATCAGAGTTGCTGCATCTACTCGACGACATCCGGCAGCGGTACGAGATTCCGGTGCAATCGTGTGTGCTCTCGCATGTCACCACCACGATCGGATTGATCGAGGCCGGAGCGCCGGTGGATCTGGTGTTCCAGTCGATAGCCGGAACCGAAGGTGCCAACAAGGGTTTCGGTGTCGACCTCGCGGTGCTGCGCGAGGGGAACGAGGCAGGGAAATCGTTGCAGCGCGGGACCGTCGGCAACAATGTCATGTACCTGGAGACCGGGCAGGGGTCGGCGTTGTCGGCTGGTGCCCACATCGGGACCGGTGGAAAGCCCGTTGATCAACAGACATTGGAGACGCGCTCGTATGCTGTTGCGCGCGAACTCGATCCGCTGCTGATCAACACGGTGGTCGGGTTCATCGGCCCCGAATACCTGTACGACGGCAAGCAGATCCTGCGGGCCGGTCTCGAAGACCACTTCTGTGGGAAGTTGCTGGGTCTGCCGATGGGGGTGGATGTCTGTTACACCAACCATGCCGAGGCCGATCAGGACGACATGGACAACCTGCTGACGCTGCTCGGGGTTGCCGGTGTGCCCTTTGTCATCACCGTGCCCGGCGCCGACGACGTGATGCTCGGTTACCAGAGCCTGTCGTTCCATGACGCGTTGTACGCCCGCCGCACACTGGGTTTGGCGCCCGCACCCGAGTTCGCCGCCTGGCTCGACCGGGTGGGCATGCTCGGTCCCGACGGCCGGGTGCTCGATCTGGCGCCCGAAGCGTCGCCGCTGCGTTCTCTCGCCGGTCCGGTGGCCCGATGAGTGAACTGTGGGACGCGCTGCGTCTGCGCACGGCAGCGCGAATCGGGCTGGGGCGCACCGGGGATTCGCTTCCTACGACACGGGTGCTCGAGTTCGCCACTGCTCACGCGGCGGCCAGGGATGCGGTCCATCAACCCCTCGACGTCGACGCGCTGGTGACCGAGGTCGCGGCGGTCGGTCTGGGAGATCCGCTGGTGGTGACAAGCCGGGCCGCCAATCGTGGTGAGTACCTGCGACGGCCGGATCTGGGTCGGATGCCGGCAGACCTGGATTCGGTGGATGAAGTCGGTGCCGATATCGGCGTTGTGCTGGCCGACGGGTTGTCTCCGATTGCGCTCACCGAACACGGTGCGGGCCTGCTCTCGGCTTTGAAAGAGGTTTTGGCGCCGCGTTATTCGCTCGCCACTCCGGTGATCGCCACCCAGGCCCGGGTGGCGTTGGGTGATCACATCGGGGCGGCCCAAAAGGTGGGAACACTGATCGTCATCATCGGTGAGCGGCCGGGACTGTCGGTCGCCGACAGCGTCGGGATCTACCTGACACATCTACCGACCCCGGGGCGGGCCGATTCGATGCGCAACTGCATCAGCAATATCCACCCGCCGGGGGGCCTGGGCTACGCCGACGCCGCCCGAGTGTGCGCTGCACTGGTGGAAGGTGCCCGCACACTGGGACGCAGCGGCTTTGAACTCAAGGACAACAGCCGCGCGCTGAACGCTGACTGAGGTTCGGATGAGGTTCAACGCAGGGGGGTGTCGATGAGCGGGGCAATTCCGGATGTCCCGATCGCTGCGGTCGATGTCGCGACGCTCGGCATCAGCGCCGGTGGTCAGCCATACGTTGTGACGCTGGCCGGCGTGCTCGGCAGCGGCGGGTTCGTCGACCACAACGGTCGCCCCGATATCGGTCGTCTCCGCCGCGCGCTCGGCCCTCGGATCGAGGCGGAGGCCGACCTGCACCAGCGTCCCGATCGTCGGGACGGGCGATGGTGGTGGACGTATGCGCAGGCCGATCTGGCGGTGCATATCACCGTCGAAGAGGCGCGCTCCAGTGAGGATTTCGAAGATGTATGCGGCCGTCTGGTGATGACACCATTGCGCGTGAATCACCCGCCCTGGCACATCGCGCTCGTCCCGGCCGCGCGATCCGGTCGCTGCGGATTGGTGGTGCGGCTACACCACGCGCTGGTCGATGGCGCTCGTGCGAGTGCATTGATGGAGCGCCTTTTCCGGGAGGATTCGGTGGAACCCGATGTCCGGCCGGTGAGAGTCGTTGAGCACGAGCTGGGTTCCGCAACGTCGTCCGGGTCGAGGATGGCCTTTCGGATGCGTTCGATCATGCGGTCGCGCATCAGGTCTCGGACACTGCTCGGTCCCGTGAGTGCAGGCCGGGCAGTGTCGTCAGCCAGTGTTGATCTCGCGGCGCTCGAGGCGGCGGCCCAACGTAGCGGCGCAACGGTCAACGACGCCTACCTGATCGCGGTGGGGCAGGGTCTTGCCGCTGTGCTCGAGCATGCGGGAGAACCGATTCCGGGGTCCCTCGCGATTTCGGTTCCGGTGCGAATCGCCGCGCACGGCGCCGCTCACAATGCCGTCGGTGTGATGATCGTCGATGTGCCACTTGTCGATCCGTTGTCGGCACTTGCGGTGGTCGCGCAGCGGACCGCGGCGTCGAAGACTCTGGCGAGGGCCTCCGGGACCGTCATCCGGTCGGCTCTGCTGGCGCGCGGGTTCAATGTGTTGGCTCAGCACCAGCGCATGATCGCCACCGTTGCGTCCAATGTGCGGGGTCCGAGCCGCCCACTGGCTCTCGATGGGGCACCACTTGTCGAGCTGTGGCCGTTGGGCCCACTCGCCGGCAACGTGCGCATCGGATTCACCGCGGCGTCCTACGCGGGCCGGCTGTGGATCGGCATCGAAACCGACTCCGAGCACATACCCGACGTGGCGGAGGTTGCGGCGGTGGTCGAAGCGACATTGACCGCTTTCGCCGCAACTTAGAGGTCGGGTTTTCGCCACCTGCGAAGCGGATTTCGCGTCGATCAGGCTGCCCGATCCCCGGTGCACTGCTCTCCGCAGTTTCGTCTTTCGACTGCAGTGAGCGATCCCTCGCGTTACATTTGTTGGACTTTTGACGACATGGTTATCACATGGCCTGCAAGCCGAGGGAGACCGTCGATGAAAATTGTTGCAGCCAAGCGCTCGGGAGCACGAACCAGATCACGTTTGTTAGCTGCGTTCATCAGTGCGGTAATGCTGGTCATCGGCGGTGTGACCATCGGTTCCGGCGTCGCGAGCGCAGCACCTTCCCGTCAGACGATGTGGATCGATGCCTGCGGCATGCCCGGCCAGATCAAAGTGAACTACTGGGCGCAGCCGGGAAATTACAAGACGGTGGTACTCCTCGACGGATTGCGGGCGACCAACGATGTCAGCGGGTGGGAGCACAACACCCGGGTCCAGGACATGGCCGATTCCGGCGTCAACGTGGTCCAGCCCGTTGGCGGGCTGGCCAGCTGGTATGCCGATTGGGACGCCCCCAGCAACTTCAACAACCAACAGTTCCGGTACCAGTGGAACTGCGTGATCAGCTGGAGTTTGGTCCGGGCAATGGACGGGCAGGGACTTCGGGGACCCAGTGGCAGATACGCCATCGCCGGGATTTCGATGGGCGGCGGCCCCGCGCTGGTGATCGCCGCGAACAACCGACACAACTTCTCGCACGCTTTCTCCATGTCCGGCGTCCTGGCATTGTCGATCCCCGGCACCCGCAGTGCGGTGCGGTTGATGCTCATCGATGCGGGCATCGAAGCCGGCGTTGGTCCGTTCAACTCGGACAGCATGTTCGGCCCGCCATGGAGCCCGCGCTGGGCAGACAACGACCCGCTCATCCAGGTGCCGAAGATGCACGGGCTCAACGTGCGGGTCGCCGCGTCCACCGGACTGTGGGGCCAGTACAACACCGATCCCATCAACTCCCTCAAGGGTTCGCCCCTCGAGGTGCTGGCCCTTTCGCAAACCCGCGCATTTGAGGTTCAGGCGGCGATCAATCGGCTGCCCATCACCACCGATTACCCGATCACCGGCACACACGACTGGGGGTACTGGTCGGAGATGCTGTGGCGGGCGAAGAACTCCGGCTGGTTCCGCTAGTACGGCTCACCTGCGAAATTCGCGCCACCTACCGCTGTTCGCGCCAGTTGCAACCGGCGCGTGTGCAGGGACGTGGCGCGAATTTCCGGGGACTGGCGCTCTACAGGCCTGGGCCTTCGGCGCGAAGGCTGTCCACCTCATCCATCGCGGATCGTAGTTTGCCCAGCCATTCGTCGGTGTGGGCCCCGACGAGTTTGACCGACCACGCCAGTGCGTCGGCACGTGATCGTGCGACCCCGGCGTCGACCAGGGTGTCGAGGACCTGTCGTTCCGGCTGACGCAGGCGCGTCATCACGGGAACGGCGATGTGGGTGAACAAGATCCGCTCGTCGCCGACCTTGACGCCCCATGAAACTTTTCTTGCATATCGGGCCTGGGCCTCGTCGGCGATGGACATCCGTTCGCCGCGGGTGTCCTCACGGAAGCGTGATGCGCGTCCTTGGGCCGCAGCGGTCGCGGTGTTTTCGGTGCCGCTGTCGTCGGTGCCGGTGTCCGGGGGTGTCAGGGTGCCGATGACGGTGATCTCGTCGCGGTCGACGGTCACCTCGACCGGTCCGTCGAACCAGTCGTCGGGCAGTCGTCCGGTGAACCATGCACCGGCATCGCCTGCGTCCGGGAGTTGCGCCTGTTGCCAGCCACCGCGACGTCCACCGGGCCCTCTGGATCCTGGATGTGTGCCTTTCATGATGCCTCCTTGGTAGGTGATTACATGATTACACCGTTACAGGGATTCGTCACACGGGTTCGCTGTGGGCGGATACCGGAGTTCAGGGAGAGTTGTCGGTTTACCCTTGCGCTATGGCTCTCACCTGGGGCGACTCGATTGACGGGGTGCTCGAACTGCCCTCTGGCAGGCGGGTGCGAGGACGAGGATTACGCGACCCGATGCCATCCGGTCCGCAACCCCACTACGGGCTGTACCTGCTCGGTCACCAGCCGCCGGCTGTGGCGTGGCCACATCGATGGCTGCGGTGGCGGGATTTCTGGCTACCGTCCGATCGGGCGGCAGCTGCCGACGCACTTCGGGAGGTGTGGGAGCGCGCCGAAACCGAACGGGTGGAGGTGGCCTGCCTCGGAGGTCGCGGACGGACCGGTACGGCGCTGGCCGCTCTGGCCGTGATCGACGGTGTACCCGCAGCGCAGGCCGTCGACTACGTCCGGGCAAACTATCGCGAGGGCGCCGTCGAAATGCCTTGGCAGCGACGGTATGTTGCCCGCTTCAGATAGGTCGACTATTCGGAGCCGTGCTCGATCCGGGGTGGCCGTAGTTCGAGCTGTCGCACCAGATCGTCCAGCACTCGCTGCGTCTGATCGTGCCCACCGGTGATACCCAGTTCGTTCTCCATGACCAGGGTGCGGGTCACGCAGGTCAGCGCAACCGACACCGCGACCGGGGGGAGGTCGCGCGGATCGATGCCACGCGCGCCCATCAGCATCGCGAACGCGGCCGTCTCGATCTCGCGGAAACGCAGTCCGTATGCCGCGATCTCAGAACGGATCGCCTTTCGGTGATTCGACAGCGCCATGAACTCCATCTGGAGCGCTGTGCCCTTCGGATCGCTGTGCAGTTGGAGGATGGCGTCCATGGGCCGCTCATCGAGCAGTGCCCTCTTGAGGCGTTCCAGGTTGGCCTCGGCGCCGTCCCGGAAAACGGCCAGATACAGATCGTCCATGGTCGGGAAGTAGTAGTGCACCAGGGGCGGCCTGATCCCGGCGCGCGCGGCGACCCGTCGTGAGGTGGCCGCGGCGTAGCCCTCCTCGAGCATGATCTGAGCGGTCGCCCGTACCAGCGCGTCGCGGGTTTCGGACTCTCCGGCGGCGTCGACCCTACGGCGTCGTACACCCTCGGTCACGCCAAAAGACCTGGTGTTTTGCGGGACTGCGAAGGAAAGCAAAACCTTGACCGACTTCTCCGAAAACTGCTATACATACCGCAATCCTACAAAGCTGAGCGAGTGCACAAAAGTATGTCGATCATGCGCAATGTGAACGGACAGAGGGGTGCCGGTGAGCACAACTGAAATTTCAACCGCCCGGTACGTCGGGGCCCGGGTGCCACGGGTCGAGGACGCCCGGCTCGTGGCCGGCGCGGGGTGCTACGTCGACGACATCACCCGGCCGGGCATGCTGCACATCGCGTTTGTGCGCAGCACCGTGGCGCGCGGCCGGATCCTGGGTATCGACACCTCGGAGGCGCTGGCGATCGATGGGGTCAAGGCCATTTACCTTGCCGCCGATATCAATCCCGGCATCCACGAACTCCGCTACTCCCTCGACGGGATGGTCGGCGGATCGTCGCAGTGGCCCGCACTGGCCGACGGTGAGGTCCGATTTGTCGGCGACCCGATCGCCATGGTGATCGCCACCAGTCGCTACATCGCCGAAGACGCCGTCGACATGGTGATCGTCGACTACGACGTACAGGCACCGGTGGTCGACTACCGGACCGCGCAGGATTCCACCGAATTGGTCCACGAGGCGTTCGCGCGGAATGTGGCGATCGAACTCCCCGGACGTCCGGCATCGGAGATGGATCCGATCTTCGACGGTGCCGCGCACGTCGTCCGCCGAACCGTGTACCAGCAGGCCCACTCGCCCATGCCGATGGAAACGCGCGGCATCATCGCCGAATGGTCTTCGCCCAGTGGCGAGATGACGATCTGGATCTCCACCCAATCGCCGCACGAAGCCCGCGGATTTGCTTCCCGGATACTCGGTGTCCCCGAGCATCGGGTCCGGGTGGTGTCCCGCGACACCGGAGGCGGATTCGGCCAGAAGGTCGTGCCGCAGCGCGAAGAGATCTGCGTGATGATCGCCGCGAAGAAGATCGGTGTTCCGGTCAAGTGGATCGAGGACCGGCAGGAGCACCTGATGTCGGCGGGTATGGCGCGCCAGGATCACGGTGATGCCCGGATGGCCTTCGACTCCGACGGCAAGATCGTCGCCGCCGAACTCGATCATGTACAGAACATCGGGGCCTACCCGATTCCGTCGCCGCTGACCGGTGCGGGAGCGGTGGGAATGTTGTTCCCCGGCCCGTACCGGGTTCCGGACGCAACGTTCAGCCTGAAGTTGGTGTACACCAACACTGTTGGGCGCGTCGCGTACCGCGGCCCATGGCAGTACGAGTCGATGGCCAGGGAAGTGTTGCTCGACGCCGCCGCCCGTCAGATGGACATCGACCCCATCGAGTTGCGCCGTCGCAACCTGCTCCGCGCCGACGAGATGCCGGTGAGCAACGCGTTGGGGATGCCGTATTCGGATGCGACCCCGCTCGAGACCTTTGAGAAAGCGATCGAGGCGCTCGACTACCCGGCCTTCCGTCGTGAGCAGGTGACTGCGCGGGCCGAGGGGCGCTATCTGGGTGTTGGTACCTGTACCTACATCGAACCCACCTCGGCCTCCACGCCGTTCATGGCAACCGAGGGTGCCACGATCCGGGTCAATCCGTCTGGGACCGTTGATGTTTTCGTGAACGGTGGTTCGGCGGGCAACAGCGTCGAGACGACTGTCGTGCAGTTGACCGCGGACGCACTCGGTGTGGCGATCGAAGACGTCCACACCATCCAGGGCGACACCGCACTGACCCCATTCGGTGCCGGAACCCAGGGCAGCCGTACGGGGTCGATGACGGCCGGTGCGGTGGCCGTGACCGCGACCGGTCTACGGGAGAAGATCCTGGCGATCGCCGCCCACAAGTTGGGTGCCGATGTCGCCGACGTCGACTTCATCCGCGGTCATGCCTCGGTACGAGGTGGGGACGGACCGGGTGTTTCTCTCGCCGAGATCGCCGATATCGCGTACTACCAACCCGATTCGCTCCCGCCGGGTGTATCTCCGGGCCTCGAGTCCAGTGGCCGGTACAAGGCGCAGGCTCCGATGATCTGGGCCAATGCCACCCACGTGTGCACCTGTGAGGTCGACATCGAGACCGGTGAAGTCACCCTTCTGAGGTTCATCGTCGGTGAGGACATCGGCCCGATGATCAATCCGAACGTGGTGGAGGGGCAGATCCGGGGCGGAACGGTGCAGGGCATCGGCGGCGCACTCTACGAGCACCTGGCCTACGACGAATCCGGAAACCCGGTGACCACAACATTCATGGACTACCTGATGCCCACCGCAACCGAAGTTCCCGACAACATCGAGATAGTGCACGTCGAGACGATGGGCCCCGGTCCGGGCGGGTTCAAGGGCGTGGGCGAGGGTGGGGCGATCGGGTCGGCACCGGCTGTGGTCAACGCCGTTGCCGATGCACTGGCACCGTTCGGTGTCGAGGTCAGTGAGTTACCACTGAGCCCGGCGAGGATCGTCGCGATGGTGGATGCGGCCCGCGCGGGATCGGTGATCCGATGAAGCCCGCAGCGTTCGACTACCACCGGCCGGCCACCGCGCAGGAAGCGGTCAGTCTGCTCGCCGAACTCGGCGATGAGGCCAAATTCATTGCGGGCGGCCAGAGCCTGATGCCGATGCTGGCGCTGCGCCTCGCGGCATTCGAGCATCTGATCGACATCAGCCGGTTGTCCGGGCTGGAAGGCATCGAGGTGCGCGGTGAATCCGTCTGGATCGGTGCGGGCACCAGGCAGAGTGTCATCGGCCGGTCGGAGACCGTGGCGGCATCGGTGCCGTTGCTGGCGCGGGCGACCCCGCTGATCGGGCACTTTCAGATTCGGAATCGCGGAACCATCGGCGGCTCGATCGCTCACGCCGATGCCGCAGCCGAGTATCCGGCGGTGGCCATCACCCTCGACGCGCAGATCGAATTGCTGTCGCCTCGTGGTGCGAGGACGGTGCCGGCTGCGGAGTTCTTCACCGGCATGTGGAGCACCGACATGGCCGAAGACGAATTGCTGACCGGCATCACTTTCCCGGTATGGGAAGGCAGATGCGGGTTCGCTGTTGATGAGTTCGCCCGCCGCCAGGGTGATTTCGCAATAGCGGGAGCAACCGTGGCGGTACGGATCGACGACAATTCGCGGATCGACAGATGCGCCATAGGTCTGTTCGGTCTCGGTCCCGCGGTCACCCGCGCCACCGCGGCCGAACAGGCGCTGATCGGCGTTTTCGTCGACGAGATCGACACCAAAGAAATCGGGGAACTCGCAGTGTCGGGACTCACCTCGGTTCCGGCGGATCTGCATGGTTCCACCGAGTATCGAACCCGGGTCGGGGCAACACGAGTCAACCGTGCGCTCGATCGCGCGCTTTTGGAGGCGAAGAATGGCTGATGTAGAGATCAAGGTCTGGGTGAACGGCGCGCTGTATCACGCATCGATTGAACCCCGGCTCACGCTGGCCGATTTCCTGCGGGTCGACTGTGGTTTGACCGGAACGCATCTCGGCTGTGAACACGGCGTGTGTGGCGCCTGTACCGTGCTCGTCGACGGGGAGGCGGTGCGTGCCTGCCTGCTCTTCGCGGTCCAGGTGGACGGCGCCGAGATCACGACGATCGAGGGTATGGCGTCCTCTGACGGTGAACTCTCCACAGTGCAGTGCGCGTTCCGTGACCACCACGGTCTCCAATGTGGTTTCTGCACACCGGGTTTTGTGGTGTCCGCGACCGCATTCCTGCGGGAGACGCCCGATCCGAGCGATACCGAGATCAGGGAAGCGCTCTCCGGTAACATCTGCCGGTGCACGGGTTACCAGGGAATCGTGGAAGCCGTTCGTGCGGCGGCCGATTCGATCAACGGAAGTGAAAGGCCCGCATGAAGCTCGAGAACCAGTTCAGCATCGCCGTTCCGGTCGAGGAGGCGTGGCAGGTGTTGCTCGACATCGAACGAGTTGCCCCATGCGTTCCCGGAGCAACGCTCACCTCGAACGAGGGCGACCAGTTCAAGGGCAAGGTCAAGGTGAAGCTGGGTCCGATCGCGTTGAGCTACGCGGGCACCATCAAGTTTCGCTCCCGCGACGAAGAGGCCAAGATCGCCATCCTCGAAGGTAGCGGACGTGAAGCCCGAGGCAACGGCACCGCCAGCGCGGTGGTGACCTGCCGCCTCGTCGAAGCCGGTCCCACCTCAACCGATGTCTTCGTCGAGACCGAACTCGACATCACCGGGAAACCCGCACAGTTCGGGCGGGGTGCGATGGCCGAGGTGGCGGGCAAACTGATCGGACAATTCTCCGAGAACCTTGCGGCAGAGATCGAGGGCGACCAGGCCGCCGTGCCAGTCGACGAGACACCAGCTGCCGAGACCGCTGAAACACCGACCTCGGTTGTCGCGCCTGCGGTCGACAAGCCGGTGGCGCCGAGGAAGCCCGCCGAGCCGATCGACCTGATCGAGGCGGCGGGATTCGGCGGCGTCGTCACGCGGACCGCCGTGTCGGTGGCGATTTCTCTGGTCGTGACCGCGCTGGTTGTCCTGTTCGTCCGGCGCCGCCGCGCCGAGTAGCCCGCTCGACGCTAGCGGTACTCGACGTAGCCGTAAGAGTGGTGCAGACCAAAGCCCAAGCGGCGGTACCACTCCCGGGCGAGCTGGTTGGTGGTTTCGACCTGCAGGTAGGTCGATGTCGCGCCACCGGCGGCGCCCCAGGTCTCGATCGCGGCCATGATCGAGCGTCCGTAGCCGTGACCTCGGTGTTCGGGGTCGCTATGGAGTGCTGAAACACCCAGCCATACTTCGCCTTTGAGACCGGTGGTGATCGCGCCGCGACCGATGGCAACCACATCGCCGACGCAATCGCGTACCTCGGCAAAGCCGAGACGTCCGTCCTGCGATGCGGACACAACAGCCCGTGCCGTGGACAGGTCGGAGATCGTCCGCCCTGCGGCATGGTTCGCCAGCCACTTGTCGGTCGGTTGATCGGTGATCGTCACGAGGTGATCGGCCCGAGTTGTCGCCGTCGTGCCGATCGGTGCGGTCAGTACGTCCACCGGGCTCGTGTAGTCGTCTTCGGAGACGTGGGACCGAGGGATCAGCCGGGATACCACGGAAAGCATCAACGGCAGATCCCGCGCGGCGTACCACTGGCCCAACCGCTGCAGGGTCTGCGAGTCGAGGCGGGCGCCCATCTCCAGCGGCACCGCGGAGTTGGCCCGCCGGGTGAATCCACCACCCGCCCGGGCGAACCAGCCGTCGATCATCTCCGACTCCAGCCCGGGCCAGGCCCGGGTGGCCGCGACCTCCAAGGACCGGATCTCCGAGTTCCGCACCGGCTTGTCGGAGAGCACTTTCACCGCGACGACCAGTTCGGCTGGGATGTGCAGCGATTCGACCCCGCGCCGGACCCGGAGTTCCGGTTTCGTGGATTCGAGGATGCCGGTGACGTCGCTCAGGGTCGCGGTCTCGTCGGCGCGCCAGTCGGCGGGCGCGCCGGGTCCTTTCCGGAAGCGCACCACCACGCGGTCGCCTGCAGCCGGGGTCACCTAGTCGTCGTCATCTTCGTCGTCGTGGCCGAACGGATCGGACTCCGAGCCCGGCAGCCAGGACAGACCGGGCACACCCCATCCACTGCGTTTGATGGTCTTTTTGGCGGCCCGGGCGTTCCGTCCGACCAGAACGTCGGTGTAGAGGAAGCCGTCGAGGTGTCCGACTTCGTGCTGAAGCATCCGGGCGAAGAAGCCTTTGCCCTCTATCTCTACGGAATCGCCATTTCGGTCGACGCCGGTCACCTTTGCCCAGTCGGCGCGGCCGGTGGGGAACTGCAATCCCGGGACCGACAGGCAGCCCTCGTCGTTGTCGTCCGGGTCGGGCATGGTCTCGGGAATCTCTGACGTCTCGAGGACGGGGTTGATCACTTCGCCGCGACGCCGCGGCCCTGTCCGGCCATCACCCTCGGGGCAGTCATAGACGAAGAAACGCCGACCCACGCCGACCTGATTTGCGGCGAGTCCAACACCGTTGGCCGCGTCCATGGTTTCGTACATGTCGTCGAGCAATGCCACCACGTCAGCGGGTGGTTTGCCCTCGGCGTCGAGGGTGACGATCTCAGTGGGTTTGTGCAGCACCGGATCACCGACGATGCAGATCGGAAGAATTGCCATGAGGGTCAGATTACTCGGCATGCCATCGCGCGAAATCCACTGGCGGCGTGGTTAGATGTACCACGAACCACACTGATGTAATTCGCGCCATAACTATCGTCAAGTTGATGTGTGGCGACGGGGTGGAGTAGGACCGATTCTCAAGGGAGCGAGATGGACGGCGCAACCGCGCGAGACCAGAAGAATTCCGGACTTGCGGACAACATCAGCCAGCACCATGCAGAGTTGGGGCCCGGCGAGGTTGGAGCCGATGGACTGACTCGGCGCGAGCATGAGGTTTTGGCTTTCGAACGTCAATGGTGGAAGTACGCCGGCGCCAAAGAAGAGGCCATCAAAGAGTTGTTCGGCTTGTCCGCAACCCGCTATTACCAGGTGCTCAATGCACTCGTCGACCGTCCTGAGGCGCTGGCTGCCGACCCGATGTTGGTCAAGCGACTGCGTCGTCTGCGGGCCAGTCGGCAGAAGGCCCGTGCGGCCCGCCGCCTCGGTTTCGACGTCACCTGATGGCTCGGCTTTGCCGTTCCTGATGGCTCGGTTCTGCCGTTTCGATGACTTGTCGGACCCGCCGCGTGCGGACGGCCGGGGAAGTTTCGTAAGGTTGACCCAATGACCAAGCCCGACCAATCCGACCCGCCGGAATCTCCGACGCGTCGGGAAAACCCTCACCTGCCACTACGTGCCGGGGCAATGCTGTTGCTGTCCGTTGCCGTGGTGTTCATCGGACTCGGTTGGCATTCCGCTGCCACGGGCGACTCCGACCCCGAAGCCGGCCTCCAAGCTGCGCAGAGTCGGCAGTCGACTTCGGCTGCGCCCTCATCGGCTGCGCCGCAGGCCCCGGCGACGGAGTCCATGCCAACGGCCACGACCACACCGCGGCCATCGACCTCCATCTCGGCTGACCCCACCCGTCCGGAGGTCTGCATCTTCAATGCGGGCACGGTCAGCGGCCTGGGCCAGACGTACACCAAAAAGGTCGAAGACCTGGGCTGGGAGACCGCGGAACCGACGAATCTGCAGTCGGCGAGCATCACCGAGAACACCATTTTCTACACCGCCCGGCAGCGCGCTGCCGCCGAGCAACTCGCCGAAGATCTCGGGGGCGACGTCTCGGTTGATCCGCGGCCGTCGGCGTTCAGCCAGTGTCCGGGTGGGTTGCCACTCATCGTCGTGACCCGGTGATGATCCCGACCGGAACGGAAAGACGAAGCCGGAGGCGGAGCTCGGCATCAACACGGATATGATTTTCTGACCTACTACCGACGGTAGAACCGGTGGATTCTTACCCCAACCCCAAAGGGAGCTCAATCATGGCGCAGCGCTCGCTCAAGAACCTCAGCACTGTGTGGCGGGCCGCCGCGCTGGTGGCACCGGCAGCAATGGCTGTGCTTTTTGTGGCCGGTTGCAGCGCGGATGAGAACCCGACCAAGGAAAAGGGGACGACGCCGAGCGTCGTGACGGGTGATCCGGCACCGGTCGACGTCGGCGCGATCGGTGATCCGAGTGAAGGTGGCGAGGCCACCGCGGAACTGCGCACACCCGATGGCCAGTCGGCAGGCACGGCCAGCTTCGACACGAACGAAGAGGGTTCGGTTGTCGTCACCGTGAAGGCGGAGAACCTCGCACCCGGTTTCCATGGCATGCACGTCCACGCGGTTGGCAAGTGCGAGCCCGGCTCGACCTCTCCGACCGGTGGCGCCGCCGGAGACTTCCTCTCCGCAGGCGGACACCTGCAGGTCGATGGCAACACCTCGCATCCGGCCAGCGGTGACCTCGTATCGATTTACATCAACGACGAGGGCACCGGCGAAACCGTCACCGTCACCGACACCTTCGACATCGAGCAGATCCTGCAGACCGCGATCGTGATCCACGAGAAGCCGGACAACTTCGGCAACATTCCGACCAAGTACGCACCGGCGGCTGACGAGGAAACGCTGATGACAGGTGACGCCGGCAAGCGGATCGCCTGCGGCGTCATCGAAGAGGCCTGAGATAAACAACTCTCGGTCGATCGACTTCAACGCTTCGCCGAGGCCCACGCTCGGCGTGGAATGGGAGTTCGCACTCGTCGACAAGCAGACGAGGGATCTGTCGAACTCCGCGGCGCGACTGTTCGAAGAGGTGAGCCGACTCGACAACCCGAGTTCCGGTGACCGTATCCACAAAGAGTTGCTGCGCAACACCGTTGAACTCGTCACCGGAATCTGCGACAACACCGGGGAGGCGATAGCCGACCTCTCCGAGTCGATGGCGGTGGTCCGCCGGATCGCCGACGATATCGGCGTCGACCTGTACGGCGCCGGTACGCACCCGTTCGCGCAGTGGTCGACACAACAGCTGACGCCCTCACCCCGGTACGCCGAGATGATCGAACGCACCCAGTGGTGGGGTCGTCAGATGCTCATCTGGGGTGTGCACGTGCACGTCGGGATCAACCACCGCGACAAGGTCTTACCGATCGTGTCGTCGTTGCTGAACCAGTACCCGCACCTGCTTGCGTTGTCGGCGTCATCGCCGATGTGGTCGGGCCAGGACACCGGATATGCCAGTAACCGCGCGATGATGTTCCAGCAACTTCCCACCGCGGGCCTGCCGTTCCAATTCCAGAAGTGGTCCGAGTTCGAGCATTTTGTCGGCGATCAGATGACCACCGGAATCATTGAGCACCTCAATGAGATCCGCTGGGACATCCGGCCGTCACCGGTGTTGGGGACGGTGGAGATCCGGGTCTGCGACGGAGTGTCCACCGTGGCCGAACTGGCCGGACTGGTGGCGCTCATCCACTGTCTGGTCGTCGATCTCGATCATCGGCTCGACGCCGGTGAAACGCTGCCGGTGATGGCCCCCTGGCTGGTGCAGGAAAACAAGTGGCGGGCCGCACGTTACGGACTCGACGCCATCATCATCACCGACGCACAGTGCAACGAGCGTCTTGTCACCGACGACCTCGACGACATATTGACCCGGTTGGCCCCGATTGCGGTCGAACTCGACTGCGTTGCCGAATTGGCTTCGGTGGCAGACATACCGCGCCGGGGCGGCTCCTATCAGCGGCAGCGGAAGATCCACGCGGAGACCGGTGACATGGTTTCGGTCGTGGACGCGGTGGTCGGCGAACTCAGTCGCTGAAGGTGCGCTTTCGCCACCACTGATCGATTTGTCCCAGTTCGGTTTCCGGTTCGGCGCCGGTGAGCCACTCTGATTCGATCCGGAACCAGTTGGCGCTCGCGCCGAGTTGGCCGAGCATGGCGCAGGTGTAGAACTCGACTCGCCGGGCCATCAGATGCTCCTCCGGGAATCGCTGTCTACGTGCGGGTTCGGCGTACTCATGGGCGGGATGGACGGCCGCAACCATGGCGCTGTTGGCGATCTCGGGTGTGATGGTCAGGCTCACGTCGTCCATATGCCACCACGTGGAGTCCTGGACGTAGGCGAGGACGTCGGCGTCGGTGATGTTGTCCTCGTCGATGAGGATGTCGCCGCGTCGCAGTATCCGGGCGACCTGTGCGGAGTCGCCGGCGCGGGCGGCGATCAGTGCTGCTCGCTCCAGTTGCAAGGCGTGTTTGGACATCGTCTTGCTGGATCCGAAGTCGAGGAAGGCGACCCGGCCGTCGTCGGCGAGCATGATGTTGCCCGGGTGTGGGTCGCCGCAGAACGTGGCGTCGGTGTGAATGCTGCCGCAGTAGAACCGGTAGATCACTTCCCCGACCTGGTCGCGGGTCTCCGAATCGAGTTTCGCCACCTCGTCAAAGGTGATGCCACTGACAAGCTCCGTGGTCAGGACCTTTGAACTGCACAGACTTTCGATCACATCCGGGATCTGGATGAACGGGTGTCCCTGATAGCGCACCGCAAGCCTGCGCTGGTTGTCGGCCTCGGCCGCATAGTCGAGCTCGGCGACGATGTTGCCGGTGATCTCACGAACGAACGAGTGCGGATCCGCCGTGGGCAGAAGGCCTTTGTACAGGCGCAGCGCAATGGCGAGATTCTTCAGATCGGCCCGCACCACCCGGTCGATCCCGGGGTACTGCACCTTGATGGCGACGTCGCGGCCATCGGTGAGCCGCGCCCGGTACACCTGTCCGATGGAGGCGGCGGCGATCGGGACGGGATCGATCTCTGCGATCGCAGACATCCGGTCACCGAGTTCGGCACGGACCACGGCGAGCATGGTTTCGTTCGACACCCGGGGAGCGTTGTCGCGGAGTATCGCGAGTTTCTGGTTGAACGCGGGTCGTGCCGAGTGCGGCACCATGTTCAGGTCGAGCAGTGAGAGGAACTGTCCGACCTTCATCGCCGCGCCTTTCATGGACCCGAGGACGGTGATCAGCTCATCGGCAGCGGCGAGGGCATCACGCTCTGCGCGTCGGCGGCGTTCGTCGGGGGAACCGCCCAGGGTGGCCGCGCGCGAACGGACTCTCCGGATCGCGGTGTGTGCGGCCACTTTTCCGAGCTCGCCACCGCGCCGCAGTGCCGAGGCTGATGGCGCGGGTGTGGAGGGGGACGGTTCGGGATCCATCAGTTCGGCAACGCCATCAGTCGGTGCGATGCGTTTCGATCTCGTCCTCGCGGATGAGGTCGTCGCGCATCCGTTGCTCCTGGTACGCCAGTTTGCCGACCCGATGTGCGATGACCGGCGCGGTGACCAGGGCAAACATCGCCGATAGCACCAGCATGCCGAAATCGACGGTGTCCCAGAGGCGGATCATGGCGGCGATCAGGACCAGGAGCAGTCCGAGTGTCTGAGGTTTGGTGGCCGCGTGCATGCGGGTCAGCGTGTCCGGGAAGCGCAGGATTCCGATGGAGGCCGTGAATGCCATCAATGATCCGCTCAGGACCAGGATGGAGACGATGATGTCGGAGATCATTCGCTACACCTCGTTGTCCCGGACGCGGAAGCGGGCGACCGCAACGGTTCCGACAAAGCCGAGCAGCGACAGCGCGACGATCCCGGACACCACCGTCGAGTCCATGGAGTAGGCCGCCCACACCGCCAGTGAACACGTCGCCACCGCCACCGCGGTGTCGAGCGCAACGAGCCGGTCGAGGGTGTCGGGGCCGATCAGCATGCGAGCGGTGGTGAGCACCGACGCGGAGAGGAGGAGACAGGCAGCAATGACCCAGACAACGTTCACTTCATGACTCCGCTCGTGTAGTCGTCGTCGATTCCGTGGTACGGGCTGGCATGCCATTCACTATCGCGCTCGAAGGCCTTGATGAACAACCGTTCGACGGTTTCGACCTGCTTGTGGAAGGCCTTCACCTTTTCCGGTGAGCTGGCGTCGATGATATGGACGTACAGCAGTCGGCGGCTGTGGTCGATCTCGACCACCATGGTTCCGGGCACCAGATTCAGATAGTCCACGGCAAGCGTCAGTACCAGGTCCGACTTGATGGCAAGCCGGACCCGCAAGACCGCGCTCAGGGGTGGTTTGGCGGGCCGGATCGCCAGCCAGCCGACCTGCAAACTCGACTTGAAGAGGTCGGTCAGCAGGCGGAAGATCAACTCCACCACCGTCAACGGGTGGATGCGGCCTTCAACCGGGACCCGCGGCAGCGGCAGCAGGATGAGTACCACGATCGCGACGCCGATGCCGGCGATGACGTTGGCGAGGTCGAACGTACCCCAGAGCAGAACCCAGACGAAGGTGAGCCAGGAGATCGTCCACACCCGGACTGCGACTTCGCGGCGGTCCGAACCGAACCATCGCTTGATCTGGATGCGGTTCCTGATCAGGATCCCGATCCTGGTCAGATGCCAGGCGATGAAGATGACGGTGAACCGCCAGGCGTTCACCAGGTGCGCACGTATCGGACCGCGCGGGGACGGCGGTTGTGGTCGCGACGATGCGGTTGGCTCGGTCACCGGCCACCTCCCAGCACGGCGTCGAGGTAGATGCTCGAGTCGGTGAGATCGGCGGCGGCCTGATCTGTGAACTCGAAGATGGGGCCGGCCCACAAAGTGAGGATGATGCCTGCGACAACCATCGCGATGGTGGGGACCACCATGCCGATGGGCATCCGGCCGACATCGACACGGTCGTCGAAGGCGACGTCATCGGCGTCGGATCCGTCGAGCAGCGGTGAGGGACCGGCATCGGCCATTTCACCTTCGGGGGCGTCGGCGCGCGGGCGCCAGAAGGCCTTGGTCCACACACGGGCCACCACGTAGAGGGTGAGCAGGCTGGTCACGACCGAGCCGCCGACCAGGAACCAGGCGAGCACGCTGCCGTCCTGGACGCCGGCTTCGATCAGCGCGACCTTGCCGATGAACCCGGAGAACGGCGGGATGCCACCGAGATTCAGCGCCGGGATCAAGAACAGAGCTGCCAGTAGGGGACTGGCCGCCAGACCACCCAGGCGGCGCAGTGAGGCAGAGCCGGCCTGTCGCTCGATGAGTCCGACCACCAGGAACAGCGTTGTCTGCACCAGAATGTGGTGGGCCACATAGTAAATTGCGCCGGACAATCCGAACTCTGTGGACAGTGCGAGGCCGAAAATCATGTAACCGATGTGGCTGACCAGCGTGAACGACAACAGTCGTTTGATGTCGGACTGGGCTATCGCACCGAAGATGCCAACCAACATCGTCAGCAATCCGGCCACCATCAGGACCTTGTCCATGGAGCCACCAGGGAACAGCAGGGTGTGGGCCCGGATGATCGCGTACACACCGACTTTGGTCAGCAAGCCGGCGAACACTGCGGTGACCGGAGCCGGCGCCGTCGGATAGGAGTCGGGCAACCAGGTCGACAGCGGGAAGACGGCCGCCTTGATGCCGAAGGCGACCAGCAGCACCGCGTACAGCGCGCCCTTGGTGCCGTCGGGTATGTCCTGCAGGCGGATCGCCATCTCGGCCAGGTTCAGGGTGCCGGTGGCGGCGTAGGCGAACGCGATGCCCGCGAGGAACACCAGTGACGAGACCATCGAGACCATCACGTACGACACGCCTGCGCGCACCCGGTCGGCGCTGGCGCCGAGCGTCAGCAGCACGTAGCTGGCCGCCAGCAGGACCTCGAACGAGACGTACAGGTTGAACAGGTCACCGGCGAGGAAGGCGTTGCAGACTCCGGTGCACAGCAGTAGATAGGTCGGTAGGAAGATCGAGACCGGCTGGTCGACGGTGCCGTCGCGGATACCCTGGCCGACCGCGTAGAGCATGACGCAGAGCAGGACCGCGGTCGAGACCACGAGCATCAGGGCCGAGAGCTGGTCGGCGACAAGGGTGATGCCCAGGGGACCGAGATCGCCGCCCTTTGAATCCCAGCCACCGATGTGCAGGGCGTAGGTACCGTCGCGGTTGGTCAGATACAGCAGCAGGCAGGCGGAGACAAAGGCGATCGAGATCGCCACGATGGTCACCACACGCTGAAAACGGGGATAGCGACCCATGATCAGCGTGAGCACGGTGCCGATCATCGGAACCAGGACCGGCGCCACGATCAGCGTGGGGAACCAGGCATTCGACAACGTCATGTGTCTGAGCCCCCTCTGGTGTCCGGCACGGTTTCTTCGAGATCCGCCAGTTCGTCGGCGAGGTCGTCGGGGTCGGGAAGGATGTCGGTTTCGTAGATCTCGGCGCGGCGGGCCTTGATCTGCTCTTCGGTCAACGGATTGCCTGCGTCGTCGAACATGTCGCCGCGCTTGGTGTCGAAGCCGGTGATCGGGTCGTCGCTGCGGTCGCGGTCGGGTGCGTCCGCGCTGCGCTGGTGCTGGACCTTCAGATCCTCGGGATCGTCGTCGACCTCGTCGTCGGTGTTGATCATGAAGCTGCGGTAGGCGAGCGACAGAATGAACGCTGCCATCCCCATCGTGATGACGATCGCGGTCAGGATCATGCCCTGCGCAAGCGGATCGGCGTCTTGAGTTCGGTCTCCCGAACTACGTCCGATGATCGGCGGGTTACCCATTCCGCCGGAGATGGTGATGATCAGCAGGTTGATCGAGTTGCCGACCAACAACAGCCCGAGCAGCATCTTGACGAGGCTGCGTTCGAGGAGCAGGTACACGCCGCAGGCCGCCATCAGGCCGACAACGATGAGTAGTCCGAGGTTGACACTCATGCGCCGACCTCCTGTGTTTCGCGACGGACCCTTGGTGCGTCTTCGTCGAGGCGGGCGCCGAGGCTGCGCAGTACATCGAGGACCAGGCCGACAACGATGAAGTAGACGCCGAGGTCGAAGAACAGCGCCGTGACCAGTTTCACGTCACCGAAGATCGGGAGTGTGAACTCGATCGTCGCCGAGGACAGTGCCGGTGCGCCGAGGAAGACCGAGGCCACCGCGGTGCCAACCGAAAGGCCCAGTCCGATACCGAGGATTCGGCCGGCATCGATCGGGATGGCTTCGCCGAGCTCGTAGCGGCCGCCTGCGAGGTACCGGAGTACCAGGGCCAGACCCATGGTGAGACCGCCGGCGAATCCGCCGCCGGGCGCATTGTGTCCGGCGTAGAAGAAGTAGAGCGACAGCACGATCATGGTCGGGAAGATCAGCCGCGTGGTGGCCTCGAGCACCATCGACCGGTGCCGGGGATCACGGAAGTTGCTGCCGCGCAGCCATGTCGTCCGCTCACCGAACTGCTGGGCGCTGTTGTATCCGGCGGGTCGTGGCGCATTGCTGCGGGTGGCGTCGGCGACGCTGGGCGCTGCTCCGAACCGGCGGTGCCGGAAGACCATGGACGCGACACCGGTCGCGGCCACCAGGAGGACCGAGATCTCGCCGAGTGTGTCCCAGGCGCGGATGTCGACAAGTAGAACGTTGACCGTGTTCGAGCCGTTGCCGTACTTGTATGCGGCGTAGGGCAACTCGGACGACATCGGGATCGTGTTGCGGGCTGCCGCGGCGAACAGGCCGACCATGACGAGGAGTGCGCCGAATGCCAGGCCGAGGAGAGCGCGCAGGGGCTTGAAGCCGGTTGCGTGCCGCGTCTCGGCTTCGGCGGGCAGTTTGCGCAGCACCAGGACAAAGATGACCAGCGTCAACGTTTCGACCAGGAACTGTGTCAGTGCCAGGTCGGGTGCGCCGTGGAGGGCGAACAACACGCCGCAGCTGTAGCCGGTGACACCGACGACCAGCACGGCGGCGAGGCGGTTGCGCAGTACGGTGGCCGCAATCGCGGACGCGACCATGATGCCGCCGATGACCAGCTGAACGGGTGACTCGAAACCGTTCAGTTCCAGCCGGTTTCGCGAACCGACGAACAGCACGATGGTCGGCAGCAGCACCAGGGTGACGACGATGATGCCCTGTGTTCGTGGCAGCGAGCCACGCTGGGTGTTGCGGGTCAGGTTGACCGAGAGGGTATCTGCGCCGCGCAGGACCGCGTCGTAGATCCGGTCGGCGTTGCCCAGCGCCGGCTTCACGAATCCGAGCCGGCCCAGCTCGCGAACCAGCACGAACAGAGCGATTCCACCGACCACAGCGACTCCGGACAGTGCCAACGCCAGGTTGAATCCGTGCCAGAGCGCCAGGTGGACGATCGGTTCGCCGTAGTTGGGGACGGTCTCGGCGTAGGGCTCGAAGCCTTCGCCGATCAGACCGGCGAGTGGGCCGGAGGCAACGCCTGCCAAAGCCAGGATCCCGGCCGGGATGAGGAATGCGGCGGTCGGCTTGTGCAGTCGGGCGACGGCCGGACTCGGCGACGACTTGCGCTTACGGCCGAATGCGCCCCACAGGAAACGCAGCGAGTACGCAACGGTGAGGATGGAGCCGATCACCAGCAAGATCACCTCGACCGGGCCCTGCCAGGAGTTCAGCGCGCCGGTGTCCCAGATCTCCGAGAAGGCGGTCTCTTTGCCGACGAATCCGAGGGTGATCGGCAGCCCGGCCATGCTGGCTGCGGCCAGTGTCGCGATCGCGGCGAGCCACGGTGACCTGGAGCCCAGCCACGCGAGCTTGCGCAGGTCGCGGGTACCGGTCGAGTGGTCGATGATGCCGACGACCATGAACAGCGCGGCCTTGAACATGGCATGCGCGACGAGCATCGTGAGTCCGGCCATCGCCACGTTCGCATCGCCGATACCCACCAGCACCATCAGGAAGCCGAGCTGGGAGACGGTGCCGAAGGCGAGTACCAACTTGAGGTCGTATTCGCGCAGTGAACGGAACCCGCCGAGCAGCATCGTCAGCGTGCCCAGACCCAGGACCAGGACCTGCCAGGACACGAGGTCGGAGAACCCCGGTGCCAGTCGGGCGACCAGGAAGATGCCGGCCTTCACCATCGCCGCGGCGTGCAGGTAAGCACTGACCGGGGTGGGTGCGGCCATCGCGCCAGGAAGCCAGAAGTGGAACGGGAAGATGGCGGACTTGCTCAGGGCACCGATCAGGATCAGCACGATCGCGATGGTGACCGACGTTCCGGCGGGCGGGTCGGCCACGATCTCCGACAATGAATACGTGCCGGCGATCTCACCGAGGATGACGATGCCGACCAGCATGGCCAGGCCGCCTGCCGTGGTGACCAGCAGTGCCTGGGTCGCGGCGCGACGGCTGGTGGCGCGCACCGCGTAGAAGCCGACGAGCAGGAACGACAGGACCGTGGTCAGTTCCCAGAAGATGTAGAGGACCAGCATGTTGTCACTGCAGACCAGGCCGAACATGGCGCCGGCGAACGCGACCATCTCGCCACCGAAGCCGGCGACCCGGCGCCGGGTCTCGGTGAAGTACTCGGCGCAATAACAGAGCACCAGGGCTCCGACCCCGAGGACCAGGACCGACATGATCGCGGCCAGGGTGTCGAACCGCAGGTCGATGTTCATCTGCAGTGCGGGCACCCAGGTGATCGACTCGGTGCGGATGCCACTGGATTCGTCGGGCCAGTTCGCGAAGACCCAGATGAGCCCGCCGAAGGGTGCCAGGGCCAGAATGTAGAAGCCGCGCCTGCCCAGCCAGGTGATGATCGCAGGCGCCAGCACAGCCGTGATGGCCAAGGCGGCCAGGACTGCAATCAAGGGGCACTCCGTCGATCAGGTGGGCGGTGTGTCGGCGCACGAGGCCTCAGGGAACAAACTGCGCAATACCTGCTGTCGCGCTACCTGCTGTGGGGTGTTCGGCCTCGTTCTCTGCGGTCCAGTCTACCGTTGCTGCTGCTAGGTGCCGTATTCGGGCTTCGATTCGTTTCCGGATGCAAGTAATCGCCCAGGTCACCGTAAAGCTGTCCGCCGGTCGGTAGGACAGTTGACGACCTCACCACCTAGTCTGTCTCCATGATTCGGGTGCGCGTGGTTGTGATGCTGATCCTGGCGGGTTTGATGTTGCTTGTCGGAGCGTGCGGCAGCGACGACAAAGAGGCCGATTCGACGTCGGCAGGATCGCTGGCGCTGCCCGGTGACTTCCCTTCCCAGGTGCCGGTGATCGAGGGTGCGGTGCTGGCTGTCGGAGGCACGGCCAAGGACGGCTGGAACCTGACCGTGGCCGGCCGGGCCGACGCGGGTGACCCGTTCGACAACGCATCGACGCAACTTCTCGACGGTGGGTTCACCGAGCAATTCCAGCGCCAGGAGGGCCCCGAGTCCGTGAAGGGTTTTGTGGCCGAGGCGGACGGCAAGCGCTACACCGTGGTGATCGGCACGACCGAGGCATCCGTCAGCGGTCCGACGGCCATCACCTATCAGGTGTCGCAGTCGTAGCCCGTCTGCTCTTTGATTGTGGCCAGGCGGCCAGGGCCGCGAGAGTCTCCGCTGACGGCGGGGTCACGAGGTACGCCATCAAGCTGTCCAGTAGCTGACTCACATGTACCGCGTACGGCGGAATGGGTAGCCCCAGCATGCGGGTGCGATGCCGATCCGCGCATACGTGCAGGCTTGTAGCCGATGCCTGGCGAATCCGGATTTCCCGCAAACGTTTCGGTATGTCACTGATCAGTGAGTCGACCCGTGCGGTGTACGCGTCCTCGACTGTCCGATTGGACGAGGGAAGCCGGTCCAAGGGGTGGACCTTGTGTCCGAGTTGTTCGAGGAACTGCAAGTAGTAACAGTCTTCGTCTTCGGCGAGTTCGATCAACGGTAGATGGTGTGCCTCGATCACCCCGCGCAAGTCGTCAGCGGGTGTTCGGGCCTGGAGCAGTGCCCGCCTGCGGTCCAGATCGTCGAGGCGGTTGACCAGGATGGCCTCGACCAGGCCTTCTTTTGATCCGAAGTGATATTGCACTGCCGATTTGTTCGCCATGCCCGCTTCGGTCCCGATCTGGCGCAGCGGTACCCCGTCGATTCCGTGGACCGCAAAAAGGCGCTCGGCGGCGAGCACCAGTTGCTGTTTGGCGGACCGACCGACCGGGGGCATCGACATTTCACCATGAAACCATGATGGACAAAATTAGGGCTAGGGACTTAAAGTTCAGGCACTTGACCTGAAAGTGAGTACCCAAAATGGAAAACTTGGCGCCTTCCGGCTATCGCGACGTGATGATGTCGGACCCCCCGATCGGCTCGACCCCGTTTGTTGATGCGCAGCAGCGGTTTGTCTTCGGCGAGGTGTGGGCGCGGCCCGGACTGAGCCGCCGCAACCGCCGCTGGGTCACATTGACCTGTGTCGGCGCCGCCGACGCGCAGCAGCCGATCGAGGATCAGGTCATCGCCGCGCTGAGCAGCGGTGACATCACCATCGACGAGATGCTGGAGTTCGTCCTGCATTTCGCGGTCTACAACGGCTGGCCCAAGGCGTCACACCTCGAGGGCGTTGTGCGACGGCAGTGGGCGATATTGGAGCAGGGCCGGGGCCGCTCGGGTGTGGTGGCCCCGCAAGAGAACACGCAATTGGGATTGTCCGACTGGGACGAGCGGATCGAGCGTGGCGTGCAGGAGTTCCGTGACGTCAATCTGATCGAGGCTCCCGGTCCCGACACGCCGTACATGCACGCCGGCATCCTGAACTTTGTATTCGGACACGTCTGGCAGCGCCCCGGACTCAGTCGGCGCGATCGACGATTCATCACCGTTGCCTCTGTGGCCGTGTGTGATTCGGCGTTGCCACTGACGTCGCATACCGGATCGGCCCTCGAATCGGGCGACATCACCAAGGCCGAGATGGACGAGGTCGTGCTCCAACTGTCGGCGTACTCGGGTTTCGCCAAAGGTGAAGCTCTCCATGCAGTTGCGGAACAAGCCTGGGCAAGGATCGCCCGGTCACAGGAAAAGGAAGCGTGAAAATGTCAGGACTTGAAGGTCGCGTTGCGTTCATCACCGGTGCAGGCCGTGGGCAGGGCCGCGCTCACGCCGTGCGGTTGGCGCGCGAAGGTGTCGACATCATCGCTGTGGACATCTGCGAGAACGTCGATTCGATGACGTATCCCAATGCAAGCGAGGCGGATTTGGCCGAAACCGTGCGGCTTGTGGAGCAGCAGGATCGTCGGATCGTCGCCCGCAAGGCGGATGTGCGGAATTATGAGGAGCTTTCGGAAGCATTTGGTGAGGGGCTGGCCGAGTTCGGGCGGTTGGACATCGTGATCGCCAACGCCGGGATCATCAGGATGGGTCCGGAATCGGAGGACTTCCTCGCCGATTGGAAAGACGTCATCGACACGAACCTGTCCGGGGTGTTCCATACCGTCCGTGCCTCACTGCCGGCGCTACGCGAAGGTGGACGTGGCGGTTCGATCGTCATCACCAGCTCCACTGCCGGATTGAAGGCGTCGGCATCACTCAATGCCAGCGGCATGGCCTACGCATCGGCCAAGCGCGGACTTGTCGGGCTCATGCAGGGGCTGGCCAGTTATCTTGCACCCGAATGGATTCGGGTCAACACCATTCATCCGACAGGTGTGGCCAGTGGTATGACGATGAACGAGGCCATGGCGAAGCTGTTCGAGGAAGCATCGGCCGGTGGCTCCAACTCCATCTCCGGAATGCAGAACGCACTCCCGATTCAGATGCTCGAGCCCGAAGATGTTGCCAACGCGGTGGCTTTCCTGGTCTCCGACGAAGCCAAGTTCATCACCGGAACCGAATGGGCCCTGGACGCGGGCTTCATGATCCGCTGAACATGCGTATCGGCAACTCTGACCGCAGAATGGATTGGATGGAAGCATGAGCGCAATACCGGTCTCTGAAGCGTTACCTTCGGCATTGTTGATCGGAGGTGATCGGGTCACCGGGTCGTCGGGCGGGACGTACGATCACATCTATCCGGCGAATGGGTTGTGTAATGCGACTGTCGAACTCGCCGGATATGACGAGATCGATCGTGCAGTGTCAGCGGGGCGAGAGGCCCAGCGTGAGTGGATCTCCATGCCCCCGGCGCAAAGGCGTGACCTCATGTTCGACCTTGCCGACGCCGTCAAGCAGGACGTTGATCGACTGGCGCGCCTGAATGTTCACGATTTTGCCGTGCCGGTGCGAACCAGCCCCGGCCACGTGATGCTTGCCGAGAGCTTCATTCGGTACTACGCCGGGTACGTCGACAAGGCTCATGGGTCGAGCACCCCGGTATCGAGCAGGTTCGACATCAATCTCATCGAGCGTGAGCCCTATGGCGTGGTCGGCATCATCGCGCCATGGAACGGCCCGATGGTGGTCGTCGGACTGAACGTCGCTCCAGCCTTGGCCGCTGGGAATGCGGTGATTCTCAAACCATCGGAGTTGTCGCCGTTCAGCCCCCTGCGGTTCGGCGAGTTGTGTCTCGACGTCGGAATGCCGCCAGGGCTTGTCAACGTGCTGCCGTCGGGACCCGAGGGTGGCGACGCGCTTGTCCGTCACCCCGGGATCGGGAAAATCCACTTCACCGGTGGCGGCGACACGGCCCGCAAGATCATCGCCGCCGCCGCACCCAATCTCACTCCGGTGGCCACGGAGTTGGGTGGCAAATCCGCGGACATCGTCTTCGGGGATGCCGACCTCGACCAGGCGGCGATCCTTGCAGCTTGGCAGGGCCCTTTGGGCCAATCAGGGCAGAGTTGTGCATGCGCGAGTCGGATCCTGGTGCAGGACAGCGTCTACGATGACTTCCTCGAGCGATTTCTGAATGTGATCTCGGCTGCACCGATCGGGGACCCTTTCGACGCGGCCACCATGGTCGGGCCCGTGGTCAGCCAGGCCGCGGCCGACCGGATCCTCGGTGTGATCGACCGTGCTGTTGAAGAAGAGATGGGCGAACTGATCACCGGAGGTCATCGGATCGGTGGTGACCTCGGCTCCGGGTTCTACATCGAGCCGACAGTGTTCGTCGATGTCGACAACACATCGCCATTGGCGACTGTCGAAACCTTCGGACCGGTGGTGTCGGTTATGCGTTTCACCGATGAGGCAGAAGCCGTCGCCCTGGCGAATGACACCACTTTCGGTCTCAATGCTTATGTTCAGACGACCGACCTGGCACGCGCGCATCGTGTTGCGCGCCAGCTCGAGTCGGGCTCGGTGTGGATCAACAGGAACAGCGACATCTCGCCTCAGGGGCCGTATGGCGGCTACAAACAAAGTGGCACCGGTCGCGCAGGCGGACTGGAGGGGCTCCACGAGTTCTTGCAGGTCAAGAACATTCGAATCGGTATGTGAACTGTCGTTCAACCAGAAACCGGCGACGAGCCAGCTCGTCGCCGGTTTCTGGTTGTTCCTGCCTTGATCAGCGTTCCTCGATGCTGATCGCCTGGCGGGGACAGGCGGCAATCGCAGCGCGGATCGACTTCTCGGATCCTTCTGGAGGAAACTCAACCCAGATGGCCATGTCGTCGTCGCCGATGTCGAATATGTCAGGAGCGGTCTGGACACAGAGCGCGTGGCCTTCGCAACGTTCCTTGTCGACGGTGAGTCTCGGACGCGATGTGGTCATGTTCATCACTCCCCGGGTTGGGTGAAGAGCAGATGGAGTTCTGACAGACCACGCAGCAGGAATGTCTTTTCGTAGCTGTACTGACGGTTGCCTGCCGGCCCGTGCTTGTCCTCGTTGATGGCGATGTTTCCGGTGTTCGCAAGGTAGCGTTCGACCGTGGCGGTGGCTTCCGCGCGCGCCAGGGGCGCTCCGGGACAGGTGTGTGCCCCGCGGCCGAATGCGATGTGTTCCCTGTTGTTTTCGCGAGCGAGGTCGAACACATCCGGATTCTCGAACTTGCGGTCGTCGCGGTTGCAGGCACCGGGATGGACCATGAGTGTCGTACCGGGCGGCACGTCGACGCCCCCGAGGTTGACGGCCATCTTCGTGAACCGGAAGTCGCTCTTGGTGGGGCTTTCCAGTCGCAGGACCTCTTCGATGAACGGTGCTATGACCTTCTTGTCTTCACGCAACTTCGCCTGCAGCTCTTGGTCTTCGGCGATGATGCGAAGCGCGGATCCGATCAGGCGTGCGGTGGTGTCTTGGCCGGCACCGAAGAGGAAAGATGCCAATCGTACGACCACGTCGGGCTCCGGAACGGTGCCGTCGGGATAGGTGGCGGTTGCGAGTTGGGTGAGTACGTCCTCTTGTGGGTTCTGGCGGCGATCGATGACGTATTCCATGAATCGCTCTTCGCAATACTCGAGCAGGTTGGTCTCGACGGTTTCTGATCCACCCAGCGCACCAACAACTTTGGCCTTGAAGTTGCTCATGCGGAGATTCTCGCGATCTTCGTCCGGCATACCGAGCAGGTCTGCGATCACCAAAGTGGTGAAGGGCCGGGAATAGTCGGCGATCACCTCGCTGGCACCAGTCGCAACATCCTCGATGAGGCACTGGTCGGCGATGGCGGACATCGCTTCGGCGTTCTCCCGTAGACGACGCGGGGTCATGATGCGACGGAGCAGTCCCCGTTCGCGCTCATGTGGCGCGCCATCCATCGTGATCAGGTATTCGTGGAAGAACCAGTGCTCGCGGTTCTGTTCGACATAGTCGCTGATGTCGTCGCCGTCGGGCTGGCCTTCGAGCGGTGGGAACGGACCGGCAACGGAATTGCAGGCAGAGAACACCTCGGGGTCCCGGTAGACCTCGATGGCTTCCTCATAGCCGGTGACGGCCATGACCCGGGGCATGGCGATGGGATGTACCGGGCACCGCGACCGCAGCTCGTCGAAATACGGATACGGGTCGTCCGCCAGTGCGGGTTCGCTGAAGAAGTCTGCCTTGGTGATGTCAACCATCGGAGGCCTTTCGGTGGTGGGCTGTGTGACTGCCGAAGCCAAAACTGATCGATCGATCAGAATGTTACAGTGAGTCATGCATAGTGCGGGAGTGAATTTGAAGTCAAGATCGTGTTCGGGCTCGCGATGCTTGAAGTCCGTGCGCGTCTTTGTCGGCGGGGGACGCTGAATGGCAACGCCACGCACGAAGCGTGATCCGGATGCGGTCAATGCCCGCACCCGTTTGATGGAAGCGACGATCGAGGTCATTCTCGAAGAGGGTTACGCCGCAGCGACATCCAGGAAGGTCGCCGCCAGGGCCGGTGTCAAGCAGGCGCTGGTGTATTACTACTTCCCGACGATGGACGACCTGTTTCTCGCCGTGGTCCGTGGAGGCGCCGAGGTCACGTACGAGCGTCAACGTCGCGCGCTGGAACAGAACGATCCACTGCGGGCGTTGTGGCTGGTCAGTGGCGATGCCCGGGCCACCAAGCTGAACACCGAATTCATGGCATTGGCCAATCACCGGAAGGTGATCAGTGCTGAATTGAAGAAGTCGTCCGAGCGCATTCGCGACATCGAAACCGCGGCGGTGACCATGGTTCTTCGGGCTCGTGGCGTCGACTTGGAAAAGTATCCGCCGGTGGTGATGTCGATGATCCTGACCGGTATGGCTCGCAATCTCCGCAACGAGGAAGCCGTCGGTGTGACTGCCGGCCATGCCGAACTCGTGGCGTTCATCGAGCGGTTCATCGACGAGTACTCCTCCGTGTCGCCGGAGCGCGACGGGTGAGTCGCCGGACCTGGTCTGGATCAGTCGACTGATCAGGGCTGTGTGACATGGGACGGGAACATGCCACGCAGCCCTGAGGAGCCGTCGAGGTGCTACTTCAGCAGGCTTCCCCCGTCGACGGCCAGTGAGATGCCGGTGACATAGCGGGATTCGTCGGAGGCCAGGAAGAGCACCGCGTTGCTGATGTCCTCGGGTTCGACCCAGCCGATCGGCAGGACGTGCATCATCTTCGCGACCACCTCGAGGTCGTCGGGGCCCGGGTTCTCCAGGTCGGGCCGGAACATCTTCATCGTGCCCTCATTCATGAACATCGGGGAGTTCACATTGGTCGGCAGAACCGAGTTGACCCGGATCGAGTGCGCTCCGAGTTCGACGGCGAAGCTTCGCATGAGCCCGATGACGCCGTGTTTGGCGGCGATGTAGTGCCCGGTGTTCGGGTAGGCCTTCATGCCGCCGACCGAGCTGGTCAACACGATTGATCCGCCGTTTCCGGCCGACAGCAGATGGGGCACAGCGGCTTTGACTGTCTTCCAGACGCCCGACAGGTTGACGTCGATCATCTCCTGCCAGTCCCGCTCGCTGGTTTTGTCGAGGGTCTCGCCGCCGTTGCCGATGCCCGCGTTGGCAACGATGACATCGAGTCGGCCGAGCTCTTCGACGCCGCAGTCCACCGCGGAGACGATTGCGTCGAAGTCGCGTACGTCGGCCTGTGTGGCGATGATCCGGCGGTCCAGATCTTCGACCAGCTTGACGGTTTCGGCGAGGTCCTCCGGTGTCGACGCCGCGATGAGTGGCTCGACCTCGTCGGAGATGGGTCCGCAGATGTCGACCGCGATGATGTCGGCGCCTTCTTGTGCCAGGCGCACCGCATGGCTTCGTCCCTGCCCCCGCGCTGCTCCGGTGACGAAGGCGACTTTGCCCTCCATACGTCCCGCCATTGTCCCACCGATCCTTTCGAAATTGATTACGTGTCGGGGTTGATTGGTCACCGACACGAAACTGATCACTTGATCAAGACTCTCCCATCACGATGGTGTTCTGTCAACGGCGACGCCTGGACCATCGTGAAGAGTGAATATCCGGGGAATCGCTGCAGCAGTGTGTAATCGAGTCTCCGCGGCAGCGATCTCCACGTCGAATATTCCTGACGGACGAAGAAATATGATCGGTCGATCAGGGGTAAATCGGCGAAACGCTTGTATCCAACGAGGGGGAGGAGTTAGCTTTGCCGGGTAGTCGACGGAACCCTCGCGCCGGTGTTTTCGGCAGCCGCGTGCAGCCGGCGGGCCGTCGCTGCCTCCTCCCAAGCCTGACGACCCCGGATGTTCTCCGAGAGGAAAAACAATGACTGCACGTCGCATGTTTGTCGCCGTGGTGGCGAGTGTTCTGCTGGTGTCCGCCTGTGGCGACCGGGGCGGGGGGACTGCTGGGAATGAGGGTGCCGATACAGCGGACTCGTCCGCGGCGGGCCTGTCGGCCGACTTCGGTGATCTGTCGGACGTCTGTCAGCAGGGCTCGATGTCCTCGGCACCGACTCAGGGTGTAACGGCCGATGCGATCCAGGTCGGTGTCTTCTCTGACGTGGGGTTCAACAAGAATGCCGAATTCGTCAATGCGGCGAAGGTTTTCACGTCGTGGTGCAACGAGTTGGGCGGCATCGGCGGCCGCAAGATCACGGCCACCACCCGCGACTCGAAGCTGATGGATGTACGGAAGCAGATGTTGGAGGCGTGTCGCGAGGATTTTGCTCTTGTCGGCGGTGGTAGTGCACTCGACGGCCTCGGAGTGAAGGAACGGGTCTCTTGTCTGTTGCCGAGCTTCCCGGCGCAGGTCGCTCAATTGTCGTCGGTGGGTTCTGATCTCGAGATCAGTGCGGATCCGACTCAGGTGCCCGGCTACGACCCGTTCTTCGGGTTCCGCCAGTGGTTGATCAACGATGCCCATCCCGATTCGGCCGATGCGGTCGGAATCATCAACGGAGATTCGCCGGTCACCAAGCTCATGGGGGAGCAAGCCGTCGAGTCCACCGAAGCGGCCGGCGGGGTGTTTGTTTACAACGATCTGTATCCGGCAATGGGCGTTTCGGATTGGACACCATACGCACAGGCCTTGAAGAGCAAGGGTGTCAAAGGCCTGATCTTCTATGGTGAGTTTTCGCAGTTGGCCAAACTGGAGAGCGTGCTGACGTCTATGGAGTACAAGCTCGATTGGATTGATGCGAACAACAACGCCTACGGGCAACAGTTCGCCGACCTGGTGGGCAACTCGGCGGATTATCAGAACAACTACGTGGACCTCGGCGGAAATCTGCCACTCGGCAGTGACGCGCCGGCGATGAAGCAGCTCAAGGAACTCTGGGCGAAATATGCCCCCGGTGCGGAGCTGACACATCCGGCGATGCGCGCGATGTCGTCCTGGCTGCTCTTCGCCACTTCGGCCGCCAAGTGCGGGGACGACCTCACGCGTACCTGCCTTCATGACACCGCGAAAAAGGAAACCGCCTGGACCGGTGGGGGTCTGCACGCGCCGGTGAATCTGGCGCAGCCGACGCCTCCGTCGGCCTGCTTCAACGTCGAACGATTGACCGGTGCGGGATGGGAGCCTGCGGACTTTCAGCCTGACAACGGTCCGTATCGATGTGACGTTCCCCCGTACAAATACACCAATACCTACGGCACTCCGCTCACCTTGGCCGACGTCGGTAAGAGCATGAGCGACGTCGAATGAGTGTGGTGCCGATGAAACTGCCGGCAGTCGAATTGCAGGGCTTCGAACTCGGTCCGGATTCGGTCTGGATCGGCGCGGGTACAACGCATGCCGCGATCAGGCACTCGGGGCTGATTCGAGAACACGTCCCCTTGCTCTGGCCGGCGACTCCGGTGAACGGGCCTCCCGGCGACCGCGAGACGATCGGTGGATCGATCGCTCACGCCGATGCCGCCGATGAGTACGCCGCAGTGGCATTGGCGCTCGATGCCGAGTTCGAGACGCTCTCACCCCGTGGCAGCCGGACCGTCGAGGCGACGGACTTCTTCACCGGGCCATGGAAAACGGTGTTGGCCGGCGACGAGGTCCTGACTGGGATCGTGGTTCCGCGCCGCTACGACCGGGGCGGCTACGCCATCGAAGGGTTCCGGCGGTGCGGTGATGACTCCGCGGCGGTGGGTGCGGCCGTGGTCGTCTGGCTCGATGCCTACGGCCGCGTCGATCACTGCGCGATCGCGCTGTACGGCCTGGCTGAATCGGTGGTGCGGGCCATTGCTGCCGAGCTGGCGGTGGTGGGGCGACATGTGGGGGACATCTGTCCCGGAGATGTTGCTGCCGAGTCGATTTGGGCGGCATCCGGTTTCGGTGACCAGCGCGGCCGGGCCGGTGCTGTGGTGGTGGCACGTGCGTGGCGGCGGGCCGTGCGGGACGCGCTGTATCCACGAGGGGCTCGTTGCCTGCCCCTCGTGGATACCCGCGGTCAGCGGTGCGGGCCTACTTGAGGCAGCTGCCGGCGTCGACGGACAGTGTCACACCGGTGACGAAGCGGGCTTCGTCGGAGGCGAGGAAGAGCACCGCATTGCTGATGTCCTCGGGTTCGACCCAACCGATCGGGAGCACATGCATGAACTTCGCGACGAGCTCCATGTCGTCGGGCCCCGGATTTTCCAGGTCGGGACGGAACAGCTTCATCGTGCCCTCGTTCATGAACATCGGTGTGTTCACATTGGTCGGGTGCACAGAATTGACGCGAATCGAATGCTCTCCGAGTTCGACGGCGAAGCTGCGCATCAGCCCGACAACACCGTGCTTGGCGGCGATGTAATGGCCGGTGTTCGGGTAGGCCTTGAGTCCGCCAACCGAGCTGGTCAAGATGATAGATCCGCCATTGCCGCCTGAAATCAGGTGTGGAACACCGGCTTTCACCGACTTCCAGACGCCCGACAGGTTGACGTCGATCATCTCCTGCCAGTCGCGCTCACTCGTCTTGTCCAGGGTGTCACCGCCGTTACCGATGCCTGCGTTGGCAACGATGACGTCAAGTCTCCCGAGTTGCTCGACGCCACTGTCGACGGCAGCTTTCAGGGCGTCGTAGTCGCGGACATCCGCCTGTACCGCAACGATCCGGCGGTCGAGATCCTCGACGAGCTTGACGGTTTCGGCAAGGTCTTCCGGTGTGGACACCGCGATCACGGCCTCCTCTTCGGAGATCGGGCCGCAGATGTCGACGGCGATGATGTCGGCACCCTCCTGCGCCAAACGTACTGCGTGGCTTCGTCCTTGCCCGCGCGCTGCTCCCGTGATGAAGGCAACCTTGCCCTCCATGCGTCCCGCCATCGTGCACCAACCCTTTCGAGATCGACTCATCGCCGGTTCTCGCTCAGAGCCGACGGTTACGTAAATGCTGAACACTCGCTCAGCACATTTCCACCAAACGGGTCAGCATGTCAACGTTTTGGCGAAGCACGCGAAATCGAACCCAGGCACGCCTGGTTGACGTATTCTGCGGCGTTCAGGCGCCGCGTTTGTCGGCGTATTGCCGCAGGTTCTCCACCTGATCGGGGTCGAGTGAGGGCCGGACCTTGGCCCGGGCCGCGGCCACATCTTCGGCCGTCACGGTGGCGGCGTCGATGTTGCGGCGCATGGCGGCCAGTGCCGCCTCACGCAGGAGCGCCGAACAGTCGGCGGCGGAGTATCCGTCCAGATCGGCGGCGAGCTCGTCGAGATCGATGCCTTCGGCGAGCGGGACCGACCGGCTCGAGGTCCGCAGGATGTCGCCGCGGGCCTCGGCGTCTGGTGGCGGTACGAACACCAGTCGTTCGAGACGGCCGGGCCGCAACAGTGCGGGGTCGATCAGGTCGGGCCGGTTGGTCGCGCCGAGGACCACCACATCACGTAGCGGTTCGACGCCGTCGAGTTCGGTGAGCAGGGCCGCGACCACCCGATCGCCGACGCCGGAATCGGAGGACTGCCCTCGCCGTGGCGCGAGCGCGTCGATCTCGTCGAGGAAGATGAGCGATGGTGCGGATTCCCGGGCCCGGTCGAACAGGTCGCGGACCGCCTTTTCCGAACTGCCGACCCACTTGTCCATGAGTTCAGCACCTTTGACGCTGTGGACACTGAGCTGCCCGGATGCGGCGAGTGCGCGCACCACAAACGTCTTGCCGCAGCCGGGCGGGCCGTAGAGCAGCACACCGCGCGGTGGGTCGACGCCCAGACGGGTGAAGGTGTCGGGATGATGCAGTGGCCACAGGACGGCTTCGGTCAGGGCCTGCTTGGTCTCGACCATGTCGCCGACGTCTTCGAGGGTGATGCCGCCGACGGCAACCTCCGGTGAGGCCGACCGTGACACCGGCCGGATCACTTCCAATGCACCGCTGAGGTCGACCTCGGTCAGTTTGGGGGGCTTGCCATCTCGCGCGCTACGAGCGGCGGCGCGCAGCGCACCTTCGCGGGTCAGGGCGGCGAGGTCGGCGGCAACGAAGCCCGGTGTTCGGGAGGCGATATCGCTGAGATCGATGGTCTCGGTGGGAACGTCGGTCAGCAAGGCGGTGAGCAGCCCTCGGCGGATCTTGTTGTCCGGCAGTCCGATCGACAGCTCTCGATCGCAGAGTTCGGGATCGCGCAGCCGGGTGTCGAGGTTCTCCGGCCTGGAACTGGTGCAGATCAAGGCGACTCGGGGCGCGGTGATGGCGGTCCGCAGGGCGTCGAGGATCAAGGCCGACACCGGATCTGACTCGGCGGGCAGCAGTGCTTCGACGTCGCTGATCAACAGGACCGATCCGCGCTCGTCGGTTGATGAAACCAGTTGGTTGGCCGCATCTCTGACCGCGGTCAGCCGCGAGGACGACTCCAGGGCGCCGGTCACCGGACCGTCCAGATAGATCAGGTTGCGGTCGGCACACACCGCCCGGACCACGGTGGCCTTGCCCGCGCCGGGTGGGCCGGTGACGATCGCGCCGAGCCGTGCCTGCGCGCCGAGTGCGGTGAGCAATTCGGGGTTGTCCAGTGCCAGCCCGATCCACTCGGTGAGCTTGCCGACCTGGGCTTCCACGCCGACCAGTTCATCGACCCGGCGTACCGGTGGCGCCGGTGTACTCGGAGTTTGAATCCGCATCGGCGCGCTCGGGGTCGGCGTCGGTATCGGGGGTGTGTTCGTGCGGTCGGCCCACAGCACAGCGGTGTCGGGTTGCACACTCACCGGGCCCGCCGGTTCGGCGGCGACGACGGTCAGCAGTTCGTTGGTCCACGTGATGCCGACCGAACGTGCCAGGGAGCGGGTGGCCTCGGAGGTGGCGAACTCGGGGCCGAGGTCGCGGGGGAGCAGCGAGACCACGTCACCCACCGACACCACTTTGCCGAGCAGCGCCCGACGCAGTGTTCGTTCGTCGACTGATTCAGAGGTCAGGGACGAACCCCTGACCACGATGCGGGTGGCGCCATGGACCACGGCCGGTGCGAGCACCACGGGTGCATCGGGTTTGATCCCGGCATTCGACAGTGTCAGTTCGTCGAGCAGGGCGATACCTGTCGGTTCGGACGCCGAGGTCGAGGCGATGACCGCGGTGGTGGTCCGGGATCCGATGACCGCAACGCCATCCCATTCGCGCAATGCCAGGCCGGTGAGCACTTCAGGGTGCACCCGGACGATGCCCCGCCGGGCTTCGGCGGCCGACAGGTTGAGTCGTGCGGTCAGTGTCAGCTGCGGTGATCCGGATTGTGTGGGATCAGCGGCCGCGGATTCGGATGTCACAGAAGCAAAACTACCGGTATCAGGAGCCGGGACGCCGCAATCCGAGACGGGCCACGGATTGGGTTGGACGTCCGCGACGCACCTGGCGGATCGCGCGGCGCTCGGCACGCCGTTCCCGCGGATGGTAATCCCAGGTCTCCGGGCGGCTGGCGACCCAGCGTTTGGTGCGCCAGGCGAAAGGGATGTGGACCAGGTAGAGGCCGATGGCGGCGAACATCAGCGCGTACGGGTAGGTCAGTAGGGCCGCGGCGACCAATGCCACCCCGATCAGCACCAGCACCAGTGCATTGGGGGGTACGGCAAACGATTTCAACGACGCCGTGGGTAGTCGGCTCACCGCCAGTAGTGCGGTGAATGTCATCCAGCCGCCGACGAATACGTCCGATGTCCACCAGCCGGAGCCGAACTGCTGGTCGAGCGCGATCGGCAGGATCGCGATCAGGGCAGCCGCCGGTGCGGGTACGCCGACGAAATAGTCCTTGGTGTACTGCGGCCGGTCATCGTCGTCGATCAGGGTGTTGAACCGGGCCAGTCTCAAAACGATTGCACAGCAGTAGATCAGCGACAGCAGCCAGCCGGCGTCATTGCCCTGCAGCATGAGCACGTACAGCGTGAGTGCGGGTGCCACACCGAAGTTGATGGCATCGGCGAGCGAATCGAGCTCGGCGCCGATCTTGGTTGTGGCGCCGAGCAGTCGCGCGATCCGTCCGTCGATGCCGTCGAGCAGCGCCGCCGCGGCGATCATCGCCACGCACAGGTCGACCCGGCCGTCGAGTGCGAACTTCGTTGCCGACAAGCCGGCGCAGATCGCGAGCACGGTGAACGCCGATGGCACCAGCAACTTGCCGGTGTTCAGCGTTCCGGCTCGACTCGGCCGCCGACGGCCGGTTGTCGGGTTGACGCGGCGGGAGGCTGTGCGCTGGGTTTCGCCCCGTCCGTAGGCAATCATTTCAATTGCGCCAAAACGGTTTCCGCGCCCACCGCACGTTGCCCGACGGCAACCAGCGGGCGGGTGCCCTCGGGGAGGTAGAGGTCGACCCTGGATCCGAACCTGATGAGGCCGTACGTGTCGCCGAGTGTGACCTGATCTCCGGGTTTGGCGTCGCAGACGATTCGGCGGGCCAGGAGTCCGGCGATCTGGACCACGGCGAGTTCGGCGCCGTCGTCGGTACGGATCAGCATCGAGTTGCGTTCGTTGGCCTCGCTGGCCGCCGGGAGGTCGGCACTGAGGAACGAACCGGAGCGGTATTCGATCGCCTCGACCTTGCCTGCAACAGGAATCCGCTGCACGTGGACGTCGAAGACCGAGAGAAAGATCGAGACCCGCGGGCGCGGGGTGTCGCCGAGTCCCAGTTCGACGGGCGGGGCCGCGTGATCGACCAGGGCGACCTGTCCGTCGGCCGGAGCGACAACAACACCGGGCGCGTTGGGTGGTACCCGGGACGGGTGGCGGAAGAACGCCGCGGTGGCGAGCGCGGCAACGGTTGCCGGGGTGCGGATCCACCCATGCTTGCGCCCGGCCACCGCGATGGCAGCCGGGACCGCAACAAACGGGATCCCGGCGCGGTGCAGAGGCGGCACGGTCTCGCGGATGAGGTCTGCGATGTGAGCCAGACCGGTAGTCGGCTCGGCGTCTGTCGGAGTGGGGCGTCTGGCCATGGCGTTATTGTTCCAGGCGAACGGCCGGAGCTGCGGCCGGTGCCGACGAGGCGACTGTTTTCGCAGGTCCGGGGCGATGCCGGTGATGGTGTGTCATAACTCTTCGAGTATCAGTACCTCGACTGTGCTGCCGGCATCGACCTTGTCGGTGTCGGCAGAGATGTCCAGCAGGACGTTGGCCGAAGCCATGTACGCGAGGTGATGTGACGCCGGTGGTCCGATGGGCCGGACCTGTGCGACACCATCGGTGATCGTGAGTTCCCCACGCCGGAATTGCCGTTTCCCCTTGGGTGAGGTGAAGGCCTCGGTGACCGTCGCCGCGATGGTTCGGCGCTGGGCCGGTAGTCCCATCGCTGATCGCAGTGGCGGGCGGACGAACACCTCGAACGACACCTGCGCGCTCACGGGATTACCCGGCAGCGTGATGATCGGAACCGGGTGGCCGCCTGCGCTGGTGTAGGTGCCGCAGCCCTGCGGCATCCCGGGTTGCATCGCAACCTTCACGAAATCGACCCCTTCACCGGTGAGGGCGTCCTTGACGACCTCGTACGCGCCGGCGCTGACTCCGCCGGAAGTGATGATCAGATCGACATCCGGGCCTTCTTCCCCGTCGATGTAACTGTCGAGACTGGCTCGGAACTCGGTGACGTCATCGGGCACGAAGTGGACCTGTTCGGCATGCGCGCCTGCCTCGATGGCCGCAGCGGTCAGCATCGCGCCGTTCGACTCATAGATCTGCCCGAACTCCAACGGGATGCCTGCCGGGACCAGTTCGCTGCCGGTGGAGAGCACCAGTACCCGCAGTGGCGCGTAGACCGGCAGTTCGGCCAGACCCAGTGCGGCGGCGAGGCCGAGCTGCGGGGCCCGCAGGACTCGGCCGACGGGCAACGCACGGGCGCCGATGCCGATGTCGGAGCCGGCCCGGCGGACCGCTGTCCCGACGGCGACGGCAGCGAAGATCTGAACCGTTTCGGTGCCGCCGTCGGTGCGCTCGACCTGGATCACCGCGTCGGCCCCGGCCGGCATCGGTGCCCCGGTCATGATCCGGTGCGCGGTTCCGGGCGCAAGAGTGAGCTCGTCGGTACGCCCGGCCGGGATGTCGGCGGCGACCGGCAGGGCCACCGGGGCGTCCTCTGTGGCGGCAGCGATGTCCTCGGCGCGGACGGCATAGCCGTCCATGGCCGAATTGTCGAAGCCGGGCAACGTGATCGGGGCATCGATGTCTTCGGCGAGTGCCCGGCCCAGCGCGTCCGCGGCGGGCACGGTGACAACGCGTGGTGACCGGAACAGTGCGGTCACCGCATCCTGATGTTCGGAAACGCTGCGCATCAGTTCTGGGCTCCGTACTTCGAGAGGAAAAGGGCAAGGGACAGTGCTGTTTTGGAGATCTCGTCGGGATCGACGCTCTCGTTCGGTGCATGGATCCGGCACGCGGGCTCCTCGACACCGAGCAGCGCGATCTCGGCTTGTGGGCAGATTTCCGCCAGTACCGTGCACAGCGGTATCGATCCACCCTGACCCGAATGGACGACGGGTTTGCCGTAGGCCTTGGCCATCGCCGCCGTCAGCGCGGTGTAGCCGGGTCCGGTGGTGACGGCCGAGAACGGCGCGCCGGTCGCCTGGGTCTCGACGTCCACCCGGGCATGCCACGGAATGTGTTCACGTAGATGCTTTTCCAACGCGGTCGCGGCCTCGTCGGGATCCATGCCGGGTGGTACCCGCAGGTTCAATTGCGCGGCTGCCCGCGGGTTGATCGCGGCCGGGGCGCCTGCCGTCGGTGGTGCGTCGATACCGATCACGGTCACGGCAGGTCGCGCCCACACCATTTCGGCGGGGGAGCCCGACCCGATGAGGTCGACACCGTCGAGGGTGGTCGAGTCCGCTCGGAACTGCTTGGCGTCGTAGGAGGCGCCGGGCCACGACTGATCATTGGTGAGGCCGTCGATGGTGGTGTTGCCGTCGGCGTCGCGCAGTGTTGCCAGACCCGCTATCAGCGCGGCCAGTGCGTCGGGTGCGCCGCCGCCGAACTGGCCGGAATGAACCTCGGAGGCAAGGGTTTCCACGGACACTTTCACCGCAGCCATGCCACGCAGGCTGGTGGTGAGTGTCGGGATGCCGGGCGCGACGTTGCCGGTGTCGCAGATGAGGATCATGTCGGCCTGAAAGAGTTCGGGTCGCGTACGCGCCAGGTGGTCGAGTCCTTCGCCGCCTGCTTCTTCGGAGCCCTCGATGACGATCCGGATCCCGACCGGCGGAAGCGGATCGAGCGCCCGCAATGCGGTGAGGATGGCAACCAGATTGCCCTTGCAGTCCGATGAACCACGTCCATACCAACGACCGTCGCGTTCGGTCAGCGAAAACGGGGCGCTGTCCCACAGTTCCGCCGGGCCGGACGGCTGCACATCGTGATGCGAGTAGAGCAGGACCGTCGGCGCACCAGCCGGGCCGGGCACGAACCCCAGGATCGTCTGGCTCCCGTCGATGGTGTCCATCACCAGCGAGTCGACGCCGGCGTCGGAAAACGCTCCGCGGACCCAGGCTGCGCTGGCCCGGCAGTCGTCGCGTTTGGCCGGATCGAGATGCACCGACGGCAGTGCCACCACATCGGCCAGGTCGGAATGTGCGCGTGTCATGAGGCCGGCGACTCGTTTGGACAGTGCGGAAAACTGGGGTGCGCGTTGATCGGCCATGACGCCAAGCATGCCGGAACGGAAGGGCACCTGTCAGCAAGGCGGCCATCCCGTCGTGCGGCCGCGCAGGGGCAGGACTAGCTTTTGAGTCATGGCTGAAGGGTTGCTACTCGACATCGACGGGGTGATCGTCACCTCGTGGGAACCTCTGCCCGGTGCCGTCGAAGCGTTGGAGGCGATCTCCGCATCGGGGATGCCCCGGATGTTCTTGACCAACACGACATCCAAGTCGAGAAGTCAGATCGCGCAAACGCTGACCCGAGTCGGATTCGAAGTGGATGACAACGAGGTGCTGACCGCGGCGGTGCTCACGGCCGAATACCTGCGTGCCAAGCACCCGGGCAAGCGGGTGGTGGTCCTCAACGAAGGAGAGGTCTCCGACGACATGGACGGGATCGATCTCGTCGAGGACAACCCGGACGTGGTGGTGTTCGGCGGTGCCGGGCCCTCGTTCACCCACGAGGTGCTCTCGAAAGCACTGGGCTGGATGATCGACGGGGTGCCCGCCATCTCGATGCACCGGTCGCTGTCCTGGTCGACCGCGTCGGGGCCGAAGATCGACACGGGTATTTATTTGGAAGGCCTGCAGAAGGCGACCGGCAAGAAGATCCCCGCGATCGGGAAGCCGTCTCCACTTGGATTTCGGTCTGCGATCGAGATGCTCGGAGTCGCTGACCCGGCCGAGGTGGTCATGGTCGGCGACGACATATACAGCGATGTTCTCGGTGCGCAAAAGGCTGCCATGGTCGGGGTCCTGGTCCGCACCGGAAAGTTCCGGCCCGAACAACTCCAGGTCTTGGAAGCAGACGAGTTCGGGCAGGTCCCCGACCACGTCATCGACTCGGTCGCGGACCTGCCCGCACTACTGGAAAAACTCTGATCGACCCTGATCAGGCGATGGCGAGTTTGATCTTCGTCAGCGTCTGATTCATCCCGTCGACCAACTCGGCGTCAAACGGCTTCTCGCCGCCCATCGCGGCATTGATGAGGACCTGGGAGACCTTGCTGGTCCCTTTGGGTGCCTCGCGGCGTTCCGTGAGCTTCACACCGTCGGCGGTGGGCGTGATGGTGAAACTCCACACGCTGTTGTTCTCGGCGATCCGGTAGGCGATCTCCTTGTTCGGCTCGTATCGCACCACCTTCGACCTGGTCGGCCACACCAGCAGCCCGCGCTTGTTGATGTTGATCGTTTTGGTTCCGAGGGTGACCGGTCCGCCGCCGCGCACGATGGTCTTGCGGCACTGCGGGCTCCATTCGCCCATCCGTTGCAGGTCGGACACCACCTTCCAGACCTGCTCCGGGGTGGCTTTGATCTCGGTGGACGCTTCGAGCAATGGGGCAGCCATGTTTCTCCTGTCGCGGTTCTACGTCATGAACGAACTCGTCGGTACGGCTTCGTCGATGAACCGCCGGTCCGACTTCGTCAATGTACGTTGTCACTATCCGATCAGGATCTTGTCATAGTCTGCGATGCGATCGGAGAGGGTCCGCAGATGTTCCGCGCTACCGCCGAGAGTGTGTTCGATGGCAAGTAGGCGACTGGCGTAGTGACCGACCGGATATTCCGCGGTGATTCCGATGCCGCCGTGCATCTGAATGGCTTCCTGGCCGACCTTGCGGGCCGACCGGCAGATCTGCAGTTTGGCGCGCGAGGCGATGACCGGATCGATGTCGCCGTCTGCGAGCGACACCGTCGCATAGAGGCTCATGCTGCGGGCCAGCTCGACAAGGACGTACAGATCCGCGGCCCGCTGCGTCAGTGTCTGGAACTTGGCCAGCGGCACTCCGAACTGCTTGCGCTGCTTGAGGTACTCGGCCGTCAGGCGCAGGGTTTCATCCATCGCGCCCACAGCCTCGGCGCACAACCCGACCTGCGCGAGCACCTCACTGCGGATCAGTGCGGCAGCGGTGTCGCCGGAATCGAGCAGGGCCGCCGGGGCGTCCTGCAGGTCGATCTGGGCGCCCCGCCGGGAGTCATGCGTCCGGAACGGCGTGCGCGTGACACCACCGTCAGCAGAATCGACCAGGAACAGGCGGACGGCGTCGTCGAGGCGGGCGGTGACGACGAGGACGTCGGCGCAGTCGCCGTGCAGCACCGGATTCTTGACGCCGGTCAGCGTGTAGCCGTCGCCGGAGGGGGTCGCCGTTGTCGCGACCGCCGCGTTCGGCCAGCGGTCGCCGGGCTCGGTATGGGCGAAGGCGGCCAGCACTTCACCGGCCGCCAGCGCAGGCAGGTACTTCGACTTCTGCTCGGCGCTGCCGGTGTCGGCGATGATCCCGCCGGGGATGATCACCGCATCGAGGAGCGGTTCGGGGGCCAGTGCGCGTCCGAACTCGCCGAGGACGGCGCTGATCTCCTCGGGGCCCGCGCCCATGCCGCCGTCGTCCTCGCTGAACTGCAGACCGAGAATCCCGATCTCGGCCAATGACTTCCAGAGGTCGCGACTCCAGCCGAGGTCGGTATCGGTGACCGCGCGGAGCTTTTCGAGATCGTAGAACTTGGACAGCACATCGCGCGTGGTGTCACGCAGCATCGTCTGCTCTTCGCTGTATTCGAAATCCATGGTGTTCTGTGGTCCTTTACAGGTGCGGGGGCGACTTCACAGCCCGAGGATGGAGGACGCGATGATGGTGCGCTGAACCTCGGACGAGCCGCTGTAGATCGACACCTTCCGGAAGTTGAGGTACGTCGGGACCGTCTCCTGCGCCCAATGGGGAGAGCCGATGTCGGCGGCATCGACGGCGAGCGAATCGACGCCTGCGATGTCGGCGAGAAGCTCGGTGGAGGCCTGCTGCAACTCACTGCCACGAAGTTTGAGGACTGACGAGACCGGGTCGGGCTTTCCGTTCGCCGACGAGGCGACCACTCGCATCTGCGTGAGTTCCAATGCCAGCAGCTCATTTTCGAGTTCGGCGAGGCGCGCTGCGAACAGGGGATCTGCGAGCAGGGTTCCGTTGCCGGAGGGGATCGTCGAGGCGAGTTCCTTGGCGCGGGCCAGCCGGTTCTTGGTGATGCCGACCCGGGTGACGCCGGCACGTTCGTTGCCGAGCAGGAACTTGGCATAGCTCCATCCGGCGTTCTCTTCACCGACGAGATTTTCGACCGGGACCACCACGTCTTCGAAGAAGACCTCGTTGACCTCATACCCGCCGTCGATCAGCTGGATCGGGCGGACGGTGATGCCCGGGGTCTTCAAGTCGATGAGCAGAAAACTGATGCCCGCCTGACGTTTTGGGGCATCGGGATTGGTCCGGACGAGTGCGAAGATCCAGTCGGCGTACTGCGCCAGGGTGGTCCAGGTCTTCTGACCGTTGACCACATAGTGGTCACCGTCGCGCACCGCCCTGGTCTTGAGGGATGCCAGATCGGAACCGGCTTCGGGTTCGGAGAAGCCCTGGCACCACCAGATGTCGAGGTTGGCCGTCGCAGGCAGAAACCGCTCCTTGAGTTCCTGTGAGCCGAAGTTGGCGATCACCGGCCCGACCATGTCGGCGTTGAAAGCCAACGGTTCCAGGACGGAGGCGAGGTTCATCTCGTTCTGCCAGATGTGCTTTTGTACCGGCGTCCAATCTTTGCCACCCCACTCGACCGGCCACTTCGGTACAGCCAGGCCGTGTTCATTGAGTTTGCGCTGCACGGCGATCATGTCGTCGGGAAATATCGAGGTGCCTGCAGCGGCACGCTCGCGGAGCTCTTTGGGAATTTCGGTCGTGAAGAAGGTGCGCAGTTCCTCGCGGAAGGCAACGTCTTCGTCGCTGAGTTTGAGGTGCATGGTTCCTTGATACTCCCGTTCGCGTGGGGTCGCGTCGCGATCTACGCACATCGCCTGATCCACGGCTATGTTCTCGCGCCCAGCGGGCCGACAGCGCCTCGATATTTTTCGAGGTCGGATCTGTTGGCCACCGTATACCGGATGTGCGTGTGGTCGGGGGCCAACCTCGAAGAGTTGTTGACGTCGCGCAGTTCACACAGACAGGTGCCGATGCCCGCTGACGGTTTCGCTGAGGAGGTCGGTGACCGCTCGGACCCGTTGTGAACGCGAGGTATCTCGGGCAACCACCTGCCAGTAGACGCGTTCGACCGAGAAGTGTTGCGGCAGTATCCGAGTCAGCGCAGGATCGGCCTCGCCGACATAGGTCGGCAGCGGTGCGATACCGAGACCTGTCCGGGCCCCCTGGTGATGTCCGGCTATGTTGTTCATCTGCACCCGGGCGGTGATCCCGGGACCGAGATGGTCGAGGATCTGCAACGGCTCGACATCGAGTAGCGCGTCGACGTACCAGATGATGGTGTGCTCGTTCAGTGTGCTGAGTTCGGTGACCGGACCGTGTGACTCGAGGTAGTCGTGCGCTGCGTACAGGCCGAGGGTGTAGGTGCCCAATCTGGTGATCAGGCTGGAACGGCGATTCGGGCGCTCCAATGTGATCGCCACGTCGAAATCGCGAACGGTGAGCAGGTCGTGGCTGGTTGCGGTCACCACTTCGACGGTCAGCTGGGGATGCCGCGCACGGAGGTGCAACAGGGCCGGTGCCAGCACGTACACGCCGAATCCGTCCGGTGCGACGATCCGGACAGATCCGGTGAGCTCGTCGGTTGGGGTGGTGGTGGCATAAGCGGCAGCCACCGCCGCCTCCACGGCGAGGGCGTGAGGGAGCATGCGTTGGCCGGCGGCCGTGAGCTGCCATCCGGAGGTGTGCCGGTCGAAAAGACGTTCACCGGTCTCGCGTTCGAGGGCCGCGATCCGCCGGCTCACGGTGGTGTGGTCGACCCCCAGGCGGCGACCGGCTTCGATGAGTCGCCCCGTTCGGGACAGTTCCAGCAGGTATCTCAGGTGGTCGGCACTCGGCATGCCCTCATTCTGGTGTGTGCATTTCTGCAGATGCAAATGCAGCATTGGCCGTTGACTGTGCGTTGACGCAAAGGCAGCCTTGAGGCAACCGCCAACGTTCAAGGAGAGTGCAATGTTCGAGATCGCCCACTGGTCGGAGGGGAAGCCGTTTGCCGGCTCATCCGATGTGCTTGCGCCCGTGACGAATCCGGCGACCGGTGTGGTGAGTGGCCGGGTGCGGCTGGCGTCGGTCGAGGACGCGAGAACGGTGATCGCAGCGGCCGCTGCCGCGTTCCCGGCCTGGCGCGATACCTCGTTGTCCAAGCGCACCTCGATCATGTTCAAGTTCCGGGAATTGCTCAACGAGCGCAAAGGCGAGTTGGCGCAGATCATCACGGCCGAGCACGGCAAGGTCGTCTCCGATGCGCTCGGTGAGGTCGGCCGGGGACAGGAGGTCGTCGAATTCGCCTGTGGCATACCGCACCTGCTCAAGGGTGGGTACACGGAGAACGCGTCGACGAACGTCGACGTGTACTCGGTGAGCCAGCCGTTGGGGCCGGTCGCGATCATCTCGCCGTTCAACTTTCCGGCGATGGTCCCGATGTGGTTCTTCCCCATCGCGATCGCCGCAGGCAACACAGTGGTGCTCAAGCCGAGTGAGAAGGATCCATCGGCGGCCTTGTGGATGGCGCAATTGTGGGCGCAGGCGGGGCTGCCCGAAGGTGTGTTCAACGTCTTGCAGGGTGACAAGGTGGCGGTGGATGAGCTGCTGACCAACCGGTCGATCAAGTCGGTCTCATTCGTCGGCTCCACGCCGATCGCGCAGTACGTCTACGCCACCGGGACTGCCGCGGGTAAGCGGGTGCAGGCTCTCGGCGGCGCCAAGAATCACGCCATCGTGTTGCCCGATGCCGACCTGGATCTGGCAGCCGACGCCATGGTCAATGCCGGATTCGGATCAGCCGGTGAACGCTGTATGGCGATATCGGTGCTGGTCGCTGTTGGCGACATCGCCGACGAACTCGTCGGAAAGATCGTCGAGCGCACCCGGCCGTTGAAAACCGGTGATGGCACGAAGGATTCGGACATGGGGCCGTTGGTGACCGCGGCGCACCGTGACAAGGTCCGTGGTTATGTCGACGCCGGTGAAGCGGAGGGCGCCACTGTCGTGGTGGACGGACGCGCGATCACCGAGAATCCTGATCGGCCGTCTGACGGATTTTGGCTCGGGCCGACCCTGCTCGATCACGTCACGCCCGAGATGAGTGTGTACACCGATGAGATCTTCGGGCCGGTTCTGTCGGTTGTGCGCGTTGAAACCTATGACGAGGCACTGGAATTGATCAACGCCAACCCCTACGGCAACGGGACCGCGATCTTCACCAACGACGGCGGTGCGGCCAGACGTTTCCAGAATGAGGTCGAGGTGGGCATGGTCGGTATCAACGTGCCCATCCCGGTCCCGATGGCGTACTACAGCTTTGGTGGCTGGAAGGCCTCGCTGTTCGGGGACAGCCACGCACACGGAATGGAAGGCGTGCACTTCTTCACGCGTACCAAGGCCATCACCAGCCGATGGCTTGATCCGAGTCACGGCGGCATCAACCTCGGGTTCCCCGAAAACAGCTGAACCCTTCCGGTACCAGGAGATTCCATGACAACAACGAACATCGCACTGCCGCGTTTGCTGCGACTCGGAGGAGGCTCACTCGCAGCAGTTGGTGAAGTTGTTGCCGCCCTGGGCGTTACTCGTCCGCTGATCGTCACCGACGCCTACCTCGTCGGATCGGGGGCGGTGGCGAGGGCGACGGAGATCCTCACCGCCGCCGGCGTGGACGTTGCGGTCTTTGCCGAGACCGTGCCGGATCCCACCACGGAGTCGCTACAGGCCGGCCTCGACGCCGTGCGGGGGCATCGGGCCGACTCGGTGATCGGATTCGGTGGCGGCAGTCCGATGGACACCGCGAAAGCGCTGGCCGTGCTTTCGGTGGCGGGAGGTGAGATGCGAGATTTCAAGGCACCGCGCCAGTATTCGGGTGATGCGCTTCCGATCATCGCCATCCCCACAACCGCGGGGAGTGGCTCGGAGGCAACGAAGTTCACAGTCATCACCGACAATGCCACTGACGAGAAGATGCTGTGTCCGGGGACCTCGTTTCTGCCCGCCGCCGCGATCGTGGACTACGAGCTCAGCCTGTCGATGCCGCCGCGGCTGACGGCCGACACCGGGGTGGATGCATTGACCCACGCGATCGAGGCATATGTGAGCCGAAGGGCGAACCCCTACTCCGACAGCCTGTGCCTGACCGCGATCAACACGGTGGGCAAGCACCTGCGTACCGCGTATCGCGACGGCCAGGATCGGCAGGCGCGGGAAGCCATGATGCTGGCGTCGATGCAGGCGGGGATGGCATTCTCCAATTCGAGCGTGGCGCTGGTGCACGGCATGAGCCGGCCGATCGGTGCGCATTTTCAGGTGGCCCATGGGTTGTCGAACGCGATGCTCTTCTCGGCGGTGACGGAGTTCTCGATCGCCGGTGCTCCGCTGCGTTATGCAGAGTGCGCGCGGGCTCTCGGGGTTGCCACCGACGCGACCCCGGATCCGGTCGCGGCGAGCGGCTTGGTGGACGAACTCAAACAGTTGTGCGCCGACGTCGAGGTCCCGACACCGGCGGCGTACGGCATCGAACGCGCGGCATGGGACTGCCTGTTGCCGGTGATGGCCGAGCAGGCGTTGGCATCGGGATCGCCGGCCAACAACCCGCTGGTGCCCGACGCCGATCAGATCTGTGACATCTACCGGACGATCTACGCCGGATCGTGAGGTCTCGGCGTAACGGACATCGTGTGCTCTGTGCATGTTCCGTGGCTATACTTTGTGGCTGACGCCGGACCTCGTTTGTGAGGGACCCCGTTCTCTTCAACTGAATTGGCGCGGTGCGCTGTCGAACGTGATGGGTTGGTGGAATCGACCGCCGAGTCCCCGCGGGTCGAGCCTTCCGTTGCCGACTGAGAACCAGGTGGCACAGATGACTGTACAAACGAACCGAGCACCTTCACCGTGGCCGGGGTCTGAGTATTCGGCGCTCCTCGACTGGGAACTCGACGATGCCGAGTCCTTGCCGGAGGTGGCGGACAAACTTGCCGCAGTGGGTGAGCAACTGATGGCCGCGCACGTGGCGGGCTGGACATTGGTATCGCCGATGCGGGATGGGCGGCTGCACGCGCGTCGGCCATCCCGTCGCAGGCGCGGTCTCGAACCTGCCGGCGGTGTCGATGTTCCCGTGGGTGTCCTGGCCCCGAGCCTTCGGTGGCGGCTTCGGATCATCGACGAGGTCGTGGACGAACCCGGCGCCTACCTCACCGCCGAGGCGTCCGGCGCTACTCCGTGGCTGTCGGCACGCGGTGGTGAGTTGTCGCAGTTCAGCGGTCCGGAGGTCGATGGCGCCACCATGGCGCAGGTGCGAGCTCAGTTCGGGCCGGGAGAGACCGCCGATCGCAGGTGGGCGCTGGTCTCGGCCCGGATCGGTCCGTCAATGGATCTGATTGCCGAACACAGTCGGCTTCGGCAGCATGCGGTGGTCAGCGGCGTTGTGGTGCGGACCGTCGAGACCCTGGGCCATCGGCACGCGGCCGACCGTGCGACCACCTTGCCTGCGGCGGCGCAGGCGTATCGCCGACTTGCGGCCGCGGCGACGGCTATGCACGACGTGGGGGGCCGATTGTCGGCCATCGATGACGGATTCGTGATCGTCGAGTATCCGGTATGACCGATGCCGAGATGATTCGGCAGGCGTGCGCGATGCCGGATCCGGTCGCCGATCGGCTCGGTCGAGCGGGTTGTGTTTTTGCGACCGAGGAAGCGGCGATCCTCAAGGAATTCGCCTGCAGCCCGGCCGAACTCGACAGGTTGTGTGCGCGCCGCGTGACCGGTGAGCCGCTCGAGCACATCGTCGGGCATGTGTCCTTCGACAATCTCCGACTGTCTGTCGGTCCGGGTGTCTTTGTGCCACGGCAGCGTTCACGATTCTTGGCGCGGGCGACGATCGCAGCGGCGCGCGCCGGCCGGGATCCGATTGTGGTGGAAGTGTTTTGTGGTGTTGCGCCGATCGCGTCCGCGGTGAAACAGGCTTTGCCCGGGCTCGAAATCCATGCCGCCGATATCGATGCCGGCGCACTGGAGCATGCCGCGGTCAATGTGGGTGGCACTGCGACGCTGCATCAGGGTGCTGGATTTGATGCCCTGCCCGACATGTTGCGGGGGCGGATCGGCGTGATGGCCGCCGTGCCGCCGTATGTCCCGACCACCGCCTCGGAATTCTTGCCACGGGAGGCGTTGGACCACGAGCCGCACCACGCCCTGTTCGGTGGTCCGGACGGGCTGGACCACATCGGGCGTCTGATCGAGGACGCTCCGGAATGGTTGTCGGACAACGGTTGCGTTCTGATCGAGATGAATGTCGACCAAGTGGGGCATGCGACGTCCTGCGCCGAGCGGGTCGGCTTCGGCCTGGAGTGGCCGGGCAGCGGTGACCGACAGACGACTGTGGTGGGGTTGCGCCGCGTTCGCTGACCTATGGTGGTCGGGTGAGTATCGAGGTGGCCGACAAGCGGAGCTTGCCCGTCTATGAGGCGGGCGCCATCGAGGTCCCGTTTGTCATCGCGGGTGTGTACGAGGTCATCTCACGCGACACCCATTGGGAAGAGCATTCCCATCCGACGCATGAATTGCTGTGGAGTGCCAAGGGGTCGTCGTCGACCACCGTCGGCCCTCGGGTGTGGACGATCACGCCGACGATCGGGTTGTGGATCCCCGCGGGCGTCCTGCATTCGGGCTGGACACCGGCCGGGACCGCGCTCAGCTCAGTGCATTTCAGTATTCGTGAGGTTCCGTCCATCTCGGATGAGCCGGTGGCTGTCGAGGTCTCTGCGCTGTTGCGGTTGTTGCTCGACCGGCTCGGTGCCGATGATCTCGACGATGTATCGCGGTCGACCACGGAGGCCATGGTTCTCGACGTGTTGACCCCGGCGCCACATCAGTTGTTGCTGCGGGTTCCGGAATCGGCGCTGCTGGCGCCGATTGTCGCCACCGTGCAGGCCGACCCCTCCGACGAGACGCAGTTGGGGGAGTGGGCGAGCCGCCTCGGCGTCAGCGCCCGCACGATCACGCGGGCATTCGATTCCGAGACCGGTATCGGTTTCACCCGGTGGGTGGCCACCGCGCGCGTCCAGCATGCGATCACGTTGCTGGCCCAGGGACACGCGATCGAACACGTTGCCGGGCGGGTCGGCTATCGCTCGGTGAGCGCGTTCGGAACGGCATTTCGCCGGGTCACCGGAATGAGCCCGGGCCGGTTCCGCGAGCTGTGAGGGGTATGGGCGGCGGCCCACTACTTGTCCGTTTCGCGACAAACTATGTCACTTTTGCTTGATTGCAATCGCAAGCATCGCGATCTAGCCTCTGTTAGGTAATCCTTACCGATGTTGATCGGTCGCCGGTGGGCCCGCCGGTGCATGCGTCTTTTTGCTTCACGAACCGAAAGGGAACAATGTCTCGCGCACCCAAGTTGGTGGCATTCGCGGCGGCAGCGCTGCTCGCGGTCGGGCTCGCGGCCTGCTCGTCGTCCTCGGACGACAATGGCGGCGACGGTGACTTCACCCCGATCACCATTGAGCACGCGCTCGGAACCACGACCATCACCGAAAAGCCTGAGCGGGTGGCCACCGTGAACTGGGCAAACCACGAAGTGCCGTTGGCACTGGGCATTGTTCCCGTGGGCATGGCGGCCGCAAACTTCGGCGACGACGACGGCGACGGCATGTTGCCGTGGGTCAGCGAGCGGCTCGATGAGCTCGGCGGCGAAGCCCCGGTGCTGTTCGACGAAACCGACGGCGTCGATTTCGAAGCTGTCGCCAACACCGATCCCGACGTGATCCTGGCTTCCTACTCCGGCCTGACCCAGGAGGACTACGACACTCTCAGCGAGATCGCGCCGGTGGTGGCTTACCCCGAAACCGCGTGGGGCACCCCCTGGCAGCAGATGATCGAGCTGAACAGCAAGGGTATGGGCATGGAGGCCGAGGGCGCCGAGCTCATCGCCGGCCTCGAGGCAGAGGTTGCTGCTGCCGGGACGAAATACCCGCAGCTGCAGGACAAGTCGATCATGTTCCTGACGCACGTCGACGCCGCTGATCTCAGCGAGGTCAGCTTCTACACCACCCACGACACGCGGGCCCTGTTCTTCGAGGACCTCGGGTTGCAGACTCCCGGCAGCATCGCAGCGGCGTCGGCTGAAACGGAAAAGTTCTCGGCGACACGCAGTGCCGAGCAGATCGACGGTCTCAGTGACGTCGACATCATCGTGACCTACGGCGACGAAGCGCTGATTGCGACTCTCAAGGCCGACCCGCTGCTGTCCCAGATGCCGGCAGTGGCAAACGGCGCCATCGTGGCCCTGCCCAGCACGCCGCTGGGAACCGCCGCGAACCCGACTCCGTTGTCGATCTCCTGGGTACTCGACGACTACGTCGCGCTGCTCGCGGAAGCAGCAGACAAGTCCAAGTGACACAAGGTACTTCGCAGTCCGCCTCGGGCGTCGCCATCGTGCGACGCCCGAGACGGGTGCGGGCACTTGGCTTCCTGGTCGTCGTCGCGGTCTTGGTCGTGGTGGCGATCTTGTCGATCAAGGTCGGCTCTCGCGGTGTCGATTGGTCGGACGTCTTGGCCGTGCTCGGCGGTGACTCCGAGGGAATGAACCAGGCCGCGGTCGAAAAGCGGATCCCCCGGACGCTTCTGGCGATCATCGTCGGAGCCGCTCTTGGCGTATCCGGTGCGGTCATGCAGGGCGTGACCAGAAACCCGCTTGCCGATCCGGGCATCCTCGGGGTGAACATGGGTGCATCGCTCGCCGTGGTCATCGGGATCAGCTACTTCGGCCTGTCCGCGGCGTCCACCTACATCTGGGTTGCCATCATCGGTGCCGCCGCCGCTGCTGTATTCGTCTATTTCGTCGGCTCGCTCGGGCGTGGTGGTGCCACGCCGCTCAAACTCGCGCTCGCCGGCGCTGCCACCTCGGCGGCACTGATCTCTTTCGTCACCGCAATCATTCTGGGGCGCAATGATGTCGCCGATACCGTCCAATCGTGGCGCGTTGGCGGCGTAGGTGGAGCGACCTATTCCAGCATCGAGCAGGTCCTGCCCTTCTTGGTGGTCGGGTTCATCGTCTCGATGTTGTCGGCGCGTGGCCTCAACTCACTCGCGTTGGGTGACGATCTTGCCGCCGGACTCGGTGAGCGGGTAGCCCTCGTCCGTGGTGGCGCCTCCCTGGGGGCAATCATCCTGTGTGGCGCAGCGACCGCGGTCGCAGGCCCCATTGCCTTTGTCGGACTGGTTGTCCCGCATGCCTGCCGACTGATCGTCGGCGTGGACTATCGGTGGTTGCTGCCGTATTCGGCTGTCACCGGCGCGGTCTTGCTCACCGTGGCCGACGTGATCGGGCGGATCGTCGCGCGCCCCGCCGAAATCGACGTGGGCATCCTGACCGCGCTGATCGGCGCACCCTTCTTCATCTACATCGTCCGTCGGCAGAAGGTCGGAGCCCTGTGAGTTCGGAAACCATCGTGACGGCGCAGACCATCGCCCGGAACCGCAAGATCCGAGGTGGCCGCCGTCGCTGGGTGATCGCGATCCTGGTGGTACTCATCGTCATCGTCTTTGCCATCACCCTGATGTTCGGCAAGACTTTCTACCCGCCCGGGGATGTCCTCAAAGTGATTCTGGGGGAGAAGGTCCAGGGCGCGACCTTCACCGTCGGTCGCCTGCGGATCCCACGAGCAGTCCTGGCCGTTGCCGCAGGTTTGTGTTTCGGTCTCGCCGGCATCACTTTTCAAACCATGCTGCGAAACCCGTTGGCCAGCCCCGACATCATCGGGATCAGCGCGGGTGCCAGCGCTGCGGCCACCTTTGCAATCGTCACGCTGTCACTCGGCGCGACCCAGGTGTCGATCTTCGCCATCGTTTCCGCGCTTGCTGTTTCGGTTCTGATCTACGCGCTCTCGTTCCGCGGCGGCGTCGTCGGAACCCGGCTGATCCTCATCGGTATCGGTATCGCGGCGATGCTCCACAGCATCACGGACTACCTTCTGGACCAGGCCGCGGAATGGGACCAGCAGGAAGCGATGCGGTGGCTGACGGGCAGCCTCAACGGCGCTTCGTGGACCCAGGCGGTCCCGGTTCTGTTCGCACTCGTCGTGCTGGCACCGGTGCTACTCGGACAGTCGCGCAATCTCGAGATGTCGCAGCTCGGTGATGACGCCGCATCGGCGCTCGGGGTGCGGGTCAACCGAACTCGACTGATCGTGATCGTCGCTGCCGTGGGACTTCTCGCGTTCGCCACCGCAGCCTCGGGACCGATCGCATTTGTGGCGTTCTTGGCCGGTCCCATCGCCGCGCGTCTGGTCGGACCCAATGGCTCCCTGTTGGTCCCGGCCGCGCTCGTCGGAGCCCTACTGGTGCTGGTGGCCGACTTCGTCGGACAGTTCGCGTTCGGCACCCGCTATCCGGTGGGTGTCGTGACCGGTGTGCTCGGTGCCCCGTACCTCATCTACCTGATCGTTCGTACCAACCGCGCCGGAGGCTCGCTGTGACAACCACACACCAACTCCTTGTCGAGAACCTGACTCTCGGCTATGGCGATCACACCGTCATCGAGAAACTGGACCTATTGGTACCCCCTGGCAAGGTGACGGCCATCGTCGGCGCGAACGCCTGTGGCAAATCGACTCTGCTGCGGTCGATGTCACGCCTGCTGACCCCGCGATCGGGTCGGGTTCTGCTGGACGGCACCGAGGTCCACAAGACGCCGGCCAAACAGCTGGCGCGCACCCTCGGTCTGCTGCCGCAGTCGCCGATCACCCCTGAAGGAATCACGGTCGCCGATCTCGTGGGACGCGGACGGCACCCGCATCAGGGACTGTTCTCTCGATGGACCCGCGAAGACGACGAAGCCGTGGCCGCTGCGCTAGAGGCCACCGAGACCTCGGCGCTGGCCGATCGGCCGGTGGACGAACTCTCCGGTGGGCAACGCCAACGGGTATGGATAGCAATGGCTCTGGCCCAACAGACCGACGTGTTGCTGCTCGATGAACCGACGACATTTCTCGATGTCAGTCACCAGATAGAGGTTCTCGACCTGTTGACAGATCTCAATCGTGACCGTGGCACCACTATCGTGATGGTGTTGCACGACCTCAATCTCGCCGCCCGGTACTCCGATCACCTCATCGCCCTTGCCGGTGGAAACGTCCATGCCGCAGGCGAACCCGCCGAGGTATTGACCGAGGACAACGTCCGGGCGGTGTTCGGCCTCGACAGTCAGGTCATCATCGACCCGACATCGGGCAAGCCGCTGATGCTACCGCTCGGCCGTCATCACGTAGTCACCGAACCGAGTCATTAGACAAACGCACCCGTTCCAGTCATTTACACACGTTGCAACGTGTGCAAATGACTGGAACAGGTGCGTTTGTTTGTCTCGGATCCACTATTTCCTCCGTGTTACAGCTGTGAGCTCTTGGCACTGCACTGTTAGTCCCGCGATAACCAGCCTGAAACCGGAAACTCTTGTACTGGTACTCGCAGCCGGTTCCGGCTCCTGGCCCTAGCGGCAAAGCAGCCGCGGCGGCCTGACGCATCCCGTCTCAACAGGAGGACTCCATGTCCGAGATCGACCAGTCCATCGCCGAGAATATCAAGAAGTCCATCGCCGAGATCCCACATCCGTCGTTGCCGAAGGGCACCAACATCTACGGCGGCACCAAGATCTTCCCCGACTACAAGGCCAACGACGGCGAGTCGTACTTCACCTTGGTCCACGGAATCGCCCACGAATCGTCGGTGAGTTTTGTGGCGGTCTTGCAGGCGACGCGCGCACTGCGCAAGGGATTCGAATCGGCGATGTACTTCTACGGACCCGGAGCCATCAACTGCCTGGCCACCCGCGGCTTCCCGACCACCGGTGACTCGGGCTTCCCGGGCGAGCAGAACATCAACGATTCGCTCGCCACGTTCATCGCCGAGGGCGGCACGGTGTTCTGTTGCCGATTCGGTCTGGCGTTGCACGGCGGACGCGAGGAAGACCTCATCGAAGGTGTGATCCCGGCGCATCCGCTCGACGTGCAGGATGCGCTGATCCACTACGCACGCAAGGGCGCCATCATCAATTCCACCTACATGGTCTGAGGTGAGGATATGTCCGTATCGGCACGCGTAGATCTTGCGCTGCTCGGGGTTCGCGGCTCACCCCCGCTGCGCCGATCCGCAGGCGCAGGCCCCAGCGACGACGGCCACCTGATCATCGACGGTCTCAGTGCCGCGATTCCGCGCAATCCTCTGAGTCCTTATGTTCTCGACGGCGGTCAGGTGTTGCTCGACGGAGCCGAAACCGGCCTGGAGGTGATGGCCATCGAACGGCCCGCCTTCTACGACCTGCGCACCGATGCGGGCATCGAGTACGAGAAGATCGCCAAGCTCCACGGCCGGGACGTGTTGGCCACCACGGTGATGCAGACCTGTATCCGCTACGACGAGTCGCAGCGCTGCAGGTTCTGCACCATCGAGGAGTCGCTGCGGTCCGGCGCGACGGTGGCCGTGAAGAAGCCGGCCGATCTTGCCGAGGTCGCCGAGGCGGCCGTTCGTCTCGACGGCGTGAAGCAGATGGTCATGACCACCGGTACGTCCGCGGCGAAGGACCGGGGCGCCAAACATCTGGCGCGCTGCGTCCGCGCGGTCAAAGCGGTGGTGCCCGATCTGCCCATCCAGGTCCAGTGCGAACCGCCCGGTGATCTGGCCACACTCACCGAGTTGAAGGACGCCGGTGCCGAATCGATCGGCATCCACATCGAGTCGCTCGACGATGCCGTCCGCAAGCGCTGGATGCCGGGCAAGGCGACGGTGTCCACCGACGAGTACCGGGCGGCGTGGGCCGAGGCGGTCCGGGTGTTCGGTCGAAATCAGGTGTCGACGTACCTGCTGGTCGGATTGGGAGAGGACCCCGACGAACTGGTTGCCGGTGCGCGCGAACTCATCGACATGGGCGTGTATCCCTTTGTGGTGCCGTTCCGTCCACATGAGGGATCGCTCGCCGTTGACGTGGACCGTGCCGTCGCCCCACGCAGCGACGTCGTCGAGGACGTCACCCGCCGGGTCGCCAAAGAGTTGTCCGCCGCGGGGATGCTCGGCGCCGACCAGAAAGCCGGATGTGCCGCCTGCGGTGCATGCAGTGTCTTGCAGAATGTCGGAGGTTGAGCGTGCACACCGGTATCCCTGATCTGGCGATCCTCACCGGGCCACGCCGCGCGTCCTCACCGGCCGCGTTCATCATCCAACCAGCCCGGGATGCAAGGGAACTCAATCAGTATCGGGCCCTTCGTCACGAAGCGTTCGTGGTGCAGCAAGAGCTCTTCGCGAGATCCGACCACGATGATCTCGACGATGACTCTCGTACGATTGTGCTCTGTGCGATGGCTCCCGATGGCACGGTGCTCGGTGGGGTGCGGCTCGCGCCGGCGACAACCGATGACATCGGGTGGTGGGCAGGCAGCCGGTTGGTGGTGGCACCGACCGAACAGGCTCGAGGAGTCGGTCCGGCACTGGTGCGCGCAGCGAGCGCGCACGCCGAGAGTTCCGGGGTCCTGCGATTCGACGCCGCCGTACAACAGCGGTACCAGCCGATGTTCACCTCGTTGGGGTGGCAGTACACCGGCGACGTCGACGTCGCCGGGGTCACACATGCGGCGATGCGCTGGCCGATCAACAAGATCGAGCGCCTCGTCACGGCCACCAAGGCGATGCTCGCCGACGTGCTGGCGCCACTGGCAGAGCAGTCGATGGGATTGGGGCCGAGTGGTTTCCGCGGCGACGACGGCACGCCGGTTCCCGGCAGCGATCTGATCGCGGCCTGCGACGCGATCATCCCTTCGATGGTCGAACGCGATCCGGAATGGGCCGGGTGGTGTGGCGTGCTGGTCAATCTCAACGACTTGTCGGCGATGGGAGCCACCCCGGTCGGATTGCTCGATGCGGTGGGCGCGCCCACCCGATCGCAACTGACCCGGATCGTTCGAGGAATGGCCAGAGCCGCTGCCGCATGGGGTGTTCCGGTCCTCGGTGGCCACACGCAGGCCGGTGTTCCGTCGTCATTGTCGGTGACCGCGCTGGGACGGACCGCGACACCGGTCCCGGCCGGGGGTGGGCAGGTAGGCCACGACCTTCGGCTCACCGCCGATCTCGGAGGCAACTGGCGTCCGGGATATGCAGGGCAACAGTGGGATTCCACATCCACCCGCAGTTCTCGAGATCTGGTACGGATGGGAACGTTCGTGCAGCGGGCAGCTCCGGCTGCGGCAAAAGACGTCAGCATGGCCGGGCTTGTCGGAACCACCGGCATGCTGGCCGAGGCCAGCGGAACCGGCGCGCTGCTCGACATGTCCACCATCCCACTCCCTTCTGGCGTGGCGATGGGCGAGTGGGTCACAGCCTTCCCGGGATTCGCCATGATCACGGCAGACGCGCCGGGCCGAGAGGTTCCCGATGCGGGACCGGCGACCAGTGCGGTCTGCGGACGACTCATCAAAGGCCACGGCGTCAGCTTGCGCTGGCCCGACGGCACGATCACACAAGCGGTGCAAGGCACCGTCACAGGATTGGGGAAAGCATGAGCACCACAATTTCTGTCGCGTCGGCGCAGTTCGGCCGCGACATGGAGGAGGCGTACCAGACGATCGGTGCGCTCATCGAACTGGCGCGGCAACGGGGCAGCGACCTGCTGGTCCTCCCGGAAGCTGCATTGGGCGGCTATCTGCCCAGCCTGGGCGGCGGCGACGAGAGTCCGGAGGCGAAGCAGCGACGACTCGAAAGTCTGCCTCCCGCTCTCGAACTCGGTGGTCCGGAATTGGAGCGGGTCATCAAGATGGCCGGCGACATGACCGTGACGCTGGGCTTCTGCGAGGCCGATGGTGAGACCCGCTATAACGCGGCTGTCACCCTCAGCGGCGACGGGATACTCGGTTCCTATCGAAAGGTCCATCAACCCCTGGGTGAAAACCTCTGTTATTCAGCAGGTTCGGAGTATCCGACCTTCGACACCCCGGTCGGGCGGATGGGGATGCAGATCTGCTACGACAAGGCATTTCCCGAGGCCGCCCGGGCGCTGTCGCTCGGCGGGGCGGAGATCGTCGCGTCTCTGTCGGCGTGGCCGACGTCGCGGACCAACACCACACCCAACATGGAAGACGACCGCTGGAAGCAGCGTTTCGACATCTACGACCGGGCCCGGGCATTGGAGAACCAGCTGATCTGGGTGGCGTCGAATCAGGCCGGTACCTTCGGCTCCCTGCGATTTGTCTGCAGCGCAAAGGTTGTCGGACCGGGTGGGGAGATCCTCGCCGACACCGGAACCCAGGAAGGCCTGGCGACCGCGACGCTCGACGTCAAGTCTGCGATGGCCGCTGCCCGCGGTGGCGGGATGTACAACCTGCGTGATCGTCGACCCGAGATCTACGGCAGTGTCACCGAACCCAACCGCGTCGAGGAGCTCACCTATGCCTGAGATGACGTTCACCGTCCGCTGGCCGGACGGCACAGAGCAGCAATGTTATTCACCCTCATTGATCATGCACGACTTCTTCGAGCCGGGTGCGGAGTACCCGGTGGGGGAGTTCGTATCGCGCAGCACCGAAGCCCTGACCATCGCCAGTGACCGTGTCCGCGCGAAGTTCGGCTTCGCCTGCACGTCGGCGGCCGCTCAGCTCGAGAACATCGAGGCAGCGGCGCGCCAGATGCCCGACGGGCAGGTCCAGATATTGACGATGAGCGGTGCCGAACTGATCACGCCGACACAGGCAGGACATAAATCATGAACGAATCTCCCGTGAGTACCTCGATCGAGGAGGTGCCGGTGGTGGTCATCGGCGCCGGTCAGGCCGGGCTCTCTGTCAGTTGGCATCTCACCCGACGCGGTGTCGCCCATGTGGTGCTCGAACGAGACACCATCGCCCATGAATGGCGGGATGGACGCTGGGACAACTTCACCCTCGTCACGCCCAACTGGCAGTGCAATCTGCCAGGCTACGAGTATTCCGGTGACGATCCGGACGGCTTCATGACCCGCGACGAGGTGTATGCCTGGGTCTGCGACTACGCAAAGACCTTCGATCCTCCGGTACGCGAGCATGTTTCGGTGGTATCCGTGAGCCAACGCGCTGGCGGTGGATTCGACATCGCCACCACAGCCGGGCCTTTGCACGCGCAGCAGGTGGTGGTTGCGGTTGGCGGCTATCACACTCCGGTGATCCCGCGTTTCGCAGAGAAGCTGCCGGATCGGATCGCGCAGATACATTCGTCGCAGTACCGCGGCGCCGATCAGCTCCCCGAGGGAGCCGTGCTGGTGATCGGTTCCGGGCAATCCGGGGCGCAGATCGCCGAGGATCTGCACCTGTCCGGTCGAAAGGTGCACCTGGCCACGGGAAGTGCCCCACGTGTGGCCCGTTTCTACCGGGGTCGTGACTGCGTCGCCTGGCTGCACGACATGGGTGTCTACGACGTCTCGATCGACGAGCATCCCGGTGGTCTGTCCAAGCGCGAGAAGACAAATCACTACGTGACCGGCCGAGACGGTGGACGTGACATCGACTTGCGCGCATTCGCCCGCGACGGTATGCAACTGCACGGCCGGTCCACCGGGCTGGTCGGGACGACCCTGACCTTTGCGCCGAACCTGGCGAAGAACCTCGACGCCGCCGACGCCGTCAGCGACGCGATCAAGGACGACATCGATTCCTACATCCAGCGAGCCGGCATCGATGCGCCGACGGAACCGCGGTACGTCCCGGTCTGGACGCCGGAAACCGAAGTGACCGAACTGGATCTGGACACTTCAGATGTGTCGGCGATCGTGTGGTCGATCGGCTTCCGTACCGACTACCGTTTCCTCAAGGTCGGAGTCTTTGACGGAGAAGGGATGCCGACCCACAATCGTGGTGTCACCTCGACACCCGGCGTCTATTTCCTCGGCCTTCCATGGCAGCACACCTGGGGCTCCGGACGATTCGCCGCCATCGCGCGTGACGCCGAGTATCTGGCCGATCAATTGACCGCAGGGCGTGTTTCGACCGCGCAGGCCACATCGAGTCACTAGGCTGATCCGCTATGGCACCCATTCGTGTTGCCGCACTCGCAGCCCATTTCGGCAGGGATGTCGAACGTGCGGTGAGCAAGATCGTCGGGATCATCGAGGCGGCTTCGCGCGACGGCATCAATCTGTTGGTATTGCCCGACGCGTCGCTGGGCGGATACATCGGTGACCTGCGATCGCCGGACATCGATCAACTTCCACCGACGGTGGACACCGACGGACCCGAACTGGCGAAGATTGCCGAAGCAGCGGGCTCGATGACGGTGTGTGTGGGATTCACCGAAGCCGCACAGGGCAAGCGGTACAACACCGCGGTCTGCCTGTCCGGTGACGGGATCTTGGGTCTGCACCGCAAAGTCCATCAGCCGGCCGGTGAATCGCTCGCCTATGCGGCCGGTGACGACTTCGCGGCCTTCGACACGCCGGTCGGCCGGATCGGAATGCTCATCGACTACGACAAGACGTTCCCGGAATCGGCCCGCACTCTTGCGCTCGACGGGGCGAGGATCATTGCCGCACTCTCGGCCTGGCCGGCGAGCGTCACCGACCGTGCCTCCCGGCTGCCCAACGATCGGCAGTCCCGGCTGTTCGATCTCTACGACGCGGCCCGCGCCGCGGAGAATCAGGTGGTGCTGGTGTCGTCCAATCAGACCGGGGTGATGGGCAAACTGCGATTCCTCGGACAGGCCAAGGTGGTCGGGCCCGGCGGAGAAGTGCTGGCGAAGACGTGGGCGAAGGGTGGTATGGCGGTGTGCGACATCGACATCGATGCCGAGATCAACCGGGCCCGCACGGTGCTGCACCACCTCGCGGAGCGGCGCACCGACACGTATTGGCAGGACGCTCTGTGAGAGTTTCACTACTGACCTACTCCACCAAACCGCGTGGCGGCGTGGTACATACGCTCAATCTCGCCGAGGCCTTGGCGAAGGCAGGCGCCGAGGTCACCATCTGGTCCTTGGCGCGCGGCGGTGACCCAGGGTTCTTCCGTCCGGTGGATCCTGCCGTGACGGTGCGGCTGGTCCGATTCAAGGATCGCGAAGGCGATACGGTGACCGACCGGATCGTCCGGTCCATCGAGGTGCTGGGTGCTGAGTTCGACGCGGCAGCAGCCGATATCGTGCATGCCCAGGACTGCATCAGCGCCAATGCGGTTGGCAGGTGCATCCGGACCATTCATCACCTCGACCAGTTCACCACGCCGGTGCTCGCCGCGTGCCACGAGAAGGCCATCGTTGAGCCCTTCGCCCGGATCTGTGTGTCGTCCGCGGTGGCGCAGGAGGTTCGACAGGGTTGGGGGTTCGAGCCGACCGTGATTCCCAACGGTGTCCAGGCGCGGCGTTTTGCGGCGGCGTCGGGCAGTGATCCGGAAGCTGTGGCGGCGCGGCAACAGTGGGGTAGTCGACTCGGGAGGTACATACTTGCGGTGGGAGGGATCGAACCCCGGAAGGGGAGTATCGATCTGCTGCAGGCCTACGCATATATGCGCCGCGGCGACCCTGAACTCCAACTCGTATTCGCCGGTGGCGAAACGCTGTTCGACTACCGCGACTACCGCACCGAATTCAACAGCCGGGCCGATGATCTCGGCATCGCGCCGATAGTCCTCGGGTCGGTCTCCGACAACACCTTGCCTGCGTTGGTGGCCGAAGCTGCGGTACTCGCGTTCCCATCGACCAAAGAGGGCTTCGGTCTGGCCGCGATGGAGGCATTGGCCGCAGGCACACCGGTGGTGGCCCGCGACCTACCGGTGCTGCGGGAGGTTTTCGGCGATACCGTGCGTTACGCCCGGACACCCGAGGACCTGGCCGGACAACTGACCGCCGCAATGACTGTCGATCCTGCGATGCAATCACGTGGCCGGGACTTGGCGACCAGCTTGACCTGGGAACTCGCTGCGGAACGTCATCTCGAGTTCTATCGTTCGCTCCTCTGACCCGTCGATGTGCCGACATCACCGTCGAGCGTGCCAGAACCGCCGTCGAGTGGACCCAGATCTCCGATCCGGAGGGGCGGGTGCAGTCATGAGCTGGATATAGTCGACGATCTCGACCAGCGCGCGCCGCTCGTCGGCCCCGCCGATACCACCGTCGACGGTGATCGAAATGGGTGTTCCGGCGCGAATGTCCAATTCGTCCCAACAGAGCGGCAGGCAATGGGCGTACAGCCGACGCCCGTTGACCACGAGGTGGATCCGCGGCGCGTAATCGGCGGTCTTCCACGATATCCGCTCTGCGGCATCGTGATTCAACGAACCGTTGGCAGTGAACTCTTGCAGGTACATCGGCCTTCTCCGGGTGGTGTCAGCGCTCTTCGATTGTAGTCTCGGGTCCGATCCTCACAAGGACTTTGTGAAGAAGACCCGGCAGAACCCGTGTTCTGCGGCGCGGTGCGTCTCTGTGAACCCATGCCGTGGGTAGTAGCGGAGGTTCTCGGTCATGAGTTCGTTGGTGTAGAGCTCCAGACGGCCCAGGCCCAGCGCGCGGGCCTGTTCTGCCGCGAAGTCAAGAAGTTGCGCCCCGATGCCGAGCCCCTGGGCGTCAGGCGACACCGCGAGGTTGTCGAGTTGCAGGTGATCGGCCCCTGGCGTGAGCACGATGGTCCCGACGATCGCGCCGTCGTCCTCCGCGATCCACACGGTTCGGGTGTCGATCAGGCTGACGTAGTCGGTGTGCATGGGCGCGGGTTCGGTGCCGATACGTTCGGTGTAGTGCGAAAACGCCGCAGAGATCAGGTCTGATACGGCCGCGACGTCGCCGGACACTGCGGATCGGATGAGCACCATCGCAACATTCTGCTCGCAGAACAAAATACTTGCGAAGCTCCGAATTGTTCTGCACACTGGACGACGTTCTGCTCCCGACAGTCAGGTTTCTCCAGTGAAGATCATCGACGGCTCCGCGTCCTGACGCGCTGACACCGTTCGATTGCCGCATGCCGCGGCGGGATGAGTTGTTGGCGTACTTCCGTCTTCATTCTTCCTGGGAGTCCGTATGCCTGCGCATTCTGAATCTGCAATTTCTCTCCGAGACGTCAGCCTTGTTCGGCCGGACGGATCCTCGGCCCTCTCACACCTGACGGTGTCCTTCGGCATCGGACACATCGGTGTCATCGGCGCCAACGGGTCGGGAAAATCGACACTGCTCAAGGTCATTGCCGGGGACATCGCCCCCACCTCGGGATCGGTGACGGTCGCCGGCGAAACCTCCTACCTGCCACAGGATCTCATCCTGCGCAGCGATACCACGGTCGCCGACCTCCTGGGTGTCCGCGCTCGGGTTGATGCGTTGCTGGCGATCGAGGCCGGATCAACGGACTCGGGGGACTACGAAACCCTCGGCGACGACTGGGATGTCGAAGCCCGGGCGCGGAAGGTTCTCGCCGAGGCCGGTATCGAGAAATTGGGCCTGGACCGCAACGTTGGCACCCTCTCCGGCGGCGAGGTGATCCTGACGGCGATCGCGGGCCTGCGTCTGCGTGGTGCTCCGATCACGTTGCTCGACGAACCGACCAACAACCTCGACCGGGACGCCCGGTCCCGGCTGTCCGCGCTGATCCGGAACTGGCCGGGCACCCTGCTGGTCGTGTCCCATGACACCGCGCTGCTCGAATCGATGGACACGACAGCCGAGCTGCGCGACAACACCGTGACCGTGTTCGGTGGTCCGCTTGGCGAGTATCGCGAATATGTACGGTCCCAACAGGAGTCCGCGCAACAGGATCTGCGGTCGGCACAGCAGGATCTGAAAGTTCAACAGCGGCAACGCGTGGAGACCGAAACGAAGGTTGCCCGGCGCGGTCGCTACGGGAAGGCCAACACCAATCTGCCGAAGATTCTGCTTGGCGCGCGTAAGCGCAGCGCCCAGGAAACCGCGGGCCGACTGCGAACGGAAGGCGACAACAAGATCAACGACGCACGCCGGGCAGTCGAGGGTGCCGCCGAATTGATCCGCGACGACAAACACATCCGGATCGAGTTGCCCGACCCGGAGGTCCCGGCAGGCCGGCGTTTGGCCGAGATACGCAGCGGCGATTCGACGATCGTGATCGCCGGACCGGAACGGGTTGCGCTCACGGGTGCAAACGGATCGGGCAAAACAACTCTGTTGCGAACGTTGTGGGATCCGGAGCCCCCGGAGGAGGGTCCGTACGCGGTCGCGCACACCGACCGCATCGGTTACCTGGCACAACGTCTCGATGATCTCGACGACGCCGCCAGCGTTCTCGACAACGTTCGGTCCGCGGTACCCGATGTTGCGCCGAACCTGGTGCGGGCCCGGCTGGCTCAGTTCTTGCTACGCGGTGACGCAGTGGACCGACTGGTTGGTGAACTCTCTGGCGGCGAACGGTTCCGGGTGGCACTTGCCCGATTGTTACTGGCGACCCCGCCGGTGCAGTTACTCGTCCTCGACGAGCCGACCAACAACCTCGACCTCGACAGCGTCGACCAGTTGGTGGAGGCGCTGTCGGAGTATCGGGGTGGGATGCTGGTGGTCAGTCACGATGACGGATTCTTGGCCCGGCTGGGTATCTCGCGGTCGCTGGTACTCGTCGACGGTGTTGTGGAGTCCGGCGAACTCTTCAGTACCGCGTAGACGACGAGTCCGGCGACCAGCGCCCAGAATGCCGATCCGATCCCGGCCACGGAGATCCCGGCTGCAGCCACCACAAAGGTCAGAACTGCTGCAGTTCTGGACTTTTCATCACGCAAGCTCGCAGCGAGTGCGCCGGCCAGCGTATCGAGCAGGGCTAGGCCGGCCACTGTTTCCACCAGTCCGGCCGGTGCGATCGTCACCAGTGCGGCGACGGCTGCTGAACTGATGCCGATGACGAGATAGACCGGGCTCACGGTGGCGGCCGCGATCCATCGCCGACGCGGGTCGGGTTCGGCGGCGGGGGCGGCGGTGAGTGCCGCGCTGATCGCGGCCAGGTTCACCGCGTGCCCGCCGGCCGGCGCGGCCATCGAGGTCAGGGCGCCGGTCACCAACATCGAGGGGCGCCAAGGGATCCGATAGCCGAAGCTGGCCATGACTGCGGTACCCGGCAGGTTCTGCGACGCCATGGTGACGATGTAGAGGGGTAACGCGATGCCCACGCAGGCCTGCAAAGACCATTGCGGGACAACCACATCCATTCGGGGAATCAGTGAATCGGCGGTCACGCCCTTATCGGACGTCAACAGGACCACCGCAATGACAATGGCCGCGGTACCAAATGCGGCGGGCACCGCCCACCGCTTGGCGAATCGGATCAGGATCAGCCAGACGACGATGACCGGAGCGATGGCGAGCGGTTCGGCGGCGACCGCACGTACCGGTTCCAGACACAGGGGCAGGACGATTCCGGCCAGCATCGCCTGGGCGATCGGCGTCGGTATGGCCTGCACCAGTGAGCCCAGGCGTGGCCACAGCCCGGTGGCGACGACCATCACGCCGACGAGGACGAATGCTCCGACGGCTACCGGGAAGCCGCCGTCCGGTGTTGCCGTGCCTGCCAGCAGTGCCGCGCCCGGCGTCGACCAGGCCAACGTGATCGGCATCCGGTACCTGGTCGCCAGGAATCCGACGCCGACGGCGATGGCCACGCAGAGGGCGAACAGGCCGGAAGCGGCTTGTTCTGGCGATGCGCCGACAGCTCTCAGGCCGGTCAGGACCACGGCGAAAGAACTGGTGAATCCCACCAGCGAGGCAACGACACCGGCGGTGATCGGCTGGGTGAGCGACACACGAACCTCCGCGGGTCGGGGTAGTAGGGACCATCGTAAAGTAGATTGGATCTTGGATCCAATCATAGGAAGAAGTATGCCGCCGACACGTTCCACGCAGGTCCTCGACACCCTCGGACTTCGTCCGACCGCGGTGCAGCACGCCCGTACGGTCATCGAATCGACGCTCGCCGACGCGATCCTCGACGGCTCACTGGCCAGCGGCACCGCACTTCGTCAGGCCGAACTCGCGCACGTGTTCGGGGTCAGCCGAATGCCGGTTCGCGAAGCCCTTCTCTCGCTACAGGCCCGCGGCCTGGTCGATCACGTGCCACACAAGGGTGCGGTGGTGGTGGGCGTCGACCAGGACGACGTGGTCAACACCTACCGGATCAGGCTGCTGCTGGAACCGGAAGCGCTCGCCGGTTCGATTCCGCGGCTCGAGCCCGCTGACATCGACGAGGCCCGTCGCATCCTCGCGGCCATGGAGAACGATCCTGACCTGGTAGACCTCGGCAGACTCAATTCCGACTTCCACCTTGCGCTCTACCGGCGGCATCCAAATGCCAAGTTGCTGAGGCTGATTGCTGCCGAACTCGCCGACGAGGACCGCTACCTGCGTTTTCATCTGGCCGAGTTGGGGTCGGACCAGTTGGCCCAGACCGAACATCGGCAACTGGTCGATCGTGCCGCCCGAGGTGAGATCGATGAAGCGGTGGTGGTGTTGCGGCAACACATCGGTTCCGCCGCGGACACCATCGAGGCCTACTTTCGCGGCCGATCGCAATCGGCGAGCCGGAAGACGGGTATCAAGTAGACATGCCCGAAGGTGACACCGTTTTCCAGGCCGCGGCGCGTCTGCATCGCGCGTTGGCCGGAAAAACACTGACCCGCTGCGATGTTCGGGTACCGCGGTACGCAACGGTGGATCTGTCCGGCGAGCGGGTCGATGAGGTCGTCGCCCGGGGTAAGCATCTCCTGATCCGCGTCGGTGAGCACACTGTGCACTCGCACCTGAAGATGGAGGGTCGCTGGGAGATATACACAAAGGGCGCCCGCTGGCGGCGGCCGGCGTTCAAGGCCCGGATCATCCTGGAAGCCGGTCCGGTGCAGGCGGTGGGATTCGAGCTCGGAAAACTCGAGATCCTTCGGCGCGCGGACGAAGACACAGCCGTCGGTCATCTCGGTCCCGACCTACTCGGAGCCGACTGGGACGCCGATGTCGCGGTCGACAACCTCGCGTCGGATCCGGCGCGGCCGATCGGTCTGGCCCTGCTCGACCAGCGGGTACTGGCCGGGATCGGCAACGTTTTCCGTTGTGAGATGTGCTTTCTGCGGCGGACCCACCCGGCAGTGCCGGTTGCCGATTCCTGTGATCTGCGGGAATGGGTGGATCTGGCGAAGAAGGTGTTGGAGTTCAACCGAAACCGCACGATCCGGGTCACCAACGTCGACCGCGCCGGTGAGCGCACCTGGGTCTACGGCCGGGCCGGACGTCCGTGCAGGCGATGCGGGACCATCATCAGATCAGGGGATCTCGGCGGAGGCCCAGACCTCGAACGGGTCATCTATTGGTGCCCGTCCTGTCAGCCGTCGCCGTGATCAGGGTTTGCGTGGTCTCGATCGGCGCGGGCTGCGCCCGACGTTCGGTGCGAGCACGCAGGATGGCCACACCTCCAGCGATCGCCACCAAGCACAAGACGTACAGGCTGTAGCCGATCGCGGTGGGGCGCAATCCGAAGTGTCCGACCGAGATTCCGCCGATCACCGCCGGGATGCTGAAGCCGGTGTAACTCACCAGGTACAGGGTGGAGAAGACCTGACCCCGCTGTTCGGGTGCGGTGGCGGCGATGACGGTGGCCATCACGCCGGCGAACGTCGAGCCGAACCCGAAGCCGGCAATCGCCGAGCCGACGAGATAGAGCGGTAGCACCGCCGAGATCGTTCCGGTCAGGTTGATGACCAGCCCGATACCCAGCGCGGTCAGGCCGATCCCGAACTTCCGATTCGCCGTCCACCCGGAGGTGGCCATGGAACCGACTGCGCCGAAGGTGAAGAACGTTCCGAGGATGAGTCCGGTGATCATGTGGTTGTCGACCCCGAAGATGCGCAGCACGATCGACGATCCCAGTGAGAGCGTCAATCCGCCGAGCGACCAGGTGGCCAGGCACCCGAGGGCGGCCATCACGAAAACCCCACGGACCGACCGCGGCAGGCCGGCGCTGGGACGCACCACCTCCCACAGGTGGCTGCGTGAGGTGAAACCGATACGCGCCGAGGTCTCGGGTATGAACGCGATGCACACCGCGGACAGGGCAAACGCGGCGATCAAGAGCAGGAACACCAGCTCGCGGGGCAACGGCGCGTATTCGATGAGACCGCCCGCCGCGATTGCGCCGAATGCCAACCCGCCCAGCATCGCGGCCGAGTTCGTGATGGAGCCGACGCGCGCGCTGGGCTGCAGATCGACCAGCGCGGCGCTCAGCGTGCCGGTCAGGGCGCCGGCCGCCAGGCCTTGCAGTACGCGGGCCGCAAGCAGCATCGGAACTCCGTCGGCGACGGCGAACATCACCATGGAGACGACGATCAGGGCCAGACCGCCGAACAGGACCGGGCGCCGTCCCACGTGGTCGGAGAGCGCCCCCACGGTGAGCAGACCGCCGAGCAACGCGATCACGTACGCCGCGAAGATGACGGTCAAGGTGAACGAGGAGAAGCCCCAGAGATCCTGATAGATCGGGTACAGGGGAGACGGCGCCGACGAGGAGAACATCATCGCAACAGTGGTAGCCGCGATCACCGTGAACGCCGAGACCTGGCCGAGCTGTAGTCGTGGCATTCTCGTAGTCAATCAACCGCGGAGTACGAATATTCCTTAGCCCCGCGAAGAGCCGGCTGGGGGGCAGTCGGTGGGCGGTCTAAGCGCCGAGAGTGGAAGTTGCCCGAGTTTGCCGAGCCTTCTGACCGGCATACCTTGCACTCGACCCCGGTGAGTGCTAAAAATGGGATCTGGCACTCGCCAACCGTGAGTGCCAGGTTGGAACGGTGAGATCGGTCCTAATGACACGACCGTTCGTCCGTCGCGGGCACCGAAACCAACCACGAACTTCAGTGTCACCCCCTATCGGAGGATCACTTCGTAATGGCCAAAATCATCGCGTTTGACGAAGAGGCCCGTCGCGGCCTCGAGCGGGGCCTCAATGCCCTCGCTGACACCGTAAAGGTGACGTTGGGACCCAAGGGTCGCAACGTCGTGCTCGAAAAGAAGTGGGGCGCCCCCACGATCACCAACGATGGTGTTTCCATCGCCAAGGAGATCGAGCTCGAGGATCCCTACGAGAAGATCGGCGCTGAGCTGGTCAAAGAGGTCGCCAAGAAGACCGACGACGTCGCTGGCGACGGCACCACCACCGCCACCGTCCTGGCTCAGGCCCTCGTCCGCGAAGGCCTGCGCAACGTCGCTGCCGGCGCGAACCCGCTCGGCCTGAAGCGCGGCATCGAGAAGGCTGTCGAAGCCGTCACCGAGTCGCTGCTGAAGTCCGCCAAGGAGATCGATACCAAGGAGCAGATCGCTGCCACCGCCGGTATCTCCGCAGGCGACCCGGCCATCGGTGACCTCATCGCCGAGGCCATGGACAAGGTCGGCAAAGAAGGCGTCATCACCGTCGAGGAGTCGAACACCTTCGGCCTGCAGCTCGAACTGACCGAGGGTATGCGCTTCGACAAGGGCTACATCTCGGGCTACTTCGTCACCGACGCAGACCGCCAGGAAGCCGTCCTCGAAGATCCGTACATCCTGCTGGTCTCCGGCAAGGTGTCGACGGTCAAGGACCTGCTGCCGCTGCTGGAGAAGGTCATCCAGGCCGGCAAGCCGCTGCTGATCATCGCCGAGGACGTCGAAGGCGAAGCCCTCTCGACCCTGGTCGTCAACAAGATCCGTGGCACCTTCAAGTCTGTTGCCGTCAAGGCTCCGGGCTTCGGTGACCGTCGCAAGGCCATGCTGGCCGACATCGCCATCCTCACCGGTGGAGAGGTCATCAGCGAAGAGGTCGGACTGTCCCTCGAGGGCGCCGGCGTCGAGCTGCTGGGCACCGCACGCAAGGTTGTCGTCACCAAGGACGAGACCACCATCGTCGAGGGCGCCGGAGATTCCGAGGCCATCGCCGGTCGCGTGTCTCAGATCCGTTCCGAGATCGAGAACAGCGACTCCGATTACGACCGTGAGAAGCTGCAGGAACGTCTGGCCAAGCTGGCCGGTGGCGTTGCAGTCATCAAGGCCGGCGCTGCCACCGAGGTCGAGCTCAAGGAGCGCAAGCACCGCATCGAAGATGCTGTGCGTAACGCCAAGGCTGCTGTCGAAGAGGGCATCGTCGCCGGCGGCGGCGTGGCTCTGCTGCAGTCGGAGTCCGCAATCGACGCGCTGACCCTGGAAGGCGATGAGGCCACTGGCGCCAACATCGTCCGTGTCGCTCTGGAGGCTCCGGCCAAGCAGATCGCCATCAACGCCGGCCTCGAGCCCGGTGTTGTTGCCGACAAGATCCGTCACAGCCCGCTGGGAACCGGCCTCAACGCCGCCACCGGCGTGTACGAGGACCTGCTGGCCCGCGGCATCAACGACCCGGTGAAGGTCACCCGCTCGGCGCTGCAGAACGCAGCCTCGATCGCGGCTCTGTTCCTCACCACCGAGGCCGTCGTTGCTGACAAGCCCGAGAAGAACAACGCACCGGCCATGCCGGGCGGCGACGAGATGGGCGGCATGGGCTTCTAGTCCACGCTTTTCAGCTCTACGTTCTCTACCGAGACCGGCCCACTCCTTCGGGGGTGGGCCGGTTTCTTTGTGCAGCGCGCCTTGCACACAAGTCGATGTCGCAGGGCCGGCTGCGAGTTCGTACATCACTACGAGTTGGGTGAAATCGGCAACGAACCTCATCTCGGCGAGATATGGTGCCCAACACCGGTAGTCAGTCTCTCCAAGGGAGCGTGATGTTCAGCAGGGTGCCCCCGACACCAATCTCCCAGCTGGCACCACGCGATGCCGAGTTCGTATACAACGAAAGTGATACGCACGGTGGGCATCTCATGGTCAGCTATTTCTTCGATGCTGATCAAGGATCCTGCGCGGAAGTCACCAAAGAGCAGGCTGTCGCATGGATAACTGCTCGGCTCGGCTATGCCGCCTTGTTCACCACGCGGTTGCAGCGGACTCCATTCGACCTGGACTATCCGCGGTGGGTACCGGCAGGCATGCCCGACATGGATCATCACGTGACCGTGCAGCGCGTGAGTGCCGGGGGCTGGCCTGCGGTGCGTTCATATCTGGGTGTGCTGCTGGCGCGGAAGTTGGATATGACCAGGCCACCGTGGGAAATGCATGTGTTGTGCGGAGTACACGGCCTCGATGATCTGACCGGCCGATACACCGTGGTCACGCTCAAGATCCATCACAGTGCGGCAGACGGACTCGCCACCAGGGAGCTGACCCAGGCGTTGTTCTCGACAACCATTGCGCCCGCAGGCGGGGTGTCCATGCCACCGATGACCCGGACCGCACAGCTATCCCGGGCTCTGGTCGCGTTTCCCGGCAAGTCGTTTCGGTTCTTTCAGGGACTCTCGACGACCCGTCGGGCGGGCCTGGAGGTCAAGGAAGCCGAGCAATCCGGCGAGATCGTCTCAATCCGAGACGATCTGGCGGCGACTCGGTTCAATCGCTCTCTGCAGGGCGAGGTCTCCGTCGATTTCATGACTTTGACGATCGATGAGGCCAAGGCGATTCAAGCTGCGGTCCCGGGGGCGAGTTTGAACGATGTCTACCTCACCATCGTCGCCGGCGCGCTGGCCGCATACCTCGACAGCTGTGGGGAAGGGCCCAAGGGTCCTCTGTGCGCCATGGTTCCCCGGTCGATGCGTCGTATCGAGCAGTGGGAGTCTGCGAACCAGTTGGCGATCCTGACGGTCGACCTGAACGTCGACGAACGGGACCCACTGGTTCGTCTGGCGAAAATCACGTCTGCTGCCTCGGCCGCGAAGCGGCGCAGTGACCATCCCGCGTTGCGGGCCAAGGGTAAGCGGGTCGAGACAGCACCGGCATGGTTGCTGCGGCTCACCGGCGTTGCCGTTCGGCACTATCCACACGATTCCGATCGCGGGCGTCAGTCGCACTCGACGGTCAGTAATATCCCGGTGACGGTGGATGGCTGTACATTCGCCGGTGCCCCGGCCGTGGCGATTCTCGGCGGGCAGCCACCAGTGGATGGTGACGCCCTTCGGCACTATCTGCTGGCCGCTGCCGACGGGAAATTAATCCTCAATTTCTTCAGCTCATCAGCTGCTCTGCCGGATCCCGATAGTTATGTGCGTTTTCTGCGAACAAGTCTTGCGGACCTGTCGCAAGCGGCCACAGTAGGGGTGAATTGACGTCATTGATCGCATTCGTTGCTTGAGATGAAGCGTTTCTTCCGCCTGACGCCCAGGTAAGGCGACCCTGTCCCGAATTTTTGTTACATCGAATTCTTGTGCGACTTCATGATCTCAAAGCTGGTGTGCGACAACGGTCCTGCGGAAAACTTTTCGAGAAGAATTCACATTTCGGTCCCATGACAGGAATATAACGATAACGTGTTCTACACATCACATCAAAGCCTGAATGTGGTGTACCTCCCCAGTCGAGTGGTCGTTGGCCTCTTGTGTAGAGCCATGCCGACTTCTCGGTTACTAGCAAGAAAGTAGGCGCAACACATGGGATCTATCGAAGCATTTTTCCTGGCCGGCGGTGACACCCTTCTGCCGAACATCATCACCATCATGTTGGGGTTGGACAACCTGCTCGGGAACTTCGTCGGATCGGTTGCCGGCTGACGGTGACCGTCAGTTGATCATCCCCCTCTATGGCAACAGAAACTAGAATAAGGAGATTGAAATGGGCAGTGTTGGTGATGTTGTCGGAACAATTGTTGGAACGATCGCTGTGCCGGTAACCGATTTGGCGGTTCGCGGACTCGAGGCTCTCGCTGCGCTGAGCGGCGGAACAGTCAAGGTTCCCAAGTAGATTGACGCCCGCCGTGGCCCGCACCGACTGGTGTGGGCCACGGCTGCGTGTGTTTTTGCAATTCTTCAAGTATTCAACCGACAGACTGGGTCGGGCGTTGAAAAGTGGGTGGATGGTGGCGGTGAGCCGGTTGTTGTTTCGTCGTGGTGTGACGACGCTGTTGATCGCCGTTGCAACGGTTTTGATGACTTTGCCGGTGCAGGCGGCCGCTGATCCGGCGAACGTCGGAGCGTCTGACGTATCCGAAGCTGTTGTGGTGCAGCGGGGTACGGTGAACGATCGCACGCTTCAATTAACTGTGTACAGTCCGGCGATGGGTCGCGACATCCCGGTGACCGTGTTGTTGGCGGCGGACCGTAGTCGGCCCCGTGGAACCCTGTACCTCCTCGATGGCAACTCGGGACAGACGGAATCGAACAGCTGGCTCGCCGCCGATAAAGGCAACATCGCGCCGATCTTCGCGAACGAGAACGTCAATGTGGTTCTGCCAGTCGGGGGTACAGGAACGCTGTACACCGACTGGATCGAAGACCATCCCGAGTTCGGTGTGGTCAAATGGGAAACGTTCCTGACCAAGGAGCTTCCTGCGGCGTTGGAACCGTACCTGGGCGCGAGTGGTGACCGGGCGATCGGTGGGATATCCAGTGGGGCACAGGGTGCGGTGATGCTCGCGCAGCGAAATCCCGGCTTCTATCGAGCGGTTGCGGGCTACAGCGGGTGCTACTTCACAGAGGGCTTGGCCGGTACAACGCTCACCGATCTCACGGTGATCGGTTCGGGAGGGTCGTCGCAGCTCATGTGGGGACCGGTGGGCAGCCCGGAATGGAAGGCCCACGACATCTTCGCCAATGCGGCTCGACTGCAAGGCACATCGGTCTATCTGTCTTCGGGGAGCGGTCTTCCCGGTCAGGGTGAAGGTATTCCGATGCCACCGACAGCAATGGCCCTCGAGTTCGGCTCGAATCTGTGCACCGACCAGCTCACTGATGCGCTGCGCGCCAAGGGCGTGCCGGTGACCCGCAGTGCGCAACCGGTCGGCATGCACCTGTGGCCCTTCTGGCGAAGCGAATTGATCCACTCGATGCCGACTTTGCGAGCGGCGCTGGGTGCGTGACGCGCACCTCGGATGGTGGGCTGGTCGGCACGTGCGCGGGGAATGGCTTGCACACAGCGGTTGTTGAAACGTGAATGCCTACCCCTATCACCGTCGACATCTGGTCCGACATCGCTTGCCCCTGGTGCTACATCGGTAAACGGAAGTTCGAGGCCGGTCTGGCCGGGTTCGCGGGTCGCGACGACGTCGAGGTGACTTACCACAGCTATGAGTTGTCGCCGGATACCCCGGAAGACTTTGCCGGGTCCTCGGTCGATTACCTGGTCGAGAAGAAGGGGATGCCCGCTGATCAGGTGAAGCAGATGCTCGGCAATGTGACCGGGATCGCCGCCGAGGTGGGCCTGGACTTCGACTTCGACTCCGTCCTGCAGACCAAAACTCTCAAGGCGCATCAGGTGCTGCACTACGCCAAGGCTCAGGGCAAGCAACTGGAGTACGCGGAGAGGTTGTTCAGGGCGTACTTCGAGCAGGGCCGCCACGTGGGCCGCAGTGAGGAACTCGCCGACCTCGCCGCCGACGTGGGACTCGACCGGGACGCCGTGCTGGCGATCCTGGAATCAGGTGAATACGCCGAGGCTGTGGACGCCGACATCAATCAGGCCCGGGCCTACGGCATTACCGGTGTCCCGTTCTTTGTCATCAACGGCAAGTACGGCGTGTCCGGCGCGCAGTCGGCGGAGACGTTCACCGGTGTTCTCGACAAGGTTCAGGCCGAGGAGTCCAGCAATGTCTGAACCCTCACTCAGCCCGTTCGAACTCGTGGGTGACCCCGAAGCCGGAGCATGTGTGGACGGAGTATGCGTCGTTTCGACGGAAGTTGATTCAGCAGTCGTTGAAACTCGGCTCACTCGGCCCCCAAGCGACACCCCGGCTCCTGCTTAACCAGGATATCTAAATCGGAACCTGGGGCTAAAACCCCGACCTGCCGATTGACTACCCAGCGCGCCGAATCGCAAACCTTTAGCCCCGCGCACAAAACCCGTGACAGTGATGGTGCAGCTTCTCCCGGCAGATACCAGGACGGCAGACCTACTCGGTCACCCCGAACGGCAATGGATGGTCTTGCTCCACCAGCCGGGCAGCTACGTCGACGACGCGGATGTTGGAATCTTGCGAGAGCTTGCGTAAGAGCGCGAAGGCCTGCACCGCATGGAGGTCATAGCGTTCCATGATCAGGCCCTTGGCCTGGCCGATGATGTCCCGCGAGGCGAGTGCGCTGCGAAACTGCTTGCCCTTGCGGGCAGCGGCCAAAGCGATGGCAGCGTGCGTGGCGAGGTCGACTGCGAGGTCTTCGGTGTCGGCGTCGAACGCATCCGCAACCTCGGCATAGAGGGTGAGAGCTCCGAGTTCGTGTCCCTTGGTATAGAGCTGAAGTGATAGGACCGATCGAATCGGAGTTTGGTGGTACAGAGCCGGCATCAGTTTCGGCCATCGCTGTTCCGTCTCGACATTGTTGATCCGAACTGTGTACTGCTCCCAAATCGCGTCGAGCGCGGGGCCTTCACCATGCTCGTGCTGCAACGCGTCGGCCTGCGCGGGAACCGGACCACTGGCCAGAACTGATTCGAGTACGGCTTCGCTGCCGGGGTCGGACTTCCTGATCAAGGTGATCCCGGCATGAGAAACACTCGGTAGCAGCGCCACCGATGCCTCGGTAACCTCCTGGAGTACCTGATCTGCGGTTATCGGGTGATCCCGCGACCCATGCAGATCGCGTGCCATTTGCGCGATCTGGTCATGAATGCCGGACTCGACATGATCTTGTGGACTGTCCATCTGCTCACTCCATTACGCCTCTTGCAGGGTGGTGAAGTTCAGGTCGGTAGGCCCCTGCCCCAAACAAATCCGCCGCCACAAGGCGCCGGATACCGTGAAGCCCGACGACGTGGGAGCCCCCGTTCCAGAGGAACCTCCACGTCATCATTTGTCAGCGGTCACAGGGTGACCGCTTGGAGCTGGACAGTACCCCGACAAGGATCGTACAGCCGGCCCCCGTCGACAGCCCAGACGCTTGTGTCGGCGGGTGTTCGATGCCTTGATCAGTTGCCGGGGGAGCGCACGACCGTGAAGGTGATGTTGGTTCGCAGGCGGAAGCCCAGGTGTTTGTAGAGCTCGATGGCGTTGGTGTTGTCGGCCGCAGCGTGGAGGAACGGAGTCTCACCGCGGGCGTAGATGCCGTGGGCGACAGCGAGTACCAAGCGGGTGGCCAGACCTTCGCCGCGGAACTCGGCGTCGGTACAGACGGCGCTGATCCCTGTCCATCCCGGTGGATGGAGGCGCTCGCCGGCCATCGCGATGAGCCGGCCCTCGCGCCGGATCCCGAGATATGTTCCGAGTCGGTATGTTTTCGGGGCTGAAGGGCCCGGGCTTGGTGCGGTCGATCAATGCGAGCATGTCGGGGACATCGTCGGCGCCGAGCTGGATTGCCTCGGGTTCGGGCCTCGGCTTCAGCGTGTCGGTGGCAACCATCTGGACGCCCGGGCCGCTCATGGCAACCTCCCAGCCATCGGGTAGGTCGGTCACCTCGACCGGCAGCGCGACTTCTTGTCCGGGGCCGATCAGCTCGGCGAGATCAGTCCACGTCTGCGGATCGCTCAGATCGCCGACCCCGACAAACGGGGAGATCGTCGGGAGGTAGCGGCGAGCGCGGGTGGTGCCCTCGCTCAGGTGCAGATGGGCGCCGATCAGGCTCTCCCACATGGCATTATCGAGTACGCCGGTGTCCGGTGTGGTCTGAGCTGTCACCGGCTGAACCATTCCTTTGCGATGAGTTCGTACGAGCGCACCCGCGCCGCGTGGTCGTGTGTGATGGTAGTGATCGAGAGCTCGGCGGCGCCGGTGGCGTCCCGCAGGACCTCGAGTTTGTCGGCAACGGTGGACGGTGATCCGACAAATTGCGTCAGCACCCGGTCGCGGACCAGTTCGCGGTCGTCGTCGGTCCATTCCATCGCAGCTGCCTGCGCCGGACTCGGGAACGGGATCGCACCTTCGCCGCGCCGGATGCTGCGGACCCAAGGTGCGTATCCACTGGCCAGTTCGGCTGCTTCGTCGTCGGTTTCGGCGATCACCGCATCCACCGATACTGCAATATACGGTTCCGGGACATCCGCCGACGGTTGGAATGCTGCCAGGTAGGCGTCGACGGCGTCGATGACCGTACTCGGGCTGTGGTGGTAACTGGCAACAAAGCGCAGGCCCTTCGACCCTGCGACGGCGGCGCTGGATCCACCAGAGGCGCCGAGGATCCAGACCTGCACGTCAGCACCATCTCCCGGGGTGGCATGCGCGGGAAGACCTTGTGGGCTGACATATGTGTCGTCGAGAAGGGCGAGGACAGCAGAGATCTGCTCGTCATAGGTCGGGGCGTACGCGCCGGGTTGCTGGAGCAGATCGAGTAGGTGGGTGATGGACTTACTCGCAAACGCGCCGGCGATGTTGTAGATCTTCGGCAGGAGTAGACCATTGGGTGTGTACGTGTCTTCGGTGTGGGCGCCGCCGCCGCGAGCCGACAGATAATTCTTTGCCGCGACTTCGGTCACCGATTCCGATCCCGTTGTCGTTTCCGGGGCGGGGCGAGATATGGATCGTCCGATACCGAGGTCGAGGCGACCCGGGTACAGGGTGTTGATCAGACCGAACTCCTCGACCGTCGCCAGCGGCGTCCGATGGCCGAATTGCACTCCGGCCGAACCCAACCGGATGGTCGAGGTGGACCCTGCGATCAGTGCGATCTCGATAGCGGGCGACGAACCGATGACCCCCGGATTCGTGTGGTGTTCGGCAAACCAGTAGCGGGCGTATCCGAATTGTTCGGCGCGCTGGACCAGGTCGATGGCGTTGCGTATTGCGGTGGTGTTGTCCGACCCGCTGGAACGGGGCAGAAGGTCGAGAACCGACAGGGGGATGGGCGGGGCCATGGGAACTCCTAGTGAGCTGCTGCGGACGACGTGATCGGCGACTGCCATTCACCGGCTACGGCGTCCGAACCCCCGAACGACGCGAAATCGGTGGTGGCGCGAAATGCGTCCAATGAGTACAGGTCTCGGGCATAGCGCCACAGATTCGGGAAGTCGGCAAGACGCCGGGTACCGGCCCTGGCCGCCGCAGCATCGTGCCGAACAAGCGTCACCCAGAGCCGGACGTCGGCCAGAGTCACGTTGTCGCCCAAGAGGTATCGACTCCCCGCGAGGCGGCTGTCGAGTTCTGAATATGCCTGATACACAGTGGTCGCGGCTTCCTGCGCGGCCGAACCGGTTCCGGTCGCCACGTGTGCGGTGCTGTTGACCGTAGCTCGCAACCAGGCTTCCAACTCGTCGATCTGCGGGCGCAGGTCCTCTGGGTAGAGGTCGAACTCGCCGGTGACCTGACGGCGATACTGCGTCGCGAGATCGGCGTCGAGCGTGTCGAACGTGTTGCTCACCACCTGCTTCGTCTCGCGATCCCACAGGGTGGGGACCGACACGTGGCCATCGAAGCCAGGTTCGGTGGCGTCGTAGGCATCGCGTAACAGGGTGAAGCCGTTCACCGGGTCGGGGCCGTGGGTTTCGCGGAATGCCCACCCGCGGGCATCGCGGGCACCGTCGACGTAGCTGACACTGATCGCATCGGTGAGGCGGGCCAGCTCGATGACCAGCGTGACCCGCTGAGCCCACGGGCAGAACCAGCCGGAATAGACGTGATAGCGATCAGAGACAGCCGGGTACGGCGTGGATCCGTCGCCGCTGATACGTCCGGCGAATCGATACACCGGTCGGGTGTCGTCCGGTTCGCGAGTGATCGTGTACTCGCCGTAAGTCTCGGTATCGGCTGGGCTGGCGAAGTTCGACATGGCTAGACAACCTTTTCTGCGGAGTGGGAACGGAATGAGAACAACTCGGGGGCATCTTTGTCGGCGGTGAGGTCGGCGAGGAGGCGGCCGATGGCGGGCACGAACTTGAAGCCGTGTCCGGAGAATCCGGCGGCGACCGCAACCGGACCGCGGCGGTCGATGACGAAGTTGGAGTCGGGCGTGGTCGCGTACGTGCAGCTGATCGGGGTCAGTTCGTCGGCATCGACGCCGGGCACCCAATGACGGACGTACTCCTGCAGGGCCTTGAGCTGCCGTGGTTCCGCCGTGAAATCGCGGTGGTCGGGGTCGACGACGGGTCCGGTTCCATGGAAGCCGACCTTGATGCCTTCGGCACCCGAAGACAAGCCGTACACACCACCGAATTCGGGCGCGTTCGGTCCGTCCGGGTCATGCAAGATCCCGAAGCTGGGCCATTCGGCGTCCTGGTCACGCGGTACGAAGTGTGCGGGTTGCTCTTGGGTGACGGTGATCTGTGGCAGCGCTGCGATGCCCGACAACAGCTTCGTCGCCCAGGCGCCTGCCGCCACCACCACACGTCGGGCCACGTACTCCTGGTCATCGGTGCGCACGGTGACCGAGTTCTCGTCTGTGACGTCGATCGAGATCACCTGCGATTCGTGTCGAACCTCTGCACCGAGAGCTGCTGCGCCGCGTTGTAGTGCGCTGACAGCGTTGTCTGCATGTAGTCGCCCGCTGTTGGGGTAGTACAACGCGCGGCCGTCGAATCTGATTCCGGGCCAGCGCTGCGAGGCCTCGTCGGGCTCGAGCCAATGATGGACGAGTCCGAGGTCGGCGAGGGTATCTGCGATCTGGGACAGGTACGGAGTCCATCCCTGATCGACGCCGCCGGTGACGGTGAGCAGTTGCGTCCCGGACTCGGCTTCGAGGTCGGCCCAGAGTCCTTCCGCTTCCCTCGCGAGCGCGACGTAGGTGCGCTCGGCGTAGGAGGTGCGGAAGATGCGGGAGGCGCCATGTGAGGCGCCGTTGGTGTGGCCGGGGGTGAATCGTTCGAGCAGCACGGTCTCGACACCCCGGCGCGCCAGTTGCCAGGCGGCGGCCGAACCTATCGCGCCACCACCGACAACCACGGTGTCGACCTTGACGGAACTCATATCGTGACCTCGATTCTGTTGTGTTCGGTGAGCCCCTCGATTGTTGGTATCGACGCCAACAGGGGCCCTGGTGTCCTCGCTTCGAGGATTGGTGAAAAACACTTCCGCAGTGCCGGTTTCGACGACCTGAAACATCTGAAACTGCTGCACATGCAATGGGCCCGGCAGATGCTCAGGATTCGACCGCGTGGTGCGTTGAACAAGGTCATCAAGCTCCCGGGAATCTCTTCGGGCTCGCTTGCGTGAAACCCGCGCTTGTCCCATGCCGGTGAAGGCTGGGACCGTGTCTTTCATCCAGGGCACCCCGCCGCGGTGGAGGGTTGCCGACCAGCAAGCTGGAACTTGGCGCTGATACTCGTTGACACAGGGCAGTTGTTGTCCACCAGGCGAATCCGGGCACCGTATGTGCGTGTCCGGGCCAGGGGATTTCAACTGTTGGACAGAACCATACGCACGCTGCTGCCCAAATCCGATGGATGCGCGGAGTTTCGATCGCCGAGAAGTTAAAGCACATGGGTATGGACGACGCCGAAGAAGTCTGTTAGCGTCGTCGTCGGTCACGAGTACCAGCGCATAGCCCCGGCTTGCTGGTCAGCAACCCTCCATCGCGGCGGGGTGCTCCGGGTGAAGACCTGGCCTGTTCGAACCCGAACAGGCAAGCGCGGACCTCCCACCGTCCGAGTTCCGAACTGCTCCATCGGCAGGTTCGAAACTTGGTGCGTGCGGGATCCCTGACACCGGAAGCTGGTGTGAGATATGAGCACTGCAACACTGAACCGAAACCTGAATGCTCTTGCAGCGATAGAGGGTTCGGACACCCAGGCCCCACTGAGGGATGGCTCGACCACGCGGTACGTCAACTTCGACTACGCGGCGAGTGCGCCGGCATTGTGCAGCGTGGTCGATGCGATAACGCGACTACTACCGACCTACTCGAGTGTGCACCGGGGCGCGGGCTACGCATCGCAGGTGACGACGCGGGCGTACGAGACCGCCCGAGCGCAGGTCGCTGACTTTGTCGGTGCCGGCGAGCAGCACTGCCTGATCTTCACGCGGAACACCACCGATTCGCTGAACCTCCTGGCTCGCTGCGTGCCGGGAAAAGTCGTCGTCCTCGATCTGGAACATCATTCAAATCTGTTGCCGTGGAGTGATGTTCACGTCGTCCGTGCTGCGAATACGCTGGCCGCGACGATCGTCCGTGTGGAGACCGCACTCAAAGAGACCGGTGCGGTGTTGCTGGCGGTCACCGGTGCGTCGAACGTCACCGGTGAGATCTTGCCGGTCAGTGAACTGGCAGATCTTGCGCACCGCAACGGTGCTCGGATCGCTGTCGACGGCGCGCAGTTGGTTCCGCACCGCAGGGTGGACATCACTGCCTGCGGCATCGACTACCTGGCATTCTCGGGACACAAGACCTACGCGCCCTTCGGGGCCGGAGTGCTTGTTGGACTGAGGGATTGGCTTGATGCCGCCGACCCGTATCTCGCCGGTGGTGGTGCGGTGCTCAACGTCACCGAGCAGGACGTGAAGTGGGCGCCCGCGCCCGCCCGTCATGAAGGTGGTTCGCCCAACGTCTTGGGTGCGGCTGCGCTCGCGGCGGCCTGCGTCGAAATCGAATCCCTTGGGGAGGCCGTTGTTTCCCATGAAACATCACTGACCGACCGGTTGCGCGATGGTCTGGCCGAGATCCCGGGCGTGCATGCCCTGAAGATCTTCACCGACAGCACCGATGCCGTTGGTGTGGTCAGCTTTGTCGTCGACGGGCATCGGGCCGCCGAGGTGGCAGCCCATCTGTCGGCCGAACACGGCATCGGGGTGCGCGACGGACGATTCTGCGCCCATCCGCTTCTGGACCGTCTGGGCCACGGCTCAGGGGCTGTGCGCGCCAGCCTCGGCCTCGGTTCGAGCTCCGAGGACGTCGACCTGCTCCTCGCCGCCCTCCGCACGCTCTAAACCCCGGGGTGGGGGACGCTCAGTGCCATGAGCGCGGTGTCGTCTTCGAGGCCGGCACCGAAACCGTCGAGCAACTCTCGCAAGTCCTCGATGATCTGGCCTGCGGACGTCGGGGTGTGTGCCGCCGCGAACTCGAGCAGCGCACCGTTGTCGTCGTACCGCTCGGGACCCGGCCCGATCCGCGCCTCGGTGAGCCCGTCGGTGTAGAGCACGAGGGTGTCGCCGGCGTCGAGGTGAATCCGGGTAGAGACAAATCTGGGAGCGCGCAGGATGCCGACGAGTTGGCCGCCCTCGGTACTCACGTACTGCGCTCGGCCTGCGGCGGTGAGCAACAGCGCGGGCGGATGGCCCCCGCTCGCGAGGTGTACGTCGAATCCGTTGTCGGCGCGGGTGAGGACGCCGAAGATCACTGTGCAGAAACGAGGTTCGTCGCCGTGATAGTTCGAATGCAGCACGGCATCGAGGTTGTGCAACACCGCAATCGGATCGTCGTCGTACACCGCTGCAGCGCGCAGCGTGTAACGGGTCAGCGACGTCACCGCCGCTGCGGTGGCCCCTTTTCCGCACACGTCGCCGAGGAAGAACCCCCACTTGTGCTCTGACAGGGCGAACAGGTCGTAGAAGTCGCCGCCGACATCGTTGATCGATGCAGCGTTGTAGTGGGCTGCTGCCTCCATGCCGTCGGGAGGTCGCAACGACGGTGGAAGCAGTGAGCGCTGAAGGGTCGAGGCGAGCAGTTGTACGCGCGCACGTTCTTCTTCGGCATGGCGCCGTGCGGCGAGCAACTGTTTCTCGTACGCGCGTCGATCACGTGCGTCCTGCACGGTGATGCGGATGAGCACGGCGGTGCCATCGGTACCGATCTTGACGTTCGCGGTGACGAATACGGGCAGTCGTCGGCCGTCGGCCGCGACGAGGTCGACGGTGATTCCGCTCAGCACCCCTACCAGCTGCAGTAGCGGTGCGAAGTGGGTTTCGTAGTGTATGCGCCCGCCTGCGGTGAGCAGATCGCTGAAAGGCCTGTCCAGCAATGACGTTCGGTCGTATCCGAGCCACACCGCCAGAGTGGTGTTGACCTTTGCGATGCGCCCGTCCGGCCACGTCGACAGATACCCGCACGGTGCGTTCTCGTACAGGTCTTCCAGACTCTCATCGAGTACGTCCGGTGACCTGATATCGCCGTGGTCCTTGCTCATCGACGGCCACCCACGAAGGCCACGATGGCCTCTGTGGTGGGCACGGGGTCGCTGAGCTGGGGGCAGTGTCCGCTCGCGTCGAGGGTGACGAGTTCGCTGCCCCCGATCTGGCTGTGCACATATGCGCCCACGTGGCGGGGTGCCAGTGAGTCTCGCGCACACTCGATCACGAGGGTTGGCACGGTGACACGCGCGAGATCGGTGCGGTTGTCGGACAGGAAGGTGGCGCGGGCGAACACCAGCGCCTTCTCGGGGTCGGTTCGACAGAAGGATTCGGTCAACTCGTCGCCGAGCGCCGGTCGCTCCGGGTTACCCGCGATGTTCGGCGCCATCGACGCCGACCAACCGAGGTAGTTGCTCTCGAGAGACTCGAGCAGTTCGTCGATGTCACCACGCGTGAAGCCACCCCGATATCCATCGGATTCGTCGTCGACATAGCGCGGCGACGGGGTCAGCAATACCAGCTTGGCGAACCGGTCGGGTTCTTTGGCCACGGCGACGGCGCCGATCATCGAGGCGACCGAGTGACCAACGAACACCACGTCGTGCAGATCGAGTTCGACGACGATGTCGAGCACATCCTGCGCATAGGTCTCGAGGTTCGAATACCGCTCGGCGTCCCACGCGGCCGGATCGGAGGCGCCTGCGCCGACGTGATCGAACAGCACCACCCGATGGTCGTCGACCAACCGCTTGGTCACCCGATGCCAGAGGTTCTGGTCGCATCCGAATCCGTGGGCCAACATGATCGTCGGCCCGTCTTCGCGCCCGAGGATCTTGACGTTGTTCTTCGCGCGCACATTCACGTGCTTCATCTTCGCACCTGATGTGTGTTCCTGCGGGCGGGCCGTGCCGAAGCATGTTCGGGCCGGTCAGTAGGGTTCGTCGCAGTCAGTGGGCGGGCGGCGTCCATCCGTGGGCTGCGGTCAATGTCGCGCGGCCGAGGCTGTGAATGTGGAGCGCCTCGTGCAGCTGAACAGATCCGGCGAGGACGCCGAGTGGCAGCCGGCCGATGTCCACCGCATGGACGGTGAATGTGAACCGTCCCGGCAGGCCGGGCGGGGCCGGCGACGGACCGACATACCGTACGATCCCGAAATCGTTACGCAATTGCTTTGCCAGACTGGGTAATCGCTCGCCGGTTCCATTGCCGGCGTCGACCACCAGTGCGGTCACCCCACCACTGACATCGGCGACCGCCCAATGGCACCGGCCGCGCGAGTCGGTGGCTGTCACCGCGTAGGAGAGCGTTCCGATCGGTGCGCCCGACCACTGCAACGACGGTGACACATCGAGCCCGCCGCCGCCGAGTAGTCCACTGCGTTGTGCGGTCCGCAACCGTCCGCCGTCGGTGACCTCGGGCGAGCGCAACACCAGGCGTGGCCGGGCTCGCATCGTCGGCGACGGTGCGACAAAGTCGGTGGTCATGGTGCGGTGTTCAGTAGATGTTCGACGGTCGGACCATGCCTTCGGCGAGGTCACCGAATCCGGGAGCGATGATGGCGCCGGGATTCTGGATCACCTCCTCGACGACCAGGGTCTCGGTGGTAAGGAGCAGCGCCGCGATCGAGGCGGCACTCTGCAACGCCGAGCGGGTCACCTTCAGCGGGTCGATGATCCCGGCGGTGAACATGTCGCCGTAGGTGTCGGTGACCGCGTTGAACCCGTGCCCTTCCGGAAGGTCGGCGACCCGTTGCACGGCCTCGTCACCGTCGTAACCGGCGTTGATCGAGATCCAGCGCAGCGGTTCTTCCACTGCGCGACGGACGATCTCACGGCCCTCGGCGGCGTCGCCGGTGAGTTCGAGGAGATCGAGCGTCGCCTGTGCCTGGATCAGCGCGGTGCCGCCGCCTGCGACGATGCCTTCCTCCATTGCGGCCCGGGTTGCCGACAGGGAGTCCTCGACGCGGTGCTGCTTCTCTTTGAGTTCGACGCCGGTGGCTGCGCCGACGTGGATCATCGCCACCCGGCCGGACAGCCTGGCGATGCGCAGTTGCAGGTTGTCCTGGTCGTGCTCGTTCTCGGTTCGCGCCAGCTCTTGTTCGAGTTGATGGATGCGGGCCCGGACTTCCGCCACGTCACCACCGCCGTCGACCATGGTTGTCGACAACTCGGTGACGGTGACCTTCTTTGCCCGGCCGAGGTGTTCGAGACGTACGTCGGCGAGGGAGAGGCCGGAGTCGGCGCTGACGACCCGGCCACCCAAAATTGCTGCGAAGTCCTCCAATTCGGCAACGCGCCGATGACCGAAGCCGGGAGCCCGCACCACCACCGAACGGAACGTGTCATGCATGTTGTTGGTGATGAGCATCGACAGCGCGGGGCCGTCCATGTTCTCGCAGAGGATCAACAGCGGCCGCTTGCTGCGCTGCACCTGCTCGAGCACCGGCATCAGGGTCTGCACCGTGGTGATCTTCTGATTGGTGAGCAACACGTAGGCGTCGTCGAGCTGTGACTCCATCCGGTCTTTGTCGGTGACGAAGTAGGGGGAGATGTAACCGTGGTCGAACTCGACACCGTCCACAAACGACAGCCCCAGTCCGAACTGCGGCCATTCCTCGACGCTGACCACACCGCCCACACCCACGTGGGTCATGGCCGTGGCGATCACGTCGCCGATGTCGGGGTCGTTGTTGGCCGAGAGCATCGCCACATGCCGGAGCTGTTCTTCGCCGGTCACCTCACGGGAACGTTGTTGCAGCAGAGCGACAACCGCGTCCACCGCCTTTTCGATACCGCGCTTGAGTTGCATCGGGTTTGCGCCGTTGTCGACGGCCCGGAGACCTTCGCGCACCATCGCCTGGGCGAGAACCGTTGCGGTGGTGGTGCCGTCGCCTGCCACCCCGTTGGTCTTGGTGGCAACCTCTTTGACCAGCTGTGCTCCCATGTTGGCGTACGGGTCGCGGAGCTGGATCTCCTTGGCGATGGTGACACCGTCATTGGTGATGGTCGGTGGACCGGTGAGTTTTTCGAGTACCGCGTTGCGGCCCTTGGGTCCGAGGGTCACCTTGACCGCATCGGCAAGCGCATTGACCCCCATCTCCAACCGAGCCCGAGCGTCCGAACCGAAGCGCAGATCCTTTGCCATTGTGCACGCACCTTCATGTGTAGACGAATTGAAAAGCTATGTGGTGTAGGAGATCTAAGGAATGAGGATGGCCCGCCCCCGGACGTTCCCGGCGTCGAGATCGGACAGCGCGGTGGCGAAGTCGGCCAGCGGATAGGTGCTGGTGTGCAGCGACACCTTGCCCTGCGCCGCAAGGACCATCAATTCGACCAGGTCGTTGTAGGAGCCGACCAGGTTTCCGATGAAATTGATCTCGGTGGAGATGATGTCGATCGTCGGAATCGACAGGGTGCCGCCGTATCCGATCACGTAGTAGTTGCCTGCCCGGCGCAACATCCCGACACCGTCTTCGATGGCGCCACCTTCACCGACAAAATCGATGACGGCCTCGGCGCCGTTCCCGTCTGTCAGGTCGAGAACTTGCTGCACCTGGGTGCCGTCCGCAACGACCGTGTGATGGGCACCCAGTTCGGCGGCCAGCGCCAGCGCCGGCTCGGACCGGTCCACCACGATCATCCGGGCCGCTGACAGTGCCGCGAGCACCTGGACCCCGATATGGCCGAGACCACCCGCGCCGATCACCACCGCGGTGTCGCCGGGACGAAGGAACCGGGCCGCCTTGGCCACCGCGTGGTAGGCGGTGAGGCCGGCGTCGGCCAGGGCCGCGACATCGGCGGGCTGTAATGACGGATCGAGTTTGACCACGGCACGGGCATTGGTCTTGAGGTATTCGGCGTACCCGCCGTCGCTGTCGATACCCGGGAAAGCCGAAGCGCTGCAATGTACATCGTCGCCGGCACGGCAGGCCCGGCACAAACCACACGTTGCCAGCGGATGCAGGATCACCGGATCGCCGGGCTTGACCGAAGTGACCGCACTACCAACTTCCTGTACCCAGCCGGCGTTTTCGTGTCCGATCGTGTACGGCAATGTGACACCGGACTTCTGTTCCCACTGCCCTTCGATGATGTGCAGATCGGTGCGACAGACACCGGCACCACCGATCTTCACCACCACATCGAGGGCGCCGCCGGCATGGGGGTCGGGGACGTCCACCAGCTCGGGTTTGGTGTCATAGGCCGACAGTTGCACCGCTTTCATGACTCGCTCCTCATCGTTGGCATCCCCAGGTCGGTGCCCGCCGATTCACCTACGCTGCTGCCGGTTCCGGGGGTGATGTCGTCGCCGTAGCGGGTTGTCAACAGGCCGCGGCAGAAGATGCCGTTGCCTTCGATGCTCACCCGCACGGACTTGGCGAAACGCAGCCGCTTGGGAAGGACGTCCGCGCCTATCGGCAGGCCATCGTGCTCGACCATGACCAGCTCGGACCGCCCCGATCCCAAACCGACATCGCGCCGACGACGTAGGAGGGAATCGAGCTCGTGACCGGCCGGAAGATCGCCGATGGTCAGGGCCGAGAACTGCTCGACATCAACACCATCGGCGGCCAACCGACGTGACATCCGTTCCAGTGCCGCCAGATAGGCCTTGCGCTGAAAGGTCTGACGGAGCTCTTCGAGTTCATCGATCGCCAGCCCGGGAAAGGATCCGGTGAACCCGGCCCGCGCTGCGACACCGTCGTTGATCTCCTCGGCCGCGAAGTGATCCTCCAGGCGCACGACGGTGCGGTCCACCTCCGGTAGGGCTGCCACCGCGTCGTACGCGTCGGCGACCATGAGATAGGCGAAATTGGGCGCACAGAAGTACGTCGGGAGGCGTAGCCGGATTGCAACCCCGATGCCGGAACCCGCGGTGTCCAGATCGACCGACGTCACGAACTGCAGGTCGGTGATGGGCTCGTCCAACTCGGGATCGCGCACAGTCCCCAGTGCATCCCAGACCCGCCGCGCCGTCGCCGCCGTGACCGTACCGATTGAAGTGGGCCAGCTGATGACCGTCCGGGCCGGTTCACTTGTGGCCGTCCGGGCCGGACTATTTGTGGCCGTCCGGGCCGGACTATTTGTGACAGTCATACCGTGACCGACGCCGATGATGACGAGGTCGGCTTGGCCGGGCTGCTGCCGACCGGCTTCTCGGCGGGTGCGGACTCGTCGGGCTGGATCCGGGCCTGCTCGGGGACGTCGAAACCGTAGAGTTTGGCCGCGTTGAGGCCCAGGATCTTCTTGCGGATCTGAGTGTTGAGCGTGCCGTACTCGGACTGCATGTCCTCGGGGATCTGAAAGTCGACGAACTTCTCGATGAGCCACGCCGGCTTCCAGATGGCGTAATCGCTGGCGAACGTCAGCCGGTCTTCACCAACCCAGTACAGCAACTCGCCGATGATCTGCGCGAAGTACCGTGGCCGGGTGTGGATGAACGGCATCGCAACGGCAAGGCCGCCATACACATTGGGCTCCTGCGTGGCGATCCAGCAGAAGTCCTCCAGGCGGGGCAGCCCGACATGTTCGACGATGAAGTTGAGCTCCGGGAATGCCGTTGCCACATCGTCGACGTCAGCCACGTCGAAGGCGTCCCGGTTGAGGGGATAGATCGTGGGTCCCTTGTGGATGTGAATGTTCTTGATACCCAGTTCCTGACACTTCTCCAGGTAGCGGTACGACCAGTCGTCGGTGAGCTTGTACCCCTTGGAGTTGCCCTTCCACTCGGCGGTGTAGAGCTTGACGCCCTGCAGGTTCCACCGGGCGGCCAGCTTCTCCAGGTCCTCGAGTCCGGCCTCCCCGTTGCGCGGGTCCCAGGCGCCGTTGGTCATCAACTTGTCCGGATGTTTCTCTGCCAGTGCACCGTTGCGTTCGGTGGTGTTGAAACCGTCGATGTAGAAGTCGGAGAGGTAGGTGGGCTGGAAGATGCCCTTGTCGACATACCCGACCTCGAACAGGTCGTGCATCAGGTCGTCCTCGGTGTAGTTACCGAACTTCTCCAGTGTCCACTTCTCTGATTCCGGGGACAGATTCGCGTGATAGTCATAGAAGCAACCGGTGAAACCCTTGCCGTACCGGTTCTTCTGGTTGCGTGGTCCACCGTTCCAGAAGTGGATGTGGCTGTCCACGATGTAGTAGCTCTCGCCATCCTTGTTGTACATCGATTGCTCCAATACTGGTGATGGGTAGGGTTACTCGACGACCTTGAGGTCGAAATCGATGAACTCGGCGGCATCCTCGGGGTTGGCGAACAGCATCGTCCGGTCGTCGAAGTGGACCATCCGCCCGTAGTGGGTGGACATGATCTCCTCGAAGTCGGACTGATCGAACTCGGAGCCGAGCGCATTGGTGATCTCGTCGAAGTCGAAGGTGAGGACCTTCTGCCCGTCGACGCGGATCATCGACGGGAACTCTTCGATCTCGACACCCTCTTTGCGGCCCATGATCTCGGCGACCACGTAGCCGTTCTGGTTGTTCATCAGGGTGACACCGCACATGTTGGACGATCCGATGTCGGCGCCAAAGGTCATCTCGCTCATGCTGACAGCTCCTTCGATACAGGAATGTTGAGATCTTCGAGAACGGTCCGTAGCCCGGTCTTGGCGGCGGCGAACGAATCGGCGAACGGCACATGTCGTTCGGCCGGCTGCGACCAGATCGGCTGCAACTCGCGGGCGGCGGCCAGACTCAGCGGAATCCACTTGTCCGCCCAGGTCGCCAGCAGTTCACGATTGGCCTCACCGTCTTCGGCGTCGGTCACCAGCATGCGCAACATGGCCCTGGTGTAGCCGAGGTCGCGGTTGTAGTCGTGTTCACCGGATCCGACAAGGGAGGGAGTGACGTAGTCCCCGTTGCGGGCCGCGATCTGCATCACCAGCAGCGACCGGAACAGGACACCGACGAGCTGTTCGAAGATGATGTTCGTGGCGAACACCGCTTCGGCCCAATCACCCTCGGCAGTCAGCAGTTCCACATTCTCGCGCACGCCCTGCCACACCGGGTCGGACTGCCAGACATCGCGGTGCACCGCGCCGTCGAAGCCCTCGATCGTGTCTGTCAGGTCGAGGTTGTAGAGCGCGAGATCCTGCGCGAACCGCATCTTGTGGGCGGCGTTGACGCAGATGGCGTTGTTGAGCATGTTGGTCGGTGCCGACCGTTGTGCTGCGGTGAACACATGCAGTCCCAAGCCGTTCTCGGCGTGCATCCAGGCACCTAGGTTACGTTCGATGAACGTTGCCCAGCTCGGAGTCCATGAGTCGTAGGCGCCGACCAGTTTTGCGTTGGCCAGGTTCTGCTGGATCTGCCGCACCACGTTCGCGTTGTTGCGGTAGATGGTCTGTTCCCACTCCTCGTTGGGATCGCGGAACTGGTGCCAGTCAGTTGATTTCAGCGCAGTCCAGTCCTTCGGGTAGCCGCCGGGTCCATTGGCGAATCCGTAGATCCAGCCCTGGCTGAGGTGGCGTTCCGGATCGGGCTGGACATCGAAGGTGACGTCCTCGTAGGTGGTGGCCCGCATCTTCGCGGGCTTGAAGTAGTTGTAGCTCCGGCTCTTCGAACTCGGGAAGTCGAGAGCTCCGGCCTCGGCATCGGTGAAGTGGGGCTTCGGGAAGCTGCGAACCGGTTTCCCGTTCTCGCCGCCGGTATCGGGTTTGGGGGCTGCTGGGGCGCTCATCTTTGAACTCACTTTCGGTTGCGGTCGGTCGGGGCGCATCTCGGTCGGGGACGAAGAGTCAACTGTCTTGCGGAATGGTGGTGGTGAACTTGTCGAAATGGACCTGGTCGATCCGCACTCCGGCACCGTCGAGCAATGCCATCGCGGCGTCGACCATCGGTGGTGGACCGCAGAGATAGAAGTCCGCGGATTCCATTCCGGACTCGCGTCGCTCGACCACCTCGGTGACGAAACCGAAATCGCCTGCCACGCCCATGCTTTCCCAATCTGCCGTGGTCTCCTCGGACAGACATGGAACAAAGGTGAAGTCGGGCAACTGGTTGCCGATCTCCTTGATCTCGTGCAGATAGAACAGATCCTTGGCGGTCCTGGCCCCGTAGTAGAAGTGCACCGGCCGGACCGGCGCACCGCCGGCGCTCTCCAGCTCGGAGAGATGGCGGAGCAGGGACAGGATGGGGGACATGCCTGCACCGCCTGCGATGCAGATGATGGGCCGTACAGAGGACTCCTTGATGGTGAAAGACCCGTACGGGCCGTTGAGTTCGAGTTCGTCGCCGACGGCCAGCGACGTCTCGAGCAGGCCGGAGAATCGGCCACCGGGATACTTTTTGATGATGAACTCCAGTCGCCCCGCCATGGTGGGGGTGGTGGCCATGGAGAACGAGCGGTGCTCGTCGGCACCGGGAATCATCAGATCGGCGTACTGCCCCGGCTTGAACACAAACGTCTCGGGTTCGAGCAGTTCCAGCTTGACCGACACGATGTCGTGGGTCAGGTCGTCGAGACCGACGATCCTGGTCCTGAGGTGTTGCAGGGGTACGGCATTGCGCAGTTCGTCCTCGTCGAAGTTGATGAGTTCGATCTCGCAGTCCGAATACGCGTGTGTCTTGCAGAGCAGTACGTAGCCTTCCTCGCTCTCGTAGTCTGCCAGCGCGAACGTCGAGTACCGGTCCATCTGGATGTCGCCGTCGAGGAGAAAGGACTTGCAGGCCGAGCATTGCCCTTCGCGACAGCCGTGCATCAGCGAAACACCCTGGCGGAAAGCGGCATCGAGGATCGTTTCGTCCTCGTCGACTTCGATGTCGAGGTCGACGGGTTCGAACCGAACATTGTGGGTGTCACCCATGGGTCGAGGTCCTTGCACTGAGATGGATGGAGGCAGTGAATGGATTGAGCCCAGGGGCAGCGTGGCGCGTGCAACCACACTGCCCCCGAGTTCTGAGCAGACGCCTGGCCGGGTGGTGGGGCCCGGCGAGGGGTCAGACGCCTGCCGCTTGTTTCGCCGGCCGACCGGCGGGGCCACCGGCCTTGTATTCGGCGATGTGTGCCTCCCGTTCCGCATCGGACATCTCGTTCAGCGCGACATTCGGGCTGCCGAACTCGATGCCCCGGATGTCGTCGAGGGTCCACAGCTTCTTCGGATCATCGAGGTGCAGATGTGGCTGCGGGATAAGGGTTTTGCCATCATCGCGGACGTATCCGAGGTCCTTGACGATGTCGGCGAGATCGCGGCCGTGATGCAGGGTCTCCCACTCACGGTCACCGGTGAGGCGGCCCATGTTCGGCGTCGGCCTGCCCTCGTATTCGGGACGGAACGCCTTGATGTCGGTCCAGGCGCACGTTTCCGAACAGTAGGTCCGCCATTGACCGTCGACCTTCTCGGTGACCATGTCCTCACGGATGAGGGCGGGCACCATGCAGGTCCAGCAGCGATGCGGATATTGGTAGTTGGCATCGGACTCGAAGGCGATGGGCTTGTTCTTTCCCGGATACGCCATCCGGTTGTAGGCCTCCCACCACTTTCCGTACTTGTCGTACCAACCCGGGTACTTGTATTCGAACCACTCGAAGTCCTCGTCGGTCATCGCGTCGATGCGCCAGTAGTTCACCGGCCAGCCGGTGGCGAAGAACTGGGCGACCTCATGGACGTAACCCTTGTTGACGATGCGGTTCCAGGACTCCTCGACCAGATCGTGCGGGATCTTCAGCCCGTACTTCTCCAACGGGATGAGGTAGGAGCGGTAGTAGTCGTCGTAGATCCACCGCCGCCACATCTCGGCGTAGGAGTCGCGGTCCTTACGACGGTCTTTGGTGCCGTACTCGATGAACGTGCCGATCGCCGCGTCCACCACACAGTGGTTGTTCCACCAGGCGTAGCGGAGATCGCGTTCGAGGAGCTGGCGGTTGTCCTCGTCGGCCAGGGCCATCAACAGGATGGAGTAGCCGTTGGAGATGTGCCGTGACTCGTCGGACTGGACGGAGTGGAACACCGTGGGCAACAGATAGTCACCGTTGGCGGCCGCTTCCGACGGCATCGCGACGAACAGGGTGTTGGTGAATGCGGTCTCGGCGACCACTGTCAGATAGATGTTGGCCGCGGTGATCGCGTCACCGGTGATGAAGCCCTCGCCGAACTGCCTGCCGATGGTGCCTGCGTAGTTGTTGGCGAACGCCTTTTCGCTCATGTCGAAGCCGGCGGGATCGATGTAATGGTTCATGTAGAGGCGCTTGAGGTTCATCTGGATCGTCGAGTGCCGGACCTCGTCGATCATCTGTACGGCCAGCCCGTTGTGGATTTCCGGGTTGGGGACCGCGTCGATGGCCATCGGCATGGCCCGGGCGGCGGAGATCTCCGGGAACGGGATGATCGAGAGGAACAGCTTCTGCCATTCCATCCACCGCTGCTCGACCTGCCGGAACATGTTGCCGCGAATGGCGCCATCCATCGCGCCGAAGACGCGATTGTCTTTCTCCTCTTCCATCGGGAAGTACGAACGGAGGATCTGCTTGAGCGGATCCTTCTTGGGTGCCTTGTCGAAGGTGTAGTCGGTGCCGAATCTGGTGGCCGGCGTGGCAAAGGTCGGCTCCCAGGACAGTTCTGTGATCTTCTTGTGTGCCTTGCTCAGACTCTGTCTGCTCAACGCAGTCCTCCTCGTTCAAGCACGCGGGCGGTCGATGGCGAGAGCCGCAAAGCTCCCTGTGACCGATGACACACTCGTTACGATGGGTAGGACGTCTCAATGTGAGACGCGTCTCATTCCGAGACGCTCTTACGATGGCGCCAGACCGGAATCTGACAGCCGGTCATGGAGGTGACCTGCGCGGATGTCGAGTTTCGCCGATCGTGGCTGGTCAGCAGGGGAACGGCAGCTGGCCCGCGAGGAATTTCTGACCACAGATGGACGGGCCGCTCATCCCGTCCGTCCTGCGGTGTTGGATTCGTGGCGACGGTCGCAAGCGCTCCACATCCACGTCGACCGGGTGGAGTTGCCGTTCGTTCGAGAACCCGACCTCGACACCCCGCTGATGAACGCCGCGGGCCCAGTGTTGAAGTCGATCACCGATGACATGGCGAGCCAGCCGGTCAGCGTGATCCTGACGTCGGCGGAGGGGCTCATCCTGGAGCGGTTCTCGTCGGATGCGGGCATCAACCGCACCCTCGACGAGGTGAAGCTGGCGCGCGGGTACAGCTACGCCGAGCAGTTCGTCGGGACCAACGGCATCGGGACCACCATCGAGACCCGGCAGCCGACGTACATCCTCGGCAGCGAACATTACGTCGGAGAGCTCGGGACATTGGCGTGTGCGGGCGTGCCGATCCGGCATCCGAATTCCGGTGCGCTCCTCGGAGTGCTCGACATGACCTGTCGCGCCGAGCACGCCAATCCGTTGCTGTTGTCGCTCGCGAAGTCGGCGAGCAGGCAGATCGAGAATCAGTTGCTGAGCCAGGCCAACGAACGCGAGACCGCGCTGCTGACCACCTACCTCACGACTGCCCGCCGCTACAGCCGCGGAGTCCTCGCCGTCGCCGGTGAGATGGTCCTGATGAATGCCTATCTGCGGCGGACCCTGGACGCACGCGACCAGACGGCTTTGCTCGAACACGCGCTCGACGTGCAGGCCGTCGCCGCGACGCGAACCCTGGTGGCGCAGCTGCCGAGTGGACGGAACGCGCGGGTCTCGGTGGCCGATCGCGACGAAATACGTTCCGGTGCAGTGAATATCGTGTTCCACGTGACGGTGGACGACTTCCCCGACGCCTGGGTTGCCCCGTCCCCGTCGCCGACCTGGATCGAGGGAGAACCCCTGCCCGCCGGACTCGTCGGGAACAGCGCTTCACTGCGGCGCAGCTACAACCAGGTGCGACGCTGTTACGCCGACCGGCACTGGGTGCTCGTCGAGGGCGAACCCGGTACCGGGCGGGCCACCCTGGTGACCGCGGCCGCGCACAAACTGGCCCCGGCCACCCATCTGCTCACGCTCGGGATCCGTGATGCCGCCGATCACGAGAGGTACCTGGACCTGCTGTCCGCGGAGCTCGAATCGAGTGATGCCTTCAACGTTCTGCTTGCCGACATCGACCGGCTACCAACGTTGTTGGTGGATCCGGTGGCACTTTTGCTGCAGTCGGTGGAGGGGACGGGGTGGGTTGCGGCGACCACCAGCGGAAACACCGAACGCAGCGAAGTCGAGGCAACGTTGCTGCCGTTCTTCTCACACACGGTGACCTTGCAGGCGCTGCGGCATCGCAGCGAAGATCTTCATGCCCTGGTGCCTTATCTGATCGAGCAGATCCATCCCGGGTCGACCGCCCGGCTCACGCCGGCTGCGGTCCGCGCGCTGAGCAAGCATCCGTGGCCCGGAAATGTTGCCCAACTACGCCGCATCCTCACCGAAACACTGGCCGTGCGACGGGGTGGGGTCATCGACGTCGAACATCTCCCGGCGGAATGTCGCACCACGATCCGGCGAACACTGTCCCAGATCGAATCGCTGGAACGTGACGCGATCGTGCGAAGTCTGCTGGACAACAACGGTAACAAGGCCGAAGCCGCAGCCGCACTTGGTCTTTCCCGCGCCACCATCTATCGGAAGATCAAGGAGTTCGGGATCCACTGAACGGGCTCCCCGACCCCGATGATGTGCCCTTGTGGCGGTGCCCACCTGGGCTTTGTTCGCCAGAAGGCCACATCATCGGGGGTTGGTCAGCTGGCGGAGACCGTCCGGGTCAACAGATCAGCCAGTGTCTTGCTGAAGGCGGCGGGCTGCTTGGGGGTGCCACCTTCGGCCAACAGTGCGGCGCCGTACAGCAATTCGGCCGACTGGCGAAGTGCGTCGTCGTCGCCGCGCTCGGCGAACGCCTTCTGCAGACCGACCGTCAGCGGATGGTCCGGGTTGAGTTCCAGGATCCGCTTGCTGTCGGGCATCGGGATCCCCGAGTCCCGGTACATCCGTTCCAGGGCCGGTGAAAGGCTCTGTGCCTCACCGACAATGCAGGCGGCCGAATCGGTCAGGCGACTCGACAACCGCACCGCGCTGACATCGTCGACGAGCACACCGGTCATCCAGGTGAGGAGTTCGCCGAACTCCTCGTCCTTCTTGCTGTCCTCTTCTTTGTCGGCCTCGCCGCTCAGGTCGACCTCGCCCTTGGCCACCGACTGCAGCGGCTTGCCCTCGAAATCGGTGATCGATCCGATCCACATCTCGTCGATCGGATCGGTGAGCAGCAGCACCTCGATGCCCTTGGCCTTGAACGCCTCGAGGTGGGGGGAGCGTTCGAGCTGTTCGCGCGACTCGCCGGTGGCGTAGAAGATCTGGCTCTGCGTGTCTTTCATCCGCTCGACGTATTCGGCCAGCGTTGTTGCCGTGTCGGTGGAGTGCGTCGAGCTGAGCGAGATGATCGACAGTAGGGCGGCCTGGTTGTCGATGTCGGAGAGCAGACCTTCCTTGAGGACCCGGCCGTACTGCGACCACAGGGTGTCGTACTTCTCGCGGTCGTTGGTCCGCATGTCCTTGATGGTGCTCAGGACCTTCTTGGTGAGCCGTCGACGGATGGCCTTGATCTGGCGGTCCTGCTGCAGGATCTCCCGCGAAACGTTGAGCGAGAGGTCGGCGGCGTCGACGAGACCCTTGACGAAGCGAAGGTACTCGGGCATGAGTTCTTCGCAGTCGTCCATGATGAACACCCGCTTGACGTACAGCTGCACGCCGGCTTTGTGTTCCCGCATGAACAGATCGAATGGTGCCGTCGACGGGATGAACAGCAGGGCCTGGTACTCGAAGGTGCCCTCGGCCTTCATCTGGATGGTTTCGAGCGGATCGTCCCAGGAGTGGCTGACGTGCCGGTAGAACTCGGCGTACTCCTCGTCGGTGACCTCCGAGCGCGGACGCGTCCAGAGTGCCTTCTGGGAGTTCAGGGTCTCGGTCACCGTCGTCTCGGTGGGGGCGTCGTCCTCGGCTTCGCCCTCGTCGGACTCGGCGTCGGCAGCCTTCGGCGGTACCGGGGTGGTGACGTCCATCCGGATGGGCCACGAGATGAAGTCGGAGTACTTCTTCACCAGTTCCCGGATCTTCGGCACAGACGTGTAATCGTGCAGATCGTCTTCGGCGTCGACGGGCTTGAGGTGCAACGTCACCGAGGTGCCCTGCGGGGCGTCGGTGACCTCTTCGATCGTGTACTTACCCGCGCCTGCGGACTCCCAGCGGGTGGCCTGGGACTGGCCTGCCTTGCGGGTGAGCAGGGTGACCTTGTCGGCCACCATGAAGGTCGAGTAGAAGCCGATGCCGAACTGGCCGATCAACTCTTCCGACGCGGCCGAGTCCTTGGCCTCTTTCAGCTTCTTGCGGACCTCGGCGGTACCCGACTTCGCCAGCGTGCCGATCAGGTCGACGACCTCATCGCGCGTCATGCCGATGCCGTTGTCGGCGATCGTGAAGGTGCGGGCCTCGGGATCGACGGAGATCTGGATGTGCAGATCGGAGGTGTCGGCGTCGAGATCCTTGTCCTGGTACGACTCCATCCGCAGTTTGTCGAGGGCGTCCGATGCGTTGGACACCAACTCTCGAAGGAAAGAATCCTTGTTCGAGTAGATCGAGTGGATCATCAGATCCAGCAGCTGCCGCGTCTCGGCGGCGAACTCCATCTCTTCGACCTGAGTGCTCACGTGATGCTCCTCTGTGTTGTGCAGTAATACGTGCTCCGACCCAACATTTTAGGCAGGCCGTTCGTAGTACATTCAGTCCTCATGCCGCATTGTCGGAACGGGGGGTTGCAGTGAGCTCGGTCATCCAGAATGTTTTGGGTCAAGAGTTCGAAAGTCTGCATCCAAACTTACAGTGGCGCTACGGGATTGATTCGAAATCCCTTTTGGCGCAGTCGGCAACCGGAATTATGGAGTCGATTTACAGTTCGCCTCTTGTGTCAACCGCGCTGCGGCACTTCGGCAAACGCAATGCCATGCCGACAAAATCCAGCCGCCTGGTTCCCTTCACGATGGAAAATTATTGTTATGAAGACGAACTCGGCCGGGAGTCGCTGGCGGTGATGCGATCCCTGAACTACACCAGTGGTGCCCAGGGGCTGAACTCGCTCCTGGTGGACGGTCGCGAGGGTCTGGTCGACTACTTCGGCGATGGGCCGGAACTGCTCTGGCCGCTGGATGCCAGGGTCGACAGGGAGGGCTCGCTGGTGTTCGAGAGCGGACCCATGCGGCTGCTCACCTCCGGTCCCAAAGTCGGTATGCGTGGGTTCATGGCAGCCCGGATGCAATACGCCGAGGGCTGGGACGACCGACACAACCGCTTCCGGGTCGACGCGACCGTGCGCAATCCGGTGATCGGTGAGCTGATCCACTATCGCGGCTGGTTCACCGCCCACGATGTCCCGTGCCGATTGCGGGACATCCCGGACGAGGCCTGGCCGCACCGCCTCATCGAGCGGGAGAGCTGACCCGATGATGTGCCCTTATAGCGAGTAGAAGCCCAGGTCGACACCGCCAAAAGGCCACATCATCGGGGTTTGGCGGGTGTCGGTAGGCCGAGGTGATCGCGCAGCGTGTCGCCGTCGTATTCGGTCCGGTAGACCCCACGCTCCTGCAGCAGTGGAACCACGGTGTCGGCAAACTCGTCGAGACCACCCGGGGTGATGTGCGGGACCAGGATGAATCCATCGCTGGCATCGGACTGCACGAAGTTGTTGATCTCGGCGGCGACTGTTGCCGGTGAACCGATGAAGGCCTGGCGCCCGGTGACCTCGATGATCAGTTCACGGGTGGTCAGGTTCTCGGCCTCGGCCCTGGCACGCCACTCGGCGGCGACAGCCAGCGGGTCCCGATGCATGCGCACACTGGCGCGGCCTTTCGCGACCGTGTTCTCCCCTGGTGCCGGATCAACGGCAGGTAGTGGGCCATCGGGATCGTGGTCGGACAGGTCGCGGTTCCACAGCTGTTCGAGGAACTTGATCGCGGTCTGCCCGCTGACCTGCTGAAGGCGGATCTCATGAGCCCGCTCGGCGGCCTCGGTGTCGGTGTCACCGAGCACAAAGGTCGCGGCAGGCAGGATCAGTAGCTCCTCTGGCAGGCGGCCGTACGTGGCCAGACGCGCCTTGACGTCCTTGTAGAACAACTGTCCGTCGTCGAGGGTCGAATGGCGCGAGAAGATCGCGTCGGCCTTCGCGGCGGCGAACTCACGACCGTCCTCGGAGTCGCCTGCCTGGAAGATGACCGGACGTCCCTGTGGGCCGCGTGGCACGTTGAACTGGCCCGAGATGTCGAACTGGTCATCGGTGTGATGGAAAGTGCCGGCGTCGGGACGTCGCAGGAACGTACCCGACTCGCGATCGGCAACCACATCATCGTCGTTCCAGGAGTCCCACAGCTCGGTGGCAACCTCCAGGAACTGTTGTGCGCGTTGGTATCTCTGCTCCTGTGGCAGGTAGCCGCCGCGACGGAAGTTCTGTCCGGTGAACTCGTCCCAGGAGGTCACCACATTCCACGCCGCGCGTCCGGCAGTGAGGTGATCGAGACTCGCGAACTGCCGGGCGACCTCATAGGGCTCGTTGAACGTGGAATTGATGGTCCCGGTGAGCCCGAGTTTGTCGGTCACCGCAGCCAGCGCTGCGAGCACCGTGAACGTGTCCGGTCGCCCGACGACGTCGAGGTCGTAGATCAGCCCGTTCTGCTCACGCAGACGAAGGCCCTCGGCGAGGAAGAGGAAGTCGAACTTGGCGCGCTCCGCGGTCTGCGCGAAGTGGGTGAACGAGCTGAACTCGATGTGGCTGCCTGCAGCCGGATCGCTCCATACGGTGGTGTTGTTGACCCCGGGGAAGTGCGCCGCGAGGTGTACCTGCTTGGTCATCGGTTGATCAGATCCCCTGAGACGTGATGGTTGGCTGTTGCGTAACGGTTTGCCGGCAGATCCAGGCCCAGGTTCCCGCGCAGTGTGGACGACGTGTAGCTCTCGCGGAACCGGCCGCGGCGTTGCAGTTCCGGAACCACGGCGTCGCTGATCGCCTGCAGATCGTGGGGGATCGCGCCGGGACGCAGCCGGAATCCGGTGATCCCGGCCGTCGCCAGTTCCTCGATCAGATCTGCCAAACCGGACGCGGTACCGGCGAAGATCAGTGCATCGCTCTGATACTCCGCACCGGCGAGCTCATCGAGACGGGCGCGGCGATCGGCCGCCTCCTGCGCGGAATCATCAAGGAAGACAATCAGATCGGCGAAGACGTGAACGGTGTCCGTCGCGCGTCCGGCGGCTTCCTGAGCTGATCTGATCGCGGCGATCGTCTCGGTGGCCTGTGCCCCGGTGTGCGGGGTCACGAAGCCGACGTCGGCCGACTGGCCGATCAGCTCGTACGGGATCTGCTGATGACCCAGCGCCGCGATCACGGGTTGGCCCTGAGGAGGTCGTGGGGTGATCGCGGGTCCACGGACACTGAAGAAGCGGCCTTCGAAGTCGATGTAGTGGAGCTTGTCGCGGTCGACGAAACGGCCGGTTGCGGCATCTCGGATCTCGGCGTCGTCCTCCCATGAATCCCACAGTCGCCGTAGCACTTCGGCGTAGTCGCCGGCCTCTTCGAAGAGATCTGCGATCAGGGCCTGAGTCGACGGATCGGACAGATCTGCGTACGAGACCTCGGGAAAGACGCGGCGGCCGAACAGCTTTGCCTCGTGTTGCCGGACAGAGACCTGCAGTCGGACCCCGGCCCGGCCGGTGCTCACGTAGTCGAGTGTGGCGATCGCCTTGGCCAGATGGAAAGTTTCGGTGTGCGTCACGACGGCGGTGGGGATGATGCCGATATTCGACGTCAACGGCGCGGTCCGCGCGGCGATCAACACCGAGTCCAGGCGGCCACTGACCTGGTCGGTCCGGGCGTCGAGCCCGCCGAGTGTGGCAGGCCGAAGTCCGAAGGAATCCTCGATGGTGACGAAGTCGATCAGGCCGCGTTCGGCGTCGGCGATCAGGTCGGCCCAGTACTTGGCCGACAGGAGGTCGGCCGGTCTGGCATCGGGTTCGCGCCAGGCGGCCGGGTGCCAACCGGCCCCTTCCAGCGCGACTGCAAGATGCAGGCTCGCAGTTGTCGACATCGAAGACTCCTTCATCGTGATCGGTGGCCGTCAGAGTTGGTACACCTGCGCCAACGACAAGGGTGCCGAAGGTGATACCCGATCTGCGCTCATCGGATCAGCGTGGTTCTAACCATCGCCCGCCGCGCGATTTCGCGGCTGAATGGTTGCACCACCGTCGAGGGAGCAAAGTCATGTCGTTTGTCGGAAAGCTGTTGTCGGTCGACCAGATGCTGATGGCTGCGGCTGCAGTCCATCCGGAGGCTCCGCAGGCACTGCCGATGATCGAGGCATGTCGGCCGAAGGTCGAGATAGTGCGCGTGGCTCGTGAAGACCGGTTGGCCCGCACCGCGTTGTCACAGGTCGCGATCGAGAACAGCCGACGGTACGGCGGCACGTCGTGTGGGTGGTTTGCGCAGTTACGGGTCCGGCCGGGCGACGCCTTCCTGGTCGCGGTTGCCGACGGCGTCCCGGTTGCCGGCGGAGAATATCGGCGCGCCGACGGCCACACCGCCGAGATCACCCGGATCTGGACTGCCGCGGCGCAGCGTCGCCGTGGGCTCGGAAGTCGGATCCTGGCCCGGCTCGAGGCAGAGGCCGCCGATCGTGGGCATCGCCGCGTGCTGGCGCAGACCGGCTCGGATCAGTCCGAGTTGCACGCACTGTTCCGTCGGGCCGGGTACGAGCCGGCGTCGGGCACGGAACTGCCCGGAACCGAGGTCGCCGCTGCCGTGTGGGCCAAAGATCTGGCGGCGGTGCGCGCACCGCTTGCCGTCACGGCATGACCGGATTCGGCGACGTCTACGTCGGGGGAGAAACCGGCTGGGATTGGCGGGTGCAGGGTAGTTGCCGAACCGAGGACGTCGACGCGAACATATTCTTCCCGCCGGCCGGACGCGAATACGCCAAGGAACGTCGACGTCGCGAAGCCGCCGCGAAGAGGATCTGCGGAAGTTGCCCGGTCGCGCGGGAATGCCGCAGGCACGCCGAGCGATATGGCGAGAAGTACGGGATCTGGGGTGGCCTGACGGTCGGCGAATTGGCAGGCTGATTCGGCTTGCGATGGTGTCGGTTACGCCGGGTATTTCGAACGGCGGCGCGACGCACCACTGAGGCTGAATTCGCGGAGTGACGTCAATTCGGCCTGCCGTCGACTCTGAGTACGTGCCCGCTGAACCGGAATCGGTTTATGTGACCGGTGCATGAGCGTCGTCATCACGGGAGCGATCCTTGAGGATTGCTCCCGTGATGACGCCCAAGAGATGGTCGACGCGTGGCGCCGTCGCGGCCTGGTCATTGAGCCACGCGAGGGCTGCGATCAGCGCAAAGAGGTCGATGCCATCGAGGTCGGTCCGCGCGACGCCGGCGTCCTGCGCCCGGGAGAGCAGTCGCGCGCCCGCCGCGCGCAACGTCACGCACGAGGCATGGAGCGCAGACCCGGGTTCCTCGATGGCGGCCGTCATCGGCGTGATGGCGCCACGATATTCGTGCGTGACCGCGACACACTCGCAAAACCACTCGACGAGCGCGTCCGCGGGCGATTTCGACGCCTCGAGCTTGTCGGCCAGTTCCGTCAGCTCGCGAAAGCTCTTGCGCAGCAAGGCTTCGAGCAGCGCCTCTCGCGTCGGGAAGTGTCGATAGAGCGTGCCGAGCCCAACCTCGGCGCGGCGCGCGATGTCGCGCAGTGACGCGTCGGCCCCTTGCTCGGTCACGACAGTGCGGGCGACCCCGAGTAGCTGATCGTAGTTCTTTCTGGCGTCGGCGCGCATGGTCTCCCTTTGACAAACGGAGCAGTGCTCCATATATTCGGAGCAGTGCTCCGATAGCTTACCCTCCAAGCCGGAAACAAGGACTGACATGAACACGCGATCCACCGTCACGGCTGCCATCGAGCCGCTGCTAAATCCGACCATCGACCTCGATAACACCATCGAACGGCACTTCACCCCCGCATTCCGGCAGCGCATCGATGGCGGCGCCTGGGGCGGCAGGGCGGAGCTGGCCGAGCGTATGACCCAGCTCAGGAAAGTGATGGCGAGCGGGACCATCGAGGTTCACGAAGAGCTGACCGATGGCTCGCTCTACGCCGATCACCACACAATCGAGATCCACATGCTGGACAAAACGCTCGTTCGCACCGAGGTCTACCTATTCGCTCGACACGACGCAGACGGTCGCTTCAGTGAGATCCAAGAAGCGACAGTATCGCTGTCCGACAACAATATTGACGGTTCGTCCCACTAACAAGCTCTGCGTCACGCATGGCACCCGATCGGTAGAAACGAGAGAACGATGACAACAAGCACGAGCACGATGAAGGCGATCCGGCTACACGAGTTCGGCGGCCCGACGGTACTGCGCAACGACGACGTGCCCGTTCCCGAGCCGAAGTCCGGCGAGGTGCTCATCCGAGTCCACGCGGTCGGCATCAACCCGCCCGACTGGTATGCGCGTGAAGGGATGCCCAACGTGCCTCCCGAGCTCAAGCCCCCGATGACACTCCCGCTCATACCCGGGACCGATGTCTCCGGCGTCGTAGAAGCCGTCGCGAGCGATGTCGAAGGTTTCGCGGTCGGAGACGACGTGTTCGGTCTCCTCCGGTTCCCAACCTCCTTGCAGGGCAGCGCATACGCCGAGTACGTCACCGCGCCGGCGTCAGACCTTGCTCACAAACCGGCCGCCGTCGACCACATGCACGCCGCCGGTCTGGCCATGTCGGGCTTGACGGCGTGGCAGTTCCTGATCGCGCTCGGGCACGACCACCCGTCCCCGTTCCAAGAGGCTCGGCACCGACCGGTGGCACTCGACAGCGATACCACCGTCCTCGTCAACGGCGCCGCCGGCGGCGTTGGGCATCTTGCTGTCCAACTGGCCAAGTGGAAGGGAGCCCGCGTCATCGCCGTGGCTTCCGGCGCCCACCGGAGCTTTTTGCGCGAACTCGGTGCCGACTAGTTCATCGACTACACCACCGACCGACCCGAAGAAGTCGCCGCGGGCGTCGACCTCGTCCTGGACGCCGTCGGGGGTCCGGACAGTCGACGTTTCCTGCGAACCCTCAAACGTGGTGGATCCCTCTACCCGGTCTACTTCGGTGAGTTCGACGACGATGAGAATGCGGAATTGGGTATTACGGTCACGGCTACCCAGGTCCGCTCGAACGGTGCGCAGCTCGCCGAGCTCGCCGATTTGATGGCGAGCGGAACTCTGCGAGTCGCCATCGACAGCAGCTTCCCGCTGGCGCACGCGCAACAGGCCCATGAACGGGCCGCCCGCGGGCATATCCAAGGCAAGATCGTGCTGACCATCGACTAGGTGCCCGCTCGGCCCATCGAACCTTTGGCCGACGTTGGTTCATCTTGGCGCCCAATCAGGTTGGACGCCAAGCCCTCCCGTCCCCAGTGCACCATTCTGGCCTCGCGCAGTGGGTGAAAGACAGTAAGGTGGACATATGGCCGCACAAGTACCCACCATCGTATTGAACTCGGGCACCACGATTCCCCAACTGGGGCTGGGTGTTTGGCAGGCAACCAACGACGAGACCGAGCTGGCCGTTCGGTCGGCGATCGATGATGCCGGCTACCGGCACATTGACACCGCCGCGGCTTACGGCAATGAAGAGGGTGTCGGCCGGGCCATCGCGAATGCTGGTGTCCCGCGCGAAGAACTGTTCGTCACGACAAAGCTGTGGAATGCGGACCAAGGGTATGAGCCCGCATTGAGCGCGTTCGACAAGAGCTTGTCGCGCTTGGGTCTGGACTACGTCGACCTGTATCTCATCCACTGGCCCCTGCAGGATGACGCGCGTCTGCTGCGGACCTGGGATGCGCTGGAAACCATCGCCGAATCGGGTCGTGCCAAGGCGATCGGGGTCTGCAACTTCGAACCGCATCACCTGGAATTGCTGGTGAGCCGCGGCGGACTACCCGCCGTTGACCAGGTCGAACTCCACCCGCACCTACCGCAGCAGGCGGTCCGGGCGGCAGCTGCAAAGCACGGGATCGCGGTCGAATCGTGGAGTCCGCTCGGCGGAACCAGCAATTCTGGTTGGGGACCGAACTCCAAGCCGAACACATTGCTCACCGACCCGATCATCACACGGGTGGGGGAGCAGTACGGCAAATCGCCCGCGCAGGTTCTCATCCGCTGGCATCTGCAGAACGGGCTCATCGTCATCCCGAAGTCGGTCAATCCGGACCGAATTGCCCAGAACATCAACGTCTTCGACTTCGAACTCAGTGACGCCGACCTCGCTGACATCGCGACCCTCGACGACGGCGTCCGCGTGGGTGCCCATCCCGACGAGCTCAATATCGGCGCACCGGAGTAACCCCGGTCCCGCCGTCGGGGGCTGACGCGTTCTCGGTCTTCGAAATCCTGGCGGAGTCGGTGCCCGGATCGACCTCTACGTGAAGAGTTCTGTGCTTCAACGTGATTCGGGTACCGGTCGGTTCCGGATCACTCAGAGAGTGAGCCGTCGCGGTGACGTCGCACCTTGGCGCGGTTACCGCAGGCTTCCATGGAACACCATCTCCGCGTGCCGCTGCGCGTGGTGTCCAAGAACCAGAGCACGCATCCGCTGCACGGCTTGATGCGATGTGGCTGGGTTCTGAGCAGATCGACCAACGTGTGCGCGGCGTTCCATGCCAGCCACTGGTGAGGGTCGTCCACCTCGACGACGCTGTGGACGCCGTCGGCATCGACCCGCTCTCTGAGATGTCCGCGAGCCAGCAACGCATTGAGGGCGTCGTAGTCGGCGGATTCGGAAGGTCGCGTCAGCGCCGTCCGAATAGCGGAGCGAGCTGAAACGAGTGCTCGCGTGGCACGACGAGGGTCGGGAACTGCTGGACCACCATGGGATGCCATCCACTCGGTTACGAAGTCGGGGTCCTCCAGGGCGTCATGCGACTCGCCGGAAATCACCCAGAACGTGTTGGCCAGGTCCAGCGGCAATGGCTCCCCCGTGAGCGGTCGATTCACCACGTCGGAAGTATATCCGTCACCAGCTGTAACCATCTTCGGGTAATTAGATCCGCCAACTCGAATGGTGTCGTAGCTGTTGACGCCTTCTGTGTAACCGTCTAACTTCATAAAGACAGAATAGCCATTGAGGAATCACCTGGAGGAACGCAATGACCACGACACCACGCTTGTCGACCGGACATGTCGGCCTGAACGTCACCGATGCAGACCGTTCCACCAGCTTTTATCAGCAGGTCTTCGGATGGGACGTGAAGGGCGAGGGCACCGACGGTGATCGGCGCTGGGTGTTCCTCGGTGATGACAACGCGTTGCTGGTCACGCTGTGGCAGCAGAGCGCGGGACGTTTCAACCCTGCCGCCCCCGGTCTGCACCACCTCTCGTTCCAGGTGTCGGATATCGACCAGGTTCGGGCGATCGAAACGCGCATCCGCGAGCTGGGCACCGTGCTGTACTACGACGGCGTCGTGCTGCATGGCGAGGGAGCGCCGTCCGGCGGCATCTTCTTCGAAGATCCTGACGGGACGCGACTGGAGGTTTACACCCCTTCCGGCCTGGGTGAACATGCCGCAGCGCCGTCCGGCGCCGCACCGACCTGCGGCTTCTTCTGACCATCGAGGATCGTCATGTCTACTTTTCACGAGGGGGAACTCCGCGTGCAGGCGCGGGCGGGTGAACGCGAGATCGCATCCCGGGTCGGTCGAGGAATGATCCAGCCAGAAATCCCGGACGTCGCGGCGGAGTTCCTCGGGCAGCAACGCCTGCTGTTCGTGGGGCATCGCGCCCTCGGTGGCGCAGTCTGGGCCAGCGTTCTGGCCGGTGGCCCCGGCTTCATTTCCACACCGGATAGCCGCACCGTCCGGGTGGACGCTCGACCATCAGCCGGCGACCCCCTGGAGAGTGCACTGGATGGGGGACCGCTGGCGCTGGGGTTGCTGGCGATCGAACCCGGGACCCGTCGGCGCATGCGCATCAACGGGGTCGGCCGAATGAATGGCGGCGTGCTGGAACTACGCACGGAGCAGGTCTACTCCAACTGCCCCAAATACATCAGCACCCGCGAGCCCGATGGACCTCTGGCAGAGTCGGACTCGAGTGAGCGTCAGGTCAGGGCTTTCGACCGGATCGACAGCTCACAAAGAGAACTCATCCGTCGTGCCGACACGTTCTTCGTCGCCACCAGCCACGAGAGTTTCGGCGCGGACGTCTCGCACCGCGGAGGTGATCCAGGGTTCGTCACCGTCGTCGACGAGCGTCATCTGAGTTGGCCGGATTACCGCGGCAACTCGATGTACAACACTCTCGGCAACCTCGACGCCGACCCGCACGCCGGACTCCTGTTCGTGAACTGGGAAACCGGCGAAGTGCTCCAGCTGACCGGAACCGCCGTCACCGACTGGTCCGCTGATCGTGCCGCCGCAGTCCCCGGCGCCCGGCGCATCGTCGACTTCACCCTCGACCGTGCGGTGGAAATACCCGGCGCGCTCGATGGCCGCTGGTACCTGGAAGCGCTGGCGCGCACCAACCCGCCTGCCGCCGAACCCTCGAACCCCACATTTCGCTGAATCTATTGAGCAGGACGAGAACTCAAGAAGTCTTGCGCACTGGTTGGCGTTCGGTTTCGAGCTGGTCGTGGCCGGCCGCCCAGGAGGCGAGCAGTTTGAGTGCATCGGCGGTGGGCGTGCCCGCGGCCGCGGTGTAGATGTTGAGATGCAGGCCGGGTTCGGAAGGGAACTCCATGCTCTCGAAGTCCAGGTCGAGTTGGCCGACAATAGGGTGTCGCAAGCGCTTACGGCCGCTCCGATGGAAACGAACGTCCTGTGAGGCCCAGCGTTTGCGGAACAATTCGCTCTGTGTGGACAGTTCCCCGACGAGTGCGATGAGGCCCTTGTCGTGGGGGTTGTGGCCGGCTTCGAGTCGGAGCATGGCCGCAGCGTCTCTGGCGATCTGGTCGTAGTCGACAAAGAACTCTTCGGCAGCGCTGGGCTGCAGGTAGACAAATCGCGTGGTGTTGGTCGGGCGGCGGGGGTCGGCCAACACCGGTGAGTAGAGCGCGCGGGCCAGCTGGTTCATCGCGATGATGTCGTGGCGGCCATTGCGAACCCAGGCCGGTGCGTCCGTGATGGCGTCGAGCACCTGCTGGATCGCCGGGCGAACGGTGGTCGGTGGGGTCCGTTGGCGGCGGTTCGCCGAACTCTCCTGACACTGGCGGGCGAGTGCGAACAGGTGATCGCGTTCGGCCTCGTCCAGTTGCAATGCGCCGGCCAGGGCACCGAGGACGCTGTCGGAGGCGCCGGAGAGGTTCCCCCGTTCCATCCGCACGTAGTAGTCGACCGACACGCCTGCCAGCAGGGACACCTCTTCGCGGCGCAGTCCCTTGACCCTTCGGTTGCCGCCATAGGCAGGAAGACCGGTCTGTTCGGGGGTGATGCGCGCACGCCGTGAGCTGAGGAAGTCGCGGATCTCGGTGCGAAGCTCGGTAGAACTCATCTATCCACCGTAGGCATCGCCGCGGATCCAAGGGAGGTACTGGCGTTACCCGGAACAACTGTGACTCCCGAAAATCGCAGAACAGCGGTCAATTGAAGGGCATGAAAGCTGCATACATGTACGGTGCCGGAGATGTCCGGGTCATCGACGCACCCGATCCGGCAATCCATGAGCCCGGCGATGGTGATCAGCCGTGTCGGTGTGCCCGCAATATGAGCAGGCCCCTGTCGGATTCGGGAGCTTGGTCGGTTCGAATATCACCCTCACCGGTGGTCCGCCCCGGTCCGCGAGGCATTGAAAGTTGCACTCCGGCCGTGACCGGCACCGCCGAAACCAGGTACTCGCAGTCACTGTCTGGGAGTGCGGTAGAGGGTTACCGTGGAAGACATGGCTCCTTCAAACTATGTTCTCAACAATGGAATCACACTGCCGTCAATAGGTTTTGGGGTATTTCAGACCCCGCCGGATGAGACGACTGCCGCGGTGTCCACCGCGTTGGAGGTCGGCTACCGCCACATCGACACCGCGGCTGCCTATCTCAATGAGCAGGGTGTCGGTGAAGCGATCAGCCGGTCGGACCTCGACCGGTCGGACATCTTCATCGAGACCAAGGTCTGGATCAGTGACTACGGGTACGACGAGACACTGCACGCGTTCGACAAGGCCGCAGGCAAACTCCGGGTCGATCAGATCGATCTGTTGATCCTCCATCAGGCGCTGCCGACCGAGTTCGATCTCACGATCGGCGCGTACAATGCGCTGGAAAAGTTGTTGTCCGACGGCAAGGTTCGCGCCATCGGCGTCAGCAACTTCATGCGCGAGCACCTCACCCGCCTGTTGGACGCGACATCGGTTGTGCCGGCGATCAACCAGATCGAGGTGCACCCCTACTTCCAGCAACCCGACGTGCTTGCAGCCAACGCCGAGCACGGGATTCTCACGCAGGCGTGGTCTCCGATCGGCGGAATCACCTTCTACCGCGACGGGTCCAAAGGCTCGACACTCAAGGACCCCACCATCGTCGCGATCGCGAACGCGCATGACAAGACTGCGGCCCAGGTGATGCTGCGGTGGCATGTGCAGCAAGGGCGGCAGGTCATTCCGAAGTCGGTGACACCATCACGGATCGCAGAGAATTTCGACATCTTCGACTTCGAGCTCTCCGACGACGAGCTCACCGCCATCGACGCACTCGACACCGGTATCCGCGGTGGCCCCGAGCCGGAGGCGATCACTCGTGAATCCTTTGGCATGAACATCCCGGAAGCCTGAGAAAACAATGGACATCGACCCACGTGTACCGACCATCAAAAATCCACCCGAGTACTTCACCGGGGATGTGTGGCTCGACCCGATCGCCCATCCCCGCGAGGACGGCCAGCGGATGACCGTCGCGAAGGTGCGGTTTGCGCCGGGCGCCCGCACCGCGTGGCACTCCCACGCGTTGGGTCAGACCTTGCACATCACCGCAGGCATCGCCTGGGTGCAGTCCCGCGGCGGACCGAAGATCGAGGCGCAAACCGGGCAAACGCTGTACTGTCCTCCCGGCGAGGAGCATTGGCACGGAGCTGCGCCGGATTCGTTCATGGAACACCTGGCGATGCTCGACAACGCCGACGATCCGGCCGAAACCACGACCTGGCTCGAACACGTCACCGACGAGGAGTATTTCGACGCATGACCGACAACGCGGCGTTCATCGAGTTCATCACCGAACACAGCCGTGGCACCCTCGCCACGATCCGGAACAACGGGATGCCACAGTTGTCCACGGTGGCTTACTCATTCGACCCAAGCGAGTGTGTCTTCCGGATCTCGTCCACCGACGGGCGGGCGAAAGTCGCCAATCTACGGCGTGATCCGCGCGCGAGTTTTCAGGTCAGCAGCGAAGACGGTTGGTCGTATGCGGTCGCAGAGGGCCGGGTGGAACTGAGCCCTGTCGCCGCACAGGCAACCGACGACGACACGGTCTCGGAACTGATCGACCTCTACCGCGACATCTCCGGGGAACACCACGACTGGGACGAGTATGCCCAGGCGATGGTCGATGAACGCCGGCTGGTGATCCGCCTCCACGCCGAACGCTTCTACGGTCAGGTCAGCTGAGCGGATTTCCGCTGATCTGGGCTCGCGACCGGATGTCGTCGGGGCCCAGATCGTGGAGTGCGTCGAGGTAGGCAACCGCGAAAGATCCTGGTGCAGAGGTCTTTTCGGCGGCGATCTCTGCCGCGACCGCAACGTGGGTGTGCGCGGACACCGCGGCCGTCAGTCCGTTGGGGGTGACGGCGGCATATGCCGCGACCAGCGCGCCCAATGAGCATCCGGTGCCGGTGACCTTGGTCAGCAACGAATGTCCGCCGCCCACCTTGACCAGGTTGTGGGTGGTGCCGGTGGCGCCGACAACGTGATCGATAGGGCCGGAGGCCGAGACGGCGTCCGCGGAAGCGAGCAGGGCCCGAGCGGCTTGGACCGCTGCGGCCGGATCTGCCGAGCTGTCGACTCCGCGGCCACCACCATCGAGGCCGTGCAGGCCGATGACCTCAGATGCGTTGCCGCGGATCACGCTCGGGTGCTGGGCCAGCAGTTCCCTGGCGAGTTCGCCGCGCCAGGGCAGTCCGCCGGCGCCGATCGGATCGAGTACCCACGGTGTGCCGGATTCGCGGGCCGAGGTCGCGGCGGCGACGTATGAGTCGTGCAGGGCCGCCTGCGGTGTTCCGAGGTTGATGAGCACTGCGTCGGCGACTCCGGCAAAGATGCCGGCCTCTTCCACGTTGTCGACCATGGCTGGGCTGGCACCGGCGGCGAGCAGGACGTTGGCGGTGAACCCGGCTGCCACGTAGTTGGTCAGTGCGTGCACCAGTGGTGTCCGCGAACGCAATTCGAGCAGCGCGTCGATGACTGCGTCAACGTCGGGTACGCGGGTCGGTTCGAGGGTGGTCATGGTCTGTCCTTCGTGTCGGGGTGTGATTGTCACAGTGATGTGGTGAGGGGATTGTCGGGGTCTGCCGCCCATTCGGACATCGAACCGTCGTAGACCCGCACGTCGTCGAGGCCTGACGCGCGCAGTGCCAGTGCGTATCCCGAGGCGGTGATGCCGCTGCCACAGTAGGTCACCACCGGCCCCGGGTGAAGCGAGTCTGCTGCGCGAGCCGCCTGATCGAGATCGAGCTCGGTGCCGTCGGAACCGAGCAGATCGGAGAACGGCAGGTTCACGCTCCCGGGGATGTGTCCGGCACGGCCATAGGGCACTTCTTCACCGGAAAAGACCTCTGGCCGAAGCACATTGATCAAGTTCGCTTCCGGTCCCAGCGCTCGGATGTCGTCGGCGTCGGCGAAGTAACCGGGCTCGGCAACGAGCTCAGGGGGAGTGGTCGGCGTCGGGGCGGCATCGCCGGTCTCGATGGCACCGCCGCCCTCGCGCCAGGTGTCGAACCCGCCGTTGAGGACGGAGGCGGCGGCGAACCCGTAGCTGTGCAATACCCACACCAGTCGCGCGGCCCAGATCCCGTTGAGGTGGTCATAGACCAGCACCGTCGAATCCGTGCCGACACCGTGCCGGCCGAGAGCAGCGGCCAGCCGTTCCCGGGTGGGTCGGGTGAAGGGTGTCGCTGCGGTGGGATCGGAGAAGTCGTCGACGAGGTCGGCGTGGATCGCACCGGGCAGGTGTCCCTCGCGATACGTGGGAAGCCCGGTCGAATACGTGCTGGTGTCGTCGGGATGGACGTCGCGGGTGACGCAGGCATCGAGGACCACGAGATTCGGGTCGGCCCGATGGTCCTTCAGCCACTGCGCGGACGTGAACAGCCCAGGGGTGTCCTGGTCGGTGTTCACGCTTCCCGGTCCTGGTTGCGGCATGTGTATACAGCTACATTCATTCGGATGATTGTGCACGCATTAAAATCCAGATGATTTGAATGGGTGACGATCGGTGCCCCGACGCAGAGAATCGGGAGCGTTCCAAGCAATGAAGGGATCTGTGCAGTAATGGCCTCGATCGACTCCGGCGGTAACGCCGGCTTCCGCACGCTCTGGTACCTGACCACGGCGAATGGTGACTATCCCTGGACTCCGGGCCGGCTCTACCCGCCGGACTTCGAGCACTACCGGGAACTCGCCCAGGCCATCGACGACGGCGGTTTCTACGGCGCGCTGGTCGCCACCTGGCCCAATGATCCGTTGACCTCGGCATCGTTTGCCGCGGCCGTGACCAGTCGGATGCGCTTTCTGGTCGCGACCTACTCGGGTGTCATCCCGCCGAAGGCCTTCGCCGAAAAGGCGCTCACCTTCGATCGCTTCAGCGGCGGTCGCCTCGACATCAACGTGATCAACGGCACCGACGACCGGGTCGGCCCCTACGGTGTGAAGGCCGATCACGACGATCGGTACACCCGTAGCACCAAGTACTGGGCCGAGGTGCTCGAGCACTACCGCGCGGGAACCGACTCGAACTTCCACAATTCACCGGTCCGCATCGAGCCGACCCAGGACGTGATCGATCTGTGGGGCACCGGGGATTCGCCTGCCGGGCTCGAGCACGCCGGAGCGACCATCCACAACTACCTGACGATGCTGCGTCCCGCGGGTGAGCTGGCCCCCAGGATCGAGGCCGCGAGGACAGCGGTCTCTGCCGCCGGCCGACAGTTCGATTCCATCGGTGCACTCGGTGGCGTGATCGTGCGCCCGAATGCTGCCGCCGCGCTCGAGAAGTTCTACACGGTGTTCACCGGCGCGGGCATCGACGCAGTCCGCGACACCCTCGATGTCGCGGTCAAGAAGCGCACCGGTGGCGAGCAGAGCCTGCTCACGTACACCGCACCTGATGCACAGCGTCAGGGATGGGTTGATGCACTGCGGGCCAACCGTTTTCCGGAGCCCTCCGAACTGCAGGTCGATGAGGGTCTCTATGCCGGCATCACCGCATGGTCACCTCTGGACATCTTCGGGTCCCGCTCGTCGGCTCTCTATTTCGTCGGCGACCCCGACTCGATCACCGGCACAGTCCGTCGCCTGAAGGATGCCGTCGGTATCACGTCGCTGATCCTGGCCGGCTGGCCGCTCGCCGAGGAGGCTCGGCAGGTGGCCGAGCATCTGCTGCCCCGTTTCGACGAGCTCTGATGGACAGCCACGCAAACGGGATCTACCGCAGACTTCGCGAGAATCTGTTGGCGGGCACCTACCCCGTCGACAGTCCGTTGATCCCGGGAGTGCTCAGTGAGGACTTCGCAGTCTCTCGTACCCCGGTCCGCGAAGCGCTGGCATTGCTGGCGCAGGACGGACTGATCGAACCGGTTCGCCGCGGATTCATGATCACCCAGCGTGGCGACGACGAACTGCTCGAGCTCTTCGAGGCCCAGGCCGTGCTCGACGCCGCGGTGGCGTCGGCGGCGGCGGAGCGTCGCACCGACGTCGACCTGCTCCGCCTGCAGGACGCCCAGGATCGGTCGGCGGCGCAGCAGGACCAGGTTGAAGTCCGCCTCGCGTTGCGGCAGTGGCACACCGCCCTGCGCGAGGCGGCGCACAACCGGACGATGACCGATCTGCTCGATCGACTGGACGCCCAGATCAAACTCGGCGCACCATGGAAGCCCTCGCATTCCGACGGCGCCTTCGAGCGTCCGATCGACGAGCATCGCGAGATCCTCGCAGCGGTGCGTGATCGTGATCGGGACGGCGCACGCCTGGCAATGCTGGCGCACCACGCCGCCGACCGCGACAACCGGATCGCTCAATTAGCCCAGAGGCACGCGTAATTCGAGTCGTGGTCCGCTGGCCCCCAAACGTTTTCCGATTCTTATGATTTCTACAGCTCTACCCACTGGCGCGACGCGCTACCCTGTGTCTACAGTCACTGATCAGTGGCGCTGGTCACATGTAGAAGGGAGTGGGTCTTGGCACCGAATGCGCAGGAGATGCTGGATTTCGAGGTCCAGTGGTATCCCCTTGGCGGTGGGCCATCCGACCAGATCCATGAGCGTTTCGGGATGTCGGATCGCGACTACTTCTCGTCCCTGAACGACCTCCTGCGACAGAGCCCGCCGATACAGCTCTCGCCGAATGCGGTCGAGCAGATGCGCGGAGTTGTGCGCCGCCGGCTCTGGATGGCGAAGTAACCCGCTCACGCGAGTCTGCGTTTGGCTTCTTCCTTGAGACCTTTTTGGGCAGTGTTCAGCGCTGTTTTCTGGGCCTGCTTGACCAGGAGTCCGGGGAGCTTGATCTTCAGGTCCACGTCGAGATCGAACTCGACGTGTGACCCCTTGCCCTTGGGCGTCACCGTGTACTGACCGTGCTGATGGGACAGCTGGTCGGCCTCGATGAGGTCCCAGGTGCAGGTGTTCTCGGTCCACGAATAGGTCAGCAACTGGTGATCGGTCATGCCGAAGGCCTGGAGTTCGAGCTGCACCTTCTTCGGGGAACCGTCGTCGTACTCTTCGAGGACTTCGGCCTTCTTGTGGGGACCCGACCAGTCGGGCAGGGACTCCACGTCGAGCAGGATCTCCATGATCACGGCCGGGGGAGCGTCGATATCGAATTCGGTTTTTGCGTTCACTGGCATGGAGAGAAAATTACACCGATGCGCCCCGGAATCGGCGGGGTTTGGTCCCGGCGTCGCTGCCTGTTGTTTGTGACCGAAGCGTTGCCATCGAATCTTGGTCCGAACGGCAGGCGGGGGAGTATGGTCTGTCCCAGTGGTCGGCGCGCAGTGAGGCGGCCGGGTTCTTCCTGGGCCTCGAATCGGTGGGTCCGGTATCTCCTTTGACAGTCTTGATGGGGCGAAACTTGTTTGATTCAAGTATTTTTGGCGTCTGCTCGCGCTTTCGATCCCGGCTTGCAGCAGCCGGATTGATCGGTGCCGGAGCGCTGGCCTTGGCCGGTTTTGGCGGGCTGGGTACGGCATCGGCCGACCCGTTGACATGCGAGGTGTCCAACGGGCACAACGTCATCCATGTCGAGGGCAACGGTGGCTGTGGTGCCAAGGCGGGCCCGGGCAGCACGGCTCGGGCAACAGATCAAAGCGGTGCAGGCACCGCTGTGGCGTCGGCGGACACCGGTGGCAACGCGAACGCGTTGAACCTGCAGCCCGGTGCCGCGGCCCTCGCGGGAGCGATTTCCGGTGGCAACGGTTACGCGGTCACAACCGGCCCCGGAGGTATGTCGGTCAGCCAGGCGCGTGACGGCGGCACGTCGATCGCGATCGCCGGATGGGGCGGCAGTGCTTACGCCGGACGCTATGGGGCGCAGTGCACGGGTAGCTTCGCAGCCGCAGTCGACACCAACACCGGACAAGGCTGCATCGGCGCCGGCGGTATCTGGCTTTCGACACCCCGATAACAAACCACGGTGCGGGCGCCTGTTCCCCGCACTCTCCGACGAAGAGCGGTGCCGCTTACGGTGCCGCTCTTCGTGTATCGGCACTCTTCGGCTCCGCGTCGTTGGTCCCGGGTTCACAAAGAGGACACCTGAGCGTGGGCAGATCAGACTAGATTGAATCGGTGAACGAGATACTGCGACTTTCAGATTTTGGTCCCGATCATCCCGATGTCGGGCCTGACTTCAGCGTTGTTGCCGGCCGCGAGGCCCTGCAGAAGATCGTCGACCTCGCCGACACGACACAGTTCCTCGTCGACGACCGTGACGACGACGACCCGCGACTGTTGACCCTGCCGGGTCGCAATGTCATCGACACCTGGCGTGAGGACTATCCGTACGACGAACGTATGGGACGCGACCAGTACGAGCTGGAAAAGCGTCTGCTGCAGATCGAACTGCTCAAGCTCCAAAAGTGGATCAAGGCGACCAACCAGCGACATGTGCTGTTGTTCGAGGGACGTGACGCGGCAGGTAAGGGCGGAACGATCAAGCGATTCATGGAGCATCTCAATCCCCGTGGCGCGCGGGTGGTTGCCCTCGAGAAGCCGAGTGAGCGGGAATCGACCGAATGGTATTTCCAGCGCTACGTGCAGCATCTGCCCGCCGCCCGCGAGATCGTGATGTTCGACCGCTCCTGGTACAACCGGACCGGTGTCGAACGGGTCATGGGATTCTGCACCGACGAACAGCACGCCCAGTTCCTGCGGCAGGCCCCGCTGTTCGAGGAAATGCTGATCGACGACGGCATCAAACTCATCAAGTTCTGGTTCTCGGTGTCACCGCTGGAGCAGCGCACCCGGTTTGCGATCCGGCAGGTCGACCCGGTCCGGCAATGGAAGCTGTCGCCGATGGACCTTGCCTCCCTTGACAAGTGGGACAAGTACACCGCCGCCAAGGAAGAGATGTTCGCCGGTACCGACTCCGATCATGCGCCGTGGACCGTGGTGAAGAGCAACGACAAGAAGCGCGCCCGCCTCAGCGCCATGCGCTACGTCCTGAACCTCTATGACTACGAAGACCGGGACGACGAGATCGTCGGACGTCCCGATCCGCTGATCGTCGGTCGAGCCCGCGACATCATCGGAGAGTAGGTCCTTGCCGGGTTTTGTGCCGATCGATCGGTAGCCTGGGTCAGTGCGTTCATTCCTTGCTGCGGTGCTCTGCCTGATTGCGATCGTCTCTGCTGCCATTGCGGTGCCGGCGTTCTGGGTCAACTCGAATCTCGTCGACCGCGATGGCTTCAGTGAGATGGTCTCTCCACTCGCGGACAATTCGAAGGTCCAAGAACAGATCGCCGACGAGATCACCGCGCAGGTGTCGGCTGCTGCGCCGGTGATCCCCACCGAACTGATCCGGCCACTCGCCGAGGCCTACACCCGCAGCGACAACTTCAAACCCGACTTCGTCGAGGCGATGAATCAGCAGCACGATTGGCTGTTCGAGGAGGCCACGCCCGAAGACGAGGGCAAGGTGATGTCGCTGAACCTGACGCCGATGGTGAACCGCGTGATCAACACCCAGCTCCTGAGCGGTGTCGAGATCTCCGGGCCCATCGAGGTTCCGCTGAGTGATTCGGCGCGGTCAGGTCTGGAAGCAGGTCGCTACCACGAGCTCGGCGATCAGATCGGGTACATCGCGTTCGGGTCCCTGGTGATCGCTGTCGTCGCGGGACTCGGCGCGCTGGTGGTGGCGCGGCGGCGCGGATTGGTCGTTGCCGCAATCGGATTCGGTGTGATCGTCGGTGGCGTGCTGACCTGGCTGTTGGGCGAGTTCGCCCAACGTCGGGCGGACGACGAGATCTCGGGTGCGGAAGGTTCGGCGCGCGAGGTGGCCGAACTCATCGTCGACAAGGTGGTCGACAGCATGCAGAACGTCGGCCTGATCGCCGCCGGCGCCGGCGTGGTCGTCGTTGTTGCCGGCATCGTGGTGTCGGCAACGCTCGAGCGTCGGCGCTAGACGGACGACGAGTCGGCTGCCTACGTCATGACAGATCGGGCAGTATGCGCCAGGACACCGCGAAGTTGTTGAGGATGTTCCAGTCCGACGGGACGGCCATCCCGAAGACCGGAATTCCCAGTCCACACCCTACGATCTGCGTTTCCGATTCGCCGGGGGCGAGCTCGGGGATGGTGAACTGCGTCCCCTCAAGCGCGAATCCTGACACCTTCACGTTGTAAGCGGTGGTCCCGCCGACGTTGGTGGCGGTCACCGGGCACAGGGAGAGCTTGAACCCGAAATCGTCGCCGCCGGACTCGACGGACACCTTCACGTCCGCCGGGGTGGCAGCGGTGGCGGTGGCAGGCAACGCGAGGGTCAGTCCGGCGGCGGCCGCCAGTGTTGCGAGGCACATTCGGGTCCGTGTCATGGAGATGACCCTATCGGCGAATCGGACATGGCGCGCTGTCGGAGCTGTATGCGAACATATGTTCGTGTCCCGGATCGAGCAGCGAGAACAGGCGAGCATCTTGCACGCCGATCTCGACTCGTTCTATGCCGCGGTGGAGCAACGCGACCACCCGGAGTTGCGCGGACGGCCGGTGATCGTCGGCGGCGGTGTGGTGCTCGCGGCCAGCTATGAAGCCAAGGCCTTCGGGATCCGAACACCGATGAACGGCCGAGAAGCACTCGCGATGTGCCCGCGGGCCGTGGTGCTGCCGCCGCGGTTCGAGGCCTACAGCGAAGCGAGCAAGGCCGTCTTCGAGATCTTCCGGGACACCACGCCGATCGTCGAGGGGATTTCGATCGACGAAGCGTTCCTCGATGTCGGCGGTCTGCGCCGGATCAGCGGTTCGCCGATGGAGATCGGCGCGCGACTGCGGACGCGGGTGGCCACCGAGGTGGGCCTGCCGATCACCGTCGGGATCGCGAGCACGAAGTTCTTGGCCAAGGTGGCCAGCGCGGTGGCCAAACCGGATGGACTTCTCGAGGTCGCGGTCGGCGCCGAACTCGAGTTCTTGCATCCGCTTCCGGTCGAGAGGCTGTGGGGTGTTGGGGCGGTGACCGCCGAGAAACTCCACAACGCGGGGTTGCGCACAGTGGGAGACCTGGCCTCGGTCGGTGAGGCGCTGCTGAGTTCACTCGTCGGTGGTGGTTCGGGCAGGCATCTGTATGCGCTGTCGATGGCCCGCGACCCACGGCGGGTGGAGGTCGGGCGCCGCCGCCGGTCGATCGGATCGCAACGCGCCATGGGCCGTCGTGCAAAGTCGGCCGACGAACTCGAGGCCACCATTGTCGGGATCATCGACCGGCTCGGAAAGCGGCTCCGCAAAGCCGACCGGCGCACGCGCACCGTTGTCCTGCGGTTGCGGTTCGACGACTTCACCCGGGCCACCAGATCGCACACCCTCTACGAGTCCACCGACCGCACCGACGTCTTGATGACGGCATCGCGAAAGATCCTCGACGCAGCCATGCCGATGATCGAGGAGAAGGGCTGCACGTTGCTGGGTGTCTCGCTCACCAATCTGTCCGGCACCGAGGTCGTGCAGTTGGCCCTGCCCTTCGAGGAGCACCATCAGGAACAGCTGGACATCACGGTTGACGGCCTGCGGGATCGGTTCGGCGCCGGGGCCGTGACCAGGGCGGTGCTCCTCGGCCGCGACAGCGGAATGCAGGTACCAATGCTGCCGGACTGATCCTGTTGGCAGCCGCATAGGGCATCGAGCCACGCTACGGTGGCAAAATGTCTTCATCCATCGTGGCGGACACCACTGGCGTGACCGGAGATGGGCTCGGCGAACGGCCGCCCCTCCGGACCAGACGAGAACAACTCGCCGATCCGCGTCGCTGGAATGCGCCGTGGGTGTTGGCGTTCGTCGCGTTCGCCGGGCTGGCGGTCGTGTACATCGTCTATTCGGTCAGACGTTTCGAGCGGCTCGGATACACCGGTTGGGACCTGGGCATATTCACGCAGGCGGTCAGCGCTTACGGCCGCTTCGAGGCGCCGATCGTGCCGCTCGAAGGCACCGACATCAACTTGATGGGTGACCACTTCCAGCCCTGGATCGCCCTGATCGGGCCGATCTACCGGGTCTTTCCGACGCCGATCACGCTGCTGGTGGTCCAAGCGCTGCTCTTTGCGCTGGCGGCGATACCGATCGTGCGGTTGGCGACGCGGCAGCTGGGCGTTGTCGTAGGTGTTCTGATCGCGCTCGCGTACGGGCTGTCGTGGGGTATCGCGCACGCGCTGGCCTTCGACTTCCACGAGATCGCTCTGGCGGTACCACTGCTGGCCTTCAGCGTGGTCGCCATCGTCGAGGAGCGGTGGCGCGCCGCGTTGCTCTATGCGCTGCCGTTGGTCTTCTGCAAAGAAGATCTCGGGTTGACCGTTGCCGTGCTCGCGGCCGTTGTTGCGTGGCGATGCGGTCCGCAGGCGTATCGATGGGCGGCTGCCACCGCGGTCTGGGGTGTGCTCTGGACGGTCCTGGCGACAAAGGTGTTCATCCCGGCGTTCAGCAGCGCCGACTATTCCTATGGGACGAAGTTCGCCGAGTCGCCTGCCGACGGTGTCAAGGAGTTCCTCCTCGGATTTGCCGCCGGAGATGCGCGCGCCTCGACTGCCTTCATGCTGTTGGTGATCACGCTGTTCCTCGCGGTGCGTTCGCCGATCGCACTGATAGCGGTCCCGACCATCGCGTGGCGATTCTGGAGCACCAACCACCTCTACTGGTCCGACGATTACCACTACGACGCCATCTTGATGCCGATCATGTTCGTTGCGATGATCGATGCCCTGATGTCATTGCACAGGCAGGGCCGGTCGCGGCGGGTGGTCACCGGGTTCGCCGCGGGGGCCGCGGTGATCGCGGTGGCGCTGGCCGCGGGTGGTCCGCTGCACCGCCTTGCGGAGAGCGATTTCTACACCCCGGCCACGGTTGCAGAATCGGTGGAGTCGCTCGCCCGTCAGATCCCGGACGGTGATTCGGTCGCCGCGACCAACAACGTTGCACCGCAACTTGTTTCCGACTACGAGGTGACGCTGTTCCCGCGGTTGGATCGTGACCGTTCCATCCCGGAATGGATCATTGTCGACACGAACACCTACAACATGTTCCCGACCAGTCCCGATGGTGTTCGCAAAGAACTGGAGCAGGTCGAAGCCGGTGGTCAGTACCTTGAGGTCGGCGAACGTGGCGGCGTGGTCCTGCTGCACCGGCGCTGATCGGGCCGGTGCAGCAGCTACTCAGTCGCTGATGCTCTCCCAGAGGAACTCGTAGGCCAGTGCTGATTTGAAGGCCGCCTGCTTGTTGTCGGCGGCGCCGCCGTGGCCACCCTCGATGTTCTCGTAGTAGCTCACCGAATGCCCGAGTTCTTCCATCCGGGCGACGAACTTGCGGGCGTGACCGGGATGCACGCGATCATCGCGGGTCGACGTCGTCATCAGGAGCTTGGGATAGTCGGCGTCTTTGCGGAGTAGTTGGTACGGAGAGTATTTCGAGATGAACTCCCACTGCTCCGGGTCGTCGGGGTCGCCGTACTCGGCGACCCAGGAGGCGCCTGCGAGCAGCAGGTGGTAGCGCTTCATGTCGAGCAGTGGGACCTGGCAGACCAGGGCGCCGAACAGTTCCGGGTAGCTGGTGAGCATCACGCCCATCAGCAGGCCGCCGTTGGATCCGCCCTGCGCTGCCAGTTGCTCACTGGTGGTCAGGCCGCGCGCGATCAGATCCTTTGCGACACTGGCAAAGTCCTCGTATACGAGGTGACGGCCTGCGAGTTGGGCCTGGGTGTGCCAGGTCGGTCCGTATTCACCGCCGCCCCGGATGTTGGCGATGACGTAGATGCCGCCGCGCTCTACCCAGCTGCGGCCGGAGACCGCGCCGTAGCTCGGTGTCAGCGAGTTCTCGAATCCGCCGTAGCCGTACAGCAGGGTCGGTCCCGAATCGACATCGTCGCGTTTGACCACGAAGTACGGGATCTGGGTCCCGTCATCTGAAGTCGAAAAGAACTGGGAGGCCGTGACATTGCTCGTGTCGAACAGTGCGGGTGACTGTTTGATCGGGGCGACGCCATCGGTGCTCGACCCGTGCAGCAGGCTCGGTGGGGTGGTGAAGCTGCTGGCCGACAGGAACAGTTCGTCGCTGTGATCGGGATCGGTGTCGAGGACGGAGATGGTGGCCAACTCCGGAAGACCGGCGAGTTCGGAGACCGACCAGTCGGACACCGAGAGCAGTCGCACCTGTGTCTGCACGTCACGCAAGGTCACCAGAACCAGATGCTTGGACGTGAACGAGAAATTCTGCAGGCTCGTGTGGTCATCGGGTGAGAACAGCACTGTCGCTTCACGATCCCCGGTCAGGTACGCATCGTGGTCGAAGACCAGCAGCGTTCCGGTGGGGTAGGTCTGAGTCTCGCTCAGTTCCCATGGTGAGCGGGTGAACACCAGCAGCCACTGACGGTGCACGCTGGTGTGTGCGTCGGTGGGGACATCGATCAGCGTCGGTCCCGCGCCGTCTCCGAGGAGATAGAACTCCTGGTGGAAGAAGTCGGTCGACCGGACAACGAAGTGTCGCTCGAACCCGGGTGTGTCGTCGTACATCGCCTGTACGGCAACGTCTTCGACAGATCCGGCGAATACGGTATCGGCTGATTCGAGTGGTGTTCCCCTGGTCCAGCGCTTCACGACGCGGGGGTATCCGGAGTTGGTGAGCGCTGGTTTGCCGTCGGAGTGGGTTCCGAAGTCGGTGCCGACGTAGACGGTGTCGTTGTCGATCCAATCGATGTCGGATTTGTTCTCCGGCAGGGTGAACCCACCGTCGGCGGAGTCGATCCATGTCCGCGAGACAATGTCGAACTCGCGCACGACCGAGGCGTCGGCCCCGCCGCGCGAGAGCAGGATCAGTGCCCGCTCATGGGCCGGGCGCAGTACCAGGGCGCTCTTCCAGACCCAGTTCTCGTCTTCTGCGGCGGCGACCGCGTCGAGGTCGATCAGCACGTCCCATTCGGGGGAATCGGTGCGGTACTGCTCCAACGTGGTGCGCCGCCACAGTCCACGCGGGTTGGCGGCGTCACGCCAGTAGTTGTAGAGGTGGTCGCCGCGGCGTCGGACGTATGCGATGCGGTCGTCGGTGTCGAAGACTTCGAGGGCGGCGTCTTGCAGTTCCGAAAAACGGGTTCCGGTGGTCAGGCGATCAAGGGTGGGTTGATTGTGCTCACGCACCCAGGTCAGGGCGTCTTCGCCGGTCACATCTTCGAGCCAGAGGTAGGGGTCGGAATCACTCACGCCGACCAGTCTGCCGCACCGGCGCTCTCGACGTTCATCAGCGGTCCGGTGCTCAGGGGGTCGAGGCGGGCGGCCAGGACTGCCAGGTTCATGCGCAGGATCTCCATGGCCAGCGTGGAGTCGACGGTCGCGAGGGTGTCGCGGTCGCTGTGTACGTCCGTATTGGCGCGATCATCGGCTTCGATGGTGAGGACCGCGGGGATCCCGGCATCGATGAACGGCACGTGGTCGCTGGCAAACGGGTTCAGCGACGTGGACACCGACAGTTGTGTGTAGGTGCCCGCGGCCGCCACCAGGTCGTTCATCAATGCCTGCGAGTTCTGCCCACCCTCGATCATGACGCCGGGGGCGGCGGTGTTCTTCCGGCCGATCATGTCCATGTTGATGACGGCGGCGATCCGGGTGCGTACCTCGGGTGCGAGCGCCCCGACGTAGTCGATGCTCCCCAGCAAGCCTTGCTCTTCACCTCCGAACAGGATGAGCACCACATCGTGGTGCCACGTGCGACCGGCCAGAACCGCTCCGAGTTCGAGGACTCCGGCCGAGCCCGACGCGTTGTCGTCGGCGCCCGGTGCCGGAAGCGAACGTCCGGCCTCGTTGACAGAATCCAGGTGTGCGGTGGCCAGGATCAGGTCTCGTGGTTCGGGGCCATTTCCGGGTAGGTGTGCGATGAGGTTCGCACTGGAACCCGCGCCGACCGGTACCGGTGCGCGGTACAGCCGGTATCCGGCACCCTCGAGTTCGGTGGCCGCGAAATACATGGTGGACCGGAACTCCGGACTCAGGGAATGCCGGGTGACCGGGGTGGTGATGGTCGAGAGGAACCGGTTGTAGCGGGAACTCGACAACGCCGAGAGAATGGCGGCGATCTCAGGATCCGGCACGGCCCTGACCATCGGCGGATGTTCGATGGTGGGCGCGATGCGCAGCGCCGCTGACCGTCTGCACGTCGGTTCACGCTCGAACGCGATGGTGTCGTCGGTATGCATGGCAGATTCCTTTCAGTGCGGCTCAGTCATGGCCGTCGGACCTCGATCCGATGACTGTCGCGGTGAACGATCTCGGGTGCCGGGGATCTTGTTGATTCGTGCAACCGCTGTCCGGGTACGTCGTCGCGGCCGAGACCGAGCTCGATCACCGATCCGTCCGGCTCGATCTCGAGGCCTCGGCGACCTCTGGCCGGAGGGAACTCGAATCCGTCGGGTCGGTAGACGGCCACATCGTCGTGGTCTTCTTCGAACGAGTGCCACCAACGTTGGTCCGTCACGAGATGGGGGAGCCCGCGCCGGCGGGCGTACTCTCGGCCGTCGCAAACGCTGACCGGGCCGTGTCGAGGCAGGCTCGCATCCGGCTGACCTGCCCGGCGGTGAACATCACCATCGAATCATCGTCGGTGTAGTCCATGTAGTCCATGAACAGGTCGCCGTGCGGGGCGTTGTTGCAACTGACGTGTGGATACGACGGTTTGCCGGTGTTCTCCCTGCCCTGATTCGGAGTGTCGGAGATCTCGTCGGTGCCGCCGCAGCCGCTCCCGTCGTCGCCCCAGATGTGGAACAGGTTGAGGTAGTGCCCGATCTCATGGGTGGCGGTGCGGCCGAGTTGGAACGGCGGGTTGGCGGTTCCCGTGGTGCCGAACGCGGTGTGGGTGATCACCACGCCGTCGGTGTCTGCGGGTCCGCCTGGGAATTGCGCGTATCCGAGCAATCCGCCACCGAGGAGGCCGACCCACACGTTGAGATACCGGTCGGTGGGCCAGGCGTCGATGCCACCCCTGGAGGTGAATTTGATCGCGTTGTCGGCATCGAACGATGTGTGGGTGGTCGACGTGCGGGTGATACCGGTCGTCGGGTTGCCCTGCGGGTCGACGGTCGCCAGCGAGAACTCCACGCCTGCGTCACCGATCCGGTCTTTGAAGAACTCCGGGACCTTGTCGATGTCGCTGTTGGTGGCCCGGTAGTCGCGGTTGAGAACCTCGATCTGGCTGTGTATCTGAGCATCTGAGATGTTCTCGGCGTCGGTGCGGGCAACGACATGCACCACCAACGGGATGTGGACGATCTCGGTGCTGAGCCGTTCAAGGGTTTGGAGTTCGATGGTTGTGTTTTCGAGTTGGGCCCGCGCCCGACGGTAGTCCGCTGATTCGGTCAGCAATCTACGGTGTTCGGGCATGGCCCCGCACAGGCGCGTGGTCGGCGGTTCGATGGTGGTCATGGTTGTCTCCGATCAGAGGATGAGGTCTGCTGTGCGGATGAGTTCTCGTGCGGTGTGCGAGCTTTCGACGTGCTCCAGCGGATCGGCGCCGATGTAGGCACTCAGGTCGAGGCCGGATACTCCTGCGATCCTGCGGACCGGGACCTGGTAGGTACGGTACGCCCCAAAGGCAAAAGCTTCAGGCGCGGTGGCGAATTCGTCCAGAAGTGCTTCCTGGCTGAGGAGGTAGCCGGTGGCCGACAGTGTCCCGTCGTCCTTGACCATCGTCGCGACCTTCCAGAACTGTTTGGGCAGCTTGAATCCGCGATACGACGGGTCGTCATCGGCGAACACCGGGCCGGTGAGAACGTTCACCTTGATTTCGTTGTTCTGGGCGCTACGCAGCAGGTAGTCCTCCAGACCCACCCACAATGTTCTGCCCGCATTGAAATCGTGGTGTTGCGGGGTGCAATTGGTGAAGTGAAAGGTGTCGTCATTGGCAGCTTTTGCCTGCGGACCCCACGCCGGATCGAGGCGCCTTACCAGGTGCCCTCGGTCGAGTGGGTTGTCACGGTAGAGGGCTTCCTCGGTCTGTTCCTCGGCGGCGATACGCGGATCACGAATCCACCGGTCCGACTCACGGGGTGGATCGTTCGCCTGGCCGCCGTCGATGTTGACGGCCGTGAACAACGCCATCCGCCGTGGACGATTCATCACCACGCTGAAGTGGTGGTACCGAAGTTCTTGAGAAGCAACCGGTTTGATGGCTTCGGTCAGTACCGGCAGCGGTACCGGCCGGGTCAGGAATCCGGGGTCGTAGCCGCGACGGGTGCTGTAGTCGGGGTCGATGGACACCGCCTCGGTGCCGGTGCCGGTGCCGGTGTTCACGGTGCCCACATCGGCCCGGATCGTCGTGGCGGTGCCGTTGAGATGCACGGTGATCTCCACCGGCACCTGGATCGTCGTGGCGGTGTTCGCAGAATGCGCCTCGCCGCGGCCCGGTTCGCTCTCTCCGTCGCTGCGCGCAGGCGACGATGACACCCCGTCGCCGAGCAGCGCGCCCACGAGTGCCGTCTGCTCGGCCGTCAGGGGTTGTGATCGCAGATAGGCCAGGATGTTGCTGACCCGGACCCCCTCGTTCAGGTAGCCGCCGAACCGGGTCTGCTCGGGGGCGGGCACGCTGGCGTGATGCAGTGCAACGACTTCCCACTGGTCGTTGAAGACAGGGGAGCCCGATGACCCGGGTTCGGTGTCTGCGGAGTAGTGGACAAATCCCTCGGGGATGTCGACGAGTTTGTTCTCGCGCAACACGATCTGCTTCTTGCGGCCGCCGGGATGTTGAACGATGGTGACGGATTCGCCGACGATCACCGTGCCCTGTGCGGAGGTGAGCCGGTTGTAGCCGAATGTCGCCAGCTCCGGTGCCGGGGCGTCGACGGCAACCAATGCGAAATCACGTTGGCGGTCGGCCAGGAAGAAGCGGTCGGGGGCAAAGCCGAATGATGTGCCGGACAGTGGAACACCGCCGGGCCCGTCCTGGTAGTTGAACTCGATCTGACTCGTGCGGGCCGTGTCGGCGTCCGGCAGCACATGGTGATTGGTCAAGAGCAGCGATGGGGTGACGAGGAATCCGGTGCCGTGCCCACTTGGCCGACCTGTCCTGACTCCGATGTTCACGCGACCAACCGACCGCGATGAGATCACACCTTCGTCGAGGTATCGGATGCTGAGGAAGTCAGGCGAGTTGATGATCTTCTCGAGATTGGCACCCTTTATGTCGAGGGCGTCAGCTGCCCGGTCCACACCCCTGGCGATGGTGGGTTCGGGTGTCAGGGGTGCTGAGTCGGGAGCGTAGTAGCGAGTGATCCGGGCCAGGCGATTGGTGATCCGGGCCGCCGAATCCGCGTCGGCGAGGCGACCCTGCGACATGGCGTCCTCGTTGCCGCTGCGTTTGCCCTGTCGCTCCGCGATTCTTCGCGCGGCGGCATCGGTCTGAAGTCGGTTTTCGGAGTCGAATGCGGTCAGGTGTGATTGCGTGAGCTCATCGGACTGCGTCTGGACGATCGTCATGGCATGTCCTCGTCGGGTTCTGGTCCAGGATCTTCGCTTGCTTCGAGGTGGTGGCGTGCTTCGAGAATCCCGTGATCCCGCGGTCGGGGCACGCGTAGTCCGCTACTCGAATCCGTGGCCGGGCACTACGCGATCTCTTTCGAGGAAACGTCGAATTGTGGGCTCGTCAATCGTCATCACCGTGATGGACCGCCAGATGCGGCCCACAATGGATGAGATGTGAGGAGCCAGACGATGCGATACGCACTACTTCTGAACAACCGGGAGCCCGCAGAGGGTGAGATCTCCGCCGACGACATCGCCCAGATGCAGGAAGCATTCGGGGTCTACGGCAATGCTCTGGCCTCAGCCGGAGTGCTCGTTGCCGGGGAGATCCTGCAACCGGTGGCGGCCACGACGACGGTGACCCGGAGAGACGGCAGCCTGCAGATCCAGGACGGTCCTTTCGCCGACACGAAGGAGGCCTTGGCTGGGGTGTTCGTGATCGACGTGCCCGACCTGGACGCCGCGCTGGCGTGGGCCGAGAAATGCCCGGGGACCCAGTACGGCGTGATCGAAGTGCGACCGGTCGGGATCTCGTTGGTGGACGGGCGCTGGGTCTGAACAGTGCCCGAGTCCAGGGCGCAGGTGGACGTGCGGGCGGCGATGACCGCGCGCACGTCCTACGGCCGGTTGCTGGCGTTGCTGGCTGCCGCCGACGGTGATGTGCAGGCAGCCGAAGACGCGCTGGCCGATGCTTTCGAGCGGGCCCTGACATGGTGGCCGCGCGTAGGGGTGCCCGACAACCCGGACGGGTGGATCCTCGCGGTCGCCCGCAATCGGCAACGGGATCGGTGGAAATCTGCGGCCCACCGCAATTCGGTTGTGCTGGAGCCTGATCGCCATGCCGGCGTGCACCTCGATGGTGTCGATCCCGACGCCATCGGGGACAAACGCCTGGCACTGATGCTGGTGTGTGCGCACCCTGCCATCAACCCGGCTGTGCACACCCCGCTGATGTTGAACACGGTGGTCGGTTTCACCGCCGAACAGATCGGCCGGGCACTGGCGATACCCACTGCGACGATGGCGGCGCGTCTGGTTCGTGCAAAACGCCGGATCAAACAGGCGGGCATACCATTCCGGATTCCGGACCGGACCGTGCTTGCCGAAAGGATGCCGGCCGTCGCCGAAGCCGTCTACGGCACTTTTGCCATCGATTGGCACAGCAGCGGAACGCAGCGCAGAGATGGTCTGACCACCGAGGCGCTGTATCTGGCCGAGACGCTGGCCGAACTGGCACCGGCCGAAGCGCGGGAGATCTCGGCCGAGGCGCACGGACTCGCGGCCCTGATCTGCCTGTCAAATGCCCGGCTGCCTGCCCGCTACAGCTCGGACGGGGCCCTGGTCCCGCTGGCCGAACAGGATGTGAGGCGGTGGGATGGCGGGCTCATCGAACGTGGTCAGGAGCACTTGCGCACCGCGCACAGTTGCGGTGTACTCGGGCGCTTTCAACTCGAGGCCGCGATCGAGTCGGTGCATATCGCCCGTCGGGAGTTGGGGACCACCGATTGGTGGGTCCTGCGTGATCTTTACCGGCTACTCGACACGGTCGCACCGACACTGGGCAGCACTGTCGCACTGGCCGCGGTGACGGCGGAGGTCGACGGCCCGGCGGCCGGGTTGGACTTACTCGATGCGATCGCGGACCGGACCGGCCATTTTCAGCCGGCCTGGAGCACTCGCGCACACCTGCTCGGGCAACTCGGCAGAACACCCGAGGCCCGGGATGCGTTCGCCAAGGCCATCTCTCTGACCACGGACCCGGCACAGCGCCAGGATCTCGAACGTCGGTGCCGCGAACTCAGCTGACGGCCTCGGCTTCGGAGACCTCGCCGGTGCGGACCGGGCAGCGGGTACGCGAATAGATGGTCGGCATGCACAGGTTGCAGTGCACGCATTTGGAGACCGTTGTCGGGTCGGCCTCGATGCGCAGAATAAGGTCGGGCTCGCGAAGAAGCGCCCGGCCCATGGCAACGAAGTCGAAGCCTTCGGCCAGCGCCAGATCCATCGATGCACGATCGGTGATGCCGCCCAACAGGATCAGCGGCATCGACACCGCTTCACGCAACTGGCGCGAGAGGGGCAGCAGGTAGGCGGGCTCGTAGTCGTACTTCTTCAGGAAGAACGGGGCAACCGCTTTGAGGCCCCAGCGCATCACGCCGTGGAAGGCATCGGAGAACTCTTTGCGCGGTACCTCGCCGTGGAACAGGTACATCGGGTTGAGCAGCGAACTGCCCGCGGTCGGTTCGATGGCATCGAGATAACCGTCGGACTCGAACATGCGGCCGACCTCACACGCCTCGTCGACACCGAAGGAACCCGGGAAGCCGTCGTACATGCTCAGTTTGGCCCAGATCGCCACATCGTCGCCGACCTCGTCGCGGACGGCTTCGGCGATCTCGCGGCAGAACCGCGCCCGGTTGACCAGCGATCCGCCGTACTCGTCGTGGCGGCGATTCAGCAATGGGCTCAGAAAACAGCTGGCCAGATAGTTGTGACCGAAGTGGAGTTCTAGTCCGTCGAAACCGCTGTCGACCGCGAGCCGGGCGGCCCGCCGGTACTTCAGCACAGAGTCGGCGATGTCGTCGGTGGTGAGCTTTTTACACAGCGCCATGCCCATCGGAGCCGGAATGCGGGACGGGGCATGGGCTTTGGCGTGATTGGAGATGGAGTTCGCAACCGGACCGGCATGCCCGAGCTGAGCCGCGGCGAGGGCACCCTCGGCGTGAATGGCCTCGGTCAGGTCGATCAGACCGGGCACGGCCTCCGGGCGCATCCAGATCTGATGGCGGTCGGTGCGGCCTTCCGGCGAGATCGCGCAGTAGGCGACGGTGTTCATCGCGACACCACCGGCGGCAACCTCTCGGTGGAACTCGATGAGTTCGGGTGTCACCAGCGCATCAGGTGTTGCCCCCTCAAACGTGGCGCATTTGATGATCCTGTTGCGGAGTTTGAGCGGACCGAGGGACGCGGGGGCAAACGGTGTGGGCTGCACTCTGCTGAGGGTATCTCCCAATCGACCTGCGAACAAGAACAGGTTCTAGTTCTGGCGGACTGGTGATTCCATCCGACGGGGGGTGGGTGACGAATAGCGCGTAAAGGTCCGATTCGCCGCGGCGTATCGCCGTCGCTGCCTGCGGTGGTCGCGGACTGCAGAGGCAAGGGGTGCACCATGAAAGCGCAGCACAAGCAGCATCTTCGACCCTGTGATCGTGACTGTGACGGTTTGCTCGAAGCCCTGCCTGCCGACCCCGACGCCCAGGAGTTCGCCGATGGTGGTGGTGGGTACGCCGGGCTGATGGCGCCGCCGGATCGGTGGCTGTGGATCCCGGCTGGATGATCGTTGATCAGTCACTACGTGTCGTTCATGTGAATCACGCTCTGGCTAGGGGGTATCTGTCAGCACGCCGAAGTGCAGCGACGTAGGGTAGAGCGCGTGGCTGAACACTTTGACACTGTTGTCCTTGGCGGAGGTCCGGGAGGTTACGTCGCCGCGATCCGGTCGGCGCAACTCGGGGCTAAAACCGCCGTAATCGAAGAGAAGTACTGGGGCGGTGTCTGCCTGAACGTGGGCTGCATCCCGTCCAAGGCGTTGCTGCGCAACGCCGAGCTGGCGCATATCTTCAACCATCAGGCGAAGACCTTCGGCATGTCGGGGGATGTGACCTTCGACTTCGGTGCTGCGTTTGATCGCAGTCGCTCGGTCGCGGACCGGATGGTCAAGGGTGTCCACTTCCTGATGAAGAAGAACAAGATCACCGAGATCGACGGGTTCGGCGAGTTCGTCGGGCCCAAGACGATCAAGGTCGGCGATCAGGAGATCACGTTCGACAACGCGATCATCAGTACCGGCTCGGTGGTCAAGCTTCTGCCCGGCGTCGAATTGTCCGACAACGTCGTCACCTACGAGGACCAGATCCTCACCCGTGAACTCCCCGGCTCGATCGTGATCGTCGGCGCAGGCGCCATCGGCATGGAGTTCGGCTACGTCCTGGCCAACTACGGGGTCGACGTCACCATCGTCGAGTTCCTCGACCGCGTGCTTCCGAACGAAGACAAGGACGCGTCGAAGGACCTGGCCAAGGCCTACAAGAAGCTCGGCATCAAGATCCTCACCTCCACCAAGGTGCAGTCGATCGATGACCAGGGTTCGAAGGTCGTGGTCAAGTACGTCGACGCCAAGGACAACGCCGGTGAGCTCACGGTCGACAAGGTCCTCATGTCGGTGGGCTTCGCTCCGCGCGTCGAAGGCTTCGGCCTCGACAAGACCGGCGTCGAGCTGACCGATCGCGGCGCGATCGCGATCGATGATCACATGCGGACCAACGTCGACGGCATCTACGCGATCGGTGACGTCACCGCGAAGCTGATGCTCGCCCACGTGGCCGAGGCGCAGGGCGTCATCGCTGCCGAGACCATCGGCGGAGCCGAGACGATGGTCATCGACGACTACCGGATGATGCCGCGGGCGACGTTCTGTCAGCCGCAGGTTGCTTCCTTCGGTCTCACCGAGGATCAGGCCAATGACGAGGGCTACGACGTGAAGGTCACCACCTTCCCGTTCTCCGCCAACGGCAAGGCACACGGCCTCGGCGAACCCACCGGTTTCGTCAAGCTCATCACCGACAAGGCCAACGACGAACTGCTCGGCGGACACCTGGTCGGCGACAACGTCTCCGAGATGCTGCCCGAGCTGACGCTGGCACAGAAGTGGGACCTGACGGCCAAGGAACTGGCCCGCAACGTCCACACCCATCCGACGATGAGTGAGGCCATGCAGGAAACCTTCCATGGCGCCATCGGTCACATGATCAACCTGTAGATTTTCATGACCGATGAAGGGCCCGGCGACAATTCGCCGGGCCCTTCATTCATTTCTCGGCTGTGGACACCGCCCGGACCAGTGGATCTGCGGGCCACGTTGGGTCTGCATCGTCGCGGTAGTGGTGATCCGTCCACGAGATTCGCGCCGAACGGTTCCATCTGGCGCGCGATTCACACCCCGGATGGGCCTGGGACGCTTGCAGTTTCGCATCACGGCGCCGAGGTGTTGGGGCGGGCGTGGGGACCCGGCGGTCCGTGGCTGCTTGAACACCTGCCGACAATGCTCGGCAGTCAGGACAACCCGGAGGAGTTCGTGGCCCATCACGACGTCATCGCAAAGCTCGCGCGTCAAGGACGAGGGCTGCGCATCGGACGCACCGATCGGGTCTGGGAGTCGCTGGCGGCCGGGGTTCTCGAACAGAAGGTGACCGGCGCCGAGGCGTGGCGGTCCTGGCGGTACATCCTGAAAAAGTATGGGGAACCGGCACCGGGTGCTCCGAGTATGAGAGTGCCACCGCCGCAACAGGTGTGGCGTGAGATCCCGCAATGGGAATGGCATGCCAGCGGTGCCGAACCGGCGCGACGCCGGACGATCGTCTCCGCAGCCGGCTACGACGTGGAACGCAAGGCCGATCGATTGCATCTCCTGCGCGGAATCGGGCCGTGGACTGCGGCGCAGACCAGGGTGCGAGCGGTCGGGGACGCCGATGCGGTGCCGGTGGGCGACTTTCACTATCCGTCCATGGTCGGCGGTGCGCTCATCGGTAAACGGGTCGACGACGACGGGATGCTCGAGCTTCTCGAACCCTATTCCGGCCATCGCTATCGCGTGATCCGTCTGATCGAGTTGTACATGCCGATGCCCGCCCGCCGGGCACCCAGGATGCCGACCCGCGACTATCGAGACCTCTGAATCGGGACAGACGCAGTAAACGGTATCTCGCCCGGCTCCAGTCTGTCCTTGTGTCGGCTCTGTCGTTTCCGCTGCTGGTGTTGTGGTTCTATCTGATGTACCTGCCCCGGGCGCGACAACTCGCGCCACCGGAGGTGGTGGTGGTGAATCCGCGCCGCCGATGTCCTGGTCAAGGCCAGCCATTTGTCGGTTGTCTTCGGGCAGCTGTGCTTGTGACGCTGGTTCTGTGATCAAACGACCTCAGAACACCGTGGAGTTCCGGGTGTTGGCGTGCGTGGTGGCGATCCTGTGCGCAGCCTTCGCCGGTCTGCACTTCGCGTGGGCGTCGGGGTGGCGCACCGGCCTGCCGGTCGATGCCACACTGCTCGCGGGTCGGCCGTTGTTTCTGGCCTACGAAATTGTCACCGGGGCCCTGCTGCTCGCCGCAGCCGTCATATGCGTCCTGGTCTGCCTGGCGGAGCTGCCCGGCCGTTGGCATCGCCTTGCGACGCTGTTGGTGCTGGTCGGAAGCGAAATCGCAGTGATGCGCGGGTTGGCCGCCTCGATCTTCGACATGTCTGCGGTGTCCAGTGACGCGCACGTGCATCTGGCCGGAGTGCTGGCGAATGTGTCGTTCGTCGTGATCGGTATCTGCGGACTCGTGATCTGGCGGGTCATGGCAGGTGACCGTCGTTCGCTCGCATGCCGCTGACGACCCTTGTCGGGGTGGCAGGGCACCATGGGCACATGACCACTGGAATCACCGCCACCCGCGAGCAGGCTCAGACCATCCTCGAGCAACTGGCCGGACCGGGCGCCACGTTGCGCGACGACCAGTGGACCGCGATCGAGGCATTGGTTGTTCAACGACGACGGGCGCTGGTGGTACAGCGGACCGGCTGGGGCAAGTCGGCGGTGTATTTCATCGCCGCCAAGCTGCTGCGTGCCGAAGGTCGCGGCGCGACCGTCATCGTGTCGCCGCTGCTTGCGCTGATGCGCAACCAGGTCGCCTCGGCCGAACGGGCCGGGGTGAAAGCGGCGACCATCAACTCGGGAAATGTCACCGAGTGGGACGACATCCATGAGCGCGTGAACAGTGGCGATCTCGACGTTCTGCTCGTCAGCCCCGAGCGGCTCAACAATCCGGACTTCCGCGACAACGTACTGCCGGCACTGGCCGCGGATGCCGGTTTGGTGGTGGTCGATGAGGCGCACTGCGTATCCGATTGGGGTCACGACTTCCGCCCCGACTACCGCCGGATCCGGACGCTTGTCGCCGAACTCGGGACCGACGTGCCGGTGCTCGCCACCACGGCGACCGCCAATGACCGGGTTGTCGACGACGTGGCGGCGCAGCTCGGTGTCGGCGGCGGCGACACACTTGTGTTGCGCGGCGGACTCGATCGGGAATCGCTGCATCTGTCGGTGGTGAAGGTTCCGACGTCGGCTGAACGGGTGGCATGGCTTGCGGCCCATATCGATTCGATCGAGGGGTCGGGCATCATCTATACCCTCACGGTGTCCGCGGCTCGTGACGTCGCGACCCTGCTCAACGATCTCGGACACAAGGTCGCCGCGTACACCGGTGCCACCGATTCGGGCGAGCGGGAGCAGCTCGAAGCTGACCTGATGGCCAACCGGGTCAAAGCGCTGGTCGCCACCTCCGCGCTCGGTATGGGTTTTGACAAGCCCGACCTCGGCTTTGTCATCCATCTCGGGGCTCCGTCGTCGCCGATCGCCTATTACCAGCAGGTCGGCCGTGCCGGCCGCTCGACGGCCAGCGCCGAGGTGATCTTGCTGCCGGGAAGTGAGGACCAGGAGATCTGGCGGTACTTCGCGTCGGTGGCATTCCCTTCGGAAACGTTGGTACGCAGGGTGATCGAGGTTCTGGATTCCGATAGGGCGCAGTCCACCCAGGCACTCGAACCGCTGGTCGACCTCGGTCGCTCACGACTCGAGATGGTTCTCAAAGTGCTCGACGTCGATGGTGCGGTCAAGCGGGTCAAGGGTGGCTGGATCGGGACGGGTCAGCCATGGGCGTATGACGAGGCCCGCTATGAGAAGCTCGAGATGGCCCGAAAGCGCGAACAGCAGGCGATGCTCGACTACCAGAACACCCCCAACTGTCGGATGGTGTTCCTGCGTGCTCAGCTCGACGATCCCGATCTGATCCCCGACAGCAAATGCGGTCGATGCGACAACTGTGCGGGCCAACGGTATTCGGCAACGGTCGACGGCAAGTCGCTGGACGCGGCGCGCGAACAGTTGCAGCGTCCCGGTGTCGAGCTGGCACCCCGCAAGCAGTGGCCGACGGGTATGAAGAAGCTGGGTGTCGAACTGTCGGGCAAGATCTCGGATGGACCCTCGACGGGCCGCGTGATCGGTCGACTCAGTGACCTCGGATGGGGTACCCGATTGCGCCGATTGCTGGATGAGCCCGACGCGCCTGCTCCCGAAGAGGTTGTGCGCGCCGCGGTGGCGGTTCTCGCCGCGTGGCCGTGGCAGACGCGGCCGACTGCAATCATGGGGCTGGATTCGGACTCGCATCCGATCCTGATCGGGTCCGTGGTCGATCGGCTGTCCGAACTGGGACGTCTGACCAATCTCGGGACATTGCGTTACTCACCAGAACACCGACCGGTGACGGCCGCCAACTCGGCGTATCGGGTGGCCGGCCTGGCAAACGCATGGAATGATCCCGACCCGGCGACCGTTGCCGCGCTCACCGGACCGGTGCTCCTGGTCGACGACCTTGCCGATACCGGGTGGACATTGACCATGGCGGCTCGGCAGCTACGCCGCGCCGGAGTCTCGGAGGTACTGCCGTTCGCGCTGGCGAGCACGAACTGAGGTCTATCTGAGCGACTGCTTCGATCACTGACCACCGTCATGCCGGACGTTGAGTCGCCGGGCTGAGCTATCAGCGCAGGTCGAGCCGCATCAGGACTCTGGGGTGGCCGGCCAACACCGAGGTGGTGTCGGCGGCGTGGCTGAACCCGGCGCGCTCGAAGTTCTTCCGGATCCCGGCGTACGCCATCGTCAGGTCGACCTTGGCACCACCGTTGTCGAGCGGGTATGCCTCGATCACCGGTGCGCCGTGGGCGCGGGCGAACTCGACCGCGCCGGCAATCAGGGCGTGAGAGATCCCCTTTTTGCGATGACCGGGACGGACGCGGATACACCACAGCGACCAGACCGGCAGGTCGTCAACGCAAGGGATCCTACGGCTGCGTGCGAAGGAGGTGTCCGAGCGTGGCGCCACGGCCGCCCAACCGACCGGCTCGTCACCGTCATAGGCGAGCACCCCGGGCGGGGGCTCGGCTCGGCACAGCTCGGCGACGTACTCACCGCGGGCAGACCCGCGAAGCTCGTTGTTGAGCTTGGACGGGATCCGGTAGCTCAGGCACCAGCAGACGTTGGCCCCCGGTGACTTCGGGCCGACCAGGGTACGGACATCGGAGAAGGCTGAAGCCGGACGAACTTCGATGGTCATGGTGCGCGGGCCTAGAGAGCTCGGTACGCAGTCGAGCGCTCCTGGTCTTGGATCCTGGCGAAGGGTTTGGCCGCTTCGAGTTCGAACGCGAGCTCGAGCAGGGTGCGCTCGTCGCCGTGTGCTGCCGAGAAGTGGACGCCGATGGGTAGTCCCGTCCGGGTGCGACCCATGGGCAGTGAGATCGCCGGGCTGCCGGCGGCATTGTTCAGCGGCGTGAAGCTGACGTAGTTGACCAGACGCGGGAACATCACGTCGAAACCCAGTGCGGGCGAGAGGAATCCGAGTTCAGGTGTGGTGTGGCCCAGCACGGGGGAGAGCACCACGTCGAGGTCGGAGAATGCCGCCCGGTATTGCTTCTCGCTGCGCTTGAGCCCGCGGATCGACGCCGGCGTCAGCCAGGGGCGTCGCAGGAAGTCACGGGCCAATCCCGCCGTGAGTGGATCGAGCTCGCGTCTGTCGAACCTGTCACCGGTGACCTGTTTGCCGAAGTACTTCATGGAGAACGCCATCATTGCCCAGTAGTGCACGAAGTCGCGGACAAACGTCTGGTCGGTGGGCACGGCGATCTCCGAGACCTCATGGCCGAGTGACTCCAGCAGTTCCGCGGTCTGCACGACGGCAGTCTTGGTCTCGCTGTCGGTCGGATCCCCGACGATGGAGTTGAGGACCAGACCGACCCGCAGCCGACGGTCCGACGGGCCGTGGACGGACCCGATCGGGGGTAGTTTCTTTGCAGGCCGGTACTTCTCGATGGCGGCAACGAATGCGGCGGTATCACGCACCGTTCGGGTCAGGGCGCCGTTGGAAATGATGTCGATCGGCATCGCCTTGCCCTGTATCGACTGGACTTCGCGGCCGCGCGTCATCTTCAGGCCGACCAATCCGCAGGCCGCAGCCGGAATCCGGATCGAGCCGCCGCCGTCGTTGGCATGCGCGATCGGCACCACGCCCGCGGCCACGAGTGCCGCCGAACCACCGGACGACGCACCCGAGGAGTAGCCGGTGTGCCAAGGGTTCCGGGTGGGTGGCGCAGAGACGAATTCCGTGGTGGCGTTGAAGCCGAACTCGGGTAGACGCGTTTTGCCGAGCATCGTCATACCGGTCGACAGGTATTGGTCGACGTACGGTTCGTTGGCCGCTTTCGGTGTCGGTCGGACCGCTCGCGAGCCGGATGCGGTAGGCAGGCCGGCGACGTGACTGTTGTCCTTGATGGCCGTGGGGACACCGGCAAACACCCCGGTCGCCGGTGTTCTCGCTGCTGCCAAAGCCCGGTCGAAGTCCTTGATGACCAGCGCATTGAGGTCTGGTTCGACAGTTTCGGCGCGGGCGATCGCCGCGGCGGCGGCTTCGTCGGCGCTGATCTCACCGGCCGCGATGGCGGCCGCCAATGACACCGCATCGTGCTCGCCCAGTGCATCGTCGGTGAAAGCGTGGACGTGGGTGCGGTCGGCCATGCGCTTACGGTACTGCAGATGATTGGTAAGACCACTTGACCTCTTACCGCTGACGGTTCTACCGTCGAAGCATGCCGTTCCAGCCGATCGAACACCGCAGCGTCCCCGAGGACGTCTTCGAGCAGATCATCGAAGGCGTTCTCAGTGGTGATCTGGCTCCCGGTCAGTCGTTGCCGAGCGAACGCGAACTCGCGCGGGTGCTCGGTGTGTCACGGCCTGCGGTGCGGGAGGCGTTGAAGCGGGTGGCCGCTGCCGGCCTTGTCACGATCAGGCAGGGTGATGGCACCACGGTCCGGGATGTGCGGAAGTTCGGTGGCCTCGACCTGTTGCCCCGCCTGCTCATCAGGCAGGGCGAACTCGATGTGTCAGTGGCCCGTTCGGTCATCGAGGCCAGGGCCCACATCGGGCCCAAGGTGGCCGAGTTGGCGGCGCTACGTGCGAACAGCACTCAAATCGCTGCCGTGCGCGAGGCCGCGACCAGGCTCGCCGATCTGGTCGACCCCATCGAACAACAGGTTGTCGCGCTGGACTTCTGGGACGCGTTGGTGGACGGCGCGGATTCGATTGCGTTCCGTTTGATGTACAACACGATGCGGGCGGCGTACGAACCTGCGCTCCCGGCGCTGGCGGGTGCGTTGTCGGCGGAGGTCGGGAATTCCGATGGCTATCGCGCGATAGTCGCCGCCGTTGAACGACGCGATCCGAACGCGGCGGCCCGCGCCGCGACCGTTCTGCTCGAACCCGCCACCACAACTCTGATGTCGGCGTTCACCGAGATGGAAGACCTGCTCCGGGAGGCCCCCGATGGTGACTGAACAAGCGGCGCCGAGGCGCAGGGATCGCCGGAAGGTCTCGCTATGGAGCGCGTTTGGTGAGTTCGTCGGGTACCCGTCACCGTGGATGATCATCGTCTTCCTGGGTGCGTCGGCTATCGCCCGTATTCTGGTCGGTGATTTCGCCTGGACCGATGCGCTCGTCCCGGTGGTGATGATCGTTTCATTCCCGTTTGCGGAGTGGGTGATTCACGTCTGCATCCTGCACTGGCGACCCCGGACCGTCGCCGGCCTGAAGATCGACACCCTGCTGTCGCGCAAACACCGCGAGCACCACAACAATCCGCGCGACGTCCCGCTGATCTTCATTCCCTGGCAAGTGCTCTGTCTCATATTGCCGGTGGCGATCGCGCTCGGCCTGTTTGCCTTCGGCAGAACGGGATTGGGTTTGACGTTCATGGTGACCCTCGGGTTTCTCGGGTTGATCTACGAGTGGACGCACTACCTGATCCACACCGACTACAAACCCAGGAGTCGCCTCTACCGGGCGGCCTGGCGACATCACCGATTCCACCACTACAAAAACGAGCACTACTGGTTCACTGTGACCACCGCGGGAACCGCAGATCGACTTCTCGGTACGAATCCCGATCCGGAGTCCGTCGAGAAGTCGCCGACAGCGAAGGATCTTCACGCGACGAGTTGACCCCCATCACGGGAGACGGCGGCCGTCATGAGCGATATCCAGTGCGCGAAGGCGTTTGGCGTCTTGGCCGGGTGGTGCACCGAACATTCGTCGGTACTCGCGGTTGAACTGCGTCGGGCTGTCATATCCGACGAGATGGGCTATCCCGGTGACGTCGCCGGCATCGGCGAGCAACAGGGTGCGCGCCTCCTGTAGGCGGATGTTCTTCTGGAACTGGAGCGGACTCATCGCCGTGATGGCCCGAAAGCGCCGATGAAACGTCGACGTGCTCATCCCGGCCATGCCTGCCAGGTCGCAGATGCGCACCGGTTCTGCATAGTTTCCACGGATCCATCTGATGGCGTGGTTGATGTGGGCGAGGTCGCTGTCTGGCAACCCGATCTGGCGTACCGCATCGGCGTGCGGACCGGTGAGTAGGCGCCAGAGGATTTCCTGCTCTATCAATGGTGCCAGGACTTGGGCATCCGAAGGGCGATCGAGCAGTCGCAACATCCGGACCACCGCATCCAGCAACACCGGCTGGGCCTCGCTGGTGGTGATCGCCGGCCTGCCGGTCTTGTTGCGCCCCCAGGCCTCGGCCGGGGTCTGCAGCAACAGCGGGGCGATACTGCCCGGACGTAGCCTCAGGCCGACACCAAGCGCGGGAGTGCGCGCACTCGCGCCGATGAAGTGGCCCGTGACCGGAAGGTCTGCAGTCACGACCAGGCACTGACCGGCATGGTACTCGAATACCTTCTCGCCCAGCAAGAGTCGTTTACCGCCCTGGGCCATCACCACCAAAAGCGGCTCGGTCAGTGAATGGTCCGGTGTGGCAGTGTCGACCCTGGACAGCAGCAACCCATCGATCGTGGTTCGCATGTCGGACCGCGCTGCCGCTTCAATGCGTTGGCAGATCTCGGCCAGGAGTCCGGCGGATTCGTCCATGCCCAACACAAGCATCCCGGAGGCGGCTCAGGCAACCTATTTCAGGCACATCCGGCAGGATTGGGCAAGACTGGGAGAGGATTGATCTACCGTCGCGGTGGCAATCGGAGTTCAGTGGAGAGTGACCGGATTGCAGCATTTCCAACAGGATTCAGGAGTCACCATGTCACTCGACCACTACGTCACACTGGGCCGCTCAGGGCTGCGCGTCAGCCCATTTGCGCTCGGAGCCATGACCTTCGGTGAGGATCCGGGAGGCGCCGGGTGCAGCGTCGAAGAGTCCGAGAAGATCCTCTCGACCTATCTGGACCTGGGGGGCAACTTCATCGACACCGCGAACTTCTACACCAATGGCCACTCAGAGGCGATACTCGGCGACTACTTCGCGTCCCGTCCCGGACAACGCGATCGGGTGGTGTTGGCGTCGAAGTTCTTCACCAATCTCCATCCCGGTGATCCCAACGGCGGGGGTGCCGGCCGCGCATCGATCATCGCCCAGCTCGATGAGAGCCTGCGACGTATGAAGACCGATCGCCTCGACATGTACTGGTTGCACAATTGGGACCGGAACACTCCGATCGAGGAAACCCTGCGCACCCTCGACGACCTGGTGCGGGCCGGCAAGATCCGATACATCGGGTTCTCGAATACCCCGGCGTGGGTAACCGCTCAGGCGCAGGTGATGTCCATGCTCAAAGGTTGGACGCCCCTGATCGCGCTGCAGGTCGAGTACTCCTTGCTGGCGCGGACCGTAGAGGGTGAGATCGCGCCGCTCGCAGCGGATATGGGGATGGCACTGGTGCCGTGGAGCCCACTCAAAAACGGCTTTCTGTCCGGCAAATACCGCCGTGGCACGGAGGTCCTCGATTCGGTCCGCGCCGTCTTTGTCGGTGGTCCAAGCGAGGAGGAGTTCGAGGTGATCGACACCGTTGTTGCGGTCGCGGACGAGTTGGGGACCAGTGCATCTGCCGTATCGCTGGCCTGGTTACGCGGGCGCATCGGCACCGTCGTGCCGATCATCGGTGCTCGGCGGATCGAGCACCTCACCGGCAACCTGGCCGCCCTCGAGTTGTCCCTGACGGCGGAGCAGATCCAGCGCCTCGATGCAGTGTCCGAGCCGATCTTGAATTACCCGGCCCAGGTGAACGGCGCGGTGCGGGCGATGCTCCAGTTCGGTGGCGCCACCGTGGACGGTGAGCCATCCACGGCCTACCCGCCACTGGCGCTCAGCGATAGCCGCTATTGATGAAGTACTCAGAAGTCTCGTTGGATCCGCAGGGCTCCGATGGTGGTGGCGAGGGAATCGTATTGTCCGACAAGGAGGACGAACTCGATCAGCTGACGCTCGTCGAGGTGGGAGGTCAGGTCCTTCCAGGTGGCATCGCTCAGGTCCTTGGTGCCCACCAACTCGTCGACGCCGCGGAGCAAGGCCTCGTCAACCCCGGACCAGCCCGCCTCGGGGCCCTGAAGTAGCCGTGAGAACTCGGCCTCGTCGATACCGGCCCGCCGGCCGAGCCGCTTGTGATGGTCGAGCTCGTACTGACAGTTGCGCAGATGGGCGGTCCGGATGATCACCATTTCGGCGTGGTGCCGAGAAAGTCTGCCGAACGGCATCATCCGGCTCGAGAAATGCAGCCATCCCCGGAACAGGCCCTTGGCCCGCCCCAGCGTCGAAAAGATGTGCGCGTCCGGCACTCCGATGACGCGGGCGGCCCCGCGGCTGAACACCCAGTTGAAGGGCCCGAGCTGACGGAAATTCCCGGGGTCGATGCGTGGTGTGGTCACCTCTGCCAACCTAGCGGAAGGAGTGTTGAGTAACGCCGGATCACCACCGCTCGCCGTACCCGGGCGCCGACCGCACCCGCCTCAGGCCCGGCGCGTCGGTGGTGGCCTTCCCCGACCTGCTCGTTGGGGGACTAAAGTCCTATCAGTGCGTCGGATACTGATCGTGTTCGTGGGTGTGCTCGCCGCGATGTCGGTGCTGGCGAGTTGCGGCGGTGACGACGGCACCGGGATTGACCGACTCAAGGAGTCGGGCGTGCTGCGGGTGGGGACCGAGGGTACGTACCCGCCGTTCAGCTACCACGACCCGGCCACCGGCCAACTCGTCGGCTACGACGTCGACGTGGCGAAGGCGGTCGCCGAGAAGATGGGTCTCCGGGTCGAATTCGTCGAGACCCCATGGGATTCCATTTTCGCGGCACTGGAATCCGACCGGTTCGACGTGGTCGCCAACCAGGTCACGATCACCGACGAACGCAAGGCGAAATACGATCTGTCGACGCCGTATGCGATCGGTGAAGGCGTGATCGTGACGAGGGCGGACGACAACTCGATCACCTCGCTTGCCGATCTCAAGGGCAAGACCACGGCGCAGTCCGAGACCAGCAACTGGGCGCAGGTGGCGCGGGATGCCGGAGCCAACGTCGAGTCGGTCGAGGGTTTCACCCAGGCCATCAAGCTGCTCAACCAAGGGCGGATACAGGCAACGGTGAACGACAGCCTGTCCGTTCTCGCCTATCAGGCGACCACCGGTGACACCAGCATCAAGATCGCGGCGAACATCGGGGAGAAGAGCGAGCAGGCCTTCGCGGCACGCAAAGACAGTGGGCTGATCGACGAAATCGACGCGGCGCTCGAAGAGCTCAAGAGTGACGGCACCCTCGCGGCGATCTCCCAGGCCTATCTGGATGCCAATGCCGCAGGCACGTCGGAGCCGAAGACCGCGCCCAGTACGTGGGAACTGATTGCGGACAACCTGTGGCCGATGGCCAAGGCCACCATCACCGTGACCATCCCGTTGACCGCGATCAGCTTCTTCTTCGGTTTGATCATCGCGCTCGGTGTGGCGTTGGCGCGGATGTCCAAGAATCGGGCGTTGTCGTCAGTCGCGCGGGTCTACATCTCGTTGATTCGCGGTACCCCGCTGTTGGTCCAGCTTTTCATCATTTTTTATGCGCTCCCGGAACTGAACATCCTCATCGATCCGTTCCCGGCAGCGGCAATCGCCTTCAGTCTCAACGTCGGTGGTTATGCCGCCGAGATCATCAGATCGGCCATCAGCAGTGTTCCGAAGGGGCAGTGGGAGGCCGCCGAGACGATCGGCATGAGCTATCCGGTCGCGTTGCGGCGCATCATCTTGCCGCAGGCGCTTCGCACCGCGGTCCCACCGCTGTCGAACACGTTGATCTCGCTGGTCAAGGACACCTCGCTGGCCTCGACGATCCTGGTGACAGAACTGCTGCGCACCGCCCAGATCGCGGCAGCGCCGACCTTCGAGTTCTTCGCCCTGTACGGGACCGCGGCCCTGTACTACTGGGTTGTGTGCCTCGTATTGTCATCGGTACAGGGCCGCATCGAGATCCGACTGGATAGGTACGTGGCGAAATGACCGAAACTCCTGGACCCCCGCCGAAACCCACCGGCGAGACGGGCAACCTCGTGACCGTGACCGGTCTGCAGAAATCGTATGGCGACAACCACGTGTTGCGCGGCATCGACTTCACCGTCCGGGCCGGTTCGGTGACCACGATCATCGGTCCGTCGGGGTCGGGCAAGACAACGATCTTGCGCTCGCTCAATGCCCTCGACGTGCCGGATGGCGGGCAGATCACCATCGGCGATGTTTCCGTCGACTTCGACAAACCGGTACCCAAGGCGCAACTCGTCAAATACCGCGCGCAGTCGGGCATGGTCTTTCAGGGTCACAACCTGTTTCCACACAAGGCGGTGCTGGAGAACGTCATCGAGGGTCCGGTGATCGTCCAGAAGCGACCACGCGCGGAGGCCGTCGCTGAAGCCGAGGCGCTACTGACCCAGGTCGGTCTGTCCGACAAACGGGACCAGTACCCGCATCAACTCTCCGGGGGACAACAACAGCGCGTGGGGATCGCCCGGGCGCTGGCGCTCAAACCCACGCTGATGCTGTTCGACGAACCGACGTCCGCGCTGGATCCCGAACTCGTCGGGGAGGTCCTCGGGGTCATGAAAGACCTTGCCACCCAGGGCTGGACGATGATCGTGGTGACTCACGAGATCCACTTCGCGCAGAAGGTCGCCGACCAGGTGTTGTTCGTCGACGGCGGCATCGTGCTGGAACAGGGTCCGCCGGCCGAGATCCTCGCCGAACCGAAACACCAACGGACAAAACAGTTTCTACGCCGGATCCTCGACCCGGTCTAGCCGCCTCACTGCACCAGATATGGCGACACTGTGCTGCGGTGCGCGTCGATGTCGAGTTTTGCCCCGAGTGCCGGGAACGCACGTTGCGGGCAGTTCATCCGTTCGCAGACGCGGCAACCCGCACCGATGAGTGTCACATTGGCCTGTGGGCCGATCTCGAGACCGTCGGAGTAGACCAGTCGCGCGGCATGGCGCTGCTCGCAACCCAGTCCGATCGCAAAAGTCTTGCCGGGCTGGCCGTAGCGCGCGGCGCGGCGCTCGACGGTGCGCGCCACCCAGAGGTAGTTGCGGCCGTCGGGCATCTGTGCGATCTGGGTCTGGATCTTGCCTGGCGAGGCGAAGGTCTCGTACACATTCCACAGGGGACACGTGCCGCCGCTGCTGGAGAAGTGGAAACCGGTGGCGGACTGCCGCTTTGACATGTTGCCCGCGCGGTCGACCCGGACGAAGGTGAACGGGACACCCCGCAGGTTGGGCCGTTGCAACGTCGAGAGCCGGTGGCAGATCGTCTCGTATGAGACCGCGTAGAACGCGGAGAGCCGTTCGATGTCGTAGCGGTAGTCCTCGGCCGCGCCGTGGAATTGGGAGTAGGGGAGGACCGCAGCGGCGGCGTAGTAGTTCGCCATCCCGAGCAGTGCCAGCGCGCGGGCCTCGTCGGACGTGAAGTTGCCCTCGTCGACCATCTCTCGCATGAGGTCACCGCATTCGAGGTGACCCAGTTCAGCGGCCATCTTGAACACCCGCTGACCCTGCGAGAGGTGGCCGGAGATGTCCAGGCGCCGGGTCTCGGGGTCGAAGTGGTGCAGGACCGTGTCGCCGAGGTCGACGCGTCGGACGATCTGGACGCCGTGGACGTTCTGCAGACGGTTCGCGATCTCGCTCCGGACGTCACCGGAATGCATCCGCATCCGGGACGTGAGCTCCTCGGCGGCGACATCGAGTTCGTGGAGGTAGTTGCGGCGCTGATAGAAGTAGTCCCGAACCTCCTCGTGGGGTGCACTGATGGAACCCCTCATGGTGCCGTCGCCGCGTTCGTCGGTGGCAGCAGCGAGCTGTTCGGTGGCGATCCGATACCGGCGATGCAGATTGACCATGGCCTTGGCCATATCGGGATGAGTGGTGACCAGGTCGGTGATCTCCTGGGCGTCGGCATTCGCGTCGAGGTCCTCGTCCATCATCACCTCGCGCATCTCGGCAATGAGCCGGGCGTTGTCCTGAGAATTGAAGAACCCGGTGTCGACCCCGAAGACCTCGCTGATCTTGAGCAGGACCGGAACCGTCAACGGCCGGGCATCGTGCTCGATCTGGTTCAGATAGGACGGAGAGATCTCGAGTGACTGCGCCAGCGCAACCTGCGACATGCCGCGCTCGGAGCGCAACTGCCGGAGACGTGCGCCGACGTAGGTCTTGGACATTCTCCTAGGGTATGCGGCGCGGCGCGGGACCAGCGCAGGTTACCGATCGAACACCGCAGGCGGCGATGTCTAGGCTGTGGGAATGCGGGGGAAGCTGTCTGTGATGACGATTGTTTTCACATCTCTGTGTCTGCTCGGTACCGCATGTTCCGACGACGCCTCTCCGGCGTCCGAGTCGTCGGCACCGCCGGAGTCCTCGTCGAACACACCTGCCGCGCTCCTGCTGCCCGCCCGCGAGTTTCCCAAGGGCTATCAACCCGCCGAACTGAGCATCATCGACCTGCAAAGGCAGAACGCGGCCGCCCTCGAGTCGGCGGGCTCGGCGCAGTTCGATCCGCCGCAGTGCCGCCCGACCGCCGATGCCGATCTGAACGATCAGCTCGACGTCTCCAACGCGGCGGTGTCGGCATGGCAATCACCGGCGGGCGGCACCATCACCGAATTGGTGACGACGGTGCCCCGGGATATCGACGCCGATGTGCGGGTCAGTGTCGGCGAATGCGCGCAGTTCACGATCACGATCACACAGGGCAGTACGGCCGGGACCACCGTGCTCAACCAGAACCGCCGACTGACGCCGCCGGCCCTGCCCACCTCACTGTCGCTGATGGTGAGTTCCGTGGCGACCACCACATATCCCGGGGGTCGGACGGCCGCGTCGCGCACGCTGGCGGGCTATGCCGTGGTCGACGGGATCACCGTGCAGCTGGTCGCCAACTCGACCGAAAAGGGCCTGAGCGAAGTCGAATTCGCCGATTTGTTCGCCGAAGCAGTCGGCCGGGTGGACGCTGCGAGCACGTGATCTGCGGGCGGATCGCTGTGATTCCGCTCACCACGGCAGGATCCGGGGTCGGAAACCCGGGTGTCGATGTGGACCGGCGCGGAGCGCCGCTTCGGGAGATGGCCGGCTCGCAAAGTTGCAGTACGCGCGTACTTTTTGGCGTACTCACCAGTAACTAATCGGAAGTTGTTTACACCGCAATATTCGCAACATTTGCAAAGCCTTGTGAAAACGTGGCCTGAATTCGCACTTGCGGGGTGTAGACCTGCGGCTTTGCCTGTGGCACTCTCGGTGAGGCAGACGCCCCTCGGGGGTTATGAAATTGCTAATTAGCCCCGAACGAGTTCAGCTCGATCAGAACTCGGGCGGACCGCCACACAGCACAAGCTCAACGAATATGGAGCGCGAGAATATGAGCACCGTCGGAAAACCAAGGACTGCCGCCGAGATCCAGCAGGACTGGGACACCAATCCTCGTTGGAAGGGCATCACCCGCGACTACACCGCTGAGTCGGTCGTCGAGTTGCAGGGCAGCGTTGTCGAGGAGCAGACCCTCGCACGTCGTGGCGCCGAGATCCTCTGGGAGGGTGTCACCAAGGGTGATGGCAGCTACATCAACGCGCTCGGTGCTCTCACCGGCAACCAGGCCGTGCAGCAGGTTCGCGCAGGCCTGAAGGCCGTGTACCTCTCCGGCTGGCAGGTCGCCGGTGACGCGAACCTGTCCGGACACACCTACCCGGACCAGTCGCTGTACCCCGCGAACTCGGTTCCCTCGGTTGTTCGCCGCATCAACAACGCTCTGCTGCGCGCCGACGAGATCGCTCACGTCGAGGGTGACAACACTGTCGACAACTGGGTTGTGCCGATCGTGGCCGACGGCGAAGCCGGCTTCGGTGGCGCACTGAACGTCTACGAACTGCAGAAGGCCATGATCGCCGCCGGCGCCGCCGGAACCCACTGGGAAGATCAGCTCGCCTCGGAGAAGAAGTGTGGCCACCTCGGTGGCAAGGTGCTGATCCCCACCCAGCAGCACATCCGCACCCTGAGCTCGGCTCGCCTGGCCGCTGACGTTGCCAACGTGCCGACCGTGGTCATCGCCCGGACCGACGCCGAGGCCGCCACCCTCATCACCTCCGACGTCGACGAGCGCGACCAGCCGTTCGTCACCGGTGAGCGCACTGCCGAGGGCTACTACCACGTGAAGAACGGCATCGAGCCGTGCATCGCTCGTGCAAAGTCCTACGCGCCGTACGCCGACATGATCTGGATGGAGACCGGTACCCCCGATCTCGAACTGGCTCGTAAGTTCGCCGAAGCCGTCAAGAGCGAGTTCCCGGACCAGCTGCTGTCTTACAACTGCAGCCCGTCGTTCAACTGGAGCCAGCACCTCGACGATTCCACCATCGCCAAGTTCCAGAACGAGCTCGGCGCAATGGGATTCACGTTCCAGTTCATCACCCTCGCCGGCTTCCACGCCCTCAACTACGGCATGTTCGACCTTGCCTACGGTTACGCACGCGAGCAGATGACCGCATTCGTCGACCTGCAGAACCGCGAGTTCAAGGCAGCCGACGAGCGCGGCTTCACCGCAGTCAAGCACCAGCGTGAGGTCGGCGCCGGCTACTTCGACCGCATCGCCACCACCGTTGATCCCAACAGCTCAACCACTGCGCTGAAGGGCTCCACCGAAGAAGGCCAGTTCCACTAGGCTGGACCGCCACTCCGGGGCCTTTACGAACTAGTCAGGCGGTCCGCAGCTACCGTTGCGGGCCGCCTGCTGGTTTTTAGGAGGCTTTTGGGCGTACCCATGCAGGGTTACCCTCATCTCGGCCTTCTGTGTTGGTTCCTTTTGGTTCAAAGATAGTGCGGTTTCGTAGTTTTCAAGGAGTTGTCATGGCAAGCGAGAAGATCACGCGGGTTGGTGTCATCGGTGCCGGGCAGATGGGTGCGGGCATCGCTGAGGTGTGTGCACGTGCGCATGCGGATGTGCTCGTCTACGAGACCACTCGCGAGCTTGCCGCTGCCGGACGCTCGCGCATCCTGCGCTCGCTCGACCGCGGTGTGAGCAGCGGGAAGCTCACCGAGCGGGAACGTGAACAGGCTTCCTGGCGGTTGCGTTTCACCTCCGACCTCGGCGACTTCGCCGACCGGCAGATGGTGTGCGAAGCCGTCGTCGAGGACGAAGCGGTCAAGACCGAGATCTTCAAAGAGCTCGACAAGGTGGTCACCGATCCCAACGCGGTGCTCGCCTCCAACACTTCATCCATCCCGATCATGAAGCTCGGGATGGCCACCGCCAACGCACATCGCGTTGTCGGGATGCACTTCTTCAACCCGGTACCCGTGCTCCCTCTGGTCGAGCTGGTCACCACGTTGATGACCGCCCCGGAGATCACCGCCCGCGCCGAAGAGTTCGCCCGCGACATCCTCGGCAAGCAGGTCGTGCGGTCGTCCGACCGTTCCGGGTTTGTGGTGAACGCGCTGTTGGTTCCGTACCTGCTGTCGGCGATCCGCATGGTGGAGAGCGGCTTTGCCACCGTCGAGGACATCGACAAGGCCATGGTCCTGGGTTGCGCGCACCCGATGGGGCCGCTCAAGCTCACCGACCTGGTCGGCCTGGACACCGTCAAGGCCATCGCCGACAAGATGTACGAGGAGTTCAAGGAACCGCTCTACTCACCGCCGCCGCTATTGCTGCGCATGGTCGAGGCCGGCCGGCTCGGCAAGAAATCCGGCCACGGCTTCTACCAGTACGAAGCAGCAAAGACCGGCGTCAAGAACTAACGGGCGCGGACATGACCAGCCCCGCGGAGAAGATCGAATACGGATCCTCGATCCTGGGGTATCCGCGCATCGGCGCCCGGCGTGAACTCAAACGAGCGCTCGAAAGACATTGGCACAACGGCGGTTCGGTGGACGACCTGATCGTCGCCGGGCATCAGTTGCAAGACAGCATCTGGCAGGAGCTCGCGGCCACCGGGCTCGAGCAGGTCCCCGGGAACATCTTCTCCTTCTACGACCACGTGCTCGACAATGCGCTCATGTTCGGTGCCGTCCCCGATCGGTTCAAGCCGCTGGCCGGCGAGCTGCATCCGTTGGACTTCTATTTCACGATGGCCCGGGGCAAACCGGATATTCCGCCGCTGGAACTGGTGAAGTTCTTCGGAACCAACTACCACTACCGCCAGCCCGAGATCAGCGCCGACACCGAGTTCTCGCTGCACGCCGAATCGTTGCTGGCCGAGCACAAGCGGGCCAAGGAATACGGCATCGAACTGCGGCCGGTGGTCCTCGGACCCATCTCGCTGCTGCTGCTGTCGAAGGCTGGCCCTGATGCGCCCGAGGGTTTCTCGCCGATCGACAAGATCGAGGAGCTGCTCCCGGTCTATCTGAAGTTGTTCAAGGACCTGGCCGCGCAGGGCGCTAAATGTGTCCAGCTCGACGAGCCCGCTTTCACCGGTGACCGCTCCGAGGAAGAGCTGGCACTGCTGGGGACCGTGTACAACGCGCTGTCCGCGGTGAGCCAGCGACCGCGTCTGCTGGTCACCGGCCAGTACGGCGATCTCGGTGCGGCCCTGCCGATCCTGGCGGCGACGAAGGCCGAGGCCATCGGTCTGGATCTGGTGTCGGAGCCGATCAGCGCCGCCGCTCTGGGCAAAATCCCGGGTCTGAAGCGCAAGCGCCTGTACGCGGGTGTGATCAACGGACGGAATGTGTGGAAGGCCGACAAAGCACAGGCACTCGACTACCTGTTGGCCATCAAAGCGGTGATCCCGGACGTGGTCGTGTCGACCTCGTGCAGTTTGATGCACGTCCCCGTCGACCTGCTCATCGAATATGACATCCCCGGTGACGTTGCCGACCGGTTGTCCTTCGCGAAGCAGAAGGTCGGTGAGGTGGTGGCGCTGGCCAAGGCGGTCACCCACGGTGCACCGGAACGCTGGTACAACCGGCCGACGTCGGTGCACTTCAAGCTCAAGCATGATGTGCGCCAACGGGTTGCGGCGATCCGCCCGGATCAGCGCGAGCGGGCGCCCTACGATGTCCGCCGGGCAGCCCAGCAACAGGCCATCGGACTTCCGCTGATCCCGACCACGACGCTGGGATCGTTTCCGCAGACCGCAGAGATCCGGCAGGCCCGCTACGACTACGGCCAGGGACGAGTGGCCTGGGGCGAGTACAAGCAGCTGCTGCTCGACGAGATCAAACGCGTCATCGACCTGCAGGAGGACATCGGCCTCGATGTCCTTGTGCACGGTGAGGCCGAGCGCAACGACATGATCCAGTACTTTGCCGAATTGATGGACGGCTATGCCGCAACACATTTCGGTTGGGTTCAGGTCTACGGTTCGCGCTGTGTGCGGCCGCCGATCCTCTACGGCGACATCAAGCGTAGAGGCCCGATGACCGTCGAGTGGATCACCTATGCGCAGTCCCTGACCGACAAGCCGGTGAAGGGCATACTCACCGGACCGGTGACCATGTTGGCGAGATCGTTTGTGCGCCAGGACCAACCGCTCTATGAAACCGCCGAACAGCTGGCACTGGCTGTCCGCGATGAGATCGCCGACCTCGAGAAGGCCGGGGTCAAGATCATCCAGGTCGATGAGCCGTCGATCCGGGAGTTGTTACCGCTGCGCGAACGCGGTCGCGAGGGGTATCTCGACTGGGCGGTCGCGGCGTTCAAGCTGGCGGTCGGCGGTGCCGAGCCGCAGACCCAGATCCATACGCACATCGGCTATTCCAGTATCGCGAAAGTGGTGGACGCGTTCGACGCGCTCGATGCCGATGTCACCTCGATCGTGGCAACCCGGGCGATCGACTGGGTGCTGGATCAGATCGTGGCCTCGGGAACGTCCATCAAACGTGAGGTCGGCCCAGGTGTCTATGAGAGCCGCAGCGCGGCGATCCCGGACATCGACGAGATCGACGAACGGATCCAGCGAGCAGCACAGGCCATCGATCCCGATCGGCTCTGGGTGAATCCGGATGGCGGCCTCAAGACCAGGCACTACTGGCAACTGGAGCCGGCGTTGCGCAACATGGTCGCCGCGACCCGGCGCGAACGGCGCCGGGTCGAGGCCCGGCAGGCACAGGCCGCCGGCACCTCTTGATCCGTTTGGATGGGAACGTCAGTCGATCGTGATCTCGCCCATCTCTGACCAACCGTCGGCCTCGATCTGCTGACTGACGATCCTGGGTGTGGCCATCAGGGCCTGCGGCATCTCCTGCTGCGTGGCCTTCTTGAAATGGTCGCTGTTCACGTGGGCGCCGGCCGCATCGTCGTCGAATGCTTCCACCAGCACGAACTCGCTGGGATCATCGACGCTGCGCGACCACTCGAACCACTTGTTGCCGGGCTCATTCCGCGTTGCCTGGGTGAACGGACCGACCAGATCGAGCCACTTCTCGGTCCACTCGGGCTTCACCTGAAACTTCACCACGATGAAAATCACTTCGCCCTCCACAAATGTCGACTACGGGTGCACCTCCCAAAATGCTAGTGGTGCGGGCCGAGATCTGGCAGGTATCGCCGGGAGTGGGCACTGTCGTCGCAGATTGAGACACCGCGACGAGAAGTGCCCTCCCCATGATGGGAAGGGCACTCCTGGAAGATGTTGCTGTACGTGCGCAGAGGTTACGGGAACAGTCCGGGGATCAGGTTGCCCAATCCGAGACCGCCGAGTGAGCCGCTGCTGTCGCCGCCCGCAGGGCCGGTGGCCTTGAAGTTCGTGGTGCAACCGTTGAACGACACCGAGTCGACGTATACGGTTTCGCCGGGAGTGGCCGGTTGTGCGGAGACCCCATAATTCGTGACGACAGTTGCGTCGCCGGCGGCCGCGATCAATGCATCGAGTGTCGACGGGGTGCCCTTGGGAATACCGGGCAGATTCCGGGTCGACCACCAGTTCGTTGCGTCGGTGGCATCCTGGTCGCCGGCGGTGCCGGGGCTCGCCCAGGCAAAGGTGGCGAACCCGTTCTCGGACTCGGGAGCGTCTTGTGTGTCCGCGCCGGTGACCCGGATCTGCCAGTTGGCATTGCCTGCGGTCTGCTTGAACGTCAGGGACCCGCCGATGTCCGAGGCCTTCAGTTCACCCGCGGGGTGATACCACGCCTTCCGTGCCGAGGACGGCTCGGTGGCCAGCACAAGTGAACCGTCTGCATCGATAGCCGTGGTGTCGCTGTACGCGGCGCCGGCTTCTTCCGGGAACGGGTTACCCCAGCCGTTGGCGTCGGTTCCGGTGGATACGGTCGAGCAGTTGGAGCCCGTCACCGGCGCGGCGGAGGCCACGGCGGGAAAGAACAGAGCGGCGGCGCTGACTGCGGCGGCAGCGGTGGTGGCGCGAACAAAAGTGCGGTTCATAGCTGTGAATCGACCCCCAGAAGGTTGGTTTGTTGCGTTGGTGTCACGTCAACTTAACAACTGTCGTATGCGTGAATGCAAACGGTGATGTCCTTGAATTATTCGACATTTAGCAAGGGTTCTAAATCTGGGAATCATCGGTATGTTAATCGGTGAGATCCGCTAATGGTTTTGAGAAACAGTGCGCCAGACCAGCTTTGAGCAGGCTGTACGTCCGTATTTTGGTAGCGAAAAGCTGCCCTTTGAGGTTTGCTGTTCTGAACAAATTGAGCAATACCGATCCTCGTTGGTGCATTTAGGTGTCCATTAACTGGGGCTTGAAGGAGGTCAATTGACCTGTTATGGAAATTCGTTGAAATTGATACGATCCCATTACAGCGGGAGCTGGGTTGCCCACCGAAAATTCGCGCCACTTGCCTGCGTTCGCGCCCGTTGCAACTGGCGCGAACGCAGGCAAGTGGCGCGAATCTTCGTGGCTGGGTGGGGTGGGGGTCAGTGAGCGGGTGGGAACAGCGGGCCGCCGCCGAATGGGGCCCGGTGTGATTTCGGCACGACGCTGTCGTTGTTCGACAATCCGTAGTCGGCGCCGAGTTCGGCGGTCACCAGTGTGTGCCCGTTGTGGGTTCGCAGATCCGGGTCGTGCCAGAGCCGATCGATCACACGTCCGACGAACTCGGGGTGTTCGGCTTCGCTGATCTTGAAACCGGCGAACTCGTCGATACCGAACGACAGCAACAATTCGGTCTGAATCAGGCCCAGCCACAGGGAAATTGCGCTCACGCCGGTTCCGGCCAATTCGTGGCCCATGTCGAAGGCCATTTTGTCCAGCGCGGCCTTGCTCATCCCATAGAGCACCGAATGCAGGTGGCCGCGGGTTCCGAACGAGGAAATGTTGACCATCAGCCCCTGCCCTTGCGGCACCATGAGCTGCGCCGCGTGGACACACGCCACGTAGTGCGCTCGAAGGCCGACGGTGATCAGGGTGTCCCAGTCGCTGACCGGTCGTTCCCAGAACTTGTCACTGAAACCACCGAAACCCTTTGGTGCAGCCCAAGCGTTGTTGACGAGGAGGTCAAGCCGACCTTGTTCGGCCGAGATCGTCTCGAACAGGGAAGCCACCGCCGCGTCGTCGGTGTGGTCACAACGCACGCCGAACCCGGAGCCACCGGCGTCGTTGATGGCGGCAACGGTCTGGCCCAGCGGATCCTCGGGCCCGGTGCCCCCACGCGCGGTTACGTAGACCGTCCAGCCGGCCGCACCCAGTGCGGTCGCCACTCCTTTGCCGACCCCGCGGCTCGCCCCGGTCACCAGTGCGACCGGAGCCGCTGCCTTGTCCTCGCCCATGGGCGTCAATCTATCGGTGAAGGCGCCTCGGGGAGGGGATGTTCTTGCGCGTTGAAATACTCGCTGGAGCCGCCGGCCGCCGCGATCCCGGAGATCGCCGACCAGACCAGCATCGTCAGGTAGTTGATCAGCTCTTCTTTGCCGAGCCGCTGTTCGACCATCCACCAGTGCACCGCGAGCTGGATCGCGCCAACCAGGCTGTAGGCCCACGTTTCCACGCCTGCGGTCTCGGATCCCTGATCGACCATTCGGTTGATCATCACGAATGCGAGCATCTGCGCCACGAGCTTCTGCGAGTCGGCAAGAACCTGCGCGCCCGAACCACCCGCCGTCACAAACGAGTAGATCTGCGGTTCATCGGCGACGGTCTGGACATAGACGGAAATGACCATCCGGGTGAGGTCGAACTCTTCGAGGTCCTCGTTGATCGCACTGCTCAGCCGAGGGACCAGCACCGTCTCGATGAAACGCATCATCGCGGCAGTGGTCAGGTCGCCCTTGTCGCTGAAGTATCGGTAGAGGACGGTCTTCGAGACACCGATCTCGGCGGCGATCTCGTCCATACCGGCGTCTGGCCCGAGTGCCCGGACCGCGGCGAGCGTGCCGTCGACCAGTTCGGTGCGGCGGGCCTCCTTGTGGCCCTCCCAGCGACGCTTTCGACCGTCTGTCTTGACCTCGTCGATGCCGACCTGGCCGCGGATGGCCTTGGGCAGCGACGCGCCCTTGGCGGCTGCCGTCGCAGCGGCTGCGACCGCAGCGCGCGCGGCTGCTGCCGGATTCGGTCGAGGGCACATCACACAAGTCTCTTCTTCGTTGCCGGTAGTTGCCCGTTCACCTTATGTTCCCCGGCACGCGGGCAGTGCATTGAGAGCAGGGTCGCTCACGCCAACCCGCTTGAAATCTCGACATTCGGTAACACTGGTTGAATGCAAACGACACAGGCGCCACCGGCAGTGCCTTCCGCACCCAAGCGGAACATCGCCGGGATCGGGGGTGCTGACGCGCAGCGTAAGGCCGCATTGCGACGGATGAAGATGGTCGCGACCGGATTTCTGCTGCTCGCGGCGGTGATCTACTTCTTCTGCCGCTGGCTCGAAGATCGCGACGGAGAGAACGTCGCTGCCTGGGTCGGCTATGTGCGGGCGGCGTCCGAGGCTGGCATGGTCGGTGCGCTCGCCGACTGGTTTGCTGTCACGGCATTGTTCAAGCACCCGTTGGGCATTCCGATCCCGCACACCGCACTGATCCGTAAGAAGAAGGATCAGATCGGCGATCAGTTGGGGGAGTTCATCGAAGAGAACTTCATGACACCGGACGTGATCGAGGACAAGGTCGCCCAGCTGGCCCTGCCGAAACGGGTGTCGTCGTGGCTCGCCGATCCGAAGAATGCGCCGCGTGTCGGCGCGGAGGCCGCGCGCGGGATCGCGTTTGCCGCAGAGATGCTCGATGACGAAGACATCGAACAGCTGATCCTGGCGGGGATGAAGTGGGTTGCCGAACCGGAATGGGGTCCCCCGGCCGGGCGCGTACTCGAACAACTCATCGCCGAGAACCGGCTCGAACCGGTGATCCAGCTCGTCTGCGATCGTGCGCATGACTTTGCCCTCGGTAGTGAGGAGCTGATCGACCGCGTGATCGACAAGGACGGGCCCGCGTGGGCGCCCAAGTTCGTCAATCACTTTGTGGGAGATCGGATCTACCGAGAGCTGGTCGAGTTCTCGTTCAAGGTCAAGACCGACCCGCACCATCAGGTGCGGACTGCCATGACGACGATGATGGTGCAACTCGCCGACGACCTCCAGCATGACCCGGCGACGATCGCGCGGCTCGAGGCGATCAAGTCGGAGATGCTCGAGCGCGACGAGGTGACCGGTGCGGCCTCGACGGCCTGGAATGCGGGCAAGGCCCTGATCGAACAACTGCTCGCCGACCCGAACGGAACCCTGCGCAAGACCCTGACCGATTCGGTCATCGGAATCGCCGTGCGGATCCGGGATGACCACGAACTGCAGGACAAGATGAACCTGCTGATGGTGCGGGTGGCGCGACACGTGTCGGAGAACTACTCGCAGGAGATCATCTCGGTCATCACCGAGACCGTCCGTGGGTGGGACGCCGACGACACCAGCAACAAGATCGAACTGCAGGTCGGACGCGATCTCCAGTTCATCCGCATCAACGGCACCGTTGTCGGTGCGCTGGCCGGGCTGGCGATATACACCGTGTCCGTGCTGCTTTTCCACTGAACAAACCACCTAAAAAGGACAGGTTGTTTGTGGCCTTCGTCACGAATTAGCACATTGCTTGCAATTGCTAGCAGAAGTGGCACTATGGGTCTCGAAACCTGAAGGAGTCACCGATGGTTCCAATGCCAACTGATCCAGAAGACGGGCCGGTGGCGGCCGCTGCAAACGCGGCCCAGGACATCAGTGCCAACGTTGCCACTGCAGCCCAAGACATCGGCAGCTTCATCAGGTCTCAGCGGATTGCCGCCGAGGTGTCACTACGCCAGCTCGCCGAGCGCGCAGGGGTGAGCAATCCGTACCTCAGTCAAATCGAACGAGGGTTGCGCAAGCCTTCGGCCGACGTGCTGGCCCAGATCGCCAAGGGCCTACGCGTGTCGGCGGAAGTGCTCTATGTGCGGGCCGGGATTCTCGAAGAGCGTCCTGCGAGCCCGGTGCGCGACGCGTTGATGGCCGACACCGTCATCAGCGAACGCCAAAAGCAAGTGTTGCTCGAGATCTACGAGTCGTTCTGTAAAGAGAACCGGGCCGAGGTCGAAAGTGGCACAACACAAAACACTTCAAAGTCCACGCTGGAGGGACATGATGACCAAAGCTGACCGCAATCTCGCAAACCCGCTGTACGCCGCTGTCGGTGCCGGAGATCTGGCACTGAAGCAGGTGAATGATGTGATCACGCAGTTGCGTGAACGCACCGAGACCGCAACGGGGACAGCGCAGGCTCGATTCGAAGAAACCCGCACCACCGCGCAGAGCCGTCTGGAAGAGACTCGTGAGCGGATTTCGGCTCTGCCGGAAGAGGTTCCGTCGAATATTGATGAACTGCGTTCGAAGTTCACCGCCGAAGAACTACGCAAGGTCGCCGAGGCCTACATCGAGGTCGCGACCAACATCTACAACTCGCTGGCCGAGCGTGGCGAAGAGACCGTGGAGCGCCTGCGTGCCACCCCCGCCGTCGACGAGCAGCTCAGCCGCGTCGAGAAGGCGTACGGCGACGCCGTCGACCTGACCGAGGACACCCTCGGCACCATCTCGTCGCAGACGCGGGCCGTCGGGCAGCGTGCGGCCAAGCTCGCGGGCATCGCCTCGACCAAGATCGACGAGGCTTCGGAGAAGATCGAGGACACCTCCGAGGAGGCTGCCGAACAGATCGCCGGCGCAGCCGGGACCGTGGAGGCGAAGGCGCGGACCGCAAGCGACTCCCCGGCCAAGAAGATCGCCGAGGCCAAGGCTCCGGCCGCGAAGGCCCCCGCGAAGAAGGCTCCGGCCAAGAAAGCGGCCCCCGCGAAGAAGGCTCCGGCCAAGAAGGCTCCGCCGAAGTAGGGGACTCCGCCAGGTCGGGCTACGAGTTTCAAACCGGCGCTGTGATGCAACGGCGCCACCGTCAGGTGAATTGGACAGTAAGGTGAACTTGTGGACATTCTATCTTTCATGGGTTACGCGCAGAGCTTTGTCCTTCTCGCTCTGACGGTTGTGGCCGGCATCGCGGCGGCGGTTTCGCTGGTGCATGCCGCGCTCCAGCGGCCGGATGCGTTTCCGGCGGTCGATCGCCAGAGCAAGGTGATCTGGGTGTCGATACTGGCTGCTGCAACGGTGTTCATCTGGCTGTTCGGTGCCATCGGCATCTTGGGGATCGTCGGTGTGGTCGCGACGCTGGTGTACATCGTGGATGTTCGGCCGCGGGTCGATTCGATCCAGAACAAGTCGTGGTTCCGAAAGGTCTGATCGGCGCCGTCGTCGCGGGGTCGACGTCGTCGAGACCCTGGGACGCCAAACCTTGACAATGCCGGGTGTCATATAGCACGCTGGTCCCATCGCCAAGAACCGCTGGTGGTCGACCTAGAATGAGCAGATGGCTGAATACCGGATCAATGAGCTCGCGGATGTCTCCGGCGTCAGCGTTCGCAACATCAGGGTGTATCAGGATCGCGGACTGTTGCCTCCGCCGAAGATCAAGGGACGCACGGGGTGGTACTCCTCCGAGCACCTGAGCCGTCTGAAGATGATCTCGCAGATGCTCGAGCGGGGCTACACGTTTGCGACCATCAGCGAATTGCTGATGGCGGCGCGATATGGGCTCAAGGTCGAGCACGTACTCGAAGGCGAGCCCAAACGTGGCAGCCGCTGGAAGAACTTTCGCCGCGTCGCCACGATCACGATCTCGGAACTGCGCAAGGGTCTCGGTGCCACCGACAGCAGCATCGCGCTCGGACAGCGTCTGGGTCTGCTGGTCAAAGAAGGTGCCGGATATGCCGTCACCAACCCGGAGGTCCTGGCCGGCGCCGAGGTCCTCGTCAAAGCCGGGATCGACCTGGAAGTCCTGCTCGACCGCTGGGAACGCGTCCAGGATGACCTGCAGGACATCGCCGCGAGCTTCGTCTCGATCGTCACCGACAAATACCTCGTCGAAGGAGAACCCTTCGAACTCGAGGAGAGCGAGGTGATCCGGCTCGCCGAGTTGGTGCAGACCGTTCGCCCGATGGCGCACGACATCGTCGAAGTCGCCTTCAGCAAAGCCATGGATGCCGAGATCTCCAAGGCTCTTGATCGCGGTGCCGAGCTGATGATGGCCTCTGACGATGAAAAGCCGGTCGCCACAGGCGATGTGGAAAGTCACTAGACAGGCATGAGGGGGTACGCGTGAACGGAAAGAAGATCGCGCTCGGGGGCGCGATAGTCGGGGGCGGTGTGATAGCGGCCGGTGCTGCGATCACCGGAACGTTCCTGGGATCGATCGTTCGCGCAGCGCTGCTGGCGCCGGATCCCATTGAGGACCAGCCGGATCCGCTCCTGGCCACACCCACTGCGCAACCCGACCGGATACCCGTTCGGGCCGGGGACGGTACCGAACTCAACGTGCTCGCCTACGGGCCGCCCGATGGTGAGTTGCTGGTGCTCGTGCATGGCTGGACCTGTAGCACCCAGTACTGGTACCCGCAGATCAACGCCTTCTCCGACCGATACCGCGTGGTCGCCTACGACCAGCGCGGGCATGGCAGTTCGCCGCGCGGAACCTCGAAGCTGACCGCTGAACTCCTGGGGCAGGATCTGCAGGCTGTGCTCAGTGCGGTTGTCCCGCAAGGCCGTAAAGCGCTGATAGCCGGACACAGCATGGGTGGCATGACGATTCTGTCGTGGGCCGAGCAGTTTCCGGGCAGCGTACCCGAGGTGGCACGCGCGGTGGTGCTGACCTCCACCTGCGCCGAGCATCTGCTGCCCAATCTCGGTCTCATTCCGCTCGACTTGCCTGACGCACTCTCGCCGATCGAGTATTTGACGAGTCGTCTCGTCGCCGGCGCCACCATTCACCTGCCGCGAACCAAGGTGTCGCGCAAGGTCACCCAGTACATCGCGCTGAATACGACCTCACGTGGATCGCATGTCGACTTCTGCGACGAGATGGTGGCAGCCTGTCCGGGACGGTCGCGGGGCAAGTGGGGCAATGCACTGGTCAACCTGGACGTATCGGGTGGTCTGGACGCGCTGGTGGTGCCGACGCTCGTGGTGGTCGGCGCCGACGACAAACTCACCCCGGCCGTCCATGCCGAAGCGATGGCCACCGCGCTCCGCGGCCACGGCCATCTCGACGACCTGGTGGTGTGGCCGGGGATCGGGCACATGAGCAGTATCGAGAACTCGGTGGGCTACAACGCACTGCTGACCGACCTGCTGGATCGAACGGCCGGCTGATGTCTCGGGGGCAGCCGTTGATGCAGGCCCCGCAGATCGACATGCGGCACACCGTCATCGACCGCCCAGGGGGCGCTTCGATTGCCACGTACGAATATGGTCCGGTCGACGGCGATCCGGTGGTGCTCGTGCACGGTTTCGCCGTCAGTGCGCGCTATTGGCATCCGCAGGTCAATGGTCTGGCCGATCGATTCCGGGTGATCACCTATGACCAGCGCGGGCACGGCCGATCTGAACTCGGCAGCGGGTCGATGATCAACGATCACCTCGGGCAAGACCTGTCGGCAGTGCTCGAGCACACCGTCGCCGGCAGCCGGAAAGCTGTTGTCGTCGGACACAGCATGGGCGGGATGTCGGTGATGAGCTGGGCCACGCAGTACCCGGCCGAGGTCGGGAGCTACGCGAGGTCGATCGTGCTCGCCGGTACGGCGGCAACCTCACCGGTGACGAAAGGTCCTGTCCGTCTGGCCAGTCCGGTCACGTTCCTTCGGCGCGTCCAATACGAGATGGCGTGGCTGGCGTTCAGTGCCATCCACCGGCCCGGCGGTGACCTGTTGATGCGATCCGGCATGGTGGCCGCCGGTGCGCTGTTCCCTGGAGCGACCCGGGCGCAACTTGCCTTCCTCGGCGAGATCTTGCGTGACACCGATCGGCGTACGAGGGAAAAGGTCGGACGCTGTCTGGAGAACCTGGACGTGGCTCGGGGCCTGTCGGTGATGGCGGTCCCTGTCGCCGTTCTCGTCGGAGGTCGCGATCGGCTCACGCCTCCCCGGCTCGCGGTTCCACTCGCCGAGGCCCTGCGCTGTGCCGGATCGCTTGAGAGGTTCGAAACCTGGAGGAATGCAACACATTTGCTGAACTGGGAGCAACCGCACCGGTTCAACGCCGTCATCGCCGACCTGGTGGCGGAGAGTGCGCGATGACGGAGCCACGCGTGCTCTACGTGTCGGTCGGCAGCGTGCAGTCATTGCGATGGCATGGACGTGGTGTCCCGTCCGCGATCGCCAAGGTGCCGGTATCGGGCCCGGTCACCGTGGGCAAACGTGGCGTGGTTGGTGACGAACAAGGTGACCGAAGAAACCACGGCGGACCGGACAAAGCGATTTTGGTCTACCCCAACGAGCATTACGAAGCCTGGGGCGACGCGCTCGGGACGCTCGGGCTCCCCGCCTTCGGTGAGAACCTCACCATCACCGGGCTACTCGAAACCGATGCCCTGATCGGCTCGGTGTTCGATATCGGAAGTGTGACGGTACAGGTGAGCCAGCCCCGGCGCCCGTGCTTCAAACTCGCAGCCTTCCACGGCATCGACGACCTCGCAGTGGCGACCCAGCGCACGGGACGGACCGGCTTCTACCTGAGAGTGCTTGTGCCTGGCCGTATTTCAGCTGGCGACAGCCTCGTCCTGCAACATGCTCCCAAGCATGGCATCACAGTCGCCGAGGTTCACCGCGTACTCAACATCGACCGCGGGGACGCGCCTGCCATTCGGCGACTGCTCGACGAACCCGGTGTGCTGCCCACGTCGTGGTCAACCCTTCTGCACAAGCGGCTTTCGGGACGGCGGGACAGTGACAGCCGACGCCTGCACGGACGCCCGCCGGATGCGACAGGATGAATCACATCGCGCGGGCGACAACCCCGTAACCCGGTTCAGGCTTCCGGGAAGCCCTCGAGCACGGCCCGAGATCCGGACAAGCCGAGCCGGGTGGCGCCTGCCGCGATCAGTTCGGCGGCGAACTCCGCAGTCCGGATCCCACCGCTGGCCTTGACGCCGACATGGTTGGGTACGGCTGCCGACATCAGTTGTACGGCTTCGACACTGGCGCCGCCTGCCGGATGGAAGCCGGTCGAGGTCTTGACCATCGTCGCACCGGCCTTGACCGCGACCTTGCAGACCGCCGTCACGGTTTCCGGTCCGGCGAGGGCAAGGAGCGCTGCCGATTCGATGATCACCTTCAAGGTGACCCCGGCGCCGATCCCTTCGCGGACGGTCAAGATGTCGGCGAACACCTCGTCGAGCTTGCCGTCGACCGCCGCGCCGACGTCGATCACCATGTCGATCTCCTGCGCACCGGAGTCGACGGCCAGCTTCGCTTCCGTGGCCTTGATCAGCGAATGGTGCTTACCCGACGGGAAGCCCACCACAACGCAGCTGCGCGCTGATCCGGTGTTGATGGGGAGCATCGACGGTGAGAGGCAGACGGCGAGCACACCGAGGTCGTTGGCCTCGGCGACTGTCGCCGCAGCGTCCGCGCGGGTCGCTTCGGGCTTGAGGAGTGTGTGGTCGACCATGGCGGCGACGACTGATCGGGTGAGCTGTGGACCGGTCGGGGTGTCGGGCATGAATCGAGCTTGGCACACTGGACAGTTGTGACCACATTCTCGCCGCCAGATGGCCATCGGTACGTGCTGACGCTCGGATGCCCCGACACCACGGGAATCGTCTCCCGCATTTCAGGTTTTCTGGCCGAGGTCGGTGCCTGGATCGTCGAGGCCGCCTATCACTCCGATCCCGATTCCGGCTGGTTCTTCACCCGCCAGGCCGTCCGTGCCGATTCGGTGGCGCTGACGTTCGAGGAACTGCGCGCCCGCTTCGAAGCAGAAGTGGTGGCGCAGCTGGGCCCCGAAACCGAGTGGCGCGTGAGTGATTCGTCGGTTTCCAAGAAGACCGTCCTGCTGGTGAGCAGAGAGGGTCATTGCCTGGGCGATCTGCTGGGCCGTTCGTATCGGGGTGAGCTGCCCGCGGACGTCAGCGCCGTGATCGGCAATCATCGAGACCTCGAGGACTTCAGCACCCGCTTGGGCGTGCCGTTCCATCACATCCCGTTCGACAAGGACAAGGCCGGCGCATTCGAAGAGTTGCAGGCGCTTGTCGACTCACACGATCCGGACGCCGTGGTGCTCGCGCGGTTCATGCAGATCCTGCCCGAAGGGCTGTGCGAGCACTGGGCAGGCAAGGCGATCAACATCCACCACAGTTTCCTGCCGTCGTTCATCGGAGCGCGGCCGTACCACCAGGCCTTCAAGCGGGGCGTCAAGCTGATCGGCGCCACCTGCCACTACGTCACCGGCGAACTCGACGCCGGACCGATCATCGAGCAGGACGTGATCCGCGTCGATCATTCGGACTCGGTGGCCGACATGGTGCGGCAGGGCCGCGACATCGAGAAGCTGGTGCTGGCTCGCGGACTGCGGTGGCACCTGGAAGACCGGGTGCTGGTGCACGGCCACAAGACGGTCGTCTTCAGCTGATCGAGCGTTCCCCGGTCGTCAGAGGACGGTGCAGCTCTCACCGGACTCGTTCGAGCCGGTGGTCTGGTTGTTCAGCGCGACATCGCTGCCGGAGACCGCGAACTCGACACCCTTGTCGGAGACGGTGAGCTGTTCGAAGGTGAGCTCGTTGAACAGCGGTGGGAACAGTCCCGCGCTGATCTGATCGACCAGGGCCTGGGCCCAGGAGTTCGGGATGCCCAGGGTGGCGGCGCTGGCCTGCACCACCTCGAACGTGAGTTTGCCGTTCTGGGTGACCGGCTTGAGCTCTGCTTCGGCCGGGATCGGCAGCATCAGCAGCTGGAAGTTGCCTTTGACGGTGACCGTGCCTGCGGCGGCATTGCCGGTGACGCTGTCCACGGTCATCCCGCCACCCATCGCGCTGAGGAGTCCGCTCAGACCGCCGCCGGAGGGTTCGGACGGCTCGGTGGGTTCTGCTTGGGGTGTCTGGCTCAGTTCCATGATGCGGGCGAACGGCACGTAGCCCGAGCCCTGGATTTCACCGATGGTGGTCTCGTTGTCGCCGCTCTGGATGTCGTCGCCGCGGGCGTGCAGGCGCATCGACGAGTCGCCTTCGTTGCTCGTGTCGACCTGGACGTAAGGAACCGTTCCGGAGGCCCACTGGAGCAACATCGGCCGCTTGCTCAACGAGACCGACGTCGAGGCGCCGGTGAGTTCACCGAACGACTGCTCGAGGCAGTCCTGGGCCTTGTTCCGGATGACCAGCTCACTGCCCACACCGATGATCACCAGCAGGAGCACGACACTGAGCGCGACAACACTCACGATCATGCCGGTCCGACGTTTGGGCCGTTCCGGCGATACCGGACCGTATGCCGGGCCTGCGGGCGGGGGCCCGCCAGAACCGGAGTACGGCTCGAACCCGTCCGGCGGCACCTCGAGCTGCGCGGTGTCCTGGCGACCGCTCGAATAGGCCTCGGGGGCAGGGCCGGACGGAACCGGTGGGAACTGGTCGGTGTCCGAGTTGAGGTCATCACTGGTTGCATTCTCGGACACAGCGGGCGACGGCGCACCCTCAGTGGAGGGCGCAGGCTGGGTTTCGTCGTCCGGTGTCGACTCGGCGTCGTCGCGATTGTTCATCACCAACGATGATGCATGGTCAGCGCGCAACCGCGCCTAAGAGTTTACTGTGTTTCGGTATCGACGCTGGTAGAGGGCAATGAATTGATGTCGCGACGATTCGGCAAAACGGCGATCGCACGACGGGCCCGGTCGACTTCGTCGAAGTCGAGGTCAATGACCGAAAGCTCGGGCGACTCACCGAGTTCGACGTGCACGTTTCCGAAAGGTCCGGCCAGGATCGAATGGCCGATGCCGGTCGGCGCCGTCGATTCGGCGACCGCGGGATCAGACGGAACCGCTTGTCCCACAGCGGCGACGAAGCAGCCGCTGTCGAGTGCGCGGGCCGCTGCGAGGGTCTGCCACTGCGTCAGCTTTCCCGGGCCGGCACCCCACGACGTGGGGACGACGATCAGGGTCGCACCGCGGTCGGCCAGCGTGGTGAACAGTTGTGGGAAACGGATGTCGTAGCAGGTGGCCGTGCCCACGGTGACCGCTCCGACGTCGAACGTGACCGTGTGGTCACCGGGCTCCACGGTCTTCGACTCGGCGAATCCGAACGCGTCGTACAGGTGGATTTTGTCGTACCCGGTGATCTGGCCGTCCGGGCCTGCGATGACCAGTGTGTTGCGCACCCGATCGGTGCTGCCGGGGGTGAACATCCCGGCGACCACGGTGATCTGGTGTTCGGCGGCGAGTTTGCCGACCGCGGTCGCCCACGGGCCGTCGAGAGGTTGCGCGACCGGACCGAGGGGCACCCCGAACCGGCACATCGTGGCTTCCGGGAAGACGACCAGTTCCGCGCCCTGCGCTGCGGCGGCCGCGGTCTGCTCCGAAACCGTCGCCAAGTTCTTGTCCGGGTCGGATCCGCTGCTGATCTGAGCGATGGCAATACGCATGACGTCCACCCTACGACCGGAGGTCAGATTCGGGGTGCGACCTGATCCCAGGGAACGGTGACGATGTTGTCGCGATGGCGCCGACGATCAGGTGTCGGGGCAAAACCGAAGCCGGACAACAACTCCAGCGTGCGATGCCAACGTTGGCGTGGACCGAAGGGTGCGAACGGCGCTGCGATGTCCCAGCAGCGATCCAGACTGGCCAGCAGGTCGTGGATCCGTTCGCCGGGAACGTTGCGGTGGATGAGCGCCTTGGGGAGGCGTTCGGCCAGGTCTGAGGGACGTGCGCTGCGCGTGGGATCCCACGCCAGCGTGAAGGTCAGGGGGTGGTGCGCGTCGAGCAGGATCCAGCAGCACCGGCGACCGAGTTCGTCGCACGTTCCTTCGACGATGTAGCCGCCCGGTGCAAGTTGTTGCTGCATGCGCGCCCAGGCCGCGTCGACCTGTGACTCGTCGTATTGCCGCAGCACGTTGAAGGCCCGGACCAGTTGAGGTCGCAGTCCGGCCAGTTCGAAACCCCCGACGGCAAACCGCACGCCGTCCTGCGGCGGCACTACGCGGGCCGGATCGATTTCGAGTCCGACGAGTTCGGTGGCGGGCACCACGGCACGGAGCCGTGCCGTGAGTTCGAGTGCGGTGTCCGGGCGGGCGCCGTAGCCGAGGTCGACGGCCAGCGGTTGCCGCGCCGACTCCAGGGCAGCAAGTATCGGCCGGTGGTGGGCTATCCAGCGATCGACACGACGGAGCCGGTTGATACCGGTTGTACCGCGGGTGATCGTCCCTTCCGGCCGCCGCTCAGAGATTGGCGTCAATCCACCCCGAGGTGAATTCTGCTTCACCTCGGAACAGATCGGTCAGGTTGACCAGCATGAGCTGCTCTAGCTTGCCGTTGATGAACGGGATGTAGACCTTTACCTCGGTGGTCCGCCGGAGGGTGCAGCCGGTCTCGGTGGGGAACAGCTCCTGCACGCCGGTCAGGCTGCCCGGGCCAGCCGGGATCGACGCCGCATACGTGCCCTTGGTGCTGTCCGGGTCGAAGGGGCCGAGTGATTCGGTGCGGGTGATGATCATGTCCTTGGACATCACCGTCTGCGCGATCGGTGGCAGTTCTGTGCGCGGGAGGACCTGCTTGAGGACGACGTCGACCCCGTTGTCGCCGACGATGTGGGAATCGATCTCGGACTGCGGGGTGAGCTTGCGGAACTCTTCCATCTGCGCGTCCCAGAACTCCCGGAGGGTCAGGGCCTCATACACCTTCTTCGGGGCATGGTGGTACCGGGCGGAGTAGGACAGACGTCGTGCCATGGGCACAGGGTAACCCGCGGGGACGTCAGGCCTGTGCTCCGCCTTGCGGTCGGGGGTGTGCGGCGCCGGTCAGCGCGCGTTGATCCATTCGATCGTGTAGTCGTGCTCGGCCGAGATCAACTCGGTGATGTTCTCGATGATCGCCTTCTCGACCTTGCCGCCGACGAAGGGAATGGCCACGTCGGCGGTGCCGTCGAACGTGACCGTGCTGCCCGATGCGGTCGCGGCCAGGGTCTGGGTGCCGTGGACCTTGGCCGGTGCGCCCTCGACCACTGCGGCGAACGTGCCGGTGGAGATGGCGCCGTCGACGATCGACCAGATGACGGTGCGGGCGATGTGGAGGTCGCCGGGACGGACCTTCGTCACGATCGACGGCAGTTTGTCTTCTGGGACACGTTGTTGCAGGACCACGGTGACCTCGTCATCGGTGGCTTTGAACGATTCGAGCTCGGAGACGTCGGCTGCAACGTTGGCCACCAGGTCATTCCAGTATTGCTCGGACGTGACCGCCGCAGCGAAGTCGGCCGGGGGACACGGAAAGTCGATCGAATGCTGCAGCTTGGTCGCCATGAGTGCAGGCTACCGTTGCGGGGTGGCCGCACAAACACATGACCGCCTCTTGCTGTCCGAGATCACCACCCTGCGCGTTGGCGGTCCCGCCCGCGACGTCGTGAACTGCGAAGACTCCGAGTCGTTGATCGACGCGGTCGGTCGCCTCGATGCCGCGGGCACTCCGGTGCTGCTGGTGGGCGGCGGATCGAACCTGGTGGTCGGTGACGACGGATTCGACGGGACGGTGGTCCGGATCAAAAACACCGAACTCGACTGGCGTTCCGACCATGTTGTCGCCGATGCCGGTGTGAACTGGGATGCGCTGGTGGCCGAGAGCGTCGAGCGTGGATTCGGCGGGCTCGAATGCCTGTCCGGGATTCCCGGCGCTGCCGGTGCCACACCGGTCCAGAACGTCGGTGCGTATGGGGTGGAGGTCGGTTCTCTGTTGCGGTCGGTGCAGATCCTCGATCGCCGTTCCGGCGCCCTCAACTGGGTCGACTCGGGTGACCTGGACCTGGGTTACCGCACCAGCCGACTCAAACATCGCAATGACGAACTGGTGGTCCGTGTTTCGTTCCGGCTCCGTGACGACGGGCAGAGTGAGCCGATCCGATACGGAGAATTGGCTCGGGTTCTGGGTCTCGAGGACGGGGCGCGAGCCCCGGCGCCGAAGGTGCGCGAGGCCGTGCTGGCGTTGCGGGCGAGTAAGGGGATGGTCCTCGACCCCGACGACCACGACACCTGGAGTGTCGGCTCGTTCTTCACGAATCCGATTGTCCCGCACGAATATTTGCCCAGGGTCCTGACGCAGATCGTCCAGGAGCTGGGTTCGGAGGCGACCGTGCCACAGTTCCCTGCTGAGGGCGGGGTGAAACTCTCGGCCGGATGGTTGATCGAGCGGGCGGGCTTTGCGCGGGGTTATCCCGACGCCGATGCGCGCGCCCGCCTGTCCACCAAACATGCGTTGGCGTTGACCAATAGAGGGCAGGCCACCTGCGCAGACATCATCGATCTGGCTCACCAGGTGCGCGGCGGCGTGCGCGAGAAGTTCGGGCTGTGGCTCGAGCCGGAACCGGTGCTGGTCGGCTGTTCGTTGTAGTTCGTTCAGCCGACACTGTTGGCGCAGGTCATAGACGCGACAGATGGTGGCGACCAGCGACGCAGGTACTGTTTGGCGCATGACTGAATACCGTGACCGTCTGCTGCTGTCTCGGCGCGCGGCCCTCACGGCGATAGCCGTCGGTGCGGCCGGGGTGACTGCTGCGGCCTGCAGTACCGGCGACGACTCGACCGGCGGTGCCGGCGGGAGCAAGGCGCCGTCGGAGCCGAAAGCCGATATCTCGTACAGCCCCGCTCTTGACGTGACCGACGCCTCACCCATCGAGGTGGTGTCGGTCAAGGTCTCCGACGGTGTGCTCAATCCCGATGTGCAACTGACCAATGCGAGCGGACGGGTGGTATCCGGCGAACTGTCGGCCGACCGCACCACCTTCACGATCACCGAACCGCTTGGCTACGGCGGCCAGTACACGTGGGCGGGTTCGGCGATGGGGGAGGACGGCAAGGCTGTCCCGATCAACGGTACTTTCGGCACCCTCACCCCGGACAGCCAGATCGGTCTGGTGATCAACATCGCCGACGGTCAGGAAGTCGGGATCGCGGCACCGCTGATGCTCAAGTTCGACGGCGTCGTGACCGACAAGGAAGCCGTCGAGAAGGCGCTGACGGTCACCACCACACCGGCGACCGAGGGTAGTTGGGGCTGGCTGGGCGAAGACGGTGGGTCCCGTGTGCACTGGCGCACCAAGGACTATTACCAACCGGGCACCACGGTGTCGATGGTCGGCAAACTCTACGGCGTGAACTACGGCGACGGCAGCTACGGCGAGGCCGACGTCACAAGCGACTTCGTGATCGGACGCAACCAGATCGTCAAGGCCGACGCCGACTCACATCAGATCGTTGTGCAGAACGACGGCAACACACTGATGACGTTGCCGTGTAGCTACGGCGAAGGTGACCTCGACCGCAACGTCACCCGCTCCGGCATCCATGTCGTCAGCGAAAAGCATGAGCAGTTCTACATGAGCAACCCGGCCGCCGGTTACTTCAACGTGCTCGAGCGCTTTGCGGTCCGGATCTCCAACAACGGTGAGTTCATCCACGCCAACCCGGCAACCCTTGGAGTCCAGGGATCTTCGAACGTCACCAACGGCTGCATCAACCTCTCGCTCGAAGACGCCGAGCAGTACTTCAGCACCGCGATGTACGGCGACCCGGTCGAGGTCATCAACACCCGGATCCCACTGTCCGAGGCCGATGGCGACATCTTCGACTGGATCTACGACTGGGAAACCTGGAAGTCGTTGTCGGCGATCGGTGGTACGCCCGACGTGCAGTCGGCGCCTGCGACACCGACGAATGCGCCGGACATATCAGGCATCCCGACGACGCCTGCGAACTCCGGGGCACCGCAAGCGCCGGTCGGCTGATCTGGTCCGCCGCTATTGCCCTATGCTGCAGTCTTTCCCGGTGAAATCCACTCGGGGAAGGTCGCGGGTTGGGGTTGTGGCAGCTTCGTCTCAAATCCTTCGGGCGGCGCGCTGAAGTCTCCTGCGCCGTCGGGGACGATCGACGGGAAACGTTGCTTCCACCAGTCGGTGCAGCCGACAGGATTGCGGTCGGGAGAGTCCGGGCTGAGGATCTCGATGTCATGAATCGTCCACGAGCCATACACATTCCAGGTGGGAACACGGGGAGACTCTGACGTTTCTTCCGCGGGGTCCTCGTCACGGGTGCCGCTGGCTCCCGCGGGCTGATCGGCGGGTTTGGTCATGGTTATCCGGTATGCCGTCTGGTGGAACGCGGGTCCGAAGTTCTTTGGTTCGACGTAGGTCGAGGACGGTGGGGACGATGGTGGATTTGGACGGATCATGCTTTGCCGGATCGAGCAGACCTCGCCGGTGATGCTTCTGTCTGAGGTGTCGACGTTCAGTAGATGATATGAATACGCCCACGTTGGCACCGGGGTCGCCAAGTCGGTTGGCACAATCTGCCAGGCCATCGGTTCGAGCAGCCGTTCTTCAGATCCGGCTATCGCATCTGCGTAGCCCGGGAACGACCTCAGTGAGCCGTACCATTGCGTCATTTCCGCACCACCCAGCGCCGCGCGAATGAGTTCGGCGGTCCTGTCCTGGAGGTCGAGTCCAGGGGATGAAGACCAATTACTCGAATAGTTGATCGGGGTCGGTTCTATTGCTGTGGATGGGCTTGGGGCTTCTGGATCGGTTGTGCTGCATGCGAAGAGGCAGAGAATCGCGCCTAGGGCAATCGCGGAAAGAGGAAGCCTTTTCAACGTGGCTCCTGTTCTGAAGGTGTCTCGGCCCCTTGGTCTTTGACGATCTTATCGTAGGCGACATTCATGTCGGTGTTGTCGCGATGTGGCGATCGTTCGTATCGCGGCAGACAGGCCACTTGAGACATCTGAACCACACCGACGAATGCGCCGGACGTGTCCGGCATCCCGGCAATGCCGGGATGCCGGGGCACCGCAAGCACCGGTCGGCTGACCTGGTCGGCCGCTATTGCCCTATGCTGCAGTCTTTCCCGGTGAAATCCACTCGGGGAAGGTCGCGGGTTGGGGTTGGGGTAGCTTCGTTTCAAATCCTTCGGGCGGCGCGGTGAAGTCTCCTGCGCCGTCGGGGACGATCGACGGGAAACGTTGCTTCCACCAGTCGGTGCAGCCGACAGGATTGCGGTCGGGAGAGTCCGGGCCGAGGATCTCGATGTCATGAATCGTCCACGAGCCATACACATTCCAGGTGGGAACACGGGGAGACCTTGACGTTTCTTCCGCGGGGTCCTCGTCACGGGTGCCGCTGGCTCCCGCGGGCTGATCGGCGGGTTTGGTCATGGTTATCCGGTATGCCGTCTCGTGGAACGCGGATCTGAAGTTCTTCGGTGCGACGTAGGTCGAGGACGGTGGGGACGATGGTGGATTTGAACGGACCATACTTTGCCGGAACCCACATGTCGTGCCTGTGATCGTGTCGCCGGACGCTTTTACATCGAGGAGATGATACGAATACACCACCGAGGGGACTGGTTTCCGTAAGTCGATCGGCACAATCTGCCGAGCCCACGGTTCAAGTAGTCGGCCTTCCGATCCGGTGATAGCAGCCGCATAGCCCGGAAATGACTTCAGCGATCCGTACCACTGCGTCATTTCGGCACCGCCAATGACTGCGCGGATTAGCTCGGCGGGGCGCGCCTGTAGGTCGACGCCGGGTGTTGTGGACCAGAGAATCGAATAGTTGACTGGTGTCGGTTCCGGTGGTGTCGATGAATTTGGTACTTCGTGATCAGTCGTGCTGCAAGCGAAGAGGCAGAGAATCGCACTCAGGACTAACGTGGAAAGAGGAGGCCTTTTCAACGTGGCTCCTGTTCCGAAGGTGTCTCGGACCCTTGGTCTTTGACGATCTTACCGTAGGCGATATTGATATCGGTGTTATCGCTATGTGGCGATGTGTCGATTGTTCGTATCGCGGCAGACAGGCCACTCGAGACATCTGAGTCGTAGTAGAGTTTTTCGCCGTCGTCACCCCTCATATCGCGGATTGTTTCTAGTGGTAAGAGATATCCGTTGGGGTCAAACCAGTCCCCGTACTTCACTACAAACTCAGGTGCAATATCGCGAAACACCTCAGGGGGTATCTGTTGAGCGACGTTGTATCGGATCTCATCGAAATTGGGTCCGGAAAGTCCGGCCTCTTGGTGGGTCGGCGCGTCACCGATCAGGCTCGATTTCAGGAGCTCTCTCTCGTGGTTGATCCCCGGTTCTGCCAGTTCGCTGCCAGGAACTTTGTCGATCCCTATTCCGGCAATGTCGGCTGCAAAGTCGAATGCCTTCCCTTTCATCTCCCAGGCTTTGAGGTTTTCGTCGTATTCGTCGTCGTATGCGTCTTGTGTGGCCATCATTGTCGACTTGTCGATGAGACCATGCAGGTTTCCTATGTTTGTCAGGTGTGCGCCTGACCCCTTGGCGTTTGGATCCTCGCCGTACTTGCCCTCTTCATTCCACATGTCATCTATTGCGTGCCCCATGAAGTTGGTGCCCGCTTTCTCGTCAGTATTCATCGTGGCGAAGATATTTGCGGTGCCGGCGTAGTGGCCGGTGTTCGTGGTCTTGCCAGGATCTGTCCAGTTGTCATCGGGATCGAAGCCCGGTGTGTTCGGAGTGTTGCCGCCTGCCAGCTCAAGGATGTACGGGGACATCGAATCCGAGATTGTCCGGAGTAGCTCGGGATTGACTTGGCCGACCGATTGTCCACCCAAGCCGGGCATGTCGCTGAGTGTTGACCAACCGTCGTTGGATGCCATGTATTTTGCAACGGCTTCCATGGTCTCGCCCGTTTTTCTGGCGGTGAACGCGTCGTTGAGGTTCGATGGATCCTCGACCGTTGCGTCGTTGACGTCGGTGGTCAGAAGCGTCGCCGCGGCTTTTCCGTCGTCGGTCCACTCGTGAGTGAGCAGATCATGGATGAAGTCCTGGCCACTGTCTGGATTGGTCAGCGACGCATGGACCGCGATATCGTCGGGTCCGGCGCCGGCAAATATGTCCTCGGTGATGGTGCCCGGGTCTTCGACTTGCTTTCCGTCGACGAAGAAGTTGCGGAAACCGTCAGTTGTCTCCTGCTCGTACCTCGTTTGCAGGTCAAGATATTGGCGACCAACTTCGATCATGCGTTTGTCCAAATCCGTGCCGGTTTGGTAGCGGCTATCTCCAGCCTGGAGCAACCGGCCGATGGCTTGATTGTCGTTCACGCCGTTGAGCCAAAAGCGCCCGTAGTCACCGCTCTCAGCGAGGTCTTCCCTCGTGAGCGAATCCTTGATCGACTGCGGGAGGAGATCGAATCCACCCTTGTCGTACGGACAATTTCCGCTGGACTTCACATTTGGATTGGACAAGATCTGCAAACCATTGGCAAGCGATGTGCGGAGGCCCTCCTCCCCTGGCCGCGTACCGAACTGGTCGAAACTGCTGATGCCACTTACTCTTCCGTTGCCGACATCGATTGCACCTGTAGCGTGTGCAATGTACTGCAGTTGTGCTTCTGGAACGAAGATGGGCTCACCCCGGTTGAGTGCACTGAGTTGATCACGTGTCAGGGTCATCGCATTGTCGAACCGTGCGCGTTGCTCAGGCGTTGCGGTCCCATTCATGACGGCGATTGCGTCCGACTGTGCCTCTTGTGGGTCGATGGTCATCGAGTTCTGTGCGAGGGACGCCGGCGTCAGATTCGAGATGGAAGTCAGACCGCTGGCGATGGCCGTTCCGGCAGAAGTCACGGTGCTGTCCGCGTCGGTGGCTTGCGAGGAGAGTCGCCAATGCCAGTAGTCGGCCGAATCTTGGTCGAACTCGGTGCCCTCAGGCGCCAGCTCGCTGTCGAAGTCGACTGTGTAGCCGGGATCGTCGGTGCGGAGCACGTAACCGGCTTCGTCGGCATCACCTTTGGTGGCCTTGAGCACATCGATCGCACTTCTGATGTCGGAAACCGCATCTTCCAGATTCGTGGCAAGATCTCCGAACTTGTCTGAGAGCGTTCGTAACCAACGGGTTTCAGCCTGCGCGCGGATGTCGGCAGCTGAGCGAGTGTTCCCTGACCATTCTGTGTCGGTGAGGTTCAGGACCGGGTCGCCGATGTTGGCGGTCTCTGAGTTGAGTCCGTGTTGGATCTCGCGCACGGCGCTTGCGATCTCGGTCAGCATCTCTGGCTTCCAGGTAGAGATGCTGTTGTAGGTCGGTGTCATTCGTGCCCGTTACCGTTGGTTGTTCGGGTCGATGACGTAGGCCGTGGGCAGTGCGCCCGCGTTGTGAATCATTTATGAATTTTCGAGGTCTTTGTCTTCAAAGGCCACTGCAGTGTTGGAGAGCAGTTCGAACCATGACTGGATCTGACCGGCCGCGTTGTCCAACGAAGTCTGTACCGCATCGTCGCCACTGACAGCGACATCTGTCATTGATGCGGTGGCGCCGGTGAATGCTGAGGAGATCTCGCTGAATGTCGTACCGGTTTTGAGGTGGTACCTGTCGATTCGCTCCGCCAACTGCTGGATTGACGCGGTGACGCGCCCCAACGCATCAGAGTCCAGATTGAACTCACCCATGAGTGACCCCCCGGTCGTCCTGGAAATGTGCTCGCCAGTCTAGTACGACAGCCCATGATGGCAGCGGAGTTGCCGCACATCGATGCCCCGAAGGGTTTCGCTTCGGGGCATCGTTGTGTTCCGTGCTGGGTCAGCCCGCCGCAGGTGCCGATGATGCGGTGGCGGGCTCACTGGTGACCGTCGGGGCCTGCGTGGTCGGAGTCTCCGTCGCCGGTGCGACTTCGGGTTCCGGCGGGGCCACGGTGGCGGTCGGGAGGACGGTCCACGCCGCCTTGGTGATCGTCACCGTCTCGGTCGCCGGATTCTCCGGATCGGTGACGTCGGTCAGCTTGACCGTCCAGATCCCGAGGCTGTCCGTCGACGAGGTCACCGACGACTGTGTCAGCGAGCTCGTCGACACCGTTCGTTTCACATCGTCCGTACAGCTGAGTTCTGCTGTTGCCTGAGTCGGGTCGGGGACCGTGCAGGTGATCGATGCTTTTTCGGCGGTGAAGGTGAAACTCGAGATGATGTCACCGCTGCCGGTGAACACCGTCGGCGTCGGGGCCACGCTGGAGCTCTGCGCCGGTACTGCCGGAACCTCGTCGGCGGGCGGGTTGGCAGGTGCGCTGGAGGACGAAGGGGCCACGGGCACTGCCGGATCGGAAGGCACCGGAGCTGCCGGGACCGTTGATTCGCCGGGAACCTCAGCTTGTGGCGCCGGCACGTCGGTTGTCGACGACTCAGATGTTTCAGCTGCCGCGCGACGCTGGACCTCCGGATCCGGCTGCCCGTCGGCCTGGATTCCGTTGGCCGCCTGTTGTTCTGGATCGGCGGACGTGAACGGAGTATTGAGGGCTGCCGGTGACGGCAGTGGTTCGGCCAGTGGCGGAAGGCCTTCGAGGTTCAGGATGCCGCCGACCGCGCGGATCAGTGGTTGCAGTGTGTTCAGGTCCAGCAGGGTCAGTGCGACCGGTGTCGGTGCCGGGTTGGGTGCCGGGACGACGGTCGTGGTGTTGTTGACGATCGTCGTGTGCTCGTTGTTGTAGGTCACGTACACGACCTGCCGAGGTGCATAGCGCGGCCAAGGGTCACCGACGGTTCGATACCCGGCGACCGGTGTACCTGCCGGTGGCGCAAGAGGATTGCCGCACGAGCAGCGAACGCGTGGTACGCCGTAGGCGTCAACGAGTACCGAAGTGCCTGCCTCGAACACAGATTGGAATGCATACGCACCGGAACTCGAGTAGCTGTGGTTGGTGACCCAGGTGTCGCGGGTCAGGACAACCGGGGTGAGTGTGTCGAGGTAGTACGGGATCTGTTCGGTGCTGATCCCGAATACGCTCGCCCAGGCTTTGGCCTTGGCCGGATTGTCGGCCAGGTAGTTGGCCAGAGCTGCTGTGTCGCAGACCGCGTCACCATCGGCGCCATAGAGACCGCCGGTGGTGCCGTCGATCCCTTCGACACCGCGGACGGTGGGCGCTCCCACGGGAGCGAGTCCGGTCACGGCCGAGTCCAGAGGGCGGTTGCTGACTGCGACCGACGGTGTGAACGGGTCGGTGCCGGTGCTGTTGGCCGCCTCCAATACGAGCTCTGGCGCAGTCGTTGCCTTGACCTTGCTTTCGGAGTTCGTGAACAGGTATGCCGCACCGATGCCCAGGAACGCCAGCAGCAATGCCGCAACGACCGCAAGCACGATGACGATCTGCTTGCGGTCGTTGGGTGGAGTCGAGATCGGTCCGGTGGGTGCAGCATCGTACGGATAGCTCACTCGAGTCTCCAAGGTCCGGTGCGGACCCTGGCCCGCCATGGTGGGGACCGGTTACCCGCTCAAGGATTATGTCTGGACTTCGAACGGGGTGCGCGATGTGTTACCGAACCTTGGGATGTTCATACGAACATACGAAAACCCCTAGCCCGTCTTGATGTTTCGGCGGGCGGAGGCCTGGTCTCGGGGCATCAGCAGGATCGTGTCGAGATTGACGTGAGGCGGACGGCTGGCGACGAAGCCGATCACCTCGGCCACATCCTCGGCGGTGAGTGGCGTCAGTCCCTCGTAGACCTTGTCGGCCTTCTCGGCGTCGCCGTCGAAGCGAACAAGTGAGAACTCGGTCTCGACCATGCCCGGCTGGATCTCGGTCAGCCGGACCGGCTTGCCGAGAAGCTCGGGCCGCAACGTCCGGTGCAGAACCGCTTGAGCATGTTTGGCCGTCGTGTAGCCGGCCCCGTTGTCGTAGGCCTCGATGGCGGCGATCGAGCTGATGGTGACGATCAGTCCGTCGCCGGAGTCGATGAGTTTCGGCAGCAGCGCCTTGGTCACCCGCAGGGTTCCCAGGACGTTGGTCTCCCACATCCAGCGCCAGTCGTCGAGGTCTGCCTCGGCGACGGTGGCAAGACCCTTCGCACCCCCGGCGTTGTTGATCAGGGCGTCGACCGCCGGGATCTGTGCGCAGAACTTCTGCACGGATTCCTCATCGGTGACATCGAGGGCAAGCGCCGTTCCATCGATCTCGTCGGCAAGTTTCTCGAGGCGGTCGATGCGGCGGGCGCCGACCACTACGTGATAGCCCTGCGCAGCAAGAAGTCTGGCTGTGGCCTCGCCGATGCCCGAACTGGCTCCGGTTACAACGGCGACCTTGCGATCACCAGTATTGGACGCGGTGCTGGCTGCAATTGTCATGGTGTGCAGTCTAGGTGCGCTGCGACCGGTAGATTTTTCCACCATGGGGTCTGACGAAGCGGAAGGCGGATCTCGCACACGAGCCCGAACCGGTGAATCACGGACCGTGTCTTTTGAGCGGGGTGATGGCGCTGCCGCGGTGGTGTTCCGGGCTGTCCGCACGCAGGGACCCGTCACGCGGGACCGGCTGCCTGCGGCAACAGGCTTGTCGCCGGCGACGGTCAACAGGCAATTACAGGCACTCGACCGGCTCGGACTCGTACGGGAACGTCCGGACCTGGTTGCGTCCGGCGCGATCGGGCGACCGAAGGTGCCGTTGACCCTCGATCGGGATCGATTCTGTGTGATCGCGGTGCACATCGGTGCGCGTTCGACCCTGCTGATGGTTGCGGACCTGGGTGGCCGACCACTGCAGACGGTCGCGATGTCGACGCCGGTCGGCCCGGCAAAGCAGGCTCTCCGGCTGATCGCGCGGCGGGCAGCTTTGGTTGCCGGATCTTTCACCCAGCGGGTACCGCTGTGGGCCGGTGCCGCTATTGGTGGCACGGTCCACGAGGACGGCAGCGTCGACCATGCTCAACTCGGGTGGCGGCGGGCGCCGGTCGGTGAAGCCCTGGAGAACGAGTTGGGGTTGCCGGTATCGGTGAGTCAGCACGTTCAGGCAATGGCGGCGGCCGAGTTGCTCCTGGCCGGCGCCGACAACACCACCGGCACCGATCTGCTCTTCTACGTTCGTGAGACGGTCGGCCTGGCAATCACGATCGACGGCAGAGTCCAGGAGCGTCCCGGCAACATCGGCCATCTGCCGGTGCACGCGCCGCTGTTGACGGGGCAGGCGCAGTCGGTCTTGCAGGATGTTGTCGGCCGCAAGGTGTTCGACGACGCGGTGGCCGTCGGGGGCGATGCGGGTGCGTTGCACGACGAACGAGCACGAGTGCTCGGCGAGATGGTGGCTCTGGTGCGCGACCTGATCAATCCCGATCGGGTGGTCCTGGCCGGCCATGTCTTTGCCGAACATCGCCATGGTCTGGCTCCGGTGCAGGCGGCGTTCGATGCGGCCAGCGGGCTGGGGCCGATGGAACTGTCGCCGCCGCGGTTCGGTGCGCGCGTCCAGGAGGGTGCAGCCGTGGTGGTATCGCTCGGAGCGCTCTACGCTGATCCCATCGGGGCCTTGCAGAACTCGAGTTCCTGACTCGGCAGACCATTCGGGGAAGGGATCATCCAATCCATGTCAGGTGACTTCGGGCAAACCGCTCAACGTGACGTTTCGGCTGTACTCGACGTACTGGTGAACAAGGCCACCGATATCGAATTGCAGATCGCAGTGGCCCGCCTCCCGGGCACGGAGCTGAACGAGAATCTGTCAATTCGGTTGGATGGCAACCGAATTGTCCCGGATGAGATCGTGACGGCCAGCGGTAGTCGTATCCACTGGCTGCAGGTGGAGTCCGGTGAGCTCTACGTCGAATACTCGGCGAGTGTCCTGACACCGGCTGATCCGCCGCAAGTGGCCGAATTCGACCGTTCGCTCTACCTTCGGCCGAGCCGGTATGCCGAGGCCGACAAGTTCTTCGGCTTCGCCGCGGGTCAATTCGATACGAGTATGCCGGCGGCCGACCAATTGGTGGCGGTCACGAACTTTGTCCGGCAGCGACTTTCGTACATCTTCGGTGCCAGCGATCCGATCGACGGCGCAGTCGACACATTGCTGTCGGGGGCGGGTGTCTGCCGGGACTTCGCGCATCTGGTGGTTGCACTGTTGCGGGCCTTGGGAATTCCGGCCCGCCTGGTGTCGGTGTACGCCCCGGGTCTGTACCCGATGGATTTTCATGCCGTCGCCGAGGCGTTGATCGACGGCCGGTGGGTGGTCGTGGATGCCACGGGGCTCGCGCCACGTCAATCGCTGGTCCGGATAGCCTCTGGTCGCGATGCCGCCGACACCGCCTTCCTCGACAGCCACGGCGGCGACGTCGTGTTGCGCAGCTATCAGGTGGGGGCGATCGTGGCCGGCTATCTACCGATCGACGATCCGTCGTTACAGGTCCAGTTGCGCTAGCTGATCACAGGCTGTGACGACGGACCGACGAACGCCAGGGCCGTGGGGTGGTGCATCGTTGCGGCGCGGCAGATCGTTGCGGGGGCAGCGGCGTTTCCGGGTTCGGTGTACAGGTCGAGCAGATCCACGTAAAGCTCTTCCCGCGCCGTGGTTGGTAGTTCATGTGAACACTGTCCACGGCGGCCCTTGGTGTCCACTTGGAGAGGGCTTGGTGCCCCGGTGCTACTCGCTCAGCAACCGGGCACAGCGGAGCAGGCCGATGTGGCTGTAGGCCTGAGGGTGATTGCCAAGGGCCCGTTCGGCGATGGGGTCGTATTCTTCCGAGATCAGTCCGGTCGGACCGGTGACCTTGACCATCTGGTCGAACAGCGCTTCTGCATCGCTGCGCCGGTCGATGAGGAGGTAGGCCTCGATGAGCCAGGCGGCGCAGAGGTGGAAGCCGCCTTCGTCGCCGGGCAGACCGTCGTCGTGGTGATACCGATACACCGTTGAGCCGCTGCGGAGTTCGGCCTCTGTCGCGACGACAGTGGCGGTGAACCGCGGATCGGACGGGTCGATTAGTCCTGACAACCCGATTTGCAGGGTCGCGGCATCGAGGTCGACGCCGTCGTAGGCGGCGGTGTAGGAGTTGGCCGCCTCGCTCCAGCCCTGGCTCAGGACCTGGCGTGCGATGGTGTCCCGAAGCACCGGCCATCCGAGTTCGGTGTCGCGGCCGAACTCCTTGCCGAGCTTGAGAGCCCGGTCAACGGTCAGCCAACACATCACCTTGGAGTACACGTGATGGCGGGGGTTGCCGCGAATCTCCCAGATACCGTGGTCGGGCTCGGTCCAGCGGCGCTCCACCGCGTAGACCATGTCCTGCACCAGTTCCCAGTCTGCGGCCGACAGCGGATCCGGGTGGTCGGCGGCGGCGCGGGCATGGGACAGGGTCGAGATCAGGTCGACGATGGGTCCGAAGACGTCGAGTTGGACCTGCTGATTGGCCGCGTTTCCGACCCGGACCGGACGCGAACCGGCGTATCCCGGCAGTGAATCGATGACCGCTTCGGGCGGAAGCCCGCCGCCTGCCAGTGTGTACAGCGGATGCAGCCACTCGGGGCCGGTGACGGTGCCGAGCACTCGGTGCAGCCAGCCCAGGTAGTCTTCGGCCTCTTTGAACGAGCCGACGGACACCAGCGCCGACGCGGTCATGGCCGCATCGCGCAGCCAGCAATAGCGGTAGTCCCAGTTGCGGACTCCGCCGATTTCCTCGGGCAACGAGGTCGTGGCCGCGGCCATGATCGAACCCGTGTCGCTGTGGACGAGTCCGCGCAGCGTCAGCGCCGACCTCTTCATCAGGTCGCGTTTGATGCCGGGGAGGTCCAGCGTCGCGGCCCATTCACTCCAATACCGTTCTGCCTCCGCGCGGCGCTCGGGCTCCGGGACCGACGAGGGCTCGAGGTCTTCGGAACCGCAGCGCAGTTCGAGCACCAACGGTTCTTCGGAGAGCTGGATCACCGCGGTGGCGATCTGGTGCTGGCGGTCGGTTTCGATCTCCCACTCGACCCCCGGAGCGCGCAGAACGAACGGCTCGTTGGAGCCGGACACCCGCAGCCCGTCGTCGGACACCTCGATGCGAACGGCGGCCTGGCCGAACTCTGGGCGTGGTGAGAACCGCACCCGAGCCTTCACACTTCCGCGGATCACGCGGGTCAGGTCGGTGCGGCCGACGTTGACGTCGTGCGGCAGGTAGTCGGTGACCTCCAGTCCGGCCCACCGGGTCCGGACGGTCATCGTTCCGTCGATGTAGCGCTGGCTCAGCGGGAGTGGCTTCTTGTCTCCCTCGACGATCGGGCTGATCGAGAACTCGCCTGCCTCGTCGGTGCCGAGGAGGTTCGCGAACAGTGCCGCGGAGTCGGGCTCGGGATGGCACATCCAGCAGATGTCGGCTTCCGGGGTGACCAGTGCGACGGTGCGCGGGGACGCGAGCATTGTCAGCCGCTCGATGGGGACGGCGGCGTCGCCGCTCAGCCAGGTGCGACGTTCCTCGACGAGGAAAGCCAATGCGGCGGCAACCTGTTCGGTGTCGTCGACTCGATAGGTCGCCAGGGTGTCGCCCTCGCCGACCTTGATACCGAAGTCGGGTCCGTGCAGGCGTTGGAAGGCTTTTTCGTCGGTGACGTCGTCGCCGAAGAAGATGGCGGCGCTGGCCCCGGCCTCGTGGCGCAGGATGTCGAGTGCCTGGCCCTTGTCGGTCTTGATGATCGCGAGCTCGATGACGGACTTGCCCTCGGTCACCTGCACGCCATCCCAGGTTGCCGGCCCGTTGCGAACCCGGTGCAGGGCTGCGTCGGCGTCGGCCGGAGTGGCGTTCCGGACGTGCAGCGCAGTGCTGGCCGGTTTGGTCTCCACGGTCACGTTGTCGAAGTCGGCGGCGATGGCGCGCAGTTCGACGATCAACGTTTCGAGGAGTTCGGTGGCCTCGGGGGTGATCTCGTGGACGAAGCCCACGTCGAACTCGCTGCCATGGCTTCCGACGAGGTGGACCTCGGCCGGGAGACGCGACAGGGTTGCCAGATCGCGCAGTGCGCGTCCCGAGATCACTGCCGCGGTGGTGGAGTCGAGTTCGGCCAGGGCCCGCATGGCCCGAACCGAATCGACATTGGGTCGTGCATCTTGGGGTCGGGACACGATGGGGGCCATGCAGCCGTCGTAGTCCGAGGCAACGAGCAGCCTGGGCATACGAGCGATGGCTTTGAGGGCGCGCCGCAGTTCCGGAGCCAGGTCTTGTGCACTCACTACGCGAGTCTAAGTCTGTGCACCCCGGCCAAGTCCAATCCACTGCGCAAGGCGGGTGTAATTGCAGTGCTCGTCACAAATTTATGGTCCGAACTCGGCGGCCCACCGGCCCGCCGACACTCACACGAGGTCAAGTCCACGGTTTTCGCTCGGCATGGTTTCGGTTTCGCCGCCCAGGGCACCGAGGAAGCTCTTCGCCCAGCGCTGCACGTCGTGGGTGAGGACCTGCCGCCGCAGGGCCCGCATCCGGCGCTTGCCCTCGTCGGGATCCTGTTCGAGGGCATCGGCGATGGCCTGCTTCACCCCGTCGGTGTCGTACGGATTGGCCTGGAATGCCTGCCGGAGTTCGGCTGCCGCGCCGGTGAACTCGCTCAGGACCAAAGCGCCACCGAGGTCGCTGCGGCAGGCGACATACTCCTTGGCCACCAGGTTCATGCCGTCTCGCAACGGCGTGACCAGCATGACGTCGGCCGCGACGAAGAACGCGATGAGGTCGTCGCGGGGGACGGGGCGGTGCAGATACTGCACCACCGGATGCCCGACTTCGCTGAAGTTGCCGTTGATGTTGCCGACAAGCTGTTCGATGTCGCCGCGCATCTTGATGTAGCTGTCGACCCGTTCACGGCTGGGCGTGGCCAGCTGCACCATCGTGATGTCGTCGGGATTGACCCGACCCTCTTCGAGGAGTTCGGCGAGCGCCTGCAATCGGACGTCGATGCCCTTGGTGTAGTCGAGGCGGTCGACACCCAGAAGGATCTTCTTCGGGTTGCCGAGTTCTTCGCGGATCTCGGCGGCCCTCTTGCGGATCTCCTTGGATTTCGAGCGCGCATCGAGTTCGCCCGAGTCGATGGAGATGGGGAAGGCGCCGACACGGACCGTGCGGAAGCCGACCTGGACGACACCGAACTTTGCGCGGACGCCGACCTGTCCCTTGGACGTGGCCTGGCCTGCGAGCCTGCGGGCGAGGTACAGGAAGTTCTGGGCACCACCGGGCAGGTGGAATCCGATCAGATCGGCACCGAGTAGACCCTCGATGATCTCCGTCCGCCACGGCATCTGCATGAACAGCTCAACAGGGGGGAACGGGATGTGGAGGAAGAACCCGATCTTCAGGTCGGGGCGCAACATCCGGAGCATCTTCGGTACCAATTGCAGTTGGTAGTCCTGGATCCAGACCACCGCGCCCTCGGCGGCTGCCTCCGACGCCGCTTCGGCAAACCGTCGATTGACGGCCACATAGGTGTTCCACCACTCGCGGTGATACTCGGGTTTGACGATCACGTCGTGGTAGAGCGGCCAGAGGGTGGCGTTGGAGAAACCCTCGTAGTATTCGGCGATCTCATCGGCCGACAACGGCACCGAAAAGAGTTGCAGCCCTTCTACCTCGGGATGCTCTGCCGAATCCGGCAGGCCGGACCATCCGACCCAGGCGCCGGTCTGTGACCGGAGAATGGGTTCGAGGGCGGTGACCAATCCGCCGGGGCTCTGCTGCCAGTGGACGCTGCCGTCGGGGAGTACCTGCTTGTCAACCGGTAGCCGGTTGGCGACCACAACAAAATCGGCGCGCGGGTCGGACTCATTCGATCGCTTGGTTGCCACAGATCAGGCTTCGCCCGGAGCAATTCCCAGCATTGCGAGCAACATCCGGCATTCGTCGGCATCGACTGCATAAGCAGCGACAACCCGGCGCGCGGAGGTTGCTGTCTCGTCGGCCACTGGTTCCAGATCTTCGTCGGCGATATCTGTTTTGTCACTGGTCTTGGCAGGCATGGCGAATATTCTACCTGCTCATACTCGTCTATCGGTGAGGCCCGCGTGCAGGTCCGACTTACGCAGCGGCTGTGTCTCCGCCTCGGAGTCGACCTCGGGTTCGCTTGTCATGCGACCAGGGCGGATTGCCGAGCGTGCGGTCAGGAGCGCTCGCGTCGGCTTTGTCGCAATCCGGGGGCGGCGCAGCGTTCGGGCGACGAACTCGCCGAGGGTGACACCGGCTGCGAGTGAGCAGCCGACGCCGAGTGCTGATCCGATGGCGGTAAGACCGTCGACGGTCTGACCACCGATCAACCCGTAGAGCCCTCGATAGATGGCAAGACCGGGCAGCAGCGGCGTGATGCCCGCGACCGCGACAACAAGTGGCGGTGTCAGCGCCCGCCGGGCGAGCAGACCTCCGACGAGGCCGACCATGGAGGCCGCGATCCCGGCCGAGATGATCTGCCCGAAGTTGTAGTGGCCGGCCGTTGCGACGATGGCGGCGCCCATCGCGCCTCCGATGAATGCTGTCGGCAGAGCCCGGAACTCCGCGTAGCTCGCGACGGCAAACGCTGCGGCGGCGGCGCCACCGGCGATCACCCGTACCGGCGTGTTGGCGAGGTCGAATGCGGTGGTCGAGGTGATCGTCGGCATATAGACGCCTGCGGCCTCCGTCAACTGGATGGCGATACCCACGCCGCTGATGATGCCGCCGGTCATGATGAGCAACTCGAAGAAACGTGCGCCGCCGGTGATCGGGGCTCCGGTGATCGCGTCCTGCACCGAACCGACCAGCGAGAGCCCGGACAACAGCACCACGACGCCGGCCGCGATGACCAGTGACGGTTTGATGTCGACCCCAAGGGCCTCACTGTTCTGGTAGACGATCGCCGCAGGTATCACCGCGATGAAACCGCCGGTCATGTGCTGGAAGAACAGCGGGGTGCCGATCTTGTTGAGCAGCCGGTTGGTTCGGTCGATCACCGCGGTCGTGAAGAAGGCAACCACCGCGACCAGCCAGCCGCCACCGAGCAGAACAGACAATGCGCCGGCCATCGTCGACCACGCGAGCGTCGCGATCCATCGCCGATAGGGGTGAGGTGCGGCGATGATGGCGTCGATGACGGTATGGGCTTCGCCGGGGTCGATCGCCAGGTTGCGGATCTTCCGGACCAACCGGTCGACGGCCGCCAGTCGGGTGAAGTCGTGCGATCGGTAGTGCACGGCCTTCATGGCGGTGACCGGGGTCATCGAGGTACCGCGACGTGCACTCACCCAGATGGTGTTATACGTCACATCAACGTCGCAGTTCTCGACTCCGTACATGCTTGCCACAAACCGCACCTGCGTTTGTGTGTCGATCGCACCGGTGCCCGAGTCGAGCAACACCGCGCCTACCTGGATCGCAAGGTCGAGAACCTCGGTCACCGCGGCATCGTCGGTGAGGTCGATCGGCTGTCTGGGGGACACTGCCGGTTCGAACGGTTCGATGGTGTCGATCGTCGCTCGACGACTGCCGGCGAGGAGCCGGGGAAGTCTCGCGATATACTCACGCACGCAGTTGCCTCCTTAGCTCAGTGGTAGAGCACTCGCCTTGTAAGCGAGCGGTCGTCAGTTCAATCCTGACAGGGGGCTCCACAGAGTTCAGGGTCAACTCGCCGGTTTCGCCGGGTTGACTCAGTGCTAAAGATCAGGCCAAGAGCCCGGTGCATGCGGGCACATCGCACGTTATGAGCGGGGAGCCTTCGGGGCGAGGAGACCGTTCTCCCACAGCACGTGGTGCAGACGCTGCCGCAGTTCCTTGGTCGGCGGATCCGTATTGGGAGGCGCGACCAGCGCCTTGATCGTGAAAAGTTCGACGATGCTCTGGTCGAGTTTGATGCGCTTCTCGCGCGCTGCCGGCGTCATTTGATTGGGCGCGTACGTCATGGTCGCCTGCAGCGCGTCCAGTCGCTCCCTGAGCGCGTGGATCGCGTTGTCGATCTCATCCATGAATTGGGTCACATATCCATCATCGACGATGTCCATCTTCGGCGTAGGCGTTATGTGCAGGATCGGCCGCGTCAGGTTTCGGGTCGATGATCGCGGACCTGGCAGAGTATCTATGCCACTACGCCGATCTGCAAGGGCGGTAAGGCATTTGGAACGATCGAGTTGACGATTCCGGCATGAGTCGTGTGGCTGGGTTCGCGCTCGGCTTTCATTCGGTCACGCCGGGGTACACCCGCTGCGCCATCACCGGTGCAAACCAGACCCGTGAGAGGTCGATGCCCGCGTCGCGGGTTGTTTCGAAGGGCACAAGGTGTTCGTCGACCCCACCCGGTGACCAGTGTTCGTGCAGGTCTTCGACGGCAAAGATGAACGGCAACCAGTCCGTCATCTCCTCGGCGCGGGTGAAGCCACCTGCGATTGCCCATGGCCGGTCGTCTTCGTCGTAGGCAAAGAAGTGATCACCGTAGGCCGGGCTGACGCCATCGCCGACCAGTGCGGTCAGGACAAACCAATCGGTTGATGCCAGAACCTTCTCGGACGCGATGTCGCGGGCAAGCGTGTAGTGGTGATCAACCGAGGCGAGCGCGGCTTCTTCCTCGAAGAACACCTCGGCCTGGCTGATGTCGAGTCCGGCGCCGACCAGTGCATGGTCGGGCATACCGAGAACAAAATAGGCGCTTTGCGGTATGACACCAGGTCCCATGACGGCATTGTGCCAGTGCTGCCGGTCGAGTGCGGGAAACCGCGCGGGGTCAGGTGGAGTCGATGTCGAAACACCTAGGATCGATCCATGTCACCAGTGCAGATCAACCGACCGGAAAACAGTCACACGCGCAGCGCAATAATCGCCCCCGGGAGTTTTGTCTTCACCGCAGGGGCCGCTCCGCTCGACGGGGACGGGGTGACGGTCGCGCCGGGAAACGTCAGTGAACAGACCCGCCAGTGCATGGCAAACCTGGAACTCTCGCTGACCGAGGCGGGTGCGTCACTGTCCGATGTCGCCAAGGTCACCGTGTACGTCGCCGAGCACCTGCAGGCCGATCTGGTGGTCGCGTGGGACGTGGTGACCGAGGTCTTCGGCGACCACAAGCCGGCCGGCACCCTGCTGGGTGTCTCGGTGCTGGCTTACGACGACCAGCTGGTCGAAATCGAAGCAGTGGCGGCCATTCCCGCATCATGACCAAGCCGGCGATCAGCAGTGAACAACGTCGCGCGAGGCTGCTCAGACGTCACCGGCTGATCGCCGACTCCGCGGCTGCAACTCCGGTGGAAGCCGCCGAAGCGGTGGTCGCGCTTCATGCGACCACCCCGGCGACGGTCTATCTGTCGGTATGGGCGCGCATGCCGGGCTTTGATGTTCCCGACATGGATCGGGCGCTGTACGACGACCGAACGCTGGTCAAGCAGCTCGCGATGCGGCGCACGCTGTTCGCGTTTCCCCGCCCTGCGCTGGCCGATGCGGTCAGTGCGGTGGGGCAGCGGGTCGCAGCCAGTGAACGCACCAACATGTTGCGCGACTTGCGTCGCAGCGATGACTTCCCGGATCCGGAAGGCTGGATCGACAAGGCGCGGGCAGCCGTGGACAGAGCTCTGGTCGACGGTCGGGCGGCGACGTCCACCGAACTGCGGAAAGAACTGCCTGAACTGGCGGGCTCCATCAGCCACGGCGAGGGCAAGTCGTGGGGCGGTGTCGCTCAGATGGGGCCGCGGGTGCTGAACCACATGAGCGCCGCCGGTGAGATCGTCCGCGGACCCAACGACGGTAACTGGATGCGTTCGCGGCCCAGATGGACAGCGATGTCGGATTGGCTCGGCGAGCCGCTGCCGGTCGAAGATCCCGCGACCGGGCACCGAGAACTGATCCGGCGATGGCTGCGTCAGTTCGGGCCCGGCACCGAAACCGACATCGTTTGGTGGTTGGGGTCCACAAAAACCGCTGTGAGAAATGCTCTTTCAGCTCTCGAGGTGGTCGAGGTGGACCTTGACGACGGGTCGATCGGGTACGTCCTGCCCGATGATCTCGACGACGTGGAGGCCGTGTCGCCGACAGCCCTGCTCTTGCCCGAACTTGATCCGACGCTGATGGGCTGGAAGCAGCGGGACTGGTATCTGGGTCCCCATGCCCCGCACCTGTTCGATTCGAACGGCAATGGGGGGCAAACGGTTTGGTGGGACGGACGGATCGTGGGCGGATGGCATCAGCGGGCGGATGGGTCGATCGGCACGCATCTGTTGGAGGACCTGAATTGCGCCGCCACCGCCGCAATTACGCGTCGAGCCGCTGAACTCGGTGACTGGCTGGGTGATCACCGACCCAAGCCCGGATATCCGGCGCCATTTCATCGCACACTCGACGGCTGACCGGTATCGGTCGCTTCTCGAAATCAACAGTGTCGGACCCCTCGTTTAGACTCAAATGTATGTTCGAGGGGGAGATCGAAGATGCAGGTGGGGACGATGAAATCGGTCCTGTCGAGTCGCTGGGTGTCAACGAGTTGTTGCGTAACACTGAACTCGCGATGGCCCAGCAGTCGCGGATGGAGTGGGAGCGATACGCCGCTGCGGCGATGTTGCACCGGCATTTGGTAGAGCCGACCGCCGGGTCCGAGGCGGAGGTGCGGGCGCTGGATCCGTTCGCGCAGTGTGCGGCGAGATTGTCTGCCGCACAAGGCCTGACGCAGCGGACCGCGGAGCTGCAGATCAGCCGCGGGGTGGCGTTGCGGGACCGTCTGCCTGCGGTGAATGCGTTGTTGAAGGCCGGTCGCGTCGCCGCGCATCATATTCCTGACATCATTGCGCGGACCGAGTTGATCGAAGGCTCAGCCCACGTGGCCGATATCGATCGCGGCATCGCCGAAGCACTGGGTCGGCGGGGTTCGTGGTCGAAGGGCCGGATGCGGGACATGGTCGATGCCATCATCTTTCGCCGCGATCCCGATCTGGTTCGTAAGAACCGGGAGGATGCGAAAAACAATCGCGGGGTGTGGGCGAACAACACTACCACGGTATGGCGGTTCTGGATGCGCATTCCACCGCTGAAGAGTTGACGTTGATCATGGCAAGGCTCGAAAAACTGGCCATGGCCACCTGCAAGGCCGACCCTCGGAAGAAGTCTGATCGGATGGCCGATGCGTTGTTCGCCACGGTGATGGGCCGCGAATTCCGTTGTGAATGCCCGAACGACCCCAAACACCCCTGTACCGCCGAGATCGTCACTGTTCCTGCCGGACAAGTCATCTCAGGCGTTGACGTGAAGATCGTGCTGCACGTGATCACCGACCAGCCGACCTTGGAAGGAACCGCAACCAATCCCGGATTCATGGATGGTCACGGTGTCATCTCCGGCGATCATATTCGTGACATCGCGGCCCGCCCGGAAACGATCCAGCGACCTATGGGCAACAAACCTGCACCCGCTACTGTGCACCCCGAGCCTCAACCCGAACCCGTGCAATCGGAACCTGAGCCGCTCGAACCGGAGACGCCGAAGCCCAAGCGGCCGAAGATCTACATGCGCGGACCGCAGAACCCACCAGCCGAGAACCTCCCCGATGGCGGCGACGACAATGCGATCGCAGCGCCGTTCCCGCAGGTGATTCCGCTCCCGGCCACCCAGCCGGGTGACCAGTACCGTCCGTCAGTGGTCCTGGACACTTACCTCCGGATCCGGGATGTGTACTGCATGTGGCCCGGCTGTGAGCAGAAGGCCTGGGGCGCTGACCTGGACCACACGTGCGAGTACAACCACAACGATCCCGATATTGGTGGCTGCACGCATCCGTCAGAGATGAAGACGCTGTGCCGTTTTCACCATCTGTTGAAGACGTACTCCGACTGGCTTGATGATCAGTACCCCGACCCCGAGACCGGTCGGACCCGGTTGATCTTCACCACACCCGAACGCCGCCACTATCACGGTCCGGGGTGGACCGGCGACGATTTGTTCCCGACGTTGCGGTTGATCGTCTTCGACAACCAGCGCGGCTCACCGAAAACATCGCCGCCAACGTCACTGTCAAGATCGCAGCCACGTACCGCTGCCAAACACGCACGCCGTCAGCAGGAACGACTTGCCAACCGCCGACGACGCGAGCGAGAAGCCGCCCGCCGCCTGGCAGTCGGCGAAGAACGAGGAAGGAACGAACCACCACCGACCTTCTAGAAGCCCGGGGCGATCACAGCTTCGCGGTTTACCGGCGGAGTGCTCTGACCACCGGGTCTGCCACGGATCTCGGCCCGCCTGATTCGAACGTCATTCACAGGAACCTCCCAGGTTGCTGGCAGACTCTGGATAAGACGGTCAGGCAGGGTGTGAGACATGAGTGATCAGAGTGCGCGGGTGCTGGTGGTCGACGATGAGCCGAACATTCGCGAGCTCCTGTCGGTCTCGCTGAAGTTCCAAGGGTTCGAGGTGCAGACGGCACCGGACGGTCCCAGTGCTCTCGACATCGCTCGTACGTTCCGTCCGGACGCATTGATCATCGACGTGATGATGCCAGGGATGGACGGTTTCGGGCTGCTTCGTCGTCTGCGCGCAGACGGCGTGGAAGCACCGGCATTGTTCCTCACCGCCCGGGACTCGGTGGAGGACAAGGTCACCGGACTGACCATCGGCGGCGACGACTATGTGACCAAGCCGTTCAGTCTCGAAGAGGTTGTCGCCCGGCTACGGGTGCTGTTGCGGCGCGGTGGATTCGGCGAGAAGCCAGAGGCCAGTTCTCGAATCAAGTTCGCCGACATCGAACTCGACGACGACACCCACGAAGTGTGGAAGAACGGCGAGCTCGTGTCGCTCTCGCCCACCGAGTTCACCCTTCTGCGCTATTTCATGATCAACGCCGGCACCGTGCTGTCGAAGCCCCGGATCCTGGACCACGTCTGGAATTACGACTTCGGCGGCGAGGTCAACGTCGTCGAATCGTATGTGTCCTACTTGCGGCGCAAGGTCGACACCGGCGAGAAGCGGCTCATCCACACCCTGCGCGGTGTCGGATATGTGATGCGCGAGCCTCGGTGACAGACGCTACCGAGGTCACCACCGCAACGAGGCAGCGCCGGGGCGTCCCGCTTCGGGTGTCGTTGGTGGCGCTGACGCTGGTCCTGGTCACCATGGGGCTGCTGGTTTCGGGTGTCGCCGTCACGTCGGCCATGCGGGACAACTTGATGGACCGTACCGACAATTCGTTGCGGGAGGCTGCCGCGGGGTGGGCGAGACCGCGGGCTCTGCCGCCGCCACAAATGGACCCCCAAGATGTCGAAAGCGGCCGTCCGCCAACGCCGTATTACGTTCAGATCCAGCGGTTCGACGGCAGCACGATGATCATCAACGACAACGAAGCAGAGCCGGATCTGTCCGACGCCAACGGTTTTGGCACTGACCCGGTGACGGTGAAGTCGGTCGGCGACGGACCGCGATGGCGGGTTGTCGAGACGACCTCATCGTTCGGCAGCGCGATCGTCGCGGTGGAACTGACCGATGTCGATGACACCGTCACCCGGTTGATCTGGCTGCAGCTCGGCATCGGCGCCGGTGTGATAGTGGTGATCGGGGCACTCGGATATCTGTTGGTGCGCACCAGCTTACGACCGCTGGAACGGGTCGAGCAGACAGCGCAGGCGATTGCGGCGGGTGATCTGGACCAACGAGTTCCCCCGGCGGCACACAACACCGAGGTCGGTCGGCTCGCGGAGTCGCTCAACTCGATGCTGCATCAGATTCAGGGTGCCTTCGCCGCGACTGCGGCCTCGGAGGAGCAGGCTCGCCGTTCCGAAGAGAACATGCGCCGGTTTGTGGCCGACGCCAGTCACGAACTACGAACACCGCTGACGTCGATCATGGGATTCGCCGAGCTGTACCGACAGGGTGCGATGACCGACACCGAGGTACTGATGTCGCGGGTCGAAACCGAGGCCAAGCGGATGGGGTTGTTGGTCGAAGACCTGTTGATGCTCGCCAGGCTCGATGCCCAGCGACCACTCGAACGGGCGCCGGTCGATCTGTTGGCGCTGGCATCCGACGTGGTGCACAGCGCCAGGGCGGCGGCCCCGGACCGGGATATCTCGGTGGAGGTGTTCGACGGACCGGGCATTCCCGAGGTCTCCGGCGATGCCGCCCGGCTCGCGCAGGTGTTGAGCAACCTCGTCGGCAATGCCATCTTGCACACGCCCGACGATGCGTCGATCACCGTTCGCGTCGGCACCGTCGACAACGATGCGGTCTTGTCGGTGTCCGACACCGGCCCAGGGCTCAGCGAGGAGGACCGGGCGCGAGTGTTCGAGCGGTTCTACCGCGCCGATTCATCACGTCATCGCACCGACAGTTCCTCGGGCAGTGGCCTGGGCCTGTCGATCGTCGCGGCCTTGGTCGCCGCGCACGGAGGCACCGTTGGCGTCGAGTCGGAGCCCGGCGCCGGTGCGACGTTCTGGGTGCGGATTCCGCGGGACCAGATCAGTCGCTGACGTACTCACCGTGACCGAGGGCGCGTAGTTGCTCCCGGATCTTGTCGGCGGCGGCGTCGAGTGCCGCCGGGTCGGGTTCTTTCTGCGCGTTTGCCAGGTCGAAGGTTTCCAGCTGCCAGGCCGGGAACACGTGGACGTGCAGGTGAGGAACCTCGAGCCCGGCGATCAGCAGGCCCATCCGGGGAGCATCGAATGCCGCCTTGACGGCCAGCCCGAGGGTCTGCGCGACGGAACTGATCTTGCCGAAGAGTGCGGGATCGACACTTTCCCAGTGATCGACCTCCTGCCGCGGGACAACCAGCAGGTGCCCGTCGGTGACCGGGTTGATGGTCAGGAACGACACGACGTCGTCGTCCTTCCACACAAATCGTCCGGGGATGTCGCCGTTGATGATCATTGTGAAAACCGATGCCATGCCTCGACCTTATCCCCGTCCGCTGGTCGCAGCGCTTACAGGAACCTGACAGCGGCGATGCAGCTCTGCGACAGGCTGGGATTCCACAGTGACGGCATGAGCGCAGACACCATTGACGAGGTCCCGGCCGAGGTTGCCGCCATCGTCGTCGATCTCACACCCGCGGCACCGGTGATCGACATCGTTGTCCCGGTCTACAACGAGGAAGCAGATCTGGCGTCGTGTATCCACCGGCTCACCGCACATCTGAGTGCGCACATGCCGTACTCGGCACGGATCACCATCGCCGACAACGCCAGCACCGACGGCACATTGGCGATCGCGCGGGAACTCGCCGCATCGATTGAGAACGGCCGCCTTGTGCGGGTCGCCCATCTCGATGCGAAGGGGCGTGGCCGCGCGCTCAAGTGCATCTGGCGTGACAGCGACGCCGCGGTGGTCGCCTACATGGATGTGGATCTCTCGACCGATCTGAACGCACTACTGCCGTTGGTGGCCCCGCTGGTGTCCGGACATTCCGACCTTGCGATCGGTACCCGGCTCACCCGGTCGTCGCGGGTTGTCCGCGGTGGCAAGCGCGAGTTCATCTCACGTGGCTACAACCTGATGCTCCGCACCACCATGGGTGCGAGCTTCTCCGACGCGCAGTGCGGCTTCAAGGCTGTTCGGGCCGATGTCGCCCGTCGGCTGCTGCCGATGATCGACGACACCGGCTGGTTCTTCGATACCGAGATGCTGGTGATCGCTCAGCGGGCGGGGCTGCGGATCGCGGAGGTTCCGGTCGATTGGATCGACGATCCCCACAGCAAGGTGGACATCGTCGCGACCGCGACGGAAGACATCAAGGGGTGCTGGCGCGTTGGCCGGGCACTGGCCTCCGGACGTCTGCCGGTTGCTGAGCTCAGAGAAAGCCTGGGCCGTAGCGAAATCGGTCCGCAGGTGGCCGGTGTCCCGCGCGGTCTGGCCGGCCAGTTGGTTCGATTCTGTCTGGTCGGCGTGGCCTCCACGGTCGCCTACGCGGGGCTCTATCTCGCGCTGCATTCCATTGTCGGCGCGCAGATCTCCAATTTTCTCGCACTACTCATCACCGCCGTGTTCAACACAGCCGCCAACCGGGCGTTCACATTTCGTGTGCGCGGTCGCGATGGCGCCGGCAAGCATCAGCTGCAGGGCATCGCGATATTTGTACTCGGATGGGTGCTGACCGCCGGATCGTTGATGCTGCTGCACCTTTGGGCTCCGGATGTGTCCAAGCACGTCGAGCTGACCGTGCTGGTGGTGGCCAACCTGATCTCCACGGTCCTTCGTTTTGTCGGGTTTCGCCTGGTATTTCGCACGTCTCATCACAACAAGGAGGTATCGGCATGACGGTGCTGGTCGATCGTCTACCGGCCGAGCCGGAGCCGGCATCGCCGGAACCCGCCCCGATGTCAGCGCCCCGGCCGCGCTGGGAGTGGCCGGCCTTTGCCGTACTCATGGTCGCCACCGTGGGACTGTATCTGTGGAACCTGAGTGTCAACGGGTGGGCGAACTCGTTCTACTCGGCGGCAATTCAGGCCGGATCCCAGTCGTGGAAGGCGTGGTTCTTCGGGTCCTCGGATGCAGCGAACTCGATCACGGTGGACAAACCACCTATGTCGCTGTGGATTCCGGGGCTCTCGGTACGACTCTTCGGTCTCAACTCGTGGGCGATCCTGGTACCGCAGGCCTTGATGGGTGCGGCGTCGGTAGCGTTGCTCTACTGGATTGTCCGTAAACGTTTTGGTCCCGTCGCCGGACTCATCGCCGGTGTCGGGCTGGCACTCACCCCGGTCGCGGTATTGATGTTCCGTTTCAACAATCCCGATGCGTTGCTGGTGTTGTTGATGATCGCCGCCGTCTGGGCGACGCTCAAGGCCATCGACGACGGCAGGATCCGGTGGATGATCCTTACGGGCGTGTTTGTCGGACTGGGGTTTCTGACGAAACAGATGCAGGTGTTCTTGGTCATCCCCCCGCTGGCGTTGACCTACATCGCGTTTGGACAGAGAACCTGGATCACCCGACTGGGGCATCTGTTCGCTGCGCTCGGAGCGATGATCGTCTCCGCGGGTTGGTGGGTTCTGGCCGTCGAAGTGTGGCCGTCCGGCTCGCGCCCGTACATCGGTGGATCACAGGACAACTCGATTCTCGAACTGACATTGGGCTACAACGGATTCGGTCGACTCAGTGGCAACGAGACGGGCAGCGTCACACCGGGGGGTGGCGGAACCGGTGGCGAGGGCGTCGGAGGATTTGGCGCTGAGGGATTCCCCGCCGGTCCCGGTGGCGGGGGCGGAGGTGGTATGTGGGGCGAAACCGGCTGGACGCGCATGTTCGACGCATCGCAGGGTGGTCAGATCGCGTGGCTGATCCCCGCCGCGTTCATCTTGGGTGTCGCCGCAATCATTCTGCGCGGCAAGTCGGTACGGACCGACAGCAAACGTGCGCTGCTGGTGGTCTGGGGACTGTGGCTGGTCACGACGATGGCTGTGTTCAGTTTCATGGCGGGGATCTTCCACGCCTATTACACGGTGGCGCTGGCGCCGGCGATCGCCGCACTGGTGGGTGCCGGGGCGGTTCAGTGCTGGCAACGCCGTGATCGGTTGTGGCCGCGTATGGTTTTGGCTGGTGCGATTCTGGCAACGGGCACAATGGCTTACGTACTCCTGAGTCGTTCACCGGACTTCGTGCCGTGGTTGCGCTACGTCGTGTTGATCGGCTCGGTCGTTGCCGCGGTCGTTGTGGCATTCTCACAGCTGACCAGACCGGCGCTGCGGCGTGTCGCACCCGTCGCAGCGTTTGTGGCACTGACCCTGGGACTGGTGGGTCCGGCCGCATATGCGATCGAGACGGTCTCGTCCACCAGATCGGGATCGATTCCCACTGCCGGGCCTTCCTCCGACGGCGGTTTCGGGCCGGGCGGTGGGATGCGGCGGATGACCGCCGGCGCCGGCGACATGGTGCCGCCCGGGATGACCGGACAGCAAGGCATGCCCGGCATGACCGACGGGCGAGGTGCACCGGGTGGTCAAGGTGCGATGCCGGGGCCGGGTGGCGGCACAGATGGCCGGGCGCAGTTGGGGGAAGCAGGTCAGATGGGTGGTGCCGGTGGCGGACTACTCTCCGGATCGACGCCAACCGGCGAGATGGTTGCGACCTTGAACGAGGACGCCGACCAGTTCACCTGGGTGGCGGCCGCCATCGGCTCGAACAGTGCGTCGGGCTATCAGCTGGCCACCGAGCATTCGGTGATGCCGATCGGTGGGTTCAACGGGAGTGATCCGTCGCCGACTTTGACCGAGTTCCAGGTGTATGTGCACGAGGGAAAGATCCACTACTTCATCGCCGGTGGCGGCCAGATGGGGGGCGGTGGCAGCGGCACCGCGTCTGAGATCACCGAGTGGGTCGAGGCCAACTTCTCCAGTACGACGGTGGGTTCGGTAACGCTGTACGACCTCACCGAACCCACCTGATCCACGCTCCTTCACGTGCTGACTTAGCCTGGGTCGGGGCCGATCCTTGGTTTCAGGCAAGCGATCGTCAATGGAGAAGGGCTGGGGCTCTACATGACCGACACACAGGGTGGCGGACCGTCGGCCGTGGCCGCAGTGAGCGAACTCAAACATCGGGTGACCCGCATGGTCGGCCGCGACCCGCACGAGGACGATCGGGCCGCGACCAACCTGGAGTTGTTCTTCGACCTCACGTTCGTGGTCGCCTTCTCGTTCGCGGGTCTGCAGGTCTCGCACTATGTGGCCGAGGGGCACTACAAGACGGCTGTGTTCGGATTCGTCTTCACGACATTCGCCGCGATCTGGGCGTGGATCAATTTCACCTGGTTCGCCTCGGCCTTCGACACCGACGACTGGGTGTACCGCCTGACCACGATGGTGCAGATGATCGGCGTGCTGATCCTGTCGCTGGGCATCGAGCCGGTCTTCGAGTCCATCGATGCCGGCGGCGTGGTCAACAACCGCGTGATGGTTCTCGGATATGTGGTGATGCGGCTGGCGATGGTTGTGCAATGGCTTCGCGCGGCACTGGGCAGTTCGGGCTACCGCCACACGTGTCTGGTCTATGTGGTCGGCATCAGCATTGTGCAGATCGCCTGGGTGGCAGCGATATTCCTCGACACCGGCCTCTACCAGACGATGGCGGTGATCGGGCTGCTCGCGGCGGCCGAGATGTGTGTCCCGGTGATCGCCGAGAAAGTGGGCAAAGAAGGACCGACGCCGTGGCATGCGCACCACATCGCCGAGCGGTACGGCCTGCTGGCGATCATCACCCTCGGCGAGGGCATCCTCGGGACAGCCGTGGCGCTCCAGGCCGTGGTGCACCTCCAGGGCTGGACGGTCGAGACCGCCGTCGTCGGTCTGGCGGGTGTGGGGATCACCTTCGGCATGTGGTGGATCTACTTCGTGGTCCCTTCCGGGCGGGCACTGCATGCGCGCCGTGGCCGTGCGTTCACGTTCGGCTACTTCCACATCCTGATCTTCATGTCCATTGCGATGATGGGCGCCGGGCTCCATGTGGCGGCGCTCTACCTCGAGCACGAGGCGACGATCAGCGAGACAGCCGCGGTGGTCGCCGTGATCGTCCCGGTGGGGACCTACCTTGCGTGCATCTACTCGCTCTATGGTTTTCTACTCGGCTTCAACCGCGTCCACCTGGTCGAACTGTGCGGGATGGCGGTGGTACTCGCGGTGGCGGTTGTGCTTGCCGCGGCAGGGGTTTCGGTGGCGACCTGTCTGATCGTCGTGGCACTGGCACCCGCTCTGGGGATTGTGGTCGATGAGGTCGTGGGCAGCGAGCACAGACGTCAGGCACTGGAAGTGCTGGAGGCGTAGGTATGTGCCCCGTGCGGTGGGCGGTAGGGTCAGGCACGTGCGAGTACTCGTCATCGGATCGGGCGGCCGTGAACACGCCCTCGTCCTGGGTCTGAACCGCGACCCGTCCGTCACCGACCTACATGTGGCTCCGGGTAACCCCGGCACCGCGGCGTTGGCCACCAACCATGCGGTCGATATGGTGTCGACCGATGCCGTTGTGGCCCTGGCCACATCGATCGCCGCAGACCTGGTGGTCATCGGCCCCGAGGTACCCCTGGTACTCGGAGTTGCCGACGCGCTGCGGGCAGCAGGCATCGCCACGTTCGGCCCCGGCGCCGAAGCGGCAAAGATCGAGGGCTCCAAGGCATTTGCCAAAGATGTGATGGCTGCGGCGAACGTCCGGACCGCGCACAGCGAGATCGTCGACAACCCGGCCCACCTCGACGCCGCACTCGACCGTTTCGGGCCGACCTGGGTCGTCAAGGACGACGGGCTGGCTGCAGGCAAGGGCGTGGTTGTCACCGCCGACCGCGACGCAGCCCGGATCCACGCCGCCGACCTCCTCGAGAGTGGACATCCGGTGTTGCTGGAGTCCTTCCTCGACGGTCCCGAGGTGTCACTCTTCTGCCTGGTCGACGGTGACACCGTCGTTCCGCTGTTGCCTGCGCAGGACCACAAACGGGTCGGCGACGGCGACGCCGGACCCAACACCGGCGGTATGGGTGCGTACACACCGTTGCCCTGGCTGTCCGATGAGATGGTCGCGCGGATCGTCGACGAGGTCGTCAAGCCGGTCGCGGCCGAGCTCGTGGCCCGCGGCATCCCGTTCTCCGGCCTGCTCTACGCCGGACTCGCGATCGGCGCCGACGGCCCCGCCGTTGTCGAATTCAACTGTCGCTTCGGTGATCCGGAGACCCAGGCCGTGCTCGCGCTGCTCAAGTCGCCGCTCGGTGTGGCACTGAACGCCACGGCCACCGGAGCCCTCGAACAGCTTCCGCCCCTGGAATGGGAAGAGGGCGCTGCCGTGACCGTGGTCGTGGCCGCCGAGAACTACCCGGGACGGCCGCGTACCGGCGATCCGATCATCGGCTCCGACGCCGAAGGTGTGCTGCATGCCGGGACCGCGATCGCTGATGGTGCCGTGGTCTCCAATGGGGGCCGCGTGCTCAGCGTTGTCGGCGTCGGCGCAGATCTTGCCGCCGCCCGAGCCCAGGCCTACAGCCGGCTCGAGACCGTCAAACTCACCGGTTCGCATTTCCGCACCGACATCGGGCTGGCTGCCGAAGAGGGTCGCATCAGCATCTGAGGTCGCCCATCAGCTCCTCGGCATGGTTCCAGAGTTCGTCCTCGCGCAGCGGGGCATACGACTCGTCCGACGACCGGACCACCCGACCGCGGTCGATGTAGTCGCCGGAGGTTGCCGCGACGACACCCAGCGCGGTGTCGGTGAGGTGACGGGCCGCAGCGCGCTTCGTGGTGGCGATCGGGGTCAGGGTCAGCGCAGGCATCACTCGGCCGACGAGGAACCGTTCGAACCCGTTCGCGTCGCGCGCCAGGCCGGTACCCGGGACGAAGCCGGGGTTGTAGGAGACGATCTGCAGCCCGTCGGGTAGCCGGCGCGCGAAGGCGTGGACGAGGTGCACAACCGCCAATTTGCTTGTGGAATAGGCGGTTCGGCCCGCCGCGGCCGACTCGGGATTCGGGAACGCGCCCGGTGCCGCCAGTCTGGCGGGGTGACTCCACGCCGGTGCCGGGATCATTCCGAGATTGTGCCGCAGGTCGCCGAAGTGGGTGTCGCTCGAGGTGACGGTGATGCGTGCGCCGGACTGAAGGCTGCAGGCAAGACTTCGGATCAAGACATGGTTGGCCAGTACGTTCACCGCGAACGTTTCCTCGTGGCCGTCCGGGGTGACGGTCAGGGCGTTGGTGAACTGGACTCCGGCGTTGGCGACGATTCCGGCCAGCGGTGGCAGTTGCCCCGCGGCGAGCAAAGACCTCACCCGATCGGCGGCCGCATGAACATCAGCAGGCGATGAGAGGTCTGTGGTGATGACGGTGACGGTGCCACCGCCGCTCCGCAGTTCGCAGGCAACGTCGTCGGCCGCGCCGCGGGCGAGCAGCACCAGATGGACGTCGGGGTCGTCGGACACGATGTTCGCGGCGGCAAGGCGGCCGATTCCGCGGGTGGCGCCGGTCATCACAAAAGTTCGGGTGGGGGTCAAGACGATCTCCTCGGATTTGAAACGGTAGGTACCCGAAGAATCGTCTGCCGCGATCGGTACTGCCAGATCACCGGTGAACATGGGGTCTGGCAGTACCAGGCTCGATGAGGCGGGGTGTCGCACAATGGACCGGTGACAACATCACGAGCGGACGCGGGGGAGCTGATCCGGCGGTGGCGGGATCGGCTCGATCCGGCCGACGCCGGAATAACCACAGGAACCAGGCGGCGCGTCCCGGGGATGCGTCGTGAGGAACTCGCGCAGCTCGCCGGGGTGTCGGTCGACTACCTGGTCCGGCTCGAACAGGGGCGGGCCACCCGTCCCACCGATTCGGTGATCGGTTCGCTGTCGCGAGCATTGCAGCTCAGTCGAGCCGAACGCGACCATTTGTTCCGGGCCGCGGGGCTACTGCCGCCGGGAGATCGTCTCGTCGACGATCACATCTCGCCCGGAGTGGCACGGATCCTGGCCCGGCTTGGCGATCAACCGCTGGCGGTCTATGCCGCCGATTGGCAGCTCATCCGCTGGACGAACCCCTGGTCGGCACTGCTCGGCGACCCCAGCGCGACCTCGGCCGCCGACCGCAACCTCGTCCGGGTCATCTTCGCCTGCGACGCAGGCAAATACGTCCGATCCGAGCGTGATGCCCACCATTTCGAAGCGGCTCTGGTGGCCGATCTGCGTGAGGCCGCCGCCCGGTACCCGGCAGATCCCCGGGTGAGTGGTCTGATCGACGAGATGAACGCACACCATCCACGGTTTGCCGAACTCTGGCAGCGCGCCGAGGTCGGCGTGCACGCGTCCGACCGCAAGACCATCAGCCATCCGACGGTCGGCGACATCACCCTCGACTGCGATGTCCTACTGGTCCCCGGCTCCGACCTGAAGCTGGTCCTGTACTCGGCAACACCGGGCAGCGCAGACGCCGAGCTACTCGATTTCCTGCGAGTTGTCGAACCGGTGACGAGGCGGGACTGAGCAGAGCGCCGGTTCTCGGAGCTCATCAGCAGAGGAATCTGATCTACGTCCGTCAGTCCGCGAGGTTGCGGCCGAGGAATGCGATCTGTCCGGGCAGGACGCCCCGCCAGTAGCGGTTGGTGTGCCCACCCGGCGATGTCCCGAATGCCGGCGGCGGCCGCAGGCCTGCCATCCACTGGCGGGTGTAGGTGAAGAACTGGTCACTGGATCCGCACTCGATCAACAGTGGTATCTGGGTGAACGAATTCTGTTGTCCGAACAGGGAATTGGCTTGGTAGTCGGCAGTGCTGTCGAACGCGCGGGGCGGAAAGTTCGCGGGGTCGCCCCACAATGCGGGTGAGCTGACGGCGATCGCAGCAACGCGGGGAGCGCCGAGCATCGCGCCCAGACGTAGTGCGCCGTATCCACCCATCGACCAGCCGAACAAGCCGATGCGATCGGTGCGCAGACCCAGCCCCGGATCGCCTTCGAGTATCGGGAGGAATTCGTCGAGCACCATCGCACCGCCGTCGGTGCCGTCGGTCCGTGGGTGGTAGTAGCTGCGGGCGGCGTCCACCGCGGCCAGTGCAAACGGGGCGTTGCCCTGGCTTGCCCAGTCCTGCATCAGGGTCTGCATCTCGAGCCCGCCCATGAACGCAGCGCGGTGATCGGTGTTCAGCGCGTGGAGGACCACAACAACCGGGAGTTCGCCGGTCACCCCGGCCGGTCGGGCCACCATCCAGTTCGTCTGGCGGCCGAGCATCTTCGCGGATTCGAAACTGCCGGTGAAGATTTCCGCCGTGCCGACGGGGGCGGTGGCCTCCTGGGGCCGGGTCGAAGGTTGATCCGCGCGCACCGCTTGCGGGGCGACCCGCTTCGGCTCGTCGTCAGCGCATGCCGCCAGCAATCCGAGGGCGCCGAGCGCGAGCCCGGCACCGAGCACGGCACGACGGCCGGTCACGGGGCCGCCGTGGGTGGGAGGGTTGCCGGAGGTTCGGGGTGAGGGCGCCCGGTTGGCGGAGGTAGTCATCGCAGGACAACGGTACCTGTGAGTGGCGGGTGAATGTCAGTCGATGCGGGTGATCGATCAGGGCCGACCAGGAGCAGATAGTTTCGGGGTATGCGTTCGCAATCTCAACGATCTCAGGTCGACATGTTTCACGTGATGGACGTGCAGGCCGCGATTGCTGCGCGGCGGGCCCGTGGCCTCGACGTCATCTCGCTGGCCGCCGGTCAGCCGTCGACGTCGGCCCCGGCCCCGGTCCTCGCCGCCACCAAGAAGGCGCTGGACGAATCGTTGCTCGGCTACACCGAGTCGCTGGGGATCGCGCCGTTGCGCGAAGCAATCGCCGGCCACTACCGCGAGCGCTACGACGTTCCGGTGGAACCCGATGACGTGGTGGTGACCACCGGATCGTCGGGTGCTTTCACGCTGATCTTCCTGGCCGCGTTCGACGCCGGGGACACCGTCGCGATGGCTCGCCCTGGCTACCCCGCCTACCGAAATACGTTGGCGGCCCTGGGTTGTGAGGTCGTCGAACTCGATTGTGGGCCGCAGACGAGATTTCAGCCGACGGTGGCGATGCTCGAAGCGCTGGACCGACCGCCTGCGGGTTTGATCGTCGCGAGTCCGGCCAATCCGACCGGGACGATCCTGGATCCGGCCGAGTTGGCGGACCTCGCGCGCTGGTGCGATGCGCACGGCACACTGCTGATCTCGGACGAGATCTACCACGGCATCAGCTACGGCCGTGAGACATCGTGTGCGTGGAACACGTCGCGGCAATCGGTCGTCATGGGATCGGTGTCGAAGTACTTCAGCATGACCGGATGGCGCCTCGGCTGGATGCTGGTTCCCGAGCCGCTCCGCCGCCCGGTCGAACGGCTGACGGCCAATCTGACGATCTGCGCGCCTGCCATCAGTCAGTACGCGGCGGTTGCCGCATTCGGTCCGGAGTCGAGGGTCGAGCTCGACGGTCACGTCACGCGGTATGCCAGGAATCGGGAGCTTTTGCTCGGGGGGCTGGCCGATCTGGGTATCGACGACATCGCCCCGCCGGACGGCGCGTTCTATGTGTACGCCGACCTCGGCGATCGCACCGACGATTCGCTGGGCTGGTGTGAGGGAGTGCTCGAACAGACCGGAGTGGCGATGGCACCCGGGCTGGATTTCGATACCCGCCACGGAAATCGGACTGTCCGGATGAGTTTCGCAGGCGCCACAGACGACATCGCGTTGGCCTTGGAGCGCCTCGCTCCGGTGTTTTAGCGCAAACGCCTGCCTGCAGCCGGTATTTGGCCGAAATGACCCATGGTCGCGCGGCCTTTGCCACCATGGCGGGGTGAACTCCGCAGGAACTCCAAAAGGCGCGCGTCGCAGGGCGCTGCTGATCGCCGCCGCGGGAGAGTTGCTATTGGAGGGTGGGTTTGACTCGGTCCGGCATCGTGCGGTCGCGGATCGGGCGGGGTTGCCGCTGGCGTCGACAACCTATTATTTTGCCTGCCTTGAAGATCTGGTGGCCGAAGCCGTCGAGCATGTCTGCGACGACGACCAGACCGCAATTGCCAAGCGGAGTCGGGCGCTCCCGCGCCGGCGTCGGGGTGCCGAGGCGACCGCTGAAGCGCTCGCCGAGGTGTTCGTCGGGGACAACACGCCACGGGCCACACTGACCTGCCGCTACGAAACAGTGATCCTGTGTGCACGGATGCCGCGGCTGCACCAGATACTCGCCGATCACCGGAACCGGATCCGGAACGTCCACTTCGACGTCCTGGAGAAGTCCGGGCGCAGCACCGACCTGTCCGGGATCGCGCAACTGATGGCCGTCGAGGACGGTGTGGTGATCGGGGCGTTGGCCGATTCCGTCGCAGATGTTGTGTCCGCGGCGAAGTTTGCACTGTCCGAGGTGATCGACCATGTCGCGCCGGTGACACCGGTCGCGGTGGGCTGACCTGCAGTGGCTGCGGAGGGCGTTTCGCGGCGGGGCATAATGTACCGGTGTCTGATACCGAGCAAAACCTGACGAAGCCCCGCGTATCCAACGTTCTGGCCGCGCGTTATGCGTCCGCCGACCTGGTGAGGCTGTGGTCGGCGGAGTACAAGATCGTGCTGGAGCGCCAGCTCTGGGTTGCGGTCCTGAAGGCGCAGCGCGAACTCGGTATCCACGTTCCGCCCGAGGCCATCGCCGACTACGAACGGGTGCTCGACCAGATCGACCTGGCGTCGATCGCGGATCGTGAACGGGTCACCCGGCACGACGTGAAGGCGCGGATCGAGGAGTTCAACGCGCTGGCCGGGCACGAACAGATCCACAAGGGCATGACCAGCCGCGACCTCACCGAGAACGTCGAACAGCTGCAGATCCTGCGCTCCCTCGAACACGTCCACGCCCATGGTGTGGCCACCGCGGCCCGGCTGGCCGATCGCGCCGCGGAGTACTCGTCGGTGGTGATGGCCGGACGCAGCCACAACGTCGCTGCGCAGGCGACGACGTTGGGCAAGCGTTTTGCTTCTGCCGCCGATGAATTGCTGATCGCCCTGACCCGGCTGCGCGAGTTGATCAACCGCTACCCCCTGCGTGGCATCAAGGGCCCGATGGGCACCAGCCAGGACATGCTCGACCTCCTCGACGGCGACGTGGAGAAGTTGTCGGCGTTGGAGTCGAAAGTTGCTGAGCATCTTGGCTTTTCGAAGTCGCTGACGTCGGTGGGGCAGGTCTACCCGCGCTCGCTGGACCACGATGTGGTCTCGGCGCTGGTGCAGGTGGCGGCCGGACCGTCGTCGCTGGCGCAGACGATTCGGCTGATGGCCGGGCATGAGCTGGTGACGGAGGGCTTCCAGCCAGGACAGGTCGGCAGTTCAGCGATGCCGCACAAGATGAACACCCGTAGCTGTGAACGGGTCAACGGCCTACAGGTCATCCTGCGCGGATACGGGTCGATGGCCGCCGAGCTCGCCGGCGCGCAGTGGAACGAGGGCGACGTGTTCTGCTCCGTGATCCGCCGCGTCGCACTGCCGGATGCGTTCTTTGCCATCGACGGTCTGATGGAAACGTTCCTGACCGTTCTCGCCGAGTTCGGTGCGTACCCCGCGGTGATCTCCAAGGAACTCGACCGCTATCTGCCGTTCCTCGCCACCACCAAGGTGTTGATGGCGGCAGTGCGTGCCGGGGTCGGACGCGAGGTCGCCCATGAGGCGATCAAGGAGAACGCGGTGGCCGTTGCGCTCGCGATGCGGGAAGACGGCCGCGAGCCCGACCTGCTCGACCGGCTTGCCGCCGACGATCGTCTGCCGCTGGATCGGGCAGCACTCGACGCCGCACTCGCCGACAAGTCGGCGTTCATCGGTGCTGCCGAACATCAGGTGGCCGAAGTGGTGGCGCAGGTCGCGGAGCTGGTCGCCCAGTACCCCGACGCCGCCGGATACGCGCCGGCGCCGATTCTCTGACGTCCCCTAAAACTGTCCTATAGCGAGGCGCCGAGGGTGAATAGCCCTCGGCGCCTTCTTATTTGACAGTTTTCAGGGTGTTCGCAGCGCGGGCGAGGCAAGTAGCGCGTCGACGCTCTGGCTGACGACGTAGGCGGCGTCCTCGGCGGCCAGGCGGCCGACGCGGACTTCGGTGGCCGCGCCGTGCAACAGGTAGTGCACGGCGTTCACCAGCCACGACACCGGCAGATCGGTACGGAAAGCGCCGGTGTCCTGCCCGCGCCGGATCAGGCCTTCGAGACGCTGCGCCGGCGCCTCATGGAGCTCGCGGATGCGTTCTTCGCCGAGAGTCCCTTCCGCTGCGGCCAGTAACGCCGACGACTGCCAGACCAATGACCAGCTCGACAATAGGAGCTCGCGCATCACCTCGCGGGGATCGCCGGTCAGATCCACCTCTTTCAGGACCTCCTCACCGGATCCCAGCGCATCGGCCAGGGTGGCCTCGATGAGGTCGGCCCGCGTCCGGAAATGCCCGTACAGGGTCATGCGTCCCACACCAGCTGCGATGGCGATGTCTTCGATGCTGGCCCGCGGGTTGGTTGCGAACTGCTCGCGCGCCGCAGCGAGGATGCGGTCGATGCTGCGGCGGGCATCAGCCCGCCGCCTGGGACGTGCCGCCGAATTGCTCACGGCAAAACCCTAGCTCGTACATGGCTGTACGTGTTAGCGTCGAGCTAACTCGTACACAACCATACGACTTAGATCCTTAGGGGGTCGCCATGTCTGATTCGAGTAGAGAACCGATTGCCTTCGATCCTGAGCCTCACCCGGCCCGGTGGCGCATCCTGGGGTTTCTGGGTGTGGCTCAACTGATGCTGATACTCGATGTCACGGTTGTCGCAATTGCGTTGCCGCACATTGGTTCTGACCTCGATGTCGGTCGCGAGGCGGTCACCTGGACCGTCAGCGCCTACACGCTGACCTTCGGTGGCCTGATGCTCCTGGGCGGTCGGATCGTCGATCTGGTCGGAGCCAAACGCGTTGTTCTCACCGGGCTCGGGGTCTTCGTGGCCGCCTCCCTGGTCACCGGACTCGCCGGCTCCGCCGAGGTTTTGATCGGTGGTCGGATTGCGCAGGGGGTCGGCGCGGCGCTGCTGTCCCCGGCGGCGTTGTCGCTGGTGGTGACCTTGTTCGCGGGGGATGAGCGCAACAAGGCGTTGGGCGTGTGGTCGGCACTCGGGGGTGGCGGCGCCGCGCTCGGGGTGCTCGTGGGCGGCGTGCTCACCGCCGGACCCGGCTGGCCGTGGGTTTTCTTCGTCAACGTGCCGATCGGCCTGGTGATCATGGTGGCGATCGCGCTGATGCTGCCTGCGCTACCCGCGGGTGCCGGCCCTGCTCGCCTCGATGTACTCGGTGCCGCGCTGGTGACCGCTTCGTCGGTGTTCTTGATCTATGCGCTGATCGAGGCCGGCGACGAAGGGTGGCTGACGGTTACTTCGGCAGTGCTGGTTCTTGTTGCGGCACTTGGGTTCGGGCTGTTCGTGTGGCGCCAACGCACTGCCGCATCCCCGTTGATGGATCTGGGTCTCTTGGCCCGGCGGCCGGTGGCAACAGGTGTGTTCTTGATCGTCATGGCAACGGCGCTGATGGTTGCGGTGTTCTTCCTCGGAACCTTCTACTTCCAGCACTCGCTGGGCTATGGCGCCCTGCACACCGGGCTGCTCTTCCTGCCCGTTGCGATCGCAACCATGGTGGGCGCCAACACAACCGGTCAACTCATCGGACGGCTCGGAGCCAGGGCGATGTCGGTGGCGGGGCTGCTCGTCGCCGCGGTCGGCATGATCGTTCCCGCCATCGAGCTGCATCCGGTGGCCGTCACCATCGGCGTGAGCATCGCCGGAGCCGGCACCGGGGCGCTGTTCGTCACCGCCTCGGCGACCGCTCTGGGGCAGATCGCTCCGCAGGAGGCGGGTATCGCGTCCGGCATCGTCAGTACGTTCCACGAGTTCGGTGCATCGATCGGGGCGGCTGCGATGTCGAGCACCGCGGCGGCCAGCATCGTCGGGGTCACGCTTGCCGGGTTCACTCGCAGCTTTGTCGCGGCGGGGGTGGCCGCCGTGGTTGCAGCACTCATCGTGTTGATCATCGCGCCCGGAAAGCCGTCTGTCGTGGCCCACGGGTGATGGCAAAATCAGGGGTTGACGAATCGCCGACTCGGACTAATATTCAACTCATTGGTTGATAACCAATAAGTTGAATAACCCAGGGTGGAAAGCCGAGGCGTGTACCAGTGGCCGATCAACTCAGCGCCGTGTTCTCAGCGCTCGCCGATCCGACGCGGCGGGCAATGCTGGAGCGGCTGGCCGACGGCCCGGCCACGGTGTCCGCGCTTGCCGAGCCGTTCGACATGAGCCTGGCCGCGGTGTCCAAGCATCTGAAGGTTTTGGAACGGGCCGGTCTCATCTCGCGGGGGCGTGACGCCCAGTGGCGTCCGTGTTCGCTCGAAGCTCGCCCGCTCGAACAGGCCAGTGACTGGCTGGGCGAATACCGACGTTTTTGGGACGCGAAGTTCGATCAACTCGAAGAGCACATCAACCGGATCACCGGGAACGGCAACCAGGAGGAAGAACCATGAGCGAGACAGCCAATCGAGAGTTCACAATCGTCCGCGAGTTCGCAGCACCGCCCGAGGTGGTCTTCGATGCCTGGGTCGATCTGGACCAGTCGTCCCAGTGGATGGCGCCTGAGGGCATGACCACACCACGCGAGCGCATGTACGGGGATGTTCGACCCGGCGGTGGTTACGGCGCGGTGATGGTGCTCCCGGATGGACTCGAAGCGCACATCGATGGCGTCTACCAGGAGGTCGACCGGCCGGACCGCTTGGTGTTCACGTGGTCGGATCCGACGATGCCGGAGAGTGTTTCCCTCTGTACCGTCACGTTTGTCGAGTCGGCGCCCGGCGCGACCACCATGACTTTTCACCTGCTGGCACCGGGGCCCATCAGCAGCGATGACGGCGCGAAACTCGGCTGGGACAGCTGCTTCAACAAACTCGCGCGGCACGTGGAGACGGCGCCGTGATCACCGCCGACGCTCTGCCGCAGGGTGACCTCGCGCTACTCGGGACCGATGTTGCGCAGGAGCTGTTGCACACGGATATCCCGGCCCGACTCGCGTACGTCGTCGCCGATGGCACACCCCGGGTGCTGCCGATCAACTTCTGGTGGAACGGCACCGAGCTGGTGATGGCCACCTTCGCAGGCGCCGCCAAGGTTCCGGCTCTCCGACGCCGTCCGGCGGTCGCCCTGACGATCGACACCGACCAGGCCCCGCCGCATGTACTGCAGATCCGCGGGAAGGCGGTCATCACCGACGTCGACGGGATCGTCGAGGAGTATGAGCTGATGATGCGTCGCGGTATGCCCGCTGACGTTGCCGACGGCTACTTCGCCGACCTGCGGGCAAGTGGGGCGAAGATGCACCGGATCGCCGTGATCCCGGCCTGGGTCGGGGTGCTCGACTTCGAGACCCGCTTTCCGGGTGCTGCGCCCGCGGCGCTGACAGACCGCGACTGAAGGGTCAGTCGGCCACCGAGTCCGCGTGGCCGAGGTTCCAATCGGGCACCGCGATATTCCGGACGAGTTTCTTGAGGGTGACGATGTCGGGGAAGCCGTTGTCACGCTTGCGCTCCCAGATCAGCGTGCCGTCGACCTCGATGTGGAAGACACCGCCCGTGCCTGGAACCAGCGTGACCGAACCGAGTCCGGTGCCGAAGGTGTTGAGCAGTTCGGTGGCCATCCACGAGGCCCGCAGGACCCAGTTGCACTGTGTGCAGTAGGTGATGGTGACGGCAGCTTTCGATTCACTCACCGGGTCATTGTCGCAGCAGGGGCCGGGAACGGGGTGGATGCGCCAATGGGCGATCGCGCCCTGATGACGGCATCGCCCGGGCACCTGGCAACGGCGGGCGATGCTCGGGCCACTAACCTCTACAGGTATGCGCCCTGCTCTGGACTCCTACGAACATCTCGCGGCCGGCAAGGTGCGGGATCTCTATTCGATCGATGAGGGCACCATGCTGATGGTCGCCTCGGACCGGATCTCGGCCTTCGACCACATCTTGTCGACGCCGATCCCTGACAAAGGTCGCATCCTGACCGCGATGAGCGTCTACTACTTCGGTGCACTGGGCGTTCCGCATCACCTCGCGGGTGGACCTGAGGATCCCCGGATCCCGGCGGAGCTGCTCGGCCGGGCGCTGGTGGTCAAGAAGCTCGACATGTTGCCCGTCGAATGCGTCGCCCGTGGATATCTGACCGGGTCGGGATTGCTCGACTACAACGCCACCGGATCGGTTTGCGGGATCGAACTCCCCGCCGGACTGGGGGAGTCGAGCAAGCTGCCCGAACCCATTTTCACACCTGCATCCAAGGCGGACATCGGCGAGCACGATGAGAACGTCAGCTTCGACGCAGTCGTGGCCACCGTCGGTGAAGAGTTGGCGGTCCGTCTGCGGGACCTGACCCTCGACATCTACTCGCGCGGCTCGGAATTGGCGGCGCAGCGCGGAATCATACTGGCCGACACCAAGTTCGAGTTCGGTCTGGACGCCGACGGCGCCGTGGTACTCGGCGACGAGGTGCTCACCCCGGACAGCTCGCGCTATTGGGATGCGAAGACCTACACCCCGGGCCAGGTGCAGCCGAGTTTCGACAAGCAGATCGTCCGCAACTGGCTCCTGAGCCCCGATTCCGGTTGGGACCGAGCGGGCGATGCGCCACCACCGGCACTGCCCGACGACATCGCGCAACGCACTCGCGCCCGCTACATCGAAGCGTACGAACGTATTTCAGGCCTGTCATTCGATGACTGGCCGAAGGGAGAGCAGTGACCGACACCTCGCAGGATTCCGAAGCCATCGTGCCGCCCGTCGCGAAACAGATTCCATTCGAGCGCACCCATCACGGTGAGACCGTGATCGACAGGTACGAGTGGTTGCGTGACAAAGAGGATCCCGAGGTCATCGCGTTTCTCGAGCAACAGAACGAGTACACCGCTGCCCAAACGGCTGAACTCGCCGATCTGCGGACCGACATCTACTCCGAGATCAAAAGTCGCACACAGGAAACCGACATGTCGGTGCCGACGCGGCGGGGCCAGTACTGGTATTACGCCCGCACCGAAGAGGGCAAGCAGTATTCACTGAGTGCCCGGTGCCCGATCAGTGGTCCGGACGACTGGACGCCGCCGAAAGTCGAGCCCGGACAGCCCGTTCCCGGTGAAGAGATCCTGCTCGACTCGAACGTCGAGGCCGAGGGCACCGACTTCTTCAGTCTGGGCGCGTTGTCGGTCAGTGAGGACGGCACGCTGCTGGCCTACAGCGTCGACAGCACCGGCGACGAGCGGTACACGATGCGGTTCAAGGACCTTCGTACCGGTGACCTGCTCGCCGATGAGATCACCGACACGGCGCCCGGTGCACTGTGGTCGCTCGACGGCCGTCACGTTTTTTATCAGACTGTCGACGAGGCCTGGCGCCCCGATACGGTCTGGCGGCACGATCTGGGTGCAGGCACCCCCGACGTCAAGGTGTTCCACGAACCGGACGAGCAGTACTGGGTGGGTATCGGCGGCACCCGCAGCGACAAGTACCTGATGATCACGGTCGGGTCGAAGATCACGTCGGAGGTCTGGGTCCTCGACGCCGGAGATCCCACCGGTGAGTTCACGGTGGTATGGCCGCGCGAAGAGGGCGTCGAGTACGGCGTCGAACATGCCGTCATCGAGGACCAGGATCGATTCCTGATCCTGCACAACGCAAACGCCGAGAACTTCGAACTGCTCGAAGCCCCGATCAGTGACCCCACGGCAACACGCACCCTGGTGCCACACGACGCCGAGGTACGCCTCGAGGATGTCGACGCCTTTGCCGGACAACTGGTCCTGAGCTACCGCCGCGAAGCGCTGCCGCGACTTTCGATCGCTCCGCTGACCACCGGCGAACCCGTGTTCACCGAGGTCACTTTTGACGAGGAGCTGTACTCGGCCGGGCTCGGGGCCAACCCTGAGTGGGCGGCCCCGCGCCTTCGCATCGGCTACACGAGTTTCATCAACCCCACCGAGATCTTCGATCTCGACGTCGCAACCGGTGAGCGGACGCTGCTCAAGCGGCAGCAAGTGCTTGGCGACTTCGATCCGGCCGACTACGAGCAACGCCGGGACTGGGCCACCGCACCGGATGGCACCAAGATCCCGTTGTCGGTGATCCGCAGGCGAGGCGCTGATTCCGGGCCCGCCCCGACGCTGCTGTACGGCTACGGCTCGTACGAATCGAGTAACGACCCGGGCTTTTCGATCTCGCGTCTGTCACTGCTCGATCGCGGCGTCGTATTCGTGGTCGCCCATATTCGTGGCGGTGGTGAGATGGGACGCCACTGGTACGACAACGGCAAGACCCTGACGAAGAAGAACACCTTCACCGATTTCGTCGCCGCGGCACAGCATCTCATCGACACCGGTGTGACCGACGCCGATCATCTCGTTGGCGAGGGTGGCAGTGCCGGCGGGCTGCTGGTCGGTGCGGTCGCCAATATGGCACCGGAACTGTTCAACGGAATCCTGGCCGTGGTGCCGTTTGTGGATCCGCTGACGTCCATCCTCGATCCGTCGCTCCCGTTGACGGTCATCGAATGGGATGAATGGGGAAATCCACTCGCCGACAAAGAGGTCTACGACTACATGCGGTCGTATTCGCCGTATGAGAACGTCGAAGCGTTGCCGTACCCCGAGATCCTGGTGGTCACCTCGCTCAACGACACCCGGGTTCTGTTCACCGAGGCTGCCAAATGGGTTGCCCGACTTCAGGCCAACACAACCGGCGATGCACCGATCCTGCTGAAGACGGAGATGAAGGCCGGTCACGGAGGGGTCAGCGGACGCTACAAGCAGTGGGAAGAGGTTGCTTTCGAGTACGCCTGGGTCCTGCGGCAGACCGGCGCCGTCTGACCTGCGCCACCACCTGACAAAGCAGCAGCGCCGCCCGGGAGAATCTCTCGGGCGGCGCTGCTGTTGTCGAACCGGATAATCGCTAGTGCATCATCACCGGCACCGGCTGCCCTTCGGCATCGGTGGGCTTGGCGATCGCCTTGCGGGGCAAGAAGAACGCCGGGATGAAGCAGAGTGCGATCAGGACAGTGACCACGATGAAGGTGCTGGCGAAGCCATCTGCCGCCTCGCTCAGAGTCTCTGCGTCCTTGAGGTTGTTGACCAGGAGCACCGAAGTGATCGCGGTGCCGATTGAACCGGCAGCCTGCTGAACCACATTCATCAGCGTTGAACCGTCGGGAACCTGCTTGTCCGACAGTGTTGCCAGTGCGGCCGACATGATCGGCATCATCGTCATACCCATACCGAGACCCTGAACGAACAGAGCGATACTCAGCAGCCAGAACGAGGTGTCCGCGCCAAGGAAGATGAAGAAGCCCATACCCAGTGTGATCAGGACGATGCCACCCATGACCAGCTTGCCCGGTCCCTGACGGTCGGTCAGTTTGCCGGACATCGGCATGGTCAGCATCGCGCCCAGACCCTGTGGTGCCAGCAACAACCCGGTCATCAGAGTCGACTCGCCGCGCACGCCGATGTAGTACTGCGGGAACAGCAGAGCGGCGCCGAGGAACGCGATCATGAAGAACGTCATGGTGACCACGGCCATCGACAGCTTGCTGTTCTTGAACAGACGCAGATCGAGCAGCGGGTTCTTGTGCCGCAGCGCGTGGAAGACGAACGCGATCATCAGGAGCAGGCCGACGGTGGCGGAGAGCCAGACCGGGGTATCGGTGAAGTTGCCGTGTTCAGCGCTCAGTGAGATGCCGTAGAGGAACAGGGCCAGGCCTGGCGAGAGCAGGAGCAGTCCGAGGAAATCGAATGTCGGCCGGGCCTTTTCGTCTTGCGCGGGCAGTACTGCCATCGCGTAGAAGAACGCAATGATGCCGATCGGCACGTTGATGAGGAAGATCCAGTGCCAGCTGGCGTATTCAATCAGTGCGCCACCGATGATCGGGCCCATGATCGGACCGAGCAGCATCGGAATACCGAGCATGGCCATCACGGATCCGACGCGAGCAGGCCCTGCGGCCTTGGTCAGGATCATCATTCCGACGGGCATGAGCATGCCGCCGCCGAGGCCCTGGAGCACGCGGAACACGGTCAGGGACGTGATGTCCCAGGCCAGCGCACACAGTGCCGAACCCAAGACGAAGAGCACCAGCGACGTCAGGTAGACGTTCTTGGTGCCGAATCGTGCTGCAGCCCAACTGGACAGCGGGATCACGGCGGCCAGCGCCAGGGTGTAACCGGTGATGGTCCAGGCGGCTCCGGCCTGGTCGGTACTGAACTCATCCTGGAATGTGTTCTGTGCCACCGACACAACGGTGGTGTCGAGGATCGCCATGATGGCGCCGAGTACAACGACCACGGCAATTTTCAGAATCGCCGGATCGAGTTTCTGACTCGGCGGTGCGGCCTTGTCGGTAGAGGTCATAGAGTTGCTTTCTGGAAAAGGTTGGACATGCTGTCGTCTGGTCCGTCGGCGATGCCGACGCGGTTGCTTACATGGACGCCCGGTCATCGGCGCACGGTGAGGGAGCGAGGTAGTCGCCGGACAATACCGGCACGAGTGCGTTGTTCAGATTGGTCCGCAGGTCGCCGGGCAGTGAGGTGACCAGACTGCGGATCGCGTCCTGCCCACGGTCGATTGCGACGGCAACTGCTTTTTCGCCGGCTTGGGCCAGGGATACCCGTTTGATGCGGCGGTCGAACTGGTCCTCACGACGGACGACCAACTCGAGGCCGACCAACTTGTCGACAGCTCGTCCGGTGGCAGCAAGTGAAAGGCGCAGCTCGTCGGAGAGTTCGTTGACCGAGAGCGGCCGGCAGTGTCGGCTGAGGATCAGCAGTGCCTTGAAGTGACTGAATCCGAGTTCGGTGTCGATGATGTCGTCCATCGTGTCGACGTCCATCGCCGCCATCAGGCGGGACATGAAGTCGTGGACGGTCTGGAAGGCCTCGTCGACTTCCACACGCTCCGAAGAGGGTTGCTCGACCACACCTGTTGTTGACACTGGCCAACGGTAACGCCGACGCAACTATTGGTGCCAACGCAAGCAATGTGTGTTCCGTTACAGCAAATTACAGATGTGAGTTCTGTCACCGAAGATGCTGTCCGCGTGAAGACTTTGCCTACCATCCACTTCGGTGCAACCGTCTGACCATGTGTGACGGCGATACTGATGGCTGTGACAGGACAACTCATCGTGTCCATCTCGGGCATCAGGACGGAAACGTTGGTGACGGCCGCGGCCTTCACCGAGCGGCTTGCCGCGCGAGATGTACCGGTGTCGCTGCTGGTCGCCCCGCGTCTGGCGGGCGGGTTCCGGCTGGTCGACGACGCCGCGACCTGCGAATGGCTCCGTGAGCGACGGGCAGGCGACGACGCGATCGTGCTCCACGGATATGACCAGGCCCCGGTTCGCAGGCGTCGCGCCGAGTTCGCAGTGCTGGGAGCGCATGAGGCTGACCTGCGACTACTTGCCGCGGACCGAGTTCTCGAACGAATGGGATTGCGTACGCGGATATTTGCCGCACCCCGATGGAACTCCTCGCCGGGTGCCCGCCAGGCGCTGCCCGGCCGCGGTTTTCGGACCGATTTGGGCCAGGCCTCGATCGACGATCTGGTCACCGGGCGTCGTCTCCGGGCCCGGGTCCTCGGCATCGGCGACGGATTCGGGACCGATGCCTGGTGGTGCAGGCTGCTGATCGCGAACACCGTGCGCGTGGCTCGCCGCGGCGGAATCGTCCGGCTCTCGGTCGCAGCCAAGCACCTCGACAACCCGATCGCGGCCAATGCGCTGATCAATTGCGTGGATCTAGCGTTGCTGCAAGGAGCTTGGCCGACGACCTACCGGATGCTGGAGCCGCCCCTTGCCCGGAGCGTTGCCTGATCGGAGGTCCTCCCGCCGGGAAGCCCGCACTCAGCCGGTAGAGTTACGTCCAGCAAACCGCAGCTGAAGAGGAGTTCCGAAGTGGCTCGAGTCGTAGTGGACGTCATGCCCAAAGCCGAGATCCTGGACCCGCAGGGGCAGGCCATCAGTGGCGCCCTGGGTCGACTCGGATTCGCCGGTGTCGCCGATGTCCGACAGGGCAAGCGATTTGAACTCGAGGTCGATGATTCTATCGACGACGAGGCCTTGGACCGGATCGCCTCCGAGCTCCTGGCCAACACCGTCATCGAGGACTACTCGGTGACCCGGGTGCAGGGCGCATCGTCGTGACCGGAGCGCGGATCGGGGTCATCACGTTCCCCGGAACACTCGACGACGTCGACGCCGCCCGGGCGGTCCGCATCGCCGGTGGCGAAGCGGTTGACCTGTGGCACGGTGACGGCGACCTCAAGGGTGTCGACGCGGTGATCGTGCCCGGCGGATTCTCCTACGGCGACTACCTGCGGGCCGGTGCCATCGCCCGATTCGCCCCCGTGATGGGTTCGCTCGTCGAGGCAGCGGGCAAGGGTATGCCGGTCCTGGGTATCTGCAATGGTTTTCAGGTGCTGTGTGAGGCCGGGCTGCTGCCGGGTGCGCTCACGCGCAACCAGGGCCTGCACTTCATGTGCCGCGACCAGTGGCTGCGCGTGGAGTCCAACACCTCGGCCTGGAGCTCGCGCTTCGAGCAGGGTGCCGAGATCTTGGTCCCCCTGAAGTCAGGCGAGGGACGTTACGTCGCCTCTGAAGCTGTGCTCGACGAGCTCGAGGGTGAGGGCCGGGTGGTCTTCCGCTACGCCGGTGACAACCCCAATGGTTCGATGCGGTCCATCGCCGGTATCTCCAGTGCCGACGGCAAGGTCGTCGGACTGATGCCACATCCCGAGCACGCGACAGAAGCGTTGACCGGTCCCAGCGACGACGGTCTGGGCCTGTTCTACTCGGCCCTCGACGCCGTCCTCGCCAACGCCTGAGGCGCACATGGTGACAACGTCCGCCGAAGCAGTCGGCCTCTGCAGTTTCATCGATGACTCCCCGTCGCCGTTCCATGTCTGTGAATCGGTGGCAAAAGTTCTGGAAGCGAACGACTTTCGGCAACTGAAAGAAGAGCATCAGTGGCCATCGCAGCCGGGTCGGCACTATGTGATCCGAGGCGGATCGCTTGTCGCGTGGGACAGCACTGCTCGCGGCCGTAGTTTCCGGATCGTCGGTGGACACACCGACAGTCCCAACCTGCGGGTCAAGCAGAACCCCGACCTCCGGTCGGCCGGACTGCGGATGGTCGGGCTGGAGAAGTACGGCGGCGCCTGGCTCAACAGCTGGCTCGATCGTGACCTCGGGATCTCCGGACGGCTGGCCATCCGTGAGCCCGACGGTCTGCGCGAACATCTGATCCGTATCGACGAACCGATACTGCGGGTTCCTCAGCTCGCGATCCACCTCTCGGAGGATCGCGGCGGGGTGTCGCTCGATCCGCAGCGCCATGTCAATGCCGTCTGGGGTGTCGGCACCGACGGTCCAGGATTCATGGAATGGATTGCCGCCCGCGCCGGCGTCGCACCGGATCAGGTCCTCGGCTGGGAACTGATGACCCACGACCTGGCCCCCAGTCGAGTCGTCGGGGTCGACGGTGATCTCGTCAGCGCGCCGCGTCTGGACAATCAGGGCACCTGTTACGCCGGTACCCGTGCGCTCATCGACGCCATCGAATCCGAATCCTCGGCGGCCATCCCCGTGCTGGCACTCTTCGACCACGAAGAGGTCGGCAGCGGTTCGGACCGGGGTGCGTCGTCGGATCTGCTCGGTACCGTACTCGAACGAATTGTGCTGGCAGGCGGCGGTTCTCGGGAAGATTACCTGCGGTCGATGGCGATGAGTGCTTGTGCGTCCGGCGATATGGCCCACGCGACGCATCCGAACTATCCCGAGCGTCACGAGCCGTCACATCAGATCGCCATCAACGGCGGTCCGGTATTGAAGGTGAACCAGAACCTGCGGTACGCCAGCGATGCGGCAGGCGAAGCCCTGTTCGCGGTTGCGGCCGACAAGGCCGGGGTCCCGCTCCAGCGTTACGTGCACCGGGCCGATCTGCCGTGTGGCTCGACGATCGGTCCGCTGACCGCAACCCGCACCGGACTCAACACGGTTGATGTCGGGGCGCCGCAGTTGGCGATGCACAGTGCCCGTGAGGTCATGGGCAGCGCCGACGTCGGTATGTACTCCGCCGCCCTCGCCGCATTCCTCGCTCCCTGACCCCCCGATTTTGGTGGGTTTTGGCGAGCATTTGCCCAGGTGGGCGTCACCAAAACCCACCAAGATGGGGTCAGTACTGGCCGAGGTAGAAGCGTGCACCCTGATCGTCGAGGCATTCGGCGGAGATGGCGTACGACTGCTGTGACGGTCCACTGAGAACGGTGCCGCCGCCGTCGCGTACTCGCCCGACCGCGACCTCGATGTCGTCGACGACCCACATCGGGACCGCCACCGAACGATCCTGGCCGCCTGCGATACCGGTCATCGGATGCATGCCGTCCACCTCCCAGCCGTCGTCGACGCGCCCGGCGTTGAACGTCCATCCCAATACTCGGCCGTAGAAGTCGCGAAGCCGTTCACTGTCCGGTGTGTACAGGGTCATGTACGTGAGCTCGCCGTGACCGGTGGCGTTGAGTGGCGGCCGCGGATCCTGCGCCGTCGGCCGGTACACCGAAAATGCCACACCCTGGCTGTCAACGGCGTCGAGTAGCTCGCCGAAGCCGAACTGCTGCACCTGATTTGGTGTACCGCCGGCCTCCACGATGGCGGAACGGGCGGCATCGATGTCGTCGACGGCGTACACGCACAGCATGGTCGGATCGCCGGGGGCCGAGTAGATCCCGAGGCGATGGGACAGGTTGGTGACCTGGCTGGTGGCAGCGTTGAACTCCCACCCCAGGACCGATCCGTAGAAGGCGGCGGCGCGGTCGACGTCCGTGGTCCACAGTGAGCAGTAGCCGATGTCGCCGCGGTGGATCTGTTCGATCTTCACCCCGGACATCGGTCCGGTGATCATCCATCGATGTCCGAACGGATCGACGATCACACCGGTTCGAGCGCCGTGGTCTTCATAGGGCTCACGCTGGACCGTCGCACCGCCGTCGCGGGCGCGGGTGAAAACCGCGTCGGTGTCGGAGACCGGCAGCATCAGTGATATCGAGACTGCCTGTGGCGCGGGAGCTTTGAGTCCCAGGTCGGGGAACTCGCCGGCGAGGTAGATCACGCCGCCGCCGATCAGGAGTTCGGCATGCCCGATGGTGCCGTCGTCCATCACGATCGGTTCGCCGCGCAGTCGGGCGCCGAGATTGGCGACGTACCAGTCGATGGCCGCGGCCGGGTCGGCGACGGTGAGATAGGGCAGTGCCCCTGGACGTTCCACGGTGGTGAGGATCTGCGACGAGAGGTTCTCGGCCGACGGCGCAGAGCCGATGTCGGTGCTCATGGTGACTCCTTCGGGTAGTTCGAGTCCACGCTCCAGGCGGGTACGCAGTCGACGTGCGAAGTCGGCGTCGGGGGACACCGGCACATCGGCTGTGGCCAGCACGGTGAACGGGTCAAATGAGTTCGGAGCGTTCATGACTGGCCTCCCTTCGCGATGGGCATCGTGTTGTCGGGGTAGGCCGCGCGGAAAGCCCGCTTGGCCCGGGTGAGCAGTGCTTCGGTGGCCATGACCGTGCGCCCGAGCAATTCGGCGCACTGCGGCACGGTGCAGTCATCGACATACCGCAGCGTCAGTACGGCGCGGTGGGTGCTCGACAGCCGGGCCAGGGTGAACTCGGCGAGCATCCGGTCGAGGTGGACATCCCATTCGTCGCCGGCCGGATGGTCCGGGACCTCTTCCACCGGGGTCGGGGTGCGTTGCATCCTGCGCCAGTGGTCGGCCAGTTTGTGTCGGGCGATACCGATGAGCCACGGGATCGACGGTTCGACGGGATCGTCGCTTCGCGCCCGGTCCATGGCGGCCAGGAACGTGTCGGAGGTGACGTCCTCGGCGACGTTCTTGTCACCGGCCCGCCGGATCAGGTACCCGTACACCGCAGGCAAGGCCTCGTCGTACAGAGCGAGCAGCGCTGTACCGGCCGGCGCGGGGCCGGACGGGTCGTGGGGGTTGCCACCCGCTGAGCTGCTCACATTCTCATAGTCGTCGGTAGCGGCCGTTTTCCGACGCCCAACCAGAGAACTTCTTTATGAAGGCGCGAGCAGCGAGAGTGTGGTGCCCTCCTCGAGCACGATGTATCCGTCGACCACAGCGGGCTGTCCACCGACCACCGACCGTTGCCACGCGATGGCTCCGGTGGTGAAGTCGTAGGCAGTCAGCGCGGAGTTGCCACCGAACACGATGATGTTCCCGCCCTGCCCGATGCAGCCGAGGATGTCGATGTTGGCGGATGGATCCATCGCGTCGCCGCGGGGGAGTTCCCCCAATTTGTCTGCCGAGACGAGATCGAGGACCGACCGGGTGCCGTCCTTGCGGGCAAAGGAGACCGTTGTACCGCAGGGCCGGGCGCCGACCTTCGACAGCTCAGGGTCGGTGACCTGCCAGAGCCTCGTCTTCTGTTGTGGATCGAACGCGGCGTACGTGCCCTGGGTCTGGAAGACCTGCTCGCTGCCTGCGCCCGTGGTGACCGGAAGGGTCGACGGACCCGGCACCAGTTGCTGTTTGTCGTTGTTCGACGTCTGGGTGCCGTCGGTGCGGAGGAACTCGACGCGCTGGGCGCCGCGCTCGGTGAACTGGGCTGCGATACCGGTCGGATAGACCACCAGATCGCATGCGCATCCGAACCTGTCGTCGCCGGTATCCGGATCGATGAGATGCTGTGTGCCGTCCGACGCCCGCACGATGGCGACGGTGCCGTTCACCTCGACCGCTGCGGCGCCGGCAAAGGTGCGGGCCCAGATCTCTGTGCCGTCCGGCGCATTGCGGCTCACCTGATAGCCGGAGCTGTTGACCCGCAGATAGTCGGGTCCGTATCCGGTGACGGCCTGGGTGTTGTCGAGATCTGAGACGGAGCCGAGTTCTCCGGTGTCCAGATCTGCGATGTAGAAGCCGTCCGGCTGATCTGCCAGACGCACCGCGCAGCCGACCTCACCTTTGTCGTTGAGTGCACAGCTCCCGAGTCCGGCGTCGATCGGCTTCGCCCAGAGCCGTTCTCCATTGCCGCGATTGATGGCGAGGTAGGTGGTGCCGTCGCCCGATGGGTAGGAGATCAGCCAGGTGTCCCGGTAGGTGCCTGCCACCAGCGGTGTGGCGCCGGAACCATACGTGCGCATGTCGCTGAGGTCGAGGCTCCAACGCTCCTGCGGTTCGCTCGGATACGACCGGAGCGTGCCACCTTCGTATTCGGACGTGTCTTCGGATGGCGTATCCATCGCCAACACCGCTCCGACCGTGACCACCATGATGATCGACAGCAGGAAGACGACGAATCCGATTCCCGGAGCGGGCCGGCCTTTGAGCATGAGGCCCATCCAATCACGGGCTTCAGCTCGCCAGGGACCTGCGGTAGTCGCGGGGGCTGATACCCCGAACTCGTTTGAATGCGGCGCTCAATGCGTAGGCGCCGCCATAGCCGACCTGCGCCGCAACGGCATCGAGCGTGAGGTCCCCGCCGGCCAGGAGGTCGGCCGCCATCGACAGCCGCCATTCGGTGAGATACGCCATGGGCGATTCACCGACGAGCTCGGTGAACCGCTTGGCCAACACGGCCCGCGACACCGCGCACTGTCCCGCGAGCCCGGCGACGGTCCATGGATGTTGTGGATTGTTGTGGATCAGGGTCAGTGCCCGTCCCACCACCGGATCCGACTCGGCGGCAATCCAATTCGACCCTGACGACTCGGTTGAGGAAAACCAGGACCGTAGTGAGTCGATCAAGACCAGGTCGAGGAGTCGATCCAGCATCACCTCTTGTCCTGGGGCGTCACGCACCATCTCGGCCGCGAGGAGTTCGACAAGTGGAGAACTGTTGTCATGCAGGGTGATCAGCCGGGGGAGTGCGTTCAGAAGCCGGCCGGACACCTCGCCTGCCACGCCATAGGAACCGACCAGCGAGACGGACTCGCCGTCGGCGCTGTTGCCCCAACTACGGACGCCGAGGCACATTTCGTCGGCCAGTTCTGCGCCGTCGTCGCTGACGCAGTGCTGGCCTTCTTCGATGATCGCGGTGGTCGCGGAACTGCCGTCTCCGAAGGTGTACGGGTCAGGGCCGCGGATGATCGCGATGTCGCCGGGATGCAGGTTCGCTTGTTCACCGTCGTCGAAGGCGACGGCCGCGGTCCCGGATACGGTCACCACCACCGTCAGTGGAGCCTTGTCCTCGATCCGGACAGACCACGGCGGCGACATCACCACCCGTAACAGGAACGCATCCTTTGCACGGGGTCCATTGAGCACACTGCCAAGCGCATCCATAAGACGATTACACATGAAATCAAGCGGATAAGCCATGGAAACGCTCGTTTCGCTCCCCTGTACTGGTCTACATGACAAACACAACAACACTCCAGCATCAACGTCCCGTCCTGGTGGTCGGCGCAACCGGCAAAACCGGTGGGCGCGTGGCAGATCGACTCGAACGATCGGGTCTGCCGGTCCGGCGGGCCAGTCGCACATCGACCACACATTTCGATTGGACCGACCGCGGTACCTGGAAGGCCGCGCTCGAAGGTGCAGGCGCGGTCTACATCACCTACCAGCCGGATCTGATCGTGCCTGCCTCGGTCGACGACATCGCCGCCTTCGTTGCTGCGGCCGGCGAAGCCGGTGTCGACCGCCTCGTCCTGTTGTCCGGTCGTGGCGAGCCCGAGGCGCGGGCCTGTGAACAGATCGTCCTGCGCGCCGGTGTCCCCGCAACAGTGTTGCGGTGCAGCTGGTTTGCGCAGAACTTCAGCGAGGCGTTCCTCGTGGACGGTATCCGCGATGGTGCGGTGGTGCTGCCCGTCGGACCGGTGGGTGAGCCGTTCATCGACGCCGACGACATCGCCGACGCCGCCGTCGAAGCACTGACCGGCACCGGCCACGCCGGACATGTTTATGAGCTGACCGGCCCGCGATTGCTCAGCTTTGCCGACGCCAGCGCGGAGATCGGTGAAATACTCGGCCGCGACATCGCATTCGTGACGGTTCCCGATGGCGACTATCGTGCCGCGATGCTGGCCGAAGGCGTCGGCTCGGAGTACGCAGACATGGTGATGGCACTGTTCGGAACGTTGTTCGACGGTCGCAATGAATCGGTGACCGGCGGCGTCCGCGAGATCCTCGGACGCGAACCCGGTGATTTCTTTGACGTGATCAAAAGGGCGTCCGCACAAGGAGTCTGGTCATGACGGTGTTCCGGGAATCGGTGCTGGTCCTCGGAGTGGTGACGGTGGGCCTGATGGCCGGGCTGTATTCGGCGTTCGCCTACGCCGTGATGCCAGGTCTCCGGCGCGTCGATGACAAGTCCTTTGTCGCGGTCATGCAACGGATCAACGTGGCCATCGTCAATCCGATCTTCCTGCTGGTCTTCTTCGGTGGCCTCGGCTTCACGGTCCTGGCTGCTGTGCTCTACCGCGACCACCGGCTCTTGTGGTGGATCGTTGCAGGCGCGGTCCTGTACGGATTGACGCTGATCACCACCGTCGCCTTCAACATCCCGCTGAACAATCAGATCGCCGCAGCCGGGGACCCCGATCGGATCAGCGACCTGCGCGCGGTCCGGGAGGCGTTCGAGGAACCCTGGGTGCGGTGGAACATCGTCCGGGCAGTGGTGAGCACCGGCGCTCTGGCAGTGCTCGTCACCGGTCTGGTGACCCGATAGTCGAGTGGGGCCCGGGGGTCGAAGCCTGATCGAGATAGGCCTTGCCCCAGTCGTTCAGCGCGTCGACCATTGGGCGCAAAGCGTGCCCCATCGGGGTCAGTGAGTATTCGACCTTTGGTGGCACCTGGGAGTAGACGGTGCGCACGACGATGCCGTCGGCCTCGAGTTCTCGGAGCTGTCGCGCGAGTACGCGTGGGGTCACCGAGCCCACGGCCCTGCCGAGCTCGCCGAACCGATGAGTGCGTTCCGAAAGATGTTTGACGACAGTCATCTTCCACGCACCGCCGAGCACGGCGATGGAAACCTCCACGGGGCACACATCCGCTGCGCGTTCCACTGGTGGACGCATGGGCACTATCCAATCGGTCACTATGGACGAATTTGTACGTACTGTTGCCATCGAACCTGTAGCTGCAGACTAGTGGTCATGTCGTCACACTGTGCGAAAAAGGTTCTCTGGTTGCACGGGCACCCATGCACCGACTCCCTCAATCACCAGCTGATGCAGGCGGGTTCGAAGATCCTCGAGCGGGACGCGGATGTCGCGGTGGTCGACCTCCACGAACTCGGATGGAACCCGGTCCTCGGTCCCGATGAGCTCTCCGGTGCCACCTTCGGTGATGTCGCCGAGCAGCAGCAACTCTTGCGTGATGCCGATTTGCTGGTGGTTCAGTTCCCGATGTGGTGGCACGCGATGCCGGCAATCGTGAAGGGGTGGTTCGACCGCGTGTTCGCCAAAGGGTTCGCCTTCGGCATCAAAGATCCGGTCACCGGCCAGACACTGAAGATGGGGGACGGCGGTCTCGCCGGTCGGCGCGCGTTGACGATCGTGACCGCAGGTGACCGGCCGTCGTCTTTCGCCCCGCGAGGGCTCAACGGCGACATCGAGCTGCTTCTCTTCCCGTTGCTGCATGGCACGTTCTGGTATTCCGGGATCGCGCCGCTGACACCGCACCTGATCGCCGGAACGGATCAACCCGGCTGGGATGGTGTCGATGCAGAGCACCGTCGATTGGCCGGCCGACTGCGCGGAGTCTTCGAGGAGACACCGATTCCCTATCGGACACTTGCCTCGGGGGACTACGGCGGCGACCGGATCCTCGACCCGCGCATTGCGCCAGGTGAGTCGGGTCCGGCCATTCACCTCCGGCGTTGCGGCTGAGCGTCGCGCAGGCGTCAGCTATGCGACTTCGTCGAGATTCTCGTGATCTCGTCGATCACCGCGGCTGGATTATCCAGGGACACAAACGTTCTCGCGCCTGGCACCTCGGCGAATCGTGCGTCGGGGAACTGGGCGGCCAAGCGTCGGCCGAGTTTTGGTGTGAAACATTTGTCCGCGGTGCCCCAGGCCAGCGTCACCGGTTTGTCAAAGGCGCCCAGCCGCCCGGTGACCTCATTCAGCTCGGATGGGCTGATGGTCGCGAACAATCTCCTGATGTCACGCCGGATCTGCGCCGATTTGCGGGCCGGTGCCACCCAGCGTTCGGTGAGGTCGGGCGGGAGGTCCTTCGCCAACAGGCCGAACCCCGCAGGCGAGTGGCGAATTGCCTTGGTCCGCATGAGATTCAATGCGGGGGACAGGGCACCGGGCATCTTCAAGAGCGAGAAGATGGCATTGAAGGGAAACGGCGGGAAGGTGTCGAAGGCGTCGCAATTGGTGAGTACCATCCGCCCGATGTCCTTCCCGTGGGCGTCAACGGTGAACTGGCACAGTGCGCCTCCGGTGTCACTGCCGACGAGCGTCACATCGTCGAGGTCGAGGCCGATGATCAATTCGCGGATCAGGCCCGCGATTCCGGTGGGGCTCAAGTCCGCGTCGGGTTTCATCGGTATTCGATGTGAACCGAGGGGAAGGGTCGGCAGATAGCACCGGAACCCCGCGGCAGCCAGGCCGGTGGCGACGTCGCGCCACAGCTCGGCGTCGACGAGTGCGCCGTGGATGAAGAGAACTGGCGGTGACGTGGAGTCCTCGGGGCCGACGGACGTGTACTCGATGGTCCCGAGGGTGGTCTCGATGGTCGCCATGATGGGTATCCTCCGTAAGAAACTTACGTACACCTGGCATGAAAGTTACATACACCCTGCATGGAAGTCAATCGTCGTACCCAGGCCGACCGGACGGCCGCAACGCGGGCCGCGCTGATCGGTGCCGCCCGCGTCCTCTTTGCCGAACACGGATTCGGTTCGGTCGGCACCCAGGCGATCGCTGCGCAGGCGGGCGTGACCCGCGGAGCGCTCTATCACCAGTTCGCCGACAAGGCCGAGTTGTTTGCCGCAGTCTTCGAGCAGGTCGAGGAAGAGGTGATGGCAGCTGTTGCCGTCGCGGTCGCGGACGCGGCCGCCGACGGGCCGATCGAGGCCTTGGAGGTCGGGGCCGCGGCGTGGCTCGAGCTCTGCGCCGACCCGCAGGTTCATCGCATCGTGCTCATCGAGGCCCCCGCGGTACTCGGTTGGGAGCGGTGGCGAGAGGCCGGACAGCGATACGCGCTGGGGATGGTCGAGGCGCTGATCGCCGACGCCGTCTCGACCGGGGCCGTTCCGGAGCAGCCGGTACGTCCGCTGGCGCACGTGATGATCGGCGCGATCGACGAGGCTGCGATGTATGTGGCGCGCTCTGCTGAACCCGGCCAGGCGCGTCGCGAGATGCTCGATATCACCCGCCGGTTGATTAAGTCCATGACGATCGAATGACCTGCACCGCGTTCGCTGACGGCGTATCGAAGGGCAAATACCCGCCCGAGCTGCAGTGTTGATGAATTGAAGGTTCCGAAACCGGGCCCGCCGGGGGCGCAGGCCGACACATCTGCGGTGCCGGTGACCTGCGGCCATTAGACTGAGACCAAGGCCGCTGAGGGTGACGTTTCCATGTTGCTGTCGGCATAGGCCCACCCTGGGAAGATCGAGGCCTGTGGACCAGTCAGACTGGACCCGAAGCCGAAGGCCGAGCTCGACCCATTGAAACGTAAGGGAGAACAATGTTCGAACGGTTCACCGACCGCGCTCGTCGGGTTGTAGTCCTGGCTCAAGAAGAAGCGCGGATGCTCAATCACAACTACATCGGTACCGAGCACATCCTGCTGGGTCTGATCCACGAGGGCGAAGGCGTTGCCGCCAAGTCGCTCGAGTCGTTGGGGATCTCGCTCGAAGGCGTACGCAGCCAGGTCGAGGAAATCATCGGCCAGGGTCAGCAGGCACCGTCCGGTCACATTCCTTTCACTCCCCGCGCGAAGAAGGTCCTAGAGCTCTCGCTGCGTGAGGCGCTGCAGCTCGGCCACAACTACATCGGCACCGAGCACATCCTGCTCGGCCTCATCCGCGAGGGCGAGGGCGTAGCCGCCCAGGTGCTGGTCAAGCTCGGCGCCGACCTCAACCGGGTGCGCCAGCAGGTCATCCAGCTCCTCTCGGGCTACCAGGGCAAAGAGCCTCAGGAAGCCGGCACGGGCGGTCGCAGCACGGAGGCAGGCACGCCGTCGACCTCGCTGGTCCTCGATCAGTTCGGTCGCAACCTGACCGCGGCTGCTGCCGAGGGCAAGCTCGACCCGGTCATCGGGCGCGAGAAGGAAATCGAACGCGTCATGCAGGTGCTGAGCCGCCGCACCAAGAACAACCCGGTGCTCATCGGTGAACCCGGCGTCGGTAAGACCGCTGTCGTCGAGGGCCTGGCCCAGGCGATCGTGAACGGCAACGTTCCCGAGACGCTCAAGGACAAGCAGCTCTACACCCTCGACCTCGGGTCGCTGGTTGCCGGTAGCCGCTACCGCGGTGATTTCGAAGAGCGCCTGAAGAAGGTTCTCAAGGAGATCAACACCCGCGGCGACATCATCTTGTTCATCGACGAGCTGCACACGCTCGTCGGCGCGGGTGCTGCCGAAGGTGCCATCGACGCCGCCAGCATCCTCAAGCCGAAGCTGGCCCGCGGTGAGCTGCAGACCATCGGTGCGACCACCCTCGACGAGTACCGCAAGTACATCGAGAAGGACGCCGCACTCGAGCGCCGGTTCCAGCCGGTGCAGGTCGGCGAGCCGAGTGTGGAGCACACCATCCAGATCCTTCGGGGTCTGCGGGACCGCTACGAGTCGCATCACCGCGTCTCCATCACCGACGGTGCACTGACGGCTGCAGCGACCCTGGCGGATCGGTACATCAACGACCGCTTCCTGCCGGACAAGGCGATCGACCTGATCGACGAGGCCGGCGCCCGGATGCGTATCCGCCGGATGACCGCACCGCCAGACCTGCGCGAGTTCGACGACCGTATCGCCGACGCCCGCAAAGAGAAGGAATCGGCGATCGACGCCCAGGACTTCGAGAAGGCCGCGAACCTGCGCGACAAGGAGAAGCAGCTCGTCACCGAGCGCGCCGAGCGTGAAAAGCAGTGGCGCAGTGGCGACATGGACATCGTTGCCGAGGTCGATGACAACGAGATCGCCGAGGTCCTCGGTAACTGGACCGGTATCCCGGTATTCAAGCTGACCGAGGAAGAGACCACGCGTCTGCTCCGTATGGAAGATGAGCTGCACAAGCGGATCATCGGCCAGACCGAAGCGGTCAAGGCGGTCTCCAAGGCGATCCGCCGTACCCGCGCCGGTCTGAAAGACCCCAAGCGCCCGTCCGGCTCGTTCATCTTCGCCGGTCCGTCCGGTGTCGGTAAGACCGAGCTGTCCAAGGCGCTGGCGAACTTCCTGTTCGGCGAAGACGACGCGCTCATCCAGATCGACATGGGCGAGTTCCACGACCGGTTCACCGCGTCGCGGCTCTTCGGTGCCCCTCCCGGCTACGTCGGCTACGAAGAGGGCGGCCAGCTCACCGAGAAGGTGCGCCGCAAGCCGTTCTCCGTCGTGCTGTTCGACGAGATCGAGAAGGCACACCAGGAGATCTACAACACGCTCCTGCAGGTGCTCGAGGACGGCCGTCTCACCGACGGTCAGGGTCGTACGGTCGACTTCAAGAACACCGTCCTGATCTTCACCTCGAACCTCGGTACCAGCGACATCTCCAAGGCCGTGGGTCTGGGCTTCTCCCAGTCCGGCGCCGAGGGCTCGAACTACGAGCGGATGAAGCAGAAGGTCAACGACGAGCTCAAGAAGCATTTCCGGCCTGAGTTCCTCAACCGTATCGATGACATCGTGGTGTTCCATCAGCTCACCAAGGACGAGATCATCAAGATGGTCGACCTGATGATCGCCCGTGTCGAGAAGCAGCTGAAGAACAAGGACATGGACATCGAGCTGACGGACAAGGCCAAGAGCCTGCTCGCCAAGCGCGGGTTCGATCCCGTCCTGGGTGCGCGGCCGCTGCGTCGCACCATCCAGCGTGAGATCGAGGATCAGCTGTCCGAGAAGATTCTGTTCAACGAGATCGGTGCCGGCGAGATCATCCTCGTCGACGTCGAGAACTGGGATGGCGAAGACGACGGCGAAGACGTCAAGTTCACCTTCAAGGGTTCGAAGAGGCCGATCGAGCTTCCCGACACCCCGGTGGAGCTGGCCAAGACCGGCGACTCCGAGAAGTAGTCGATACAAAGTAAGGGGCGCAACCACGAAAGTGGTTGCGCCCCTTCTTTGTTTGCAGGCACAGACAGAAACACCCGTTCCGGTCAGAATCACACGTTGCAACATGTGGTTTTGACTGGAACGGGTGTTTTTGCGGCTATTGCGCTGCGGCGTCCTTGTTGTCGCGGCCGGCGAGCAGGAGCGTGATCGTCAGCTCCAGGCGGTTGGTGACGTCGGTGGCCGAGGCCCGGCGGGTCAGCCACTGCACCAGATTCGACATCCAGACGTCGGAGACGACGCGGGCGATCTTGAGGTCGAGATCGCCGGGCTCGCCTTCCACCATGGCGTTGGCGAGCAGGCGGTCGATGATGTTCGCGACCTTGTCGACCTCGGCGGAGGCAGATGCGTCGGCGAACATGAATGCGCGGGTCATCGCTTCGGTCAGCAGCGGATCCCGTTGCATGGCAAGGGTGATCATGTCCAGGACGTGGCGTAGACGCTCGAGCGGGGTATCGCCGCGGAGGCGGGTTTTGTCGGCGCGGGCTTCAACGCCTTCGAACTCGCGGGCCAGGGCGGTGACGAGCAGATGCACCTTCGACGGGAAGTAGCGGTAGAGGGTTCCGACGGCAACGTCGGCACGATCGGCCACGGCGCGCATCTGTACGGCGTCGTAGCCACCCTTGGATGCGAGGGCAAGCGTCGCGTCGAGGATGCGGCGCCTGCGTTCACGCTGGGCGTTGGAGCCGAGGTCGACCTCGGTACCGACGGCAGCATCGCTGACCGAACCGCCGGTGGGATTCGGGCTTGCCATCAGTGGACGACCTCTTTCGTTTTCTGCGCCCGGTGGGCCCTGGTTTCTGCTGTTGACCGTTTTTGCAGTTGGTCAACTACACGTTAATCGCTGGCACCGAAAATGCGATTTGGGAGCCGCGCGCCGCAGCCCCTTTCATTCTGCCGCCTCGAACGTGCAATATTAGAACAGGTTCTACCACGCACCGACAACTCCGAGTAGTCAGGATGTCCAGGCCTATGACGATCGCTACCACTCAAGAACATACCGCTGTGGCCGATGCAATTGGTCAATGGTCCAAAAAGGTGTCGGCGATCACCTCGGTCCGCGCGGCCGAGCCCGGATCCAATCTGCAGGCCGATGCCTGGCCTGCACTGTTCCCCGAACTCGCGGGTCTCGGGGTGTTCGCGGCCGCGGTACCGGAGAGCAAGGGCGGAATGGACGCGATGTTCATCGACCTCGCCGTCATGCTCGAGCAAACGGGCTACGGTCTCGTTCCCGGTCCGGTGGCCGGAACGGCCGTGGGTGCCCTGCTGGCCGCGGTGACAGGCGCGCCGAATGAGAACGCGTTACTCGGGCAGCTGCTGGCCGGTGAAGTCGGCGTCGCGATCGCAACGGCTGTGCTGACGGGCGGTGGCGTGGTCCTGTCGACCGAAACCGAACGCGGCGTCCTGTCAGCTGACGGTGATCTCGGACTGGTCGCCGGCTATGCCGACGGTGTCGCACTGCTGGCGCCGGTGGACATCGCGGGTAGCCGTCGGTGGGTGCTGTTGGAACCGAAAACGCCGGGGGTGGTCGCTGACAAAGTCGAGGGCGTCGACTTCTCGATGGACCTGGCGCGGGTCCGCTTCGAACAGGTCCGGATCCCCGCTCATGAGGTTCTGCACGTCTCGGACTCATTTGTGCAGGCAACGGTTATCGCCGGGATCGCCGCTCAGGCGGCCGGAGTTGCCCGCTGGTGCCTCGATACCGCCGTCGAGTACGCGAAGGTGCGGGAACAGTTCGGGGCGCCGATCGGGAGCTTTCAGGCCGTCAAACACATCTGCGCGGAAATGCTCTGTCGCAGCGAACTGGTCGGCGCCGCGGCCTGGGACCTCGCCGAGGCCATCGACGAACTCACCGAAGCCGACAGTGCCGACCGCGAGGCGGCGACGGCGCAGTTGGAGATCAGCGCCGCAGCGGCAGCCGCGGTGGTCGCCGAATTGACCGTCGCGAACGCCAAGGACTGCATCCAGGTGCTCGGCGGGATCGGGTTCACCTTCGAGCACGATGCGCACCTCTACCTGCGTCGGGCGTTGGCCTGGCAGGCCCAGCTCGGGGGTCCGGGGCAGTGGCGCAAGCGGGTCGCCGAACTGAACCGGTCCGGGGTGCGTCGAACGTTCACGATTGATCTGGGGGAGGCCGAGCGCGACCGCCCGCAGGTCCGAGAGCAGGCGGAGTCCATTGCGGCCGCACCGGATCTGCGCCGGGCACTCGCTTCCACCGGATATCTGACCCCGCATTGGCCCACGCCGTACGGACTCGGCGCCGACGCGTCGCACCAGGTGCTCATCGATTCCGAACTGGAACGAGCGGGCGTTCGTCGCCCGGATCTCGTGATCGCGGGGTGGGCGATCCCGACGATCGTCGCGCACGGCACCGACACGCAGCGCGAGCGGTTTGTGCGGGCGACGCTCGACGGCGAATTGTTGTGGTGTCAGCTGTTTTCCGAGCCGGGGGCGGGCTCGGACCTCGCCTCGCTGCGTACCAAGGCCACGAAGGTCGACGGCGGCTGGCGGCTGCAGGGGCAGAAGGTGTGGTCGTCGCACGCACACGAGGCCGATTGGGCCATCTGCCTGGCTCGGACGAATCCGGATGTCCCCAAGCACAAGGGGATCACCTACTTCCTCGTCGACATGAAGTCGACAGGCATCCAGACACGGCCACTGCGCGAGTTGACCGGGCGGTCCCTGTTCAACGAGGTCTTTCTCGATGACGTGTTCGTCCCCGACGACTGTGTGGTCGGGGAGGTGGACAACGGCTGGAGGCTGGCACGCACCACGCTGGCCAACGAGCGCGTGGCGATGGGTGGCTCGGCGCTGGGCAAAGAGATGGAAGCGCTTCTGGATCAGGTCGGCGACTCGGTGCTGACCGATGCACAGAGCGAAGGTCTCGGCGACCTCATCGTGCAGGCGCAGCTCGGGCAGGTCCTGGATCTGCGGACGGTGCTCGGGTCGATCAACGGGACGGATCCGGGGGCGGTGGCCGGTGTCCGCAAGCTCATCGGGGTTCGGCATCGCCAATCGGTGCCGGAGTTCGCCCAGCAGTTGCATGGCACCGAAGGCCTCGCGTTGTCCGCGGCTGCCGACACGTTCCTGCTGAACCGGTGCCTGTCCATCGCGGGTGGCACCACCCAGATCCTGCTGACGGCCACGGCCGAGAGGCTGTTGGGTCTGCCTCGGTGAGGTCGCGCCGCAGCTTGGCGCAAGTCGAAACGGACACCGTGTTCGTCTGATACAACTAGAACAAGTTCTAATTCTTTTGGAGGGGTGTAGAACGTGGATTTCACGCTGGATTCCACCGCCCAAACTGTGAGCGATGTCATGGACTCGGTGCTGGAACGGCACGAGACGGTCTGGGACGCGGATCTGACAGATCGCGGGGGGTTCGAGACAACGTTGTGGTCGGCACTGGCCGGTGGCGGTGTTCTGGCGCTGCCATTGCCGGAGAGCCTGGGTGGTGATGACGTCGGTGTCGGTGGGCTGATCCCCGTCGCCACCGCGTTGGGACGGGCCGCGGCCGTGACACCCGCGATCGGGACCCTGATCTCGGGTCTTGCGCCACTGGCGACCCGGGCTCCCGACGTGGCGGTCGAACTCGGTGCCGCGGTGCAATCGGGTGGCTGGTTGGCGGCCGCCATCAACGAACCGGGCGCGGCGATGACGGCCACGCCGCACACATCGGTATCGGGCGGGAAGCTGACCGGAACCAAAACCGGTGTGCTGCACGCCGAGGGCGCGAGCGCCCTACTCGTCGCCGCCGATGCGGGTGTCGCGGTCGTCGCAGGTGATGACCCGGGCGTGACCATCACCCGGACCACCTCGTCGTGCGGATGGGGCGAATACACGGTCGAGTTCGACAACGTGCCGGTCCGGACCATCGTCGAGGGCGATCCGGATTGGCTCATCGAGCATCACGCGCTCGGCATCGCGGCCTACGCCGACGGATTGGTCGCCGGTGCGATGAAGCTGACGGCCACCCATGTCACCGAGCGAGTCCAGTTCGACAAGCCGATCGGCACATTCCAGGCCGTACAGCAGCAACTCGCCGACATCTACGTGGTGGCCCGGTCGATGACACTGGCGACAACGGCGGCCGGCTGGCGTTTGTCCGAAGGTCTTGATGCGGGGTCGGATCTGGCGGTGGCCACCTATTGGCTGGCGCAGGAGGTCCCGGCCACAATGCGGACGATGGTCCACCTACACGGCGGCATCGGCGTCGACCTCACGTACCCGTTGCACCGATACTTCTCGATCGCCAAGGATCTCTCGCGCCTGGTCGGTGGACCCACGAGCCGCCTCGATGCACTGGCCGAGCAGGTAGAGGCAGGAGCGTAAACCCGATGTTCATCGATCTCACCCCAGAGCAGCGCAGCCTGAAAGCAGAGCTGCGCGAATACTTTTCGACGCTGATTTCCGAAACCGATGCCAAGGTGATGCTCACCGAGCGCCACGGGCCCACCTACCGCAAGGTGATCCGGCAGATGGGCAAGGACGGCTGGCTCGGTGTCGGATGGCCAAAGGAGTACGGCGGCCGCGGCTTCGGCCACATCGAACAGCAGATCTTTGTCAACGAGGCCGCCCGCGCCGATGTGCCATTGCCTTCGGTGACGCTGCAGACGGTCGGACCGACGCTGCAGCTCTACGGCAACGAGGAGCAGAAGCAACGGTTCTTGCCCGCGATCCTCGCCGGTGAGGTCCACTTCGCGATCGGCTACACCGAACCCGATGCCGGCACCGACCTCGCGTCGCTCAAGACCACCGCGGTACGTCGCGGCGACGAGTTCATCGTCAACGGGCAGAAGATCTTCACCACCGGTGGGCATGACGCCGATTTCGTCTGGCTCGCGTGCCGGACCGACAAAGATGTCGCCAAGCACAAGGGCATCTCGATCCTGATCGTCGACACCACCGACCCCGGATACAGCTGGACCCCGATCATCACCGCCGACCATGCACATCACGTCAACGCCACGTACTACTCGGACGTGGTGGTGCCTGCCAACATGGTGGTTGGTGAGGTCAACGGCGGCTGGCGGCTGATCACCACACAGCTCAACCACGAGCGGGTCATGCTCGGTCCCGCCGGACGACTCGATGGACTCCTCGCCCGGATCACCGAGTGGGCGGAGCGTCCGGGCCCCGACGGCACCGTTCCGGCGAAGCATGCGGACGTGAAACGTGCTCTGGCAGAACTGCATGCTTACTACCGGATCAACGAGTTGCTCAACTGGCAGGTGGCAGCAGGTGGCGATTCGATCTCGATGGCCGATGCCGCGGCGACCAAGGTCTTCGCCACCGAACGGCTACAGCACGTTCACCGATTGATCGACGAGATCCTGGGCAGGCACGGAGATTTCTCCGACCCGCAGACCGCGGCGCTCGCCGACTGGTTCGACGTCCAGGCCAAACGCAACGTCGTGATCACTTTCGGTGGCGGTGTCAACGAGGTGATGCGCGAGATGATCGCCACCGCCGGGCTCGGGCTGCCCCGTGGAAAGCGCTGAGAGGAGCCATTCCATGACAACCGTTGACACGTCAGCGATCATCGCGGCCACCGACAGGGTCCGGGCCGCGGGCACCAGTGCGCCGGTGGCCGGCCGCGACCCCATCAACTCGGCCATGATCAACAACTGGACCGAGGCCATCGGGGACAACAACCCGATCTACGTCGACGACGATGCCGCCCGCGCTGCGGGATACGACGGCATCGTGGCTCCGCCTGCGATGGCGCAGGTGTGGACGATGCGGGGACTGACCCGGGTGCGTGCGGATGATGATCCACTCGGTCGGGTGACACAGATTCTCGACGACGCGGGTTACACGTCAGTCGTTGCGACCAACTGTGATTCGACCTACCACCGGTACACGAAGCCTGGTGAAGAGGTGACCATCGAGGCCGCACTGACAGATGTGGTGGGGCCCAAGCAGACCGGGCTCGGCGAAGGATGGTTCTTCACTACCAGGAACACCTGGAAGGTCGGGGACGAAGTGGTCGCCGAGATGGATTTCCGGATCCTCAAGTTCCGGCCACCGGCCAAAGACCCGGAGCCATCTTCGGCGGACACACCGGTGATCTCATCACTCGGTTCACCGTCCGGCGATTTCGATCCGGCAAAGATGATGCGCCCCACCCCCTCTCTGGACACGCTGTTCTTCTGGGACGGAGTGCGCGAGCACGAGTTGCGCATCCAGAAACTCGAGGACGGATCGCTGCGGCATCCGCCGGTGCCGGCGATCTGGAAGGCCAAGGGCGAGGACACCGACTACGTGGTGTCATCCGGCCTGGGCAGTGTCTACAGCTATGTGGTGCACCATGCCCCCAAGGTTCCGGGCCGAAAGGTGCCTTTCGTCATCGCGCTCGTCGAAATCGACGAAGGTGTGCGGCTTTTGGGTGAGCTCCGCGGGGTCGAACCCGAGCAGGTCGAGATCGGGCTTCCGGTACGTGTCGAATTCCTTGACTTCCCGGCGGTCGACGGTGCCGCCGCCTGGACGCTGTACGCGTGGCAGCCCGCCGGAACAGGAGTGCAGCAATGAATGTTCCCCCCGCAGTGCCTACAGTTGTCCCTCCCACCAACCCTCCCGCGGCCGCAGTCGGTCTCGAACTGCCGACTCTCACGGTGACTGCGACGCCGACGTTCGTGGTTTCGACGGCCCTGGCCACCAGGGACTTTCAGGACGTCCACCACGACCGCGACCTCGCGCACCAGAAGGGGTCGAAGGACATCTTTGTCAACATCCTCACCGACACCGGACTGGTGCAGCGGTACATCACCGACTGGGCAGGTCAGCGCGCGCAGATCCGGTCGATCAAGCTACGACTCGGTGTGCCCTGGTACGCCTACGACACGTTGACGCTCAACGGCACCGTGAGTGCGGTGGATGACGGTCTGGTGACGGTCGACGTGGTCGGCAAGGACAGCCTCGGAAACCACGTGACGTCGGTGGTGACCCTGGTGATGGACCATACGGAAGTCAGTGCACCGGCAGGAAAAAGTGAAGCGGGAGTGAGCCGATGAGCGGGTTGTCCGGCAAGGCCGCCATCGTCGGTATCGGCGCCACCGACTTCTCCAAGAACTCGGGACGCAGCGAATTGCGGCTCGCCGCCGAAGCGGTCACCGCGGCGCTCGCCGATGCCGGATTGACGCCGGCAGACGTGGACGGGCTGGTCTCGTTCACCATGGACACCAACACCGAGATCGCGGTCGCCCGCGCCTCTGGCATCGGTGAGTTGAAGTACTTCTCTCGCATCCACTTCGGTGGGGGAGCAGCGTGCTCCACCGTGCAGCAGGCGGCGATGGCGGTGGCGACCGGGGTTGCCGATGTGGTGGTGGCCTACCGGGCCTTCAATGAGCGGTCGGGCATGCGGTTCGGGCAGGTGAACACCTCGCTGGTCGCGCAGGACAACTCGTCGGGCACCGACAACGCCTTCAGTTACCCACATGGGCTCAGTACCCCCGCTGCGTTCGTGGCCATGGTGGCCCAGCGTTACATGTACGAATATGGCGCCACCAGTGCAGATTTCGGACAGATCGCGGTGGTGGATCGCAAGCATGCAGCGGTCAATCCGGAAGCCTTCTTCTACGGCAAGCCCATCACGCTCGACGATCACCAGAACTCGCGGTACATCGCCGAACCCCTACACCTTCTTGATTGCTGCCAAGAATCCGATGGTGGAGTGGCGATTGTGGTGGTGTCGGCCGAGCGCGCCAAGGACCTCCCGCATACGCCGGTCGTCATCGCGGGTGCCGCATCGGGCAGTGGCGAAAACCAATACATCATGACCAGTTACTACCGCGACGACATCGCCGGACTTCCCGAGATGGGATTGGTGGGCAGGCAGTTGTGGGAGCAATCGGAGCTTCGCCCCGACGACATGGATGTGGCGATCCTCTACGACCACTTCACCCCGTACACGTTGATGCAGCTCGAGGAGCTCGGATTCTGCGGTCGCGGCGAAGCGAAAGATCTTGTCCGCGAACCCGGTGCACTCGAAGTGGGTGGCCGGCTTCCGCTCAACACCCACGGGGGACAACTCGGGGAGGCGTACATCCACGGAATGAACGGCATCGCCGAAGCTGTCCGACAGCTTCGTGGTGACTCGGTCAACCAGGTCGACGGGGCAGGTGCGGTGGTGGTCACCGCCGGCACCGGAGTCCCCACCAGCGGTCTTGTCCTGACCGCATAGTTCGTGCCAAGTTCTCTCGCAAAGGAGATTTCTCAGATGGCCTTCAACCTTGCCGATGTATTCGAGACCGTCGCCGACTCGGTTCCCGACCGGATTGCGTTGACCTACGAGGGTGTTGATCACAGCTACCGCCTACTCGAGCGCGAGTCGAATCAGGTGGCACACATGTTGTCGGCCGCGGGAATCGGTGCCGACGACCATGTCTCACTGTTCCTCAAGAACAGCCTCGAGCACGTCACCACCATCCTCGGCGTCATCAAGCTGCGTGCCGTCCCCATCAACATCAACTATCGCTACACCCCGGCAGAGCTGCTCTACATCTTCGAGAACTCCGACTCGGTGGCGATAGTTGTCGAAGAACTCGAACATCAGGAGAACCTGGCACAGATCGTCGGACAGATCCCGACCTTGCGGACGGTGTTGGTCATCGGGGAGATCTCGGGGGCGCTGGCCGACGCCGCAACGGAGGCCGGTGTCAGTGTCCTTCCCTTTGCGCCGGAAGGGTATTCGGATGCGCGGGACTTCGAACCCCGGACGGGTGATGAGCTGTGGGTGCTCTACACCGGCGGCACCACCGGGTACCCCAAGGGGGTGATGTGGCGCCACGACGACTTCTTCCACAAGCCGTTGTCGGGCGGTAACCCATACGAAGACAACAACCCGCGCAAGAACCTCGGCGAAGTTGCCGCAGCGGCAAAGGAGTTCCCCGATCTGGCCTTCTTGATCGCGGCACCGCTGATGCATGGCGCGGCGCTGTATTCGCTGTTCACGTTCTTGACCCTGGGTGCGCGCCTGGTGTTGATGCGGGCGTTTGATCCCGAAAAAGTGGTGCGGTCCATCGAATCCGACAAGGTCAACGTGATCCTGATCGTCGGCGACGGCATGGGTTCGCCACTTGCCGATGCGATGAACAAGCTGAAGGACGAGGTCGACATGTCGGCCCTGTTCTCGATCACCTCCGGCGGTGCGATCTGGTCGGTCGGTGTGCGAGATCGGATGGTCGCGGCGAAGCCAGATTTGTTGCTGCGCGATAACTTCGGGGCCTCGGAATCCGGCAACGACGGCGCCTTCGAAGTTCGGGAAGACGGCACGCTGGCAATGCCGCCGTCTTCGAAGATGACGGTGCTAGACGAAAAACTGGAGCCGATCGAACCCGGCTCCGGTGAGGTGGGGATGATCGCGCGGATCGGGAATGTTCCCCTGGGCTATTACGGGGATGAGGAGAAGTCGGCACGAACATTCCCCACGTTGCCCGACGGCACCCGCGTATCGGTGCTCGGCGATATGGCGCACGTCGAGGCCGACGGCACCATCGTCTTCCTCGGACGCGGTTCGCAGTGCATCAACACCGGTGGCGAGAAGGTGTTTGCCGAAGAGGTCGAGGCCTGCCTGCACGCTCACCCCGCGGTCGCCGATGCATTGGTGGTCGGCGCCCCCGACGAACGTATGGGGCAGAAGGTCTCGGCCGTGGTTGCGGTCCGCCCGGACCAGACCGCGCCGACGCTCGACGAAATCCAGGAACACTGCCGAACGATGCTGGCGGGTTACAAGATTCCCCGTCTACTGGTGTTGGTGGACGAGATCAAACGGACCCCGGCCGGTAAGGCTGACTACCGGTGGGCCAAGGACGCCGCACTCGGCACATCGGTTTCGGGCGCGGTGAGCAGCTGAGGTAGCCCGGGGGCGTTGTGCCGCATGCGATCAGGCGATGCCGCCGTTGGCGTACAAAGTCTGTCCGTTGACCCATCGTCCCGGGCCTGCCAGGAACGCGACGACTTCTGCGATGTCCTCGGGCTCGCCCAGTCGCTCCAGTGGAGCGGCGCTTGCCAGCTGGTCGATCAGTTCGCTGGGTTTGCCGTCGAGGAACAATGGTGTTGCGGTTGGGCCCGGCGCGACGACGTTGACGGTGATGTCGCGCCCACGTAGTTCGCGCGCGAGTATCAGCGTCAACGCCTCGACAGCTCCTTTCGTTGCGGCATACGCGGCGTAATTCGGTTGTTGCAGACGGGTTATCGAGGTGGAGAAGTTGATCAGCGCGCCGCCCGGGCGCAGTTTCTGGGCCGCGAGCTGGGACACGACAAACGTCCCTCGGACATTGGTCCGATGCATTCGATCGAAGTCGTCGAGATTCATGTCGGCGACAGGTGCGAGCAGCATGATGCCCGCAGTGTTGACAACGATGTCGACACCACCGAATTGCTCGGCGGTCTGATCGAAAACACGCTCCACCTGGGTGTCGTCCGCAACGTCACCGCCGGCAGTGATGGCCGTCCCGCCGCTTGCGGTGATGCCGTTGGCCACCGCTTCGGCTGCCGCTGCCCGTCCGGCGTAGTGGACCACCACGTTGTTGCCGTCGGCCGCGAGGCGTTCGGCGACCGCCTTTCCGATTCCGCCGGAGCCGCCGAAGACGATCGCGGAACGGGCATTGTGATTGTTGCTGACCATGGCCAGCTCCCTCCATAAGTGGACTAGTTGTACATAAACTGAAATGTAGACTACTTGTACATATGAGGCAAGGGGTGAGGCCATTGACGACGGACGGGTTGCCCGCCGAGAAGGACATCAAGTTGCGCGCCGGAAGAGGGCGCCGCGCGGCAGCGGACGTGCACCAGGCTGTTCTTGCCGCGACGACGGAGCTGCTGTTCACCGGCGGAATCAAAGCCGTGACCTTCGACAAGGTCGCAACTCATGCCGGCGTCAGCAAGATGACCTTGTACAAGTGGTGGCCGTCGCCGGGGGCGCTCGCGCTCGAGGCGTACTTCTCCGCCGTCGAGGTGGAGCTGGGTTTCCAGAACACTGGCGACCTCGGCCGCGACCTCAAGGCGCAGTTGCATTCCTTCATCCACCTGCTCGTCGACACCCCTCGAGGTCGCGTGATCGCAGAGTTGGTGGGGCTTTCCCAATCGGATCGCGCACTCGCCGCAACGATCGAGACGACGTACACGCGACCGCGCCGCCAACTCGCGGTCGACCGCCTTCGGCTGGCGCAGGAGGCGGGTGAGGTTCGCGATGATGTCGACCTCGAAGTGGTGGTCGACCAGTTGTGGGGTGCGGCCTACCACCGGCTGTTGCTCCCGGCGCAACCGCTGACCGCCGCCTTCGCGGACGCTCTGGTCGACAATATTCTCCGCGGCATCGGCACTCCCTCCGCGCACAGCGACTGACTCCGCGGGCTCACATTCGTCAGTTGTTTGTCTGTCTACCGAAAGACGTTGCGGTGGAGTCGGATACACCACTTTCGACCTTGCGAACATGCGTTCGACTCGGTATGGTGGAGTCAGTCGACCACAAGCACAACGTATCTGACGCCTTCCCCGCAGAGACACTCCGGTCGACGCCCCCCGGTTTGCTCTCTCCTTGGAAGGTGCTGTGCTATGCGACTTCTCGAGATGGTCGACGATCTGGTCGACCTGGTCTTACCCGATGATCCAACTGCCACGTTGGGCATGGCGAAGGATCTGATCACCCTACGCAACGCCACCGAGCATCAGCTCGCGGTGTGCGCCGCGGTGATCGACGAGTCGGGTATCGCCCGTAAGGCGGGGTCTACCACGTCAAAGTTGTTGCAGGCCAATGGCGCGGTACCAGCATCGGCGTATCGGTGGTTGCGCATCGGTCCGGGCCTCGCCGGTCTGGATCGTACTGCCGGGTATTCACGGGACGGGTTTTTGTCGTCCGAGCATGTCGATGCGGTGGTCAAAGGGGTTGCGCATATTGTTGGCCGGTCCGAGGTTCCTATAACTTCCGAACAGCAGGTTGGCTTTGAGCGGAAACTGCTGAGCCACGCCATTTCCGGAGCCGCGCCAGCTGAGATCGGCGCGGAGGCTCGCGCGCTGGGTAACGAGGTGGCCCGGGATACCGGTGGTCCGCCGCCGGCGGAGGACCGGTCGCTGAACAGTCTCGAATACAAAGTTCACGAGGGTCGCTGTGTCGGGACGTTCGATGTTGATGCGGTGATCGGGGAAAAGTTGTTCTCCGCGTTGGACTTCTGGTCCAAAGCGCGCACTGAATCGGATGGCTCGGATGACAGTCGAAGCCCCACCCAACGCCGAGCTGATGCGCTGCACCAACTTCTGGATTGCGGTGGTGGTGGACAGACGTTGGTGTCGGCGCCGCGGACCGAGGTGATGGTGACCGTGCCCGCCGATCATCCCGAGGCTGCCTCGCTGCCCTGGATGGGTCCGGTCACCGAAGCCACCGCCGCAATGTTGGCGTGCGATTCGTCGATCACCTCGATCACCCTGGACGGACAGGAAGTCCCGGTCGATCTGAGTCCGCCGAAACGTCTGTTCAAGGGTTTGGTCCGCAAAGCGATCATCATCCGCGACACCTGCTGCATCAAGTGTGGGGCCAAGGCCGGTTGGTCGGACTGCCACCACATCGTGCACTTCGTCGACGGCGGCCTCACCACCCTCGACAACGGATGCCTGCTGTGCCGCACCTGCCATATGGCGGTGCACAACACCGACTGGGACGTCATCATGGGCACCGACGGACACCCGTGGCTGATCCCACCCGCCGACACCGACCCACAGCGAAAACCACTGCCGGCCTACAACCGGCGAACCCTCACCCTCGCCGCCTGACCCAACACTCCACTACTGTCACCAGCTCTCCACCACCAGCGCACCCGAGATCTTGTCGGGACCGCGCACGCATCTTTGACAACTCCATAGCGTGAAACGCGCGGTGCTGCCGTCCAGACGAGCTGGGCTGCAGCACCGAGCGGGGGACGTTCGCCGACATTCCCACGCGGTGCAACGCCTCTGCTGACGTCAGTCTCTGATGCCCGCTTCGGCTTTGGCGGCGGCACGCTCTGCCGCACCGTCGTCGATCTGTTTGGGCGTGAGGAAGACAAGGCCGATGGCCGTTGCGAGGCATACGCCGCCCAAGGCGAGGCATGAGGTTCCCATCGGTCCTTCGAAGGCCTCGATGGCGCCCTTGCTGATCCGTGCGGCGAGCTCTGGTTGGACGGGGGACAGTTGGCCTGCCACCTGAAGCGCTTCGGCAAGAGTGTTGGTGATGTGCTCGCTGATGGATTCGGCAGCGGTCGCGGCTTCTTGCGCTCGCTCCGTTTGCCCGGCGGCTTCGAGCTGTGTGGACAACTGTTGCATCGACGCCTCGGCGTCCGCGGCGACAGGTTCGATGTTCCGGGTGTAGCCGGCGGCCAACAAGCTTCCGCCGACAGCGATTCCGATCGCTGAACCGAGCTCGCGGGCGGTGTCGTTCACCGCTGACCCGACGCCCTGATTGTCGGTGGGTGTGTTGACCATGATCGCGGTGGTCGAGGGTGCCGTGGCGATACCCAAACCGATTGCCAGGATGATCATTGCGACGACGATGGTCTGATAGCTGTCGAGGCTGACCGCGCCGAGATAGATCGAACCGACGCCCATCGCGGCCATACCGAAGACCAGAATGGTCCGCAAACTCGTTCGGGTGGCGAGCCAGTTTCCGATCAGCGAGAACACCATCACCAGACCGACCATCGGCATCAGGGCGACTGCGGCCTTGAGCGGTGAGTATCCGAAGACCAGCTGCAGCTGTTGCAGTAGCACCAGGAAGATCCCGAAGACCACAAGGAACTGCACCGTGATGCTCAATGTGCCGGCGGAGAATGCGCGGTTGTTGAACAGACGTACGTCGAGCAGCGGTTCCGGGTTCTTGAGCTGCCAGAACCAGAATGCCCCGATGAGCAGGAGACCGCCGATCAGCGCCAGCAGCGACAGTGGGTCGAGCCAGCCGCGATGCGGTGCCTCGATGAGGCCATAGACAAGTAGGCCGATCCCGCACGCCGAGGTGATCGATCCGATCCAGTCGAATCGGTGCGTGGTCGAGTCCTTGGATGTCGGGATCGTGCAGGCCAGTACCGCGGTGACGGCCGCAGAAATGCCGAATGTGACGAATATGGAGTGCCAACTGAAGAACTCGAGAAGCACGCCGGTCACGAAGAAGCCTGCAATGCCGCCGGATCCACCAACGCCGGCCCAGATACTCACGGCAAGATGGCGTTTGGATTCGGGTACACCGGCGGTGATGACTGACAGCGTCGCCGGCATGACAAACGCCGCGCCCACGCCCGTCAGTGCGCGGGCGGCGATGAACTGATCGGGGTTGGACACCCAGATCGGGAGCAATGAGCCGATGGTGAAGACGATGAGCCCGCCGATCAGTACCTCACGGCGCCCGTATCGGTCGCCGATGGCCCCGGCCGGAAGCAAGAGGGCGGCGATGGTGAGTGTGTAGCCGTCGATCAGCCAGGTCACCTGATTGGAGGTGGCTCCGACGGCCGGGGCGATTTCGGGAATCGCGGTGTTGAGGGAAGCCATCGCGGCGATGACCAGGCTCAGTGCGGCGCAGGCGACCACGATGAGCCAAATCGCGCGGAAACCAAGCTTGTCGCGCGTCGGGGTGCCCCCGGAAGAGTCCATTTATCCAATTTAGGCGAGTGAAACGTGTTCTAGGCAACTGTTCGCGTTGTGTAATCGTTATCACTGGCAGCAGTGTCGACCGCGAGTATCACCTGTCCCGTGTGTCACATTAGTCACACTGGTAACGGAAATTGTTGAAGTTGCTGGTGACGACCGACCCAGCCGGGCTGGCCATATTCACAAGAGAGGGAATCTGATGACCTCACTGCATGTCCACACAACTCCGGTTATCAAACTGCGTATCTGGCGGCTTCTCGCGCTGCTTGGCTCTTTGGCCGCAATTTTCGTCGGCCTGGTTGCCATCTTCATGAGTGCCGCCTGACCCAAGTTCGGGCCGGGCTTCGTCAGTCCTGGTGACGAAACGTGGTCAGCACTACATTTCCGAGCGCTGGTGCGTCATCACGTTCGGCGACCGATGCCGTGATGAGGAAGCGGGATCCGTCCTCCCACACCCTGATTCGTAGCGTCTCTCCGGGAAAGACGACTCCGGCAAACTTGGCGCCAAACCGTTCGACTCGATCCACGTCTCCATCGAGCAGTGTGTCCACAACAGCACGGCACACCGTCCCGTAGGTGCACAGTCCGTGCAGGATCGGTCTCGGGAAACCCGACTTCTCGGCGAACTCCGGATCGGAATGCAGCGGATTGCGGTCACCGCACAGCCGGTAGAGCAAGGCCTGCTGCGGAAGTGTCTTTGCCTCGATGACGTGATCTGGTTCGCGATCGGGATAGGCAACTTTGTCTGAATTACCCCGTTCGCCACCGAAACCGCCCTCGCCCTTGGCGAAGATCGACGAACGCGCGGTCCACAGGGGCTCGCCCGCATCGTCGACGGTGGTGAACTCCTCGATGATCACCGCGGCCGAACCCTTGTCCTGCAGCTCGATGATCCTGACCGTGGTGGTTGCCGATCCCGATGCGGGAATGGGCTTGTGCACCAGTACTTCCTGCGAACCGTGCACAACGTTGGCGAGATCGATCTCGACGCCGGGCTTGGAGACCTTCGGCGGTTCTGTGTCATGGAAATGTGCGGCCACGGTCGCGAATGTGGGCAACACCTTCGGGTGGTTGTCGTCGAAATAGCCCAGGGCTGCGCGGTCCAGCGGATCGGCGCCTGCACCAACCCCGAGGTTGTAGAGCGCGACATCTGAGGCGTTCCAGCTGTAGGTTTCTTTCGAGACCACCGCGCCCAGCGCGATATCCGGGTCGATCGCCATCAGCTCGCCTTCTCCTTCTTAACTCGTTCCTGTTGCGCATGTGCGGTGATGTCGAGAGCCGCGAGGTAACCGAAAACCATTGCCGGACCGATCGTTGCGCCGGGACCCGCGTAAGTGTGGCCCATCACCGGCGCGCTGGTGTTGCCCGCGGCGTACAAGCCGTTGATGGCAGAACCGTCCGGGCGAAGTGCGCGTCCGGCAGCGTCGGTGTTGATGCCACCTTTGGTGCCGAGGTCGCCTGGCACCATCTTGACCGCGTAGAACGGGCCCTTCTTCAGCGGGCCGAGGCTCGGGTTCGGCTTGTTGGTGATGTCGCCGTAGTAGTGGTCGTACTTGCTGACCCCGCGGCCGTAGTCGGCGTCGACGCCCTTCGCCGCAAACTCGTTGAACCGCTTGGTGGTCTGGGCGAGGCCCTCGGCCGGAACGCCGATCTTCTCCGCAAGTGCCTCGATGGTGTCGGCCTTGGTGATCACACCCGACTTGTACCAGTTGCCGGGCAGCGGTTGCCGTCCGGACACCGAGGCGAACATGTACCGGTTGCGGTAGGTCTGGTCGAAGACCAGCCAGCACGGCAGATTCTCTCCGGGACCTTCACCCTGGCCGAACTCGCCGCCGTACATCTGATGCACCGCTTCGACATACGGCAGTGATTCGTTCATGAATCGTTGGCCGCGGTCGTTGATCATCATGCTTCCCGGCAGCGCGCGCTCCGACAGTGCGAACCAGGGTCCGCGGGGGAGTGGGATGGTCGGGCCCCACCACGCATCGTCCATAAAGCTCACGCCGGCACCGATTTTGAGCCCGGCGTTGATTCCATCACCGGTGTTGGATTCGGCACCTGTGGTCCATTGGGATCCGATCGGCTGACGCTGGTACTTGTGCCGCATCTCGGTGTTGTGCTCGAAACCGCCGCAGGCCAGCACCACACCGTGACGGGCATGGAGTGTGCGCCTTGTTCCGTCGGATTCGACCTCGATGCCGACAACCCGGTCGCCCTCGGTCACCAGCTCGACGAGTCCGGTGTTCAGCTGCAACGGAATACCGGCTTGCCGGACACCGAGCAACAGTTCTGACATCAGGGCGGCGCCCATTGCGATCAGCTTCTTGCCGGTGAGCTTGGCCCAGGTGAACCGCATTCCGACCTTCATGAACCGGAGCGGGCCCTTCCAGTGCCGCAGACCGGTGCTCAGCCAGCGGTAGTCCGACTGCATCACCACCACGTTCAACGGGGACTTCGTGTACGGCGGGTGAAGTGTCTTGAAGTCGTCGCCGAGTTTGCGTGAATCGAAGGGCCTGGGTTCGCAGGATCGTCCGTGGACGCGCCCACCCGGTGCCTCCGGGTAGTAGTCGGAGTAGTTCTTGACCCATTCGAGGTCGAGTGGGGAGTGTTCCATCAAGAATTCGAGGGCTTCGGGGCCTCGATCGATGTAGGCGTCGATCCGATCCGGCGAGACCACATCTCCGACGATCGATCGGACGTAGGTGCGGGCGGCCTCGCGGTCGTCCTTCACGCCGTCGCGCTTGAGGAGTCGATTGTCCGGAATCCACACGCCGCCGCCCGAGCGGGACGTCGACCCACCCCAGTAGGCGGACTTCTCGACGATGATCGTGCTCAGACCGTGCGCCGCGGCGGTGATGGCGGCGCTCATGCCGGCACCTCCGGCGCCGACAACGATCACGTCATACGTTTCGTCTCCCCGATTCGGCACGCTGCCGTCACCCTGTCCGCTGTCCGGACCACTCATGATTCGCCCCTTCGCGCATCGCCGACTTCCACCCGCAAGGTAGAACACGTTATAAACTGCCTCAAGAGGCAGGCTATACCAGCCCGGAACGGGTTGGCGAGGCCTTCAGAGGGTCAAAACAGAAACACGTTCTATTTCGCTCGAACCGAGAAGTGAGGCAAGTGGTGACGATCTCCGACCGGCTGCGCCGGCAGATTGCCGACGATCTGGCGTCCGCCGAGCTACATGCCGCCGCCATCGATCCGCCGGCTGCGGCGTACCCGGATCTCGACGTGACCGATGCCTACGAGATCCAGCTGATCAACATCCGGAAACGGCTGGCCGCCGGTGCCACGATCGCCGGCCACAAGGTGGGTCTGGCGTCCGAGGCGATGCAAAAGATGATGGGCGTCGACGAGCCCGACTACGGACATCTGCTCGACGTGATGGAGTACCACGAACACACGCCGATCGACGCGACGAAGTTCTGCTACCCCCGTGTCGAGGTGGAGGTGGGGTTCATTCTGGGAGAAGATCTGCCCGGCGCCGGATGTACCAATGAAGACGTGATCGCGGCGGTGGAGTGGGTGGTTCCCTCGATCGAGCTCATCGACAGCCGAATCCGGGATTGGAAGATCTCCCTACCTGACACCATCGCCGACAACGCCTCCTCTTGCGGTTGGGTGCTCGGTGAGCAGCGGGTTCGGATCGCGGACATCGACACCGGCAATATCGACGCCACCCTGCACCGCAACGACGAGCTGATCGCCGAAGGCAATTCCAGTGCAGTCCTGGGACACCCGCTCAACGCGGTGTCGTGGCTGGCCAGGAAGGTCGAGAGTTTTGGGGTCAGGCTGCGCAAAGGCGACGTGATCCTGCCCGGAACCGCGACTCGTGCGATCGATATTCGTTCCGGGGATCACTTTGTTGCCGACTTTGTCGGGTTGGGAAGTGTCACTTTGGATTTCAGCTAGACAGAGGCGTCATTACCGATTGATTTTCGCCACCGGAACAGTCCAACGTTAGGAGTACACGTGGCTGACAAGATCACCGCCGCAATCATCGGATCGGGCAATATCGGCACCGATCTCATGTACAAACTCGCACGCTCAGAGGTCATCTCACCCAGATGGATGGTGGGTATCGACGCCGAGTCCGAAGGTATGAAGCGGGCCGCCGACCGCGGGCTGATCACCATGTCGGGGGGCGCCGACGAACTACTGGCGTCGGCCGAGAAGCCGGATCTCATCTTCGAGGCCACGTCTGCGTACGTGCACCGCGAGTACGCGCCCAAGTACGAGGCCGCCGGTATCACCGCCATCGACCTGACGCCCGCGGCCGTGGGACCCGCGGTGGTGCCGCCCGCCAACCTGCGCGAGCACCTCGATGCACCGAACACCAACATGATCACCTGCGGCGGGCAGGCCACCATCCCGATGGTGCACGCCGTCTCGTCGGTGGTTCCGGTGGTCTACGCGGAGATCGTCGCGTCGGTGTCGTCGAAGTCTGCAGGCCCGGGTACCCGTGCCAACATCGACGAGTTCACCAAGACCACCTCCCGCGGCATCGAGACGATCGGTGGTGCCGAGCGCGGCAAGGCCATCATCATCCTCAACCCGGCCGATCCGCCGATGATCATGCGCGACACCATCTTCTGTGCCATCCCTGAAGACGCCGACATCGACGCGATCGCCGAGGCGATTCACAAGCGCGAAAAGGAGATCCAGGAGTACGTGCCGGGATATCGGCTGCTGCAGGATCCACAGTTCGATCCGCCGAGCGTCGGCAATGGCGGGATGGCCCGGGTGTCGATCTTCGTCGAGGTCGAAGGTGCGGGCGACTTCCTGCCCCCGTACGCCGGGAACCTCGACATCATGACCGCCGCCGCCACCAAGGTGGGCGAAGAGATCGCGAAATTGAAACTGGCCGCAGCACAGAAAAAGGTAGGGGTCTGAGTAATGTTCGGTATCAACGATCCTCGCAAGTACAGCGACACACTCGACATCCGCATCACGGACTCTTCCTTGCGTGACGGTAGCCACCACAAGCGGCACCAGTTCACCGAGCAGGAGGTCCGTGACATCGTTGGAGCCCTCGACGGCGCCGGGGTCCCGGTCATCGAGGTGACGCACGGTGACGGCCTGGGCGGCTCTTCCTTCAACTACGGCTTCTCGAAAACACCTGAGCAGCAACTCATCAAGGCTGCGGTGGAGACGGCGCGCTCCGCCAAGATCGCGTTCCTGATGCTGCCGGGCCTGGGCATCAAAGACGACATCCGCGCCGCGCAGGACAACGGTGCACAGATCTGCCGGATCGCCACCCATTGCACCGAGGCCGATGTGTCGATTCAGCACTTCGGCCTCGCCCGTGAGCTCGGTCTGGAGACCGTCGGCTTCTTGATGATGTCGCACAGTCAGCCACCGGAAGTGCTCGCCAAACAGGCACGGATCATGGCCGACGCCGGTTGCCAGTGTGTCTACGTGGTCGATTCAGCAGGCGCCCTGGTACTCGAGCAGGTGTCGGACCGGGTCTCGGCGCTGCGGGCAGAGCTCGGCGACGACGCGCAGATCGGATTCCACGGACACGAGAATCTCGACATCGCGGTGGCCAATTCGGTTGCGGCCGTGCGGGCCGGCGCTCAGCAGATCGACGGTTCGGTCCGCCGTTTCGGCGCGGGCGCAGGCAACACCCCGGTGGAAGCATTTGTCGGGGTCTGCGACAAACTCGGTATCACCACCGGCATCGACTTCATGAAGATCGCGGATGCCGCGCAGGACGTTGTCCGGCCGGTGATGCCCACCGAGTGTCTGGTCGATCGTCCGGCGATGATGATGGGCTACGCCGGTTGCTACAGCTCCTTCCTCAAACACGCTGAAGGGCATGCCGACAAATACGGCGTCAGCGCCGCCGACATCCTGATCGAGGCCGGAAGTCGCAAACTCGTGGGCGGTCAGGAAGACCAACTGATCGATATCGCCCTGGAACTGAAGAAGAAGCAGGACGCCAACGCCGGAGTCTGAGAGAACTCCTGCCACTGCCGCGGCTCCTCCCGAGAACCGCGGTGGTACTCGGAAGGCAGGCCTGCCGGACAGTTGTCGGCGTCGCCAACTGCCCGGCAGCTCGCCGGTTGATCACAACCGTGGTTGAAGCTGTCAGCCGGCCGCGCGAGTCATCAGATCGTCAGTCGGGGCGGGACACTCCACCTTGGCGTCAGGAATGGACAACTGGGTGATGTGACGCGGAATGCACGTAGCGCAGAAGAGACCGACAAGTGCCGTGCCGCCGCACAGGACCAAAGCCCACTTCACCCCGGTGGCGGAGAAGAAGCCGACGCCGTCGACGACCAAGCCGATGTGTGAGTTCATGATGCTGAAGGCGATGACCGGGAGAATGGCAGCCATCATGGCCTGGCTGGTCGCCACCATGCTCGCGGTCGAAGCCTGCAACTGCGGTGGGACTGCCTCGAATTGAAGGTTCGGAATCGAGCCGTAACCCAGACCGGTGCCAAGGCCGATGCCGATCATCATCACTACGATGAGTGCGCGACTGTCCATACCCGCGATTACACCGAAGCTGCTCAGTGCCAACACCGCGGACCCGGCGATGGCCAAGCCCCTCGGCCGGACGCCGCGACCCACGAGGAGGCCGACGACGAGGCCGCCGACGACGGTTGCGACTCCCAGTGGTGACTGGAGCAACGCGTAACCCTGCGCATCGACGCCGAATCCGTAACCGAGCCCGAGAGTTGCTGGTGTCATGCACATCAGCGGCAGCAACGTCGAACTCAAGGCGGTCGACCCGTAGAGGGAGCCTGCGGTGATTGTGGTCAAGCCGATTGATCGGCGAGTGAGCAGTCCGAGATCGATCAGCGGTTCCTGCACGATCCGCGCCGAGACGATCCAGAGGCCGAGCAGGACCATACCGCCCACCATGAACGTCAGGGTCCTCGCCGAGGACCATCCCCAGTCGGCCCCGAAACTGACCGCAATCAAGATCCCGCCGATACCTGCACCCAGCAGAACTGCGCCGATCGGATCGATCCGCGAGCGCAGGCGGTAGGACGTCTCGTCGGTGGTCATCGCAATCCCGACACCGACGACGACAAGAATGATCGTGAAGAACCAGAAAAGGCTTCGCCAACCGAAGCTGTCGATCAGCCAGCCGGTGATGAACGGCATCGGGACACTGATCAGGCCCATTCCACTCGTCGCGATGGCAACCGCCAGCGGCACGATCTTGGCGGGGTAGATGTCACGGATCAGGGAGTAGCTGAGGAACAGGCATGACACCACCAGGCCGGCGAGTGCGCGACCCGCGATCAGAAGTGTGTAATTGGGTGCGACGGCCGAGATCGCAGACCCCGCGGCCGCCAGGAACACGCAGCACAGCAACACCTTCCGCTTACCGTAAGTGTCTGCGACCTTGCCCAGCGTCGGGCTGATCACCGCGGCCACGAGGAGGAAGACCGCCTGGATCCAGGCGCCCTGCGTGGTCTTGAAGTCGGCCATGATCAGCGGCAGACCCGTGGCGACCATCGAATAGTTCATTGTCAACGCTTCGAGCAGAGCCACGATCGAGACCAGGGACAGTATCAATCGGGGCGACCACCCCCTCACGTTGTCCGGCGGTTGGGGTGTTCTGGCTGGCGCCGCTTGTGTCATGAGGTGTCCTTTCGCGAACGAGAAGCGCGGCCTTGATGCGCGTGGTACAGCTCACAGCGGGTGGTAGGTGTGGTACCAGACACTTTCCGGCCAATGGAATGTCGTGGGCCGCTTGCTGACCGGGCGGTTCGCCCACCCGAGGACCCGCGGCGGCCTGTGCGCCAAACTCGGAACTTCCCGCCGACCGCCACCCGATGTTGGCGCTGATCAGCATCGTCGGCGGGCTTGCGGGTTACGATCTGTCCGAATTGGCGACTCCGGGTGGGTCGGCTGCAGTGCGAGCTGATCACGAGGGCGCAGATGACGTACGACCGAACACGTGCTGATGTCGGTGGAAGGGCGTCGTCGACGCCTCGTTCTCGGTCGGCCCCGGTCGAGGTGGGGCAGACGCGCGGACGCGCTGCGAAAGGCAGGCAACCGAGCGACGGTGGGTTGTTCGCGGCGAGGTCGAACGACTGGCGCCTGCGGGTTGCGGGCATCGCGCTTGCTGCTGCCGGGTTGCTGATGGTGGTCTTCAGTTTCTTCACCTGGACGGCTGCCTCTGACGACGGTCTCAGCATTTCTGTGACCGGCATGGGCTCGGTGACCCTCGAGATCTCCGAAGTCCGGGCTCAGGCGCTGGGCGGGGAGACCGAGGCGGCAGCGGAACTGGACAAACGGAGTAATTCGCCCGGCATCATCACTGCGGGCCTCGGAGCGCTGCTTGTTGTATCGGGGGCGATGTTACTGATCAACCGCTACCCCGGAATCGGGGCCCTGGCGGGTGCCGTGCCGGCATTGATCGGATTGTTCATGTCCCTTGAATACCTGTTCGCCCCGGGCGCTGCGGTACTGGAGGGCACCGGCGACGCCGGGATCGGCTTCGCCGCACTCGGACTCTGGCTGGTCACGCTCGGTGCGTCTGCGGCGGTGGTGGTGTCCTGTTTTGCCGTTGTTGTCGCGATGCGCGGCACGCGACGGCCGCTCGCGCACAACACATCCGACGGAACAGGCAAATCGGCTCGGCGGCAGTCGACGAATTCGCCTGTGCACGCGGGCCCTCGCGCCACCGAACCCCGCTACCGCGACCACGGACCGGCCGCTCCGCGTCCGAACCATCACCTCGGGCCGGCCGCTCCGCGTCCGAACCACAACGCCGGGCCGGCCGCTCCGCGTCCGAACCATGGCCCTCGACCGGAACCCGGCCAGCGGGCGCGCCCGGCAGGTTCGACAGACCGGATGGGTCGTCGTCCGTCCGAGAGTCGCCTGCCGCCCCCAGGGGTCGAGGTGTACCGACCGTCGTCGACGCCAACCCCGCGTTACCGTCCGAACCAGCGTGCATCCCAGGATGATTCGCGAGGGCTTCCCCCGGTTCGGCAACCGCTTCCTAATGCAGGTGTCGATCGTGGGCTGCCGCCGATCCGGCGCAGTCGTCAACCACCGCCGCCACCGCCGCCTCGCCGCCCGCCGCCGGATCCCCGAGAGCCAATAACCAAGACCTGACGCCCTTCTCGTTTCGGGAAACCGCATGACCCTTTAACGATCTGTCGTGGAGCGTTACGATCAGTATTCGCGTCTTCGCATATTGTGCTCGCGAGCCGGCGGGCGGACGACAGATCAGGGGTACACCATGACGTACGGACCGCCACCCGGAGACAGCGGTGGATTTCCACCCAACGAACCCGGCGGGCAGCCGAATCAGGGGCAGCCAGGCGGTTATCAACCCGGCGGATATCAGTCGCCGCAGCAACCGGCTCACCAGCCGCCGTTTGGTGCTCCGACAGGTCAGAAATCCTCGACGACTGCGTTGCTGGCGCCGTCGTCCGGTAACCCGACCTTGAGGTTCGCCGGGATCGCGTTGGTGATCGCGGGGGTGGCGATGGTGGTGTTCAGCTTCTTCAGCTGGGCATCGCAGGATCTGGGGGACGGTGGAATCTCCATCAGCGGAACCGGTTCGGTGTCAATCGATGCCGGTGGCAGCGATGCCGGCTCGGACCAGATCGAAGAGGCCGAAGCCCGAGCCGAGAACGACACGAGTGCCCCGGGCCTCTTCACCATGATTCTCGGTGTGCTTGTTGTCGGCGCGGGCGCTGCGCTGATCGTCAACCTGTTCCCGGGGATCGCGGCGATCGCCGGTGCCGTGCTCGGGTTGATCGCGGTGATCATGGCTGTGATCTTCATATCTGATCCGGGTAGCGCTGTGATCAGCGGTGACGCCGGTGATACATCCGAAGTCAGTGCCGGATGGGGGTTGTGGTTGGTCACCCTCGGCGCATTTGTCGCGCTTGTTGTTGCCTGCCTCGCCACCTACCTTGCGCTGACCGGCAAGCCCGGCACGTCTGCGGGCCCCGGTTATGGTCAGCCTCAGCCGGATTACGGTCCGCCGCAGCAACCCGGCGGCTATGGTCAGGCGCCGCAACAGGGTTACCCGCAGCAGCAGCCCGGTGGATACGGTCCGCCACAACAGGGTTACGGTCCGCCGCAGCAGTCCGGCGGGTATGGTCAAGCGCCGCAACAGGGTTACGGTCAGCCGCCTGCCGGTGGCCATGGGCAGCAACCCGGTGATCAAGGTCAGCCGCCCGCGGGCCCGCAATCCGGTCGGCCGCAGGACCCCGGCCGGGGGCCAGCCCAGAACCCGGGCCAGGATCCCGAAGGTCAGCAGCCCGGACCAGACGAGCAGCGGTGACCTTCAGAACAGTCTGAAAAACTCCGTCCCCGCAACCAGATTGCGGGGACGGAGTTTGTTGTCCGAGGTCGGGGTCAGTAGTACCCGTCGGGGTCGACGTCGGGTGACTCCTTTGCGACGATGCCTTCGCTGACGCCGTGATCGATACTCGCGGACAGTCGCGGGCATGTCGGTTGCATCGCCGGGTTGCCGCCCTTGGCGCGAATGGCCTCGAGTTCAGGGCACTGTTCGCGTGCCTGCGCGGTCCATTGCACACTGGTGTGATGGGGGCTGTACTTCTTCACAAGAACGTGAGCATGGCATGTGCGGCACTCGATTTCGGTCAGGCCACCGCGTAGGTAGTGCTCCTTGTCGCGGGAGGTGGCGGCGCGAACCGCAGCCTTACGTCCCGGATCGCTGAAATCCGGGGCTTTGGACCAGTTCGCAGTCATGACCGATCGGACATCAGGTCGCCGATACCGTATCCGCGGCATCCTGGCCGGCAATTGATGCCGTCGACTCGCGCTCTGCCTTGAGTCGCAGATTCTCCTCGACTTCGAGATTCCAGTTCTCGACAGCCTTGGTGGTATCGATCTCGTACTCGTAGCGCTGCGTCATCTCTTCGGTCACATCGGCGACGTCGACGTAGAACTGTTCGTACCAGCGGCGCAACTGGTAGACCGGACCGTCCTCTTCGACGAGCAGCGGATTGTCGATGCGGCTCTTGTGCTTCCAGATCTCGACGTCTTGCAGAAAGCCGACTTCGATGCCCGCGGTGATCTTTGCAGCCATCTTGCTCGCCTGCTCGGAGGTGAGACCCTCGGGGATCTTGGCGATCACGCCGTACATCAGCACGAACGAATTGTTGTCGATCGGGTAATGGCAGTTGGTCAGGATCGTCTCGATGGCGTAACCGCCGTAGTACTGCACCATCGGATTCAACATGTAGGCCGGACCGTAGTAGGCGGCTATGGATTCGAGCTTGGTGTCGCCGTACGCGGTCATGATGTCGACATCCGGACGGCCGTGCGAGTTCATGTACTGTGCTGCGGTCTCGCCCTCGAAGACGTTCTTGAAGTAGTCCGGCAACGAGTAGTGCACGTAGAAGAAGTGCGCCATGTCGACGACATTGTCGATGATCTCGCGGCAGTTCGAACCTTCGATGATCACCTTGTTCCAGGTCCAGCCGGTCCACTGGTCGCTGTTCAGTTCGTCGAGTTCGGGGATGACGACGGTGTCCGGTGGCGGATTGCCCTCGGGGTCGTTGTAGACGAAAATCTGTCCGTTACGGATCATGCCCGGCCAGGAACGCGTCTTGGCGAGCTTGGGCGCGCGTTTCGCATAGGGAACGCCGGCGCAGCGGCCGTTGCCCTTCCATCGCCAGTCATGGAACGGGCAGGCGACATTGCCGTCTTTGATCGATCCCTGCGACAGGTCGCCGCCCATGTGCCGGCAGTACGCGTCGAGGATCTTCAGTTCGCCTTCGGATACCCAAACCACCAGTTTTGTGCCGAAGACCTGGACCGAGTGCGGCTCTCCGTCGTCGTAGTCGGACAGCAGACCCAGGCAGTGCCAACCCCTCGCAAAGCGGGTCGGTGGGGTTCCGGTGTCGATTTCGCGGATCGTGCCGCCATCGATGTCGGTCATCTGCTGCTCCCTCGTACTTTTGCTTGCCCGCCCTGTTCGGTACATCCACAGGCTTCTCGCCCTTAAGCGCAGGCGCTTAGTAGAACATGTTACAAAAAAGTGCGGTTCGATGCCAGGGGAATCGACGAAACGGCGCAGGAAAGCAAGGTAAACGCGCAGTACTCGACATAAATGAGAACGTGTTCTAGTCTCGTTTGAGTAGACGTGGAACGACAGCGAGGAGTTGCTCGATGGGTGACGGCAGGCAGGCAGGGGCAGAGGTACTGGAGAAGATCAGTGCCCTGCTGCCCGAGATCGCGCAACGCGCACAAGAGGCAGAGGATCTACGCCAGATCCCGGATGAGACGATCGCATCGTTGGTCGACATCGGCTTCTTCAAGCTGTTGCAGCCCGAACAGTGGGGTGGCTATCAGGCTGATCCGGTGACGTTCTACGAGGCTGTGCGCCGCCTCGGGTCCGCGTGCGGATCCACCGGTTGGGTTGCGGGCATCATCGGCGTCCACAACTGGCATCTGGCGCTGTTCCCGCAACAGGCGCAAGAAGACGTCTGGGGCCAGGACCCTTCGGTCCGGATCTCGTCGTCGTATGCGCCGATGGGCATGGGCGAGGTGGTCGAGGGTGGCTACAAGGTCAACGGGTCCTGGGCGTGGTCGTCCGGATCGGGCCACGCCAGCTGGGTGGTGCTCGGTGGGCCGGTGATCAAGAACGGCAAGCCGGTGGACTTTGTCAGCTTCCTCATCCCGCGATCCGACTACGAGATCCGGGACGTTTGGAATGTGGTGGGCCTCAAGGGCACCGGCTCGAACACGATCGACGTCAAGGACGTCTTCGTGCCCAGCCATCGGATGCTCAGCTTCCGGGCGATGAGTACCGGGGCGGCCCCGGGCCTGGAGCAGAACACCGCGCCGGTCTACAAGATGCCCTGGGGAACAATCCATCCCAGCACCATTTCGGCCCCGATCGTCGGCATGGCCTACGGCGCATACGAAGCACACGTCGAACATCAGGGCAAGCGGGTGCGCGCCGCGTATGCGGGGGAGAAGGCCAAGGACGATCCGTTCGCCAAGATTCGGATCGCCGAGGCCGCCAGTGACATCGACGCGGCGTGGACGCAACTGTCGGGCAACCTCCAGGCCGAGTACAACCTACTGGTGGCCGGCGAAGAGGTTCCGATGGAATTGCGGCTCAAGGCCCGTCGCGATCAGGTACGGGCCACCGGTCGGTCCGTAGCCTCGATCGACAGGCTCTTCGAGAACTCGGGTGCACATGCACTCGACCTCGACACACCCATCCAGCGGTTCTGGCGCGATGCCCATGCCGGACGCGTGCACGCCGCCAACGATGCCGAAAGGGCTTATGTCGCATTCGGAAACGGAGAGTTCGGCATCCCGATCGGCGACACGATGGTCTGATGCGCCACCCCAATTCGGCAACTCTCGCACAAGGAGCAGATCGACGATGACGCAAGACTTCGGCCCCATTCGTTCGCTGGGGTACATGCGTATCGAGGCCACCGACGTGGCCGCCTGGCGTGACTACGGACTCAAGGTCCTCGGCATGTCGGAGGGCAGCGGGCTCACCGAAGGTGCGGTGTACCTGCGGATGGACGATTTCCCGGCGCGGTTGGTGATCGTGCCGGGCGATCGCGACCATCTGTCCAGTTCTGGCTGGGAGTGCGCCAATGCTGCTGCATTGCAGGATGTTCGGGATCGGTTGTCGGCGGCAGGCGTCATATTCCGAGAGGCAAAGGACTTCGAACTCGCCGACCGGCAGGTGGTCGATATGATCGTCTTCTCTGATCCGTCGGGCAACGTACTCGAAGCGTTTCATGGTGTCGCACTGCAACACCGCCGGATCGTGAGTCCGTACGGCCACAAGTTTGTCACCGGCGAACAGGGTCTGGGTCACGTGGTGCTCACCACCGACGACGACAATGCGTCGCTCGAGTTCTATCGCGACGTACTCGGTTTCCGGCTACGCGATTCGATGCGGCTGCCGCCGGAGATCGCCGGTCGTGAACCGGGCAGCCCGCCCGTGTGGCTGCGTTTCTTCGGCTGTAACCCGCGTCATCACAGCCTGGCATTCATGCCCTTCCCGAATGACACCGGGATCGTGCACCTGATGATCGAGGTGGAGAACTCCGACGACGTGGGCTTGGCGCACGACCGGGCTCTTCGCAAGAAGGTGCCGATGTCGGCAACGCTCGGCCGTCATGTCAACGACCTGATGTACTCGTTCTACATGAAGACCCCGGGCGGTTTCGACATCGAATTCGGTTGTGAGGGACGCCAGGTCGACGATCACGATTGGATTGCGCGGGAGAGTACCGCGGTCAGTCTGTGGGGCCACGATTTCTCCATCGGATTCAAGAACGCCTGACATGGCTGGAGACGGAGCCGAAGGCGGAGCTCGGCCGGTTGCCGGCCAACCGCGCGGTACAGACGATTTCGATGCGCGGCAGTTCCGGACCGCCATGGGGCAGTTCTGTACCGGGGTCACGGTGATCACCACGGTGACCGACGACGGCACACCGGTTGGCTTCGCCTGCCAGTCCTTTGCCGCATTGTCGCTTGATCCGCCGCTGGTGCTGTTCTGCCCGATGAAGACGTCTCGCAGCTGGAAGGTCATCGAGCAGAGCAAGAAGTTCTGTGTCAATGTGCTCTCCAACAGTCAGCAGGCCGTCAGCGCCGCGTTCGGTGCACCCGGCGACGACAAGTTCACCGGCATCGAATGGGAGCATTCGCCGCTGGGATTGCCGGTCATCAAACACTCTTTGTCCTGGGTGGATTGCACCCTCGACCGTGTCGACGACGGCGGCGACCACTACATCGCGATCGGGCGGGTGCAGACTTTGGGAGAAGTGCTGCAGGACAAGCCCTTGTTGTTCTACCGTGGCGGATACCTGTCCACGGAGCACCCGCGCGTCACCCCCGCGCAGGCCGAACTCGAGAACTTCCTGACCTGGAACGGTGGCGACACCTGGTTGTAGGTGCCGTGGGTTTCTCAAAGGAGAGAGATGACACAACCTTTCGCCCCCGACGTGACGGGTCCCTTCCGGGAGGCGATCACCGAGGCCGAGAAGATGATTGCCGGAGCCGAATTCATCCGGAATGAGCAGGATCTGGCCGAGGGGTTCGACTATCTGTCCGGCAGTATCAAGGCGAGCCTGCAGATGGCCTGGGCGCATGCGAAGAGTCATCCATATCTGGTCACCTCCACCGGTCCCTACGCGAAGATGGGGCTCGACAATCCGGATACGCTGTACTACCACGCCAATGTGGTGCCTGACGCCGAGTACGTGATCACCGGAACGCGCGGTGACACAGTGGATCTGAGCTTCCAGGTCCTCAAGGGCGACTACACCTCGACCAACGTTCCCGGCGGTGACGACGCTTTTGATGACCGGCGTCTGCAGATCGACCCCGACGGTTCCTTCGAATTGCGTTTCGGGCCACCGAAAGCGGATGCCGGCCCCAACTATTTCGTTCTCGGCGAGGGTTCGTCGATGTTGGCGGTCCGTGAGGTGTACAACCGCTGGGATCAGCGCAAGGGTTCCATCAGGATCGAACGGGTCGACACCGTCGGTACTGCACCGGACGAGCCCGGTCTGGCACAGATCACGCGCCGCTATGAGATCGCAGGCAAGATGTTGTTGTCGCGGATCAACACCTGGTTCAACTTTCCCAAGTGGTTTTACCTCGACCTCCCCGTCAACACACTCACCGAGCCCCGGCTCACCCCCGGCGGACTGAGCACGCAGTTCTCATCGGTGGGGCATTACGAACTCGCCGACGACGAGGCCATGCTCATCACCGTGCCGAAATCCGATGCGCCGTACCAGGGATTTCAGCTCGGCAGTATGTGGTACATCTCGCTCGACTATGTCAACCATCAGACCAGCTTGAATGCCTCGCAGGCCCAGGTCGATCCCGACGGGATGATCCGGCTTGTCGTGAGCGCGAAGAGTCCGGGTGTGGCGAACTGGATCGAGACGACCGGGCGGCAGCGGGGGATCGCGCAGTTCCGGTGGCAGCGGGTCAGCCGCGCGCTGACAGCTTCCGACGGTCCGTCGGTGGCGATCATCGATATCGCTGATGTGCCTGCGCATCTGCCGTATCACGAATCGAACGTCGTGACGGACGAGCAATGGCGAGATCGGATCGCGGAGCGGCAGCGAGGGTTTGGACAAAGGATGCTGGGATGACAACTGCGGACATGGCCGGTGCGGGAATGACCACTGCGGGAAACGGATTACTGGACGGCAAGGTTGTCGTCGTGGGTGGTGTCGGACCGGGGTTGGGCCGATCGATCTGCCTGCAGGCGGCCGCGGCCGGCGCCAAGGTTGTCCTCGCGGCCCGCACGGCGTCGCGACTCGAAGAGATCGCGAAGGAGATCGTAGCGGCCGGTGGGGTCACCTTGCAGGTCCCGACGGACATCACAGACGATGACGCGGTGACCGGTCTTGTCGACGCGACCGTCTCCGAGTTCGGAAGAGTCGATGTGCTCGTCAACAATGCATTCGCACTGCCATCGATGAAACCGTTGGCCCGCACCGACTTCGATCACATCCGGGCCAGCCTGGATCTGACGATCCTGGGCGGGCTGAGAATGACCAAGGCATTCACCGACGAACTCGAGAAGACCTCGGGGGCGGTGGTGATGATCAACTCGATGGTGATCCGTCATTCCGAGCCCCGGTACGGCAGCTACAAGCTGGCCAAATCGGCGTTGCTGGCGATGTCTCAAACGCTGGCCACGGAACTGGGTGACAAGGGCATTCGGGTGAACACCGTTGCACCGGGCTACATCTGGGACGACCAGCTGAAGTGGTACTTCGGTGAGGTCGCGAAGAAGTACGGCATCACCCCCGAGCAGGTCTATGAGCAGACAGCGTCGAAGTCTGATCTCAAACGGCTCCCGGAACCCGATGAGATCGCCCGGGCCGCAGTATTTTTGGCGTCCGACTGGGCCAGTGCGATCACCGGCCAGACGCTCGACGTCAATTGCGGCGAGTACCACGTGTAGGGAGTAGTTGTGACCACGAGAACTGATGTCGGAACCGTCGAAGATCTCAAGGCTTCGGCGACCAAGGCCTGTGGTCTCGAGGACTTCGGTGAGGACGACTACACCGAGGCGCTCGGAGTGCTGCTCGAATCGTATGTCCGCGACGCCGGGCTGACCGAGCTCGGGAGCAAGATGAATCGGTTCTTCCTGCGCGGAGCACTGGTCGCCCGGCTGCTCAGTGAGGCATCGTGGAAGGCGAACCCGCAGTACAGCTCTGTCGTCGTGGACCGGCCGATCTTCGTGACCGGACTGCCGCGTACCGGCACCACCGCGCTGCATCGGATGCTGACCGCTGATCCGGGTCATCAGGGACTCGAGATGTGGCTCGCCGAGTTCCCGCAACCGCGACCCCCGCGCGAGACCTGGGAGTCGAATCCGGTTTTCCAGCAGATCCAGTCGGGACTCGAGCAGCATCACGTCGAGAATCCGGAGTTCATGGGCCTGCACTACATGAGTGCCTCCGACGTGGAGGAATGCTGGCAGTTGCTCCGGCAGACGATGAAGTCGATCTCGTATGAGTCGTTGGCGTACCTGCCGACGTATTCGCATTGGCTGCAGCAGCAGGACTGGATCAACGCCTATGCCAGGCACAAGAAGAACCTGCAGTTGGTCGGTGTGAACGAGCCCGGGCATCGATGGATCCTGAAGAACCCCAGCCACTTGTTCGCGCTCGACGAATTGATGGCGGTCTATCCCGACGCACTCATCATCCAGACGCATCGTCCGCCGGCGACGATCATCCCGTCGATGTGCAGTCTGGCCGACGCCGCCGGTGATGGCTGGTCGACCGTGTTCAAGGGTGAGTTGATCGGCCAGACCCAGTTGGAGTTGTGGTCGCGCGGGTTGCGCCAATTCAACACCGCACGTGCCAAATACAATCCGGCCCAGTTCATCGACGTCGACTTCCGCGATTTCCGAACAGATCCGCTGGGAACGATGGAAGGCATCTACCAGACATTCGGACTGGAACTCACGGATGCGGCGTCCGCGGCGATGCGAGCCCTTGACGAAGAAAGTCAATCCGGCGACCGTCGGCCGGTGCACAAATACTCGCTGGCGGACTATGGCCTGACCGAGGCGCAGGTCAACGCCGCTTTCGCCTGACCACTCCCTGGTGCGGGGCCATCTGGCCATCGATCTTGCCCATTTGCGATCCTTTGATTCGACGTTATGCGGAGCGACCTCTCCGCTTCGGGTGCTAGGTTCATTCCAGTATCCGGAGCGCAGTCTCCGCTTTCGTCTTCAGGAGAATGAATGGAAACCGCACCCGCCCGGGCGCATCATCAAGTGACTTTTGCCGTCCTCACTGTTGGAGTATCGGCCTTCGCCCTCCTGCAATCGCTGGTGATGCCGGTCCTGCCGACCGTTGAGGCGGCGTTGGGAACCAACCAGACCGATGTCACGTGGGTACTGACGGCGTACCTGCTGTCGGCATCGATCTTCACACCGATCCTGGGTCGACTCGGTGACATGCACGGCAAGAAGCGCATGTTCGTGATCGCGATGGTCGCGTTGGCGCTCGGTTCGATGCTGGCCGCGTTGGCCACGTCGTTGTCGATGATGATCATTGCGCGGGCCATTCAGGGGATCGGCGGCGGAGTCCTGCCCCTGGCCTTCGGCATCATCCGTGACGAGTTCCCCAAAGAGAAGGTGCCCGGAGCGGTTGGTCTGATCGCTGCACTGGTGTCCGTCGGGGCCGGCATCGGTATCGTGCTGGCCGGGCCGATCGTCGACCTGCTCGGCTATCATTGGCTCTTCTGGATTCCGCTGATCATCACCAGCCTCGCCGGTGTGGCGGCGTTCTTCCTGATACCGGAATCGCCGATCCGGTCGGCCGGAAAGATTAACTGGTTCACCGCGTTTCTGTTGTCGGCATGGCTTGTTGCGCTTCTGCTCGCCGTGAGTCAGGCGCCCTCGTGGGGTTGGGGCTCGGCAAAGGTGATCGGCATGCTGTTGGCCGCGGCCGTTGTGCTGGCCGGTTGGATCATCGCCGAATCCCGCTCGTCGAATCCGCTGATCGACATGACGATGATGCGAATCCGCAGTGTGTGGGCTGCGAACCTGATCGCACTGCTGATGGGCATCGGGATGTACGCAGGACTCGGCTTCCTGCCGCAGTTCCTGCAGGCACCCAGCTCGGCGGGCTATGGATTCGGTGCGACCGTCACGGAGTCGGGATTGATGTTGCTGCCCAACGCGGTTGGCATGTTCACCGTCGGACTCTTCTCAGGCCGTCTGGCAGCCCGTTTCGGCTCCAAGAATCTACTGATCGTCGGATCGCTGATCAGCGCGTCGTCCTACTTCATCATCGCCTTTCTTCATTCGGCCGAAATTGACATCTACGTGGCGATGGCAGTCAACGGGATCGGGTTCGGACTGGCCTTTGCGGCGATGTCGAATGTTGTTGTCGCCGCTGTACCGCCGCACCAAACCGGCGTCGCCAGCGGAATGAACGCGAACATCCGCACCATCGGCGGGTCACTCGGCGCAGCGTTCATGGCCAGCGTTGTCGCTGCGGGCGCATCGTCGGCGGGCGTCCCGACCGAATCCGGTTATACGAACGGGTTTGTCATGTTGGGCATCGCAGGCGGTCTGGCGGCTGTTGCCGCCCTGTTCATCCCGGCGGTGAACCGCAACAAGACGACCCATCGCGAAGACGTTGCCGAACTCTCGCATCCCGAGCTTGCAATGGTTGCCGGCGGTACTCTTGCGGGCGACGAATCCGAGTGAGGTCCATGTGAGTGTTCGTGAGGCACCCAGCGGTGACAAAGTGCTCAGGCGCGACGCTGCCGAGAACAGGCAACGGTTGCTGGACGCGGCGGCCACCGTCTTCAGCGAACGCGGCCTCGACGCGAGCGTCGACGAGATCGCACGGGTTGCCGGAGTCGGAACCGGCACGCTCTATCGCCGGTTTCCCACCAAGGATGCACTGATCAGCGAACTCGTTCGACAGCTGTTGAGCGATCTGGTCGCGATCGCCACCGAGGCCCTCGACGTGACCGACGGCTCGGGTCTCGAACAGGTCATGTACGGGACCGGCGAGATCCAGGCATCGCACAGGGGTTGCATCTCGCGCATGTGGAACGACGACGAGACCACGGCGCTCAAGAACGAGTACCGGCGGATCGCGTCGGAGTTGCTCGTATCGGCGAAAGAACACGGACGTATCCGCGAGGACGCCGCGGAGTCGGACGTGGACGTCATCTTCTGGGCGCTGCGTGGAGTCATCGAAACCACCAGGGGCGTCAGCGATACCGCGTGGCGGCGGCACCTTGCGCTCGCCATCGCCGGCCTACGTCCCGGCGCCGAGCAGATCGTCGAACCGCCTATGGACGAGCAGCACGTTCAACGCGCCAAGGTGCGTCTACAGTCCCGCTGACCCCGGGCCCCTGACCACCGCCGGTCGGAAGAGCTCGGCAGGCGGTGGCGGCAGGGATTTCAGAGGCCGGCTGCGGTGGCCAAACGGGGTAGGGACTCATGCGGCAGACCAAAGAGTTGGGCACTGCCGTGTGCTCGCTTGAAGTAGAGATGGGCATCGTGTTCCCACGTGATGCCGATCCCGCCGTGTAGCTGAATGGTCTCGCCTGCGATGTGTGAGAACGCATCCGAGCAGTACACGCGTGCCGCTGCGGCCAGGTCGAGGGCTTCGTCGGAGCCGGATGACAGTGCGTCGACAGCTGCGTACGAGATCGAATGGGCGATCTCGGTGAGCGCATACATGTCGGCCATCCGGTGCTTCAGCGCCTGGAAGGATCCGATGACACGGCCGAACTGCTTGCGGGACTTGGTGTATTCCACCGTCAGATCCAGCGCTGCGCGAGAAGCGCCGACCTGTTCGGCACTCAGCGCGACGTATGCGATCGCGCGTAGCCTGTCCACCAGATCAGCCGGTGTTGGTATGGCGGTCGAGTCGACGTCGTCAAAGGTGATGCTGGTCAACGGCCGAGTGGGATCCATCGTCGGGCGCGGCGAACGGCTGATGCCGTCCGCGGTGGCATCGACGACATGCAGCGTGACGACACCGCCGCTGCGCGCCAGAACCACCAGCACGTCGGCTGTTTCACCGTCGAGTACGTAGTGGGCGGTGCCGGACAAAATACCGGCGTTCGCCTCGACGCCCGGGCGTTTCCACCCGTCGGCATCGGCCCAGCACAGTGCCGCGGTCTTCTCGCCTGACGCGAGGGCAGGCAGCGTGGCGGCGCAGGCGTCGGTGTCTTTACTGAGGAGCAGGGCCTGGGTGGCCAGAACCGCCGACCCGAGCATCGGAACCGGAGACAGTGTGCGACCGAGCTCTTCGAGCACCACATGGGTCTCGGTCAGTGAGGCACCGATACCGTCGAACTCTTCGGGGATCGACAGTGCGGCAACGCCGATCTGCTCACAGAGTGTGGCCCACAGGGCCCGATCGGTTCGGCCTTCGGATTCCATCGCCGACCGTACCGCGGCGGAATCACCGCTCCGCCGCAGTAGGCTGGCGACCGAATCGCGCAGTGCTGCCTGTTCTTCGGTGTCGACACCGGGGGAGTAGATGCTCATGCGGTGATCGCCTCCAGTACCCGCGCGCGATGAACGGCCGGTGTGCCCCAGGCCGTGATCAGCGCACGTGTTTTTGTGAGATACAACGACAGGTCGTGTTCCTGGGTGTAACCGATCGCACCGAGGACCTGCAGTCCGACCCGCGAGGCGAGGTAGGCAGCCTCGCCGGCAGCAACTTTCGCCGCCGAGACGTCCCGGGAGGCGAACTGCGGCTCGGGAACCTGACCGTCAAGCGACAGCGCGGCGCCGTGGATCAACGGCCGGGCCATCTCCGCTGCAACAGCGACGTTGGCCAGGTGGTGTTTGACCGCCTGGAACGAGCCGATCTCCCGGCCGAACTGCTTGCGGGTCTTGGCGTACTCGCCGGCGAGTTCGAGCATCGTGTCGGCCAACCCGATCAGCTGGGCGGCAGTGGCCAGAGCGCCGAAGTCGAAGGCACGACTGGGATCGACCGGGCCGATCGCCGTGTCGACATCGACGGACGAGAGTGTGCGAGCGAGATCAACCGACGGCCGTGGGTTGGCGGCGACGCCGGAACTGAGGGTGCCGTCGCGGACCACGTAGACCTGACCGGCCAGGGCGGCATCGACCGCGTACGGCACCAGCGGCGGAAAGGCGACGGTGGCGAGTTCACCTTCGGCCAAGGCTGCCAACCGGTCGACGGCGCCGGCATCAGTCAACAGAATCGGCACGGCAGCAATGGTTTCGGCAACCGGGCCGGGTACGGCATGGCGGCCGAGTTGCTGCGCCGCGACGACCATCTCGACGGCGCCTGCGCCCATTCCGCCGTGTTCGTCACCGATCAGCAGGGCATTGACACCGGTCTCGGCCAGCTTGGACCACACGACCTCACCGGGCTTGGTGTCGCCGTCATTCCACGACCGGATGACGCCGGGAAGGTCGGCCTTGGCCAACATCGAGTCGATGGACGCGGCCAGGTCTTGGTGCTCTTCTTCGAGGAGGAACCTCATGTCAGCGATCTCCTCGTGGTAGTCCGAGTAGGCGTTCGGCGATCACATTGCGCTGAATCTCGTTGGTGCCGGCGTAAATAGGTCCTGACAACGAGAACAGGTATCCATCCATCCAGGCCCCCGACGGTTGCCGCTGCGCGAGTTCGGCATCGGCGCCCAGCAGATCGAGTGCGGTCTCGTGCGTGGTGATGTCCCACTGCGACCAGAACACCTTGTTGATGGACGACTCGATCCCGAGCTGGCCACCTTCGGCGAGACGGCTCACCGTGGCATACGTCGAGAGCTCGTAGGCACGGGCGCCGATCCAGGCATCGGCGACCTGATCGCCGTGTCCGGTGCGGGCGTCGGCGTCGGTGTCGTTCCACAGAGCCAGGAGTCGATCGGTGGTGGCCAGGAACCGGCCGGGAGAACGCAGCGACAGGCCGCGTTCGTTGGCGGCCGTGCTCATCGCCACCTTCCAGCCGTTGTTCACCGTTCCGATCACACCGGACTCGCCGGGTGACTCGGGGTCATCGGGGACAAAGACGTTCTCCAGGAACAGTTCTGCGAAGCCGGGTTCACCGTCGAGCTGATTGATCGGTCGGACCGTCACGCCGTCGGCCCGGAGGTCGAACATGAAGTACGTGATGCCCTTGTGTCGCGACGAGTCGGGGTCGGACCGGAACAGGCCGAAACCCCAATCGGCAAAACTCGAGCGGGAACTCCAGGTCTTCTGACCGTTGAGAAGCCAGCCACCGTCGGTGCGGGTGGCGGTCGACCGTAGCGACGCGAGGTCGCTGCCGGCCTCGGGCTCACTCCAGGCCTGACCCCAGATGTCTTCGGACCGGGCCATCCGCGGCATGATCCGCGCCAGCTGATCGGGATGTGCATGCTCGAAAAGGGTTGGTGCAAGAAGGAATATGCCGTTCTGGCTGACCCGACCGGGTGCGCCGCTGCGGTAATACTCCTCTTCGAAGATGATCCAGTGCAGCAGCGGTGCGTCCCGGCCACCGAACTCGACCGGCCAGCTCACCACCGACATGCGGGCATCGGCCATCTGCCGTTCCCACTGCCGATGCTGTTCGAATCCTTCGGCAGTGTCCATCGATGCGAGTGGTTCCGACGGCACGTTCTCGTTGAGCCAGCCACGGACCTCGGCACGGAATTCGTCGGCTGCTGAATTGAAGAGTAGATCCATCAGGAGCTCTTCTTCTCTGCGCTGGACTTCATCGACTTGGCATCCATACCGCCGAGCGAATCACCATCGGATGCTTCGGCATTGGCGCTGTGTGCGAAGTGGTGCCAGCCGAAGACCGAATCCATCGCGTTGCGCAGACCCATCTGGTCTTCGCAGATGTTGACGGCCTTCTTGCTCAACGCGAGCCCGAGCTGGGGCATCTCCGAGATGCGTCCGGCGATGTCGTCGACCTTGGCTTCGAGCTGATCGCGGGGGACAACGTGGTTGACCATGCCCCACTCGAGGGCTTCGGCTGCACCGAATCGTTCCCCGGTGAACAGGATCTCCTTGGCGCGGCGCGGCCCGAGCACAAAGGCGTGGGCGAAGTACTCGACGCCGGGGATGCCCATCCGGGCCACCGGGTCGGAGAAGAAGGCGTCGTCGGAGGCGACGATGAAGTCGCAGATCCAGGCGAGCATCAACCCGCCTGCGATGCACGCACCGTGGATCTGGGCGATCACCGGCTTGGGGATCTCCCGCCAGCGCCGGCACATCCCCATGTAGACCTCGGTCTCGCGGGCCAGTCGCTGGTCGCCGCCGACGCGGTCGGTGTGGTCCCAGTAGAGGGACGCGGTGTTGGGGTACTTGACGTGCACATCACGCTCGGGCGTACCGATGTCGTGGCCGGCCGAGAAGTGCTTGCCCGCTCCGCGTAGGACGATGACCTTGACGCTTGCGTCATCGACCGCGCGCCCGAAGGCGGCGTCGAGGGAGTAGGTCATCACCGAGTTCTGGGAATTGCGGAACTCGGGTCGATTGAGGGTGATGTATGCCGTGGCGCCAACAACGTCGTAGGCCACCGGTGAGGTGTCGGGACCTAGTTCGGCGGCGCTCAGGGGGCTCGGGATCGTCACATCCGACACCCTACCTAGCAAGTGCTTGGTTGGTAAACCCCGGCTGGTGGTCACGGCCGGTTTTCACGCACTGACCGGCTTCGATCGGGTACCGACTGCGGGTCGAGTCAGATGGCTCCCATTTCTCGGGCGCGCGCCACTGCTGAGGTCCGAGAATTGACGCCGAGTTTCGCGTAGATGTGGACCAGGTGGGTTTTGATGGTCGTCTCGCTGAGATACAGCGATTTACCGATGGCCCGGTTCGACATCCCCGACTCGACGAGTCGGAGGACTTCGATCTCCCTGGGACTCAACGACGACTCGGGTTTGCGAACCCGCGTCATGAGTTTGGATGCGACGGCGGGCGACAAGACACTCTGGCCAACCGCAGCGGTCCGAACCGCAGCGAGTAGTTCAGCAGGCGGGGTGTCTTTGAGAAGATAGCCGCAGGCACCGGCTTCGATGGCGTTGAGGATGTCGCTGTCGGTGTCATAGTTGGTCACCACCAACACATGTGGCGCGTTCGGCAGCCTGCGGAGGGCTGCGGTGGCTTCAACGCCCGACGTGCCGGCGCCGAATCTCAGATCCATCAGGACCAGATCGACGTCGGTGGTGGTGCAGTAGGCGATCGCGGCGTCTGCAGTGGCCACCTCACCCACGACGTCGATGTCATCGCTGTCTTCGAGGATCGCGCGCAGGCCTGCCCGCACGATCGCGTGGTCGTCGGCCAACAACAATCGGATCATCGCGTCATCTTGACCGAGGCGATCGGAAACGAGACCGCCAGTGCGGTGTGCCCGGGCTCGGACTCCAGATCGAGTGAACCGTGAAGCTGCTGCACTCGACGCCGTATTGCATTGAGACCAAACGATTCTGACGGGTCCTGATCGAGTATTCGCACATCGAATCCGATCCCGTCGTCCACGACGTCGAGTGACACCACGTCGTCACTGTAGGTCAGCGTGACCTGGACCCTTCTCGCCTGCGCGTGCTGCACCACGTTTGCCATCGCGCTCTGAGTGATCCGCACCAGCGCCGCCTCGATCGGCATCGGTAATTGCACGGCCTCGCCTTCGACGAGGGTGTGCACATCAAGGGTCTCCGACTGTGCTCCGGCACAGATCCGCCGCACTGCCGACCCCAATGACTGCCCCTCCAGCGCTGCCGGAGTGAGTTCGGCGATGAGCTGACGGGTTTCGGCGAGACTGTCGGCAGCGACCTCGCGGGCCATCTGGATTTTTTGGACCGCAGGGTGCTGCGGGTCGGCCCGTTCGGCGGCGTGTAGCAGCAATTGGATGCTGCTCAGCCCCTGCGCGACGGTGTCGTGGATGTCTTGGGCCAACCGCTCACGTTCTGCCAGCGTTCCGGAGGCGCGTTCCTGGGCGGCGAGAACTTCCCGAGTGGCGACGAGTTCGTCGATCAGTCGTTGCCGTTCCTTGGCCTCGCGATACAGCGTCCGGTAGGCCACGCCGATGACAACGGCGACGCAGGCCCCGATCACCGGACCGACAACACCGGCAACAGACCAGCCCCGATGCACCCCGGTGCTGATGATCGCCAGGGCAGTGGCCGCGGCGACCGCGAGCAGATTCCACCGCGGGGGCAGGACCCGCAGATACAGAAAGAACAGTCCGAACACGATGTAGGCGGCATCGGGTGTCAGCACGATCAGGACCAGCCACAACAGCGTCAGGATGGCGATCCACACCCCTCGTCCCCGTCGCTGCAACCGGACCACGACGCCGACGAGATACGTACTGAGGAACCCGAGCGTGAGGACGATCACCGCCACCGGATGCGGCTCGTCGAGGAGCAGCGCGCGCAGAACGACCACCATGCTCAGCGCGACGATCAGCGCATGCAGCGAGGTCTGCAGGCCCGCGAACACCGGGGTCAGGGACGAATGACGCACGTCTTCGAGCGTAAACAACCAGCACCCCTGCGCATCCATCAAAAGAAGTAGCCGCGGTCGATCGTTCGACGTGCGCGGACCGGCGCTTCCGTGCGATGGCGGCGGTGCCCACCGCGGCCACGATGAGTTCAAGGCCGCAACAAGGTGGCGTCGATGAAAGGAATGCTCGTGTTCGTCGCTCTACGGGACCTGCGCGCCGCGCGCGGCAGGTTCGTGCTGATCACCCTCGTCGTCCTGATGGTGGCCGTGCTGACCAGTTTTCTCAGCGGCCTGACTGCCGGGCTACGCCATCAGAACGTATCGGCCATCGAGGCGATCACCGCTCAAACGGTGGTCTTCGCAGGCGGTGAAACGGATCCGTCTTTCGACGATTCCAGCGTGTCCACTGATCAGATCGCCGCCTGGGAACGGGCCGGTGGTGAGGTAGACCCGATCGGGATCAGTCGCGCCAAGGCAATGTCCGACGGCGGATCGACGGCAACCGTGGCATTGATCGGGGCCGACTCCGGATTCACCGGCCGCGCGCCGACCACGCCCCACACCGTGGCCCTGAGCGAACCCGCGGCGTCAGATCTCGACGCCGAAGTCGGGGACACGGTCACGTTTGGCGGCGAGGACTTCGTCGTCAGCGCGGTCCGCGGCGACGACTGGTTCAGCCACAGCCCGGTGATCTGGATCGGTCTGGCCGAGTGGCAGGCGTTGAACCAAACCGCAGGCGCCACGGTTCTCGCGGTGTCGGGGATCTCGAACACCGACGCAGTGGACCGGGTCGCCGGAACGACGTCCACGAGTGTGTCGGATTCAGTGCAGGCGATTGGTTCGTACAAATCCGAGAACATGTCCTTGACGTTGATGACCGTGATGCTCTTTGCGATCTCAGCCCTGGTGATCGGTGCGTTCTTCACGGTCTGGACCATTCAGCGGACCCCGGACATCGCAGTTCTCAAAGCACTGGGTGCCAGTACCGGTTCCCTCGTTCGCGATGCACTGGGCCAGGCGTTGATCGTCCTCGTCGTGGGGGTCGGCGCAGGACTGGCCATCACGGTGGCGGCCGGTCAGGTCATGGGCGACGCGGTCCCGTTTGTCGTCGACATGTCCACCACCGTCGTGCCGGCGGCGGCCCTCGTCGGACTCGGACTGATCGGCGCCGGGTTTGCGCTCCGTTTCGTGTCCACCACCGATCCACTCACTGCCCTGGGGAGTACCCGATGAACATCGCACTCGACATCGAACACGTCACGCTCACCTTCGCTGACGGACAAAATCACCGAGTCACCGCGCTCGACGACGTATCGCTCCGTCTAAACCGCGGCGAGATAGCCGCCGTCACCGGTCCCTCGGGCTCAGGAAAATCGAGTCTGCTGGCGGTGGCCTCGACACTCATCCGCCCTGAGAGTGGTCGCGTCCTCCTGCGTACCGGCGAAAGTCGGACCGATATCACCGAGCTCTCCCGTCGAGATGCTGCGGTGGTGCGGCGCAACGAGATCGGATTCGTGTTCCAGCAGCCGAACCTGGTGTCGTCGCTGACCGCACTCGAACAGCTCGAGGTGACCGCGCGTCTGGGACAGTCCCTGGTGGTGCCCCGTGGTCGCCGGCGGGAGACGCGGGATCGTGCGATGGAATTGCTGGACGCGGTCGGGCTGGCCGACCACCGAAACAAGAAGCCCGGACAGCTATCCGGTGGCCAGCGGCAGCGCGTCAATCTCGCCCGAGCCCTGATGAACAACCCTGGGCTGCTCATGGTGGACGAACCCACCAGTGCCCTGGACCAAGAACGCGGCGCCGCCATCATCGACCTGATCGTGGATGTGGTCCGCGACCACCAGGCGGCCACACTGCTGGTCACTCACGATCGAACCCACTTCGCGAAGATGGATTCGGTCTATCAGGTGGTCGACGGTGTGCTCACCGATGCATCGGCGTCGATGGGTGCCGGTGCAAGTGGTGACACCCTTCTCAGGCCCTGTTGAGGCCGTGACGGGTGTGCGCTTCCCCGACGCGGCCGGCGGCGCAGGTGACCGCTTTTCCGATCTGCTGCAGTTCTTCGGCAGACATCTCACGGTCGGGCACGGCGACGATCGACGCGACCACGGCGCCGGTCTCGTCGAAGATGGGTGCGCCGATGGTGACCACGGCAACCTGTCCGACCGTTTCGTCTGCCAGGTAGTCGATGGTGGTCAGTTCGGTGAGAAGGCCGTCGACCCGTGACCGCAACGAGTCGGACACCGGCGAATTGCGCAGGGATGCAAGGGTGTCGACCATCTGCGCATGGTCCGGTGTCAAACGTTCGACCGCGTAACCGCGATCGCGGATGGTGTCGAGGACGTCGCGAAGTCGGCCGCGGGCCTGCGCGGGTGCGGCGTCGAGCCAACGCTGGACCTCATCTTCAGGTGACCATGCGACGAACTCCCGGCAGACGGTGGGGCGCAGGGTGATGCGACGGCCGGGCCGGATCCACTCGAGTCCAGGGGTGCCGACAACGTCGGTCACCGTGATCGATTCGCCGGTGCGCTCGGCAACGAAGGCCGGCATGTCGAGAGCCTCGGCCATGTCGCGGGCCGCGGAGGCCGCGAGCCGTCGCATCGGGAATCCGCGTTCGGTATGCCGGACAAGCGCCACGAATCCGGCACTGATGCTGAAATTGCCGTCCTGGCGGGTCACCCAGCCGTCGTTGGTGAGCTGCGCGAGAACCGCGTGGGAGGTGGCCCGCGAAAACCCGGTGCGCCGGACGATCTCGGCCAGCGAAAGGGGCGTGTCGATGCTGTCCGCCAGCACTTCGATGGTTCGCACCACGCGCTGTGTCGGTGGAGAGGGTTGACCGGCGCCCTTGCCGTCACCTACCGTCGATGTCATATTGTCGGACGTTAGTGTCGAATATTCGACAAGTCAAGTTCTCGGAGCACCTCGACGAAGGGTCATCCTGATGGTGAGCACGAGGTACGAACTCACACACCTCGCCGCGCTCGAAGCGGAGTCGGTCCACATATTCCGCGAGGTCGCGGCCACCGCGCAGCGCCCGGTCTTGCTGTTCTCCGCGGGCAAGGACTCGGTGGTGATGTTCCACCTCGCCCGCAAAGCCTTCTGGCCGGCGCCGGTTCCGTTCCCGTTGATGCATGTCGACACCGGCCACAACTTCGACGAGCTGATCGACTACCGGGATCGAGTGGTCGAAGAAACCGGCGTCCGGCTGATTGTTTCGCGCGTGCAGGACGACATCGATTCCGGACGGGTGGTCGAAGCGACGGGCCCGGGCGCCAGTCGTAACCGGCTGCAGACCGCCGCATTGCTCCGCGGTATCGGAGAAAACAAGTTCGACACCGTCTTCGGTGGGGCACGTCGAGACGAAGAGAAGGCCCGCGCCAAGGAGCGGGTGTTCAGTTTCCGTGACGAATTCGGTGCGTGGGATCCGCGCGCCCAGCGGCCCGAGTTGTGGAACCTCTACAACGGTCGCCATCACAAGGGTGAGCACATCCGGATCTTCCCGCTGAGCAACTGGACCGAACTCGACATCTGGCAGTACATCGCCGCCGAGGAGATCGAGCTGCCGAGTATCTACTACTCGCATCGGCGCGACGTGGTGTCCCGAGATGGAATGCTCTTGGCCAGAACGCAATTCCTGGAATTGGGACCGGGGGAAAAGGTTCACACCGAGCAGGTGCGATTCCGGACCGTCGGAGATGCCACCTGTACCGGTTGCGTACTCAGTGATGCGGCAACGGTCCACCAGGTCATCGACGAGATCGCCGCGACCAGGCTGACCGAGCGCGGTGCGACCCGGGCCGATGACCGCATTTCTGAATCCGGCATGGAAGATCGCAAAAGGGAGGGTTACTTCTGATGACTGTCGACCATGAGGCGCTTGCTGCCGGAACCGCAGTCGGCGGTCGAAAAGCATTGCTGCGCTTGGCCACCGCCGGCAGTGTAGATGACGGGAAGTCGACCCTCATCGGACGATTGCTCTACGATTCCAAGAGCATCTTCACCGATCAGATGGAGTCCATCGAACGGACCAGCGCTGCGCGCGGTGACGAATACGCGGATCTGGCGCTGCTGACCGACGGGCTGCGTGCCGAGCGTGAGCAGGGCATCACGATCGACGTCGCCTACCGCTACTTCGCAACGCCCAAGCGGAAATTCATCATCGCCGACACGCCGGGACACGTGCAGTACACCCGGAACATGGTGACCGGGGCGTCCAACGCGGATGTGGCCTTGATCCTCATCGACGCCCGTAAGGGTGTTCTCGAACAGACCCGCCGCCACGCGTTCTTGTCATCGTTGCTCGGCGTCGCGCATGTGGTGCTGTGCGTGAACAAGATGGACCTGGTCGATTGGTCCGAAGAGCGGTTCGCGACGATCCGTGACGAGTTTTCCGCGTTTGCCACCAAGCTCGACGTCACCGACCTCAGCTTCATCCCGGTCTCGGCGCTCCGCGGTGACAACGTGGTTGATGCGTCCGCGAATATGCCCTGGTACCAGGGTGGTTCACTGCTCTCACACCTCGAGGACGTCCACGTCGCCTCCGATCACAACCTCATCGACGCGCGCTTTCCCGTGCAATACGTCATCCGGCCACAACTCGGTGACGGCACGGACCATCGCAGCTACGCGGGCACGATCGCCAGCGGTACTTTCAAACCCGGCGACGAGGTCGTGGCACTGCCCGGTGGGTTCACCACCACGGTGTCGGAGATCTGGGGTCCGGGTGGAACAAAGATCGATGAGGCTTTCGCGCCGATGGCGGTGTCGATCTCGCTGGCCGACGACATCGACATCAGCCGCGGCGAGATGTTGGCCCGCCCGGGCAACCGGCCTCACGTCGGCCGCGACATCGACGCGATGGTCTGTTGGTTCTCGGAGGACACCACACTGAAACCCGGTAACCGATACACGCTGCAGAGCGCCACACGTGAGACGAAAGCGGTCATCGGTGACCTCACGTACCGCCTCGATGTGAACTCGCTGCATCGAGACGGAAACGCGCAAGCGCTGCAGCTCAACGAGATAGGGCGGGTCACGGTGCGCACTGCGCAACCGATGATGTTCGACTCCTATCGTCAGCATCGCGACACCGGTAGCTTCATCCTGGTGGATGAGGCGACGAACAAGACGGTCGGCGCCGGAATGATCAACGGTCCGGTGAGCCGTGATTCCCATGTGGTCTGGCACAGTTCATCGGTCACGCGGCAGCAGCGGGCCCACCAGGGTGCCACGCTCTGGCTGACCGGCCTCTCTGGTGCCGGCAAATCGTCCATAGCAGTGGAATTGGAGCGATCCATGGTCGCCGAGGGCCGGCCCGCCTATCTGATGGACGGGGACAATCTGCGCCACGGTCTCAACTCCGACCTCGGTTTCGGCGACGACGATCGCCGGGAGAACATCCGCCGGACCGCAGAGGTCGCCGCGCTGTTCGCCGACTCCGGAGCGGTGGCCATCGTGTCATTGATCAGTCCGTTTTCGGCGGAACGGCAGCGGGCCAAAGAGATTCACGCGCAGCGCGGGATCCCGTTCTACGAGGTGTTCATCGATACACCCCTCGATCTGTGCGAGCAACGTGATCCCAAGGGTTTGTACGCCAAGGCGCGGCGCGGTGAGGTGCCGCATTTCACCGGGATCAGCTCACCGTACGAGCGTCCGGCCGATCCGGATGTGGTCATCACCCCGACCGACGGTGCGCCAAGGGACGTTGCCGAGTCGATTCGCCGTAGCCTGGGCGTGTGACTGTGAACCCGAAGGACCTGGAGTTGGCCGGTCGGTTGGCCACTGCCGCCGGCGAGTTGTTGCTCGACCTGCGTGCCACATCGGGATTGACCGGCAAAGAGCTCGGCAACGCCGGCGATTTCCAGGCGAATGTGCTCTTGCTGAAACAGTTGGCACACGAACGTCCCGGCGACGCGGTGCTGTCCGAGGAATCGTTCGATGACCTGGCCCGTCTCGACGCCGACCGGGTGTGGATCATCGATCCGGTCGACGGCACCCGCGAGTACGGCACCGAGGGCCATAACGACTGGGCCGTACATGTTGCGCTCTGGGAGCGCGGAGATGGAGCCGGAGGCGGAACTCGACCGTCAGACAGTCTGGGCCTGACCGTGGGCGCGGTGGCGTTGCCTGCGCTGGGGGTGACGTACGTCAACGACGGTCAGCCCATCGCGCCTGTGGTCGGCCTGGCCGCGACGCCGCGTGGGGATGTCCCGCGAGTGGTGGTGAGCGGGTCGCGTCCGCCGGCTTTCTCGGAGGATGTCGCAGCGGCCGTTGGTGGTGAACTTCTGTCGATGGGTTCTGCCGGCGCCAAGGCGATGGCGGTGGTCCGGGGTGAGGCCGATGCGTACGTTCACGCCGGTGGCCAGTACGAGTGGGATTCGGCGGCTCCGGTGGCGGTGGCGAAGTCGCAGGGGCTGTGGTGCAGCAGGACCGATGGGCTTGCCCTGCAGTACAACCAGCGCGACGTCTATCTGCCGGACCTGGTGATCTGTCGGCCCGAGCTGGCCGAGACAATCCTCGAGGTCACCCGCCGGGGCTGAGCACTCAGCCCGGCCTGCGCTGGAGGGAGCGCAGCACGTTCTCCAGCGCGGCCTGGATGTCGGCGACCTCGATCCGCATGAGCGCATCGTCGTCGAGGTCGGCCAGGTCGATCTCGCCGCTGGTCAGGCGATGTTCGCGTTCTTCCTCGGCGCTCTCCACGACGTTGCGCACAAACCGGCCGTTGCCTGCCAGGTCGATGGAACGGCGTCCGGCCCCGGATTGGTCTGTTTGGATCTGGTGATAGAGCGGGCCGCAGGCGAACTCGAGTTCCTGCAGTGCCTCCGGGCTGAGCAGCGAATCCCGCTTCCGGGCAAGCAATTCGGCGATGCCGGCCAGTTCGGTCGGGCTGTAGGAGTCGAACCGGATGCGTTTGGCGAAGCGGGACGACATGCCCTCGTTGGCGTTCAGCAGTCGATCGATCTCGGCGTCGTAGCCGGCGATGATGACAACGAGCCGGTCGCGGTCGTCTTCCATCCGGGCGAGCAAGGTGTCGACGGCTTCACGTCCGAACGCGTCACCGCCGGACAGGCCGCTCTGGACCAAGGTGTAGGCCTCGTCGATGAACAGGACACCGTCCATCGCCCGATCGATCACCTCCGAGGTTTTGATCGCCGTGCTGCCGAGATGTTCGCCGACCAGATCGCGCCGTGAAACCTGCACCACCGCATCAGTTTTGATCAAGCCGAGTCCGCAGTAGATCTTCGCCACGATGCGGGCGATGGTGGTCTTGCCGGTTCCGGGTGGACCGGTGAATGCCAGATGCAGGCTGCGAGGTCCGGTCGCGAGTCCTTTGTCGGCGCGGATCTTGGCCAGCTTTGCAGCGGACTTGAGTTTGGCGACTTGGGTTTTGACGGACTCCAGTCCGATCTGTTCGTCGAGTTCGGCCTGGGCGGTCGCCAGCAATCCCGGGTCGCCGCCGCCGCCGGAGCCGGGGACCGGTGAGTCGGGCACAGACGCCGGATCCCACTTGTCGGTGCGTGCGTCGATCTCTTCGGCAGTGTTGATCACCAGCCGGAATCGTGGATCGGACAGGGCCTTGGTGTTGGCCGCGAACGACGGGTCGCGGGAGTAGACGGCCTCGAACCGTTCGCGCGCGGCTGTTTCGGAGCCCTGCTCACGCAGTGCCAGGCCGTGGGTGAACATCGCCGCGGTGGCCGCCGATGGGATCGGGCCTTCCTGGGCGGCCTCGAGCCGCCGGACACCTTCGGTGAACAAACCCATCTGCACGCACGCCGAACCGGCCATGAGATCGGCTCCGGCGTTCATGTAGGCGTCGGACCACGAGGCCGACTCGGACAGCGACGTCAGGACGTCGGGCCACCGCTGGGTCTTGAAGTGCAGGCTGGCCCGGAGGTAGTCGATGATGGGCGCGCGGCCGGCCACGGTGGCGGCCGCCTCGTCGAGCGCGTCCTCGGCGCCTTGATGGTCGGCGCCCGCGATGAGGGTGGCGGCGTAGGCGGTGATGGCCTCGGTCCGGTCGGCCAGTGGATAGTCGATGTACAAGCCGGTCGAAAAGCGTCCCGACAGTGTGCGGGCGGGCAGGCCGAGTCGTCGCTGCTGCGCACCGAGAGTCGCGCGGGTCCGGTACAGCTGCAAGATCACGGCGGGGGAGTTGTCCCCGCAGGCGAGCCGTCCGAGCCAGGCGTCGGCGAGTGTCGGGTCCCATTCGGTGGCCCGGGTGAACGCGAGTGTGGCCTTGTCCCGGTCGGGCGGGTACTGCTCGGTGTCGACCGGGATGCCGAGGCTGAGCACCCCGAAGTCGAACAACTGGCGTGCTTTGGCGACGGCCGAGCGAGAGCCCGGTGTAGTTGCCCTGTCAGTCATGATGACCCCCGTGTCCCCCCCGGCGCGCCACCCCCGGCGCGCGAGGCACAGACTACCCGGCGCCCGGCTGGTTCGGGTCCGCCAGACCACCGGGAACCGTGCCGACGGCAGGCCCTCGGAGGCGGCGTGGTCAGCGGCCGGTCCGGCACCACCTAGACTGTTCTCGTGAGTGCAGACCTAGATACCGTTTCTGTCGCCGCCGATACCCCCGATCAGTCGCAGCCATATCGTGAGCTGGGCTTGAAGGATGATGAGTATCAGCGGATCCGCGAAATCCTTGGTCGCCGTCCGACCGCCGCCGAATTGGCGATGTACTCGGTGATGTGGTCCGAGCATTGCTCGTACAAGTCATCCAAGGTGCACCTGCGCTACTTCGGCGAGACCACGACCGACGAGATGCGGTCGTCGATGCTCGCCGGGATCGGTGAGAACGCCGGTGTTGTCGACATCGGTGACGGCTGGGCGGTCACGTTCAAGGTCGAATCGCACAACCATCCGTCGTACGTCGAGCCGTATCAGGGTGCCGCGACCGGTGTCGGTGGCATCGTCCGCGACATCATGGCGATGGGTGCCCGTCCGATCGCGGTCATGGATCAGCTCCGCTTCGGTGCGGCCGATGCCCCCGACACCCGCCGGGTGGTCGACGGTGTGGTCCGCGGTGTCGGTGGTTACGGCAACTCCCTCGGCCTCCCCAACATCGGCGGCGAGACGGTCTTCGACGCGTCGTACGCGGGCAACCCGTTGGTCAACGCACTCTGTGCCGGCGTCATGCGCGTCGAAGATCTACACCTGGCGTTCGCGTCGGGTGCAGGCAACCGGATCATCCTGTTCGGCGCCCGGACCGGTCTCGACGGCATCGGCGGTGTGTCCGTCCTTGCGTCGGAGACGTTCGACGACAGTGCTGGTGGCCGACCGAAGAAGCTTCCCGCGGTCCAGGTGGGCGACCCGTTCACCGAGAAGGTGCTGATCGAGTGCTGCCTCGACCTCTACAAGGCCGGCATCGTCATCGGTATCCAGGATCTCGGTGGCGCCGGACTGTCCTGCGCGACCTCGGAATTGGCTGCGGCCGGCGACGGTGGCATGCACATCGAACTCGAAAAGGTGCCCATGCGGGCCACCGGCATGACCCCGGCCGAGGTCCTCTCCAGCGAATCGCAGGAGCGGATGTGCGCGGTGGTCGCCCCCGAGAACGTCGCGGCGTTCATGGAGGTCTGCCGTAAGTGGGACGTGTTGGCCACCGATATCGGTCACGTCACCGACGGCGAACATCTCGAGATCACCTGGCACGGCGAAACCGTGGTCGACGTGCCGCCGCGCACCGTGGCACACGACGGACCGGTCTACGAGCGTCCGGTTACCCGTCCGGATTGGCAAGACGATGTGATCGCTTCGAGCACAAAAGACCTCAAGCGTCCGGTCTCGCCGGATGAGTTGCGGGCCACCCTGCTGGAGATGATCTCGTCACCGGCTCTGTGTAGTCGCCGGTTCATCACCGAGCAGTACGACCGCTACGTCCGCGGCAACACCGTGCTGGCCGAGAATGCCGACTCCGGAATGATTCGCATCGACGAATCCACCGGTCGCGGAATCGCTTTGGCAACCGACGCCTCCGGTCGGTACACCTACCTCGATCCGTACCGCGGTGCGCAGCTGGCGCTGGCCGAGGCCTACCGCAACGTCGTGGTCAGTGGCGCCACCCCCAAGGCCGTCACCAACTGCCTCAACTTCGGTTCGCCCGAGGACCCGGCGGTGATGTGGCAGTTCCAGCAGGCCGTCCGCGGTTTGGCCGACGGCTGTGCGCAACTGGGCATCCCGGTCTGCGGTGGCAACGTCAGCTTCTACAACCAGACCGGTGCCACGGCGATCCTGCCCACCCCGGTTGTCGGTGTCCTGGGAGTGATCGACGATGTCCGTCGGCGGATCCCGACCGGCTTCGGAACCGAAATCGGCGAGACGCTGATCCTGCTGGGTGACACGCACGACGAGTTCGACGGATCGATCTGGTCGCAGGTCGCGCACGATCATCTGGGTGGCACGCCGCCGGCCGTCGACCTCGAACGTGAGCGACTGCTGGGCGAAATCCTCACCGCCGCATCGCGCGACGGCCTGGTGTCGGCCGCGCATGACCTGTCCGAGGGTGGCCTCGCCCAGACCGTGATCGAGGCCGCGCTGGCGGGCGAGACCGGATGCCGGATCGTGTTGCCCGAGGGTGCCGATCCGTTTGTCTGGCTGTTCTCCGAGTCGACCGGCCGAGTGCTGGTCGCTGTGCCGCGCTCCGAAGAGGTCCGCTTCTGCGGCATGCTCGATGCCCGGCAGATGCCGTGGACCCGCATCGGTGTCGTCGATCAGGGCAGCGACTCCGTCGAGGTCCAGGATGCCTTCACCGTGCCGCTCACCGAGCTGCGTGAGGCCTTCGAGGGAACCCTCCCCAAGCTCTTCTCCTGACCCGATAGTGTGCCCTTTTGGCGGTCCCCACCTGGGGTTTTGTTCGCCAAAAGGGCACATTTTCGGTTGTGGGCAGGCTAGGGTGAACGCGTTCTAGTTCCTGCGTTCGGAGGTCTGTGGTGTCGTTGCGTGTTGTGGTGTGGTCCACCGGAACCATCGGAAAGCTGGCGATAGCGGGGGTTCTGGCCCGCCCTGAGCTCGAATTGGTCGGGGTATGGGTGTCGAACCCGGACAAGGTCGGCAAGGACGTCGGCGAACTGGCCGGACTCGGCCGAGACCTCGGTATCGCGGCCACTGATGACAAAGAAGCGCTGCTGGCGCTGCGGCCCGATTGCATCGTGCATGGCGCGATGACCGACGACCGCATCATGGAAGCGATCGACGATCTGATCGGGTTCCTCGACGCCGGGATCAATGTGGTCTCCTCCGGTCCGGTTGCGTTGGTGTACCCCGACGGTGTGCTGCCGGCCGAGCTCAACGAGCGCATCCGCAGTGCGGCCCGCGGTGGCAATGCCACTTTGCACGTAAACGGCATCGATCCGGGTTTCGCCAATGATGTTCTGCCACTGGCGATGACGTCGCTCTCGAAGCGGATCGACGAGCTGCGCGTTGCCGAGATCGCCGACTATGCGACGTACTACCAGCCGATGACCATGACCGAGCTGTTTGGCTTCGGCAAACCGATGGACGCCCAGTCGATGCTGTGGATGCCGGGAGTTCTGTCGCTGGCCTGGGGGCCGGTTGTGCGACAACTCGCGGCCGGCCTCGACGTCACCCTCGACGAGCCGCTGGTGGAGAAGATCGACCGTCGTCCGGCGGAGAGTGACTACGACATCGCCTCGTGCCACATCGCCAAAGACACCATGGCCGCAGTGCGTTTCGAGGTGATCGGGACGGTGAACGGAGTGCCGCGCATCGTCCTCGAACACGTCACCCGGACACAGCGCGATGCTCAGCCCGAATGGCCGAGCCCGGGCAACGGCGATGGCTGCTACCGCATCGAGATCAAAGGCGACCCGGTGATGACCGTCGACTTCGTGCACCACGGTGAGAACGGTGATCACAACGATTCCGGAATGCTGGTCACCGCAATGCGTTTGGTGAACGCGGTGGAAGCCGTGGTGAACGCTCCGCCCGGACTTCTCACCGCGATCGACCTCCCGCAGATCACCGGTCGCGGATTGGTGACCAAGGACTGAATGACCGGGGTGTCAGGCGAAGGCTTTCGTCCGTCGCGGCACCGCGATCGGCCGGCGCCGCTGGAGTTGTCCGGCGCTGACGAGGAAGTCGGCGTAGTCGCGCATCGTTGTGGCGACAGTTCTTGGTGCATAACCCAATTCGGAGCGAGCCTTCGTTCCGTCGACCACGGGCTGAGCCTCTAGTGAACCAAGTGCAGCCTTGGATACGAGGTCCGAGCCGAACAGTTTGCAGATCGGTTCGGCCACGGGCAGGATCGCCTGCACCCAGCCCATCGGGAACGCGAGAGCCGGACCACGGCGCCCGGCTTCGCGAGCCACCATCCGAAATGCTTCGATCATCTCGACCATTTCGCCGGTCAGCAGGTAGTTTTCGCCGCAGACACCGCGTTCGCCGGCCAGGATCAGCCCGGCAGCGACATCTCGGACGTCGACCAGATCGAAGCCACCGGTGATGAGTGCGGGAACACGGCCACGCGCAGAGTCGCGGAGCATCCCGTTGATTCGTGAATACGGCGCATGATCGGCGGGACCGTACACCGCGGTGGGGTTGCAGATGACGGCGTCGAGACCGCGGGCGATGACCCGGTGCAATTCCTGCTCGCCTGCCCACTTGGAGCGGTCGTACACCGGCAGTGCCGGATCGTTGGAGCGGCCGGACGACTCGTTGATCTGTCCACCGCAGAGGTATTGGTCGAACGAATGGATCGAACTGCAGTGCACCATCCGCCGAACTCCGGCTTCGAGCGCGGCTTCGGCGACATTGCGGACGCCCTCGGTGTTGATGCGCCAGGCGTTTTCGTCGTTGTGGCGCAGGGTGATGACCGCAACCAGGTGATAGACGACGTCGACACCGTCGAACGCCGTGGTCAAGGCCTCCGGATCGAGGATGTCGGCGCTGACCCATTCGACGCCTGCGATGTCCGGAGCTGTGGCCGGGCGGTGTCGATCGATGGCCACCACGGTGTCGCCGCGGGTGACCAACTGGTCGAGGAGATTACGACCAACAAACCCGGCGGCGCCGGTCACAGCAACTTTCATCAGGATCACTTTCGCTTGAGTGGCTACAAGTCGCCGACTTCGACAGGTAGAACGTGTTCTACTTTCAGAGTAGAACACGTTCTAGATTTGAGGAAGGTGGTGTCAACCGATGGCGACATACGGCCGGGATCGGATGCTCGCACTTGTTGAACGTTCGCCGGCCGCTGCTGGTGCCCACGACCGTGACGAGTGGGTCGGCTTGTTCGTCGATGGTGGCATCGTCAACGATCCGGTGGGGTCGCGGATTCATGCGGGCGGCTCCGAGATCCGGCGCTTTTACGACACTTTCATCGGTCCGCGGAACATCACCTTTCATCGCGATGCCGACTTCGTGGGTGAGCGCACCGTCATTCGTGACCTCGAACTCGAAGTCGAGATGTCGCCGAAGGTGACGTTGCGGGTGCCGGTCTTCATTCGGTACGACCTGTACGAGTGCGGGGGCGACCTGCACATCACGCGGCTCGCCGCCTATTGGGAACTGCCGGGGATGATCAGGCAGTTCGCGCACTGTGGTGTGGCCGCGGTGCCGGTTGGGGCGCGGCTGGCCGTGGCATTGCTTCGGAATCAAGGGATCCGGGGCGCAATTGGATTTGCCGAGGGGTTTCGGCGGGTTGGTACGCAGGCAAAGGCGACCGTCGAGAACTTCCTCGACGCCGCCTCACGTGGGGATGTACCGGCCGCTCGTGGGCATCTGGATCCCAACGCGCCCGTTGTGGTGTTCGATGGTGACGCCATCGGCGTTGATCACGTCATCGGATCGCTCCGGGGTGTCCGGTCGCACAAGCTGCTGGCGGCAGGTAACACGGTTGCCGTCGCTCTGGTCATCGGTGATCGGAAGGGTGTCGGCCTCTTTGTGTTTGGGGCCGATCGTGCACGGATATCGGCCGTCGAGCTGATGTTCGACGAGTGATCGAAGGCACTTGCGCTGACGGATTGCCGTCGCGGGCCTAAAGTCTGCTACATGGCTGCACCGCTTTCCACACCCGGCGTCTTCGGTCCCGACGATCTCGAGGGCCTGGTCTGGTTCTATGACATGTATGGATACGCCACCCTGCGGGGTGCGTTGAGTGCGTCCGACGTCGACGCCATCGAGTCGGAATGTGTTGCCGCGCAACAGGGTGTGATCGCCGGGGAGTTGGATGCCCGATACGGGTCGACCATTTTCCTCGACGAGGCCGCCAAGGCGGAGAAGTTCGCCAACTATGTCGAATACGTCAGCGAGGTATCGCCCGCTGTTGATTCCGCGATCACCGGTCCGGTGATGCGGGACGTCATGAATCGATTACTCGGCCCCGATTCCTGGCTGCGGGATCATGAGCAATACGGCGTTGTCTATCAGGATGCCCGTCCAGGCAAGGAATCCGGATACACCCGGATCGGATGGCATTCGGATTGGCAGTCCAGCCCCAGCCTGGATGTGTGGCCCGGTACGGCATTCACCCTGCACGTCGACGGAACCAGTCCGGCCAACGGCTTCCTGCGGGTGGTGCCGGGCAGTCATCTCTGGGATACCCCGGCCCCGTACCGCAACGTCAACGGCGTACATGTTCCGGATACGGCCCGGCCTTCCGGCGGGCGGACCGGCCGCAAGCCACCTTTCGAGATGCCGTTGGGCTTCGAGAAGATCCGCGGTGAAGTCGGGATCTACGCCGAACGCGGCGACATCATCTTCCACGACGCCTACCTCTGGCACTCCGCGGCCCGGGCCACCGACGACAACACCCAACGTCGCCATGTCCGCGGCGGCTACTTCGGCGGCACCAAACCTGCTGCGGGAGTGGAAGAATTCATCAAGAACGCGGCACGGTAGCCGACCTGGCCGAGAATCACTCCGGTGCGATGTTCTGGTTGATCCGAAAGAGGTTGTGCGGGTCGTACTTCTGCTTGATCCGGGCGAGCCGGTCGTAGTTGCCGCGGTAGGCGGCCTGAACGCGCTCGCGACCTTCGTCCATCATCATGTTCACATATCCGCCGCCTGCAGAGGTCGGGTGCAGCTCCTCCCAGTAGTTCTTGGCCCACTCGGTGATGCGTCCCAGATTGGTGGGATCGGGATCGATACCGGCGATGACTCCGTTCCATCCGCCGTTGCGGTAGGGGAAGGCGGTTGCGTCCGCGGCGACACGCTCGGCAGCGCCGCTGATCGGATACAGGTGCATGGTCGACAGAGGCGACGGGAGGGCCTCGCCGTACCGACGGTGAAGTTCGATCGCGGTATCGGTGATCTCCTCGAAGATGTCGGCCTTCCAATACCACTGCAAGCCCGTGGGCAGCAGCCCGTCGAACGCGCTCTGAAGCACGGGAAACGGCATCGGCGCCAGTCCGACCAAGAGCGGTGAGCCGAAATCCCGAACGGGCGCCATGACCTGGTCGGCTTGCTGATGTGGCCCCGAATAGCACCACACGATCCCGCAGACCTTTCGGCCCCACAATTCCTCGGGGAAGGGTGGCCCGCCGGGGACCTCCAGGACGCCGATCCAGCCGTTCAACTCGTCGGGCAGCGTCGGGACCAGATCGCGGTACCACCGGAAGACCTCTTCGGCGTCGGCAATGTCGTAGAGGACCGGCCCGCCGATGATCTCACCGGCTTCACCGACGGGATGAGATCGAAATGTGAATGAGGTGACCACGCCGAAGTTGCCGCCACCGCCCCGCAGCGCCCAGAACAGGTCCGGCTGGCTCTCGGCGCTCGCGGTCACAAACGATCCGTCGGCCAACACGACGTCTGCGGAGAGCAGATTGTCGATGGTCAGCCCCAAATGTCTTGTGAGATAGCCGGTACCACCACCTAGTGTCAGTCCTGCAACTCCGGTCGTTGAGACGAATCCGGATGGGGTGGCCATACCGAAGGCCCCGTTGGCATGATCCACGTCGCCCCAGGTGCATCCGGCGTCCACGCGTATGGTGCCTGCCTTCGGGTCGACGGTGGTGGAACGCTGCGTGCGGAAGTCGATCACCAGGGCGTCATCCCACACGCTGAACCCGGCACCGTGGTGACCGCCGCCGCGTACCGCGATGGGGATCTGATGGCGACGCGCGAAATTGACGCAGGTGATCACGTCGGTGACATCCGCGACGCAGGCGACAGCCGCCGGACGGCGGTCGATGGCCCCGTTGTAGACCTTCCGCACCTCGTCGTAGTCAGGGTCGTCGGGGCCGATCAACCGGCCGCGAACGGTCTGGCGTAACTCGGAGAGGACGGCATCCGGGGTGGCTTCGATAGCGGACATTTGGTGTGCTCCTTCTGTACGGACTCACATGGTGGGAGACTGGGTAGTTGAACGGTATAAAGCAGCGGTGACGTGCGGGAATGCCCAATACGCCGAAGGACTTGCCCGTACGTCCACGTAGAGGCTCGGTCTTTGCCGCACGTCCGGGAGAGTTGACTGATCGTCCGGGAGTTACGCCATGGACGTCCTATCCGACGTTTTGCTCGCTGTCCGGTTGACCGGTGCGGTGTACTTCGACATCGATGCCCGCTCGCCCTTTGTTCTCGAGAGTCCGCCCACCGACGTGATCGCTGCCAAGATCGCCGCGGACGCCGAACACCTGATCGCCTTCCACGTCCTGACTCTTGGTTCTTGTTGGGTCGAGACGGTCGACGCGCCCGAACCCGCGCAGTTGCTGCGGGCCGGTGAGATGGTGATCGTCTCCAGCGGTGAGGCACACCTCCTCGCGTCGGCTCAAGGCCTCAGCGGGCAGCCTGACCTGTCTCGCTACTACCGGCCGTTGACTGAAGCCTTGCCGTTCGTCATCGACATCAACGGCGATACGAACGCCGATCGCTGTCGGATCGTGTGCGGCTACTTCGCCTGTGACCGGCATCCGTTCAACCCGTTGCTCGAATCGTTGCCGAGAATGGTCCACGCCCCGGTGTCGAGTCGTAGCTGGGGTTGGATGTCGCGGTTGCTCGACGCGGCCATCGAGGCGAGTGACGGTCGCAACGCCGGGCAGGAGGCGATGCTGGCGAAACTGTCGGAACTGATGTTTGTGGAAGCTCTCCGTGCCCACATCGATGGGTTGTCCCCGGACGCTCGCAACTGGGCGGCCGGCATTCGCGACCCCGACGTCGGCTCAGCACTGCGGCTCATCCACGGTCGGTTCGCCGAGCCGTGGACGCTGGAAGGACTGGCCCACGAGGTGGCCATGTCCCGCTCGTCTTTTGCCGATCGGTTCACCGCCTACGTGGGGGTGCCGCCGATGACCTACCTTGCCAGATGGCGATTCCAGCTTGCTGCACGACTGCTGCAGAACGGTTCACTCAGTGTTGCCCAAGCCGCGAATGCCGTTGGATATCAATCAGAATCGGCCTTCAACCGGGCCTTCAAACGTTCTGTCGGAGAAGCGCCGGGTGCTTGGCGACGAAAGGGCGCGGCGGATGTGGGCGCTGCGCACGGATGATCGGCACGGCGGCGAGTCGTGGCCTTTTGGTTCAGTGACCAGTTACGGGCGTCGAACGGGTACCCGGAGCGGTAAAGACTTGGTGCTTGTTGCGCCATTTCCTGCGTTGTTACCGAGTGTCTGATTTTCGGCGAACCACGTGCTGCGATAAGGGGATCAAATCGCCATGGTGGGTTACGCGGTACATCGCGGTGGGGCGATCAGAAGTAACGCAAAAGAAACCACCGGGCAGAAGATTGTATGCAAGACTCACTAACGGCAACCTGTCCAGCATCGTTATGGCCCCAGAAGGTATGCAACGGGGACTCCAGAGAGGATTCGATTAGATGGCGCTTTTTTTGCCGGCCTTGAATATGCCATCTATTTCTAACTGAAGACACTCACTACCTCTTTGCCGATTCTTTACTTTCATGAAGATGCGGAGTGGCTGATGCATGTCTGAAACCGATCTATCCGGGTGGTATTCCGCTACCCATCAAATGTCCGCTACTGGTTGAGGAAACGGAAATGGCAAACAAGCAGCAGGTCGGCGTGAAGCCTGGGGGACAGGCCGACGCTGAAATCGATGTACTCGGCGAGCGCGTGATGCGAAAAGTGTCGCGCCGGTTGATCCCGTTCATCGCGGTTCTGTTCTTCATCAACTATGTCGACCGAACGAATATCGCGTTCGCAAAGCTGGAGATGAGTTCGGATCTGGGTCTCAGTGAAGCTGCCTACGGCCTTGCCGCGGGTCTGTTCTTCATCGGGTATTTCCTGTTCGAGATCCCGAGCAACCTGGCCTTGCACAAGTTCGGTGCGCGCCGATGGGTGGCCCGAATCATGGTGACCTGGGGCATCGTGGCCATGGCAATGGCCTTCGTGAACAGTGCCGGTGCGCTGTACGTCGTGCGAATCCTCCTCGGCATCGCGGAGGCGGGCTTCTATCCGGGTGTCATCTTGTACTTGACGTTCTGGTTCCCGCGCCGCCAGCGGGCCAAGGCGATTGGACTGTTCGCGCTCGCGGTTCCGGTGTCCGCGGTTGTCGGTGCCCCGGTGTCCACGGCAATCATGCAGTACAGCCATGACTTCATGGGATTCTCGGGTTGGCGCATCATGTTCCTGGTCGAGGGTCTGCCCGCGGTGATCCTGGGAATCGTGTGCTGGTTCTATCTGACCGATCGGCCGGCCGATGCGAAGTGGCTCGACACAGAAGAGCGTGCGTGGCTGAGCGCCACGATGGACGCGGATGCAGAGGAAACCGAAGCGGGCGATCCGTGGACCCTCCGACGCGTCTTGACCAGTCCACTCGTACTCGGACTCGCGCTCGTGGAATTCGGTGTCGGCTATGGGATTTACGCACTCAGCTTCTTTCTGCCGTCGATCATCGCTGGATTCTCGGAGACGTTCGGGACCGACTTCAACCTGTTTCAGACCGGCCTCATCACGGCCGTCCCGTTCTTCTTCGGAGCGCTGGCGATGGTGTACTGGACGCGACATTCGGATCGGAAGTGTGAGAGGGCGTGGCACGTTGCGGCCCCGGTATTCCTTGCCGGACTCACTGTTCCGATCGCTCTCTATCTGGGATCGCCGATCGCTGTCATGGTCGTGATCTCCCTGACCGCAATCGGAGTGTTTGCGGCCTACCCGGTCTTCTGGACGATCCCCGGCGAGTTTCTGACCGGAGTCGGAGCGGCCGCCGGCATTGCATTGATCAATTCGCTCGCGAACCTATCCGGTTTCGCTGCGCCCTACATAACCGGTGGACTCACCGACGCCACTGGTTCGGAGAACAGCGGAATGTGGGTGGCCGGAGGCGTTCTGATCTTTGCCGGCTTGATGATGGTCGGGCTCAAGGTGAGCGGGTTGCTGGATCCGAGTAAGCATGCGCAATCGTTCGAGGCGGTTCCGGTGGTCACCCGGTAGGGGTCCGCTGTGGTGGGCCAGACGTGACAGAAGGTCACGTGCAGGTGCACCGGGTGCGGCCGGGCAGATCGAAGGATTTCAGAGATCCCAGGTGTGCACGGCCGCACCGTCGTGCATGCGTTCGATGTACTCACTGAGCATGCCGCTCAGTGCGACGTCGCGGCTGTCGCCTGCCTTTTCTCTGGCGGCCACAGACGCACGTTGCCACACCGAACCGGTTTGCCCGGTGATCGCCCGGCCCTCGATGATCGCCAGGTAGCGGTCGCGGACGTCGGCCGCGACACCGAATGCCCGCAAACCTTCTTCGGCGAGTGGCAGCATTCGGCGCAACACCAACTCGTCAGGTTGTACCCATCCGACTGTCGGCCAATACAATTGGCAATCCATCCCATCGCGGGCCGCGGTGTGGAGATTCTCCGCTGCCGCATTGAACGTCATCTGTGACCAGATCGGACGATCGGCGTCGACGAGTCCGCGCAGCGCCCCGTAGTAGAACGCTGTGTTTGCCATGATGTCGAGTACGGTCGGCCCGGCGGGTAGGACACGATTTTCGATGCGTAGATGCGCCTGCCCGTCGATGACGTCGTAGACCGGCCGATTCCACCGGTACACGGTCCCGTTGTGCATTCGGAGTTCGGTCAGTTCAGGTATCTCACCGGCCTCCAACTGTGCCAGTGGATCGTCGTCGGACACCACCGGAAGCAAGGCCGGAAAATATCGGGTGTTCTCCTCGAACAAATCGAATATGGTTGTGATCCAACGTTCTCCGAACCAGACCCGCGGCCGGACGCCCTGGTTGATGAGCTCCTGTGGGCGGGTGTCGGTGGCTTGTTCGAAAACCGGGATGCGACTCTCGTGCCACAGGGCCTTGCCGGCCAGGAACGGTGAGTTGCCTGCCAGTGCGACCTGTATTCCGGAGAGTGCCTGCGCGGCATTCCAGTGGTCGGCAAAGCTCTCGGGCGCAACGCGCAGATGTAGTTGTAGCGACGTGCATGCGGCTTCGGGCAGGATCGAATCGATCGACGTCTGCAGACGGTCGGGATGATCCCCGGGCACGAGCGGGACTCCGGTGATGTCGAGTTCGATGTCTTCGCCCCGCGCAGCAAAGATCTGCTGGTTCAACAGGTCATACCGTGGGTTCGCCGAAATCCACTGGTGGGCAAAGTGCTCTTGCCGCAGGGTGGGCAGCATGCCGATCAGCACGAGATGGTTGTCCGTGGTCGCGGCCCTTGCCTCGGCCTGATTGAGGGAATCTCGCAGGCTTGATTCCAGTGAGACGGTGTCGGCGCCGACGAAGGGTCTCGGTGCCACATTGATCTCGATGTTGAACTGACCGAGCTCGGTCTGATAGTCGGGATCGGCGATGGCCTCGAGCACTGTTGCATTCGACATCGCCGGATTCATCGCACGGTCAACCAGATTGAGCTCGACTTCCATGCCGAGCAAGGGTTCCGGCGGATTTCCCTGGTCGGTGAACAGTCCGTCCGAGAGCATGCGGGCGACCGCCTCGGTGCACCGTCCCACCTGCTCACGGAACTGCCGCCTGTCTTCGCGGCTGAATTCGCGCTTGCCGACATCCGTGCCCATCGTCCCATCGTGCCACGGAATGCCGGGTGCACGTAGACGTCCGGTTGCCGGTGGGCGTCAGCCGCCGCCGAGTACTGTCGCGAGGCGCTGTGCACAGATGTCGGCGAGATCGATACCGTCGAGTTCGAGTTTCGTGTTGAGCCTGATCAGGGGAACGGCCAGGAGTAGCGCAGCGGTGACATCGTTGAAGAGCATGTTGGTCGGCCGCGTTCCGGTCAGTCTCTCGTATCGTTCGAGTGTCGCTTCGCGTGAGGGCGTTCCGCTCACCGAACTGTGGTTCTCCAGCGGACTGCTGACCCAGTCGGTGAGGAACATCCAGGCAAGGTCGGCACCTGGGTCCCCGAGGTAGGCGATCTCCCAGTCGAGGGCGGCGACAGGATGGTGGTCGGTGTTGGCGTAGAGAACGTTGGACATCCGGGAATCGCCCCAGCACAACGTGACTCGAGACGGTTCGTACAGATGGTTGTCAGCCCAATCGAGCGCATGCGCCAAACCCGGGTGTAAGGGACCGCCGTCGCCGGCCCAATGGAGCGCGTATCTCAGGAAGTTGACCAGACGCTGGGGTGGCGTCGTGCCGAACTTGCCGAGATCCAGGAAACCCAGGCGTCTTTCAGTGGTGTCGATCTGGTGGACCCGGGCGATCAGGTCGACGCATCCGTTCCACAGCAGAGCCCGGCCCGCATCGTCGGTGTCGGCATAGATGCCCTGCTGGTGGTATGCGGGAACGTCACTGACGGTGACGACGTCATCGATGCGGTCCATCACGAAGTAGGGCGTTCCCAAATCGATTCCCTCTGCGTCGATCCACCGCATCCTCGGTACCGGGACCGCAGAATCGGCGAGTCGTTCCATCACCAGGTATTGCCGCCGGAGGTCGAAGTCCGGCAGGACCGCGAAGTCGGGCGGTCGCCGGAACACCAGTCCCTGAGATTCCGGGTGCGTGGTCGCCGTCGGGTCGACGTCAAGCAGATCGAACAGGTATGTCTCGGTGGAGAATCCCTGCTGCGCAACTCGCCAGTTGGCGATGGTCGCGTTATGGGCAAACGGAAACCGTTGTCGTAGTACGGCTTCGAGTGCGGTCGGCAGCTCATCGGCCGACAGCCGTGATGGTGAGACCGGAGTCATGGTCTCACCAGCCCGTGTATCCGTAGCGCGGGTAGGCGCCCATGAAGACCATCTCGACCAATCCGTGCCCGACCTTGCCATCCATCCGGACCTCGCACAAAGTCTCGCTGAGCATCCGAACAGGCGCCAGCGCCTCTGCATCGTTGGTGTTCACCGTGAAACCGTCGAGGAAGTCGTCTCCGCGGTAGTAGCCGCTGGCGTAGCCGTTGTAGTGGTCGTAACCGGCCAGCCCGGGCCAGAAGTCGGTCATCGGGCGCACCTCGATGGTGCTGGTCGAACGGTCCCCGCGGGTGATCGTGAACGTTCCCCCGGACACAACGCGTGCATCATCACGGAACTTGAGGTCGTGCTCGACATCGATGATCGCCTCGTGTGGACGACCGGAATCGATGGGGTAGAGCAGTTCACCCTCGAACTGCCATCTCGACCCATCGCTGTTCTCGCGCTGCGCGAAATGCACGAGCTCGTCGTCGAATTGGAAGATCCCCATGTAGTAGAGGACACCTTCGGGCAGATCGGTGGGCTGGAGTTCGGTCCCATCAGGGAGGCTGCCGCCGCCACCGCCTCTGCGGATCCCCCATGAGTGGTCGCGGCCGAACCACCAGCGCTGCGGATCGATGTCGATGCGCTCGCCGTCGATGTCGATCCAGCCTTCGACCAGACCGTTTTGATAGAACCGGCGAGCATCCTCCGAGACGCGCCCGCGGACCCGATGAAACGCGGCGGTTTGCTCGTAGGGGTCGAATTGCCCGGTCATGCTCAGATCCAGGCTCAATCCCTGGCTGTTGGGGGCGACCTGAGTTCGCACCCGGCGCAACGGTTCTTCGATCGTGTAGGTGTACGGGCCGATCGTGTATTCCCCGAGTCCGCCGGTCTGAGGATTGAGCGTGGTGGACATCCGGATCACCTTGGCCGGACCGTTGCGTTTGGTGACCATCGCGTAGGCGTCGGTCACGTTGCGGTTGGGGTAGCGGGCCATTCCGGTCATCACATTGATGTCGCCGGATTTGTCGAATCCGTACATCACAACGCGTTCCACCCAACGCAGATCACTCTGCGACACGTGGTCGAACGTGGTCGGCAATTGGTGAGCCAAGATCTCATCGTTGGGTGTCAACACGGCGCAGTCTCCTTCTTCGGGGCGAGCTCTGGGGGCGACGGACAATACGTTAGGGCATGGAACGTAATTGAATGGTCGCTTTGCGGTACTTTCGTCGGGTGACCACTTCTGCCCAGCCGCAACCCGGTCGTCCACGTGATCCTCAGAAGGACATCGATGTCCTCCAGGCCGCGCGGGACCTGCTGGTCGAGGGGGGCTTTCAATCGGCGACGATCGCCGCGATAGCCCGGCGCTCCGGCGTGGGGGCACCGACCATCTACCGCCGGTGGGCACGCCGAGAGGCGCTGATCGAGGACGCCGCATTCGGCACTGCCGAATCGGGTGTGGTCCCACAGGCCACCGGTGACCTGTGGGACGACCTCCGGACCTGGGCATTGCTGTTCCTACAGCATTTCGCAAATCCTGTTGCGCGAGCGGCGATTCCAGGCCTCATGCTGGCCTACCAGCATGAGGAGGATCTCTACGAGCGTCTCGTCAACCGATCCGAGCGCGACGTCCGGATCATGATGCGGGATCTGCTGCGTGGCGACCTACCCGAGATGCCCACGAAGGAGCTGGAGAAGCGGGCGGACGCGGTTTTCGATCTTCTTGTTGCCGCAACCGCCATCCGGGCGCTGACGGTTGGTCTGACCGGGCAGGAGGCGTTCTGTGACCAGACAGCGGACGCGCTCGCGGCGCTGGCCTACTCGACCTGGAAGCCGCGGACCCGGCGTCGTCGAACCTAGGGCCCGGTACCTCGCCTTCGGTTCAGGCCAGCGTCTCGGTCAACTGGCCGCCCGCCAGTTGCCAGCGCCGCGTGGCCCGGACGGTGGCCAGCATTCGCCGGTCGTGGGTCACCAACAGGACTGTGCCGGAGAAGGATTCAACCGCCTGCTCCAGTTGCTCGATGGCAGGCAGGTCCAGGTGATTGGTGGGTTCGTCGAGCACGAGCAGGTTGACACCGCGTGCCTGCAACAGTGCCAGCGCCGCGCGCGTCCGTTCACCTGGCGACAGTGAGTCTGCCGAGCGGGTGACGTGATGGCCCTTCAATCCGAACTTGGCCAACAGGGTCCGGATGTCCGCGTCGGTCTGATCGGGGATCTGGGCGCCGAACGCTTCGGCGAGTGGGGTGTCACCGGTGAACAATCCGCGAGCCTGATCGACCTCACCGATCTGCACGCCCGAGCCCAGCGACGCCGAACCCGAGTCGGGTGCCTGCGCGCCGAGGAGCAACGACAGCAGCGTCGACTTACCGGATCCGTTGGCGCCGGTGATGACAATCCGATCGCCTGCGTCAACCTGGGTGCTGATCGGTCCCAGCGTGAACTCACCACGGGTGAGCGTCGCGTCGTTGAGGGTGGCGACCACGGTGCCCGAACGAGGTGCGGCCGCGATCTCCATGCGCAGCTCCCACTCCTTGCGGGGCTCTGCGACCTCTTCGAGCCGCTCGATGCGACGTTGGGTCTGGCGGGCCTTCGACGCCTGCTTCTCGGTTGACTCCAGCCGCAGGCCCTTGCCGACCTTGTCGTTGTCCTTGGATTTGCGCCGCGCGTTGCGGACACCGTGTTCCATCCAATTGCGTTGCATCTGAGCGCGATCGGTCAGCGCGTCCTTGGTGTCGGAATACTGGTCGTATGCTTCGCGGGCATGGCGACGAGCGACTTCACGTTCGACCAGAAACGCTTCATAGCCACCGGAATACACCGACACCTGCTGTTGGGCGAGATCGAGCTCGACGATTCCGGTGACCGTGCGTGCCAGGAACTCGCGATCATGACTGACGACGACCATCGGCGTCCGCGAGCTCGACACGAACTCCTCGAGCTGCGCGAGGCCATCGAGGTCGAGGTCGTTGGTCGGTTCATCGAGCAGGAGAATGTCGTAGCGCGACAGCAGAAGTGCGGCCAGACCGGCCCGCGCCACCTGACCACCGGACAACGCCGACATCGGCAGATCGAGGTCGACGGTCAAGCCCAGGTTTGCCGCGACCTGATCGGCCCGTTCATCGAAGTCGGCCCCGCCCAGGTGCAGCCAGCGGTCCAGCGCGGGGGAGTAGAGGTCGTCGCCGCCCTCGCCCAATGCCTCGGCCGCGGCGTCCATCGTCGACTGTGCCTGTGCGACGCCCGTCCGTCGGGCCAGGAACTGGCGGACGGTCTCGCCCGGCGTCGGTTCCGCTTCCTGCGCGAGGTAGCCGACCTCGGCGTCCGGCGGGCTCAGCGTGATGGTGCCGTCGAAGTCCGCTGATCCGACGCCGGCGAGCAGTGTCAGCAGCGTTGATTTACCGGCGCCATTTGCGCCGACCAGACCGAAGACGTCGCCGTCGGCCACCGTGAGGTCGAGATCGGAGAACAACGTTCGTTCGCCGTGACCGGCTGTGAGTCCGGTGGTGTGCAGGGTGGCGCTGATGGTGGTGACGCTCCTTCGAAGTGCAGGTTCTCTTCACGAGGATAGTCGGTGCGCCAATGCGGGCCAGCAACGCCGTGGACGGTTGGTTGCATCGTCGTAGCTGATGCCGGGGTGCCGGATTCCCATTTCCCGCCCAGTTATCCGTTGTTGTCGGTAGACAATCTGGCTTCGCTCCTCAATGTGCTGCTCAACTGACGGGGCGGTGACTGATGCCGGTGGTTCGGATACTTTCGATGTTTTCGGGGTTGTAGGTGAGCGGGTTGAGATGGACGTAGTACTGAAAAACCTGGACACCATTTTTGATACTCGCGTTCATATCGACGATGAGCCCTGTTGGCCCGATACCCGAGCCCAAGCTCCATTTTTCTTTGCCATCGTCAGCAGTGCTCGCGATGCGTGTCCACGTGTCCACCTTTTCGGGGAGTATTCCCCAGCGTGCGGTGGCCTGGGCGAGTTCTTGCTGCGCGTCTTCCGTGGTGTCGAACGAGCGCCAGAAGATGAGGTCCTCGAACCGTCCACCGCGGAAGTAGGTGGTGATCCAGATGGTTTGCGTGCTCACGGTAGCTTGGGCTTCGGGGCCTAGAAAGGTGAGTTCGATGTCGGGTTTGCCTGCGCCGCCGATGATCACGTCTTGGTTGTGGTCGACAGGGAGTCCGGCGTCGGCGTTGGTGAGGGTGAGGTCGCGAAAGTCGAAGCGCGCGCGCCGGCTGCCTTTGATCTGCTCTACGCCGGAGTCCGTGAGCATTGAGAACTCAGTTTGACCAGAGGATCCTGACGTTGATGTCACAGGCATCTCCTTGTTGTCGGTGATGACTGTGCATGCGGCCAATATGCCGATGAGTGTCACCAAAATCGCCAGGGCTCTCGCTGATTTCACCAATGTGGGTCAAACTTCCAGTCCGTGAGCAACCTGCTGAGGATGCCGTCCATCTGGTTGTCGAGTCGTTGTTCGTCGACCCGAGTGTCAAAATCTGAGCCGACTATGCGCCGGGCTTCATCCGGATCGTCGGCGAGCAGGCGCTGATATGCGGGTAGTGTGTCCTCCGTGATGAGCCGCCATCGCTGATTCTCGTCGGCAATGTTGCCTTCCGGGAATGGCGTCTGCACGGTCACACCTCCAGGTATGTATCTCCTGTTCTCCAACTCGAAATCTGCCGGGTACAAATCGGGATATGCCTGAGCCCCGGGTATCGAGGGCGTCCCGACCGTGGTCAGCATCCACGTCATCGCTTCTCCGGTCACGGGACGGCTCCGCATCTCCTCGTAGTCGTCAGCAATGATGTCGAACTGTTCGCGGTGAAGTAGTTGGGTATTTCCTGCAGCGACAAGCGCGGGATCGTCTTGCGCAACTCCAACTTCAATCTGATCCCATGCGCGACCCGTATCCGGGTCTATGAGACCTGCTCGCTGCATCCGGTCGATCTCGGCGGTCCCGCCGTGCAGGTACGCCTCATGCATCGGGGCTTGATCTTCGAATATCTCTTTCTGCATGCTCAGGAACTTCTGTTCGTAGTAGGCGATCTCAGGGTCGCTCAGACTGGCGAGCGCTTTGGTCATCGGTTCGATTTCCGATGGGAGTGCTGCGCCGGCGGGGCCTTTGATGCCTTTCGCAATGTCCCGCATGGTCGCCAAATCGTAGAACCCGCCAGCAAAGGATGGACCGATCATATTGGCCATTCCTGCCCACTGGAGCTCAGGATTATCGAGAAAGAGCTGACCGTAGTACTCGTAGACCTTGGTGATCGTGTCGGCGTTGTACTCGGCACCCTTTGACGGATCCCAATTGGACAGATCGATTTCCGCCCCTTCTAGCGACTCTCGCAGCCAGTAGTCTTGGAGGAAATCGCCGTACGCCTCCTCGGGTACGAGGCCGGCATCAAATGCGGTGTCGAGTAACGGTTTTGCTGCATCCGGGTGGTTCTTCACCCATTCCTGGAATTGTGGGTCGTCCAGAACGGTCTTGGCCTGCTCGGGCGTCAGGCCCACCAATGACGGTGGAGCGTAGTCCCGGCCCGCCGTCACATCGCCCTTCGTGGCGTCCAATTCATCGTTGGCGCCGTCGAGTGCAAAAGCCACCGCATCGTCTTCATCTGTGAGTTGTTGCAAGGCTGCATCGATGGCTTCTTGAAATGTCTTTCGATCCTCTTCCTGTTTGTCGAGTTCATCGGCTGTATACGGCCCCGCGACGACGTACGCGCCGACTTTCCAGTCGTCGCTGACCTCGAAGTTGCTCAGCACTGCGGCAGTGACGTTGGAGAGCGCATTGTCGCGGACCGATTGCAGTCGGGTCGCGCCGGATCGGAGTGCTTCGGTCACACTGTCTGTTGCATCGGCTACGCGAATACCGAGCCGATGGTCCTTTTCGGCTCTCTGCCACGCCGCTTCGGCGGTGTGCCCATCCGACGACTGGTATTGGCTCAGAGCCACCGACCGCGCAGAGTTCAGTTTGGACTCGAAGTCGATGTTGGACGTCTCAAGGCTTGTTGCAGCATCGCTCAACAACGAGGGCTGCCATTTCCTGACGCCGCTGACGGTGTATGTCACTGCAGCCGCAGCGCTTTGAACGTGGATGCCGAGTTCACTTCAGTGTTGTCGAAGGTTTCAGTGGCCGCGACCGACGCATCGGCATATGCGCACAATCGGGTCGCCACCGCGCTGTACGCGGTATCCACCGCAGATCCGCTACGCGCCGCGGTGGCACCGGCTTTTGAACCGGGCAACGACTCCGCGATGTCTGAGGTGGAGGTGGCGGCGTCGATGGTGTTGATCTCGGCGCCGAGTGCACGATAGCGGCCGGCATCGGTGCGCGTCGTTGAAGTGTCTGTTTCGAACAATGGCATCGGATGTCCCCCTCCAAACGAGCACCCCCCGGTGACCGCGTCCGCCCACCGTATATCCCAATTTGGACGGCATATCCCAATTTGGACGGCGCGGGCGAGGCCGTGGTTCCGTGCGGCGGTGAGTGGGTGCCACGATGTGTTTGTGGCACCTCATAAGTCGGTAGACCCGGCCGTAATGCGAACAGCCGTCGAAACCGTGGCGCCGTGGCTTCGTGATCCCGAAGCCGTCGAGCCGACGAGAAAAGAGATCGCCGATGCTGTCCGGATGACCGCGCGAACCCTCGCGCAACTCGCGCCGGGTGGATCGGTAGAGGTGCGGGTGCCGCCGTTCGTGGCGGTCCAGTGCATCGAAGGACTTCGCCATACGCGCGGCACCCCACCGAACGTTGTCGAGACCGATCCCCGCACCTGGTTGCTGCTGGCAACCGGGCAACTGGATCTCTCCGGAGCGCTTGCGGACGGCAGGGTTTCCGCGTCCGGAAGCCGCGCAACCGAGATCGTTCATTGGCTGCCATTGCTGCGCGTGTGACATCGACACCCGACCAGTCCGGGCAACGACACGCCGTGGCGATTCGCAATGGCGAATCTCGTGCCCGTAGACTCGCTCGTACGCCCTCCAACAGCCCACCAATGGGAGTGCCAGTGACCGAGCTGTCGATAAACAGCAAGAATCTGCTTGATGCCGACCAGCCAGAGAACGAACCGCGTGAGGAATGCGGAGTTTTCGGTGTCTGGGCACCTGGTGAGGATGTGGCGAAACTCACCTATTACGGCCTATATGCCTTGCAGCACAGGGGACAAGAGGCTGCCGGCATCGCGACGGCCGACGGATCCCAAGTGCTTGTCTTCAAAGACCTCGGTCTGGTTTCCCAGGTATTCGACGAGCAGACGCTCGGCGCCATGCAGGGCCACGTTGCAATCGGGCATTGCCGGTACAGCACCACTGGGTCGACCACGTGGGAGAACTCGCAGCCGATTTTCCGCACCACCGCTGCCGGGACCGGTGTTGCGTTGGGACACAACGGAAATCTCGTCAATACCGCCGACCTGGCCAGTAAGGCACGCGATCTCGGCTTGATGGATTCTCGTCGGGCCGGCGGCGCGACCTCGGATTCCGACGTGGTGGGCGCCTTGCTCGCGCACGGCGCCGCGGATGCAACCCTCGAGCAGGCCGCGATGGAATTGCTGCCGACGCTGCGCGGAGCCTTCTGCCTCACCTTCATGGACGAGCACACACTGTACGCCGCGCGTGATCCGCACGGCGTGCGCCCGCTTTGTCTGGGACGCCTTGATCGCGGTTGGGTGGTGGCGTCCGAAACCGCCGCACTCGACATCGTCGGTGCCTCTTACGTCCGCGAGATCGAACCCGGTGAACTCCTGGCCATCGACGCCGATGGCGTCCGGAGCAGTCGTTTCGCCGAGGCCACGCCCAAGGGCTGTGTCTTCGAGTTCGTGTACCTGGCCCGCCCCGACAGCGTCATCAGTGGACGGTCGGTGCACACCACCCGCGTCGAGATCGGTCGTCGCCTCGCCCGCGAGTTCCCGGCCGATGGCGACCTGGTGATCCCGGTTCCGGAATCAGGTACCCCGGCGGCGGTTGGATACGCCCAGGAGTCGGGTATCCCGTACGGCCAGGGTCTGATGAAGAACGCCTATGTCGGCCGGACGTTCATCCAGCCCTCGCAGACCATTCGCCAGCTGGGTATCCGGCTGAAGCTCAATCCGCTCAAAGAGGTCATCCGGGGTAAGCGCCTGGTTGTGGTGGACGATTCGATCGTCCGCGGTAACACCCAGCGCGCGCTCGTCCGGATGCTCCGGGAGGCAGGGGCGGCCGAAGTGCACGTGCGGATCGCCTCGAGCCCGGTGCGCTGGCCGTGCTTCTATGGCATCGACTTCGCGTCTCCGGCCGAACTGATTGCTAACGGCACCGACTCCGAAGAGCACCTCGTCGAGGGTGTTCGCCAGGCGATCGGTGCCGATTCACTCGCGTACATCAGCACCGAAGAGATGATCGCGGCCACCGAGCAACCTGCCTCGAATCTGTGTGCTGCCTGCTTCGACGGCAAGTACCCGATCGAATTGCCGCGCGAGACATCGATGGGTAAGGCGGTCCTCGAGACCATGCTCAAGAAGACGGCAACGGATCAGGAAGTCATCGCCGAGAACGACAACGCCAGCGCTGTCCGCCGCCCCTGAGGGCTGGTTCACCAGCGCAAACCGTGCTGGTTCGCCAGTTCGACACCGGGTGTCATCAGGATCGGCGAAGATCGGCTGCGGGTACATGCATGTCCGCACCCGCAGATTTCGAACCGCCCATCAGTAGTGGCCTGACCACGCTCGGGTAGCGTGAAGCCGGATTATTCACCGCCCCGGCAGGACTTTCCTGCCAACCTTTCGAGAACGGGAACCTGACGCAAGATGACCGACAACGAGCCCGGCGGCGCCTCTTACGCTGCGGCGGGAGTGGACATCGATGCCGGCGAGCGGGCAGTACAGCTGTTCGCCCCGCATGCCAAGCGCACCCTGCGTCCCGAAGTCATGGGCGGCCTCGGCGGATTCGCCGGACTGTTCAAACTCAAGGGTGACTACCGCGAGCCGGTGCTGGCATCGTCCACCGACGGTGTGGGCACCAAGATCGCAGTCGCCCAGGCGATGGGCAAGCACGACACCGTGGGACGCGATCTGGTCGCCATGGTCGTCGACGACCTGGTGGTCTGTGGCGCCGAACCGCTGTTCCTGCAGGACTACATCGCGGTCGGCAAAGTCGTCCCCGAAGTGGTGGCAGAACTGGTGAAGGGCATCGCCGACGGCTGCGTCGAAGCCGGCTGCACGCTGCTCGGTGGCGAGACGGCTGAACATCCGGGCCTGATGGGCGAGTCGGACTACGATTTGTCGGCCACGGGCGTCGGAATCGTCGAGGCCGACTCCGTGCTGTCCCCGGACCGTGTTCGGCCCGGCGACGTCGTCATTGCGATGGGTAGCTCGGGTCTGCACTCCAACGGCTATTCGCTCGCCCGCAAGGTCCTGCTCGAGTGGGGCCACATGGATCTCGGCGGTCATGTCGAGGAGTTCGAACGGACCCTCGGTGAGGAACTGCTCGAGCCAACGCGCATCTACGCCAAGGACTGCCTCGCGCTTGCGGCCGAAACCGACGTACGTACGTTCTCACACGTCACCGGTGGTGGCCTGGCGGAGAACCTCGCCCGCGTCATGCCCGGCGGTCTGGTGGCCGAGCTGGACCGCGGTACGTGGTCACCGGCACCGATCTTCCAGATGATCGCGCAGCGTGGCCGCGTGGAACGCGCCGAGATGGAACGCACCTTCAACATGGGGGTCGGAATGGTCGCGGTTGTCGCACCCGAAGACACCGATCGTGCGCTGGCGGTACTGACCGCACGGCACCTGGATTGCTGGGTGCTCGGCTCGGTCAAGAAGTCGCACTCGACCAAGACCGAGCAGGTCAAGAGCGCAAAGAACGGTATCGCGGAACTGATGGGTGAGCACCCGCGGTTCTGACATACCCCTGACAAACGAAGAGGTTCGGTCGACGTTCGCGTCGGCCGAACCTTTTTGCGTTGGGGGCCGGAGTTCGTATCCGACCCCGATTGAATATGTCGTCGGCGAGTGAGCGGTGTCCGCTCGAACGTCGCCTTGGTGGGGATATGCCAACAGCCCACCTGAGGTCTAGCGCTTCAGGGGGCTGTTGAAAAAGGTATCGGGTCCCGGGTTCAATCCGGGCCCACGACGGCCATCAGGCCCGCCGCCACCCTTCTTCATCGGACCACCGATCATCAGTGATCCCATCGTTCGGATCAACTGATTCGCTGCCCGACAGCTCTCGCTGCAAGCTGTCGAAGTCGGTGTTCGGTGAGCTGTACTTCAGTTCACGAGCAACCTTGGTCTGCTTCGCCTTCGCCCGGCCGCGGCCCATTGGGGACCCCCTCGCGCAATGAAGGGGCGGCCAAACGTGTGGCGGCCCCATTCTGTGTTTACAAATATGGTCGTGGAAGTCAGTCTACCGTGCCCGAAGGGGTGATGCGGACCAGCTCGTCCGCCGGTGGCGAAAATTAACAAACCGGGCACCGGATCTCAGGTCGGGAATCGGCCGGCAGGCTGCCTCGCGATCACCTCTTCGCCAGCCGGTGCCAGCGGTTGGCATCCCGGACCACTTTCGCCGGAAGGTCGGTGATCGCGAGCAGTTTCGTCAGCGAATCGGTGTCGGGCCCGGTGATCAGATGCCGTACCAGCACGCCGTGGTCTGGCCGTGAGACGACCGTGACCCGGTCCCCGGCCCGGACTTGGCCACCCTTGACGACACGGAGATAACAACCCACATCTGCCTGTGCGTAGAAACGCTTGACCCACTGGTCTTCCTGCGCCCAATCAGCGAATGTGCGGCATGGAGTACGGGCGATGGTCACCTCGAGCAGCACGTGCTCGCCGACCTGCCACCGCTCGCCGATGGTGGCGTCGGTGGTCGCGATTCCGGAGATACGCAGGTTCTCCCCGAACCATCCATAGGGGAGTTCACGCCCGAGTTCACGAGCCCAGCGCTGCGCCTCGTCGTCGCCGTAGGCGTACACCGCCTGATCGATTCCGCCGTGGTGTTTGGTGTCGCAGACATGGTCGATCGTGAGACCGAACTCGTCGACGTCGACGGGGCCCTCGACGGCTCGCTTGTCGATCGCACTGTGTCCGACTTCACCGGCGAGCGCATGTTCTTCGTGCACGGCGCAGACAGCGAGCACCGTGCCCGTCGCCAGGCTCAACGGCCCTTCAACCGGTCGATGGCGGCCCGTCCGGCCTGGACGCGGTCGTCGGCCGGTACCGAGGACGGGTCGATCGCGGCGCTGGCGCCGTTGATATCGAGCTGGGTGTCGGCCGGGATGCCCCGTTTGATGAGCGCCAAGGCGATCGGGCCGTACTCGAAGTGGTCGACGACGGTGCCGACGCGGCCGACGGCACGGCCCCCGACGGTGACCGGATCGCCGGTGGCCGGTCGGTGCTCCGCGCTGCCGTCGAGGTGCAGCAACACCATCTGTCGTGGCGGCTTGCCGAGGTTGTGGACCCGGGCGACCGTCTCTTGGCCCCGGTAGCAACCCTTGTTCAGGTGCACCGCACCCAACTCATCCGGGGAGCCGATCCAATTGACCTCGTGCGGGATCGTGCGTTCGTCACTGTCGATCCCCAGGCGGGGACGCAATGCCGACACACGCAGCGCCTCGTACGTCCACATCCCGGCAGGACGCGCGCCGGCTGCGGTCAGGCTCTTCCACCATGCGATGAGCTGGTCGGCGGGGACGATCAGATCGATCGATTCGACCGAAGCGTGATCGCCGACGGCGGGCATCACCCGCCAGAAACCGCCTTCAGGTAACCGTCCGGCGTCATAAACCGTTGCTGCACCCGGAATCCGCAGTAACTGCGCAATCGCCCCGGTGCGGGTGTCGGGACCGAGCAGCGTCAGTACCGCCATGTCGGGGCGGGGAGCGACTTCGACCTTCGCCCAGAAGACCATTTTCTGCAAGAAGGCGGCCAGCGGCTCGGACCGCGATGCCTCGGTGTCGATCCAGGTCGTCCCATCGAGGTCGGTGAGTACGAAGTGGTCCTCAACCCTGCCGTTGCCGTCGAGGTTCAGGTTTTCGGCACTGCGCCCGTCCGCGAGATCGGTGACGAATTGGCTCGAGATCGTGTTGAGCCAGCTCAGTCGCTCGTCCCCGGTCAGGGCGATCACACCGCGATGGGAACGGTCGATGACGGCCGCGGAGGTGACCGCAGCGCGCTGCTCACCGAACGGGTCGCCGAAATGCCAGGCCACGGCTTCATCCGGTGTATTTTCCAGGCCGCCGACGGCTCCTGAGGGGCGCAATGATTCCAACAGTTCAGTCACCTTCCCAATGGTACGAGTGTGGTCGCTACCCTTGCCGCTATGGCTCAACCCATTCTGGTGACTGTTGACGGTGCTGTTCTCGACCCGGACGTGCCGATCCTGCATGCCGACGACCTCGCCGCCGTGCGCGGCGACGGTGTTTTCGAGACGCTGCTGGTGCGTGACGGCACGGCCCGCTGTGTCGATCTGCACCTGCAGCGTTTCGCTCGCAGTGCGAAGGCCCTCGATCTGCCCGCCCCGGACGAAGAGCAGTGGGCCGACGCGATCGCCACCGGCGCCCGTGTCTGGGCCAAGGAGAACGACGCGGCCGAGGGGCTGATGCGCCTGGTCTACTCGCGCGGACGTGAATCGGCACCGGTGGATGCGGTGGCGGCGAAGGAAAGCGGCAAGACCGGGTTGACCCGGGACGGTGGCGGCGCCACCGAGTACCTGACCGTCGGGCCGGTGCCCGAGCGGGCGTCGAAGGTGCGTGAACACGGGGTCAAGGTGATCACCGCTTCCCGCGGCTACTCCGTCGACCTCGCCGCCACAGCACCGTGGCAGCTGTTGGGTGCCAAGACGTTGAGTTACGCCACCAACATGGCGGCCCTGCGTTACGCCAAAGAGCAGGGCGCCGATGATGTGATCTACACCAGCAGTGAGGGGCTCGTGCTCGAAAGCCCCCGCTCGACCGTGATCGTGGTCAACGGCAAGACGTTGACCACTCCGCCTGCGGAATCCGGCATCTTGGAAGGCACCACCCAACAGGCCTTGTTCGCCCAGGCCGAAAAGGAGGGGTGGGAGACCAAGATCGCGCCATTGAGTCCGGCGGATCTGGTGTGCGCCGAGGCGGTCTGGTTGGTTTCGAGCATCACGCTGGCCACCAGGGTCATCGAACTGAACGGCTACACGATGGTGACGCCGGATCGCCCGGAAGACTTTTCCGCTCTGGTCGATCGCGCCGTCGACTGACGCCTGCAGAGCGCCGCGGCGTCCCCTGTTTCGAGGGGACGCCGCCTTTTCGCGTTATTTCATTGACGTCGCACGATTCCTTTGGGTGTTCTATTTTTTAGTTGTGCATACCGTCGCCATGGACAGGCGATCGAGGCGTGGACAGGCGATCGAGGCGTCGCGGTGTAGAGCGGCACGGCCCGGGTCGAGCGTCCCGGCCGGTGCGGGACCTTGTGCCCCATTCTGTCGAAAGTGGCCATCAGCACAGCAAAAGGGCGCTAATCACCTTGTTCCACTCCAGTTCCGAGGCGTAATCTGCAGCTACTACCGACCGTAGTAGACCTCCGGCGATTGAGAAAACATGGACGCACTCGACGTCTCCCGATGGCAGTTCGGCATCACCACCGTCTACCACTTCATACTGGTCCCGCTGACGATCGGCCTGGCGCCGATGGTGGCGATCATGCAGACCGTCTGGGTGGTGACAGGCAAGGAACAGTGGCTACGGGCCACCAAATTCTTCGGCAAACTGCTGTTGATCAACTTCGCGCTCGGCGTGGCCACCGGCATCGTGCAGGAATTCCAGTTCGGGATGAACTGGAGTGAGTACAGCCGATTTGTCGGGGACGTCTTCGGCGGACCACTGGCGTTGGAAGGGCTGGTGGCGTTCTTCCTCGAGTCGACGTTCCTGGGCCTGTGGATCTTCGGCTGGGATCGGCTGCCGAAAAAGGTGCACCTGATGACGATCTGGATGGTCGCCATCGGTGTCAACGCGTCGGCCTGGTTCATCATCGCGGCGAACTCGTGGATGCAACATCCGGTGGGCGCGCAGTGGAATGAGGAGAAGCAGCGGCCGGAGCTCAAGAGCTTGTGGGACGTGATGACCAACAGCACCACACTGGCTGCCTTCCCACACACGATCGCGGGTGCATTCCTGACCGCCGGAACATTTGTTGCGGGCATCGGGATCTGGTGGATGGTCCGAAATATGAGGCGGGCCAAGAAGCTTCGGGAGAATGTCCCGGTCGGTAAGAGCAGCGCGGGCGAGGGTGCGGTCGCCGTCGCGGACGATCCGGAACCGTCGATGCACGGTAAGACCGCCGACCAACTCGAGCATGATGCGCGAACGCTGTACCGCCCGGTGACGCGCCTGGCGTTGTGGATCATGATCGTCAGTGGTGTGGCCCTGGCCATCACCGGTGATCAGCAGGCCAAGCTGATGTTCGAGCAGCAGCCGATGAAGATGGCTTCGGCGGAATCGTTGTGTACCACCGAAACCGGGGCAAGTTTCTCAATTCTGGCAATCGGGACCCAGAACAACTGTGAATCGGTGACCCATCTCATCGAGGTTCCCAACATGCTCTCGTTCCTGGCCAACAACAACTTCAACTCCACGTTGCAAGGCGTCGAGGAGTTGCAGGCCGAGCATGTCGCCAACTTCGGGCCCGGCAACTACAAACCGAATCTGTTCGTCACGTACTGGGCATTCCGCGCGATGATCGGTTGGGCACTCGGCTCTGCGGCAGTGGCGTTGCTCGGACTGTGGTTGATGCGGCGCGGCCGGATCCCCGATTCGAAAAAGTTTGCCACATTTGCGATTTGGATGATCCCGACCCCGTTCCTCGCCAACAGTTCGGGTTGGATCTTCACCGAAATGGGCAGGCAGCCATGGATGGTGGCCCCCAACCCGGCGAACCAGGGTGACACCAACGGGTTGGAGAACATCCACCTGACGGTCCAACAGGGCGTGAGTCAACATTCCGGTTACCAGGTCCTGGTCACCCTGATCATCTTCACCCTGCTCTACGGCGGTCTCGGGGTCATCTGGTTCTCACTGATCCGCAAGTACACCCGGGAAGGTCCGACCGCCGCCGATTCGGGTCCTCCGATCAACGGGCCGGGTGGCGGGGACGGACCCGAGAAACCGGAATCCGACGATGAACGACCGTCGCCGGATGAACCCAAGCAACTGTCGTTCGCGTACTGAGGACTGGGGTAAGTAATGAGTCTGGCGGAGTTCTGGTTTTGCTTGGTGGGTTTTCTGTTCCTCGGATACTTCGTACTCGAGGGGTTCGACTTCGGTGTCGGCATGTTGTTGCCCTTCCTCGGCCGTCCGAAGAACGGCATTCCCGGCGATACCCGTCGCCGGGCGATGATCAACACGATCGGACCGGTGTGGGATGGCAATGAGGTCTGGCTGATCACCGGTGGCGGTGCGCTGTTCGCAGCCTTTCCGAACTGGTACGCAACGATGTTCACCACCTTCTACATACCGTTGTTCCTGATCCTGGTCGGTTTGATCGTTCGCATCGTGTCCATCGAATGGCGCGGAAAGATCGATGACCCGCGCTGGCGTTGGTGGGCCGACTTCGGTATCGGTCTGGGGTCGTGGCTGCCTGCGATCCTGTGGGGTGTGGCTTTTGCAAACCTGGTGCGCGGGTTGCCGATCGACGGTGACGAACAGTTCACCGGGAACTTCTTCGACCTGCTTTCCCCGTACGCTCTGCTCGGTGGTGTGGCCACGGCAATGCTGTTCGCCACCCACGGTGCGGTGTTCCTGGCCCTCAAGACGGCTGGTGACCTGCAAGGGGAGTCGATGAAGACAGCGTTTGCACTTGCAGTCCCCACCACGGTTGTCGCTGCCGTATGGGGTCTGTGGACGCAGATCGCCTACGGCAAAGGTTGGACGTGGATCGCGCTGGGAGTGGCGGCCGTTGCGATCATCGCCGCGACCGGATTGGCGCATCTGCGACGTGAGGGTTGGGCATTTGTCGCCACCTGCTTTGCGATCGCCGGTGTCGTCGTCCTGATCCTCGGGTCGATGTTCCCGAACGTGATTCCCTCGACGCTCGATCCGGCCTTCGACATGACCGTTGAAGGCAGCGCGTCGAGTCATCACACGCTGGTGGTGATGACCTGGGCCGCGGCCATCTTCACCCCGATTGTCCTGTGCTATCAGGGCTGGACGTATTGGGTGTTCCGCCAGCGCATTTCCACGAGTCAGATTCCGCCGTCGATCGGCTTGCCCTTGCGCCGACCGAAAGTGGTCGAGCAGCCGAAGTGACCTCCGCGACACCGGCGGCATCCGGCCCGCCGATCGATCCACGGCTGTGGCGCTATTCGCGGACCTCTCGCCGGTACCTGATCCTGACGGTGCTGATGACGATCACGCAGGTGGTCTGCGTGATCGTCACCGCCGCGATGGTCGCATCGATCCTGTCCGAGCTGATCGTGTCGCCGGATCGGCGCAGTCTGGACGCCCAGGCCTGGCATCTGTGGGCGTTGGGCGGGGCCATCGCGGTGCGGGTGGTGGCGGTGTACATCCACGACCGATACGCGCATCGGGCCAGTGCCGGGGTGATCGCAGACCTGCGCGGGGAAGCGCTTGCCGCGGTATCGGATCCGGCCCGCACCCCGCCCCGTGAGCTCCTGGCGCGCCGTAATCGCCTCGCCACGATTCTCACGCAGGGACTCGAAGCGCTGGGCCCGTATCTGACGGGGTACGTTCCCGCGCTGCTGCTCTCGGTGGTGGCGATCCCGGTGCTGGTGGTCGTGATGGCGATGGCCGATCTGACCTCGGCCGTCATCGTGGTGATCACCTTGCCGCTCATCCCGATGTTCATGATCTTGATCGGACGCCTGACGCGGGATCGAACCGCCGATCGGCTTACGGCGATGAGCCGCTTGTCCTCTCAACTTCTCGACCTGATCGCGGGGATACCGACGTTGCGTGCCCTGGGGCGCGAGCGGGAGCCGGCCGCCCGGGTCGGCGAACTCGGGCAGGCGCACCGGCGCAGCACGATGCAGGCGTTGCGGGTGGCATTCCTGTCGGGTGCGGTGCTGGAGTTCCTCGCGACATTGTCGGTGGCGTTGGTGGCGGTCAGCATCGGCCTGCGTCTGGTGCACGGTGAGATGGGCCTCTACGGAGGTGTGCTCGCGTTGATCCTCGCGCCCGAGGTGTACCTGCCGCTGCGGACAGCCGGCGCACAGTTCCACAATTCAGAGGCCGGAACAGCCAGCGCACGTGAGGTATTCGAGATCATCGAGGGTGGGGCCACCACACGTCCGGCGGGAAGCCGGACGGTGGCGGTCGCGGGAGCCAGGATCGTTGTGGCCGGCCTGGGCGTGCACGGCCGCGATGGTTGGGCGCCGCACGATCTGTCCGCGACCATCACATCCGGTCGCCTGAGCGTGCTCACCGGCCCGAACGGTGCCGGGAAATCGACGGTGCTGTCGGCCATCTTGGGCCTGCAGTCACCGCAGGAGGGTTCAGTCCTGATCGGAGATGTCCCGGTCGCCGAACTCGATCAGCCGGCGTTGTGGGAGCAGGTGGCCTGGCTGCCCCAGCATCCGGTCCTGGTGCCGGGCACAGTCGCGGAGAACTTCGAGATGACCGGTCCGGTCGGGGAGAGTGACCGTGATTTCGGTTGTCGGGCCAGTGGTTTCGACTCGGTGCTGGCCGGTCTCCCGGACGGTTGGCAAACGAACCTGGGCAGCGGTGGAGTGGGACTGTCCGCCGGACAACGACAACGACTGGCGCTGGCCCGGGTGCTTGCTTCGCCTGCGCCACTGTTGCTGCTCGACGAGCCCACCACCCACCTCGATGCCGATGCAGAGTTGGCGGTGGCGCGCGCGTTGCAGTCGCGGGCTGCGGCAGGCGATACCGTCATCGTGGTCGCCCACCGTCCGGCGATGCTGGCTGTTGCCGACGACATCGTCGAAGTCACCGGGGTGACGTATGCCGAACACTGACAACACATCTGCTCTCCGAAGCCTTCGCGGCGATGCGCTCTGGCGGGCGCTGGGCCTACTGGGTCTGCGCGGCCGGCCGGTGGCCCGTTCGTTGCTTCTCGGAATCCTGGGAGCGGGCAGCGCACTGGCCCTGGCCGCCCTGTCCGCGTGGCTGATCACCAGGGCCTGGCAGATGCCGCCCGTGCTTTACCTGTCGGTGGCCGTGACATCGGTTCGGGCGCTGGGTATCTCCCGAGGACTGTTCCGGTACCTCGAACGGCTCGCCACCCACGACCTGGCGTTTGATGCGATGTCGACGGCGCGCAGTCGACTCTATCTGGCACTGGCCGGGGGCCCGGCCGGGTATTCGGTGGGGCTGCGTCGCGGGGAGTTGTTGTCGCGGACGGGGACTGACGTAGACGAGATCGGTAATGCACTCATCCGCGCGATCATCCCGATCGGTGTGTCGGTCGTGGTGTCCGGTGCTGCGGTGGCGATCATGGCGATCGTGTCGCTGTGGGCGGCGCTGGTGTTGGCGGTCGCATTGGTGGTCAGCGGTGTGATTGCGCCGTGGCTGGCGGCCCGGGGCGCCCGGAGTGCCGGCCGGGCCGAGGCCGCAGCCCAGACGCGCAACGCGGGCGCGATCATGACCCTGCTCGACCATGCCGCAGAACTGGCCGTGGCCGGGCGGCGTCAGGTGCTGCTCGACGAGGCGCGATCCGCCGAATCCGATGCGGCCGACGCCGGCAATATTGGTGCCAGGCAAGGTGCCTGGGCCAGTGCCGCGGTTCCGCTGGCGGTCGGGGTGTCGGTGCTGGCCGCGGCCCTGATCGGGATCGGACTGGCCGATGGCGTATCCCCGATGGCGCTCGGTGTGCTGATCTTGCTGCCGCTGAGCGCATTCGAATCGACCGGGCCGATGACCGAGGCGGCGCTGCAGCTTTCGAAGAGCCGAGACTCTGCTCGCCGGATCATGTCGATGATCGACCGGGCAGGCGATTTCGAGCAGCCGGCGCATACGGTGACTGCGGGCACGGACCCGAACACCGTCGTGGCCAGAGGGCTGCGCTGGGGCTGGCCGGGCGGCGAGGTGTTCGGTGGTGACAGTGGAATCGACCTCGACATCGAACCGGGGTCGCGGATCGCGATCGTCGGACCGAGCGGGTGTGGGAAGTCGTCGTTGCTGCTCACCCTGGCCGGTCTGCTGGCGCCGGTGGCGGGTACGGTCACCCGGCCCGACGACAACGGCGTCCGCTATTTCGCCGAGGACGGTCACATCTTCACGACCAGCGTCCGCGAGAATCTGCTGGTCTCGCGCGGTGACGCCCCCGATGCCCTGATCATCGACGCGATCAATCGGGTCGGGCTCGGTGACTGGGTGGCCGGGCTCCCCGCGGGTGTCGACACCCCACTGGATGCGGGTGCGGACTCCGTCAGCGGAGGTCAGCGCCGGCGTTTGTTACTCGCGCGTGCGCTGATCAACGAAGCGCCGATACTGCTGCTCGATGAGCCGGGGGAGAACCTCGACCGCGCTGATTCTGATCGGTTGCAATCTGAGTTGCTCGACGCATCCACGGCAGCGTTGGTCGGGCCGGAGCGGGCAGTCGTGGTGGTGACCCATCGCCTCCCGGCCCGTCACCATGCCGATCTGGTCTTGGCGCTGCCCGAAGTTTCGCCGCCAGAAAAATCTGTTGCCGTGCCGCAGCAGCCGGAGTAGCTTCGTCGGTACACGAGGAAGGAGGTGGTCTGAAATTGATTTCTAGGACACGTGAGGTGACCATCAGCTAACCGGCCGATTGGTGGATTACCTTGTTCCGCAATCTGTTTGGGCGCAGTACCCCAATCGATATGGAGCTGAATCCACATTGGTCACCGGACCCCCGCACCCCCGGCCTTGTCCTGGTCGGAAACCCGCTGCTCAGTGGGTGGTGTGGGGGTCTACCCCGTTCTAGCCGACGTAGCGGCTCAGTTTTGCAGATGCGCGGGGAATCAGATCGCCATCGCTGTCGACCCGTTCTTCGACGTACGCCAGGTCGCCGTCTTCCACGAGACCGTAGAGACGTTTGGCGCCGCCGGCCTTGTAACCCGACGCGGACTTGATCACCACATCGGTGGCCAGCTCCCAGCTCGTCTGGTTCAACGGGGTGCCGTAAAAGAGTTCGATCCACCCCTCGGCATGGGTGAGCAGAAGTTCGATCACATCGTCATCGCCGATGCGCCAGAAGCCGGATTCGCGGAGGTCGGGCGTGATCTCATCGCTGTCCTCAGCGATGACCCACGAGCGGGACTCCCAGCTGAGGTAGTTCTGGCCGTCGTGGCTGATGATCACCTGCTGGCCGAAACGGTAGTCGCCGGTTTCGGGGTGATTGCCTTCGCCTTCACCGCGCCAGACCCCGACCAACGGCAACAACGCCAGCAAGCCCGGATGGAGATCCGGACCCTGGCGAAGGTTGGCGGTGTCGTCGGGCAGCGGCAGGTCAGGCAGCGCCGGGATGTTCCGGCTGCCGGTTTCCTGAGCCTTGATGGCGGCCTGATTGACCGCCTCGTTGCCGGAACGGGTCACGATTCGTCTGTGACCAGCCGGTAGAGCACGTAAAGGCCGAACCAGACGATCAGGACACTCGCCAGTACCAACAATGCTTCGAAGAAGATGACCACCTGAGTATTCTAGCGTCCACTCCGATCCTGCTGCGTGTGGGGATTCCCTCACTTTTGCCAGAGCCGTCATCGCGACCACAAAAAAGATGGAGCGGGTGGAAGCACGAAGGCCCGGTCCACCTCGAAAGGTGAACCGGGCCTTCGTCAGAGCCGAGGCTCTTACTTGCTGACGGTCACGTTCTGCTCGTGCACGCCGGCACCTTCGGGCTTCACGATGACGTCGCCGTTACCGGTGGACGACAGCGCGCGCAGCGTCCAGGTTCCGGGGGCGGCGAAGAAGCGGAAGTCGCCGGTACCGCTGGCAACAACTTCGGCGGTGAACTCGCCGGTTCCGTCAAGCAGACGCACGAATGCGCCGGCCACCGGGTTGCCGTCGGTGTCGAGCACCTGACCGGTCAACACGGTCTCTTTTTCGGTATCAACACCGGCGGGCAGATTCTGTCCCTGTTTAGGCGCAGCACACATGATTACTTGTTTTCTCCCAGCTCGATCGGGGCGCCGACAAGTGAGCCGTATTCGACCCAGCTGCCGTCGTAGTTCTTGACATTCTTCTTACCGAGGATCTGATCGAGCACAAACCAGGTGTGGCTTGAACGCTCGCCGATACGGCAGTAAGCGATGGTTTCCTTGCTCTCGTCGAATCCCTTGTCGGCGTACAGCTTTGCCAGGTCTTCGTCCGACTTGAAGGTGCCGTCCTCGTTGGCGGTGGTGCTCCACGGGATGTTGATGGCTCCGGGGATGTGGCCCTTCTGCTGAGCCTGCTCCTGCGGGAGGTGAGCCGGTGCGAGGATCTTGCCGGAGAACTCATCGGGGCTACGCACGTCGACGAGGTTCTTGCTGCCGATGGCGTTGATGACCTCGTCGCGGAAGGCGCGAATGCTGGTGTCGGGCTCTTCGGCCTTGTACGTCGCGGCCGGAAGGGTGACCTCGTCCTTCGACAGCTCGCGGCCGTCGAGTTCCCACTTCTTGCGGCCGCCGTCGATCAGCTTGACGTCCTTGTGTCCGTACAGCTTGAAGTACCAGTAGGCGTAAGCGGCGAACCAGTTGTTGTTGCCGCCGTAGAGCACAACGGTGTCGTCGTTGGAAACACCCTTGGCCGACAGGAGTTCGGAGAACTGCTCCCGGTTCAGGAAGTCGCGACGGACGCCGTCCTGCAGGTCCTTGCGCCAGTCCAGGCGGATGGCGCCTTCGATGTGGCCACCTTCGTAGGCCGAGGTGTCTTCGTCGACCTCGATGAAGACGGTCTTGTCGGCCTTCAGGTTCTGTTCAGCCCAATCAGCGCTGACCAGGACATCGGAGCGAGCCATGGTTTTCCTTTCGTAGAGGGGTATTGCGTTCAGGTTTGTTCGGTGATCGATAGAGATCGGGATTTGCTGGTGACGTGAGGTGATCGCCTTGGACCAGCGCAGAGCTGACCAGGGGGCGCACCGGCATACGGGGCACAGAGAAATACTGTGAAAAGCCCGTCGACTACCGGCTCAGACAGCAACAGTTGGCGATACGACAGAAGTCGATCGCCCGGCGACGTGTGAGCATCAACTCACGGCCCAGTTGCATGAGCGCCACACTACCGCAGGCCTGCCGGGGGTTATCAAGACCCATGCCAGAAGTCATCCGCGGTCACCACCAGCGGTTTCGGATCGGCGGTGAGAACTACGTCACTGCCTTCGGTTGCCGCCGACGATGCAGGCAGCGACCAGGGGAGCGGCAGAACGGGAAGTGTTCGGGAGAACTGCCCCAACACGTCGGGCAGTTGCTCCGGCGAGACATCTGAGTCGACGTGGTCGGCAGGGCCCGAGTAGATGCCGGTCGCGTCGATCCGCAAGGCACCGCCGCTGATCGACAGATCGGCGGAAACACTGACTTTCTGGTGGTCGGAGCCCCGAATGTGACCGAGATTACTCACTTTTGGCAAATTGATCGTGGCGGTCAGAATGATGCCCGAGTCGGCAGAAAGGATGCCGTCGCCGGGTCCGCCTCCGCCGGCCTTGTCCTCGGGTGCAGGGGTTGTGACGGTCAGGTCGTCCAGACCCAGGAAGCGGCCCAGATTCACCGAATCGATCTTCAGTGAGCCGCTCACCTTGTCGACCCGTAGCTGTGTATGTTCCCCGATCAGCCAGGAACCGCCGAGACGTTCGACGCCGGACAGGTTGGAACGGAGGTCCCCGCGTCGGCCATTCCCCAGGTCAGTGCCCCTGGCGGTGATACCGATCCGGTCGTATTCGTCGCTCGCGGCGGCGGCCGCGATAAAGGGGAAACCGGTGATTGTGACCTCGGGGTCGAACTCCAATTCGGAGGCCGTTCGCAGGGCCTGCGAATAGTGATACTCCGCGTACGCGGCGGTGGCGAAGTCGATGCCGACCGCAGAGAGGACGGCGATGAGCACGCCGGCCAGCAGTTTGCGCACCGAAACCTTTCTTTACGTGGACTTTGACCCACGGTCACCGTGGCTGACGGTCGCTATTCCTTCGTTTACCGGGGACTTGTTAACGGGCTGCGACCGATATGGCGCTATTCTGACATCTGTCTCGCACACGTTGGTAAGGCAGCGTACATAAAATACGTACCTTCGAGATCGGAGTGGTTTGTGGATCTCTTGTTACTGACAGCCGATCCCACCCCTGAGTCTGTATTGCCGTCGTTGTCACTGCTGGCTCATACCGTCCGCGTTGCGCCCACCGAGGTGTCGTCGCTGATGGAAGCTGGAAATGCGGATGTAGCCATCGTTGATGCGCGTTCTGATCTGGCAGCCGCACGCGGTCTGTGCCGACTGCTGGGGAGTACGGGCTCATCGGTGCCTGTCGTTGCTGTATTGACCGAGGGCGGCCTGGTGGCCGTGAACTCGGAGTGGGGTCTTGACGACTTCCTGTTGCCGGCCACTGGTCCGGCCGAATTGGACGCGCGACTTCGTCTGCTGGTGGTTCGCAGTCGTGGAGTCACCGCAGAAGAAGCCAGTGGCAAGGTCACTCTCGGTGATCTGGTCATCGATGAGGGCACGTACACCGCGCGGTTGCGGGGACGTCCCCTCGATCTGACGTACAAAGAATTCGAGTTGCTGAAGTACCTCGCGCAGAACGCCGGCCGGGTGTTCACCCGTGCACAGCTGCTGCAGGAGGTGTGGGGCTACGACTTCTTCGGTGGCACCCGCACCGTCGACGTACATGTTCGACGGCTCCGCGCAAAGCTCGGTGCCGAGCACGAGGCGCTGATCGGAACCGTACGCAACGTCGGATACAAGGCCGTGCGGCCCAGCCGTGGCGGACGAACACCGGATTCGAACGGAACTGTCCCGGACGGAACAGAATTGGAAGACCTTGTCGAACCCGATGAGGTCGAGTTCCCCGACGCGGAGTTCAGCTCCAGCACCAATGGGAGCTGAATCGGGCGGTCCGGAGTTCACCGGGCGAATCACGGAAATCCTCGACGCCGCGACGGCCGTCGACGGTGTCGCGCCGTTGGGAGAGCAGGCCGTCAACGGTGTCGGCCGGCCCGGCGTCGTGGAGGTCACGGTCAGCGACGGCGACCAGATCGTCGGGTACGCCAACGTGACCCCGGCACGCGGCGACGAGCTGGCGGTGATCGAGTTGGTGGTCGACCCGGACCACCGGCGCAAGGGGCACGGCAAGACACTGCTGGACGAGACGCGTAGGCGCGTCACCGGTGATGTCAGGGTCTGGGCGCACGGCGATCTACCTGCGGCGCAGGCCCTGGCCGCGGCTTCCGGGCTGACTGCGCGGCGGCAATTGCTGCAGTTGCGCCGACCAGTGCCGAATCCCGCCCTGCCAGAACTGGTTGTCCCCGATGACGTGGTGCTCCGGACCTACGCCGGACCCTCCGACGATGCGGAGATCATTCGCGTCAACAATGTGGCGTTTGCCTGGCATCCGGAACAGGGTGGCTGGGGCTCGCAGCAGCTCGAAGAACGTACGGGCTCGGCGTGGTTCGATCCGGCCGGCCTGTTCCTCGCGTTCGACGCGGCAGACCCGCACCGGCTACTCGGGTTCCACTGGACCAAGATTCACACGCCGTCACTGGGCGAGGTTTACATCGTCGGGGTCGATGCCGCGGCGCAAGGCCGCGGTCTCGGGCGCCTCCTGACCCTCGCCGGTCTGCACTACCTCGCTGACCAGGGTGTAGACGAAGTCGAACTCTATGTCGAGGGCGACAACACGGCCGCTCTGAACACCTACAGCAAGCTCGGATTCGGGCAATACGCGATCGACGTGGCCTACGGCTGACCGACCATCAGGTGTCCGGCGGACATCTGATCGTCCCCGAGGTGGCCCGCAGGTGAACATCGGGTGGACACCTCGAGTTTGCCCTGCGAGAGCGTCGTCGACGGGTCGATGTTGTATTCATCTGCGGTTCACCACACGTAGGTAATCCAGACATGACGGACCTCTAGCTTTCAACAAGTGACGCATTGAGCGTCGGGGTGGCGGCTCGAATCACGAGATGTCACGGAAAGTCCATGGAGGAGTCTTCGGTGAGAATGAAGTCAAGTGCTGCGCTCGTCAGTGCGGCTGCGGTTACTGCTCTGGTGCTGTCTGCGTGTAGCAGTGAAGAGAGCGGTGGCACCGTCAGCGGTGAAGGATCAACCGCGCAGCAAAAGGCGATGGAACACTTCCAGGTGGTGGTCGCCGACAATGGCGGCATCGTGCTGAATTACACCGGTTCGGGTTCAGGTGACGGTGTTGCCAAGTTCTTGAGCAGCGACGTCGACTTCGCCGGTTCCGACTCGGCGCTGAAGGGCGAGGAGATCGCCGAGGCGAAGACCCGCTGCGGCGGAAACGACGCTTGGCACATCCCGATGGTGGCCGGGCCGGTCGCGATCGCTTACAACTTGCCCGGGGTCGACAGTGTTGTCCTCAACCCGGCCGTGCTGGCAGGCATCTTCGACTCGAAGATCACCACCTGGAACGCGCCCGAGATCGCAGCTCTGAACCCGGGCGTGCAGCTGCCCGCCACCGCCATCGTGCCGGTGCACCGCAGCGACAGCTCGGGCACCACGGACAACTTCCAGCGCTTCCTGCAGAACTCGGCGCCGCAGGCCTGGCCGTACGAGCACGACAAGGCCTTCCAGGGTCAGGGCGGCTCGGGTGCGGCCAAGTCGACCGGTGTCGGTGACACGGTCAAGAAGACTCCCGGCTCGGTCACCTACGTCGAGTGGGGATTCGCCGAGGAGAACGGTCTGGGTATCGCGCAGGTCGACTTCGGTGTCGGTGCCACGGAGCTGAACGGTGATACCTCGGCCAAGGCGCTCGACGCGGTCGAGTTCAAAGACCCGGCGTCCAAGGATCTGATCGTCGACACTGACGCGTTGTACGCGCTGAAGGAGGAGGGCGCATACCCGCTGCTGCTGACGCCGTACTCGATCGTCTGTTCCGCAGGCTACGAAGGCGACGTCTCGTCGACCCTCAAAGAGGCGTTCACCACCATTCTGAGCGATGGCCAAGAGGGACTGGCAGAGTTGGGTTACACCCCGCTGCCCGAAGAATACAAATCCAAGCTGCAGTCGACCATCGACGCACTGGCCTGATCGAGTAGGCGAGGGTGACCGTAGAGAAAACGCGGTAGAAGGCGATGACAGAGACTGACGATACGACGAGGGCGAAAGGGCTTATGAGCTCCTCGACTACTCAACCCGGTACCACCACCGGTGGAGGCGGTTCAACAGAACCGACCGGGTCGCAGATCAAGACCGGCGGTTCGGCGATTCGACTGGGAGACCGGATTTTCCGGACCCTTTCGGTCGGATCCGGCATCTTCATCTCGGTGATCATCGGACTGATCGCACTTTTCCTGGTGATCCAGGCGGTCCCCTCGATGCTCGACAACGAGGCGAACTTCTTCACCTACTCGGGTCCGTGGAGTACCGACCCCGGGAACATGAAGTTCGGCATCCTGGGCCTGCTCTACGCGACGCTGGTGGTGTCGATCATCGCGTTGCTGCTGGCGATGCCGATCGCACTGGGTATCTCGATATTCCTGACCGAGTACGCACCCAAGCGGCTGGTGAGTCCGATCGCCTACGTGATCGATCTGCTCGCCGCAGTGCCGTCGATCGTTTACGGCCTGTGGGGCATCTTGGTCCTGGGGCCCGCACTCGTGCCGCTCAACGAATGGCTCGTGGGCAACCTCGGTTTCATGCCGCTCTTTCAGGAACCATCTCAGGTCACCAACATGTCGACCGGCGGAACGATGCTCACCGCAGGCGTCGTCCTGGCGGTGATGATTTTGCCGATCATCACTTCGGTGACCCGAGAGGTGTTCGTGCAGACGCCGGCTGGGCATCGTGAGGCCGCACTGGCGCTGGGCGCGACCAAGTTCGAGGTCGTCCGGGTCGCGGTGATCCCGTTCGGATTCTCCGGGTACATCAGCGGATCGATGCTGGGCCTGGGACGCGCCCTCGGCGAAACAATGGCGCTGCTGCTCATCATCTCGACGGCGGGCCCGATCGACTTCAACCTCATGGAGAGCGGCGAAACGTTCGCGACGAAGATCGCCAACAATGCCGCCGAGTTCGACTCACCGTCGAAGACCGGTGCCTACATCGCCGCCGGCCTCGCGCTGTTCGTGCTGACGTTCATCGTGAACTCTGCGGCGCGGGCCGTCATCAGCGGAAAGAAGGCCAAGTGACATGACAACACTCGACACGAGTACTGCACCGGTCAAACGCACGCCCTCGGGCTTCACGCCCGTCAAACGAAGTCGGAAGATCGGCGACAAGGGTGCCGCGATCATGGTCACGGCCGCCGTCGTCATCGCCATGATCCCGTTGGCCTGGTTGGTGTGGACGCTGATCTCCCGCGGATTGTCGACCATTCTCGACGCCGACTGGTGGCAGAAGTCGGAGCTGCGGGGCGGAGCGCTCAACGCGATCATCGGCACGCTTCAACAGACTGCGCTGGCCGCGGTCATCGCGATCCCCATCGGCATCTTCGTGGCGATCTACCTGGTGGAGTACGGCAACAATTCGGTGCTCGCCCGGATCACCACCTTCATGGTCGACATCCTCTCGGGTGTGCCCTCCATCGTGGCCGCGCTGTTCATCTACGCGGTGTGGCGCACCACGTTCGGGCTGCCGCGTTCGGGATTTGTGGTCGCGCTGGCGTTGGTGTTGCTGATGGCACCGATCGTGGTCCGGGCGACCGAGGAAATGCTCAAGGTCGTCCCGCAGGATCTACGAGAGGCGTCATACGCCCTCGGTGTACCCAAGTGGAAGACGATCGCGCTGATCGTCCTTCCCACAGCACTGTCGGGCATCGTCACCGGCGTGATGCTGGCGATAGCGCGTGTGATGGGTGAATCGGCGCCGGTCCTGATCCTGGTCGGCTCGACAAAGGTGATCAACACCAACCCATTCGAAGGAAACCAGCAGTCGCTGCCTTTGATGATGGTGCAGCAATACAACAACGGTCCCGGCGCCTTCGACACGGTGTGGGGCGCGGCGTTGACCCTGGTGATCTTGGTGGCGATCGTGTACTTCGGCGCCAAGCTGGTCTCCAAAGTGTTCTCGCCCAAGAAGTTTTGATGTCACAGCAGTTCTGATGATCACAGAGATTCTGACGCGACGCCCACCCCCCCGACGCCCGCCGGCTCCAGTAGCGAACGAAAGTACAGATTCATGGCAAAGCGCCTCGATATCAAAGACCTGAACATCTATTACAGCGCCTTCCACGCGGTCAAGGACGTGAGCCTGGAAGTGCCGCCGCGCTGCATCACCGCCTTCATCGGTCCGTCCGGTTGTGGCAAATCGACGGTGCTGCGCACGCTCAACCGCATGCATGAGGTCACCCCGGGTGCCCGCGTCGAGGGCAAGGTGTTGCTCGACGGCGAGGACATCTACAGCAAGAACATCGACCCGGTGTCGGTGCGTTCCACCATCGGCATGGTGTTCCAGCGGCCGAACCCCTTCCCGACGATGTCCATCAAGGACAACGTGGTCGCAGGCCTTCGCCTGCAGGGCTTGCGGGACAAGAAGAAGCTCGACGAGGTCGCCGAGCGCAGCCTGCGTGGCGCGAACCTCTGGGAAGAGGTCAAGGACCGTCTCGACAAGCCGGGTGGCAGCCTTTCCGGCGGTCAGCAGCAGCGCCTGTGCATCGCGCGCGCCATCGCGGTCTCGCCTGAGGTGCTGTTGATGGACGAGCCTTGCTCAGCTCTCGACCCGATCTCGACGCTGGCCATCGAAGAGCTGATCAACGAGCTCAAGAAGGACTTCACCATCGTCATCGTCACCCACAATATGCAGCAGGCTGCGCGTGTCAGTGACCAGACGGCGTTCTTCAACCTGGCCGGTGTCGGTCAACCGGGTCAACTGATCGAGGTAAGCGACACGGAGACGATGTTCTCCAACCCCGCGCAACGCGCAACGGAAGACTACATCTCCGGTCGATTCGGCTAGTCCGAACGATCGTCGCCTGGCCCCGAACGGGCGAAAATCCGGCGGCATGGGTGATGATGGGGGAGTGACGGTCAAACATCCGGTCAGCGTGCTGCCTGGCCGTGGCATCGCTCTCCGCCGCGGACCTTCGCTGCTGCTCATCGATGCCGATCCGATGAAAACCAGTGCGACACTGACTGATCTTGCGCGGATTGCCACAGAGTTGCCGTCCGAATCCGGGACGCAGGAAAGTTCTCGGCTGCGGTCACTGACCAAGTGGTTGCTGGCCAACGAAGACAGCAGCCCCGACTTCGCGGTCATCTCGACCGATTCCCGCGGCGGGCTCGAGGTATTCGTCTATGGCGGTGCGACTGCGCGGATGTACGTCACGGAACTCGCGTCCCCAGAGGTGGTGCGCGGGGCCGACTCCGGGTTCCTGGTCCAGCGCAGCTATCCCAGCAGCCTCTATGCGGTCGCGGTCACGATCGACGAGACGGACCCGCTCTCGGGCGGTCCCATCGGAGCCTCCGGGATCGCGCCGTCGCACATCTTCTCCCTGGAGAAAGGTGCAGCCCCCGGAGCCGGGATGATCCTGTGGCCGTCCGCGTCGCCGTCCACCGACAGCGCGGTCTACATGATCCCGCAGACCGCGCCGGTGGACGACGAGTCGGAGTCGACGCCGCTCATGGTCGGCGCCACCGACAGCGACGCCGAAATACGTTTGGCACCACCGCTGTTGTCTGTTCGGCTCGACGATCACGAAGAGGTGACGCAGAGCGCCCGCAGTCCGCTCCCCATCGTCGGCGGTCCGCGTAAGCCCACCGGGTTTCGTCAAGGTGTGGCCGAACCGACGCTGGTCCCACCCCAGGATGTATTGGATTCGGCGCTGTCGTCGGCGCCGACCGACGTGGCCAACCGCCCTGTCAAGGTCGGCAACTCGCGAGTGTCGGCCCGTGAGCAGAAGCTGCAGATCCACGGATTGCTCTGTGTCAACGGACATATCAACGATCCGCGGCTTCCAATCTGCACCCGCTGCGGTATCCGGATCGACCGGCACACAGGCGCCTTGGTGCAAGGGCCGCGACCGCCTTTGGGGCTGTTGGTGATCGACGACGGTTCCACCTACGTCGTGGCCGGGGATCTGTTGATCGGCCGCGATCCCGAACCGATGGTCGCCGGCCGTGGTGGGGTGTCCGCCGGCGGAATCGGGCCGTTGGACCCGATCCGGATCAACGACACCTCCGGTTCGATGTCGCGCGCGCATTGTGAACTGCGCCTTGTGGATTGGGAGGTTCGCGTGATCGATGCCGGTTCGGTCAACGGCACCTATGTGCGACATCCCCGAGCGTCGGGCTGGATCACGCTGCGACGTGGGCAAGAAGCTGTGCTCTACCCGGGTTCGCAGTTGCGGGTGGGTAGCCGATCGCTGCTGTTCGAGTCTCCGCATGGGAGGGTGAGCGATGTACGTTGATTCGCCGTCGGGATCCGATGCACGTAGATCGCCTGCCGCGATCGCCGACTACCGGATCGTTCGTGCCCTCGGCGCGGGCAGTCACGGGATCTCATACCTCGCGGTGGCTCCGGAGCGACTTTCACTTCCCGCTGAACATGTTGCGCTGAAAGTCTTTTCGAATCCGGTGGGCGAAGATGCGTTCCATCGCGGCGTTCGGGAACTCCGAACATTCTCCGAAGTCCGTTCGACGCACCTGCTCCGGCTCTACGAGGCAGCACTGGGCGATCAGTTCATGTACTCCATGGACTATCTGCCGGGTGGGTCGATGGCCGCGCCTGCCATGCCCCTGCAACGCGAACAGGCTTTGGCGGTACTCGAAGGCGCCGCACGTGGGGCTCACGACATGCATCAGGCGGGTCTGGTCCATGGGGATATCAAACCCGCCAACGTGATGATCGGCGGCGATCAGGACGGGCCGGCAGGCGTGCTCAGTGCGCTGGGCCTGGCGCGGGTGATCACAGCGGCGACCGCGGTCAGTGGCGTCGGATCATCGGCGACGCTGGAGTTCGCTGATCCCGATATGCTGGTCGGCCAAGCGCCTTCGCGGGCAACGGATCTGTGGGCGCTGGGAGCGACGATCCATCGCACGCTGACTGGTGAGGGGCTCTATGGCGAATTGCCGGACATGCAGCCGCTGGTGGCAATCCGGACAGTGCAGTCGACCAAGCCCGTACTCAGCTCTGCGCTCTCGGCTGCCGAACAGGAACTGGTGTCGGAATGCCTTGCGCCGCATAGCGACCGATTCCGTACCGCGGCCGAACTCGCCGATCGTATCGCCGAGATCGGCCGCGGATACAGCCGTTGAACGCCGGGTTCAGACCTCGGAGAACTGCTCCGGTGTCTGACCGGTTGCCTGAAAAACCACGCGACGGCCGATGAGGACCGCGTGATCTGAGAAGCGCTCGTAGTAGCGGCCGAGCAGCGTGACATCGACCGCGGCGGCCACGCCGTACGGCCAGTCACGATCCATCAGAACGGTGAACAGATGCCGGTGCAGATCATCCATCGCATCGTCGTCGTCCTGTAGCTTCAGTGCGTCTTCCGGGTTCTGGGTGTTGAGAACCTCACGAGCGCTCGATGCCATGGCGACGGCCAGGCGGCCCATCTCGGCGAAGTAGCCGTTGACTTCCTCCGGGAGAGCCTTGGCCGGGTGACGTCGGCGTGCCACCTTCGCGACGTGCAGCGCCAAGGCGCCCATCCGCTCGATGTCGGCGACAATCTGAAATCCGCTGACGATCGCCCGCAAGTCGCCGGCCACCGGCGCCTGTAGCGCGAGGATGGCGAAGGCTCGTTCCTCGGCTGTGGTCGACAGCGTCGTCAGCTGTTCGTGGGCGCCGATGACCTCTTCGGCCACGGCCAGATCAGCCTGTAGCAAGGCTTGGGTGGAACGCTCCATTGCGATCCCCGCCAACTCACACATCTGTCCGAGAACTCCGTTGAGTTCTGCCATCTGCTCAATGTACGCACTACGCATATCCCCACCGTACTGCCACAAGCAGGGCAAATGGTTGTCAGGTGGTGAACTGCAAATGAACGGCAGCCGTGTACTGGGGCTCGGATCCGATGATCACGCGCAGGTGGCGTCACCCGCGTTGGTGACCGTGAGGTCGTTGGGGAGGTCGTCGGGATTGGACTCCCGTGGCAGCTCTCGGACGCTGACCTGCGCACCTTCGGCCGGTGCGTCGTCAAGGGTGCCCGAGAAGTCGCTGCCGAGGATGACCTCGACGCCCGAGCTGACCGTTGAATCCGCCTGGATCGTGGCACCGGGGAACATCTGGGCGACCGTTGCAGCGGACTGCTGTTCGCCCGGGCCGTACCGGACCACGGTGTCGGTGCGGTTTTCCGAGGCATCGGCGACGCCGTAGATCTCGAAGCCGTAGTTGGCCAGATCGGTGGCGGTTTCGGCGGCGATGCCACTGGTACCGGTGCCGTTGAGCACGCGCAGCGAAATCGAGTACGGCGAGAGGGCGGTGACAGTCGCCTCCGCGGGCTTGGGCGCGGTGGTCGTCGGGCCGGGCGTCGGCGTGCCCGATTCGGGAGTTTCGGACTTCTCCCCGGGGAGCGGCAAATCGTTGATGATCGCATTGAAGATCGCGTCGATGTCGTCGAGTCGTGGGATCTCGTTACCGGACCCGTCCTCCGCGGTACCCGAGGTCGGCACGGTCAGGAAGGTCACCCGCCCGGCATCGAGTCCCTGCATCGACTGGCCCAGCTCCACCAGGTTGTCGGTGTTGACCCGGTCGACGTAGCTGTACTTGATGAAGGTGTCGATGATGCCGTTGAGAGTGCTCGGATTGGTCAGGACCTGACTGGACAGTGCTCCACGCAGCAGCGACGACATGAACAGCTGCTGCCGTTTGATCCGTCCGTAGTCGCCGTTGCCCTCGGTTTCGATGTTGCGGGCCCGTACGTAGTCCAGGGCCTTGGAGCCCTTCAGTGTCTTCGTGCCGGGCTTGGCGAGGATGGTGCCGAGTTCGTAGTCCTTCAGCGGGGTTGTCGAGCAGACCTCGACACCGCCGATTTTGTTGACCACCTGCTCGAACCCGTAGAAATCCATGGCGATGAAGTGGTTGATGTTCAGGCCGGTCATGGAGGTGAGGGTTTCGACCAGGCACTTCGGGCCGCCATCGCCGTACACGCTGTTGAGTTTCACGCCGGTGGCCGACGGGACCTCCTCGGAGGTGTATTCACCGTCTTCGTTGTTCCAGCTGGAGCATTCGGGCCGGTCGACCTGCAGGTCGCGGGGAAACGACACGGCGACAACGCGACTGCGGTCGGCCGGGATGTTCACCATGATCACGGTGTCCGAGCGGGCGCTGCCCTCGAAATCCACGCTGTCGCCTGCGCCGACGGTGCCGTTCTGCCCGGCTCGCGTGTCGGTGCCGACGATCAGGTAGGTCTCGTCGCCGGTCTGCAGCTGTTTGTCGCGAATCTGGTCGTTATCGGGGTTCACCGCGTCAACGGTGTTCCAATTGCTGTCCTTGACCTTCTGATATCCCCACACTGCGCCCGTACCGAGCAGCGCCAACACGCAGGCGAGAGCGATGAGGATTCGGCCACCGACCGTGGCGCGGTGCATCAACTGCTTGTGGTCGCGGACTTCGGGTGGTGTGGCCCGCCGACGTGAGGGGGTCGCGGGACCGGAGCCCACTGCGCGCGGCGCCGCGGCCGCGGCGTCTTCGGTGGACAGCTCTGGGATCCGTGCCGCAGCGCTGATCGGCGGGATGTATTTGGTGACCGTGGCGTCGGGAGTGGCCGGGATGACCTCGGTCTTCGCGTCGGCCTCGACGAACGTGGGTTCCCCTGGACCGACAATCCGTTCGGTCGGTGCATCTGCCGGACTCACGCGCCGGAGACGACGAGGCGTGGAGGCGGACGTCGGCGATGCCGGTTGGGAAGAGCTTGGTGAGGCGGGGGGCGCTGTGTTCTGCTGCGGCGGTTTCGGCGGCGGCGGAGGACTCTGCGGGGCATCGCCGGAATCTTCGTCGTCGGACCGGGCCGCTGCATTCATCCGGTTGAGCAGCTCGCGGACGGTCAATCGATTGCGGTCGCCCTCGATCAGCTCGCGACTGGTCGGCTCCCGCAGTACCTCGTCGGAGGGTGCGCCGAGCTGACGGCGAATCTCATCGCGGCGCTCCTCGGACGCGCGTGCCCGGAGTTCGTCCTCGCTCACCCATGTTCCTTCAGCCATCTGGGCGCCGGGCTGTATCTCAGGCCCGTCTGAACATTCAGCGGGCACGGCGCCGTCTCGATGATACTGACCAAAACGGGCGCATCCCTATGTGAGGGATGAGAATGTGCGGTGTGGAGCGCCGAGATGCGCCAGATTGGATCTGAAGTTCGCGAACGCTACCGCGGCGGTGGGGCGGATTCAGCCACCCGAATGCATGACCTCGGCCCCTGCCGGGACCGCTTCGTCGTCGGGATCGTCGAGCCAGCCCTCGGGGAGCGCCACCGCAGAGGGTGACCCCTGGCGGCCGCGTGGACCGTGTGCGTCGTCGGGGAACGGCACGTCAGCGGGTAATTGTCCGACGAGGTCGGCCAGCTGGGTAACGGTTTCGACCAACGCCATCTCGCGCCGGAGTTCCGAACCCACGGGGAACCCGCGGAGATACCAGGCGACGTGCTTGCGGATCTCACGCATGCCTTTGAACTCGCCGTGATGGTCGGCGAGGAGTTGCCCATGCCGGACAATGATCTGCGCCACTTCACCGAGATTTGGGGCGGGTGGGGCGGGAGTGCCGTTCAATTCGGCACTCAGTTCGGCGAACAACCACGGGCGGCCGAGGCAGCCGCGGCCGATGACCACGCCGTCGCAGCCGGTTTCGTACATCATCCGGGTGGCGTCGGCGGGTTCGAAGATGTCGCCGTTGCCGAGGACCGGAACATCGGTGACGTGTTCCTTCAGGCGTGCGATCTGATTCCAGTCGGCGTTGCCGGAGTAACGCTGTGATGCGGTACGTGCGTGCAGCGCAACAGCTTTCGCGCCCTCGGCGGCCGCGATACGGCCGGCGTCGAGGTGTGTGTGGTGGTCTTCGTCGATGCCGACCCGGAACTTGACCGTCACCGGGACATCGGTGCCCTCGGTGGCGCGGACCGCCGCGGCGACGATATTCGCGAACAGTCGGCGCTTGTACGGAATCGCCGAACCGCCACCCTTACGAGTGACCTTGGGGACCGGGCAGCCGAAGTTCATGTCGATGTGGTCGGCGAGATTCTCGTCGACGATCATCTTCGCGGCAGCGTATGTGTACTCGGGATCAACCGTGTACAACTGCATCGACCTGGGGTTTTCCTCCGGGCCGAAGGTGGTCATGTGCATAGTGACCGGATGCCGTTCGACCAGCGCGCGGGCGGTCACCATCTCGCAGACATAGAGTCCGGCGACGGTGCCCATCCGCGCGAGTTCGAGTTCGCGGCACAAGGTCCGGAAGGCAACATTGGTCACCCCGGCCATCGGGGCCAGGACCACCGGGCTGGACAGCTCGATGGACCCGATCCGTAGGGCCGGGGTTGTGACGGTTTCTGGCAGTAGTGCGGTCAGCTCAGTGGTTTTCTGTTTAGGAAGCGGCTGCGGCTTTTTCGCGCTTGGCGGCTTCGCGCGCCAGCGAACGATCACGCATTTCTTCGAACTTGAGGGTGTCGGCTTCGAGCTTCTCGAGGAAGGCTCCGAGATCCTCGCGGATCTTCTGGCCTTCGGGTCCGAAGTCGTCGCGCTCGAAGATGTTCCACTTGCGCAGGACGGGCTGGACGACCTCTTCGAGGTGCTGACGCAGGTCGTAGATGCCGTGCTTGGCCATCAGGACACCGTTGCGACGGAAGTTGGGCATGCCGGCGCCGGGCATCTGGAAGTTGGACACGATCTCGTAGATCGCCTTCATCGCCTGATCCGGGACCAGATCGAGGGCTGCGCTGCAGATGTTGCGGTAGAAGACCATGTGCAGGTTCTCGTCAGCGGCGATGCGCTGCAGCATCCGATCGGCGATCGGGTCGTTGCAGGCCTTGCCGGTGTTGCGGTGCGAGACGCGGGTGGCGAGTTCCTGGAAGGTCACATACGCGACCGACCGGAGGATGCCTGCTGCCTCTTCGCCCAGCTCGTCGGCGCGGTCGCCTGCGGCCTGTAGCGGCGAATAGCCGTTGGTCATGTGGATCATGCGGGCCTCTTCGAGCGCCACGGGATCGACGCCGCGGGTGACCACGAGGTAGTCGCGCATCACGATGCCGTGCCGGTTCTCTTCCGCGGTCCAACGGCCGACCCAGTGACCCCATGCGTCGTCCATCGAGAAGTTCTCGGCGATCTCGCGGTGGTAGGACGGCAGGTTGTCCTCGGTCAGCAGGTTTGTGACCATGGCGGCCTTGGCAACCTCGTTGAGCTGCGACTGCTCGGGATCCCAGTCGACGCCACCGAGCGCGGCGAAGTTCCGGCCCTCGTCCCACGGCACGTAGTCATGAGGATGCCAATCCCTCGTCGTGCGCAGGTGGCGGTTGACGTTCTCTTCGGCCGCCGGTGACAGTTCCTTCAGTAGCTCAAGTTGGGTCAACTCGCGTGCCATCAGATATTCCTCCAGGAAGGGCTAGGCTGTAAGGCTTCAGGGTACGGGATCGTGATGCCGTCACCCAAGTTGTTGCGCGGCGCGCTCGGCCAGTAAAAGCGGCGCCACACCAGTTGTCGTCAGTACCTCAGGGGCGTCGTGCCCGCGCACGTCGGTGTTACCCGACATTGTCGGATTGTGGTGCAGGTAACGCGGGGTTTTCACACATATTTACCGAACTTGATGAGCCATTCGGAAGCCTCTTCGGTGAGATTTCCCAGCTCCTGTGCCCTATTGCACCAGGCTTTGGCTGCCTGGGCAAACTCTGCGGGGTTATAGATGTCCTCTTCTTTTGCCCACAGGCCGTCGCCGCCGTACGTCAGGATCGTGATGTTCGTGGCCGTGAAGACGCTGCCGTCGCCGGGATCGCGCATGGGGTTGTCGATCTCACAGATCACCCGGCCGGTCTCGGGATCGATGACATGCCACAACGAGATGTATCCGACCATGTGGTTGCCGGGGAAGCGTCCCATCGTCTTGTTGACCCACGCCCGGATCTCCTCGCGGCCTTTGAAGGTGCCCAGCGCGTGTTCGACGTAGTCGGCGTCCTCGGTGAACTGGTCGGCCCACCGATTCCAGTCCTGGGTGATCGCGACTGCGTCATTGACCGCTTTGAACTTGCTGAACTCCGACTCGAGTTCAGCCCTGGTGAACTGCCCCATCTGTTCTGTCTCCCCTGGTCGTCAATGGTGTCCGCTCGGCTGCCGTTCAGGCGAGGTGGACGGTGATCGTCGCATCGATCCGTTTGATCCGGCACTGGTCGTCGAAGGCGAATGTTTCGTCGACGGTGGCTCCGGCGAGGTCGAGACCGGCGAACCCGTAGTCGAGGTCGTACACCGTTCGCACCAGATTGTCGTGCTGGCGCCACGTCGCGTTCCCGATTCCGGTGATGCCGCCGTACTGCAGGTGGGCGGCCAGTTCGGCTTTCATGAACGGCCCGGAGAAGCCGGTCTGCAGCCCGTTCTCGAATCGGATGACGTCCTCGGCCAGCGGTACGTCGTAGGCGAGTCGTGGATCGGCAAGCGCGGCAACGTAAGTCTGTGCCCCGAGGCGTTGTGCGTCGGCCGTGCAGGGTGTGCTCTGATCGCCGGCCATCGCGGATGGCGTCGCCGTCAGCAGTGCCGCCCCGGTCAATGCGGCGCCGACGATGAACCGGGATGCGGCAGGTTTCATGAGAGTAAGCGTATGTGCTCAATCCGCCGGGCGGGGGAATTCTTTCGTGATCGGTCAGACGGACTAATAGCTGCTCGAGTCCTGGTGTGCCGTCGGCGGCTGTCGATAGTATCGACCGCATCTCGCCGCCGGCGGGTGACGAGAAAGGTCGAGTGGCTATGAGTGTGGCGATCGGGTCTCACATCGGTGGCTATCAGATCCTCGAGCTGATCGGCCGCGGCGGAATGGGTGAGGTCTACAAGGCCCAGCACCCGCGACTTCCGCGCGCCGACGCGATCAAACTCCTCAACAGCACCTACGGCAGTGATCCGGATACCCGTGCACGGTTCGAGCGTGAGGCAGACCTGGTCGCGCCGTTGAGTCATCCCAACCTGGTGAATGTGCTCGATCGGGGCACGCACGATGGCCAGTTGTGGATTGCGATGGAGTTCGTTCCCGGCACAGATGCGGCCCAGATGCTGTCGGGCGGACCGCTTCACCCGCGTCTGGCGGTCACGATCATCGCGAAGGTCGCCGACGGTCTCGACTACGCGCATCGCAAAGGTCTCCTCCATCGCGACGTCAAACCCGGCAACATCCTGATCACCCCCGGCTCCGATCCGATGAACCCGGACGCGGTGAAACTCACCGATTTCGGGATCGCGCGGATGGCGCAGGAAACCGACAGCAGCCTGACCTCGGTCGGTATGACGGTGGGAACGCTGCGATACAGCGCTCCTGAACAGGTTGGTGGCGAGGAGATCGATCACCACGCCGACATCTATGCGCTGGGTTGCAGTCTCTACGAACTCCTCACGGCCACAGCGCCGTTCGATGCCCCGACGAGTCAGGGGCTGATGGCTGCGCACATGTTCAACCCGCCGCCGAATCCGGCGGTTGCCAATCCCGCGGTCCCGGCGGCCATGGCTGCGGTGATCGCCCGGGCGATGGCCAAGAAACCCGCCGACCGATTCAACTCCGGACGCGAACTCGCCGAGGCCGCGCAAGAGGCATTGCAGGGTGGTGGGGCTCAACGGATCACCCGAGCACAACATGCTTTTGCGCCGATCCCGGGGAATGTGGCTCCGCAACCTGGTCCGCCTCATGTGGGTCATCAGGGACCGGCTCCTGCGACAGCCGCGATCACCTATCCGCCGTCGGCGAATCTGGCTCGGCCCCAGTCGAATCCGTATCAATCGAATCCAGGTCATTCCGGTGGCGGTACGGGATATCAGGGCGGCCCGCCGGTCGGCGGACATTCGTCGCCATCGAGTCCGCAGGTACCAAGCGGGCAGTATCCGAATTACAACCAGACCACACCGCCACCGGGAGGCCCGCCGGGTGCGGGCTTCGTCCCCTTTGGTGCGGCTTCCGGCGGACCGGGGCACAAGCCGCCGTGGTTCAAGCGTGCCGCGGTGATGGCCGGCCCGATCGTGGCTCTCGCGGTGGTCGTCGGAGTTGTCTTGGGGCTGTTGATGTTCGGGGGTGGCGATGCCCTTGCCGCACCGGGGCAACCCACCGCCGAAGTCGGTGAGACCACGGTGGACATCAGCTGGCCTGCCGTCGACGGTGCCTCCGAATACGCGCTGCGCCAGGGAGAAACGATCATCTACGTCGGTGGCGACCCTCAGTATTCACAGCCGGTGCCGCTACCGGGTGCGTACACGTATTCGGTGTCGGCGCGATCCGGCGATCGCGATGCCTCACCATTTGGCCCGGCCACCGAGGAAGTCGTTGTGACACAGCGCTGGCACGGGGTCGAGGAGCTGGCGGCAGCGTTCGGAGACATCGTCGGTCCGAGCCCGCTGTCGACCGACACTTTCACCGGAGAGGCGTGCTGGGGTGGTGTCGGATCGGTCGACACCGATGTTCCCAAAACCGGCACGATCCTGTGTCGTTCCACCGACGGTGAGTATTCGGTTCGGTTGCGGGAGTTCGAATCCAAGCAGGCGCGGGACGAGTACCTCGACAGCCTGGATCTGCAGACGGCAACGGTCACCACGGACAAGGGCGTGCGCGGGTTGCTCTACCAGGGTGACGGACCGAACAGCGACTGGGCGGGTACGTTGCTCTTCGCCTTCGACGACCCCGATCTGGAGAAGTACGACGTTTCGGTGGTCATGGACAACGGTAAGAATGCCGATGCCGCGGCCGTACTCGACGAGCTGCCGCTGTGAAGCGCTGGGCGTGGCCACTGCTGGTGGTCGGAGCGGTCGTGGCGTTGGTGGTCGCACTGGCGGTCACCTATTTTGTCCGGGGCGCAGGAGATGTCGCGGAGCCCTCCGGTATGAAGGCCGTCCAGGAAGGCGGCGTGGTGAAGGTGACGTGGTCTGCGGATTCCGATGCCGAGTCGTTTTTGCTCAGCCGCGGCACCGAGGTTGTGTACACGGGCTCGGATCGTGAGTTCACCGACGCCTCCGCCGTCGCTCCGGAAGGTTCGACAACGGTCGAGTACTCGGTCCGGGCGGTCGACGACAAGGGCCGGGTATCGGAACCCGATGCCGGAGCCACCGTCGAGGTCGGAGCCGGGTGGGGTTTGCTCGCGCAACCTGCAGCGGAACTCGCCGAACTGCTTCCTGCCGCCCCGTCCGAGGAAGGCTGGAACGCGATGTTGTGCGAGACCAGGTTCGATGCCCTTCCGCCCGAGGAGGGGACCGACCGGGACGGCTCGGGTGAACTGTTCATCAAGGGCGGCTTCCGATGTGCACTGGAGGTCGACGGCACGGAGTACGACCTCTGGACGGACTTCTATGTCAGCCCGGAGCAGCTCGAGTCGCGGATGACGGAGATCCGTGGGTGGACCGATGTCCGCAGCACCACCTGGCAGGGGGGTCGGGCCGTGGTGGGTGATCCTGCCGGAGAGACCAAGTGGATCGGATTGACCGTCGATTCTCATCCCGGTGTCTATATCGAACTCGGTGCGGTGGACACCCGAACCACGGTGGACGAACTCACTGCATTGGCCAACAGTCTGCCCGTCATCAACTGACGCCGGAATCGGCATATCCCGCCCTCGGGCACCTCGGAGCGGTACTGTCCGCGACAGCACAATGTGGTGCGTCCGGAGGGGGACACTGTGTCGCGGTATGAATTCGTTCGTGCTTTGGGTCGGGTTGCGGTGACGATGGCGGTGGTGTCGGCCGGCCTGACTGTGGCCGGTCCGGCGGTGGCCACAGCGCCACCGGGGTACAACGACCTCACCGATGTCTGGGCGACCGCGGTCGCGCCGGCCTCGTGTCGCGAGGGCGATCGGGTGGAAACCGGGATCCAGGGCGAAGTTCCGCTGGCCGACCGCAAGTCGGGGCGCAGCACCCAGGGTTACAACTGCAACCTCGATCTGATCGGGCAGTATCAGGGTCAGGGCGCCGGCATCGTCAGCGCCACCTACAAGAACTGTTCGTACACCGGGTCGACATTTCCGGCAAGCTTCCTCGGACCAAATCCGGGGGTGCAAGTCATTGACGCGTCAGATCCGCGAACCCCGAAACTCTCCGCGGTGCTCACCGAACCAGCCATGGTGGGTGGCACGTGGGAGTCGTTGAAGGTCAACCAGAAACGCGGTCTCCTGGTCGGGACCGGTGTCGGGATACTCGAGGGTGCCGGCTACATCTCGGTCTACGACATTTCCGGCGATTGCGCCCACCCGCGACTGCTTAACACCGGCGCCGGCTCCCAATTGAGCATGCCGATGCCGATCACCACCCACGAGGGTGACTTCTCGCCCGACGGCAACACCTACTGGGCATCCGGTATCGCTCCGGGGTATCTCAGCGCCGTCGACCTCACCGATCCGCGTAACCCGATGATCGTCTGGTCGGGGATCACCGGAGTCGAAGCCCACGGCATGGGATTCTCGCCCGATGGCAACACCCTATATTTGGCGAACCTGTTCGGACTGACGGTCATCGACGTCACCGACGTTCAGAACCGCAAGCCCAGAACCATTGTGCCCCAGATGATGCCGCATATCGGAGAGAAGTACTGGGCCGACGGTCAGGTCACGCAGCACAACATCTACGCGACGTATGACGGCCGGCCATTTCTCTTCGCGGTCGACGAGGCCGGTTCGGGCGGCGTCAAATTGTTCGACGCGAGCAACTCGGCAAATCTCACGCAGCGCAACGCCATCAAGCTGGCGATCAACCTGCCCGAGAATGCGAACCGCTGGGCGCAGAGTACGGCCGGCAACGGGCTCTTCGGCTACGACGCGCACTACTGCGCCATCGATCGCCAGGTGGATCCGACTGCGATGGCCTGTGGCTGGATTCAGTCGGGCATCCGGGTCTTCGACATCAGAGATCCCGATCATTTCCGGGAGATCGCGTACTTCAACCCGCCGGCACAGCGTGGCAAGGTCGAGCAGCTCACCAATTCGAGTCATGCGTTGTTTGGTTCGGTCGAGTTGCCGGCAATTCTCGGCACGCTCGCGGTGGCCCGCGCAGTGCTGCAGGGGGAAGCGCGCGCAGATGGGATCATCAGCGATCAGAACCGGTTGGCAGGCGGCGACCTATCGGCCGACTGGTGTCTGTCACCCCCGGAGTTCCACGGCGACCAGCTGTGGGTGACGTGCATGGACAATGGGTTCATGACCTTGCAGCTGGATCCCTCGGTGTACCCGCCGCGGTGACCGATTCAACCCTTCGTCGGTGGTGGTGGCCGGCCTCGGCTCTGGTGATCACCTTGATCATCGGACTGGGTATCGGCCTGGCCATCAGCCCCGACGACGACACCGCGCAGTCGCAGACGAAAGCAACCGCCGTGGACATCGGCTTTGCCCAGGACATGTCGGCGCATCATCAGCAGGCGATCATGATGGCCGACATGATGTCGGTCGACAGTTCGCCAGACGTACGTGGGCTGGCGAATCAGATCAAGGCCGCCCAGTGGCGCGAGATCGGCCAGATGACCGGATGGCTGCAGATGCTCGATGCGCCATTGCAGAGTGATCAGACGATGAGCTGGATGAAGCCGGAAGACCACGGCCACATGGGAACGGCCCCGGTGCCCGATGGAACGGCCCCGGCCGGGTCGGACGGTTCCACTCCGGCGGCCATGCCGGGTACTGCCAACGGCGACGAGCTCACAGCGTTGCACAACGCCGCGGGCGTAGAGGCGGAGATCCTGTTCCTGCAGTTGATGATCCGTCATCACCAGGGCGGGATCGACATGGCGGCGTACGCCAGCCAGGAGGCCGGGGACCCGGCGATCCGACGGGCCGCGACGGCCATGGTCAAAGAGCAGTCCGAAGAGATCGGCGTGATGACGGTGATGCTCAACCAGCGCGGCGGACAAGCGCTGCCGTACCCGACCTAGCCGTAGCCGGTCCGACGTGTCGCTCAATAGGTGTCAGGCAGGCTCTTTCGGGTTCTGCTCGTCCTCATCGTCGTGGTCGGGGTCAAGAGGATCGACTCCGTCGACACCTTCGAGGACGGTCAGTTCCTGCTCGGCGGACGCGACGAACTCCTTGGCTTCTTCTTTGATCTTGCGCACCCAGTCGGACATCGTGTTGCCTCTCTGATCGGTCGAGGTATCTGATCGAGACCCGAGAACAGCGTACTTCGCGCATATGCGCGGCGAGCGGGGTCAGGGGATGAGGATCCCGGTCTGCTGATCCCACACACTCATCAGCTCGGCGAGGATGTCGACGGCCATACCGAGTCCGCCGAGGTGGCTTTCCCCGGTCATGGTGACGAGTTTCGCGTCGGGCAGCAATCCCACCATGTGCTCGCCATGTGCGTGCGGGATGATGTGGTCGTGATCGCCGTGCCACCACCGCACCGGTCCGGTGATATCGCTGACCGAGAAGCCCCAATCACGGCAGAACACAACAACATCGGCGAACGGTGCTTCCATTTGTTTGCGGCCGCCATTGAGTAGGTCGTCGAGGAACATGGCCTTGAATTCGGGACGCTGCAGCAGTTCGCGGTCGGCGGCGGGGGAGAAGCGACCGTAGAGTCCGATGGCGGGTTCGGCCACCGGGCGGGCCACGCGGAAAAATGAACTCAGCACCCGGCCGATCGGCATCCCGAGTGTCGGGAGCAGCGGCGCGAGCAGCTTGCCGAACTCCATCGCACCGCCGTCGATCGCCTCCGGGCCCTTGGTCGGCGCGACCCCGCCGAGGATGCCGGTGACCACCACCCGCTCGGGGATCGCGTCCGCGACGGCCAGCGCGTAGGGGCCGCCGCCGGACAGTCCGATCACGGCAAAGCGTCCGATGCCCAGGATGTCGGCGATCGTCGAGACGTCGTCGGCGAACGCGTGGACGGATTCGTAACGGTGCGGGGTGGACGACCCGACACCGGGACGATCGAGGCCGATGATCCGGATGTTCTCGCGTTCGGCGTATCGCCGGGCTTCGATAGGGATCTGTCGTCGGGCACCGGGTGTGCCGTGCAACCAGAAGACGGCCCGGCCGGTGGCGGCACCGAACTCGGCGATACCGATGCGCCGACCTTCGCCGACAGCGACGTTGCCCTCGAGCTTGGGTCGTTCGACATCGATCACGCACCCAGGATGGCACTGATCCGCGGCGGTGGGGGTTGAATGCCCGACCGTCCGTCGGGCAGTGGTTCAGCCGACGGTCTCGGTTGTGGACAGACTCAGTTTTCCGCGCTCGAATGTGGGGCGCTGATGGGTGACCTTCAGAAGGACCATGGCACACGCGGTGGCCGAGATCGCGCTGATGATGCCACCGACGATCAGCGGCATGCGCGGGTCTGTGATCTCTGCCAACCAGCCGAGCAACGGACTTCCGATGGGTGTTCCGCCGAGGAAGCAGAGCATGTAGATGCCCATCACGCGACCGCGCATGTCCGAGTCGACCGACAGTTGCATGATGTTCATCGCCGCGGTGCTGAAGACGATGTTCGCGACGCCGACCGGTATCAACATCAAGGCCACCAGCGTGAATGTGGGCATCAGCCCGACGACCACCTCGAGGATCCCGAACGCGATCGCGCCGGCAAAGAATTGGCGCAGGCGTGCGGGTTTGGTGCGCCGCGCCGCGACAAGGGCGCCGGCCAGGGTGCCGACCGCCAGCATGGTGGCCAGCAGTCCGTAGCCACCGGCGGTGCCTTCGAAGGTGTTGGCGGTGAGCAGTGACAGCGACAGTGGGAAGTTCAGCCCGAACGTGGAGACCATGAAGATGGTCGCCAGGATCACCACGAGGTGGCGATGTCTGCGGACGTAACGCACACCGCTGCGGATGGAGCGATCGGTGACCGAACGCGCGCTGCGCACCAGTTCGTTGCTGCGCATCGCCATGAGTGCGGCCAGAACCGCCGCCGAACTGGCGGCGTTGATCAGGAACACCGGTCCGGTGTCGATGAGCATGATCAGCAAACCGGCCAGCGCGGGGCCGGTGATGCGAGCGGTGTTGAACGTCAACGAGTTCAGTGCGACGGCGTTGGGCAACTGTTCGGGGCCGACCATCTCGATGGTGAACGATTGCCGGACCGGCGCGTCCACCGCGGAGATACACCCCAACGCGAACGACAGCACGTAGACGATCGGCAGGGTTGCGGCCCCGCTGACATCGATCAGACCGAGGATCAGGGCGCACACGGCCATCGCGACCTGAGTGCCGATGAGAAGCTTGCGCTTGTCGAACCTGTCGGCGAGGGCACCGGCGGGAAGTGACAGTACCGCGGTGGGGCCGAACTGCAGGGCCATCACGATGCCGACCGCGACTCCGCTGCCGCCGGAGAGTTCGAGTACCAGCCAGTCCTGTGCGATGCGCTGCATCCAGGTACCCGTAAGCGAGACGACCTGGCCACCGGCCCAGAGCCGATAGTTTCGTACCCCGAGTGACGAGAACATCGCCGGGAGCGTTCGAGAACGCACCCGGGTCATCTCTCGTCTCTCATGCACCACATCACATTAGTTGCACAGAGCCAACTAAATAAAACTGTTACCTGCGGCAAACCCGATCACGCCGGCGAGCGGCAACTCAGCCGATCAGGTTCTCGATCGGTTCTTTCGCGAAGTAGAGGACGAAGATCCCGGCCACGAACCAGAGCAGCGGGTGGATGTCGCGCGCTTTGCCACGGGCGGTTGCGAGCACCACCCAGGAGATGAACCCGACGCCGATGCCGTTGGCGATCGAATAGGTGAACGGCATGACCACGATCGTCAGGAAGCACGGCAACGCGTATTCGAAGCGGGTCAGGTCGATGTCGCGCACCTGCGAGATCATCATCGCACCGACCACCACGAGGGCCGGGGCCGCGGCTTCGAGCGGAACCATCGAGTACAGCGGCGTGAAGAACATGGCCACCAGGAACAGCACGCCGGTGACCACGTTGGCCAGTCCGGTACGGGCACCCTCGGCAATACCGGAGGCGGATTCGACGAACACCGTGTTGGACGAGGCCGATCCGACACCGCCGGCGATGGCGCCGGTGCCCTCGACAACCAGCGCTTTGCCGATGTTGGGCAGGTTTCCGTCCTTGTCGGCCAGGTCGGCTTCCTTGCCGAGCCCGGTCATCGTCCCCATGGCGTCGAAGAAGTTCGACAGAACCAGCGCGAACACCAGGACCGAGGCGGACAACACGCCGATGCGGGTGAAGGCGCCGAAAATGTCGACATCACCGACCAGGCTCAGATTCGGCACATCGCCGATGGAACTGGGGATCTCCGGGATGTTGAGGCTCCACCCCTTGGGGTCGGTCATCGTCGAGTCGAGATCGGCGATCTGCTCGATGATCATCGCCAGGATGGTGGTGACCACGATTCCGATGAGCAGGCCGCCGCGGACCTTGCGAACCACCAGGACCCCCATGAACAGGATCCCGAACACGAACAGAAGTGCGGGCCAGGTGGCGACCGAGTTGTTGATGCCCAGGCTCACCGGCACGGTGGTGCCGGCAGCATCGGGGATGCGCTGGACGAATCCGGCGTCGACGAAGCCGATGAAGGCGATGAATGCACCGATGCCGGCCGCGATCGCGGCCTTGAGCTCACCGGGGATCGCCCGGAAGACCGCACTGCGGAAACCGGTCACCGCCAGCAGGACGATGATGATGCCGTCGACCACCACCAGGCCCATGGCCTCGGGCCAGGTGACCTGCGGGGCGATGGACACCGCGAGCAGGCTGTTGATGCCGAGGCCGGCGGCAATCGCGAACGGATAGTTGGCGACGAGTCCGAAGACGATCGACATGATGCCGGCCACCAGTGCTGTGACGGCGGCCACCTGTGCCAGCGGAAGTACGTTGCCCAATACGTCGGCATTTCGTGAATTGCCCGGCACGCCGCCGATGATGATCGGGTTGAGCACCACGATGTATGCCATCGTGAAGAAGGTCACCAGGCCGCCACGGATCTCGCGGGAGAGGGTCGAATTGCGTTGGCTGATCTTGAAATACCGGTCGATCGCCGACACCGGTTCTTTCTGTTCGGTGTCGCTGCTCTCGATTGCCATCCCTCGTGCCCATCCCGGTTGACCGACAGTGGCCGAACCGATTCGTTCGAGATCGTACAAAGGATGCGTTGTATGACACAAACCGCTGGGCCAGGCGATTTCCGTGCCGACTGGAGCGTCGAGGCGCGGGGTGGATGTGAAGGTGTTTACAACGTGAGATGACAGGGAATCTCCACGTGTAAGACCCACCGCGCGAGCCCTGGTGGTGGTCGACCAACCGCAGATCGACGAGGAGCCCGAATAATGGTCGCAGCGCAGCCACTGCCGACAGTTCGTACCGACAACACCAGCGATCCTGTGATCGACGCGGCCGCGGTTTACGACTCGATCCGTGTACCGGCGGGAGTATATGCACCTCAAGACGACTCGCGACTGCTGCTGACAGCGCTGGCCGAGCGGAACCTCGTTGCGGGGCGGCGGGTGCTGGATCTGTGCTCCGGCAGTGGCGTGCTGGCCATCGGGGCTGCGGTCCTCGGCGCCGCCGAGGTTTCTGCCTTCGACATCTCCGCGCCTGCGGTCAGCTGTGCCCTCGACAACGCAACCGCGCTCGGTGTGCAGGTCGACGCGCGGCAGGGGTCGCTACCGGAAGCACTCGCGCACGGACCGTACGACGTGGTCCTGTCCAACCCGCCCTATGTACCGGACAGCACTGCGCTGCCTGGGAAAGTGGGGCTGACCCGCGCCTGGCATGGTGGCCGCGACGGTCGTTCGTTGCTCGACCCGCTGTGCATCGTCGCCCCGGATTTGTTGGCCGACAACGGCACCATGCTGTTGGTGCAATCCGAGTTCGCCGATGTCGAACGTTCCGTGACGATGTTGCGTGCAGGCGGATTGCATGCGCGTGTGGTCGAACGTCTGCAGATCCCGTTCGGACCGGTGATGAACACGAATGCGCGGTGGCTGGAAACGGTGGGAATGCTGGAGCCGGGCCGTCGTTTTGAAGAACTGTGTGTCATCCGCGCGGACAAGCCGGACTCGGACGCATGACCTCACCGGCCGACCGGCGCGTGGTCCGGGTGGTGGCGGGAGGCCCACTCATGGTGGAGGGTCCGGTGAGCATCGAGATGCCCGATGGCCGGGTGGTCGAGTCGGACCGGTTCATGGTGGCCATCTGTGCATGCAAGCGCAGCAAGAACTTTCCGCTGTGCGACACCAGCCACCGACGGAAAAGCTCAGTGAGTAAAGCGGATTGAGCCTTCGCTCCTCAACCCGCCGGGTTGAGGAGCGAGGTCCGGCCGTCGACCCAGCAGGACATCAGATGATCGGCGAGTTTGTCCTCCAGGTACAGGAACGCCTTGATGCCGAACACGACGTCGGATTCGATATCGGGCTCGCGGGCCAGTAGATCGCCGATCACGTCGTGCCGGACAACTTGTTCGTGCATGGCGTCGGCCTCGACGTGTTCGCGATAGAAGTGCACGCAGGCCTCGGGGGCATCGAGGCGTTCGAGCGCGTGGACCAGTCGCTGTGACCCTGGTGGCGAAGTGATTTCGGTGGCCGCGAAGTGCCCGACAGTTGCGCCCCGCCGGTTGCGGTGCAGCCCGAACATCGACATCACGTTCACCAGGGCCAGGGATTCACCCGGAACCTGTTCGAGATAGGCGAGGTAGTCCGAGTTCAGGTCGGCGGCTTCGAGCAGATCGGCGAACAGCTTCTGGTGCACGTGTTGTCCGTGACCGCCGCCGTATTCGTCGAACTCGATGGCGACAAACGACGCTTTGGCCTGCCCGGTCAGGCGCGGGATCGCAAACGCGTGGGGGTCGGCTTCCTTCAGGTGATAGATCGAGCGATGGATGAAGTACTCCCGCATCTGATCCCAGGTGCCCTGTTCCTTGAGGAACCACGACGGACCGCTGCCGTGTGCCGGTTCGGTCAGCAGTGCGCCGACTGCATCACCGGCACTGCCGGTCAGGTCGATGTCGGCCATGAGCGCGGTGGAGAAACGGCGCTCGAGTTCGGCCCGGAGTCGCAGCAGGTCGGGATTCCATTCCCAGTCATCATCGACGTCTGTGAACCCGCGGTAATGCAGCTCGTAACAGACGTACAGGGCCAGCTGCAGGTCCAGGCCGTAGGGGTCGCTGTCGCCGGTGTCGACCGACAAGTTGCTGCCCGCCGACGACGAGGCCGGACAGGTCAGTGCAGCGATGACCGTCGACGACAACGGACCGCAGGCTCGGGGCAAGGTCCGCGCGATGGAACCCACAGATGTAGTCACTTGGTACTCCTACCCGGGGTCGGGACGTGTGAAACCTGATCGGAGCTGGTGAGACCATTGTCTCTCGCATCTCAGCGCCATGCGAACACCGGCTGCTCCAACTGGTCGACGCGGGTGTCGCGGCCGCCGAGAACAACCTCGGCGAACTGGTACATCACCGCTCCGGTCGGCGCATGGATCAGTGATCCGAGCAGCGGTATCTGGACCACCGGGCGGTCTGATTCCGGGATGGTGACGAACCGTGGTTCGACCTGCAGGTCGTTCATCGGGATGAAGAAAAGATGGTCGACTTCGCCGGGATTCGGCGTGGTCTGGCGGTCGGGTCCGGCCCAGCAGACGATGGGGGTGATGATGTATCCCGACCTGGTCACGTAGTCGTCGAGCCGACCGAGGACATCCGCGCGATCGACTTCGACGCCGAGTTCCTCATGTAGTTCACGTAGCGCGGCGGTGGCGTAATCCTCACCCGGGTCGATGCGACCACCGGGCAGCGCGAACTGGCCCGGATGTTCTCGCATCTTCGACGGACGTTTGGTGAGCCAGATGCCGTATTCGCCGTCGCGACTGGTCACCGCGAGCACCACGGCTGCCGCCCGGGCGCCGTCGAGTTCGGCAGAGTTGTGGTCGAAGTTGTCCAACGTGGCGACGATGTTGGCGCGGATCGCTTCGGGATCGCCGGTCTCCCAGAATCTTGAACCCGGGGCCTTCGCTGTTTCGCCGTCCATGTTCCCTACTGTGCCGCATCGGCGACGGGCAGTGGGAGGGCGAGGTGGGAAAAGCCCGCGATGTCGCTGGCGTGAGGCCGGATCGGAGTAGGTTGGCGCCATGGCTGATGCTGCTGTGTCGACAATTGATGTGGGTCCCCGCAAGGTCGCACGCCAGGTTGTGGTGAATGCGCCTGCGGCCGAGGTTTTTGCGCTTGTCGCCAATCCGCACCGGCATCCCGAAATCGACGGGTCGGGCACGGTGCGCGACATTCCCGTCAAAGGGCCGGACAGGCTCAGCGAGGGCGCCAGATTCAGCGTCGGGATGAAGCAGTACGGATTCCCGTACAAGATCACCTCGAAAGTGACCGCGTTCGAGGACGACAAGCTGGTCGAATGGCAGCATCCGCTGGGTCACCGCTGGCGCTGGGAACTGCAGCAGACATCGCCGACCACCACCAAGGTCACCGAGACCTTCGACTACTCGACCGCTAAATCGCCGAAGATGCTCGAGGTCATGGGGTTCGACAAGAAGAACGGCGACGGGATCAGCGCGACGCTTCGGGCATTGGCTGCGCGGTTCGCCTGAGTCGAACCCTCCAGACGGACGTCACGGGGACTCGTCGGACGCGGCGGCCTCTTCGTATCGTTTGTGGAGCCGAGCCCGGATGTCGTCGGGCGTATATGAGTTCCGCTGGCGGACATCTCGGCCGACCAACACCCCACCTGCGGCCACCCCGACAACGCCCGCGAGTCCGATCCATTTCCACGCACTGTGCACCCGTCGAACAATAGCCGTCGAACAATCGTCGCGCCGCCGATAACCGCGGCGTCGCGCCGGTGATGCCTGCGGCGTTTAGTCTTTCGGGTGTGCATCCGAACAGGACCGAGGCGATCTCCCTCGACAAGGCGCTCGAGTCCACCCGTACCGGGGACGTATGGCTCTTTCGTGGCAAGTCCGGGCCCGATCGGGCGATCCAGGCGCTGACCAACAGTCCGGTCAACCACGTGGCGATGGCCGTTGTGCTCGACGACCTGCCGCCGTTGATGTGGCATGCCGAACTCGGCAACAAGCTGACCGACATGTGGACGGGGACGAATCATCGCGGCGTTCAGCTCAATGACGCGCGTGAGGCGGCGCTGCAGTGGATGGACAAATATGGCCAGCGCTGCTGGATTCGCCAGATCACGCCGTATGCGGGTCGGCAGCAGGAGGACCTGCTGCTCAAGGTGATTGCCCGCATGGACGGCACCGCGTTTCCGACGACCGCCAAGCTCGCCGGCCGGTGGTTCAAGGGGCGCGTACCCACGGCCGCCGACCTCACCAGGGGTGTACCGGTGCTGGACAAGAAGGTGCGTAACCGGATCAGCAAACGCAGAGAAGCCGAAGACAAGACCGGCCTGGAGACCGCCTACTGTGCCGAGGTCGTGGCGATGACCTACGAGGCGATGGGACTACTCGAGACCGATAAACGCTCGAATTGGTTTGACCCCGGCCGGTTCTGGAGCGGCGATACGTTGCCGATGGCCCCGGGATACGAGCTCGGTGCAGAAATCGCCGTCGAAAAATAGTCGGCAGGCACAACGCCGTTGAGCGTGCTCCGTCGGACTCGAATGCTCCCCTGAAGGCTCACCCGGTGGTGGACGAAGCACGCTCGGTGGCGTCAATCTGGCTGTTTCGCAACCAGGACTGTCGTCTGTGGGTCGGGGGCGAGGGTGGCCGAATCAATCAAGCGCAACCCCCACTCCGTCTGTGTCGGCATCGAACTTCCGCTCCCACAGGGTTCTGATTCTGACACAGAAGATCAAAATCGACGTCATTTTTCGCCAAACGACAAACAAAGTTCTCACGTCGGCGAAGTGGAGTCGCCGACTTTGCCCCGAATGGTTCAGGGCTGCGGGGATCACCGCCGAGAACCGCCCGCCCATTCGAGAAGTCGCGGCAAAGGCCAGGTGGTGACAATGCGGTCGGCTTCGATACCGAGGCTCTCCGCGCGCTGGCAGCCGAGCGTTTTGAAGTCGAGTTGACCGGGAGCGTGGGCATCGGAATCGATGGCAAACAGGCAACCGAGGTCCATGGCGATCCGGATGAGCTCGTCGGGCGGGTCGACACGCTCGGGTCGTGAGTTGATCTCGACTGCGGTTCCCGACTCGGCACAGGCCTCGAATACTTTGTGGGCGTCGAACTTTGACTGCGCGCGTTTGCCGCGGCCGCCGGTCACCAATCGGCCGGTGCAATGTCCCAGGACGTTCACGTACGGGTTGCGGGCAGCGGCCACCATCCGCCGTGTCATCGGCCCTGAATCCATGGCCAACTTGGAATGCACTGACGCCGTGACGATGTCGAGCTGATCGAGCATCGTGTCGGTCTGATCCAGCGAACCGTCGTCGAGGATGTCGACCTCGATGCCGCGCAGCAGCCGAAATCGATCGCCCAGTGCGCTGTTCATCTTGTCGACCACTCGGATCTGTTCGACCAGTCGCTCGGCCGACAGTCCGTTGGCCACCGTCAGGCGAGGGGAGTGGTCGGTCAGGGCCAGCCAGCTGTGATCGAGTTCGATCGCGGCCAAGACGACCTCGTCGATGGGCGATCCGCCGTCGCTCCAGTCGGAATGGCAATGCAGATCGCCACGAGCCGAGGCGTAGAGATCGTTGCCACCGGATGCCAGGGGTGCAGCGGCCTTCTCCTGCAAGGTCTTCAGATAGTCCGGTAGTTCACCGCCCACCGCCTGGGTGATCACCGTCGCAGTGGATTTCCCGATGCCGGGAAGATCGGTCAATCCGCCACTGGTCACCAGTGTGCGCAATTCGTCCGGCTTCAATTTCTGGACGACCTTCAGCGCCTTGCGGAATGCCTCGACGCGGTAGGTCCCCTCGCGGGCTCGTTCGAGCAGGAATGCGATGCGGCGCAATGCCTCCGCGGCACCGACCGGCGCACTCAGTGGTTCGACTGATCTCACTGGGTGAGTTTATCGCTGACCTTCGGCGTCTGGTCGGGCGTTGGCTCGTCCTCGTCCCGGTGCATCCCGTCGAGTCGTGGAATCCATTCGAGCCACGTCGGGAACCACCAATTGGCCTTGCCCAGGATCTCCATGGTCGAGGGCACCAACAACAGTCGGACAATACTGGCGTCGATGAGGACGGCCACTGCGAGGCCGACACCCAGGATCTTCAGGCTTCGGTCGGGCAGGAATGCCAGTGACATGAACACGCAGATCATGATCAGCGCAGCGCAGGTGATCACGCGGGCTGTGCTCGCGAGACCTTCTGCGACCGACGTGGTGGGATTACCGGTGTGTTCGTAGCGCTCCTTGATTCGTGAGACCAGGAAGACCTCGTAGTCCATCGACAACCCGATTGCGGTGACAAACAGCATCATCGGAACCCAGCTGTCGATCGGTCCGGGCCGACCGACACCGAAGATTTCCGCACCCCAACCCCATTGGAAGATGGCAACGATCACCCCGTACGCCGCACCGAGCGAGAGGACGTTGACGATCACGGCTTTGATCGGGACAACAATCGAGCGGAATGCCAGGACGAGCAGGATGAATGCTGCTGCCAGCACCGCCGCGATGGTCCAGGGAAGCAGGTCAAGGGTGACCTCGGCGTAGTCGATGGATCCGGCGCTCTGTCCGGTGATCTGAACATTGACGTCCGAATCGGAACCGAGGGTGTTGGGGATGGTCTCGTCACGCAGGCGGTCCACCAGCTCTGTGGTGGCCTCGTCCTGTGGGCCACTGGACGGGTTCACCGAAATGATCGAGATCTCTCGTCCGTCGGTTTGGCCCACCGGAAATGCCTGGTCCACACCATTTTCCGCAACATCCGGATCGGCGGCGATGGCGGTGCGCAAGGCCTCCAGTTCTGATTGCGGATTCGTGCCTGCCGGGTAGTCGGCGACCACGATCAGCGGCCCGTTGGCACCTACACCGAAGCCTTCGGTGACGTAGTCGTAGGCAACGCGGGTGGTGGCGCTGGTGTTTCGGTTACCGGCATCGGAGAATCCGAGCCGGAGCTGGAACGCCGGGATCGACAGGACGATGAGAATGAGCAACGCGACCGAGACGCCAACCCACGGCATCGCCTGAATGCGGGCACTCCACCTCTTCGCCCACACGCCTTCGAGTGCTTTGTCGGGGTCTTTGCCCCTCCGTTTACGTAGCCAGTGCAACGAGAGCCGATTGATGCGCGTGCCGATGACTGCGAGCAGCGCAGGTAGCAGCGACACCGAGGCGATGAGGGTGCCCAGCACGCCGGCAATGGCCGCGAAGGTCAGGGCCGGGCCGATGTCACCGCCGGAGATGAGGATGCCGCACATGGCGATGATCACGGTGCCGCCTGCGAACAGCACCGATCGACCGGCGCGGAGCATCGCGATGGTCACGGCGTCGTTGACATCCAGTCCGTCGTGGATACCGGATCGGAAGCGGGTGACGATGAGCAACGCGTAATCGATTCCGACACCGATACCGATGATCAAGGTCAATGAGATGGCGAAGTTCGGGACATCCATGAAGTTCTGCACAAGGATGAGAACGGCTGCGCCGACGCCGACGCCGAACAGTGCCGACAGGATCGGAAGTCCTGCTGCCACAACAGATCCGAAGGCGACCAGCAAAATGATCAACGCAAGGAATACGCCGACTGCCTCCGCTGTGCCGTTCGGGGGTGCGTCGTCGAACCGTGGATCGCTGAATTCGACGTCCACACCGGCTATTTGGTTGTCTTCGGCGATGGCCTTGATGTCGTCGATCCGGTCCTGCACCTCGGCGTCGGTTCCGGTGCCGACGTCAAGTGGGGCCACCGCGATTCGGTCGTCGGTCGAGATCTGCGACTGCGGTCCGTAGGGGTCGGTGACACTGACCTCGGGAGAACTGGCGGTGATCTCGTCCACCAGCGCGGAGACCGCGGCCTCGACCTCTGGGTTTCGCACTCCGCCGTCGGCGTCGGGTGCGGCAATGACTATTTGTGTCGCATTTGCCTGTTTCTCTTGGCCTGCTTGCTCCAGAAGCTCAGCGGCCCGGCCGGATTCGGTGCGGGTGTCTGAGGTGAAGGATGTGGTGGTCGGTCCGGCCCACATCGAGGCAGCGAAGATCGCGCCGATCAGAACAACCACCCAGCTTCCGATGATCAGCCAGCGGCGGCGAATGATAAATGCGGTATAACGGTCCATGGCGGCCTCCGGGGCTGCGGCAGATGGGACGGTTTACATCGACGTTCTCCATCTTGAACCAAGATGGAGCTTCGATCTATAAGGGATGACCCTGAGGTTCCAAGAAATTCATCGCCGACGCGCCACCAGTGCCCCGGATTTCTCCGGATGTGCTCTCTTCAGTGCTGTGGAGCTCTGATTTTCAGTTGTCGCCGGGGATCGCGACGTGAAAGCCTCCGGGCAGCGGTGAGATGTGTAAGCGGGTCAGCTTCGAACGGCTGATCCGCCAGCTGTCGCCGGTGCGGGTGTATTCCTCGTGGTAGTGACCGGACCCCGTGAGCCCCTTTTCCGGGCTGCCGCCTGCGTGCAGTTCGTCGGCCATCGCCCAGATCGCGTGTGCGGTGGTCGGGGAGTCGATGGTGATCTCCGGGGTGTGACCGTGGTGCACGGTGGTGATGCCCTCGAGGGATGCGGAGACCCGGTCGCGGATGATGTCGGCGCCGGTGATCGTCCAGGCACCGGAATCCAGGACTGCGTCGGGTGTGAACACCGCGGCGAACCCGTCCCAGTCCTTGGTGTCGAGCATCCGGAAATAGCGAGCCTTCAACTGCCGAATCTGTTCGATGGCAAGGAGTTTGAACAGGGCGTCCTGATCGAGCGACGCGTCGATTTCCGGCGATGACATGGAGTCGACGCTATCGAATGCGCAGCGGCTGCGTGGCCGATCGGGAAACCCGAAAGGGAGCGGTACTAAGGGGATTCGAACCCCTGACCCCTACACGCGGATGGCGCGCAGCACCAGCCGGACGGCGTGGGCCACCACCGCGTCGAGATCGTCGCCGAGGTTTCCGGCAAGCCAGTCCTGGGCGAGTTCGGCCATGGCGCCGGTGTACATCGAGGCGCCGACCCGGGCGGCGACCGGGCTGGAGTCGGGGTGTGATTGACCGCTTTCGGCGAGAACGACGTCGCGCAACATGTCCTGGGTGAGCGCCCGCCGCGAGATGAGCACCGGATTGGCCCGGGCGTCGGTGAACAGGACCCGGCCCCGGCGGGCGTCGGCGGAGCTGAAACCGAGCACCGCCCGGATGCCGGCAGCGGTCCGGTCGTGGACCGAGTCGGCTGCGTTGTCGATCGCATGCTCGACGGTGTCGCCGAGCCCTGCGGCCACGTGGTCGTACACGGCACCGAGGAGGTCGTTGGTGTCTGTGAAGCTCTCGTAGAAGTAGCGGGTGTTCAGGCCGCATTCGCGGCAGACGGACCGGACCGACAGAGCAGCTTCACCGCCTGCGCCGAACAGGGTGAATCCGGCCTCGACGAGCAGCGATCGCCGCTCGGTGCGGCGATCGCTCAGCGGAACACCGGCCCAGCGGGTGGGGGTCGACATGACCGCAGCATACGTCCGGCCGCACGACTATTTCGAACTTCTGGTCACAGTCGTCACCAATCACTATTCTGGTCACATACGTATCCACACCTGGGAGGGGATGCTCGATGTTGCCACCGTTGCCTCATCAAATTGCTGGTCAGTGGATCAACCACCGTTTTGACCGGGACGTACGCAGTCACTATTTCCGCGGTATGGAGTTCGCTGGTCCGGACGGCGATCCGGGGTGGTTCGGACCCGACAGCGCGGTATGGCACGTCCATTCGCATACCCCGGCCCTGATTTTCGGGTTGCAATGCGCCTCCTATCTCGAGCGCCTCGATCCGAGCATCTTCTGGATGGGTATGCATCATTCGCGGCTGGTCGGGAAGGACGAGTCGGGCCGGCCCACCGGTCAGCTCGACCCCGCCGGACTCTCGGTGCGGTTGGGTCATTCGGTGGCGTTCTTCATCGGAACCGCCTACGGCTCCACGGAAACCGCCGAGCGGCTGGCGCGGACCGTCCGGTCGATGCACCACACCATCAAGGGAACCCGGCCCGACGGTCTGCCCTACGACGCCGACGATCCAGAATGGTTGCGCTGGAACTACGCCACGGTCGTCTGGGGGATTGCCACCGCGCACGAGATCTACCACCCGCGGCCACTGCGCGGTAAGGCACTCGACCGGTACTACGGCGAGTTCGTCCGGGTGGGCCACGCCCTCGGTGGCGACGATCTGCCGACCACCAAAGCCGAGACGCTGGACCTTCTGAAGTCGTATGTGCCGAAACTCGGTCTGACCCACGGCAACGCGATGGCCACCGGGAACAATCTGACCGACCCGATACAGGGTGCAGTCGACTGGGCCATCCGCGACACCATGCCGAGCTGGGCGGCTCAACTCGTCATGTACAAGCCGCCGAATGTCCTCGAGCGCACCGCGCGGCGGACCGCGGTATGGACGTCCCTCAACGGTTTGTACGCGGCGATGGGTTCGATGCCGGAGTTCGAGGACGCCAAAGCCCGCGTGGCCGGGGGTACGACGGTTCCCCACACCGAACCGACTTACGTCCTCGGCACCGATCCGGCGTTGGACCGCGCAACAGTGGAGGCTGAACTCGTCTGAACGGTCAGCCGATCGTCAGTCGACTTCCTGGAGTCCGACGGTCGGCAGGAAGTAGCAGGTGCCGCTCGAATGAGTGACCGACCCGACGACAAGTGACAGCACCATGCCCTGGCCGGTTTTGACCACTGCTGCCCTTGATCCCGCCTGGGGGAATCGGTTCAGGACGGTTTCCGCCGTAGCCACCGCGGCACGGGCCGCGACCTGTTGAGGTGCGGGGAGCTTGGCGACCTGTTTTTTGATCGGCGTCAGGATCGCGTCGGACAGGCTGCCCATCGGGACAAATCCACCCTGCATTGTATTGACGTTGAACCAACCCACATTCATGCCGGATTTGTTCGCGCTGTCGTTGACGATGCCTGCCGGGAAGAATCCGTAGAGAACCTCGCCTCTCCTGACGGCATTGAAGTCAAAAGGACTTGTCGGATCGGCAGCATTCTGAAGGGCTAGATAGCCGAGCCCCGGGGTTTGCGGTCCCGACATCGCGCCGGCGACTGCCGGCACAACCCCGAGGGGGGTGCCCGGTGCTTGTGAGCAGTTGACCGCGGCGGTCGGCCACAAGAAGGGGGCGAAGCCGAGCCTGCTGAGCTGCCTGTTGGCTGATTCGAGCTGCGCAGCGAGGTCGTTGGACAGTGCCGCTGGGGTTGCCTCGATGGCCGCCAAAGGGTTCGGTCGCGGTGCCGGGTCGGCCTGTGCCACCGGCGTCGCCGCGAGCGTGATCGCCATCGCGCCTGCGGCTCCGACTGTCATCAACCGCTTCAAACCCTTACGCATCAAGAACGCCCCGATCTGTTTTGTAATTTGTGAGCCCAAAAGAGGAGACCATAAAACTATTTCAAGTAAGTGAATTACCGCGAACCGGCGGAAACTGCATTCAATCAAATTCCGTGCAGGTTCTCTGATCGGGTACCGGTGTGGCGGCCACCGGCGTGCGTAGGACAAACCCGCCTTGGGGAGCCTCGACCCGCCGAGTCCATGCCCCGTTTTCGTCTCCGGCGGGTCCGTCTGTAAACTCCGTAGCGCACTGAAACCGGTGGTTCCAGAGCATGCCCCTTTAGCTCAGTTGGTAGAGCTACGGACTTTTAATCCGCAGGTCGACGGTTCGAGCCCGTCAGGGGGCACCACGTTCACCCGGGTAACCCTCGCGGGCTGATGCCCTCGAGGGTCAGGGTGAGCAGACGACGTGCTTCGGCACTGGGGTTCTGGTGATGTTCAGTGGCCAGCGCGAGGCCCGTGACGAGCGTGATCAGGTCTCCGAGAGTGATTCCCGGCCCCACGGCCTCTGCCTGTATTGCTCGTTGCAGCAGTGGGCCTGCTGAACCCGATAGTTTTGCGGCGCAGGCATCGACGTGGTCTTGATCGTCTATGGCACCTCCGGCCAGCAGATCGGCCAGCCCACGCGCCGACGTCGCGTAATCGGTGAGCGCACCCAGCCAGTCGAGTAATGCCGCGCGGGCATCAGGCGCATCGGCCAGTGCTGAAGCCCGGGTACACAACGCATCGGTCCGTTCGGCGAACACCGCCTCCAACAAGGCCTGCTTGCTCGGGAAATGGCGGCGCACGGTCGCCGAACCGACACCAGCGGTCCGGGCGATCTGTTCCATCGATGCGTCGGCGCCATGCGCGGCGACCTCTTCTTCGGCGACGGCCAGGATCCGCGTGTAGTTGCGCCGCGCGTCGGCGCGTTGAACGGTCATCGATCATCTCCGGGGTTGCTAAGTGGCGGGGGCCGCCGTTAGTCTAGCGGAAGCTAAGTGGCGGGCCTCGCCACTTATTCTTCTATTGCCTCCCAGGGGAACTCATGACTACTGATATCGCACCCGTACTAGTTGCCGGCGCCACCGGCCGTCAGGGGGGTGCCGCCGTGCGTGCTCTGCTTGCGGCGGGTATCCCGGTGCGGGCGCTGGTGCGCAATCCCGGGACCGACCGTGCGAAAGCTGTTGCAGCACTTGGTGCCGAGCTCGCGGTCGGCGACCTCGACGACCGCGAATCGCTGACCCGTGCCGCACAAGGGGCGCGTGCCGTCTTCTCCATCCAGATGCCGGACATCGCCGGGCGTGCATTCGAAGGAGAATTGGCGCAGGGGATCAACCTCATCGAGGCCGCGAAATCCGCCGAAGTGCCACAGTTCATCTACACGGCGGTGTCCGGAATTGCCGGCTACACCGAGACCCCCGGCTGGGCCGAAGGACGATGGGCGGTCCTGGAGCCTGTCCTGGGCACGAAATCGGCCATCCAGAAACACGTCCGGACGGCGGGCTTCGCGCACTGGACGCTGATCAATCCCAGCACCTTCATGGAGAACTTCCTGCCTTCGCAGGCGTACATGCTGCCCCGCGGCGTCGAAGGTGGACTGGTGAGCCTTCTGAAGCCGACGACCGAGGTGTCGCTTGTGGCGGTCGACGACATCGGTGCCGCGGTCGCGGCCATCGTCGCCGAGCCTGCGAAGTTCCATGAGGTCGAACTGGAGCTGGCCGGTGACTTCCTATCGATGACAAAGATTGCCGAAACACTGTCGCGTCACCTCAATGCCGATTTCACCGCCCCCGACATGACCCTGGAGGAGGCCATTGCCGCAGGGATGCCGCCGATGGGCATCGGACTCGACTGGATGAACGTGGCCGTCCAGCCTGCCCGGCCGCAGTTTGCCCGTGCCCTCGGAATCTCCGTCACTCCATTCGACGACTGGGCGCGCAAGCGTCTTCCGGAGGTGGAATAACGCCTGCGCGCCTACTCGACAGGTGCGCCTCCGTCGAGCCGGGAGCGTGATCGGCCTGCGTCGATCCAGACGTTTGGCCGGCGAAAATCGTCGTGTCAGCCAAAAAACAGCACCTGGCCTGCTGATTTGGGAATTGCTGTGTCCGTGTCATATTCTGATTCAGCTCCCAAACGGAGAACACCGGCCCCCTTCGTCTAGCGGCCTAGGACGCCGCCCTTTCAAGGCGGTAGCGCGGGTTCGAATCCCGTAGGGGGTACGCAATGCCATCGTGCGCAGATGGCAAAGCACGCATGGCCCTGTAGCGCAGTTGGTTAGCGCGCCGCCCTGTCACGGCGGAGGTCGCGGGTTCGAGTCCCGTCAGGGTCGCAAGAAATTTCGACTAGGTATCCAGGTTCGCCCGGATATCGTTCGGCCAGGTAGCTCAGTTGGTACGAGCGTCCGCCTGAAAAGCGGAAGGTCGTCGGTTCGATCCCGACTCTGGCCACCACTAGTTTTCTCAGCTCACAGGCTTAGCGCCTTCAGTCCGGTCCTCCGCGAGGATCGGATTTTTTTGTTCCATGGGTCCGATCGGCCCGTGTGTAGCAACGTATTTCGGCTACTGCTGGGCGAGTTTGCTGATGTCCTCCCATTGCGACCATTCCGCCAGGCGACGTTCGTAGATGCCCTGGACGATGCCGAGGGCTTGGCCGCCGAAGACGACGCGTAGCGGGGGCTCTGGACTGTCCACGACTCGCAGAAGTGCGTCAGCGGCGCGCTCAGGGGATCCCGAGACCTGGCTTCCGCGTCGTGCGGCGGCGGCGGCGCGCAGCGGCTCGTACTGGGGCAGGGGAGCGGAATGACGAGACGATGCGCCTGCCCAGTCCGTTTCGTATCCACCCGGTTCGACGATGGTGACCTTGATGCCGAATGGTGCGACCTCCAGGGCAAGAGACTCGGAAATGGCCTCCAGCGCCCACTTCGATGCGTGGTACGCCCCGAGATTGGCGAACGCGCCGATCCCACCGAGACTGGAGATCTGGATGATGCGCCCGCGTCCCTGGTCCCGCATGATCGGGATCGCCGCCTGAGAGGTCCACAGGGCGCCGAAGAGGTTGGTCTCGAGCTGTGAGCGAAGATCGGATTCGGACAGCTCCTCGACGGTACCGAAGTGCCCATATCCGGCGTTGTTGACCAGAACGTCCAGTGTTCCAAGTTGTTCCGCAGCCTGAGCGACCACAGCCCGGGCCCGGTCGCGGTCCGTGACGTCGAGGGTGTCGATGTACAGCTGATCCGGATAGATGTCGCGCAGGTCCTCGAGATCGGATGCGTTCCGCACGGTGGCGGCGACGAGGTCGCCACGCTCGAGCGCTGCTGTTGCGTAGGCTCGTCCGAGGCCTCGGCTCGCGCCCGTGATGAGCCAACGGGTGGTGGATTGTTCGTGTGTTCTTGTCATGTGTTCCAGCGTCGCGCGACGGGCGGCGCTGTGGAACGCCGCTCCCTTCCTGGGTGCGCCGCACCCAGTGACGAACATGCGGCACTAGCATCGGCGGGATGCCATCGTCGCTGGGCGAATTCCTTGCCCTTCACCGTTCCCGAGTGCAGCCGACCGACGTCGGCCTGAGCAGCAACGACCGGCGCAGGGTGCCCGGTCTTCGTCGCGAAGAGGTGGCGCTGCTCGCCGATGTCAGCGTCGACTACTACATGCGGCTCGAGCAGGGCCGTGAACTGTCGCCATCGGCTCAGGTTGCGCGCTCGATCGGTCGCGCACTGCTGCTGGACGAGCACGGCTTGACCCACCTGTACCGCCTGGCCGGGCTCACGCCTCCTCGCGCGACGCCTACTGCCGGAATCGTCGAACCCGAGTTGACCGCGCTCATCGACGAATGGCCGCAGCATCCGGCGATAATTCTTGGTCACGCGTTCGACGTCATCGCGACCAATGCGCTGGGGGAGAAGCTGTTCATGGGTTTTCCCGGCACGCGCAATCTTTTGGAATCGGTGTTCTGCGATCCGGTTGTTCGCGCGTTGTATGCGGATTGGGCTGCGGTGGCCGCGAGCACGGTTGCGGGGTTTCGATTGTTGGAGACGGCGCAGCCCGACGATCCGCGGGTCTGTGAGGTGCGCGATGGACTACTGGCCTCCGACACCGAGTTCGCCGCCATGTGGACGGATCACGAGGTGCGCGGACGTCGCCTGAAGACCAAGGGGTTTCGGCATCCGGTCGTCGGCGACCTCGAACTACACATCCAGACCTTCGATGTGCGCTCGGCACCCGGCCAAGAACTCGTGATCTATCGCGCGGAGCCGAATTCGCCGGCCGCGGCCGCGCTGGAGAAGCTCAAGGACCATGGTCACTGATCGTTGTCAGTGGTATCTGGCCACCCAATGGTCGACGCCACATTCACCGTCGGAAATCAGAATCTCTAACGCGTAGGGCTCGGGGGAGTCATCGTTTCGACAGTCTGTACGGCCATCCGCGCAATTGTTTCAAGCTCTTCGGCGGTTGACCCGGCACGATCCATGACTGCAAGTGCTTGGTTGGTGCTGACCACGAACAGGGCGACATTGTCGGCGATCAGCTCGTCGACGAAAGAGCCGGAGATCGCCGCTCGGATGCGCCCACGCTGGCGCCCGAGCAGTTCCTTGACGTGATCACGGTTCGCTTCATCGAGAGTCGGTGCGGCCGCGGCGGATAGAGCGACCAAGCATCCGCCGGGCATCGTCGGTTCGGCGATGCGCGCCAAGATGACGTCGAAGAACGCGCTCACTGCGGCGGCCGGATTGTCGGGATGAGCGTTCAGGGCAGCGTCGTACTGCTCACCGAAGGTGTCAGCGTAACGGTCCAGGGACAGTCGGAACAGCTCTTGCTTACCTCCGAATGCTCCGTAGAGAGAGCCTTTGCCGAGGCCCGTTGCAGCACCGATGAGGTCGAGAGATGTCTCGGCGTACCCGCGTTCCCAGAACACGGTCATCACCTGGTCGAGTGCCTGGTCGACGTCGAACTGTTTTCGTCCCGCCATTTCGATTCCTTTCATTCACCTACGATCATACCGCCAAATTTGACCGATCGTTCCAACTATGTTGGACTGATTGGACCAAGATGGTGTTGCGGATTCGAATTCCGTGGCAGGAGAGGCTGATCCGATGACTGTGCAGGATGACAAGCCGATCGTCTTGGGGATGACGCGGCGGCGGACGGTCGGGTTCTGGCTCGTGGTGGCCATTTACGGTCTGGTGATGATGGGCGGCACCATGCCGATTCCGCTCTATCGGTTCTGGGCGCCGGAGATGCATTTCGGATCGTTTGCGACAACGCTGATCTTCGCCGCCTACGCCTTCGGCGTGGTCATCGCACTACTTGTCCTGGCGTCGTTATCCGACCGGCTCGGCCGCCGCCCCGTGCTTGTGGCGGCGCTGGTTGTTCTGGGCGTGAGTACCGTGATCTTCCTCGCCGCAACAACTTTGGCCCATCTCGTGGTGGCTCGATTCGTATTCGGCTTGGCCGCTGGGGTGATCACGGCAACCGCGACCGCTGCCCTCGGCGAGCTTGCCGGGCGGGACCGCGCACACCTCGCCGCCGCGATGGCCACCGTGGCGAACATGGGTGGGCTCGGATTGGGGGTCCTTGGATCAGGACTTCTCGCACAGCTGCTCAAAGATCCCGTGCACCTGGTGTTCTGGCTATATCTCGGTGGGCTCGGGATCTCTGTCCTGGCCGCGTTCGCCATTCCCGAGACGGTAGACCGCCGCCCGGGTACTCGACTTCACCTCCGTCGTCCTGCTGTTCCCAGCGGACCGGAGCGTGGCACCTTTGTTCGCCTAGCGTGCCTGGTCTTCGCTGCCTTCGCGGTGAACGGCCTGTTCTCGTCCCTCGTTCCGTCGTTCTTGACGGGACAGTTAGGAATCGGCAATGGTGCTGTTGTCGCGGCGGTCGTCAGCATCGTGTTCTTTGCGGCACTGGTCGTGCAGTTCGTCCCGCATCCGCCATGGCTTGCGGATCGGTTCGCCGGACCGTCTGCTCTGGTTGTCGGCGTCAGTGTCTTCGAAGTCGGACTTCTGGGGAACTGGCTGGCCGTGTTTGTCGCCGGGACCGTCGTCGCGGGCGTGGGCGTGGGGCTGATCTTCGGGCAAGGTATCGAAATCACGCAGCGCCTCGCCGATCCCGACCGTCGTGCCGATCTGGTCGCGACCTATTTCCTGGCCGCCTATCTCGGGACAACGATTCCCACTCTCGCGCTCGGCGAGTTCGACCAGCTCTTCGGGGTCACAGTCTCGACTCTCCTCTTGGTCGTGGTGATTGTGACTGTCGTCGGCGCATCAACAATGTCGTTCCGGCGGGATGTCGAACCATCCCGCGCCGGCACGTCCAATTCGAAATCAGGAGTCCAATCATGAAGGCTGTCAATGTCACTCGCGCAGGGAGTGCATCCACCGTCCCGAACTTGCCTGCCGGCTTCGCGGAACGATTCTCCAGTTCCATCATCGACACCGGCCGAGTTGGGCTGCACGCGGTCACCGGCGGCAATGGGCCGGCGCTACTGCTTGTCGCAGGGTGGCCTCAAACCTGGTACGCCTGGCGTCATGTGATGCCGGCGTTGGCCGACAGGTTCAGCATCGTTGTTGCTGACCCGCGCGGGATCGGGCTTTCGGACAAACCCGAGGGCGGCTACGACACCGCAAGTCTGGCTCGCGACATGGTCGGCTTGATGGCAGCGCTCGGACACTCCAGGTTCTCCATGGTCGGCCACGACCTCGGCGTGTGGACGGGCTATGCGCTGGCTGCAGATCACCCGGGCGTGCTGGATCGGTTGGTCGTCGCGGAAGCGGCGATCCCCGGGCTGACTCCGTCGGCTCCGATCTTCAGCGACTCGTCTGTCAACGAAAAGCTGTGGCATTTCGCCTTCAACCGTCTACCGGCGTTGAACGAAATCCTCGTCCGGGGACATGAATACGACTTCTTTGCCGAGCAATTCCGCACCAAGGCCGCGACGCCGTCGGCGATCCCGGACTACGCAATCCGCGAGTACGTCGACGCGATAACCCGAGATCCAGTCGGCCTACATACCAGCTTCGAGTTTTACCGCGCTCTCGATACGACGATCGCGCAGAACAGGATTCGCCAACAGCAGCGCCTCACCCTGCCCGTTCTCGCCATCGGTGGAGCCCTGGGGTGGGGTGAAGGCGTTGGCGTCACGATGCAAGTCGGGGCCGATGACGTCACCACCAGGGTCATCTCAGACGCCGGACACTATCTGTTCGAGGAGAACCCGTCGGCGGCGATTGAATTGCTTCTCGAGTTCCTCTGAACTGGGAAACCGCAGGGAGTGTCGGGCCGAGCATGCAGCGACGGAAAACAAAGCCAATTTGCCTTCAGCGATTGCCATGTGCAGCGCTGAAACGAGAGACTGCTTTTGGAGTGTATTTCGGCGAGCTCGGTGCTCGACATCACTCTGTACGGGTGAGGACAGGCGTAGCCGGGCTGTGCAGTCTGGGTCTGTGGTCAACCGACTGCATCAACGCCGGAAGCGAGAACATGATGGGCAAGAACGACGAAACATTCATTTACATCGCGACATATTCGAGCGAGGCCGCGGCCCAAAGCGACTACGAGGCGGTCAAAGAACTGCATGCGGGAGGTCTGGTCGGCTCGTATGACGCAGCTGTCGTCACGAAGGACGCCAACGGCAAAGTGCACGCAAACAAGGATGAAACAGCGACTCGCCACGGTGCATGGGGAGGGATTGCCGCCGGCGCGGTGCTGGGTGTGATCTTTCCGCCATCTGTCCTTGCAACGGCGGCCCTCGGTGGCGTTGTCGGGGGTGTGAGTGGGCACCTTGCCAAAGGCATGTCACGAAAGGACGTGAAGCATCTCGGCGATTTCATCGACCCCGGCCAGGCGGGACTCGTCGTCGTTGGTGAGAGCAAGGTCAAGGAAGCGATTGAGAAGGCCGTGAAGCAAGCCGAGAAGGATGTTGCCGAAGAACTCGGCATCGACCCGAAAGACGTCGATCACGTCCTTCAGGACGCTCTGAAGGACTTGTAGGTCCTGGCGCCAATTTTGTATACGTGGCAAATAGCCAACAATCGAGACTGTCAGTCCTCCGGGTGTTCTGACTTGAGAGTGGCAAGAAGGTTAGTTCGTCCAGGTCGTGGCTACACGTGAGGTATGCGCTCACCGATTGAGGACTACCTACACCGGGTCTTGGCCGAATGCAGGGATGACGACGGCGGTTCGGTGATGACCGGCAATCAGCAGCTCGAGAAAGCCGACCCCGACTTGTTCGGCATAGCGTTGGCGACCGTGGACGGCACTGTCTACACGGCAGGCGACGCACATCACGAGTTCTCGATCCAGTCGATTTCCAAGGCGTTCACGTATGGCCTTGCGCTCCGCGACGGTGGTCTCGACCGAGTGCGGAAGCGTGTCGACGCCGAGCCGTCAGGCGAGAAGTTCAATGAGATCTCGCTGGAGGAGGACACCGGGCGCCCGCGCAATGCCTTCATCAATGCCGGCGCGCTCGCCGTCCACGACCTCGTCGATGGGGACGATGCCCAACACCGCAGCCGCCGCATCGTCGATGAGATGAGCCGCCTGGCAGGCCGCGAACTCGAACTCGACCAACAGGTGTACGAGGCCGAGCTCGCGGCCGACGACCACAATAAAGCGCTCGCATATCTGCTTCGGTCGACAGGACAACTCGACAGCTCACCCGACGAGGTGGTCGACGGCTACGCGAAGCAGTGTGCAATCCGGGTCGACGCCAAAGATCTCGCGACCATGGGCGCGGTGATGGCGAACGGTGGGTTGTCCACCTCGTCGGACGAACAATTGTTGGAGGGCCCGATCAATCGACATGTGTTGTCGGTGATGGCGACGTGCGGGATGTACAACGGCAGTGGCAGTTGGATGTCGACGGTGGGCATACCGGCGAAGAGTGGTGTGGCCGGCGCAATCATGGGGGTGTTGCCGGGACAGGTAGGACTCGCGGTGTTCTCACCCCGGCTCAATCAGCATGGAAATAGTGTGCGGGGAGTAGCCGTTTTTGAACGGCTGTCCCGGGATCTGGAACTACACATGATGCACGTTGTCCCGACGGGGCGATCGGCGCTTCGGTCAGTCGAAGAGCGGGACGGGGCGACCGTGATCGAACTACAGGGAGACATTCGGTTCGCCGGCGCCGAGATCTTCGCAAGCCGTGTCTGCGAGGGTATTTCGGGCAATGAGGTCGTCATCGACCTCTCTCGGGTGCGCGTCATCGACAATGCCGCGCGGCGACTGATCTGTGAGGTGCGCGAGAGGCTGGCCGATGACTACACGACGACCGTGAAGGACCCGGAACGGCTGCTCGAGCGCAGCGGGGAAGATGCTGATCTGCCACGCTAGCTGCGAGATGATCAGTCAGTCCCGTGGGGTCAGGCGGATGATGGGGAGTTCGCGGTCGGTCTTCTCCTGATAACCCGCGAATTGTGGTGCGATGGTGGTGATGTCGTTCCAGGCTTGCTCGCGTTCGGCGCCATGTAGTTGGTCGGCTTTGACTTCGATCGTGCGGTTGTCGAGTTCGATGCGAATCCTGTCCGGATGGGCCCTGATGTTGTAGTACCAGCCCGGATTCCCGGCCGCGCCTGCGGCCGACGCCACGATCAACCAGCTGCCATCGGGGCCGGGAAACCAGTTGACCGGGTTGGAACGTTCCTGTCCGGACTTGGCGCCGATTGTGGTCAGGACGAGTGCTCTGATGCCCCTGAAGTCGCCACGGCGGCGGATCCGTTTGGCCATCACCTTGTTGACCAGCCGGAACAGGGGGCCGGATGGCTTGCTGCCACCGCGAGTGCCTGCGGGTGTTTCAAAGCTCATGGGTCGCTTCCTTCAGATTGTTTGAATTGTGAAACATCATGGAGATTCGACGACTTCGATTGTCGCGCTCCTGGCGATGCCGTGGTCGGGGTTCGGCAGATGGAGCGAAGTACGCTGTCTGTCGAGTAGACGGTTCAATCGCATGCGCACAGTGGCGGCCGGGGTCGAGGGATGGACATAACAAGTGGCGTATCTCCGGATCAACGGAATGGACCTGTATTCGGAGGTCGACGGCCGGGGGAGTCCCGTACTCCTTCTGCACGGTGGTTACTGCTCGCTCGAGTCCCTACGAGCGCAGTCCGATGCCCTGGTACCGGACCATCAGGTGTTCGCTTACGAGCGACCCGGTCACGGTCGATCGGCCGATATCGATGAGGACTACAACTACGCGCGCGGTGTCGCCGACACACTGGAGTACCTGGACGCTCAGGGCCTGGAATCGGTGGACGTGATCGGCTATAGCGACGGTGCGATCATCGGTCTGTTACTCGCGATCAATCACCCGGAGCGGATCCGGTCGCTGGTTTCGATCAGCGCGAACCTGGACCCCTCCGCGTTCACGGATTCGGCCGAGACCGTCGGTGCTCCCGTCCTCGACTCGCCTGTACATGCCGCGGACAAGGGCGCCGACGAACCCGACGTCGAGCGGATGCATTACGAGCGGCTCTCCCCAGACGGACCAGCGCATGCAGACATCGTGTTGGCCAAGCTTTTTCGCCTCTGGACCGCGGAGCCCAAGATCGCACCGGCCGACCTCGCCGGGGTCACCGCACGCACATTGGTGATGTCGGGAGACCGCGACACCATCCGCCCCGACCACAGCCTGCTGATCGCTTCATCGATTCCGGGCGCACAGCTGTGCATCGTGCCCGGAACAACTCACAACCTGATCGCCGAACGCCCCGAGCTGATCAGTCTCCTCATCAAAGGATTTCTGCAGCAGGAGAACTGATCAACCGCAGGGGCACCAAGCTAGTCGCGTGAGCGGCTGAGCAGCCAGACGAAGTAGGGTGCGCCGACCAGGGCGATCATGAGTCCGGCCGGCACCTGGGCGGGCGCGATGAGTGTCCGGCCGAGGATGTCGGCGACACACACCAGCAATGCGCCGAGCATCATCGAGACCGGGATGACGCGTCCGTGCCGGGATCCGACGATGCCGCGAGCGAGATGTGGCGCGACGAGGCCGACGAAGCCGACGACACCAACCGCGATGACGCTGAGGGCGGCCAGCAGTGCCGCGATCGCGAGCAGGATCAGGCGGGTGCGTTCGAGCCGGATACCGAGAACACGTGGGGTGTCCTCGTCGATGGCAATGATGTCGAGCTGGTGTCGCATCCCGTACAGCACCGGTACCGCGAGAACGAGGGCTATTGCGATCGGTATGACGTCGGGGAGCGTGCGCCCATAGGTCGTACCCGACAGCCAGGTGAAGATGCGGGGTGTGTCCCACGGATTGGCGCGCAGGAGAAGGAAAGTGGTCACGGCGCTGATGCCGTAGCTGCAACCGATCCCGATCAGTACGAACCGGTCGGGCAGGAGTCCACCGCGCCAGGCCAGCAGAGCAATGAACGCGAACGTCGCCATTCCCACGACGACTGCCATGACGATGATTGCCTGGCGCCCGCCTCCTCCGGCGGAGGTCACCACGCTCACCGCGCCCAATCCGGCGCCGGCGGTGATGCCCAGAATCCCGGGTTCGGCCAACGGATTTCGCACCGTGCCTTGCACAACGCAGCCCGCCAAGGCGAGCGCTGCGCCGGCGAGTACCGCGGCGGCCACGCGGGGGAACCGTTCGTCGAGAGCTCGTCCGACGAGGTCGGGTGCGGTGCCTTGCAGCCAGAGCGCGAGGTCGCCGGTACGGAGCCACAGGCTTCCGGCGAGCAGATCGATGATGATGGCCACGATCAGCAACACCGCCGCGATGACCACGGCGATGACAAATCGGCGACGCGAGCGGATTCCGATCCGTTGCGCAGGCGGTTGCCGGGTCGATCCCGAATCACGAAGTCGCAGTGCGAGGATCACGATCAGGACCGCTCCCAGCAGTGCGGTGGGAATGCCGGTGGGAATGGAGGTGGCGGCCTGTGCGCCCATCACCGCACGCAGCGAGGCGTCGGCAAGCAGGATCAGCAAAGCCCCGAGTAGTCCCGAGACCGGTACGAGGAACACGTGTCGGCGCAGCGTGTGCACGCGTCCGGCGATCAGGCGGGCCAGCACGGGGGCGGCGAGTCCGAGGAAGGCGATCGGTCCGGCCAAGGTCACCGAGATGGCGGTTAGCAGCACGGCGCAGATCACCGCGATGACGCGGGTGGACTGGATCGGTACGCCCACCGCTGATGCGGCGTCGTCACCGAGACCGAGCACATCGAGCCGGCGCGAGAGCAGTAGTGCCGCGCAGAACACCACGATGATGATCGGGGCCGCGCGGACGAAGGCGTCGATGTTCAGCTGAGCGAGCGAGCCACTGCCCCAAGCAAATAGGCCGGTGGTGTTCTCCTTGAACAGGATGAGCATCATCGCGGTCAACGCATCGAGTGCCATCGCAATCGCTGCGCCGGCGAGGATGAGCCGTGTGGTTCCGGTGCCCGCCGCGCGGCCGGAAAGTCCCAGGACCACGGCTGCTGCGACGATGCCCCCGAGGAATGCGACGCCACTCGACGCCCACAGCGGCACAGAGAGGCCGAGCGCGGCGACCAACGTGAGTGCGAAATACGATCCGGCGGTGACGGCAAGTGTGTCGGGGGAGGCCAGGACGTTGCGGGTGATCGACTGCAACAGGGCTCCGGCCACGCCGAGGGCGAAACCCACTGCCACACCGGCAAATAGGCGCGGCAGCCGCGATCCGGTCAGTACGTCCCGGACCGGCACGCCGCCGACGTTTTCGTCTGCTCCGCCCAGAAGGCGCAGCAGGTCCCACATTCCGACACCGGATGTTCCCTGTGTGAGGTGCCACATCCCGACCAGGACAACCGCAGCGCCAAGGGTGGCCAGCACAGCCACTCCGCCGGCGCCGCGGCGAACGCCGACACCGGGCAGCGACTGCTGCCCGGTGTCGACGTCACGCGTGGCGATCAAGCGGTGGTGAGGACGTCGACGTAGGCGTCTACTGCCTGCTGGCACGAGAGCGGACCACCGGCGCCCCAGACTCCCGGCGGGAAGGGATACGCGCGTCCCTGCTGGACGGCGGGCAGCGACGTCCAGATCGGGCTCTTCTCCAACTCGGTGACATAGCTTTCGGCTTCATCGTCGGTCGAGTAGAAGAGGTTGGCGTTGCCGACGGCGGTCAGGCCCTCGATGTCGGTCTGGGCGAGTCCGTATGCGGGATCCACTCCGCCGCTGCCGTACACGTCGTTGATCTCGTTCGTCCAGGCCGAAGTCATTCCGAGCTGTTGGCCGAGCGCGGTGAACAGTGCTCCGTCACCGTAAGGGCGGATGATCACGTTTGCGCCCTCGATCCATCCGTCGAAGAACAGGAAGTCCCGCGTGGGGAGGTCGACATTGGCGACCTTGGTCTTCGCTGCTGCGAGGTGGTCATCGAACTCCTGCAGCACCTGGTCGGCCCGGTCGGTGCGGCCGGTTGCCTCGCCGATCATCGAGAACACGTTTTTCATGTTCCCGATCGGGTCTGCACCGTTGGCGCCCAGTGTCGCGAGCACGGGTACACCGCGCGCTTCCAGCTGGGCGATGATCTCGTCGTCGGCGCTGAATGCCTCGATGATGATGAGGTCGGGGTTGGTGGCGTACAGCGTGTCGAAGTCGGGCTCTTCCCGGGTGCCGATGTCGGCGACGCCGGCGGGGAGCTCTTCGGCACTGACGTATGTGCTGTAGCCCTCGGCGTCAGAGACCGCGACAGGTGTGACACACAAGGTGAGTGCATCTTCGATCTGCTGCCACTCCAGCACCGCCACCCGCTTTGCGGGCTGGTCGAGTTCGACCGTGCGGCCGACACCGTCGGTCAACGAGACCGGGCCCGTGGATGTTGTTGTCGTGTCGTCGTTGCAACTTTGCGACGGCGGCGGCGCCACAGCGCTGCTGTCTGCCTTGTCTGCACTGGTGGTGCCACAGGCGCCGACGGCCAGCGCGGCGGCGAAAGCCAATGACGCGGTGGCGATTCGATTGAAACGGGTCACGAAAGGTCCTCTCGAGTGCGGATGGAACGGGAATGAGTGGTATCGCCCGAGATCCGGGCGGGGTGCCGTCCGACGGGGTCGATGCGAAGGCGGTTCGTGCGGGGGTCGACGTCGACCTCGACCTCGATCTCGTAGACATCGCTGATGTTCCGCGCGGTGAGAACCTCGAGCGGGGCACCCGCCGCGTGAATTCGTCCGGAGGACAACAGGATCAGGGTGTCCGCGACGCGCGCTGCGTGGTCGAGGTCGTGCAGGACGATCCCGACGGCAGCGCCGTGCTCCTCGGCGAGATCGCGGACCAGGTCGAGAGTCTCGATTTGGTACCGCAGGTCAAGGTGATTCGTGGGTTCGTCGAGGAGGATGACTCGGGTGTCCTGGGCGACGCAGGCGGCCAGCCAAACACGTTGCACCTCACCACCGGACAGCTCTCCGGCGGCACGGTCTGCCATCTTGTGCACTCCGGTGGCGTTCATCGCGTGGTCGATGGCGCGGCGATCCTCGGCGGACAATCCCGCGAAGCCACGGCGGTACGGGTGACGTCCGAACGCCACAACTTCGCTCACGGACAGGCCTTGCGGTGCGGGCCGCGATTGGGAGAACAAGGTGACTTCTCGGGCGAACTCACGTGCACTGAGCAGTGACGCGGCCCGCTCAGGCCGGCCGTCAACGCCGCCGAGCCGCACGTGCCCCTCGTCGATCCGATGCAGGCGAGCAAGTGAACGCAGCAGAGTGGACTTGCCGCTCCCGTTGGGTCCCACGAGCGCGGTGATGTGGCCGGGTTGCAGAGCGATCGAGACGTCGTGGACCACCTCGGTCTTGCCGTACCTCAAGGTCAATGCGTCGCCGACCAGAGTGGGTGCGCTCGTTGTCGCGTCTGGACGCGCAGCATCTGTGGAGGTCATGAAGTCAGCTCTGGGTCGAAGTGGCGGAGCACGTCACTTTCGGGGGCTTCAATCAGCCACCAGCAGGTCCGCACGTATTCAGCAGAAGGTTAGGCAACCCTTGCATAAGGGACTATAGGGGTGGATAGGCTTGTCTGCAATACAGACATTGAGACAGGCGATACGGGATTCAGGACATCTGACGAGACTTCGGTAGCGTTCCGACGAAGGTGCCCGGTGTCGTTCCCATGACACGCCGGAAGGCGTCGATGAAGGTGCTCGGCTGTGCGTAGCCCAGCAGTTCGGAGGTGGTTTGGACCTCGCAGCCTTCAGTCAACAAGGTCAGCGCCTGGTGGACTCGCAGGACCTGTCGCCACTGTGCGAACGGCAGCCCCGTGGTGCTGCGGAACACCCGTGTGATCGTGCGCTCGCTGATGCCCAAGGTGCGCGCCCATTCATCCAATGCGCGGCCGTCCGCTGGATTCTCCAGTAGCGCCTTGGCGATCGCGTCGATTCTGGGATCACCCGGCAATTGCAGTGTGAGTTGATGTTTCGACGGCTCGAGTACGTCGAACACAACCGCCTCGGCCCTGGCTCGGGCGGTGCCATCGAGATCGGTGCGTCCCAGATGGGTGAGTAGAGACTCCAGCACCGGAGTCATTTTGATGGTGGTTGGGTCTACGAACGCAACGGGTGTCTGATGGGGAGCGAAATACGCGTCAGAGAACTGCGCATTCGCGGTCAGCCGTCCCGCGTGGACTGTCCCGGCCGGTAGCCATAGCGCGTCTCCATCCGAGACGGTGAACACGCGTTGGTCGATGATCGCCGTCAGCGTTCCCTTGCGTACCCACACCAGCTCGTGCGTGGGATGCGAGTGCGGTTCGTACTCCAACGGCACACCGGCCGTTTCCGACTCGGCGAAGATGACGAACGACAGCGGCGTCTTGTCGGTGATCGTTGTGGCCCGGCGGACCACCGTGCCCCGCTCGCGCCGCCACGACCCGACGCCCGCGTGATCACGAGTGGGCGAGGCCATGCCGATGACGATACGTCAGCCCGAGGCGCCGGCGACTCGGTGAACTTCGATCAGTCGTCCGGCGATCGGTGCCTGTAGCTTCGGCCCGTGGGGTTTTCGCCGATAGGGCTCATCGTCAGTCTTGCGGTACTCGCTCCTAACCTTCTCCTGCTGTTGTTTCCGCCCAGAACCCCGATTCCACCGGCCGCTGTGGCGTGGCCGCTGAGGTGGCTGGAACGCGGAGGGCAGGCCTTGTGTCTGGTTGTTCCGGCGATCACCCAGTCCGGGACCGTCGTGCATTGGTGGGCTGCACCGACTTTGGCTTGTCTGGTGCTCTACTACGCTCTCTGGGCTCGCTACTTCGTGACGGGCCGCGCCGGTGCCGCGCTGTATCGGCCGTTGTGGCAGGTACCGGTGCCCATGGCGATCCTGCCGGTCCTGGTCTTTCTCGGCACCGCGGCTTGGCTCGGCAACGGTTGGATTGCGGCGGCAGCAGCCATCTTCGCAATCGGGCATCTGCCGACGGCGTTGAGTACCTCGGATGCCGTCCAGGGCCGCCGCTGACGCTGGAGTCTTTGCAGGTTGGGGACTCGATTTCTCGCATTCGGCTCCGTGTCATATGCTGATTCAGCTCCCAAAGGAGAACACCGGCCCCCTTCGTCTAGCGGCCTAGGACGCCGCCCTTTCAAGGCGGTAGCGCGGGTTCGAATCCCGTAGGGGGTACGCATTGCCATCGTCGCCTGATGGCAGAGCAAGCATGGCCCTGTAGCGCAGTTGGTTAGCGCGCCGCCCTGTCACGGCGGAGGTCGCGGGTTCGAGTCCCGTCAGGGTCGCAAGAAATTTCGACTAGGTATCCAGGTTCGCCTGAGTGTCGTTCGGCCAGGTAGCTCAGTTGGTACGAGCGTCCGCCTGAAAAGCGGAAGGTCGTCGGTTCGATCCCGACTCTGGCCACCATTGTTTCTGTAGTTCAGAAGCGTTCCTATTGAATCCCGTTGCGATTTCAGGCCTTTGTCGGCTTATGGATACAGATCTCGGTCGAGGTGCTGCGTACTGGCGTACTAGGAAAACGTGCGCGTGCCCTCAGGTGAGACGACTGTGAGGACCACCTCGGACAGCGAGGTGGTCTGTGCTGCAGCGAAGAGCGCTCGTGCATTTACGGCACATAAACTTTCTGATGGTCCGAAGGCGGCTGAAGTGCCGACGATCTGTGTGGATTCTCGGTGTACCAGGGTCGCCAGCTCGCGGGGCTGAATTGGTCGGCTGTCAGCCAGGTTTCGCTCCAACAGGTCGTCGAAGATCCCGTCGGCGAGGGCGTGCTCGAGTAGGTAGTCCTTGACGAGGTCAGCATCGAGCTCCCGAAAGCTGTCACGGTTGGGCACCTGCGACGCTACTGCTGTCGACTTGCCCGCTCCCGGTGCTCCGGCCTTCACGCCTCCGGACTGCCCCTCGCAGTCCGGTTCGCCGGTGTCATTCGGCGACTGCCGCCTCGGTGAGCTTGTCCACGTTGAGGTTCATCAGCTCGGCGTACTCAGCGAAGGTGAGGCGCTGCTGTTGATAAGCGCGGGTGATGTCGTCCCAGCTTCCCCGGCGATAGTGGTCGGTATCAATGCCGTTCACCACGGGGGTATGGCCGAACGTGAACGGCCAAGCACGAAGGATCGTCATCATCTCGGCCGAGTCGATTTCCCCAGCATCGCGGCGGTCCAGGATTTCCGTGGGTGTCTCGGCAGAATCGTCGGCGGCTTTAAGGATGCGGCCGACCTGCGGCTGTGACAGTTCGGCGAGCTTGGCGATCTCGACCTGGCTTTCCCCGGCGCGGGCAGCCTGGCGGATCAACCGGTTGCGGCGTTTGCGGGCCAGCCGCTCCTGGGCATTGACCTGGCGGAGGCCCTGGCCTGCATTTCTGCAAGCCAGAGCCCCTATCGGTGTCCCAGTCGGCAACGCCTGGCGCGTTGACGAAACTCAACTGATCCTTCTGAGTGATCGTCTTGCGCTGGGCCCGTCCTGCCGGATTAGTTGACGCTGACTCCGCGGTTGTTGAGCCACACCTCGGGGTCGATCTTGGTGCCGTCTGTGTCCCACACTTCGTAGTGCAGATGCGGACCGGTGGATTGTCCGCGGTTGCCGACGGTGGCGATCTGTTCGCCGGCCCGTACCTGCTGGCCGGGCGTCACAAAGCTCTCGTCGACGTGCCCGAAGACGCCGATGGTGCCATCGTCCTGCTGGACCCGAACCCACTGTCCGAAACCGTCGGCGGGACCGGACTCGAGAACTGTTCCGTCGGTGACCGCGTAAACCGGGGTGCCGATGTCGTTGGCGATGTCCAGGCCGTAGTGGGTGGTGCCCCATCGAGCGCCGTAGCGCGAGGTGATCGTGCCCGAGGCCGGCGATGCCGTGGCCCCTGCGCCTGGTTCGAACAGGTTCGGCGGCAGTAGGTCGCGAACGAGGTCGTCGAGTGGTGCAGGCAGCGTCACGTCCGAGGGCAGCGATGACAATGCGGGATGCGCAGCCAGCGGGGAGATGTCCGCGAGGTTGATCGGGGTGGGCGCAGGCTGTGCGGCGGCCTGGGCGGCTCCGCCGACTGTCAGACCGATCGCGCCGGCCATGGCCACGAACGCGCCTGCTGTCGCCGCTGCCGGCACGGCGCTGGTTCGTGCGGCCCGGTGCTGGCCCCCACGGCCACTGCGCGACGCGCAATCCGCGAGTGCCATGGTCGAGGGCAGAGATGGGACCTGGGCATTCAGTCGGTGTCGAGCCACAAATATGTCCGTTTCGTAAGAGGTAACTTTTTGGTATCAGCAAGGACACGGAAAGGTTACTACGAACGCCCTGGGTTGTTGCAAGCGGGCCGAGGGAGGCGTCAGACACATGTCGCCGCTCACCGAGGCTGCCGGTACGCGATGCCGCCGCGAAGGGGCTTGTGAGAACCGAGTAGCGCAGTACCCGTGTGTACAACCGAACCAGGTGGAACCGTCGTCTCAATGATGCAGACGACTGGCTTGGGGTGATCAACATGGCGTCCACTACCGAAATCCGGGAACGCAACCGGAAGGTTCTCTCCCGTGGTGTCGCGACCTGCGCGGCAGTTGCCTGGGCGGCAGTCCTGATTGCGTACGGTGACGATGCGGCCACGCCGCCTCGAGACTCTCCGCCGCCCGCAACAATCAGCTCGGCGCAATAAGACAGAAGCAATGGGCAGGGCCCCGGCATGCGTTGCAAGCCGGGGCCCTGCCTTCGTTTGCCGCGCAAGCGTCAGTCGGTCAGCCACATTTCTTCGGGCAGTGGTGATCCGAGTCCGTACATGACGATGCCCTGGACGTTGGTTCCGGCGATCACCGAGGGGGTCGACCGGACAAAGAACACACCGGGAACAACTTCGGCGATGCGCTCCTGGGCGGTGTCGTAGGCCGCCTTACGCTCCTCGACGGTGGTGCCGACGCGACCGGCGTCGAGCGCTGCATCGAGCTGGGGGTCACTGATTCCACTCATGTTGCCCTTGGACTGGGAATGGAAGCTCGTCCACAGTTCGGTATCGGGGTCCAGGACATTCGCCGAGGTGACCACCATCTCGAAGTCCCGTCCGGCCACGACGGAGCCGATTGCGCTGGAATCGAGGGCATTGATCCCGACTTTGACGTTGTCGTAGGCGCTCAGCTGGGCCTGCACGGCCTCGCCGGTCTGCTTGTTCTCGGTCGTCGAGAACGAGGTGAAGTCGAACGAGACGGGCTTGCCTTCGGCAGCCAGTTCGTCGAACAGGGCCTGGGCTTCGGCTTTGTTGTTCTCTGACAACGGGATATCGCTGTAGAACGGGGATGCCTCAGGGAACAGGGTCGTCGGCACCACTCCCGCGCCGTTGTAGACAACGGTGTTGATGGTGTTGAGATCCAAGGCCAAGGACACGGCCTTGCGAGCCCTCTCGTCGTCGAATGGTGCGCGTCGGGTGTTCATCGCCATGTAGTAACCACCGCCGGCATCGACGAGTTCGTTCTTCAACCCGGCACCCTCGGCCTTTTGCAGGTTCGCGGCGTTCGATTCAGAGGCGAGGTCGACAGCGTTGCTCATGACGGCGTTGTAGCGCTGAGCGGCGTCAGGAACGAACTGAATCGTGAGTGTGTCGAGGTACGGCTTGGGTGCGTCCCAGTAGCCCGGGTTCTTCGTGAGTGCAATTTCGTCCTGGCGGGTCCAACTGGTCAGGGTGAACGGGCCGGCGCCGATCGGTGCCTTGTCGAACTCCTGCTTGCCCTTCTGCAGAGCGGTCGGGGATGCGACCCAGTTCAGGGCACTGGTGACGACTGCTTGGTCGAAGTGCGAATTCGCCGCGACCATCGTCACTTTCAACGTCGTCGGGTCGATCACCTCGGTGCCGGCGATCTGTGGGCTGAACTTGCTCGCCCCTGATCCCAGCGCGGGGTCACGCATGCGCTCCCAGTTGAACTTGACCGCTTCCGCATCGAGCGGAGTCCCGTCGGTGAACATCAGGCCCGGCCGAAGTTTCATCGTGTAGGTGCTGCCGCCGTCGGTGGTCGAAAAGTCTTCGGCCATCTTGTATTCGATGTCGAGCGATCCGGGTTTGTTGATCATCAATGTCCCGTAGATCGCATTGCCGATTTCGGGTTGGCTCGCCCAGACATTTCCCAGTGCTGCCGGGTCCAGGGTGCGTGGCTCGCTGACCTGGATGATGCGTCCGGCACCGCCGGCCACCGGATCCCCGACGTCCGCCGACGATCCGCCGGGGGAGGAGGACGAACCACAGGCGGTCAGTAGGAGGGTCGCAGAACACACCGCAGCGATTGCCGCAGTGAATAGACGTCTTTGTCGAATCATCGTCGACCTTTCATTGAATTGAATTGTGGGCGAACCGAATGAGGTTGGAGAGATGAAAGAGCGGACTCTCCGGTCAGCGACTGGTGATCACATCGGTTCCCGATGCGGGCCTGCCAATTGACCACCGTCGACAACGAGAGATGTGCCGGTGCAGTAGGAACTCTCGTCGGAGGCGAAGAACAGAACTGCGTTGGCGACGTCCTCGGGTTTTCCGAATCGGGCGATCGGCTGCTTCTCCATCGCCGAGACGAGTCGAGTGCGCACCGTTCCGGTGGCCTTGAGCATCATCGGTGTCTCGATGAATCCGGGATGGACGGAGTTGACCCGCACGTTGTACGGGCCACCCTCGAAGGCAACGGCTTTGGTGAGACCCGTGACCGCGAACTTGGATGCGACATACGTTGTCATCCCCGCGACACCGACGAGCCCGTCGATCGACGAGATGTTGACGATCGACCCACCACCGTTGGCCCGCATGATGGGTAGCGCGGTGCGGGTGCCCATCCACACCGAGGAGACGTTGAGTTCAAGGATGTTGTGATGACCCTCGTACACTTCATCAACGATGTTGCCGACGCCGCGACCGCCACCGGCGTTGTTCACGAGCACGTCCAGCGGCGCGAAGTGCTCACTCGTCACCCGTAGTAGCTGATCCCAATCGTCTTGCGAGGTCACGTCGGCGTGCACGAAGAGTGCCTGCGGACCCAGTTCATCAGCGACCGTCTTACCCGGTTCGTCATTGACATCAGCGATCACGACTCGTGCACCTTCACGCAGGAATCGACGTGCGGTCTGCGCTCCGATGCCGCTGGCACCGCCTGTCACCACTGCGACCTTGCCTTCAAGCCTGTCACCCATGAATCTGGTCCTCTTCTTCCGCTCTCGCGGATCACGTTGTTCCGCGGCCATATTCGCGCCGCGGTGGGGGGGGGGGGTACCTGTTGTCGATTCTTCTTGTCGTCGGCGTCTAGGCCATGAATGAACCACCGTTGATCCGCACCACCTGGCCGGTGATGAACGCACCGGCGGAAGAGGCGAGTTGCAGGGCCGACAGCGCGATGTCGCGGGTGGTGCCGACCACCCCGATCGGCGACGCCGTTGTCATCATCGTGATGTATTCATCGCGCTTGCCGTGATCGATGGAACCGTCGGCATCGGTCCAGTGCTGATTGGTCATACCTGTCTCGACCCATCCAGGAGCGATGGCGTTGACGCGGATGCCGGCCGGCCCCAACTCCAGTGCGAAGGTTCGGGTCAACTGCGCCACACCACCTTTCGATATCGCATAGGTGATGCGTCCGGGGCTGGACCGGTCGAGGATGGCCGAGGTGAGATTGATGATGCTCCCGCCGGCCGGCATCACCCGGCCCGCTGCCTGGCACGCGAAGAACGTGCCGCCGACATTGATGCGAAGTACTTTCTCGAGTTCCTCGGGTGTCACCTCGAGTGCATTTCGCATGATCATGATGCCTGCCGCGTTGACCAGGATGTCCAGCCGGCCATGTTGGGCGACAACATCATCGACGGTCCTGGATACCGCCGCGGGATCGGAGACGTCCAGGTGCCGGGTATCGATGGACAGGCCTTCGTTCCCGGCACGGATACGGGTCTGCGCCAGACCGGATTCGTCGATGTCTGTGGCGATCACACGCGCCCCAGCCGACGCGAGCACGATCGCCGTCTCTTGGCCGATGCCACTGCCTCCGCCGGTGATGAGCGCGACTTTGTCGGTAACGAGAAAAGCGTCGGTCACAGCCGGGATGTGGCCGTCGGTCATAGGATGCTCCGTTCTGGCCCCGCGGCCGCTGATCACAGACGTTCCGGCGGTCGGGCTAGGACGACGCATTCGAGAACGCGGCGTTGCGGCCGATCTGGTCTTCGGTCATGCGCCAGGGACTCTGGATCACTGCGCCACCGTCGACGACCAGCGTCTGACCGGTCATCTTCGCGGACAGGCCGGAGGCGAGGAACAGGACGGTATCGGCGATGTCGCGCCCGCGAGGTGGTGCGAGTGCATTGACGACATCCTCACCGAACGGGATTTCCGGGAGATCCCAGTTGCCACCGCCGACGTTGCCGGGTGCGATCGAGTTGACCCGTACGCCGTGCTTGCCGTATTCGTCGGCGAACGTCTTGACGAGCGAGACGACGCCGGCCTTGGCTGCTCCATATCCGGCATGGAAGCGGGACGAACCGATTCCGTCGACCGAGGTGATGGCGATGAGTGAGCCGCCCTTCTCATTCAGGATCAGGTGCGGGATAGCAGCTTTGAACACATAGAAGACCTGCGTGAGATTGAGGAGGATCTGCGCGTCCCAATCTTCATCCGGGATGTCGGCGGCCTTGCTCCACATTGCACCGCCGACGATGTCGACGCATACGTCCAGCCCTCCCATCTGAGCCGCGGCCTCGTCGACCGCACGCCGAGCCTCACCGGAGTCGAGCACGTCGGCAACGATCGCGAATGCCTTGCCGCCCTCGGCGGTTATCTCCCGGACGGTCTGGTCGGCGCGTTCGGCGTCCTTGTCGACACAGGCGACGGTGGCACCGGCCCTGGCGAGCTGCAACGCGGAACCACGCCCGTTCCCGGCACGCATGGGGATGAATCCCGCGCCGACGACGATGGCGCGGGCCCCGTCCAGTCCTAGATCGATCATGTTGAGTTCTCGGCTTTCTCTTGTGTGGTCGGTGCAGTAGGCGTCAGGTTGTGGTGTGCGTCGGAGGCTTCAGGCCACGGTTTCGAGTTCGTCGGTTCCGTCGGTGTCCGAAGAGCTCTGTGCCACAGCGGAAAACGTGAAGTCGGCCCGATTGAGATGCAGTAGCCGCGTTGCGAGTTCCAGTCCGGATATCGGGGTACTCGTACCCAGCCGTCCGTGCTCATTGACGTAGTAGTTCCGCTTCGGGTTCGCGGCAGGATCGAGCCAGATGAGTTTGCTTGCCTCGTCGTCGACCGCATTGTTGTACTCCCAGAAGGCCTCGTCGGTGACCTCGGCGCAAGTGTTCCCGTCTTCCACGACGGCGACGATCACCCTGGCGATGTAGCCCACCCACGACTCCATCCACGCGGGGAGTCCGCCGACGCCGATGCCGCCACCGGTTGCCGGCTGCGCGTTGGGGCCATAGAGCACGAACAGATTCGGGAACTCGGGAATTGCCAGGCCCAGGTATGCCCGCGGACCTCCCGGCAGATTCCAGCGATCTTCGATACTGACACCGCCGCGTCCGCGGAAGTCGATCGGCCACAACCATTTCGTCACCTCGAAGCCGACTGCGCTGAGCGCCATGTCGATTCTTCTCTCGGTGCCGTCGACGGTGACGATCCCATGCTCGGTGAACTTTTCGATGCCGTCGGTCACCAGTTCCACGTTGTCCCGGGTGAGCGATCGGTACCAGCCGTTGTCCACCACCGGACGTCGTGCCGCGGGCGTGTAGTCGGGTACGAGCTTTTCGACGAGGTCGGCGCGGTCATCGACCTGGGAACGGATGTACTGGGTCAGATTCGCCCGGAGTCGGTCGTTGCTCTTGCTGAAAATGCCACCGGCAGCGCGCCATTCGGGATCGGGCTGGATCGTGTCGCGGGGATTGTTGGGTTTGAGTGCCGTGGTGCGGGCCCAATTCCAGTAATGCGGGATGTTGTCGAGAATCCACCGCATCTCCGGGCTCACGGTTTCGCCGTATCCTTCGCGGGGCGCGATCCACTGGGGGGTTCGCTGGTACACATGAACCTGCTCGGCGTCCTCCGCGATCCGAGACAGAATCTGGACTCCGGTGGAACCGTTGCCGATAATCGCGACCGATTTGCCCTTCGCGCTGTGCTCGTCGGTCCACTCCGTCGTATGAATGATTTCACCGGTGAAGTCCTCGATACCCTTGGTGTCGAGCCTCTTCGGAGTCGAGAACAGTCCCGTCGCAGTAACGACAAAGTTGCTGGTCACGTTCTCGGACACGCCATCACGGTCGGCCACCTGCAGCGACCACATCGACGTCGACTCATCGAACTCGGCAGCCTGTACCTCGTGCTCGAACCTGATGTTCTGGAATACGTTGTATGACTTCGCGACCATCTCGAGATAGCTGCGCACCTCGGGTTGTCGCGCGAATTGTTCGGTCCACGGATGGTTTTTCACGAAGCTGTACTCGTACGTGGTGCTCGCTGTGTCGACGCGCGCATCCGGGTACGTGTTGATGGCCCAGGTTCCCCCGACATCTGGTCGCCGCTCGTAGAGCACGTACGAGATATCGAGTTGTTCGAGTTGGACGGCCATCGCGATTCCGCACAGGCCCGCGCCGACGATGACAACGGTGAAATCGTCTGCACGGTCCGGGCGCTGCTCGGTCCACTTCGTGAAAAGCGGGAACTTCTCAACCGCGGGCATGGTCCGCGCCACCGCGAACTCTGCGTCGGTGAGCTCGTGACCCAGAGCGAGTTCCATCATCGAGCGGAGTTCATCTTCGTCGAGTTCTCGCGGGATGTACGTGGCGGCATTGTTGGCCACGAACTCTTCGGCTTTGCGGAACAGGTCGGCCCGCGATTCTTCGGCAATAGTCATCTCGAACGCGGCGCCGCTGCGGATCGGCACCAGCTCCAGCTTCATTGCCGCGAGCTCTTCATCGCCGGTGGCGTGCAGCAGTGCCAGTCGCAGGGCGTGAAGATTCGAACTTTCCAAAGCTTTTCTCATGAACAAGCGATTCACCATTTCCCACTATTTTTCAGCATTTCGAAACCAGTTTCGGAACTTGGTGGATTACGCTAGCCTGAGGCGAAGATCACGTCAACGATTTGCTCACAGAAGGATTTGGATGGCCCTCTCGGCGCGGCGCGCATTGCAAGTACTGGACTTTCTGACGGTGAATGAGCGCGGCACCTTCACTCTCAGCGAGCTCTCGAAGGCGCTGGATGTGAGTCCGGGCTCGATGTTTGCGGTGCTCAAGACCATGGGCGAGGGGGGTTACGTGTCGCGGCACCCGCGCCACAAGACGTACACACTCGGTCCCGCGGTGTTGGCTGCCGGGCACGCGGCAGCGGGAGCCAACCCGGTTATCGAACTGGCGCGCCAGGAGTTGGCAGCGCTGGCGGCGACGACCGGACACGAGTGCACGGGCACCGTCATGGTCGGCAGGGACATCCTCTGTATTGCCGTAGAAGGCAGGCCGACGGGGCGACAGCTCGAACTCGCGCCCGGACAGCGGATACCACTGCAGCCCCCGTTCGGGCAGCCCTTCATGGCATGGATGGCCCCGGCCGAGTTGCGCGAGCGGATCTTGGAAATGCCGGCAGACCTGCACGAACGCGTGACCGACTATCTCCAGTCATACGGTCCGGCCGTACGGCAAAGGGGTTACACGGTGGGTCTGGACGATCCGAACCCCGTACGACGTTCACTGACCCACGACCTCGCCGAACGCCCGAATGATCTCGGTCTCCGCGAAGCCCTGCTCGAACAGTTCTTTGACGACCAGCCGAACTATGCGGTTTTGCAGGTCGATCCGGATGTCGAATACACCGTCGGGAACATCGCGGCGCCGGTCTTCGACCCCGACGGCCGGGTTGTCTTCTGCCTCACCCTGCTTCACATCGGCAAGCTCGTCGGCAAAGAGATCGCGACGGCAGCGCAGCCCGTCATCGCCTCGGCGCAGTTGTTGACGAGGCAGATCGGCGGTCGCGCGCCAACCCATGACTGGAATGAACCACTTTGAGAGGCAGGCGATGACCGAAACAGAGTTTGCTGCAGCCGATCCGGACGTCAGCGTCGAAGTCGAACAACTCGACTTCGCGGGCGTACCGGTGCTGCGGATCCGGCCGTGCTGCGCAGGTACCGATACCGCCTTGCTTCATTTCCACGGCGGTGGCTACCGCAAAGGGTCCCCGCAGATGTTCTCCGAGAGCGTGTCTCGAATCGCGGTCGCCTGCAAGACCCAGGTGTTCTCCGTGGGCTATCGCCTCTCGACCGAGAGTGCGTTCCCCGCTGCGGTGGACGATGCGCTGACCGCCTACCGGTTGATCATCGAACAGATCGGGCCCGAACGTCTGGTGCTGTGGGGGGATTCTGCGGGAGGTGGACTGGCCGCGGCGCTGTTGCTGCGGATACGGCAACTGGAGATATCGGCTCCCGCCGGCGCATTCCTGTTCTCACCCTGGGCCGACCTGCGTAATACTGCCGCGAGTTTTGCCGAGAATGCCGCAACCGACGCCCGCTTCTCGCTCGACCAGGCGACCGAAGCTGCAGCGGGCTACCTGGCCGGGACCCCGGAGACGGATCCGCTGGCCTCGCCGGTCCTGGGAGATTGGGCGGGTCAGCCGCGAATCATCGTGCAGGTCAGTGATTCCGAGGTGCTCCGGGACGACTCGTTGCTCCTGTGTCGCACCGCCGCCGAAGCGGGGGTCGACGTGCGTCTGAAGGTGCACGAAGGGGAACCGCACATCTGGAACCTCTCGTATCCGTCAACCCCCGGTTCAACTCTCGCGATCGAGTACATGGTCGAGCAACTCTCAGAGCTGCTCGATCCGATTGCACACACCTGAGGCCAGCTCGCCGCATCAAGCCAGAAAACACACTTCAGATCGTGAAAGGAACTGTTAAGCAGATGAGTTCGACGATCAGCGCGATTCCCGTTCGAGACCTCCCCGACCACCTGAGAGCGCACTACGAGGCGATGGGGTGGTGGACGGATGAGTCGCTCGGAGAAATTCTCGGGAAAGGTTTGAACGACTCTGCCGGGGTCCACTTCCGGATTCATTCGAAGGTTCGGCCGTATTCGGGAACATTGGCCGACGTCGAACTGGTTGCCCGTCGGCTGGCGGCAGGATTGCGGGCCCGCAGTGTGCGAGCAGGGGATGTCGTCGCCTTTCAACTCCCGAACTGGATGGAGGCGGCGGCCACGTTCTGGGCATCGTCGTTACTCGGTGCAGTGGTCGTACCGATCGTGCATTTCTATGGCCCAAAGGAATTGGGTTTCATACTCGAGCGCGCCAAGCCGCGTGTGTTCATCACTGCCGATCGGTTCGGGCGGATGACGTACGTTCCGGAGGTCAGTGCAGCAGTACCGATCGTGGGTGTGGTCGGTCTGAACTTCGACGACCTGCTCGATGATGTTCCGATGGTCGGCTCCCTCGACGTCGACCCGGCCAGTCCGGCATTGATCGCGTACACCTCGGGGACGACGCGTGACCCGAAGGGTGTCATCCACACTCACCAGACGCTGGCATTCGAGACGCGGCAACTACTCGCGAACTACCAGGCGGACCGCGGCAGGCAACTCACCGCGCTCCCGGTCGGCCACTTCATCGGCATGTTGGGGGCTTTCCTGGTCCCGGTGCTCGAGGGGACCCCGGTCGACCTCTGCGACGAGTGGGATCCGACCAGGGTGATCGCCCTGATGGATTCCGATGGTGTCGCGATCGGTGGCGGACCGACGTACTTCGTGACCAGTCTGTTGGACCATCCCGACTTCACCCCGGACCATCTGCATTACCTCAAATACATCGGACTCGGCGGCTCGACTGTTCCCGCCGCGGTCACCCGGCGCCTCTCCGACCTGGGCATCATCGTCACCCGGTCGTATGGGAGCACCGAACATCCATCGATCACCGGATCGGTCACAACTGCTCCCGAAGACAAGCGACTGCTGACCGATGGCAATCCCAAGCTGGGCGTCGAGATCCGGCTGGGGGAAGACGGCGAAATTCTCAGCCGCGGACCGGATCTGTGCCTGGGCTATACCGACCCGGAGTTGACGGCACAGGCGTTCGACGAGGATGGCTGGTATCGCACCGGTGATATCGGGGTGATCGACGACGATGGTTATCTGATGATCACAGATCGTAAGTCCGACATCATTATTCGCGGTGGCGAGAATGTGAGTGCCGCGCAGGTCGAGGACGTTCTGCTCGAAATGTTCGCGATTGCGGAAGCGGTGGTGGTCGCGGCGCCGGACAAGCGACTCGGGGAACGCACTGCCGCGGTGGTGCGGGTGAAACCCGGGCAGATGATGCCGACGCTCTCCGAGGTTCAACAGCATTTCGCAGATGCGGGCACGGCCAGACAGAAATGGCCGGAAGAGCTCCACGAGGTGGACGACTTTCCGCGGACAGCGTCCGGCAAGGTCAAAAAACACCACGTGCGGCGACAGATCGCCGACCTCCATATCGAAGGTGTCAGATGACATAAACGGGGCTCACGCACCACGGGCTGTCGGAGGCGACAGGCCGTTTCGCATACTGCAGCATTTGAATATGTTGTGGTAGCGCCTATTTGGCGCGCCGATTTCAGATTTCGGATCGGCGTTGTAGTTTTGCGTCCGCGAACTACACAATTCGCGTGGTTATAACCGCGGCTATTCAATTGGCATGCGAGTTTGTCTTTTGCTCTGGTCGGAAGTGTCCCCTGAGAAAAGTCCGATTTGGGTATTGCCATCGAGAGGACCGCTCTTCTATGGTGAGAGCACAGTCGCTGTCAATGCGGCGTTTGTCACAAGAAACCAGTGAAAGCGCTCAGGGTTGCACATGCCGTGGAGCGCAGCCCGTTCCGCGTAATCACCATGAATCGGCATGTCACCTGTTCCTTCTGCCCGTTGCTCAGGACGAAAGTTGACTATTCATGCTTCGCACAATTGCGACGCGTCTCGCGCGCAGTATTGCTGTGGTCCTATTGGTGACCATTGCGGTGGTGAGTTTGCTGAGTTTGGCTCCCGGTTCTGCATCGCAGGTCATTCTTGGTGACAATGCAACCCCCGAAGCCGTTGCGGAAATGGATGCGCAGTTGGGGCTTGACAGGCCGGTGTGGTCACAGTATCTGGACTGGCTGGGTAATGCGGTGACCGGGGACCTCGGTACCTCGCCTTTGACGAATCAGTCTGTCACCGAAGCCATCTTCGAGCGACTGCCGGTGACGTTGGAGCTGGCAGCATTGGGTCTGTTGATCGCCTTGGTGGTCTCGATCGTGATGGGTGTGATCTCGGCGTCACGGCCCGGGTCAGCCCTGGATCGCGGCATCAACGCGCTCTCGGCGGTCTTCTTGTCGGTGCCGGCATTCATTGCCGGTCCGATCCTCATCTACTTCTTCGCGATCCAGCTGCAGATGTTCCCGGTGCTCGGATGGTCCGATATCAGTGACGGATTGGGTTTGAATCTGCAGAGCGCCCTGCTGCCCGCGATCGCGATCGCACTGACCGAGATCGCCTCCTTCCACCGGTTGTTGCGCACCGACCTGATCGGCACCCTCGGTGAGGACTACATCGCCGCGGCCCGCGCGAAAGGGATGTCGGGCACCTACGTGATGTTCCGGCATGCCTTCCGGCCCTCGTCGTTCTCATTGATCACCCTGGCCGGAATCAATTTGGGCCGGTTGATCGGCGGCACGGTGATCGTCGAAACACTGTTCGGTCTACCAGGTTTGGGGCAACTGATCGCCGCGTCCATCACCACCCGCGACCTGATCATGGTGCAGGGCATCGTGGTGTTCGTCGCCGTCGTCTATGTCTCCATCAACACCATCGTCGATCTCAGTTATGGACTGATCGACCCACGCGTCCGGAAGGTGGCGGCCACAGCATGACCGACATGATCACCAAAGAACCCCTCCCCGCCGCCGGCCCGCATACCGAACCCGCGACACCGGTGCTTGTGGTCCCGGCGGTTCGCAAACCCCGCTCGTTTCTGGTGTACCTGTCAGTGGGCTGGCTGGTCGCACTGATCCTGGCAGCGCTGTTCGCCAACCTGCTTCCCATCGCCCCTTACGACACCCCCGTGGGCGCACCCCGACTGAATCCGGCCTTCGGATCACTCGATCTGCTCTTGGGGACCGACAACTTCGGACGCTCCGAGCTGTCCCGAATCATCTACGGCGCCCGGGTCTCATTGGTCGTGGGAACCGTTGCCGGACTGGTGGGGTTCATCATCGGATCGCTGATCGGATTGGTTGGTGGCTACTTCGGTCGCCACCTGGACAACGGCATCTCATTGCTGGCCGATGCCATGCTCGCCTTCCCGCCCCTGATCCTGCTGCTGGCCCTGGCCTCGATCTTCGAACCCAGTGTCACGACCATGCTCGCCGGACTGACCCTCGTCGTCGTCCCGGCTTTCATCCGCCTTTCCCGAGCCAACACGATGGCATGGTCGTCGCGAGAGTTCGTCCGCGCCGCAAGGAATATGGGTGCCGGCCACTCTCGGATCCTGTTCAAAGAGATCCTGCCCAACGTGATCGCGCCACTGGCGTCCTACCTGCCCATCGTGATGGCAGCCTTGATCGTGGCCGAAGGCTCCCTGAGCTTTCTCGGACTGGGCATACCCCCACCCACGCCCAGTTGGGGCGGAATGATCAGCGACGGCAAGGACGCGCTCGCGACGTCGCCGCACCTGGTCTTCGTGCCGGCGCTGGCCATCTTCTGCACCGTCTTCGCCCTCAATCAGCTCGGCGACCACCTCCGCATGAAGTTCGACAAGACAATCCAGCACTGAGACATGATCGAGCCGAGGAAGAGTGACCATGAGCGTTGAGTCCGAGATGGAACGGCCCGGCGACCCTTCAGAGCTCGCGAAAGGCAAGCGTGCCGGTCCGCTGCTCGAGGTGAAGAATCTTCGGGCGTATATCGGTACCGCGCGTGGGACGGTTCGGGCTGTCGACGATGTGTCCCTTTCGCTCGACACCGGTCAGGCACTCGGCGTCGTGGGGGAGTCCGGTTCGGGAAAATCGGTGATGGCCCGGGCCATCATGGGGTTGATGCCGCCGCGCTCTGCACGCTCGGGTGAGGTGACCTTTCAGGGCCGGGATCTGTTGGCCCTGAACAAGAAGGAGACGCTGGAGATCTGGGGGAAACAGATCGCCATGGTGTTCCAGGACCCGGGCCGGTCCCTCAATCCGGTGGTGCGGGTGGAGCGTCAACTCACCGAGGGGATGCGCAAGCACCTCGGTGTCAGCCGTTCCGAAGCGAGCAGCCGGGCGCTGAAACTCCTTCAGGAAGTGGGGGTTCCCGATCCGGAACGGCGGCTTCGGAACTATCCGCATGAGATGTCGGGCGGGATGCGTCAGCGGGTGATGATCGCGATCGCGCTGGCGTGCGAGCCGGACCTGCTGATCGCCGACGAGCCGACGACCGCGCTCGACGTGACCATCCAGCGCCAGATCCTGGACCTGTTGCGGCGGGTGCAACGCGAACGCGACATGGGCATGATGCTGATCAGCCACGACCTCGCCGTCGTCGCCGGACGCACCGATCGGGTGTCGGTCATGTACGCAGGCCGGCTCGCCGAAGTCGGTTCCACCCGTCAGGTTTTCGAGGCGCCGATGCATCGCTACACCCACGCGCTCCTGGGCGCCACACCGACCATCGACCATGCCCGGCACGCGCCCTTGCGGGTGATCTCGGGCTCGTTGCCCGATCCCACCGCGCCACCGTCAGGGTGCCGGTTTGCGCCGCGGTGCGAACACGCAGAGACAAACTGCGTCACACCGGGCCCGACGCTGCAATCAGCGGGCGGCGATCATCAGGTGGCGTGTCTGCACCCGGTCCTGCCGCAGCCCATCAAAACCCTCGAACTGTCCGGAAGGTAGAACTCATGGCTGGCAGCGGCACCGCGCATCTACGCGGCGATCAGGCACTCCTGCGCGTCGAGGACCTCGTCGTGGAATACCCCACCAGCGCCGGCACCGTGCAGGCGGTCTCCAAGATCAGCTTCGATGTACTGCCCGGTGAAACCCTGGGCATCGTAGGGGAATCCGGTTGTGGAAAATCGACCACCGGCCGGGCGGTCCTGCGTCTGGACCGGGTCACCGCGGGCCGGATCCGGTTCGGCGACGATTGGATCGAAAAGGCCGACGAAAAGGCCATGCGGGTGCTGCGGCGCGACATGCAGATGATCTTTCAGGACCCGGTCAGCTCCCTGAATCCGCGCCGATCCGTCAAGGACATCGTCGTGGAAGGGATGGCCGTGGCGGGCGCCGGAAAAGCTGACCGCGCCACCACGTCGGCCAAGGTCCTCGACTCGGTGGGTCTTTCCCCGGAACGGTATTCAGATGTCCTCCCACGCGCGCTCTCCGGTGGACAAGCCCAACGGGTGGCCATCGCCCGCGCCCTGGCGCTGAACCCGCGACTGTTGATCTGCGACGAACCCGTCTCCGCACTCGACGTATCGGTGCAAGCCCAAATCCTCAATCTCATCGAAGAACTCAAAGCGGAGTTCGACCTCACCGTGGTGTTCATCGCCCACGACCTCGGCGTCGTGCGCACCGTCAGCGACAAGGTCATGGTGATGTACCTGGGCAAGGTCTGCGAGTTCGGCGACTCGGTCCAGGTGTACGACAGTCCCGCTCACCCCTACACCCGGGCGTTGCTGGACTCGGTGCCACTGACCGACCCCGACAAGGGATTCGCCGGACCGGCACTCGAAGGCGACGTACCCTCACCTCTGGCCCCGCCGACCGGATGTCGTTTCCGCACTCGCTGTCCCAACGCCCAGGATCTCTGCACCACAACAGAACCCGAGGTCAGAGAGATTCGATCCGGACAGTTCGCCGCCTGTCACTTCCCGCTCGAATCAACGCCCGGGAGCAACGAAGCGAGCTCGGTCAAGACACTTGTGGGTTAGTGCTACGCGAGAACGGTTTCCCGTGCAGCGCGCAGCACCAGATCTGGCCGTCGCAGTGGTCAGCGGGCTTTGAGTACGCCGTCGACGACACCGATCATGTTCTCTCCAAACATCTTCCGCGAGAACCCTTCGGCCCATGTGCGGATTCTCTCTGAGTCGAACTCTGTCGGATCGAATGCCTCCATGGCGTGGGCGAGCCCGCTGACCACGTGTTCGTCGTCACCGGTGGGAACAAGCATCCCGGTCTCGCCCGGGATGACCGTGTCGAGCGCACCGCCCTCGCCCAAGGCGATCACCGGTGTCCCGGTGGCCATCGCCTCGACCGGAACGATGCCGAAGTCCTCGACACCGGGCATTATCAGAGCTCGTGCGCGCCGGTAGAGCGCCAGTAGTTCATCGTGGGGGAGTCGCCCGGCAAAGATCGTGTCGGCAGCGGCCAGCTCTTTGCAGACGTCCATCCATCGGCCGTCGCCCACGACGACGAGTCGTTTACCGGCCCGCCGCGCGGCCATGATCGCGAGATCCGGTCGTTTGTAGGGCACCAGACGACCGGCGAGCAGGAAGAAGTCCTCCCGCTCGATCGAGTGGTCAGGCGTGAAACCGTCTGTGTCCACGGGTGGATGCACCACCACTGCTTCCCGGCCCCACCAGCGGTGAATCCTGTCGGCGACCTCGCTCGAGTTCGCGACGATCTGCGTGAGCCGGTCCACGGCTTTCAACTCATCCCGACGCGCCACCCGCGCCAGTCCCGCGAGCACGGCCGCACCGGCGGCGCCCCCGGCTTCTTGCGCACGAAAGGCGGGGTCCCAAGCCCAGCGCGCCGGGCTGTGCACGTATGCGATCACCGGGGCGTCGGTGGCGAAGGCGGCCTGCGTGGCAAACGCGTGATGACTCACCACCACCGCATCCACCGCACCCAGTTTCATGCCGCGAAAGGCTCTTGGCAGCAACGGCATTAATGGGGCGTAAGAAGACTGCCCCAGCAAGCGGTAAGCGCCGTCGACCCATGTCGTCACCGGGGGGGACGACAGGCCGGCCGGTATGCCCGCCGGACGGGCAATGGGAACGTGGACGGCAGCATGCGGCCACGTCACGGACATCTGCTCGACCACATGTTCAGAACCGGCGATCTCCGTGAATCGCTCGTGGACTATCGCCAACCGGGGACCGGTCATGATTGCTTCGGGGACTCGCGACGGGTGGCAATCACTCGGCGTGGACCCATTTCATCCGGGACCCCAGACAATTGAGAATTGCGGATATTCACGCAAAGTCGCCCTTCGCTTGCCGAGAAATGCAGCTGAAGAACTGCCGCTGCCCCAGTAAATGGTCAGTTCGTTCGTGTCCGAAGATATCATTTTCTCTTGGAGGTCGCCGTGTCACCGCGCGAATAACTGTTTCACCGATTTGTCAGACCTGCGATAATGAATTCGTGGACACTTCCCGCGCCGCTCAGGCGAGCTGCGACAGCGTGTTACCCGTTGATGTGCTATTTGATGCCCGGCATATCCGTCAGAGCGGTATCGGCACTTACATCAGGACACAGATCCCGTATCTCGAACAGGTGCTGGGCGATCGTGGATTCACTCTGGCGATACTCACCGATCGAGACGCGATACCTGTGATCAGCGCAAACACGCGTGTGATTCTCTCCGACCCTGCCGATGCCCGGATGTATTCGGCGCAGGAACAGCGTGCGTGGGGTCGTGCATTGTCCCTGACGCGTCCCCAGGCACTGTGGGTCCCGCACTATCCTTTTCCTCTTGCTCTATTGTCTCCACGCCGTCGAAACGTGCGATTTTTTTCCACGGTGCACGACACCCTCCATATCGAAGACAACAAGTTGAGCGATCAGAATCTGGCCAAGAACGTGTACGCACGGACAATGCTGCAACTCGGCGCACGACGGGCGGAAACAATTTTCACGCCGTCCCAGGCGACCGCGCGTTCCATGGCCGCGATCGCACCTTCGGCCGAGATACTGGTGACTCCCATCCCAGTTGACGATATTTGGTTTTCTCCCCCCGAACCCACACCGTCACCGATTCAGCCGCCGTATGTGTTGTATGTCGGCAACATCAAGCGGCACAAGAACCTGCCGGTGCTTCTCGATGCGTTTGCGGCGATAGCGGATTCGGTGCCGCACAAACTGGTGATTGCCGGTGGCGATGAGTCGCTCAGAACGCTCGACGAGCGAGTCAACCGGCTCGTGGACAGCCTGGGTGACCGTGTGCAGCTGACGGGCAGACTTCCCTTTGACCAGTTGCGCGCTCTGGTCGCGCGCGCGGACATGCTTGTGATGCCATCGCTTTACGAGGGTGCCGGCCTCCCGCCGCTGGAGGCAATGGCATCGCACACCGCTGTCCTGTCGTCGAACATCCCGGTCCTGGTGGAAACGTGTGGTGACGGCGCTGAGTATTTCGACCCGCATGACGCTGCGGCGTTGGCGCTGCTCATGAAGAAGTACTGCAATGATGGCGCCGCCAGGGCATTGTTGAGTGATCGTGGGCAGCTGCATGTCAAGCGGCGCCAGTCGGAGATTTCGTCGCCGGTGACGGCCGAGGCGATCTGTTCGGTATTGAAGAGGAGATCCATTGTCTGACAGGTCGTCGGCGCTATCGCGTCGTAGTTTTCTCGGTGTGCTTCCGGCAGCGTTGGCGCTCACCTCGTGTTCCGCCGCCTTGCCCGTATCCACCCACGCCGTTCGCCTCGTCGCCGACGACGGCGAGATCCGCGATGTCCGCGCTTTCGGCGCCGTGGGTGATGGCGTACACGATGACTCCGTTGCCATCCGCAACGCCGTCTCCGCGTTGAGGTCTGGAGACGTCTTACGTTTCCCGTCTGGCCGGTATCGCTTCGCGGAGCGTAATCCGACAGGCGCCGCGGCGATCTCGATAGCCGGGATCTCCGACGTTTCCATCGACTTCGACGCAGGCGCCGAACTGTTGATGGACAATCTCGACGCCAACGGTGCCGGCACGAGCCACGGCATCGTGCTGCGCGGCCCGTTGGAGCGCGTATCACTCCAGAACGTGACAGTGCGGTGGACAACCCAGCCGGCGCAGCGGTCCATGGGCGACGGTATCCGCGTGGTGGGCTACCCATCGGAAACGTCCGCCGTCCCCAGTGGTTGGACCGGCTCCAACGGTCCGGCGAGCGGGGTGAGCCTGCTGAACTGCAGCGTGGAGTCGAGCCCGCAGGCGGGTGTGATCATGATGGGCGTTTCCGACATCACTGTCGACGGCCTGCACGTCGAGAACACCATGGCCGACGGACTTCATTTCAACGCGTGCCGCCGCGGAAGCATCGAACGCTTTTCAGCGACCAATACTGGTGACGACGGTCTGGCCCTGGTGACCTATCACACCGCGGTGAACCAGTTCGACAATGCTTCCGAGACCTTCTCGTTCCCCGCTCTGACCGGGTGGTCGAATGCCGACTTCAGCATCTCCGATGTGGTCGTGACGGGCGGTGCGGCGAACGGGATGCGTCTGGCCGGTGTCAACAGGTCGACGATCACCGGGGTAACGGTCAGTGGCAAGACGAATGGTGCAGGTGTCATGGCCGATTCGGCCGCGGCTGACTCAAATGCCGGGTGGCGCTACGTGGCATCGCGAGGAGTGAGCCTCACCGGGCTCTCCATTGAGAACTCGCAGATGGGGTTGCACGTACTCGCAAGACCGAACGGGTCAACCGGCGACGCGTTCAGCCGTTTCGACCTCGACATCTCGGGGGTCACCGTATCCGATTGCCGTAGTTGGTCCGTTCTCATGGAATCAGTCGCAGCACAACCGGTCACGGGTGTCCGACTGGCGGATTGTTCCGTGACCGACACAGAGATCGCCCAGGGCACCGGGGCGGTCGGGTTGCAGACCGCGCAGGGCATGTCATTGGGAACCGTCTCCGTGACGAGCACGAAGCCGGGGCTGGCGTTCTCTGCTCACAACTCACCGGACTTCGAGATCGACCAGCTCAGCGTGACGGTGACCGGCCCTCCGATCAGTTCCGAAGGTGGCGGACCATTCGTCCAGTTCCTCGGCTCGTCCGGGGCGGTGTCGACCGCGGAATTGGTCTGGACGCAAGCGCCTTCGGGGTGGCTGCCGATCTTGATCTATAGCGACCGGTGCGTCGGTGGGACACCCGGAAACACCGAGGTGACCATCGGCGCCGTGACCACCAACCCGCCGAAGGGAGAGCCGATCTTCGTCGCCTGCCGATGACGAACCCGATGTCCCATCGGCCCTTGGTCAGACGATTGTTTTGACGGGACGGGACGCAGGTGCCAGCAGATGAGTACCTGACAATCGTTTGCCTCGTTTGCGCACGCTGCGGACCAGTGGCCTCGGAAAGTCATTGAGCACAACGCCGCACATGCGGACTCCGGCCAATGACAAGCGCTCGAGGGCAGCACTCAGCTCTGCGTACCTGGTGTGGTCGGACCGCGCCACCAGCAGGATGCCGTCGGCCCAACGTCCCAGCACGAGCGCATCGGATCGGGTACCCAGCGGTGCGGTGTCCACGATGATGTAGTCGGCGCGAGCGGCGAGATCTGCCAGTCCGGTGCGCATCCGACCGGTGCCGATCAGCTCGGACCAACCGGCCGCGGCGGGACCGCTTGAGATGAGCGAGAGTTTCGAATATCTACTCGCGGAGACATATCGGCCGATGTCACCGTCACCCAGAAGGTAGTTGGACAACCCGGCCGGTGCGGCCAGGTCCCCGGAGCCCTCGGAGTCGGGTGGGGCGGCGTCGACGTAAACGACCTCGTTTCCACTCTCTGCGAGAGCGGCTGCGAGATTCACCGCGACCGCTGTCTTGCCGTCGCCGCCGACCGCGCTCGAGACGACGATGGTCCGGCAATCGCCTTGGCCGGGTTCGTGGTCGGCGATCACGGCGCGAAGCCGGCGGAATGCTTCGGCCGCGGGACCGTCTCTTCGGAAGTCGACGAGACCGGATTCCAGTGCCTTGTCGGCAGGAATGCCTGCCAACACCGGCCCGGACAGAAACTTGCCGAGTGCGCCCGCATCCTGAACCCTTCGGCTCACCTGTTTCCGCAGATACGCGTAGAGCAATCCGACCAGCAGTCCTGCGACCACGCCGAGTGCGGTGTTGCGCACATACTTCGGGCCGCCCTCGGCGTCGTCGGACAGAGCCGGGCTGATCACGGACAACCGCACCGGGTCGGCGTCCACCGTCGTCGGCTGTTCGGGCGTAGAGGTGATCCCGTCCACCGTGGCCGGCTGTTCGGGGGCAGGGGTGATCCCGTCCACCGTGGCCGGCTGCTCGGGCGCAGAGGTGATCCCGTCCAGCGCCGAGACGGTGCCCGGAAGCGCTTGTGCCAGGCCGTTGGCAAGCTCTGCGGACGTGTCCGCGTCGTCCGCGCGGACCGTCACCGTCAGGATCGCGCTTCCGACGTTGGCGCTGGCCGTGGTCATTTCACGCACATCGGAGATCGACATCGCCAGTCCGGTGTTTTCAAGCGCGGTTTCGATGACCAGGTCAGAGGTCAGCAATTTCGTGTACGCCTCGGTCCGCTGGCGACTCATACCATCGGTGTCACCGAAGTGGGGCGTCTGGTAGATCACTGCCGACGACTCGTAGCTCGGCGACTGCGCGGTGGTCAGGACCGCACCCAGGATCCCGCCGACCAATGCTCCCAACAGTAAGACGATCCACCGACTGCGGACCGCGGCAACCGCGCTGCGTAGCCATTCGCTACCCACATTGCCCGGTCGATATGCAGTACCTGCAAAGTTGCTAGTCAAGTGACTTCACATTTCCTCTCGGAACCATGCGTTCCAGCTTTCCCGATGGACGGTCCCCGTGCCGCCAAGAACACGCAAACAAGCGTCAGAAGTACGAGGAAAAGGGTAATTCCCTGGGTCAACAATTGAATACGCCACACTTCGGCAAAGCAGTAGGCAATAACCCCGGCCGATCCGGCAACCACTGGTCCGTATGTCAGGAACCGCCCGAAGACGTAGCCGGCCAGCGGAAACAGCAGAAGCGTGTAAAGCCATCCCCACGCTCCAAAATCTGCGTAGGTATCGGCGAATTCGGAGTTGGTCGTGAAGTTCGGCGCAAATGAGACAGTGAAGTCGTACGAGTCGGCGCCCAGTGATTCCTTGGCCCGGACCTCGTGCGCCGGGACCAGGAAGCTGGGTAATGCCGCCGCCGCCGAGTCGACCGGGGCCCCGGGGTTGTCGAAGGATCCGCGCATGACCGCGTCCGCCACCCCCATGGACACCTGCGCAGGCACGGCGAGGTATGCGCCGGACTGGTAGAGGTTCATCGCGATCGGATTCGACACACCCGCATCGCGGTAGTAGTTGCCGTTTCGGATGTAGTTGAGTGCGGTGAGGAGCGTGAACATGAGCGCAACCGCGACGAGCAGCTGCCAAGGCCGTACCGATTTACGGTCGGCACCCGCGGATTCGCGGGGAACCGCGGTCTGCAAGACGACGTACACCACGACCGCCATCAGCAGCGAGAGGCGAGAGGCAACCATCGAGTTGGCCACCAGTAGGAGGACTGCCAACAGCATGAAACCGGGGTGCAGCACCTTCTTTCGCCACAGGTAGACGCTGATGGGTGCCGCCAGGATGGTCGCGTACCGAAGCGTGGCGATACCGGCCGAATCCGGTAGCGCCTCCGTGAATGTATTGCCGGTCTGGGTGGTCAAAGCGTCGCTGATCGATGTCGCGGCGGCGATTCGGGAGTACGCATATCCGACGCCGATCGCGGACACCGCGAGGATGAGGAAAAAGTACCGCCGCTCGAACGTCGGACCGGTGGTGCGCTCGACGAGTTCCGGTGTCGGCGTTGTCCCGAGCCCCAGTCGCCAACCGACTGTCGCCAGGACAACGACGGCTCCGTACCAGACAGCCAGCAACGTCACGCCGGGAACGGTGAACGGGGCCGGTTGAAGAAACCCGCGCAGATCCATCCATGAGCCCGCCGGGCATCCCCCGGCCGAACACCAGCCGATCAAGGACGCCCACGCAATGAACGACCCGAGGACCGGGATGAGGATTACAACGGCCGGCGCGAGCCACCATGTCGGTGCATTGCTACGCGGCGGACTCTCCGCGGCCGATTTCGGCAGAAAATCAAACTGCATGATGGTGGCGGGGTGTGATTGCGCAACAATTCTGCGGCCGGGCGGGATCGAAATATCGACCGGTGGAAAAGGATGTCGCACAACCCACCGCTGAGTCCTCTCCATCACAAACCAAAGTGGCTCGATCTCAGCGAGCAGGGCAACCAATCCGTGACATAGACTACTACAGGTGGAGCGGACATTTCGGTGCAGAAGTGCAATAACGCACTTGCTACCAGGAATTGCCCCAACCAGATTGAATCCCGCTGGCGAGAATATTCGGGCGTCGCATCGTGGAGCGGTCCACGACACCTATTTCGAAGAATTCATGGACGTGACCGGCGAGGCCGACGTGTGGTGACACGAATACGGTCAGTGGTTGACGGGAAGCGCGTCGAGCCGCTGGTGCAAATCGCCGCCGGGCTGGCACTCAACGCTTTCCCGGCAATTTTCGTCGCAGTATTCGCGCGCGTCGCGCCGATCGACCAACAGGGTCGCCTGGCCGTTTCGCTGGCGATCGGAACCTATGTGGCCCAGCTGCTGTCGGCGTTCGTGGTCGAGTCCCGCCTTGCCACCCCAGAAGCGGACCACAAGATAAAGATGCCCTGGTGGATGGCATTGCTGAGCCTTGTATCCGGCACCCTTCTCATCGTGAGTCCGCCGGTACCGCCGACGGTCGTCACGCTGGTCGGCGTGCTGGGACTGTCGTCAGGGTTGCTGATGGCCCGGACGATCGGAGTCGTTCGGGGCAGTTGGAAGCTCGAATCGGTTGCCGCAGCAGTCCTCATGGTGGGCGCTCTGGGGGCCTTGATCCTTGCCGTGGGTGACAACTCCAACTGCGTAAGGGTTCTGGCCGCGGGTGCCCTGCTGGCCATCCTCATCAGGTGTTGGCCACTGCCGGACCGGCGGGAATCAGGTTTGCCGCCTGACCTGACCAGAGCTGCGTGGGTCACCGGCGAGACCGCGACGGTTGGCATGGTGCAACCCGCATTGGCGTCCTTCATCCTGGTGATCCTCGGCCCGTCGGCAGCTGTTGGTTTCCGGGTTGTCTCAACCATTTCGGGAGTTCTCGAACCGATCCTTGCCTATGGCCGCGTGCGTCAGCTCGCCCACGGGCACAAGGGCGAGGTGGCAGGCGTCGCGTTGATCCTTGTTGTCGGCACGGCGGCGATCTTCGGCAGTGCCTACCTGGGAGTGTGGAGCTTGATCTTCGGCCCCGCCTGGAGCAGCTCCCTGTATGTCGGTTTGGCGATCGCATGCCTGTGGAAGGTGTGCATGCTGATCACCACCATTCCCTTTGCCGCGCTGCGACGAGCGGGACAGACGAAGATGGTCTTCTGGCTCAGAGCTGCGAACACCGCGCTCTACGTCGTGCTGGGACTGGCCTTCCTGTTCGGTTTCCACTCCAGCACTGCTGTATTCGTCTCGTTTGTCATCACCGAGGTACTCATGTTCGTGCCTTATCACGTGGCCGCGTCGAGATTGGCGCCGGAATACAACTCGGTCTTCGTGAGCAGGAAGCGAGCTCATGGACTCGCGTCCGACAGGGCATGAAGGCTCTATCGGAAGATCATTCGGCGCGCTTGAGCACTGCGAGCACGGTCAGCAGCAGTATCTTGATGTCCAGCCACAGCGACCAGTTCTCGATGTAGTAGTTGTCCCATTCGGCACGGTCGGCGATGGACGTCTGTCCGCGCAGGCCGTGGACCTGAGCCCACCCCGTGACGCCGGCCTTGACTCGGTGCCGCTCGCCGTAGCGGCGGATCTGCGCCTCGAAAAGGGTTACGAATTCGGGACGTTCGGGCCGAGGTCCGACCAGGCTCATGTCACCCCGAAGGACATTGAGGAGCTGGGGGAGTTCGTCCATCGACGTCGTCCGCATGAGCTTTCCGATCCGTGTCCGTCGATCGATACCCTCGACACCGCCCGGTGCGTTGCCGACTTTCGGAACATACGCCGGCGTCGCGGGATCGGGTAGCCGCATCGACCGGAACTTGAGGCAGCCGAAGACCTGCCCGTCACGCCCCACCCGTTGTTGAGCGAAGAAGATCGGCCCGGGAGAACTCAACCGCACCAACAATACGAGCAACAGGAACAGGGGTGAGATCGCCAGCAGGATAAGGCCCGCGGTGACGCGGTCGCTGATGTGTTTGGCGCGAAATTGCCACCCGCGTGGATTGGTGTGGGGCACAGATAGCAATGGCATACCGCCGATATGGTCGACGGCGCTCTTCGAGCCGATCACCTCGTACATGCGGGGTACCACCCACACCCGTAGTCCGTGGCGGTGCGCGATGCGGACCGCCGCCGTCAGCATCTCCCAGCGAACGTTTGTGAATGCCACGACGAGACGTTCGGCCTGTGTGCTGGCAATCGCGTCTTCCAGCTGGTCAACAGTGCCCAGGTACGGCACCTGGTCGGTGTCGAGCCTTTGGTCACCGCGGGTGAGGGTTTCGGCCGACAGCACGCCGACGGGGTTCATGCCGTGCTCCGGAGCCGCGATCATCCGATCGATGACATGTTGGGTGACCGGTCCGGACCCGATGACCAGCGTGGGGGAGACCAGGTGGGAGTGCCGTTGCAGGCGACGTTGGACCACCACACGGAGAAGACGCCCGAGCGGAATGAGAATGCTGGCACACACCCACAACTTCGTCACGGCAATCCCGGGCCGATCGGTGATCCCGAAAATGACCAGGTTGCACAGCAAGAGCATCGTCGCGATCGCGGCAGAGGAGAGGATTCCGTAGAACTCATCGAGGAATCGGCGGTTGAGTGAGCGGCGATACAACGATCGCAACCCCATCACGATCACGACGACGGGAACAAACATCGCGAGCCACCACATGGGTGGGTGGGGTGAATCCGACGAGACCACCCACCACCAGGCGAGTGCGACCGCGATCGACGCAGACAACACATCTATGGAAATTGTGGTGATGGTGCTCAACGGATCGGTCCGGATGAGTTCTCCGAATGTTCTTCGAGTATTCGGAGAATTACGCGGGGGGCCACTGGGTGCAGTCGAGGTTTCGACCTCGAGCAATTGTGGCAATTCCCACTCCATTCATGGCAAGGTCAGATCACTCATAAAATTTGGTGCACTCACAATTAAACACACTCTATATGCGGTGTCGCAATACACGCTCGGTTCGAGCGCGGATTATTGGTCTCAGTCGGCCTTGAATTAAAATCGGGTGCCGAGATATTAATGATCGAAAATGGAGTTTTGGACAACGTCGGCAAGGTCGGTCATGATCTGAATCTCGCCGCTGGACCAATGATGCGGATCGGTGTCCCAGGCGCAGAGCGTACCCACCGCCTGACCCGCGTCGTCGACGATCGGGATGCCGATGTATGCGCCGACCGCACCACTTCGGGCGGCCGAATGATCCCCGAGTACCGGATGGTCGGCGATGTCGTCGATGATGAGCGGGGATCCGCTGGCGACCACGTACACGCAGAGCGAATCGGCAAGGGGATACGTCCGGCGGTCCCCGATGTCACCTGAGCGGTACGCGATCCCGGCGTGTACCTGCTCGACGTCTGTGATGATGTTCAGGGCGGCGTACGGGATCCCGATTGCTTCGATGGTCATACCGACGATCTGATCGACCGCCGGATGAGGTCCCGGCTCGAGCAGTCCGGTGTCGGCGATCGCTCGCAACCGCTCGCTGTCGCCGAGCACCGACCAGATGGGGGACTGCGAGTCTCCGTCGGGCAAACGCAGGCCTTCGAGAATGGCGAGAAGAGCGGGATCGGCATATGCACCGGTGACGGCTGCGAAATGGTCGCGAGGGGTGCGTTCGGAACGGTCCGGAGAATCCGTGATCGTCTCTTCTCGTTCACCCACTCCGTGATCGCTCGAATTGGCAGAACTTTTCGCGTCCGTCGAGCGCAGTGGATCCATTTCTCATCTTTCGTGAAGCGGTAGCACGCTTTTGTACTACCGCGAACGGCCTGTCGAGTGCACATTTGGTGCCGCCGCTGTGCCTGCCAGACCATCAATAACCCGGTCGGCCAGGGAGGACCCAGTCCGAGTATGCCGTGAGGATGCCTTTCGCGACCATTTGGGACGACGACGTTTCGCGACGGCTATCTCAGGATTGACGATTGATCATCTTGTGGATGGCCACGAAAACAGCTCTACCTATAGCGAACCGCTCCAGTTGCGTCGTGCTGCAACTGGAGCGGTTCGTGGAAGTGGAGCGGATCAGTGAACCGCGGTTCAGGACTGAGCGGAAGTCAACGCCTCGTTGAAGGTCTTGCTCGGTCGCATCACAGCAGTCGCGGCCTCGGTGTCCGGCAGGTAGTAGCCGCCGATTTCGACGGGCTTGCCCTGGGCGTCGTTGAGCTCTTCGACGATGGCAGCTTCGTTCTTGGACAACGTATCTGCCAGTGCGGCAAAGTGTTTCCGCAGTTCTTCGTCCTCGGTCTGGTTGGCCAGTTCCTGTGCCCAGTACAGGGCGAGATAGAACTGGCTTCCGCGGTTGTCGAGTTCGCCGGTGGTGCGTGAGGGACCCTTGTTATTTTCCAGCAGCTTGCCGGTCGCCGCGTCCAACGACTTGGCCAGGATCACCGCCCTGGCGTCGCCGGTCTTCTTGCCGAGGTCTTCCAAACTGACGGCGAGAGCGAGGAACTCGCCGAGCGAATCCCAGCGCAGATGGTTCTCTTCCAGCAACTGCTTGACATGCTTGGGAGCCGAACCGCCTGCGCCCGTCTCGTACAAACCGCCACCGGCCATCAGCGGCACGATGGAGAGCATCTTGGCGCTCGTGCCGAGTTCGAGGATGGGGAACAGGTCGGTGAGGTAGTCGCGGAGGATGTTGCCCGTCGCGGAGATGGTGTCCAAGCCGCGGACCACTCGCTCGAGGGTGTACCGCATGGCGCGGACCTGCGACATGATCTGGATGTCGAGGCCCTCGGTGTCGTGATCTTTGAGGTACGTCTTGACCTTCTTGATCAGCTCGTTCTCGTGCGGGCGGTACGGATCGAGCCAGAAGATGACCGGCATCCCGGAATCGCGGGTGCGCGACACGGCCAGCTTGACCCAGTCGCGGATCGGGGCGTCCTTGACGATGCACAGACGGAAGATGTCGCCGGCCTCTACGTTCTGCGACAGCAAGACCTCACCGGTGGCCAGGTCGGTGATGTTGGCGACGCCGTCCTCGGAGATCTCGAAAGTCTTGTCGTGTGAGCCGTACTCCTCGGCCTTCTGTGCCATCAGGCCGACGTTGGGGACGGTGCCCATGGTGGTCGGATCGAATTGGCCGTTGGTCTTGCAGAAGTTGACCATCTCTTGGTAGATGCGAGAGAAGGTGGACTCCGGGTTGACGGCCTTGGTGTCCTTGGGCCGACCATCGGCGCCCCACATCTTGCCGCCGGCCCGGATCATCGCGGGCATGGAGGCATCGACGATGACGTCACTTGGCGAGTGGAAGTTCGAGATACCCCGTGCCGAATCCACCATGGCCAGTTCCGGCCGGTGTTCGTGACACTTGTGCAGGTCCTCGATGATCTCGTCACGCTTGGACGCGGGCAGGGACTCGATCTTGCTGTACAGGTCCGAGAGGCCGTTGTTGACGTTGACGCCCAGCTCGTCGAACAGATCGCCGTGCTTGGCGAATGCGTCCTTGTAGAAGACCCGCACGGCGTGGCCGAAGACGATGGGGTGCGAGACGCGCATCATCGTGGCCTTGACGTGGAGCGAGAACATGACGCCCGTCTCGTAGGCGTCCTCCATCTGCTCCTCGTAGAACTCGATCAGGGCCTTCTTGCTCATGAACATGCTGTCGATGACGTCACCGTCGGTCAGGGAGACCTTGGGCTTGAGGACGATCGTCTTGCCGCTCTTGGTCAGCAGTTCCATCTTCACGTCGCGGTCGCCGTCGACGGTCATCGACATCTCGCCGTGGTAGAAGTCGCCTTCGCGCATGTGTGCCACGTGGGTCCGCGAGGCCATCGACCACTCGGTCATGCTGTGCGGGTGCTTGCGGGCGAACTCTTTGACGGCCTTCGGTGCGCGGCGGTCCGAGTTACCCTCGCGGAGAACCGGATTCACGGCGCTGCCGAGGCACTTGGTGTAGCGATCCCGAACCTTGACTTCTTCGTCGGTCTTCGGGTTGCCCGGGTAGTCGGGGAGTTTGTAGCCCTTTGCCTGGAGTTCTTTGATGGCCTCGACAAGCTGCGGCACCGAGGCGCTGATGTTCGGCAGTTTGATGATGTTGGTCTCGGGCAGTTGTGTCAGACGGCCCAGTTCGGCCAGGTTGTCCGGCACACGCTGGTCATCCGTCAGGTAATCGGGGAACTCGGCAAGGATGCGGCTCGCAACGGAGATGTCGCTCGACTCGATGTTGATGTCGGCCGCACCGGCAAACGCACGTACAACCGGGAGGAATGCGTGTGTCGCAAGCATCGGCGCCTCGTCCGTCAGGGTGTAAATGATGGTCGGCTGCTTTGCGTTCATATTCGCCTTCGTCTCCAGTTTCGTCGCGTCATGCATTGGTCCGTCTTCCCCCGTGTTCGTAATCCTAAGACCCGAGGCCCCTGTGAGCGCGGACACCTCGGAAGCACTCTATAGCTGCGGCCACAATTGCGGACCGGAACTGTCCTCTATAGGTCATAACGTGGGCACTGTTCCCATCAGTTCCCGAAAGGACTCGATCATGGCCGGCACCTACACCTCCGTCACTCTCACTGTCCCCGTCACCGGCGAAAAAGCGGACATCTTGACGCTTCTCTCCGACCAGCGGGCACTACTGAAAGTGACGGCACGCAACCTCACCGACGCCAAGGCCCGCACGCGGACGACTGTCAGCGAACTCACCATCGGCGGTCTGATCAAGCACCTGGCGCAAGGTGAACGCGGGAATGCACAGACGATTCGTGAGCGCGACGAGAATGCCGAGTTCGATATGAGCGAGGTCGGCGACGCATACACCCTCCGCGACGACGAGACGCTCGCGTATTGGCTCGACGAATATGATCGCGCCGCCGCCGACTACGACCGCGTCATCGCGGAGGTGGCCAGCCTGGACGAGTTGATCCCACAGCCGACCGCCCCCTGGCAGCCCGAGCGGGACTGGTGGACAGTGCGCAAGATGGCATTGCATCTGCTGCGTGAGACCGCGCACCACTGCGGGCACGCCGACATCATCCGTGAGGCCCTTGACGGACAGAGCACCATGGCAGCCATCTCGGAGGGTTCGGACTGGGCCGACCTTCCTGCCGAGTGAGCCGCCCGGACACCGCGCGGGGCGGCGTGGGTGTCCCTACGTGGCGTCGGGCCGAGTGCGTTCTCGCACGGCGTTGAACGTGACGGTGACACGGTCGTTGCGATGTCGGCCGTAGGTCACCAGGAGCACGCGACCGTCGTCGTCGAACAGGGTTGATTCGAGAAAGAGCAGAGGTGTGCTCTCGGGCACGCCCAGAATGGTCGCGACACCGGCATCGGCGGCGACCGCCGAGACCGCGCGAGCCGCCGATGCGATGGACCTCTGTTGTCCCATCTCGATGTACGCGTACACGTCGCCGGCCGCGACGGTCTCGTCGATGACATCAGCGGCAACCAGGGGGAGCAGATAGGTGCGTAGTTCCACGGGCGTGCCATCAGCAGACTCGACCCGTTCGAAGACGGCCAGACGCGTTGCATCTGCAGGCAGGTCCAGACTCGTTCGCAGGGTGTCCGGGATCGACTCGAGAACGCTCAATCCCAGGAGGGCGGAATCGAGCCGTGCGTAGCGCCCCGCAATCTCCGAGCCGTCCAACAACCTGTCGAATCTGTACCGACTCGGGATCATGCCGGGGAAGCTGCCGGTTCCGACCTGACGCCGAATACGTCCCTCATCGGCCAGTAGGTGCAACGCTTCGCGGACGGTGTTTCGCGATGCACCATGACCTTTCGAGAGGGCGGACTCGTCAGGTAGTCGTGTCACTTGATCGGGTTGGTGCTCGAGTGTGCCGCTGAGGATGTCCCGTAGGCGACGTGCTTCCTCGCGACGACGCTCACCGGTGCGAACCCGGAGGGCATGGCTGGTGACGCTCCGAGGGAACTTTCCGTACTCCACACCACGTACATCTACGGAACCGGTGTTGCTGCAACGAAACGGTGAGGTTACCAACACGGACCGCCCGCCGCGGGAAGGTCTGATCAGCCCGTGTGGTGGGTGGCGAAGCCGGATTGGTCGACGGTGGTTGCAGCCCCGTGAGCTGCCCGAACACGTCGGGGGTTGATGTCGGATGCCCGGCGAAACGCGAGTGTTACGGCCCCGCGACCGACGGGCAATCTGACGGGAACACCATCTCCCATAGCAAGATCGCATCATGTGTCCAGAGATGCGTTCACCGACCATGCATGTGCGGCTGTGTCCGCTCAGGAGGAATGCCCCGTGATTTGTACGCGTCCAATAGTCAGGACCTTTGGGGTCACTGCAGCCGTCGCCGCCACGTTGATGGTGGCCGCCTGTGGCGGCAGTTCATCGGATTCGGGAAGCTCGGCCGATCCCAACGCGCCGATTTCCGTGAAGGTCAGCAGCCTCAATCTCTGCGATGAGCGGTACCTCTACTGGGGCGTCGAGAAGGGTATCTTCGCCGAACACGGGCTCGACGTCACCGTTGTGCCCGGAGTCGGTGGCGCGCCGGGGATCGCGGCGTTGCAGCCCGGTGAGGTCAATCTCGCGTTCACCGATCCGTTCAGCATCTTCCGTGCCGAGGCGCAGGGAATCGATCTGACTGTTGTCAGTGCCGCCTACACAAGCGCTCAGCCACCCGCGCCACAGGCCGGTGGTGTCGCGGTGAAGAAGGGGTCGGACATCAAGGGCGCCGCCGACCTCGAGGGCAAGACGGTTGCCGTCAACGAACTCGCAGGCATCAACCAGATCATGATCGAGAACTGGGTGCGTGAGGCCGATGGCGATCCCTCGAAGGTCGAGTTCGTCGCACTACCCTTTCCCGAGCTCGGACCGGCCGTCGTGTCGGGTCGAGTCGACGCAGGTCAGCTCCCGGCCTCGGCTCTCGCCATGAACGCGGATGCCCTGGACTCCATCGGCAACGCGTTCACATCCGCGAATGGTGGCTACGCGATCTATGCGACGTATACGGGCATGACCGACTGGATCAAGGATCATCCGGGCGTGGAGGACAAGTGGCTTGCGGCGCTGAACGAGTCGATTGAGCAGATTCACGACCCGGCAAACGAGGCGGAGTCCTTCGAGATCGCCAGTGCCGTCTGCAAGACGCCTGCCGCCACGTTGTTGGAACTGCCAGGGAACACCATCACGTCGTCCATCGACATGGCGGTCCTCGAGGACATGGCCCAGATGGCACTGAAGTCCGATCAGCTCGAGAGCATGCCCGACCTCGAATCCCTGGTGGTTCCAGGCGTCCAGGTCGACTGAGTTCGGCTGACCCCGACTCCCGAAAACAGCTATGGCCCCTGGGGGATCCGGGGGCCATAGCTGTTGGCCGCCCGCTCGCCCAGCCGCGCCCGTGGTCGCGCGCCCAGGGGTGTTGGTGCGGGTAGATATTTGACGGTCCCCGGTCGTGGTGTGGGTGGCGGGCAGTTGATCCGGGCCGATGGCGCCGAAAGCACGTCGAGACCTATCATCTTGGTTGACATGACGGTATCGCGCATTACAAGATACATCGCATGAGGTGGGCGGAGAGCGGCGCGGCATGACGCAGATGAAAGAAGAAGCGTCGATCGTGGTGCCGGCGGCCGCCTCCAAAAGCCGATACCGATGGGTTGTGCTGGCCGCAGGTGTTTTCGCCCAGGCTTCGGCAGCGTCGGTGCTTCAGGGCATGCCCAGCCTGTCGCCCATGTTGCGATCGCAATTCACCCTGTCGCTCACCGCGTTGGGTTTCGTGTTGGCCGCAAGCACGATCGGGCTGATGTTGTTTCTCGTGCCGTGGGGCTTTCTGGCCGACCGGATCGGTGAACGGTGGGTCATGACGGTCGGCCTCGTGCTCGGCGCCTGCGGCTTGATCGGTGCCGCCCTCTCGGCATCGGTGTGGACCCTGATGGTGTCGATGGCGCTGGCCGGGGCCTCCTGCGCAAGTGTGAACGCCGCCAGTGGGCGTGCGGTCATCCTGTGGTTCCCGCGCTCCGAACGCGGCCTTGCGATGGGCGTTCGGCAGACCGCGATCCCCCTCGGTGCGGCCGTGGCGGCAGTGACGTTGCCGGCGGCGGCCAGGGGATGGGGGCTCAGTGGTGCGCTACTCCTCGCGGCGGCTGTCTGCGGCGTCGGTGCGGTCGTGGTGGTCGTGTTCATTCGCGAACCTGACAGGCCGGTGGAGGCGGAGGAGCGGACGCACGAGTCCGAAGTTCACGCAGGCAGCACCCGCGTCCTCGTGCAACTGTGCGTCGTTTCGTTTCTTCTTGTCGTGCCGCAATTGACGGTCGTGGGATTCCTGGTCGTCTATCTGGTTGATGGACACGCGATGTCGGCGATCGCGGCGGCCGGAGTGCTCGCGCTCGTCCAACTCGGTGGCGGCGCAGCACGTATCGGACTCGGTGCCTGGTCGGATCGCAAGGGAATGCGTCTGGCCCCGTTGCAGCACGTCGCCGTGGTGACCAGCGTGCTGTTCGGGCTCGCCGTCGTCGGTGAGATGATCGGCGGGGCCGTCGCGGTCATCGTGTTGGTATGCGCCGGTCTGTCGTCGATCAGCTGGAATGGCCTGGCGTTCACGGCGATCGGGGAGTTGGCCGGACCCACCAGAATCGGGCTTTTGCTCGGCGTGCAGAACACCGCAGTCGCGGCGGGGATGGCGATCACTCCACCGCTGATGGGGGTGATCGTCGAGGCGTCGTCGTGGCCATTCGCCTTCGCGTGCGTCGCCTGCGTCGCGGCGGTTGCCGCGGTGTTGTTGAAACGGATCAGAGTTGCCACCCGGCCGACGTCAGCAGGCTGAAACCCTCTGCTGTGACTTGCCCGCCGGGACATCGGATAGAGCGATCCGCCCCTGCCTGCAGCCCATGAAGGGCTACCGGCAGGGGCGGATCTGTTCCTGTACTAGGTCCAGGCCGGGAAGTCGGCCTTACGGATCAGGCAATGCACGCCCTTGACATCGTCCACAACCTGGCTGACCACGAAATCACCTGCGGCACTGAGGTACAGATAGGCAATGGACTCCGGAACGAAGGCGACCTGGCTGAGCAGTCGGATGGCCTCACGGACACACTTTTTCATGGCTTCGTTGAGATCCTGATCCAACCCCATGGCAATCCAGTGGGTGGGGCTCTCGCCGAACGGTCCGTCGATGCCCCCGGTGGCGGGATAGGCCTGCGCCGCAGAGAGAACCGTCAGCCGAACGGTCGTACGCAGCGACGCCTCGAGCGCGGTCAACGAGACCTCGCCGTTGCCCTGTGCGAAGTGGGGGTCGCCCATGTAGTAACCGGCGCCGTCCACCTGCACCGGTAGGTATATCGTCGACCCCAGTCCCAGGTCGCGGACGTCCAGATTGCCGCCGTGTGCCCCGGGCGGGATGGTGTTCAGGGCGACATCGGTGTTCGCGGTGAGTCCGGACAGGCCCATGAACGGACTGAGCGGGAACGTGATTCGCCGCTTGTCACCCCACCGCATCGTCGCGGTGAACTCGTCGACGTCCGCAGTGCAGAACTGGCTGATGATCGGTACGGGCTCACCCGTCTCGTCGCTGACCGGGCGTTCGCCTGCCAATGCGCCCAGGCCGTGACGGCTCGAGACGACGCCGTAGGGCACTCGGGGTGTGAGGTCGAGGTACTCGACCTTGAGGATGTCGCCGGGCTTGGCGCCGTCGATGTGAATCGGTCCGGTGACAACGTGTGGGCCATCCGGCCCCCTGGTGTGGACCACGTCGGATGCGGCCAGTTCAACGAGGTCTTCGAGGACATCCCCCGCCGATACGCCGTGAGAGCCGAAGTATGACAGTGGATCTCGTCCCTGATCTTCCATCAGCCCCTCATGGGAGATGGTGTCGATGGTGACGGTCTCGCCGGAGGCGATGGTGAGAACGGGTTCACGGTCCGGAGTCGGCAGCCGTCCCCACGACACCGTCTTGGGGGACGCGGCCACGTAGTGATCGCCGAGACGTTCCCCGGAATGTGGTTGCAAGATGGGCATGGAGGATGAACCTTTCGAGCGAGGAAAAAGGGTGAGGGGCGGGTGCCTGGGGCGGGGCACGAGTTTCTCGCCCCACCATGGACGTTAGTGACCGATCGCTGCCCTTAGGTTACGTACATGTTGCATTACGAGACGTTGTCCCACATTGCTTGACGGTCGGTCTCAGGGCTCTTACCCTTTTCGTATCCGCTGGCGAACGGTGGTCACACGTGGGCGTCAACGGCTTCCACGCATACGAAAGGCAAGGTCCGTGTCCGAACCAGGCAACAACCGCCGTCGGGGGCCCGCAGGTGCAGCATTTGTGCGCCTCGCGGTCCCTGACATGGCCGCCACCATCGAGTTCCTCGAATACCATGTCGGCCTTGCCACCGAAGGCCATGACGACACCCACGCCTACCTTCGGGTCGGCCTGGAACACCACAGTATCGAACTGATCTCGGACCCGTCACTGACCGAGTTCCGTTACGACGGTGTGGGTTTCCACGTCGCCGATGAAGATCTTGCCGATCTCCGGAACCGGGTTGCCGAGTCGGGGCATGAGATCTTGCCCTTGACCGATGGGACAAAAGGGCTGTGCCAGGAAGGCTTTGCGGTTCGTGACCCCAACGGCACTCTGGTGGAGTTGTTCACGGGCTTCCTCGAATATGCGGAGACGCCGTGGCCGGACCTGAGGCCGCAGCGACTGGTCCATCCGTTCATCGTGACCGACAAGTACGAGCAGACCCTGGCCTTCTACCTCGATGTCCTCGGGTTCATGCCGTCTGACTATGTCGAAGATTTCACGGCGTTTCTGCGGTGTGAAGATCGCTATCACCACAGCCTGGCAATCCGCCGGAGTACGAAGTTCGCACTCGAGCACCTGTGTTTCATCATGGGCGATCTGGACGGTGTGATGCGTCGCCGTGCGCGAGCCCAGTACAAGGGCGTGAAGATTCTCGGCGACGTGGTGAACCACTCGGCGTCGACCTCGATCGCGTTTTATCTGTTCGATGAAAAACACGGGCCCCGTTACGAACTCTGTGACGGACACCGCATCTTCTCCGCGGAGGAACACGAGACGCACCGTCCCCGTCGTCTCAAACGAGATCCGCGGAATATCGATATCTGGCGTGCGGAGGCCGATGACCGGACCTGGGCACACTGACCCGCCGAGCACCGACTCGACAGGCATCGACAGCCTGCTCGGGGCGATCGGTGTTCTCACCGCACAGCCGACACCGCGGGGTGAAGAGCGGCAGACCGCGTATGCGCTCGCCCGGTGGGCAGGCCTGCGCTGGCCGGCCTTGTCGTTCACGGTGGACGAGATCGGCAGCGCTGGCGCGAACCTGGTGTGCTGCACCAGGGTTGCGTCGCGCGACGATCTGCTTGTGTACTCCCACCTCGACACGTCCCTGACGGGGATCGGGTCTGCCGATCACGACATCACCGGGTCCTGGGCGGATGCAGCGGTGGGCTTCACCAGGCGGGCGGATGCCGTCTCGGCGTTCGGTCTCGGGGTCGCGCGCGGTCCGGCGGCGGCGGCACTGGTCGGATTTGCCGGTGCTGCAACGTCGTTGCCGACATCCGCACCGCGCTCCCTGCGATTGGTACTTGCCGGTGGCGGAACGCATGAGAACACGCTTGGTGAGCATCCCGGTCCTGCCGATGCGGTCTACAGCGGTCTGAAGGACCATCTCGAGGCCTATCCGCCCCCTGGCGCCGCGATTGTCGCGAAATGCGGTCCGCCGGGCGTGCTGTGGGAGGAACCGGGAGCGGGATACCTGCGTATCCGGGTTTCGGGTCAGCGGGGTGCGGTGCTCAGCCGCGACCGTGCGCAACCATCCGGTGGCCTCCCCATCCACATCGGCGCGATGTGCGCCGCATTCGAGGACTGGCGCCACCGGCTGACGCACAGTGGCCACCGCGATGGTCAGATCGGGCGTGAGGCGGGGATCGGCGCGGTCAGGACGGGTTCGGTTCGCAAACCCGATCTGTTGCCGTCCCATGTCGATCTCTACGTGTATCTCGTCACGATGCCCGGCGATGTCGTCGCCGACCTGGCCGCCGATCTCTGTTCGTCAATGGACCGGGCCTTCGCGGGCAGTCCCCTCGAGGGCTGCACTGTCGCAGTGGAGCTGACAACGCCGCAGGCTGCCGGTCTCACGTCACAAGATTCTGTGTTCGTGAACACTGCCCGCGCAGTATGGCAGAGTCACCACGGAAGAAGCGCCCCCGAAGTGACCGGTTGGACCGGATCCACAGACGGTGCGCTGCTCCGCGAGGCCGGTGTCGAAACCGTCCGGACAGGGCCGGTTAGTGTGGCGGACGACGACGATGCCGATCGCGACGTGTTGCGCGTCAGCGACCTGATGCGCTGTGCACATATCTACGCCGACATCGGTGGCAGATGGGCAGCTGGAGAGAAGAGGTGACGGTGGTGGCCAAGACGCCGGAAGAAAAGGGTGCGCCAGTCATCCAGGCGGTCGAACGTGCTGCCGTCATCCTGTCTGCCTTCACCCCGGCTCGTCCGCGATTGTCGCTGAACGAGATAACGGCGGCGCTGGGCACCAGTAAGGCGACGGCGCACCGCTACACCAAGGCGTTGCGCGAGGTGAACCTGCTCCGTTACGACCCCACCGAAACCGTGTATTCACTTGGCCCCCAGGTCCTCACACTGGCGGCCGCGGCCCGCTCCGGACTACCGGTGATCAAGCTTGCGGAACCGCTGATGGAGCAACTCCTCCGGGAGGTCCAGGAGACGGTTGTGCTCAGTGTGTGGGACGGCGAGAGCCCCATCGTGGTCGCCTCCAACGACAACACCGATCACGTTGCGCGCGTCGCCGTGCGCCTCGGTGCCAGGTTGTCGCCGACCGCGTCCGCGCAAGGGCGGGTGTTCTGCGCGTATCTCCCCGACGAGGAGGTCCCGATGCTGCGCCGCGAAATCCAGTCCGATCCCGAGTTCGCCGCCGAACTGGTGCGCATCCGTGAGAGTGGCGTCTCGGTCAAATCTCCTGTTGTCAACGGACTTCGCACGTTGGCGGCCCCCGTGTTCCAGGCCGACCACGTTGTTGCGGCACTGGCCGTGGTGGCGACGTCGGTCGCGAGCGATGAGCAGGTTCAGCGAAATATCGACGCGCTTCGCAGCAGCGCCGAACGTCTGTCGGCGGCCCTCGGCAACGGATGACATGTGTCGGCTGACCGACGCAGGTTGTTACAGCGGCGATACGATCCGCTCGTCATATTGCGAGATGGTATCCCGCATTGACGTAATCCAATTCGCGACTTAGCCTCCCAGTAGTGCCATGTTCCGGCCCGGATTCGGGCCGCGGGTGGGGTCACGCCGGCCATAACACCGGCATCCAGGGAGAGGAATCATGTGCGGTATCGAGTCACAGAATCCGCAGGCGATCCAGTAAGTGTGGATGTGGCGGCCGTTGCGGATGAACCCACGATGACGGCGGCGATCGCGGTATCAGAACCGGAAGCCAAAGCCTTACCGGCCATTCAAGCAGTGGAGCGAGCGGCAACGATCCTCGCGGCGTTCACCCCTGCGCGTCCCCGGATGAGCCTTGGTGAGATCACCGTGGTGCTCAACACCAGCAAGGCGACCGCGCATCGCTACACCAAGGCGCTGCGGGACGCGAACCTCATCCGATTCGATGACGGTGAATCCATGTACTCATTGGGGCCGCATGTCATGACACTCGCGGCGGCGGCCCGCGCGGGTCTTCCGGTCATCAAAAGTGCCGAAGTCCATATGGAAAAACTGCTCGCCGAGGTCCGCGAGACGGTGGTTCTCAGCGTCTGGGATGGTGAGAGTCCAATTGTGGTGGCCACCAACGACAATACCGAGCAGGTGGCACGGGTGACGGTGCGCGTCGGTGCACGGCTTTCTCCGACGGCCTCGGCGCAGGGAAGGGTCTTCTGTGCGTTTCTTCCCGAATCCGACGCCTCGATGGCGCGCGCCGAACTGCGCACGAATCCCGAATTCGCCGACGAGCTCCAACGCATTCGTTCCACCTACGTCTCGGTGAAATCACCAGTGGTCAACGGTTTTCGGACACTGTCCGCCCCGGTGTTCGCCGGTGACCGGATCGTGGCGGCCCTGGCGGTGGTGGCTACGTCTGTGTCGGTCAGCGGAGACCTCGACCGACACATCGCCGCCCTCAAATCCGCTGCGGAGGCCCTGTCCTGCGAACTCGGACCTGGCTGACCGTGGTGGACGCGCGTACTTCTGGCCGGATCGGCACATTACGGGCGTGAAACACGCTGGTAAATCCTGGGATTGGGAACCCCGGCGAATTGACAGCGCAGCCACACCTTGGTCGAATTGTCGCGTAGTGCGAGACAACGTCTCGCAGTGAACTTCCACACAAATCGAGGGTGCAGCCCATGATCACGACGACGTCGCAACAAGAGGTTGCGTCGGACGCGAAACCCTCCACGGGTGTCCGTGCTGTCGCAAGCGTGCGCAAGGTGATGTTGAGTCCGGATCGGGTTCGTGCCGTCGGCTTGGGCGCCCTGGGGGTCCTCACGCTGCTGCTGGCGTGGACCGTGGTCGTGGCACTGAATCTCGTGCCGTCGAGTTCCCTGCCGTATCCCTCGGCGGTCGCCGCACGTCTGCCCGACCTGCTGACCGACAGCGAGTTCCTGTCGAGTCTCGGCGACACGATGTGGGCGTGGCTTGCCGGGTTGGTGCTCAGCTCGGTCACCGCCATTGCGGTCGGACTGCTCATCAGCACGATTCCATGGCTCACGCTCCCCGCCACATTGGCAGTCAACGTGTTTCGGTCGATTCCGGCGACGGCTCTGATCCCGGTGGTGATCCTGATCTTCGGACTCGGCCTGGACATGAAGGTCTCCGTCGCGGTGTATGCGACGTTCTGGATCGTCCTGATCAACACGATGTATGGCGTCGCATCCACCGAACCGATGCGTAAAGACGCCGCCCGATCCATGCAGTGGGGCTGGCTCAGGACGCACGCCTACGTCACCCTGCCCAGTGCGCTCCCGTCCATCGTCATCGGGCTGCGCATCGCCTCCGGTGTTGCACTGGTCGTGGTCATCAGTGCCGAACTACTCGGTGCGAAGTCGGGTGTGGGGACGTTGATGGTCCAGTATCAGCAAGCGCTGAAGATCGACGTGGTGTACGCGATGCTGCTGGTGATCGGTGTCATCGGAATGACCGTCTACACAGTTCTCGTGCGAATCGAGAAGACTTCGATGAAGTGGGTGCACATTGTCTAGCGTCACCGAGTTGCGGCCCGAAGTTGTTGCGGCGCAGCCCCCGGTCGTCCTGCGAAAGTCCCGGACCACCGTCGCCGCTGCCCGTCGCGTCCTGACGCCGATCGGGGCGCTGTGGTTGCTCGTGGCACTGCTCATCGCCTGGGAAGTATTCGCTCAGACCTCGCCGACGGTGTTCTTTCCACCGCTCAGTGATGTTCTCGTGCAGTTCCGCAAGGACTGGCTGTCGAGCGATCCGTCGATGTTGTTCCTCTCCAGCGACTTCTACGACACTGTGCCGGTCAGCCTCGGACGGCTCGCAGCGGGATGGGGACTGGCCGCGGTTGTCGGAGTCGTGTTCGGCATGGCACTGGGCCGCAGCCAGATCCTGGCCGGGATGTACAACCCGATCGTGCGCTTCTTTATGTCGTTGCCGAACGTCGCGTTGCTGCCGATCGTGTTCCAGATCTTCGGTCCCAACAGCTCCATGAACATCTTCCTGATCTTCTTCGGCACGGTGTGGCTGATCGTGGTCAACACCGCAGACGGAGTCTCAGGCGTTGATCCGCAATGGATTCGAAGTGCTCGTAGCATGCAGCTCGGAAAACTGGCCCTCTATCGCCGCGTTCTGCTCCCGGCGGCGATGCCACAGATCATGGCCGGGCTACGGGTGAGCATCGGCATCGGGCTCATCCTGATGATCATCTCGGAGCTGTATGCGACCACTGCGGGTCTGGGCTACAACGTCATGGTCTATCAGCAGACCTTTCAGTACCGGCAGATGTGGTCCGCATTCCTGCTGATCGCGGTACTGGGTATCGCGCTGAACGCCATCATGACCACCGTCGAGAAGCGGGTTCTGCGGTGGCAGCGCCGAAGCTCGCTACGCGACCTGTAGACGACCAACCCACAACGCACGCAAGGAGAGCCATGAAGCTTCGTATCGAAGGGGTCACCAAGACCTACGGTGAGCGTTTGGCGCTCGCCTCCACCACGGTCGCGATCGGCGAACAGGAGTTCGTCTCGATCGTCGGACCGTCGGGATGTGGCAAGTCGACGCTGTTGATGATGATGGCCGGCTTGCTGTCGCCCACCGGTGGACAGGTGATGCTCGGCGACGAACGGGTCGACGGTCCTCCCTTCGGCTTGTCGGTTGTGTTCCAGGACTACAGCCGGTCGCTGTTCCCCTGGATGACCGTTCGAAAGAACCTGGTCATGGCCGCGGCCGCGTACAAGCTACCGAAATCAGAAGTGGCCCACCGTGTCGAACATGCGTTGACCTCGGTGGGACTGCCAGGACAAGGCGACATGTACCCCTGGCAGATGTCGGGCGGTATGCAGCAGCGCGTTGCGATCGCACGAGCGCTGGTTGTCGAACCCAAGGTGATGTTGATGGACGAGCCGTTCGCCGCCGTCGACGCGCAGACCAGGGCCGACCTCGAAGACCTGGTGTTGAAGGTTCGCGATGAGTACAAGGTGACCATCGCCTTTGTCACCCATGACATCGATGAGGCGGTATACCTCGGGGATCGGGTGCTGGTTCTGGCGGCACATCCGGGTCATCTCGTCGCAAACATCCCGGTGGATCTCGGGCATGTCCGAGATCAGGTGACCACCAAACTGAAACCGCGATTCGCCGAATTGCGGACCGAGGTCTTCCAGCTCGTGATGCGGCCTGCAGAAGCGGTCGTGGCCTGACTTTGTCCGCAAGGCATCCGATGAGTGGCGTAAGTGCTCGGGTGTGATGGGCAAACGCCTGGACACAGGCCCAAACGTGGCGTTTGAGATGGCGTAACCACTTGCGTTGCAGTGCTTTACACCGCCGCAACACCACTGGTCTTTACTTTCGGTATGAGTTCAGGAGACCAGTCGAGTGCGAAGGACAGGCCGCGGATCGCGGTGTTCTCGGGCCCGCGAGCAACCATTCAGAACAGCGGTGTACTGAGGACAAGCGATTCGGTCCGCCGAGACCGTGGCCTGCCGGGTCAGGGCGCCGGCTTCGACACGATTCGATCTCAGCGGCTCGCGGCCACCGCGACGGTGTACGTCGAAGCCCTCTCAGCACATCCGTTGGAGCGGGATGCCGCCGAATCACACGTATCTCCAGACGGTTTCGTCGATCCGGTGACCGGTGACTTCAGCACGACCCCGGGCGCCGACGGGATACCCGTGTACCGGGTCACCGTCCGACCTTCCGATGGCCCGTATCTGCTGCCCTACGCCGGACGGCAATCCGACGGGCGGCCGTGGGATACGGGGTTCACGTCGGCAGGGGAGCCGCGCCAACAGTTCTATCCCGATGCGTCGCAGATCTTCTCCGAGATCGATCGCTTCGGGATCGATGAATTCGGGTACAACAATCTGCTCGGCGATGTCGCAGACTTCGAGTTCGTGCGCGCTGCCCCTTCTGGCGGCTACACCAAGGGGCTGCCGGCGGCAGAACGTACCGACATCGGTGATGGCGACATCTCGCCCGAGGTGCTGGGCGAAGATTTCTTTCCTTACAAGCCAACTCGGCACGAACCCGCTCTGCCGACCCTGGCGCGGCTGACCAATTCGGTGGCACAGACGCTCGGCGCGGGCGGCTACGACGGTGCCATCTGGCTGGAGGGAAGTCCCACGGCGGAGGAGACGCTGTACTGGCTGAATCTGCTGATCGACACCCAGAGTCCGATCGTGGGCAATGCATCTCAGTACCCACACGGGGTGATCGGTAACGACGGCGACCACAACCTGATCCAGTCGACGAAGTACATCGCCTCGCGCGTGTGGGCCGATGCGGCCGGCTCGGACCGAGTGGGTGTTGTGATGGTGCAGAACGGCCAGATCTTCACCTCCCGCGAGGTGCAGAAGGCCGATGCACGTCCCGGCGGCTATATCGCAACCGGGGGACATGGTGGCATCGTGGGGAACACCGTCTGGGATCCCGTGCTGTCCTTCATTCCGGTTGCGCGGCACACGCACACATCCGCGGTGCGTCTGACGCAGCTTCCCGATTCCGTCCAGGGCGTTGCAACCGTCGATGGATCCACTGTCCTGGTCGATGTTTCGATCAAGGATGCCGATGGGAACCTGCTCGAGACGGCCCTACCCAAGGTCACCATCAACCGATATGCCAACTTCGGCGCCGACGATTTCTCGGACTCCGTCGATGGTGAGGTCGAGGTGCTGGCCCGGATCAAGGCGAATCTCGCGCGGTACCCGCTGTCCGGGTTCATCGCCGAAGGATCGTCGCCGTACGGGGGACTGTACGAATCGTTGCTGGCTGCGATGAAACTCGCAGTCTATTCGGGCATTCCGGTTGTCGCGGTGGGTCGCGGTGGTGGAGGCTACGTCTCGCGGTACGGCGGGCAGGGTGGATTGTTCGTCACTGCGGGCAATCTCACCGCGACCAAGGCGCGCATGCTGTTGATGGCATGTTTGCTGAAGTTCGGATGCGTGCCCCCGGCGGTCGATCCGCAGGCACCGACCGACGAGGAGATCGACGCGATCCGGGCGAAAGTGCGCGCGTATCAGGCTGTCTTCGACACACATTGAACCAACGGAACCGCACGGAAGAAGCTGACAGATGAAGTATGGAGTTTTCCTTCCCGTGGGCAACAACGGCTGGGTGCTGTCGCGAGACGCACCGCAGTACATGCCCACCTACGACCTGAATCGCCGGATCGTCGCCAAAGCCGAAGAGCTTGATTTCGCCTTCGCTTTGTCGATGCTGAAGTACCGCGGGTTCGGCGGGGCAACGTCTCACTGGGACAACACGGTTGACCCGTTGGCGCTGACTGCGGCGCTGTGCGCCGTCACCTCGACCATCAAGCTGTACGCAACGGTGTCGCCGTTGACCATCAATCCACTCGTGGCCGCCAAGACCGCGGCGACACTCGACGATGTGTCCGGCGGGCGTTTCGGACTCAATCTGGTCGCCGGCTGGAACCAGGCGGAGTACCAGCAGATGGGTGCGTGGCCGGGCGACGACTACTACAACGTGCGCTATGACTGGCTCTCCGAGTTCACCCATATCGCCAAGACCCTGTGGGCCGATGGCGCGGCGACCTTCCACGGAAAGTACTTCCAGGTTGATGACGCCCAATGCCTGCCGAAGCCGGCCGGTCACATCGACCTCATCTCGGCCGGTTCTTCGCCGCGCGGCCGCCGCTTCGTCGCCGAGTACGCCGACTACCACTTCGGTGCCGGGTCGACGCCGGAAGCGGTGCTGCGATCGAACACAGCCCTGGCGGAGGCTTGTCGGGACACCGGCCGGCACCCCACCGCAATCGCCAACGCAACGCTGGTCATTGCCGACACCGACGCCGAGGCCGACCGGATCGTGAGTCGCTATGTGGCCGGTGCGGATCACGAAGCGCTGGCCGCCATGGTTGCGGAGTATTCCAGGGACACCGCCACCACCGGATCGAGCGCGGCGGTCGCGCAGCGCCACCGCACCGACATCAGCCCCTTCTACGGCGCTGCTCCGTTGACTGGTTCGGCGCAAACCATCGCCGATCGGCTCAACGAACTCGCCGCAGTCCCCGGCACTTCGGGAATCATGCTCACCTTCGACGATTTTCTCGAAGGTATGGAGCGGTTCGGTCGGGACGTCGTCCCGTTGCTCGACCATCCGGTCACCACTTCGGAGACACCTGTCCCTTCGACATTTCCCGCCGCCTGAGGTCGGCTCCCCATGTCTTACGAAATGAGCCTGGCGCTCGACATGTCCTTCGCGCATCACCAAGGCCGCTGGCGGCTGCCGGGATCGTGGGCCGGCGCGACATTCCCGGATCTGAAGATGTACCAGGAAGTCGCGATGATGGCCGAACGCGGTTGTCTGGACATGATCTTCTTCGGCGACGGCACCGGCATCCCGTCGACCTACGGCGGGTCGATCGACGCCGCAGTGCACTGGGGCGTCGGGTGGCCCCGGCAGGACATGAGTCCCTTCATCGCAGCGCTCGCGCAGGGTACGACGGGGCTTGGGTTCGGTCTGACGTATTCCTCGACCTTCATGCACCCGTTCTATGTCGCGCGGTTGCTGAACTCACTTGATCACATCACCTCCGGCCGAATAGCTTTCAATGTGGTGACGTCCTCGCGGGGCGCGGATGCCGCCAACTACGGCTTCAAAGAGTTGGCCGATCACGACGCGCGGTACCGGCGGATGGAAGAGTTCATCGACGTCTGTCAGGCGTTGTGGCGCAGTGTCGGTCCCGACGCGTTCGTCTGGGACGAGGCCACCGGGCAGGTGGCCGATGCCTCGATGGTGTCGCCCATCAATCATGTGGGCGAGTTCTTCGACGTCGTGGGACCGTTGAACACCGTACCGAGCCCGCAGGGTGCACCGGTGCTGATCCAGGCGGGCGGCTCACCCCGGGGGATCAACGCGTCCTCGAAGTTCGCCGATGTCGTGTTCGGTGGGGCCTGGGATCCGGGTCAGCGAATCAACCACCGGACCGAACTCGACGCCGCCCTTGTCCGTAGTGGTCGCGACCCCAAGAAGGTCGGAATCCTCTGGGACATCCAGGTGATCGTCGCCCGGGACCGGTCCGAAGCGCTGGCGCGGCGCGAAATGCTGCGAGACGTCCTGCCTCGCGACGGTGCCGCGGCGTTCATGTCCCACCAGACCGGTCTCGACCTCGCGGCGTTGCCCGAGACCTTCACCCTCGGTGATCTGCAGGCGGAAGCCAAGGCCCGCAATGCAAGTCCGATGGCCTTCCGGGATCTCTTCGCGAAGTACGACGAGAACCACGAGATGACGCGGACCGAACTCATCGACAACGGCTGGCGCGAGGCCACCGGATACGACCACACGGTGGTCGGGACACCGAGCGAGGTCGCCGACTATCTGGAGGAGAGTTTCGAAGCCACGGGCAGTCGGGGCGGCTTCATGATCTCGCACCCACAATCAACGCCCGGCGATGTCGTCGACGTCGTGGGACTCCTTGTTCCGGAGCTGCAACGGCGCGGCCGATTCCGCAAGTCGTACGCGGGCGCGACCCTGCGGGAGAACCTGGGGCTGGAGGCATTCGGCTAGCATGAGAGGAGCCGTCGGCGGCCACGTTCGTCGCCGACTACATCCGACCTGGGAGGGATGCGGTGACGGATCACGGTATCGACCGGTGAGTTCGCCTCCGCCTTTCCGGCAGCCGCGCTTTCGTCAGGACCGCGTCAACAGCAATCTGCTGCGACTCGAGGGCAATCGGCGCCAAGATGAAGTTCGTCGTCTCCGTGACCTGATTTCGGCAATCGTTGTCACCCGGCTCGGTTCGGCCGCTCGATTGCCCGCCGACGAGGACATCGCGCGCGCCTTTCACTCCTCGCGCAACTGTGTCCGCCTGGCGCTGCAGACACTCGTTGCGGAGAAACGCCTGCACCGCGCGGTCGGAGCCGGTACGTACACCACAAACGTCCATCGGCGCAGTCGGTTCGACCTTCTGATCGATTCGGCTGCCGGGGGTGTGAACGACGATCGCAACGGCACACGGATCATCGGATGGAAGGTCTCGCCCGACATACCAGGACCGTTGGCCGAGGTCTTTCCACCCGATGCCACCTCGGTTGCGATCTTCGAACGACTGAGTATCGGCGAAGGTGTACCCAGGCAGTTGCGGACCTACTATCTGGCGCTGCGCCCGAACGACGAATTCACTCGCGACGATGCAATCGACGATCTGTACCAGATCCTCGAAAATCGGTTCGGCTACGGAACTTTGACCGCTGACCGTCGCATCTCGGCCGTCGCGGCCGGTGAGTCCGCCGCAGCGCTGCTCGAGGTCGAGACCACAACCCCGATCCTGTACATCGACACCACGGTCTTCGATGAACGGGGACACACCATTCTGGTTTCCCATGCCCGCTATCGAAGCGACATGGTGACCGTTGCCCTCGACCCTCCACGAGGCTGAAGACACCTCGCGATCAGCGGCTGCGTGGCCCTAAATCGAATGGTGGCCAACAGGTAACCCAGGCGGCGTAACACGGCATCGGGTGGCGGCTCGGGCTGTTCGAGGCGGTCGGGTGTAGCGGCCAAGGGGCGAAACATCGCGGACATGCCCGGGACTCACAACCGAAACGCGTCATTGATGGCATTGCATCAACGGCCGCGCACTCGCCGTGGTCGGATCTCCCACATCGCGTAAGGATCCTCATGAACGACGCTTCCTCCCGCCACTACGGCAAACAGATCGGTGCCGGTTTGGCCGCATCCCTGATGGCCGCTGTGCTCGTCGCCTGCGGGTCGGACTCATCATCTGCCCCGGCGAGCGAATCGGCGGACGGAACGCGCTCGGTGTCCGTGACGACACTCGGACTGTGCAACGAGATGCCGGTGTACTGGGCGCAGGAGAAGGGCATCTTCACCGAACACGGACTCGACGTGGAATTGATTCGGGCCCAGGGTGGCGCGGCAGGCTTGTCCGCGTTGCAGAGCGGTGAGGTGGACCTTGCGTTCACGAATCCGTTCTCGACGATGCGCGCGCTCGACCAGGGGATCGACCTGGCCTGGATCTCTACCGCGTACGAGACACCGACCGATTCGGCGAACAAGGCGAATGCCGTTGCCGTGAAGGAAGGCTCGAAGTACACCGACGCCAAGTCGCTGGAAGGAACCAAGATCGGAGTCAACGAAGTCGCTGGGATCAACCAGATCATCACCAGTGAATGGATGCGGGCGGGCGGTGCCGATCCGTCCACGGTGGATTTTGTCGCACTACCCTTCGCGGACCTGGGGCCCGCGGTGGCGTCCGGTCGAATCGATGCTGCGCAGATCACCGAGCAGAATATGCTCCCCGAACTGAAATCACTCGGTAACCCCTACGTCGTGGCGGGTGCGGGCCAGCCGCTTGTCTTTGCCGGGTATGTGGCCAAAGGCGATGCCGCCCAAAGCGATCCGGAGACCTTCAAGGCGTTCCAGACAGCGCTCATCGAGGCTTCGGAACAGATCGAGCTCCCGGAAAATCAGGACGAGCGCTACGCGATCCAGGCGCAGGCATGCAAGCAGGACGCCACTGTGCTCAAGTCGCTGACAGAGCCGCCCTACGCGGCGGCGGTGAACATCGCGGCGCTCGACCGGATGGCCGAGATGATGAAAGACGAGAAGATCTTGGACGATCCGGCCGATGCATCGAGCTACGTTCCTGACTTCGTGGTCACCTCGTAAGTCGCAGTGAAGAAGACACTCAAGGTCGACGGAGCCGAGTTGGTCGTGGACATCGCCCCCGCGGATACGCTGCTGCGTGTCCTGCGTGCGCACGGCCACACCGCACCCAAGGCTGCGTGCGACCGGGGGGAGTGCGGGGCCTGCACCGTCTTCGTCGGTTCGAAAGCCGTGCTGTCCTGCGTCAGCCTCGCCGCCGTGGTCACCGAGCCGGTGACCACGGCGGCCGGTCTCGGCGAGGATGACCGCGACCTCCGCGAAGCATTCGCGGACCATGCGGGATTCCAGTGTGGCTTCTGCACTCCGGGGCAGGTTGTCCGAGCGGCGGCTCTGCTGCGGGAGGTGGCCGAACCCGGGCGCAAGGACATCGTCGAAGCCATGGCAGGCAACATCTGTCGTTGTACCGGATACGTTCAGATCATCGACGCTGTCGAATCGGTCGCGCAGCGGAGAAGGGCGCTGCAGTGACCTCGGTGGGACGGTCCGTCCGCCCGCTTGACTGGGATGAGAAGACCTCCGGCACAGCGCTGTATGCAGGGGATGTGCATCCCGACGGGATGCTGTACGCCAAGATCCTGCGGTCGACGACGGCCAGTGCTCGGATCGAGCACGTCGACCTCAGTGGTGCGTTGGCGTCGCCCGAAGTGGTTACGGTTGTCGACTCCCGTGATCTACCGCCGGGTGCCCGCTACCTGCACAGTGGTGGCACGTTCTCCGACCGCACGCCTTTTGCGGTGGGGGAGATCCGATTTCACGGCCAGGAAATCGCCGCGGTCGCAGCGAAGACGCCGGAGGCCGCAGAGGAGGCCCTGCGCCGGATCGTGGTGCGGTACCGGAGACGACCGGCGGCGCTGACCGTTGCCGCTGCACTGGCGAGATCTGCCCCTCGCATCCACCGGCGATCGTCGGGCTCGAACGTGTCTGTCGAATCGGACGGGACCTGGGGCGAACCCGATCTCGGGAGGCGTAACAGTGCACATCGCACGGACGGAGTCTTCGTCTATCCCCGTGTGTCACATGCCTGTATGGAGCCGAATACGACACTGGCCTGGTGGCACGACGACCGACTGGAACTGTGGACGTCAACCCAGGCGGCACACTTTGTGATCCATGAACTCGCGCAGCTCCTCGAGCTCCGCCCCGATCAGATCGTCTGTCGGGATGTCGCTGTCGGTGGAAGCTTCGGTTCCAAATCCAAGGTCAGCGAGCACGAGGTCATCGCGGCACTGCTGTCGATGCGCGCCGGAGCGCCGGTGATGCTGGAGTTCTCACGTGCCGAGGAGTTGGCTTCCACCAAACCGCGCCACGGTTTCCGGAGCGAGATGACCGTCCACGCCGATGCTGATGGTCGAATCTGCCTGCTGGAAGCCGATATCGACGTCGACAATGGCGCATACAACCACTACGGACCATCTGTGATGAGTGCGGGCATCAAGGTGCTCGGGTCGATGTACCGGCCTGACGCTGCGATCTGGCGTGCGCGACTCGTCGACACCAACCTCACTCCCGGCGGACAGTTCCGGGGATATGGGCAACCGCAGACCGCGCTCGCGGTCGAGTCGTTGGTCGACGAGTTGGCACAGAAGTGCCGGATCGACCCGATCGAGTTCCGGCGGCGCAATGCGGGCCTGCCGAATACTCGCGCCCTGGCCGGTGCCCGCATCGGGTCGAACCGACTCGTCGAATGTCTCGACGCGGTGCGCGACGGAATCGGCTGGGCAGAGAAGAAGTCCGCGAAGGTGGCATACCGTGGAGTCGGCGTTGCGGCAGGCATGCACGGTAGTGGTTCGTATGCCTACCCCGGCGGCAATGTCAGTGCGGCGGCGGTAGAGGCTTCCGAAACCGGGCGCATCACAGTCAAATTCGGTGGCAGTGATGCCGGAACCGGGCAACGCACGATCCTCGGACAGCTCGCCGCGGACATCCTCGACGTACCTCTTGACCTGGTTGATGTCGTGATGACCGACTGGGATGAGGCGCCTCCGGAGATGGGCGCCTGGAGCTCACGCGGAACGCACATGGGTGGACATGCGGTGGTCAAGGCCGCGACCGCATTGCGTGAACGCCTCGAAGAGCTGGGCCGCATCGGGTCAGGCGATTTCGCAGACCTGATCGGGCATGCGCCGGAGAGCAGCGCCGGGGTGTTGCGCATCGAGGCGGAATATCTCGAAGAGAAGATGGAGCCCTACTGGACCGGTCTGGACCGGCCGAACATCTCCGCGAGTTACACGTTCGCAGCGCACGCGGTGGAGATCGAGATCGACCCTGATACGGGTGAATTGAAGATCATCGAGTACGTGGCGGCGCACGACGTGGGGCGCGCGATCAATCCCGCGCTCGTCGATGGCCAGATCATCGGCGGTGTCGTTCAGGGGCTCGGCGCCGTGGTGGGGGAGCATCTCATCTACGAGGGTGGTCGAACGGTCAATACGAGCTACCTCAACTACCCCGTCCCGCGATCGACCACCGCCCCCGATATCCGTTCGATCCTGATCGAAGGGCCGGAGCCGGCGGGTCCGTTCGATGCGAAGAGCGTGGCCGAGATGGCAATCGTGCCAGTGGCACCCGCTGTCCTCAACGCTGTATACGACGCGATCGGGATCCGGTTCCGGACCCTTCCGCTGACACCTGACGTTCTGCTCGCCGCGCTGCGTGACAACGGCGCCGTTGCGGTCCCGGCCACCCGGCGCTTTCACCTGGCCCGCAGGCCGTCCCGGTGGCAGATCGAGGCCTTCCGGCGACTGTATCCCCTGGGTCTGCATCACCTTCTCGACCGATACGGAACGCGCTGGGCGCGCCGACCCGAGACCGCGGCGGTCGAAGTGGTGGCTTCTCCGACCCTCGTCGACGAAGCGGTGGCGATGCTCGCCGACGAACCGGCCGGAGCCGCCGTGCTGGTCGGTGGGGCAACGGATGTCCTTGTCCAGCAGCAACAGTTGTTGATCGCGCCGCGGGTGTTGATCAGTACCGCGAACGTGACAGCGATGCGCCAGATAGTCCACGGCGTGGACGGGGCCTACACGATCGGCGGCGCCGTCACACTGACCGAACTCGCCGACTGGGCCCGAGGATCGATGCCGGTGATCGCCGAAGCCGTCGACTCCATCGCGTCTGCTCAGATCCGCACCGTTGCCACAGTGGGTGGGAATCTGTCACAGGCCAAGCGGTGCTGGTACTTCCGCAATGGATTCGATTGTTATAAGCGTGGCGGCGTCACGTGTCCGTGTTACGCCGTCGACGGCGATCATCGGTTCCACCACGCGGCACTCGGTGGGCACCGCTGTCAGGCCGTGACACCGTCGGATCTCGCGACCGTGTTCTCCGGTTTGGACGCTCGGATCGAGGTCACCGGCCCCGGTCGGTCCCGGACGGTCAACATCGGCGAACTCTATTCCGGGCCTGGCGAACTCAGTCTCCTGCCGGACGAGATGATCGAATCGGTCACCGTGCCGTCGCAGGCGGGTGTGGCCAGGTCCGTCTTCGAGAAGATCCGGCTCTACGACGGTGACTTCGCGATGTTGTCGCTGATCTTGTCCGTCCACGTCGATGATGGTGGCCAATGGTCCGGGCCTCGACTGTGTTTCGGTGCACTGGCACCCACTCCATGGCATCCCACGGCGGTCGAATCCGCGTTCCGGGACGTACGACCGACCGAAGGGGAACTGGTGAAGGCGCTCGACGTCGAACTATCGCATCGCGCACATCCGCTACCGGGTAACGAGTGGAAGATACAAGCCGCGATCGGCCTGACCCGCAAGGCATACCGCCGATGGAGTGAAACCCGGTGAGCACCTCAACGCAGACCGGACCGATCACGCGGAGTCTGGTACGGGCCGGAGTGAGGGTCTCGGCCGCACTACCCGACAGTTGGCTCGGCCCCCTGATCGCCGAGGTCGAGGAAGAAGAGAGCATTCGCCACGTGTCCGTCGTCAGAGAGGACGATGGTGTGGGTATCTGCGCGGGTGCCTCGTTGATGGGCGCGCGGTCGGTCCTGTTGTGCCAGAACGCCGGACTGCTTCTGGCCACCAATGCCCTTGCGGGCTACGGCCTCCACCATCAGATTCCGTTCGTGGTCATCGCCGCCGATCGGGGCGCTGCCGGTGACAACTTCTACTATCAGGCCTACAAGCATTCGGTCACCTACGGTGTCATGTCAGCGGTGGGCCTGCGCGTTCACCAGGTGCAGTCCTCGTCGGACAGCGAGATCTTCGAGACCGCCTTCGACGAAGCAGAAATGACGCAGCGTCCCGTGGTTCTGTTGTGCACAAAACGCGTGCTGGCGGGGTTCTGAAGAATGAAGCGATCATCGGTGGCACGTGCGCTCGACCACGCGCTCCACAAAGACGCCGTGGTCTTCGCGAGCCTCGGAACGGCAGGCCGGGCCTGGCGTGATCAGGGCGCGAGTCAGCTCACGTACTACGCGTCCGACCCGATGGGAACCGCGCCTGCACTGGCACTCGGGGCTGCCGTGAGTCGGCCGCACCTGCGTTTCGTCTTGTTGGAAGGCGATGGTGACCTGGCGATGAACCTCGGGGTTCTGCTCACGATCGCAAGCACGGCTCCTCCGAACCTCCACATCGTCGTCTTCAACAACGGACGGTACGAAACGGGTGGCGGCCAACCGCTCGGCACGAACGCAACGGCGGATTTCGCTGCCATCGGACGCGGCGCCGGACTGCGCAGCGTCGAACTCATCCCTGCGGAGACAACCGAGGAACAACTGAGAAACTCCTTTGCCGAGTTCTTGGGTCGGCCCGGTCCTGGTCTTGCCGTGGTCGAGGTGGCGCCGGAGCCGTCGCCCTATGGCGGACCGGGACAACACTCAGGAGTCCAGTGCCGCACGCTGTTTCAAGAAGAGCTGGCCGCTCGCGACGCTGACGAGAACCCCTCAGCTGTCCCGGGTGTGATCCCGGACAGTCGAGGGCACGTTCTGTCGACTGAATCCGGGTAAGCGCATCACCTGGACGGCCAAACGGACCTCGGGATTCAGAGGCGAAGTGCAGTTTGAACGAGTTCGGCGACAGCTCGCGACCGGCTGTGTGGTGGCCAGGCGATGACCGTGGTGATTTTCGGCGCGTCCACAATCGGTACGGCCACGAGGTCATCGTGCAGTTGCGTCCTACAGGAGTCAGGCGCCACCATCAGTGTTCGGCCAAGGGCTATGAGCTGCAGAACTTGGGCGTGGCTGTGGACTTGGGGGCCTGGGCCTTCTGCGTAGGTTCCGTCTGGTCTGGGCCAGCGAGGCATGGGTAGCTCGGGTACGTCGGCCAGATCATGGAGGTGCAGGTCGGATCGAGTGGTGAGGCGATGGCCGGCCGGAAGGACCGCGATCTGATCTTCGGTGAGAAGTTCCTCGGTATCGAATCCTGTTGTGTTGTCGAAAGGTTGGTGGAGTAAGGCGACGTCGGCGCGACCGTTGCGCAGTAGTTGGGCTTGCTCGCCGGGCGCGCACAGAACGACATCGACGCGGATCGATCCGGGTTCAGCGGCGTAGGCGTGCAGTAGCTTCGTCAGCAGTTCGCTCGATGCTCCTGCTTTGGAAGCCAGGATCACTCCGGCTTGGCCGGCGCCTGCCAGGGCTGCGCGGCGAGCGCGCTGTTCGGCGGCCTCCATCGCATCCAGCGCCACCCGTCCTTCGTGCAGCAATACGGTGCCGGCCTCGGTCAGGGACACCTCTCGGCTGTTGCGCCGCAACAACTCTGCGCCCAGTCGCCGTTCGAGTTGGCTGATCGCTCTGGACAGGGGTGGCTGAGCCATACCCAAGCGCTGCGCCGCCCGGCCGAAGTGTAGTTCTTCGGCGACAGCGACGAAGTACCGCAGCTCTCGTGATTCCACGGCAACAGCGTACTCACAGCGGCCAGTTCCAATACCTTGCGGGTATCGCTTGTGACCTGAACGGTCTTGGACGGATCTGATTGAGCGGACGCATGATCGATGGCATGAGCGAAACGAAGATCGTCCTGGTGACGGGCGCAAACAAGGGCATCGGTTACGAGATCGCGGCGGGTATGGGTGCGCTGGGTTGGAGTGTCGGTGTGGGAGCCCGGGACCAGACACGACGGGAGCAGTCGGTGGCCCGACTTCGAGAAGCGGGCATCGACGCCTTCGGTGTCCCATTGGACGTCACCGACGACCGCAGTGTTGCGGCGGCCGCTGACCTGATAGAAGAGCGAGCCGGCCGTCTGGACGCCCTGGTGAACAACGCGGGCATCACCGGCGGCGGTCCGCAAGAGCCGACCACCGTCGATCCGGCTCTCATCCGTGCGGTCGTGGAGACCAACGTCATCGGCGTCATTCGAGTCACCAACGCCATGCTGCCGTTGCTGCGTCGATCACCGTCGGCACGGATCGTGAACATGTCCAGCAGCGTGGGCTCTCTTACCCGGCAATCCGGTCCCGGCAGCGAAACGACAACCGGTCCGGTTGCAGTGGCCTATGCGCCCTCGAAAACCTTCCTGAATGCGGTGACCCTGCAATACGTCCAGGAACTGGCCGACACCAACATCCTCATCAATTGTGCTTGCCCAGGGTTTGTCGCCACCGACCTCAATGGCTTCCGCGGTGTCCGCAGCCCGACAGAAGGCGCCCAGACCGCGATCGCCCTGGCCACTCTTGCCGACGACGGTCCCACGGGGGGTTTCTTCGAGGACGCCGGGGTCGTTCCCTGGTGATCGTCGTCGATCTCATTTTCGGCTCGAGCCCGCGTCACCGTGGGTACTTACGTCCCTGAAACAGGAAGAGTTCATGAACATCGCAATATTGGGCACCGGCAAAGTCGGATCCGCACTCGGGGCACGACTGGCTTCCGCCGGCCACCACGTCGTCTACGGGTCACGGACACCTTCGGGAAAAGCGGGAACCGTCAGTCAACAGAACGCGGTTGCTTCAGCTGACGTGGTGATCACCGCGATCCCCGGCACCGCCGTACTCGCCACGTTGCAGGACATCGGCGCGGATGTCTTGCGCGACAAGATCGTGCTGGACCCGTCAGCAGCTCTCACCCCAGAGATGACGTTGGCATACCCAGGCGACAGCGTGGCCCAACAGGTACAGGCCCGGTTCCCGCAGCTCCGTGTCGTGAAGACCCTCAACACGATGAACTTCACCATCATGGTCGATCCACTGGCCTCCCTACCCCGGGCGTCCGTCTTCGTCAGCGGCGATGACAGCACCGCCAAGACGGTGGTCGCCGGTTTGCTGACCGACCTGGGATGGCCCGACGAGAGCATTCTCGATCTGGGCGGTGTCGAAACCGCGTTGGCGACCGAGCACCTTGCCCCGATGTTCTTCGCGCTCGCCGGTGCCTTGCAGACAGCCACGTTCAACATCACCGTCGCGCGGTGAACCCCGTCCGCGGAACAAGGCTGAGCCACAACCGAAACGGCTGATGGATCACCATATTGCGACCCAGGTGGCGCACAGCGTCACCTGGGCGGTGTCGCCTCCAGCACTTCTGCGAGCAGATGCATCGCCGACGTGACGGCGAGTGCTCGTACATTTGCGCGGTCACCCGGGAGTTGTTGTGTCCGTGTCACCGTCGGCTCACCCGCGACCGCGATGGCGAAGCAGACGGTACCCACCGGTTTGAGATCGGTTCCGCCGCCGGGGCCGGCGATCCCGCTCGTGGACACCGCGACATCGGCGCCGAGCCGGCTCAACGCGCCCTCGGCCATCTGTGCGGCAACCTGTTCGCTGACGGCTCCCTGCCGCGCGATCAATTCCGACGGCACATCGAGCAGACCGGTCTTGATCGCGTTGTCATAGGCCACGACTGCGCCGACGACGTACGCCGACGACCCGGGGCGGTCGGTGAGCCGCGCGGCGAGCAGGCCGCCAGTGCATGATTCGGCAGTGGCGACCAGATGCCCGGCAAGTCTTTCCGCGATCTGGTCGTCGATGGTCGAACCGTCCGTCGAAAAGATCCGTGCGCCATGATGTTCCGTGACGATCGATGACAAGTCGGCGTAGGTGTCAGTCGACGAATCAGGGTAGCGGGTCACCATTTCGAGCTCTCCGAGTCGCAGGCAGGTGGTGATCTCGAGGGTTTCGAACCCGGCCAGATCTTGTTCGGCGGCGCGCAATGTCGCGGCAAGATCGGCTTCGGAGAGGCCATACGCCCGAATGATGGACTCCTGCAACACTGATCGGTTGGCCATGGCCTCTGTAACCGCAGACGTCTTCAGCGCCGCAGGCCACATCGCCTGCAGTTCGAGCGGTGGGCCGGGAAGCACCAGGATGGCAGGTAGCCCGGTTGCCTCGATCGCCACGCCCGGTGCGGTACCGGTCGGCGGAATCGACTGTGCACCTTGAGGAACCATCGCCTGTTTACGGATGCCCGCTTGCAACGGCGCCGGATCGGGATCGGAGGATAGTCGTCCGCGCCACCGTTTGATGATGCCGCTGATGTGTTCCTCGAGGTCGGTATCGAGGAGCAGTTCGCGACCGCAGAACGCCGCGACCGTCGCGACGGTCAGGTCGTCGGCGGTCGGTCCGAGACCTCCGGTTGTGATGATGAGATCGACGCGCTGATCGGCCAGGAACTGCAGTTGGGCCGTCAGGTCGTCGGGTCGGTCGCCGCATACCGTGATGTGCGCGATGTCGACGCCGAGCTCGAGGAGCTGTTGGGCCACCCATGGACCGTTCTGATCGGTGATCCGACCGGTGAGAACCTCGGTTCCGGTGACGACCACGCCTGCCCGCACTGTCATGTTGTCGAGCTTAGTGGGGCCGGCGGTACAGACGTAATTCGACATCGTGTCCCGGTTGTCGCAATCGCCCGAATATCGACAGGTGAGACCGTCGGTGGGCTTGCTCCACGGCGACCTCGGTGTGTCGCTGCGATAGAAAGTCCACCGCAGCAACTGTTTTGGTCCTCAAAATATCCATCGATGACGGTATCTCTGCGTCTGGAATTGCCGGTTTCCGTAACCCAATGGCAATACATTCGACAATGCAGGAGTAAAAGCAGCGTGAATGTGACAAAATAGGAACATTCTTCCTGGCGGTCTCGATTGCGGCAATGGCGACAAGGAGTTCCCATGAGCCCGATGAATTGGATTCATGGTCGGTGGTACACCAGCTCACGCTCGGCTTTCTTCGGTATCGTTGCGTTCGTGGCATTGCTGGTCGCAGCACTCGTGGTGCCGGTGACCATCGAATCATCCACCGGGACAGCGACCGCGGCGCCACTGCCCGCGGAGGATCCGTTCTACGTGTACACAGGACCGTTGGATGCGGTGGCGCCGGGGACCGTGCTCCGCACCCGCGACATCACCTTCGCGGCCGGCGAACTCAGGACGCCGATCGCGGGTACGCAGGCGCTGTACCGGACCACCGATCAGCAAGGTGCCCCGGTGACGACCGTGACCACGGTATTCCGGCCGATCACACCAACCGCAGATACCCGGATCGTCTCCTTCCACACCGCATACGACGCCCTCGGCTCGCAGTGCGACCCGTCGTACACCCTGCAGGGCAACAACCCCAGTCAACTGTCGCTGGCCGGACAGTCGGTGATCGCGGGCTATCTGACTGCGGGTTACCACGTCAGCGTCCCCGATTACGAAGGTCAACGGTTGGAATGGACCGTGGGGCGTCAATCCGGATACGCCGCACTCGATGGCGTCCGGGCGGCCGAAGCCGTCCTGCGCCTGCCCTCGTCCACGCCGGTCGGACTTGTCGGATACTCGGGCGGGTCGGTCCCGACCGAGTGGGGCGCCGAGGTTGCACCCACCTACGCGCCCGACCTGAACATCGTGGCTGCGGCGGGCGGCGGTCTGCCCGTCGACCTGGCGCACAATTTGCCCTACGTGAGTGGGAGCCAGAACTGGTCGGGCGTCATCCCGGCGTTGGTGGTCGCATACAACCGGACTTACGATCTCAACCCCTCGTCGTTTCTGTCTTCCTACGGCACCGAGATCGTCAAGCGTGTCGAGCATCAGTGCATCGACCAGTTCGTCGCGGCCTATCCCGGACTCACCGACGCCCAGATGGTCGCCCCGCCCCTTACCTCGCTGCTGCAGGTACCCCAGGTGGTCCGTGCCATCAACGACAACATCATGGGCACCGCCGGAACCCCTGATGTGCCCCTGTTCCTGGCCGTCGGCCAAATCGATGAAATCGGTGACCAGGTCATGATCACCCGAGACGTCCAGGCTCTGGCCCACACGTATTGCGGTCGGGGAGTGCCGGTCAACTACACGCGGTACGCCGGACTGAGCCACGGCCAGGCGTACGTCCCGTTCCAGGCGGAAGCGGCTCGCTTCCTCGATCAGCACTTCGCCGGAGCGTACGTCCCGGACAACTGCTCATCGATCCCCCCTGGCAACTCTCTGGCACCGCTGCCCGTTCCCGCGGGCTAGGTATCACGGGAGCGGTCGACGTATAGGTGTGGCGGAATGCGTTCAGTGCCAGGGAGATCGGAGTCAGCCACGTCAGCGCGCAGGTGAGGTGACGCTCGGTTGGTTCTGTGGTGTGGATCGAGATAAGTTGCGACGCAGTCACACTGAGTGCCGAGCACACCCGCGCCGGCTTCTGGTCCAGATGGTCAATGCTGTCGCCGCTGGAAAGCGCACGATCATGCGCTCAACCAATCGTCTGTTGCCTGGGCACGGCCGAACATCGGTCACCGCGTGTATGTTTTGCTGCCACCTGCGGGCATCAACGTGGGCTTTGGGAGTGCACCGAGTCGTGCACTGTCCTATTCTGAGCGCCATGCGGACGACGCAGCTGGGCGCTCGTCGGGCAGTCGTCGACGAGATCGCCGCTGCTCTACGCCTTGCCGTCGACGGAGTCGCACCGCGCGCATTGGTCATCACGGCCGGCCCGGGCAGTGGGAAAACACACCGCTTGCGTCAATTGGTGTCCGGGCTCGGCGCGGACAGTAGGCGGTCAACCGCTGGCGAGCTGTCGTGGCGATCGCCGTATGCGGTGTTGTCGGCACTGGTGGATCTGCAACCTCCGACTCCGGTGCCTGCAGGTTTCGAGGTCGAGTTGTTCGCGCGGATCGAAGCCATCTGTGCAGAAGCACCGCACGTTCTGGTGATCGACAGCCTCGTCAGCAACTCTCGGGCCGGCACCGGTGTCATCGCCGACGCGCCGGTTGAGACCGCGCCCGGGCCCATCAGCCGCTAGCCAACCACCACAATTCCTTTCGATCGAGGAGACTTTCGATGACCGTAATCGTCGACCCCAACCGTCCCGCCCCGCTGGACCTCACACACCACGGGCACCTCACCGGTGTGAACGCACCCCAGCGCGAGGAGGTCGACGTCGACGGGCTCGAGATCGTCGGGGAGCTACCCGCCGATGTGCGGGGCAGCTATCTACGCAACGGTCCCAATCCGCGTTTCGATCCGATCGGCTCTTACGTCTACCCACTCGACGGTGACGGCATGGTCCATCGCATCACCGTTGAACACGGACGTGCGGCATACAGCAATCGATTCGTCCGGACACCCATGGTGCTGGCCGAAGAACAAGCAGGCCAAGCGATCTGGTCCGGACTCACCGACGGTTACACCCCGCCGGCCGGTGTGGTGGGAGAAGAGCTCGTGGGCACATATCGACACTTGCCCGACATCAACATCGTGCAGCACGCCGGACGCCTGATGGCGATGGCCGAATCCGACAAGCCCTACCGCCTCGATCGGGTGAACCTGGCGACACTCGGCCGAGAAGACTGCGACGGTGCCATGCGGGTCGGCAGCACCGCCCACCCGAAGATCGATCCCCACACCGGTGAGATGGTGTTGTTCAACTACACGCTCGAAGCGCCGTACCTGACCTGGTCGGTTGTCGGTCCGGACGGACGGCAACAGCGTCCACCGACGGTGGTGGACGGACTCGACGCCCCGATGATGATCCACGACATGGCGCTCACGCAGCGCTATGTCGTCCTGTTCATCAACCCGTTGGCGTTCGACCTCGAGGCGGCGGTGACGGGTGGCGGATTGCTGTCGTGGCGGCCCGACGAGGGCACGCGGATCGCACTCATCCCGCGTGACGGCAGCACTGTGCGCTGGATCCAGACGGACACGTTCTGGGTGTGGCACTTCGCCAACGCCTTCGACAACCCCGACGGCACCGTCACCGTCGACTACGTCGAATGGGCATACCCCTCGGGGTTCGCGCAGGTTTCTGTTCCCAACGTCTCCCATCTCACCCGGACGGTATGTGATCCGGTGACCGGGGCCATCAACCGCACCGTCGTCAGTGAGCGCACCAACATCGAGTTCCCGCGCGTCGACGACCGCAGGTTGACTCTCGACCATGGGCACGTCGCCACGGTCGGCAAGGCCGACGCCGACCGCGACGATCTGGACAGCCTGTGGTTCCACGACCTCGCCCGCGGCACCGAGGTGTGCTGGTCGCCCGGCGTGGCCATCGGGGAGCCGATCTTCATCCCGGGATCCGAACGTGACTACTGGGGTGCGATCGGTACCGACCCGCAGGACATGCGTTCGTACTTCTACCTACTCACCGCGGACGATCCCGCCGCGGGCCCGATCGCGACCATCACCTTGCCGATCCGGGTGCCCGCCGGACTCCACGGGGCCTGGCTCGCGTCTTAACGTGGGCAAACCCCGCACATGAACGACCGAAGGCTCTGTGACCGTTGACACACACATGCGGTGAATGTACATTCATTCACTATGAACACTCAATCACTCAATGGTGATTCTCCGAAGTACGAGGACATCATTTATGAGGTCGACGGCCGCACCGCAGTCATCACGATCAACCGTCCGAGCCGCTACAACGCCTTCCGCGGCAAGACCGTCGAGGAGTTGATCAGCGCGTTCCGCAAGGCATGGGCTGACAACGGGATCGCGGCGATCATCCTGACCGGGACCGGGGAGAAGGCCTTCTGCACCGGCGGTGACGTCAAGCAACGTGCGGAAACCGGGGACTACGGCCCCACCGAGAGCGGCATGTTCGAAATCGGCAACCTTCACAAGCTGATCCGGGACGTCCCCAAACCCGTGATTGCGGCCGTCAACGGTGTGGCGATCGGCGGCGGCCACGTGCTCCACGTGCTCTGCGATCTGTCGATCGCCTCCGAGACCGCGAAGTTCGGGCAGGCCGGACCCCGGGTCGGATCCTTCGATGCGGGTTTCGGCTCGGCATTCCTGGCCCGGGTCGTCGGCGAGAAACGCGCACGGGAGATGTGGTATCTGTGCCGGCAGTACGACGCCACGACGGCCGAACGCTGGGGTCTGGTGAACTTCGTCGTCCCCGCCGACAAGCTGCTCGACGAGGCGAAGGCCATCGCCGCCGAGATCGGTGAGAAGAGCCCGACCGCGCTGCGATTCCTCAAGCAGAGCTTCAACGCCGACACCGATCACCAAGCCGGTCTGAGCAACCTCGCGATGTCTGCCCTGGATTTGTTCACCCATTCACCCGAGGGGCTCGAAGGCGCCCACGCCTTCGCCGAGAAACGGACCCCCGACTTCGGCAAGTATGTCGGAAGCTGAGAGGACAACCATGAGTACCAAGACAATCGCTGTGGTCACCGGCGCAGGGTCGGGAATCGGCAAGGCCATCACGCTCGCGATGGCCGACCAGGGTATCGCCGTCGTCGCCGCCGATCTGGACCAAGAAGCCGCCAAGCGGACCGCCGAGCACAGCGATCTGATCACCCCGATGGGCGTGGACATCGCAGATCGGTCACAGGTGGATGCCCTCCGCGATCAGGTCAACGCCGAGCTGGGGATTCCCACGATCCTGGTGAACGCGGCAGGCTGGGATCGTACGGATCAATTCCTCAACGCGTCAACGGAATTCGCTGAGAAGGTGGTCGCGATCAACTATCTCGGACCCGTGCACATGTGCAGTGCCTTCCTGCCAGGGATGGTTCAGGTGGCCACGGACAATCCCGATCAGCCGGGCGGCCGGGTCATCAACCTGGCGTCCGATGCCGGTCGTGTCGGCAGCTCTGGTGAAGCCATTTATGCCGGAGCCAAAGGCGGGGTCATCGCACTGAGCAAATCCCTGGCCAGGGAGATGGCCCGGCATCGCATCACCGTCAACTGTGTGTGCCCGGGACCGACCGACACCCCGCTGTTCCAGGCACAAGCAGAGAAGCTCAAAGATGCTCTGGTCCGGGCGATTCCGTTCCGGCGGTTGGCCAGGCCCGATGAGGTCGCCGCGCCAGTCCTGTTCTTCTCCTCGTCCGCCGCGTCATTCATCACCGGACAGGTGATCAGTGTCAGCGGCGGCCTGACCATGGCGGGATAGCATCATGAGCGACGCCGGCACACCCGCAGAGTACGACGCCCACGCCTATCGGGCGTATTTCGAAACCGAGTTCACCTATCTCAACGGTTTTCGACGCAACGTCCATCGCTACGCCGACCGCGTCGCGATGATCGACCCGGTCACCGGGGTGCAGTGGACCTACGCCGAGTTGGGCGACCGGGTGGACCGCATCGCCACCGCGTTGGCCGCGGCCGGGGTGCACCCCGGGGATGTTGTTGCCTACCAACTGTTCAACGGCCCGGAGTTCGCGCAGCTCTATCTCGCAACCCAGGCGGCCGGGGCGGTCGGGTCGCCGCTGAACTATCGTCTCGCGGCCGGTGAAACCGCCACCATCATCGACATCAGCAGGCCCCGTGTCTTCATCTACGACGCGGACCTGTCGCCCATGGTGGCCGACGCCCTCCAGCGGGCCGCGCACGTACCGGAACTGCTGGTGGCAGTCGGTCCGGGGGAGCCGGTCGCCGGGCACACCTCGATCAGGTTCGACGACCTCACCACCGGACCCGCCGCCCCGCCGACCGTCACCCGCGGCGTCTTCGATGAGACCTCCCGTCTCTACACGTCCGGTACCACCGGCATGCCAAAAGCCGTGCCGCTCAACAGTGCCATCGAGATCTTCAGCGCACACGACGTCATCATGCATTTCCCGCTGGCACCGGAAGATCGCACGCTCAACATGACACCCTGGTTCCATCGCGGCGGATTATATTGTGCAGGACCGAATCCGACGTTCTACCTCGGTTCATCGCTGGTGCCGCAACGCACATTCGATGCCGATCTCACTCTCGATCGCGTCGAGGAGTTCGGGTTGACCTTCCTCATCGGGGCACCCACCAACCTCGGGATGCTCGCGAAGGCACAGCAGGACCGACCTCGAGACCTGTCGTCCCTGCGTGGCATCGTCACGATGGGCGCACCGCTGGAACGAGACGCGGCACTGCTCTACCAGCGGGTGCTCACACCCCGGATCTTCAACGGCTACGGCAGCACCGAAGGTTTCTGGAACACCTTTCTGCGTCCGACCGACCTGCCGGCGATGGCGGGGACGGCCGGTCGGGCCTGTATCGACGACGACGTCGCCGTGGTGAAGATCCTCGATGACGGCTCACTCGCCGGTCCGGATCAGACCGTCGCACGCGACGGCTCCGAGGTCGGGGAAATCATCGTGCGGTCGCCGAAAAGTGCGATGGCCTACTACAAATCGCCCGAGCAGGAAGCGGCGAAGTATTCGGGCAGTTGGCTGCACATCGGTGACCTGGCGACCTGGGACAAAAATGAGTTCGTCACCATCGTCGGGCGCAAAGACGACATGCTGATCTCCGGTGGCGAGAACGTCCACCCCGTGCAGATCGAAGAGGCGCTGAACGGCCACCCCGGCGTCACGGATTGTCTTGTGGTCGGGGTACCGGATGACCGTTGGGGCCAGGTCGTGGTTGCCTACGTGGTCACATCCGATCCGGCACTCGGCGCAGACGAACTCGACCGGTACTGTCGCGACCACCCCATGTTGTCGACCTTCAAACGTCCTCGCGCTTACCGACTCGTCGACACCCTGCCACTGTCGGCAACCGGCAAGAAGCTTCACTACAAAGCGGCTGAGACCGCGCGTACCGACATGGCCGACGGCCACTTTCACCGCCCGACGCCCGAAACACAAGGAGCCGGATCTTGAGTACCAAAAAAGCACCGACCTTCGACCGCACCGACCTCCTGGGCCTGGATCTGTCGTACTCCGACGACGAACTTGCCGTCCGTGACAGCGTCCGAGGCTTCCTGAACGAGCACGTCGCGCCGAACATCGCCGAATGGTTTGAGCAAGGCGGCATTCCACATGCGCGTGAACTCTTCAAAGAGTTCGGATCACTCGGTGTCCTCGGAATGCATCTCGAGGGTTATGGCTGTGGCGGATCGACCTCCGTCCACTACGGGTTGGCGAGTCTTGAACTGGAAGCCTGTGACTCCGGTATCCGATCGATGGTGTCGGTGCAGGGATCCCTGGCGATGTTCTCGATCTGGAACAACGGAAGCGAAGAGCAGAAGCAGCAGTGGTTGCCGCAGATGGCCGAAGGCAACATCATCGGCTGCTTCGGACTGACCGAACCGGATGCCGGATCGGATCCGTCTGCGATGAAGACCCGGGCACGTAAGGACGGTTCTGACTGGATCCTGGACGGCAGCAAGATGTGGATCACCAACTCGCCGATCGCCGACGTGGCGGTGGTGTGGGCCCAGACCGACGATGGGCAGGGGGAGAGCGGAATACGTGGTTTCATCGTGCCGACCGATACTCCGGGTGTGAGTACCCCCGAGATCAAACACAAACTGTCACTGCGCGCCTCGGCCACCGGGGAGATCGTTCTCGACAACGTCCGTCTACCCGAATCGGCATTGATGCCCAGCACAGATCTGCGTGGCGGTCGAGGCGTCAAGGCCCCGCTCAGCAGCCTCACCGAGGCCCGCTACGGCATCATCTGGGGGTCGATCGGCGCAGCACGATCAGCTTTTGAGGCCGCACTGGACTATTCGACACAGCGCACGCAGTTCGGCAGGCCGATCGCCGGATTCCAGATGACCCAGGGCAAGCTCGCCGACATGGCCGTCGAACTGCACAAAGGCCAGCTCCTGGCCCTGCACCTGGGCCGTCTCAAGGACAGCGTCGGCCTGCGTCCCGATCAGGTCAGCTTCGGCAAACTCAACAACACCCGCGAGGCCATCAAGATCTGCCGCACGGCACGAACGATACTGGGCGGCAATGGCATATCCCTCGAATATCCGGTCATCAGGCACATGGTGAACCTCGAATCGGTGCTCACCTATGAGGGCACCCCCGAGATGCACCAGCTGGTCCTCGGACAGGCCCTCACCGGTCAGAACGCATTCCGTTGACACGCGGCGAAGGAGTACCGACATGAGCGCACTGACACACGACGTCGAACACCTGGACTTCCGTGCTGCCGTCGCCGGATTCGTGGCCGAGCGCATCGTCCCCGCCCACGAGAAGTGGGAGGACGACAAGATGCTGGACCGCTCCCTGTTCACGGATGCGGGTAAGCAAGGGTTACTGGGGTTCACGGTCGCCGAAGAGTATGGCGGTCCCGGCGTCGACGACTTCCGGTACAACGCGATAGTCATCGATGAGACGGCCCGCACCGGGGCCGCCTCCGAAGCGATCGCGTTCTCCCTGCAGAACGATGTGGTGCTGCCGTACCTCACCGACATGACCACCCCCGAGCAGAAGGCGGAGTGGCTGCCCGGGGTCGTCACCGGCGACACCGTGCTGGGCATCGCCATGACCGAGCCGGGTACCGGCAGTGATCTGACCGGTATCAGCACCTCGGCTGTACGCGACGGCGACCACTACGTTGTGAACGGCGCGAAGACATTCATCTCGAACGGGCAGAACGGAAACCTGTTCGTCGTCGCCGTACGCACATCTCCGGATCGTCACAAGGGGTTGTCGTTGCTCGTCGTCGACGCCGAGACCCCGGGATTCACGCGTGGCCGTAATCTCGACAAGATCGGGTTACACGCCCAGGACACTTCCGAACTCGCCTTCACGGATATGCGTGTGCCGGCGGCGAGCCTGCTCGGTGAAGAGGGGCAGGGTTTCTACCAACTGGTGCACAACCTTCCGCAGGAGCGGCTGTCACTCGCGGTGGGTGCGGTCGCGGCGGCGGAGGGTGTGTTCGCCCGAACTCTCGAGTACGTGCGCGAGCGGTCCGCGTTCGGCCGGCCGGTCTCCGGGTTCCAGAACACCCAGTTCGTCATGGCCGAACTGTCGACCGAGATCGACATCGCCCGAACCTATCTCGACGATTGCATCGCCGCGCACGCGAAGGGGGAGCTGAGCGCCACCCGCGCGGCGAAACTCAAGTGGTGGACCACCGAATTGCAGGTGCGTACCGCGGACCGCTGCCTGCAGCTGCACGGCGGTTACGGCTACATGCGGGAGTACCCGGTGGCACGGGCTTTTGTCGATGCCCGGATTCAGACCATCTACGGCGGCACCACCGAGATCATGAAGACGATCATCGCCAAAGATCTGCAGATGTGACGATCCGCTACGGTGATGAATCAATGTTCATCGAGTGGAAGAGGAGGACCGCATGGCCAAGTCAGACGCGCAGTTGACCGTCGACGAGGCAGTCCGTGCGGTACGGGTCTCCTCCCGGCGGCGTCAGGTGCTCGATGCGGCGGTGACCGTCATGCAGCGCACCGGCTTTCACCAGATGTCCATGCAGGCACTGGCCGATGAGGCCGAGGTGAGCGTCGGCCTGATCTACAAGTACTTCGGCAACAAAGAAGACATCCTGCTGGCCACGATCGTCGACATCCTGGAGACGTTCCGCGACCAGCTCAAGCCCGCGATGGACAGTGCCGGTGACGACCCGGTCGACCGGCTGGTAGCCGGATTCGCTCGCTACACAACCATCGTCGACGAGAATCGCGATGCGGTGATCCTCACGTATCGCGAGAGTCGAACCCTGGATGCTGCCGGTCGCGAGCAGATCAAGGACCTAGAGGTCGAGACCTCCGCACCGATGCGCGGTGCCATCGAGGCCGGCATCGAACTCGGGTTGATGAAGCCCGTCGATGTCGACCTGGTGGTCTTCGATCTGATGATGCTGGCGCATGGCTGGGCTCTCAAGCACTGGCATTTCGCTCCGAAGTTCACGGTGGACAGCTACATCCGGGCTCAGCTGCACCATGAGCTGTCCGCGCTGATCGTCCCTGCGGTGCTCGACGCCTATCTGGAGAAACTCGCCGCCTCTGATCGCGACTGACGTGCCAGAGTGCACACGGGTGCTCCGCTTTTAGGCCTTGTCTTGTGACGAGTCGGGATCAAGGGCATCTTTCACCTTGCCCATGAGACCCTTTTCGGTACCGAGTGCCGCCGATTTCGGCGTCCCAAGTGAGCCGTCGTAGGTGGCGTAGAGCTTGGGATCCGGTGCCGGCGCTTGGCCTTTGCCGCCCAGTGGCTGCGGATCCGTGAGAATCCCCATGCTGCGCCTACCGTCCGGGGCCACCCGGTTCGCCCAGCCACCTTCGGCCGAGTGCACACCGTCGGAGAGATGCCAGAGGTTCTCGGCGTGTTCGGAGTACTCCTCGTCCAGCAACGCGTTCGGTGCGATGGTCTCCTCGAGACCGTCGGCCTTGAGTTCTTCGATCCCGGCGAGCCAGAGGTTTTGATGGTGGGTGTCTCGGGCAAGGTTGAACTTCAACATGTTCTTCACGCCGGGGTCGTCGGTCATGTGGTACAGGCGAGCTGTCTGCAAACGGCCCTGGGCCTCCGCGGTGACGTTCGCACGAAAGTCTGCAAGGAGATTGCCGCTGGCGATGATGTAGCGGCCGTTCCACGGGACCCCGTTGCTGTCGGCGAGGAGGGCACCTCCGCCGGCAACAATGGCCTGCTGCGGATCCATTCCACCGAGCACAGCCGCGGTCACCGGATCTCCACCGGCGGCCTTGCTCGACTCGGTTGCCGGTGCGCCCTCCAGAAGTCGGGCCACCATCGTTGCGATCATCTCGACGTGACCGATCTCTTCGGTCGCGATGTCCATGATCATGTCTTTGTACTTGCCGGGCATCCTGCAGTTCCATCCTTGGAACAGATACTGCATGGTGACGGTCATTTCACCGAACGCGCCGCCGAGTAGCTCCTGTAGCTTTCGGGCGTAGACGGGGTCGGGAGTCTCCGGCTTGACATCGAATTGCAGGTAGTCGGTGTGACGAAACATATTGGAATCCAGTCGTTTATAGACATCGCAGGTGTTCGACCTTCCGTGGCAGGGCGCCGCAAGGTGACAACTGGCGAAACAAGCGAGACAAACGCGGTGGAAAAGGTTGCATCGCAATTTGTTTCAACAACTGGTGATGCGGCGACACCATGGGTGTCTGCGTGCGGAGAGTCTTGTCATCCCAGATCACCGGCACCGAGTTCGAACCGTAATCTGCCGTACATCTGGCAATCGGAACAGCTGAATGCACCGTGCCACCCCGGTGTCTTCGGGATGGCGTAGCCGGTTCATGCAGGTCTGGTCAGGCCCTGCACGCCGATTGCGTCGGTTACGAGGCGGCGGCTCGCCGGGCCACCTCGGCCGCAAGCAGCCATCGCCTCATCGATGCTGCGGTGCATATTCAGCGACTCGCCCAGTCCCAGCGCCGTGATAGGGCGGGCTGTCGCGCGGCCGGCAGCCACCACGGCAAATCGGCCGCCCGCAGTCTCGGTTCGTCGGCGTCCGTAGTCGAGGGCGGTGAGGCCGGCGGCGCCGAGGAAGTCGGTCATCGTCATGTCGATGACCAGGCTTTTCGCGCCCGAGGCGAGGGCTTCGTCGATGGTCTCGCTCAGCTGAGCGCCCGTCATCAAGTCGAGGTCGCCCCGCACACTCAGAACAAAAAGGTCGTGGCAAGGGATCGTGGAAATGGAGAATTGGCCACACGCGGACGCAGCCACGCTGGAGTATTCGGCAAATTTGGATTCTGACTTCACAATCGCTCCCTGAACACAATTGGGAAACGTTGGCATGAGGGGACTGCCGACGCAGAGCATGGCTAGTCATTTAACCTGGACCAATAGTCGCAGTCATCGACCGGCTTTGCAACCCCATCGGCCGTCCCGCCGCGCGCTGCGCTCTGTTGCTGGTCCGAAAGGGGATGGGGTGTAGAGCAATTCGACGTAAGGGGCATCGGCGGGAACGGCCAGAGCCTGCGCGTCGTTTCAGGGTACTTGCGGGGACAGTGTCGACATCGAGCGCCGATCCGGGCCGAATGCCAGGCCGGCCCCGGTCGGTTTCGCCCCGTCAGCTTCGATGGGTCGAGGGATCGTCACCGCGGGCGACCACGGGGTGGGGACGCGTCGGTGCGATACCGCGCACGGCCTCCCAGGCGTAGCCGAGACGAACCAGTGTGCGGTCGGACGAATTGTCCTGCAACAGTGGCGGCAGGTGGTCTTCTTCATCCCGGACGTCTTCACGCAGTAGTCGGGTGATCTCGTCGAACACGGTGTGGTGAGGCACGCAATCGACGTCAAGCGTCTCGAGCTCGGTGAAGAGTTCGTTGATCTGCTGGTGCTCTTGTTCGATTTCGAGGGTGAGGTCTTCGCCGTCGGGAACGCGGCGGCGGATGTATGGCCACAAGATCGCTTCCTCGGCGAACGCATGAGGGAAAACCAGGCGGCACAACGAATTCAGCAATTCTTCCCGTTGGTGTCCATGTGCGGTATCGAGCGATAGCAGAAGACGGTCGACTTCGATGTGATCACGCTTCTGTCTGACCAGTACGCTGTGCACACCCGCAAGTTGTTGTTCGGTTTGATCAACAATGGATTGACGCATGGTGGCTCCTTCCGGGTTCCACCACGCTGTACCCAATTCCCTTCAGAAGATGCGCGTCCTGCACAGCATCGGCCCGTTGGCCACCCGTCTCGTGCGTATACTGACCGGCGAGTCGGTGGAAGAAGCCGCCGTGAGCGTTGGATAGAACGGTGGGTTGGATGGACGCCGAAGTGCACACGACCATTGCCGAACTGGTGCGAGACATGCACAAACTGTCGTCGGCGCAGGACAACATCGATACACTGATCGGTTCGATCTCATCAGGCGCGGTCACACACGTGCCGGGGGCTCAATTCGCAGGCGTCCTGTTGGTCAAGAAGAAGAATGAGTTCGAATCGCTCGGTGTCACGGATCCGGTGGTGGAGCAGCTCGATCAGATTCAGAAGCAGGTCGGAGAGGGTCCATGCCTTGAAGCCGCGTGGGAGCAGCCGACGGTGTGGATGAACAATTTCTGCGACGAGCAGCGCTTTCCCGCGTTCGCCGCACGGGCGATCAGCGAAACTGCCGTCAGATCGAGCCTGTCATTTCAGTTGTTCACCCATGAAGGTGCGATGGGAGCGCTGAACCTGTTCTCCGAGGAGGTGAACGCGTTCACCAGGGAGTCCGAAGAGCTGGGTTTCGTCTACGCCACCCACGCCGCCCTGGCCCTGTTCCGGGCGCGCCAGGAAATACAGTTCAACAGTGCACTGGCGAGTCGCGACATCATCGGGCAGGCCAAGGGCATGATCATGGAGCGGTTTTCCGTCGATGCGGTGCAGGCCTTCGAACTGTTACGCAAGCTGTCTCAGGACAGCAATGTGCCGCTTGCAGAGGTGGCGCGGAAACTGGTGGAGACCGGATAGTCGCCTCGAGCGAGCCTCTCCTTCTTCTATCTGGTGAACAGATCGATGGTCTTGCGCGTCAGAAAGCGACGCGGGAGCCCTTTGACGCCGTCGGCAGAGAGTGCGGCTCGCCCCGCGTTACGTCCGCACGCACCGTGCACTCCACCGCCGGGATGGGCCGAGGCGCTTCCGAGATACAAGCGCTCCACAGGCGTCTCCGCCCGTCCCAGTCCTGGCGTCGGCCGGAAGATCAACTGTTGATGCAGCTGGGACGTGCCGCCGTTGACGGCGCCGGCGTGAAGGTTGGCGTCGGCGGCCGTCAAGTCGGCCGGGGTCTGTACGTGTCGGCCGACGAGCAGGTCCCCGAATCCCGGAGCGTGAGCCTCCATCACCGCGTCCATCCGCGCAGCGAGTTGCAGTGCGGCGGAATCATCGTCAATGCCTCTCGGCAGATGCGAATAGGCCCAGGCACTTTCGGTCCCGGCTGGTGATCGTGTCGGGTCGGCGGTTGTCATCTGCCCGACGAGCAAGAACGGATGTGCGGGGACCACCCCGGTGTTGATGTCGGTCATCCAACGCATCAAACCGTGCCTGTCTGCTCCGACGTGGACGGTTCCGGCCCGGCCCAGGTTCTTCGAGTTCCACGGAATGGGCTCGCGCACCGCGTAATTCACCTTGACGACCGGTGCATCCCATTCGAAGTTCTCCAGGTCGTCGAGGACCCGTACGGGGACATCGCCCTTGGGCAGAAGATTCTTGTAGAGGTTCGGCGCGGACGTGTTCGCGATGATGGCCCGTGTGGCCTTCCATGACGTCCCGTCGGCTGTCCGCACTGCGCGAGCTCGGCCGGAGTTGGTCTCGATGCCGGTGACCGGAGAATTGCACACTATCTGCACTCCCACCGATTCGCACCGCCGCACCAGCGCCTCCGTCAGCGCACCCGCCCCGCCGACCGGGACCGGAAAGCCGGTGTCCTGGGCAAGCATGGTCAGCAGGTAGCCCATGACTCCGCTGCCCGGCGCGTCGAGCGGCACGTCGGCGTGCATCGCGTTGCCGAGCATCGGCAAACGCGCACGTTCAGTGTGAAACAACTCGGTGACCATCCGATTTGCCGGCAGCAGCAGAAACCGCGCGAGCCGGGTCGAATCACCGATACCCAGCCTGCGGAGGATCGACAGGGGGCCGCGCAGGGGCGGAAACGGGCCGAACAACGTCTCGAGTAGTGCCGGTTTCAACAATTGCCACTGCTCGGTCAGCGCCAGCCATGTGCGCCCGTCCCGTTCGTCGTACCGGGCGAACTGCGCAGCGTTCTCGGCGGGGTCCCGGTGGATGATCACCGCGTTGTCGTCGTCGGGGTGACTGGGATGCCCGTACGGATCCGGTGCGTGACTCCACCGGAGACCGTGCGACTCGAGATCGAGTTCGCGAAACGCCGGTGACACTGCTGCCAGTGGGTGAAACGCGCTGAACAGGTCGCTCTCGTAGCCAGACGTCAGTTCCGCGCTCCGTACCGCCCCTCCCGGTTCGGGCTGGGCCTCGAGCACGGTGACATCCCATCCGGCGTCGGCGAGCGTGGCAGCGGCGACCAGGCCGTTATGGCCACCACCGATGACAACTGCGTCAGAGACCATCAGATGCCTCGGGACCGCAGCAGCAAGGAGTTGGTGTTCTGCATGTCTCTGGGTAGCCGGACACCGACCGCCTGAAACCTGCGGCAGGCGGAGTCCGCCGCGGCGGTTGGCAGAGCCGGATTCGATCGCTGACTCCTGGGTCAGGAGACCATCTGAACGATGATCCCGATCGCAGCGGCAAGAAAGAGGATCGCTATCAGGACCACAACGATGATCGTGGCCACTCCAGTCGGCGGGAAATGCCGCGAGGTGCGGGGTTCGGAAGCAGAGAGCCCGGACGTCTGCGCGGCCTCCGGTGGTGTGGCGCCGGGCTCGACCCCATGGGCGCCCTCCATCCCCGGCAGGTTCTCTGGATCCGTCCCGCGGTCATGCGTGTCACTCATGTGAATACTTTGGTGAGGCGCTGGTCTTCGTGGTCATGATCGGTGCTCCCGTCGTTGTACGCAAAAAATCGCGCCATCCGCTTCTCTGCAACGGGGTACCCAGAACGGGCGCATCGGAACCCCCACGCTGATCGGGGACGTGTTGCTTTTACGAGATACTGCGGATTATCCTTGTTGGACGGTTCACCACCCAGCCGCACAATCGACATTGGTCGTCATCCGGGCTTTCGAAATGTCGTGATCATTCTTTCCGGTTGTTCGAAACTCGGTTACCTCGCATACCCAGTATTTACTTTGTTCATCGACGGCAGATCTTTTATCTGCGCAACGACGAGCGAGTACGGGTGCTGCGGGCAGAGGAGTGGAAATGTTCTCTCGCAGAATCTTTGACAATGACAACGCTGGAGCTGCGGTTCCGGACGTGAGGATTTCGGACCAGGAGATCTGGGACGATCTCGGTGAGAAGCGCGGGTCAACGCTCGCACTGGTGGCGGCGTTCGCACTCGCGCTCGGTGGCGTGGTCTTGGTGGTCGGATTGGTGGTCAGTGCCGCGCTGACCGCGGTGTTGTGCGCTGTCATGGCCATATGTGTCGTCGGACTGGCCATGGTGATGGTGTGAGTACGCCCCGACTGTAGGCAGTAGATCCCGCGATGCTGTTGATGGCGGGGCGCTGCAACCCCTGACTTCTGCCGCTCGCGGCGTTTACCCCATTCGGTTGTGGGTACTTTTCGCGGCAGATGAGTTGTTCAAGAGAACTCGCGCCAGGGTGATGTACCAGAGGAGCGATTGATGCCCAGAAATACACCTATTCAGCGTGAAGTCGGAAAGATGCATGCCGCGGGCTGGGCTGGTTTTCTCTGCGTCCTGGCCACCGTCGCGTCTATTTGTGTGGCCCTGGTCTTCTGGGCCAATGGGTCGGCGATCGGAGCGATTATCGCCGCGGTTGCCGCGATCCTATTCGCTGGCGCCGTATTTGCTTTGTTCTCATCGAGCAGAAAAAAGGGCCGGAATTCGGTGTTACAAAGTCGGATGGCTCGACTTCGCCGCGCTCGCTATCGAAGTGCGTACCGGTCGTCAGACGACGAGTGACTAGTTCGGCCCGGCCCAGCCGATGGCATTCGATGGTGCCGATGGCCGGCAAAGTGGCATTCCCCAGGCCCGAGGGCCCGGGGGAACCGCCCGTTGGGGGGTCAGCCCACCACGCTGCTGTCATCCAGCTTCGGCGCCATCAATGCTGTGGCACAGGCAGGGCACATGGCCATGTCCGCGGTGATTGCCCATCCGCTGGTGTACCCGGCGTGAACCTCGGCGAGGTGGTCGGTGATGTACGGCATCTTCAGATTCCGCCCACAGGTGTCGCAACTCCAGCTCATGAATGCCCTTCTTCGGCGCCGGGGATCCCAGCGCGTCGGTACTCGAGGCGATAACGCCGCGAGCGTTGGTTGGCGGGCTGCGACTTCAACCGGACCGTATAGGGGTATATCCGGTAACGGCGTTCTTCAAACATCGCTCTGATGAGGGAGATGAACCAGGGCCCGGTCAGTGTCCCGGGGTTGCCACGGGGGCGGGCAACGATCTCTCCCCGGCAGTCATCAGCTGATCGCACAGCCCGATGCAAACGTCGTCGATGTCACGTCTTGGACCTTGAGCTGCGTCTTATGGATACCGACGAGAGAAAGGACGCCAGTCATGACAGAGATAGTGATACTCGGTGCCGGCTACGCAGGAATGACCACGGCCATCGGAGTCGCTCGGCGCGCCCGAGGACGTTCCTGGGCATCCGGTCCGACCCATGTCACCTTGGTGAACCCTCGCACGAGGTTCACCGAGCGGTTGCGCATGCATCAGGTGGCAGCCGGTGAGGAGCTCGAGTTCTATGACATCGAAGAGATGCTGGACGGAACCGGTATCGACTTCCGGTGTGGGTGGGTCGACGAGATCGATCCGGAAGGCCAGTCGGTACGGCTCGGCGACAGGTCCCGTATTCGCTACGACATCTTGGTCTGCGCGCTCGGTAGTGTCGCAGCCTCGGCGGTTCCGGGCGTGGCGCAACATGCGTACACCTTGGACGATGTCCAAAGTGCCGCAGGGCTTGCCGACCGAATCGAGCGCATCGTGGACGGTGGTGCAGTGGTGGTTGCAGGTGGCGGTTTGACCGGTGTCGAGGCCGCGGCCGAACTGGCCGAACAGCACCCCCACCTCGATGTGACATTGCTGAGCCGCCGGCCGCCGGCATCTCAGATGGGGCCGAGGGGCCAGGAATACGTGGCGGATTCCCTGGCTCGCCTCGGCGTGACCGTGCGCGATGGCGTCGATATCGCCAAAGTGTTGCCTGACGGCGTCGATCTCGTCGGCGGTGAGCAGGTGGCTGCCGATGCGGTGTTGTGGACCGCGGGCGTCAAAGCTCCGGACGTGGTGGCCACGGCAGGATTTTCCGTCGACGACGCCGGCCGGGTCGTGACCGACACGACGTTACGATCGCTGTCCCACCCGAACGTGTACGCGGTGGGCGACGTGGCGGCCATCCGCCAGAACTACGGCATCATCCACGGCACCTGTCAGAGCGGGATGCCGTCGGGAACACACGCCGCAGCCTCGATTGTCCGCGAGCTCAAAGGTAAAGAGCCCAAACCATTTCGGTTCGCGTACATGCATCAACCACTCAGCCTCGGCAGGTCCGATGCCGTTGTCCAGTTCACCCGGCCCGACGATTCGCCGAATCGCTATGTACTCACAGGTAGATCGGCCACCATGTACAAGGAGACGGTGAGTAGCAGTCCCTGGAAGGCATTCGGGGTGATGAAGAATTTCCCAGGCGCGATTCCGTGGCGACACGGGGGCCGTGCGACGACGGCGAGATGACGTGAGTAGTGGATGCGCAACAGATCTTTGACGACAACCGCGGCCTGCTGTTCTCAGCCGCCTACCGGGTCCTCGGCACCGCAGTAGATGCCGAGGACGCGGTGCAGGACACCTGGTTCAAATGGTCGCGGGTCGACATGGAACAGGTGGCCGAACCCAAGTCCTATCTTGTGCGGATGGTCTGCAATGTCGCCCTGGATCGTCTCCGCTCATCCCAACGTCGACGCGAGGTTTACGTCGGCCCGTGGTTGCCCGAGCCGATCCTGACCGAACTTGATCAAGCCGCTGATCAAGGTTCGCAGGCTGAATCGGTGTCGGTCGCGATGCTGGTGGTCCTGGAGAGCCTGAGCCCGTTGGAGCGGGCGATCTTTGTGCTCAAAGAGGTATTCGGCTTCAGCTACACCGAAATCGCCACCACGCTCGAGCGAACGGAAACTGCTGTGCGCCAGACAGGTCGGCGCGCCAGAGCGCACGTGCAGGCCCGCCGCCCACGGTTCGACGTGGGGCCACGCCACAGCCGCGACGTGGTCGATCGGTTTCTCGCCGCGGCCGGCGGTGGCGACATCAACGCATTGATGGAACTCCTCGCTCCAGAGGTGACCTTGTGGACAGACGGTGGAGGCAAGGTTCGACAGGCGCGGCGGCCGATCTCTGGCGCCACTGCGGTATCGGCCTGGCTGGCGGGGGTGTCGCAGCGACCCTACGAGGGCGTCGACATTGCCGACATGGCTTTCACCGTGACCGAGATCAATGGTGCCCTAGGGGTTTTGATCACCGGGGCCGCGCGGGTGATCGGCACCTTCACGTTCACGATGAACTCCGATGGTCAGATAGCGGAGATCCACAATGTTGCCAATCCCGCGAAACTGGGAGCTGTGCAGGGTGGTCGGAGACAGTCATTCGGAACTGACCTGCACTGACACAGGCGCAATGAGTTCATAAGGCCCGACGCGCGGTCGCTTTGTGAACGCACCGAGGTCCGGATGTCGTCAGATCCGTGGAGTGGAGACGGGGGCCAGGAGAAGTCCCTCCCAGGCGTCGATCGCGTCGGTCAGGTCCTCGGTAGTGGGGACGGTCCCGCTTCGCCCGAGGTTCGCGAGGTGCCGAACCATGCTTGTGAAGACGAGCTCCAGACGTAGATCGGCCACCGCAGGCGGCAGGTGCCCGACGGACGCCCGCAGTGACTCGGCGACAACGCGACCGCTTTCGTTGACCGAGGCGTCGATTGCCATGAAGTGTTCTCCGATCAGCCCGGCGGTCATCAGTTGGTCGAGGACGCCGACATATCTGTTGCCCTCACCAAGGGTGTTGGCGAGAGGCTGCACCGTCGCCCACAGCACTGCCCGGGTCGACGGTGCCTCCTCGGCGCGGTACAAGGTCGAAACGACGGCGTTGCGATCGGCGTTGATCGAGGGCAGTCGGTACTCGAAGATCGCCTGCAGGAGATCGGCTTTGGATCCGAAGTGGTAACTGATCGCCGAGGCGTTGTTTTGCCCGGCCGCCTGCCGAATATCGTTGAGGGACACCGCGTCATAGCCTCGTTCGGCGAACAACCGCTCAGCGCTCTCGATCAGACGTATTCTGGTGGCCTCTCCCGAGGCGTACCGCCCTTTGCTGTTTGCCACAGCGTCAAACCTAGCCTCGCGCCGGGCTGATTTGAAACCACTGCCTGCCTGTAGCAACTCGGCGCCGGCAAATCAATAGATGGACGCAAGTGAAATCTATACGGGGTCAAGTTAATGAGATCGCATTAGATTCACATTCGGATGGCATCGGCCATCACCGAACATCAGCGCGATTCAAGGAGATCCATGACGACTCTCGAGACCAAAACGTCACTGTCGGTGCACCCGATTTCGGGAATGATCGGTGCCGAGATCCACGGTGCAGCAGTCGGAAACCTTGATGGCGCGCAGGTGGAGTGGATCAAGGATGAGCTGTACCGGCACGGTGTGCTGTTCTTTCCCGCCCAGGGACTCGATCCCGATGTCCACACCGCATTCGCGAAACATTTCGGACCGATCGAACACCCCCACGTGCATCTTCAGAACCTCGGCGACGAAGGGTATCCGGAGATCTCGGTGATCTCCACCGAGAACGAGAACGCGTACCAGGCGAATCAGTGGCACACCGATGTGTCGTGGAAGCCGAGGCCTTCACGGTTCAGCGTTCTGCACATGCAGCAGCTGCCGGCGTTCGGCGGCGACACCATGTGGTCGAGTCAGATCGCCGCTTACGAGGCGCTGTCGGAACCCATCCGGCAGCTGCTTCTCGGCCTGAGCGCTTCGCACCGCTTTCCGAACACGCCCGCCCAGCCAACAGATATTCGTCATCCCGTGGTCATCCGCCACCCGCAGACCGGCAAGCTGTCGCTGTTCGTGAACAATCTGTTCACCCCGGACATCAACGGATTGTCGAAGTCCGAGAGCGATGCGATCATCAATCTCCTCAGAGCAGAGTCGATACGGCCCGAGTTCACGTGCCGCAGACGCTGGCAGGTCGGCGATATCGCGATCTGGGACAACCATTTTGTCCAGCACAACGCCATCTACGACTACGGCGACGGCAACCGGCGTATCCATCGCATCGAAGTGGCGCCCGAGGTGCCGATTCCCGCCGTCGGCTGAGCTGTCACCCCCGCACGGGTTCACGCCGATCGACTCCCTCTGTCCCTCTTGATCCTGAAAGACGTAAATCCATGCGCTCGTCTATTTCAACGGCTGCCGTCAGCCGACGCGGCTTCCTTCGTGGTGCCGGACTCACCGCCTTTGCGGTACTGGGTGCGGGGTCCCTGGCCGCGTGTTCCTCGGCGGTCGGTGAGCAGCGCGAAGCCGGTGATGCATCGGCGCAGCCGGTACGCGGCGGCAGCCTGAAAGTCGGAGTCACCGATGACATCAACCCGCCGCTGTTGTTGACGGGTGGAAGCCTGGCCGGAACCCTCATGTTGGGCTTGGTCTTCGAGACGTTGACCCGGTATCCCGTCGATTCCATCGAACCCCAGCCGCTGCTGGCGAAGTCCTGGGAGCAATCGGCGGATGGCTTGACGTACACCGTGCACTTGCGTGATGACGTCTATTTCCACAGCGGCAGACAGTTCACCGCGAAGGACGCCGAGTTCTCGTTGCGTACCTATACCGATCCCCGGTTCTCTGCCCAGCTCCGCAGCACTGCTGCGATCATCACCGGTTACGATACGAGTGATCCACAGACATTGGTTCTGACGCTCGCACACCCGGTCGGGAACCTGTTCGATGTCTTCGAACTTGCTCCGATCTTCGACAGCGAGACATTCGGTCAGCTGCAGAATGGTGAAACCTTCATCGGCACCGGACCGTTCGTGTTCACGTCGCGAAGTCCCAACAGTCAGATCACTTTCGAGCGCAACGCGAACTACCGGGTGCCCGATCGGCCGTACCTCGACCGTGTGGAAGCCCTGATCATCCCGGACGCGCAGGGCAGGCTCAGTGCACTCAAGTCGGGACGGATCGACTACGCCGGCGAGCTGGCCGGACGGGATGCACAAACCCTCCGCGACACAGACGGTTTCAACGTCACCGGGTTGGAGGGCGCGGAGACACAGTCGTATCTCGGAGTGAGCGTCACCGCGCCTGCGCTCGCTGATGTCCGTGTCCGGAAAGCACTGGCGTACGCGATTGATCGTGATCGCATCGTCACCGAAGTGCTCCGCGACTCGGGCTATGCCGTCAACCTGCCGTGGCCGAAACACTCGGTGGCGTACGACGAGGCGAAAAACAACACGTACACAAGAGATGTCGACAAGGCCAGGTCGCTGGTCGCCGAGGTGGGCCAACTGCCGACCATTCCGCTCACGTACCCCGGAGGGGGTGGCGACTTCGAGGCCATCGCGCAGATCGTGCAAGCAAATCTCGCCGACGTGGGAATCACGGTGGAACTCGATCCGATCGAACAATCGGTCTTCCTCAAGACGCTGATAGCTGCCGAGTTCCGCGGACTGTGGCTCTACGGCCACACATTTGCCCAATATGTTCCGTCCACTCTCACCGTCAGTGCATACCCGTTCAACGCTGCCCACAACGCATCTCGGTACTCATCACCCGAGTACACCGAAGCGGCAGGCGCTGCGTGGGAAACCCGTGACGGAGTCGACGGAACGGCGGTCGAACACTACGCGCAGATCAGTGATCTGCTGTTGCGCGACGTGTTCCTCGTCGAGATCGCGGTGCAGATCCCACAACCGACCGCCGCCACGAGGGTGCACGACGTGGCGTGGACCAAATCCAGGCAGACCCTGCTGACTGACGCCTACGTTGCCTGAGAGATCGGACGACACATGTTTCGCTATCTGATCGGACGCCTGCCCTCCGCGCTGGTGGTCCTGTTCCTGGCATCCTTACTGATTTTCTTCACCATGCGAATGGTGCCGGGTGATCCGGCTGTGGTGTTGGCCGGACCGGACGCCACCCCGGAGTCGATCGACTCGATCCGGCATTCACTCGGGCTCGACAAATCCATGGTTGCGCAATATTTTTCGTGGATCGGTGACGTTCTGACCTTCGATCTGGGGCGGTCGTATGTGCTCGGTGGTGAGATCGCTGATCTGGTACTCGCCGGTCTCGGGAACACGGCGGTCCTGGCCGGAACCGCGCTTCTCCTCGCGGTGATCATGAGTCTGGCATTGAGCATCGCAGTGGTCGCCTGGCCGAATCGATGGCTGACCGCGACGGTGAACAGCATCAACACTGTCTCTGTTGCTCTCCCGAACTTCGTCACGGGCGTGTTGCTCGTTTTGGTCTTCGCGGTGATCTTTCCGGTACTGCCGTCGGGTGGTGTTCCGCCAGAGGGATTCTGGGCGCAACCCGATATCACAGTGCAGTACCTGCTGATGCCCGCGGTGTGTCTGGCACTGCCGGTGGCCGCCTCCCTGACGAGGTTTCTGAGCGAGTCGTTGCGTACCGAGATGGGCCAGCAGTATGTGATCACCGCGCGCGCCGCCGGGGTGTCGCGGTGGAATCTGGTGACCCGCACAGCGCTACGCAACGCCGTACCGACCATCCTCACCGTCGTCGGCATTCAGACCGGTCATCTGTTGGGCGGTGCGGTGCTGGTGGAAGCGATCTTTGCCTGGCCGGGCATCGGTCAACTCATCGAGCAGGGCATCGGTCGGCGCGACTATCCGGTGGTGCAGGTGTTGCTGTTGCTGTCGGTCACGATCTTCGTGCTCATCCAGTTGCTCACCGACATCCTTCACGCCTACCTCGACCCACGGATCCGGATCGGAGGACAGGCATGAGCGTCATCGAAATAGAGCCCGGCATCGATGGACATACCGCCGATTCCGACAACAGCGATCGGCGTCGCAATCCGATGCTCGGCGCACTGCTGTCCGGTCAAGGACTCGTCGGCGTCATCATCCTGAGCGTGATCATTGCCGCCGGTGTGCTGGCGCCGTGGCTCACCTCGTTCTCGCCGAACGAACAGATCGAAGGCGCCAACCTGTTGGGGCCGAGTGCCGATCACTGGTTCGGCACCGACGAGGTGAATCGTGACGTGTTCACCCGAACTCTGTACGGCATCCGCACCAACGTGCTGATCATCGTGGTCGCGGTTCCGCTCGGCGCTGTTCTGGGTGCCCTGTTCGGACTGTTGTCGAGTCTGAACACGGTCGCCGACGTGGTCACGCAGCGAGTGTTCGATGTGATCCTTGCTTTCCCGCTGTTGATCCTGGCCATCACACTTGTCGCCATCACCGGACCGGGAGTGTGGCCGGTCGTGGCGGTGATCGTGGCGGCTGAGATCCCCATCTTCGGGCGGCTGCTGCGAACGACACTGTTGAAGGTGCGCGAGCTGCCATACGTGGAGGCGGCAGAAGTGATCGGCGCAGGCCGTTGGTGGGTGCTGCGTAAGCACGTTCTTCCCAATGCCGCAGAACCGTTGGGTGTGCAACTGGCACTGTCGATGTCGGCGGGTGTGTTCGCCGAAAGTGCGATGAGCTTCCTCGGCATCGGAGTGCGGCCACCAAACCCCTCGCTGGGATCGATCATCGCCGCATCGGTGCCGAACCTCGACGCCAACCCGGCCTATGCTGTTGGACCCCTGATCGTCGTGTCGGCGATGGTCCTGAGTTTCCTCCTCATCGCCCAGGGGTTGAACCATGCCCGCCGAATCTGACAGTAGCCAGTCGCGGACCGAAGGATTGATCATGACCACTTCACACACGGCCACCCTGCTGTCGATCCACGACCTCGTCATCAGGTTCGGCGACGCTGACAGTGGGGTGGCCCCCGTGGTCGACCACGTCAATCTGAGCGTGGAGCGCGGCGAAATCGTGGCGCTGGTCGGCGAATCCGGCTCGGGCAAATCGATGACTGCCCGTGCCGCCCTTGGGCTGCTCCCGCAGGGCGCACAGGCGCACGGTTCCATCGTCTTGGCCGGCGACCAGGTGATCGGCGCAACGGAACGCTCTCTCAACCAGTGGCGCGGAACCCGCGCCGCGATGGTTTTCCAGGAACCGCAGACCGCGCTCAATCCGGTCCGCAAAGTGGGATGGCAAATCGCGCAGGCCCTTCGGGCGCACGGCAAGGTGTCCCGAAACGCCGCCCGGGCCCGAGCGGTGGAACTGTTGCGGATGGTCGAGATCCCCGAGCCCGAGGTTCGGGTGGACTGGTATCCGCACCAACTGTCGGGCGGTCAGAAGCAGCGGGTTGTCATCGCCCTGGCACTCTCGGGCGAACCGGCACTGTTGATCGCGGACGAACCGACCACCGCGCTCGATGTGACCGTGCAGGAAGAAATACTGGCACTGTTGCGACGGCTGCGCGATCGGTCCGGGACCGCCATTCTCCTGATCACACACAACATGGGCGTCGTGGCAGATATCGCCGACCGCGTGGTGGTCCTCAAACGCGGCCAGATCGTCGAGGAAAGCTCTGTGACAAGCCTCTTCTCGGCGCCTCGTCACGAGTACACCAAGGCGCTGCTGGCCGCGGTCCCCAGGCTCCCCGAAGCCGGTGAGGTTGCCGAATCCACCACACCGATCTCCGATACCGACGCCGTGTTGTCACTGCGCAAAGTGTCCGTGGTCTTCCCGGCCCGGCACGGCAACCCCGAGTTCCGGGCTGTGGACGGTGTATCCCTCGATCTGCATCCCGGAGAGGTTCTGGGCCTGGTCGGTGAATCCGGCTCAGGTAAGACGACATTGGGACGGACTGCACTCGGCATCACCTCCGTCGCCGCCGGTGAGGTGCTGCTCGATGGCCGGGACCTGGCAAAATTGTCCGGTTCGGAACTGCGCAGGAGTCGCCGGGGTATGGCCCTGGTACATCAGGACCCTGCCGCGTCACTCGATCCGCGTCGCTCGGTGGGTGCCAGTATCGGCGAACCACTCGAGGTCCATCGGGTGGTCTCGGGGTCGAAATTGACTGCGCGGGTGGGTGACCTACTCGACTCTGTGAAGCTGCCGAGATCGTATGCGCAACGCAAGCCCGGTGAACTCTCCGGCGGTCAGCGCCAACGCGTCGCCCTCGCGCGGGCGTTGGCACTGGCACCCCGGTTGCTCGTGGCCGACGAACCCACGAGCGCGCTCGACGTGTCTGTGCAGGCCGAGATACTCGAGTTGTTCGCCGAGCTCCGCGCCGAGCACGGATTCGCGTGCTTGTTCATCAGTCACGATCTCGCCGTTGTGCACCAGGTGTCTGATCGGGTCGCGGTGATGCGGGGAGGTGAAATCGTGGAATTGGGAAGCGCCGAGCAGGTTTTCGGCAACCCCACGCACGGATACACACGCGAGTTGGTTGCTGCTGTCCCCATTCCAGACCCCGTCCGGCAACGCGAACGTCGTGCCGACATCGTCGTTTCAAAGCCCCTCGCAGCCGTGATCTGAGAAATGTTCGACCAGTCCAACTTTTCGAAACCTTCTGTCCAACAAGGAAAGGATTGTCATGACCGCAGTAGCCGAGTTCGACCGGACCACCGCAGCAACCAGTGCCGAGGAGATCTATGCGGCCGGTGGGATCACCGTCCACAAGGTGGGTGAACACATCGGAGCCCGAATCGAGGGCGTTCACCTCTCCGGCGATCTGTCCGCAGAGACCGCCTTGGCGATCCGCTATGCACTCGCAACCAACAGTGTCGTGTTCTTCCGGGGGCAAGATCATCTCGATGACGCCCTTCAATACGAGTTCGCAGGCACCCTGGGCCTCCAGACCACCACGCATCCCACCCTGACCTCGGCCGAGAACAAGATGTTGATCATCGACGGCGCGGCCAGCAGTTGGCACACCGACGTCACGTTCATCGACCGGATCCCGAAGGCGTCGATCCTTCGCGCCACCACCATTCCCGAATACGGCGGCGCGACCACCTGGGCGTCGACCACAGCGGCGTACAACCAGCTCCCGGAATCGCTGGTGCACCTGGTCGAGAACCTGCGTGCCGTCCACACCAACGCGTACGACTACGCCGAGGCTTCCCAGAACATCAAGGTGCCCGCCACTGGTGCCAGCAATTACGGCGACTTCACCCGCGAGATCTACGAAACCGAGCATCCGGTGGTCCGCGTGCATCCCGAAACAGGGGCGAAGACGCTGCTGCTCGGACATTTTGTCAAAGAATTCGTCGGCCTCAAGCCATCAGAGACCACCGCGCTCTTCCAGTTGCTGCAGGCGCGGATCACCAAGCTCGAGAACACCGTTCGCTGGGCATGGGAGCCCGGTGACCTGGCGATCTGGGACAACCGTTCCACACAGCACTACGGGATCTCCGACTATGGCAACCAGGCCCGCAGTGTGCACCGGGTGACCCTCGCCGGCGACCTGCCCGTCGATGTCCATGGCAACACCAGCCGCGTCATCAAAGGCGACGCATCGCACTTCTCGGTCATCGAGGACACGCAGCGCCTCCCGGGGTTTGCTGTCCGGTGACGCCGGATCGGTGGCCCCCGCGTAAACGGTGGCTGCCACAAACCCGGGTGCGCTTAAGAATTGGGGCGCTTGGGTACACGGGATCTGCACGGTTCAGAAATGGTAGCCGGCGGTCGTTGTCGTGCGGGTGTTTGCACTTTGCACGTCAACGACTTTCTCTCCGAGAACAGCCCGTACAGACTTCGAAGAAAGCAGAGTGGACATGCCTCCTTCACCCCGTCCGGATCAATCATCACCAGCACCGATCGGTCCGACCGGCGCCTCGGATACCCGCGCACAAGAAGGCGAGTTTCTCACCACCGCCCAGGGCCTGCGGTTACCCGATACGCATCATTCGCTCAAGGCCGGAGAACGCGGACCCACCCTCCTCGAAGACTTTCATCTGCGCGAGAAGATCACGCATTTCGACCACGAGCGCATCCCAGAGCGGGTCGTGCACGCCCGGGGCGCGGCCGCGCACGGAACTTTCCAGTCGTACGGCACTGCCAAATCGGTGACGAAGGCGGGTTTCCTCGCGGATAAGAACCGTAAGACGGACGTCTTCGTACGCTTCTCGACAGTGTTGGGATCGCGAGGCTCGGCGGACACCGTCCGTGATACTCGTGGATTTGCCACCAAGTTCTACACCGATGAGGGCACCTTCGACCTGGTCGCGAACAACATCCCCGTCTTCTTCATCCAGGACGGAATCAAGTTCCCCGACATCATCCATGCCGGCAAGCCCCAACCCGACATCGAGTTGCCGCAGGCGCAGTCGGCTCACGATGGGTTCTGGGACTTCGTGTCCCTGCACACCGAGGCCACCCACCACGTCATGTGGAACATGAGTGATCGCGGTATCCCGCGTTCATACCGGACGATGGAAGGCTTTGGCGTCCATACTTTCCGGCTTGTCGCTGCCGATGGCACCACCAGCCTGGTGAAGTTCCATTGGAAGCCGGTCGCCGGTGTGCATTCGCTGGTGTGGGAAGAAGCGCAGATCGCAGCCGGCGTCGACCCCGACTTCCATCGACGCGACATGGCCGACGGCATCAAGGCAGGCGCGCCCCTCGAATACGAGCTCGGGATCCAGGTGATGCCCGACGACGGCACCGAGACCTTCGAGGGCATCGACCTGCTCGACCCCACCAAACTGGTGCCCGAAGAGCTCGCTCCGGTGCAGATGATCGGCAAGCTGACACTCGACGCCAATCCCACCAATTTCTTCGCCGAAACCGAGCAGGTCGCCTTCCACACCGGCCATCTCGTGCCCGGAATCGAGGTCACCAACGATCCGTTGATGCAGGCGAGGTTGTTCTCGTACCTCGACACCCAGCTCACCCGGCTTGGTGGACCGAACTTCGCGCAGTTGCCCATCAACAGGCCGCACGCGCCGGTCAATGACATGCATCGCGACGGATTCCATCAAACCGCTGTGCACACCGGACTTGCGCCGTACCGCGACAACAGCATCGACGACGACGAACCGGTCTTCGCCGGACTCGATGAAGGTGGCTACGTCCAGACCGAACGGGTGATCGAAGGTCGTGCCGTACGCGCCAATCCGGTGTCGTTCGACGACCATTTCACGCAGCCGGCGATGTTCTATCGCAGCCTCACCCCGATCGAACAGGACCATATCGTCGAGGCGTTCACGTTTGAGCTGGGCAAGGTGTTCGAGCAGTCCATCAAGGAACGCGAGCTGCAGGTGCTGGCGAACGTCGACACAGATCTCTGCGAACGTGTCGCTGCAGGACTGGGTTTGCCTGCACCCAAGGGCGAACCTGTTCCCGACGTCATCACCTCGCCCGCCCTGTCGCAGGTGATCCTCGCGCCTGGGCCGATCGCCGGACGCAAGATCGGTGTCATCGCAGATCAGAACTCTGATCTGAGCGGAATAGACAAACTGCGAACTGCTGCCGAAAGCAAAGGCGCGACCGTGCACGTCATCGCCCCCGTTGGCGGCGTGCTCGGCAAGGCAGCGCGAAAGCAGGTCGTCGAGCGGACATTCCTGACCGTCCGGTCCATCGAGTTCGATGCGCTGGTTGTCGCCGGAGGCACCACGCCTTCTGCCGACATCAAGTTGGTCCTGCTGCTGCAGGAGGCGTTCCGGCACTGCAAGGCGATCGGAGCCTGGGGTGACGGCGGCGCGATACTCGAGGCCTCGGGCATCGCGCTGGATGATCCCGGTGTGGTGGTTGGTGATTCGGCGGTCAAGGCGTTCAACGAGTCGCTGTTGGCCGCGGTTGGTCTGCACCGTGCCTGGGATCGTGCCCCTGCCGTCATGAGTTCTGCAGTGCCGCCGTCTGTTCCGGATCGGCCGGAACAGAAGCGGCAAGCGAAGAAGAAGTAGCCCCGGAGGCGTCAGGGCTCGATCAGCACTGCGGCCATATCGTCGAGTTGAAAGAACTCGGCAACGGCCGTGGCTGATCGAGCCCCTCCGTGTGGGTCCGCCCCCGCAGCGAGCAGTGCCCGCACGACGACTTCACTTCGGCGAAAGACTGCTGATCCCAACGCAGTTTGGCCGTTGTCGTTGACGCGTTCTACGTCTGCGTCAGCTGCGAGCAGCACTCGGACGGCCTCGATATGGCCGTAGTAGGAAGCCAAGATCAGCAACGTGTCGCCGCGGTCGTTGGTCAGATTCACCGGACCACCGATGTCGAGAAATGACTGCAGCGCTGCGTGGTCGCCCTGTCGAGCCCAATCGAAGGCGCTCTGAAAGAGTTCGAGTTCTTGTTCGGTGAGATTCACACTGACCTCCTGGTTGTTGGGCATGCCGCGAGTACCCAACGGTGCGCATTCGACACCAGGTTGTTCGGATCGCCCATGACCCGACGGTCTGTCAGTTCAGGGCGGCAGCCAGTCGACGCCACTGCTCGCGGGGATAGGCGGCCGCGTCGGCGCCGAGGACCTGCACGCACACGTGGTCGGCGCCGGCGGCGTGGTGTTCCCGGACTCTTCCGAGGATTGCGTCCTCGTCACCCCAGACAATGATCGCGTCGAAGACCCGGTCACTGACGGTGTCGAGGTCTTCTTGGGTGAACCCCGACCGCAGGAGGTTGTTGGCGTAGTTCGGGAGTTTGAGGTAGTTGCGGAGCCATTCGGTGCCGATGATCCGGGCCTGATCGCGATCTGTGGTCAGGATGGCGGTCTGCTCGGGAAGGAGCAGAAGGCCGGTGCCGAGTGCTTCTCGGGCCTGCGCGGTGAACTCCGGTGTGACCAGGTACGGGTGGGATCCGCTGGCGCGAGTCGCGGAGAGGTGCAGCATCTTTGGTCCCAAGGCGGCGAGTACTCGCCGGTCGACGGGCACGGGCTGTTCGGTTGCATCGATGGCATCGAGAAATGCCTTGGTCGCCGCCAGTGGCTTCTTGTATCGCCCGGGTTCGCCGGCGTCGACGAGCGGCGCGTGACTGACACCGATACCGAGCAGAAGACGATCGCCGTACTCGGTGACCAGACGGTGGTAGTTGGCGGCCACGTCCGCAGGCTCGTGCATCCAGAGGTTGAGGATGCCGGTGGCCACCACGGCTGTCTTGGTCGCCTGCAAGAGATTGCCGACCGAGTCGAATACCGGGCCGCCGACGTCGGGGAACCAGAGCGCGGTGTATCCCAGTTCCTCCAGTTCAGACGCGGCCTCTGCTGATTCGGCGGGATCGCCGTAACGCAACTGTGAACTCCATATGCCTACCCCGGTGAGCTGCATGACTGTCTCCTCGTCCGACGCCTCAGGCGCCGTCGGTGTTGTTGGTGGCTGTTGTCCACGCTATCCGAGCGCGCGGGTGATTCGGCGCGGGGTTCGGAAGTCGTCCGCCGGTCCGGATAATGGGGCGCGTGCGCAGCAAGAAGGAAAAACGCCAGACCTCCATGCGGGTGTGCTTCACCAGGCGTTTTGGTGCCCTTCGTGGGCACCTCGACCCAGGCTTGCTGGCAGATGCCCTCAGACCGAGGAAACGGGCGCTGACCGCCGTTGAGCTCGACTATGCGCGCGACATCTTCGCCGACAGTGTCGACTACACCGCGATCCGCATCACGCGCGGCAGCGTGTTTGCGATCGGTTCACCGGTCACCCTGGGTGCGACGATTCACTTCAAGGCGGCGTGGGGACTTTTCGATGGCGACGGGTTGGACCTGACCCAGCGAGGCAGGCACACACTCATCCACGAGATGGCACACGTCTGGCAGTACCAGAACGGCGGATTGGCTTACATTCCGCGGAGTTTGACCGCCCAGTTGCGAGCGGCTCTGCGTGGCGGTGGCCGCGGGGACGCCTACAACTGGCGCGCAGCGCACAACGAGCAACGCCCGTGGTCGAAGTGGAATCCGGAACAGCAGGCAGCAGCAGTGGAGGGCTACAACAAGCTGCTGCGAAAGACGAACGGGCAGACGGCGACGCCCACAGAGGTCGCGGACCTCGCCGTACTGACCGGTTACCTCCATTGCGTGTGGAGGCGCGAGGGCGCGCCGAGCTTGCGATGAGGGGTCACGCGACGCCGGAGGATTTGGGGGTTACGCGCTGTACTGAAACGCGGGATAGGTGAGGTAGCCGGTATCGCCTCCGGTGTACCAGGTGTCGGGATCGTGCGGGGCGATAGGAAGATTCGTCCGCAGGCGCTCGACGAGATCTGGATTGGAGATGAATGCCCGGCCGAAACTGATCAGATCGGCGCCGAGTCCGAGCCAGTGATCACCGGCTGTCTTGTCGGCCTGCTCGGGTCCCATCGGGAAAACGGGATTGACGATCAATGTGCCCGGCCAGGCCTGTCGCAACGCAATGAGTGTGTCCTCGTCGGTGGTTGCCTCGAGATGGACATAGGCGATGTCGAGATCTGCGAGTTCGGTGAGCAGCGCAGAGTAGACCTCCGGGATGTTCGTTTCGCCGGTGCCGGCGAGGCCGGCACCGGGGGAGAGCCGAATGCCGGTGCGGGCGCTGCCAATTGCTTGCACGGTCGCCGCGGCCGCCTCGACGGCGAACCGGATCCGGTTGGCGATCGACCCGCCGTAGGAGTCGTTGCGCAGGTTGGATTCTGGTGAGAGGAACTGCGAAATCAGGTACCCGTTGGCGCCATGCAGCTCGACGCCGTCGAATCCTGCATCGATCGCGCGCACGGCAGCGTCGGCGTAAGAGCGAGCTTGCTCGGGGATCTCGTGCAGTGTGAGCGCGCGCGGGATCGGCGCGGGTTGTGGTCCGGTTGGGGTGAAGACCTCGCCGGGGGAGGCAACCGCAGAAGGGGCCACCGGCTGCAGACCGGTGGTGTCGGGGTGGGACACCCGGCCACCATGCATGAGCTGAGCGAAAATCCGTCCGCCGTTGACGTGGACTGCATCGGTGACCCGACGCCACGACTCGACCTGCTCGTCGGTGTGCAGCCCCGGCGTACCCGGATTCGATTGCCCCACAACGTTTGGTTGCACACCTTCGGTGAGGATCAGGCCGGCCGTGGCACGTTGCGCGTAGTACGCCGCCATCGACGACGTCGCCAGTCCGTCCGCCGTCGCGCGGACCCGCGACATCGGCGCCATCACCACCCGGTTGGGCAGGGTCAGGCCGGCAAGTTCGTGACGATCGAACAAGGTGTTCATGGGCGTCTCCTCGTGTTCATCGGCCCGGTGATGGGCCCGAGGAGTACGTTAAAACCTGACATTGATGTGAGGGGCAAGTGCCTGAGAGGTAGAACACTCGATGAGGATCGGCGAACTGGCCGCGCAGACGAACGTGAGCGTGCGCTCGCTGCGCTACTACGAGGAGCAGGGCCTTCTGTCCAGCACCAGAAGTCCGAGCGGACAGCGACACTACGTGGACAACGACGTCGACCACGTCGTGTTCATCCAGCGGCTCTACACCGCCGGACTCTCCAGTCGGACCATCGCGGAGGTCATGCCCTGCGTTGAATCACCCAGCGAAGAGAACAGCGACGGCGCGTTCGACCGGATGATCCAGGAGCGGGATCGCATCACCGCTCACATCGACGACCTCATTAGGGCACGTGACTCACTCGACGAGCTCATTGTGGCAAACCGGAATCATCGGGAGTCGCTCGTCGACTGATCGAGGATGAGCGTGCGGTGGTCAGCTGTTGAGGATCTTCGCCTTTTCGGCCTCGAATTCGGCATCGGTGAGGACTCCCTGGGCCTTGAGTTCGCCGAGTTGCTGCAGGGCGCCGATCCGGTCGACAGGAGGTGCAGCGGGCGGAGCCGGTGGCGGCGCATATTGCTGCTGTTGCGGAGCCTGCGGCTGGGCTTGTTCGGCCCAGCGCTGACCTTGGCGTCGTGAGACCCGGTTGGACACCGAGGTTGCGGTTCCGGCGATGACGGCAGTGCGGGCGACCCCGCGAAGTAGTCCGGGCATGCGTGGTTCCTTGGCCTTTCGTTTTCAGATTTCCAGTGCGTCGAGGGACGCGAGGATGGCTTGAGTCGGGATACGTCCGGAGGCGACCAATTGCGCTCCGTTGTTTCGCAACTTGGCGGCGAAGGGTGCGGCCCAACGGTTTTCGTAGATCAGTACGGCGCCTGAACATCCCGGTTGCAAGACCGAGGCAGCCTCGTCGAGGTCGGTGCGGTCGATGAGTCCGGACGTCGCCTCGGCGAAAAGGGTGACGTCGAAGTCACCGGTCAGCCCGAAGTCCTCGATGGCCACGCCGCTGACCGACCCGTCGAGTTCTTTACGGACGAACGTCAGATCCAGCACCCGGATCACATCGCGCTCCACGAGATCGACGAGCAGCGGAAGCGCTGAGCCATCGGGATTGCGGTCGGCAGGGAACTCGATCACCAGATAGTCAACTGGGCCGAGGTCATCGAAATCGAGTTCGGTCATGGTCGGGTCTCCGTTCGGAGTTCGTCAGTGCACAGGGGACTTCTGCAGAGACGATTTTGCGCGGGCGCAGACGGTAAGTCCTCACCCGTTCCGGATGAAATTGCCGGGCGGCGAAAGTCAAACATCGGCACTGATGTGCTGGTTGGTGCCGTCGCGTCCCCAACGCGCAGGCGTGGAATCTGTGGAACGCAGGGTGCTATGGGGTGAAGAGAATGTACCGCAATGAGTTTCGTGTCTGGCGGGCCCGCAATTCTCGAACTATGCCATGCTTTCCCGTTATGGAGGAAAGATTTCTTCGGCTGGTCAACCGCGCGCCGTTCGGTGGCGGCAATTCCCTGACGCGCGAGCAGATGGCGAGCCGGATCAGCGCCTACATCTACGGCAACATTCTGGTGCTGGCGGCGCTGATCCCGGTCACGGAGTCGCACGACAGGTTCGGCATCGCAGTGATCGTCGGTGCGGCCGTCACGACCTTCATTGCACATTATTTTGCCGAACTCGTCGGCCGGTCTGTTCGTGAACACACGGTTGCCACCCGCGAGGCGCGGATGGCGGAGCTGCGCGACAGCCTGCCGATTCTGGTCGCCGCCGTGATCCCGAGCCTGATCCTCGCGCTTGCTGTGGTGGGTCTGTTCGAACCCAGGACCGCACAACTGATCGCTGAACTGTTCATGGTTCTGCGCATCGCGACGATCAGTTACGTCATCGTGCGGATCCGCAAGGAGGAGGTCACCTCCAAAACGCATTGGACTGCGATTGGTCTGGGGACGTTGGCCATGGTCATTGTCGCGCTGAAGCTGGTGTTCGGGCACTGAGCCACGAACTGCTCGTGTTGGTGGCGACTGACCTCGCGAAACACTGCACAACTCCCCGGTGAGGACAGGTAGCGGACTACTCGTGCCAAGGTGGGCCACGGACTGTTGCGATCAACGTATGGTCGCTGGCAGTGGGTGTTGCGGTTCGGGTCAGAACTGGGCGTTCACGGTATCGGCCGATCTGTTCATCTGAACCGGAGGTCTCACGATGCTCGTCTCCAGTCTTTTCGGTGACGATCCGCTGTTGGAGGCGATCGCTGCCGACGGGCCTCAGCGTATCTCGACCACTACGAACCGGACTGATCCAGCTGTTGCGAGGGTGCAACTGGCGCTGCTGGATTGGGATCAGGGTGCATTGCCCCGATTCGGTTCGGATGGTGTCTACGGTGGTGAGACATCGGCCGCGATCCACCGGTTCAAACGTGATGAACTACTGGTTCCCGACGGGCAGATCATCGACGACGTCGGGCCGCGAACGGTCCGCAGACTCGACGAGATCAGGTCGCTGGCAGAGAGTCGGATTCCTCCGCCGTCGGCTCAATCGGTCCGTCTGGATGCCTGGAACCTGTCGGCGACCAACGTCTGTCATCCGGTACTCGCCGCCTACGCAAGGGCGGTGGGGGTACTCAAGCTCAACAGCGGTCCCGACCCTCGAAAGTGGTGGTCACACCACACACAGGTGCACGGCATGACGCCGGACCCGCGCGACGGATTGCGCAATCAGTGCCAGCACTTCTCCTGGTTCTTCTTGCCATGGCACCGCATCTATCTCGATCGATTCGAGGCGATCTGCCAGGAGATCATCGCAGCCGATCTGCTGACCCCCATCGACGTCCGGCAGTCATGGGCACTGCCGTACTGGGACTACGACCGGACTGACAGCAACTCGTTGCCGCCGATCTTCCGGATGCCGCAGCTGGCCGGGCAGCCCAATCCGTTGTTCGAACCGGAACGCGCACCGCGGATCAACGACCTGGCAAACCCGAAGGTGTTGCTGCCGACAGAGACCACGGCCCGCGGTTGGTTTGCGCAGACGAGATACGCGGCACCGTCGCCTCAGCCGAGTTTCGGTGGGCCGGTGACCGGCTTCCACCATCTCAACGAATCGGGTGCTGCTGTCGCAGGCAGTGTGGAGGGCACGCCACACGGCACGGTGCACGTTGCCGTGGGGGGTGCCGCCGGAAAGATGAGCGACTTCGACCAGGCCGCGGGCGACCCGATCTTCTGGCTGCACCACGCCAACATCGACCGATTGTGGGAGGTGTGGCGAGCGAGTTCGGGCTCGGGAGCGGATGAATCCGCGTCGGCATTCCTGGATCAAGAGTTCGCCTTTGCCGATGTCGGGGGTGGTGCGCAGAACGTCGCCGTCAGCAGTGTGGTCGATCCGGGTCTGCGCCCGCACACCTATGAAGACCTGTCGATTCCGGCCTCGGCTGGTGTGTCGCCCCGCGAGGAGGAGCTGATCGTGTCTGAAAACGTTCCACCGCAACGTATCGGCGCCGTCGACCAGCCGCTGGTCCTCTCCAACGGGGTGTCCCAAGAGGTCGAGGTGGACATCCCCGATCTCGAAGTTGCCCGGGTGAGCGAGACGGGTCGGGTGCTGCTGTCGGTTGAGCACTTTGTTGCCGAGAATCCGCCCACCACAACGTTTGGCGTCTACATAGCGTCGGGACCTGACCCGGAGGACATCTGGGTCGGCAATCTGCCGCTGTTCGGTCTCACCGAATCCATGCGTGCCGACGGTGAACACGGACTGAGCTTCACCTTCGACATCACTGACACCGTTCAGTCGTTGCTGGCGACCGGACAGTGGGATCCGTCCAGTCTGGCGTTGCGCTTTGCGCCGGTCGGTGAAATCGACGAGGACAGTGTCGGCGTCGGTGAGGTCGAGGTCGGTTCGGTCAGCATCCTGTTCGGATGACCCGATGGCGCACATGGTGAGCCCCCATGATGTCGCGGTTCTCCGGGCTCGGCCGGAGTGGTCGGTGGTCGCCGTTGTCCTGGCCGCATGGGCTGCGTGGTGCTTCCTCATGTGGTCCCCTTCAGGGGCCGAAGGCCACGCTGAACATGCAGGAGCCCACACGTTTTCGATAGGCCTGGCGGTCAGCTCCGGATGTATGTGGTTGCTGATGGCCGCAGCGATGATGTTGCCGTCGACCATTCCATCGGCGCGATACGTGGCATTTTCCAGCCGGAAACGACGCCGGCAGCGTGCAGTCGGCATGTTTGTGGTGGGCTACCTTGCCGTCTGGTCGGCCTTTGGATTGCTCGTCCTTCCGACGGCGCTGCCTGTGGTGGAGTATCGATGGGTTGGGGTCGTTGCTCTGACCCTCGCCGGATTCTACGAACTCACACCACTCAAACGGATCGCGCTGCAGAGGTGTCATCGGACCCGGCCGATCCGGTTCGCCGGCCAGGCGGCGGACCGTTCTTGCCTGAGATTCGGTGTGTACCAGGGCAAGACATGTATCGACTCTTGTGGTCCGGCGATGATCGCCGTGGTGTTGCTCGGTCATCCGCTGGTGATCAGCCTGCTGGTGGGTACGTTCCTCTTTCTCGAACGCATTGTCGTGCGCCCTGATCACCTGCGATGTTTTGCGGGCTATGTGGCCATATTCTTCCCGACCGCGATACTGCTGAGTTTGGGGTAGTGGCGGAGGCGCGGTCTCAGCGTTGTGGTGCGACGGGGCAAACATCTGGGTAATGGTCCGAAAGCTGCTACGCCGTCCTACAATACAGTCGTATGCTGTACAGCTGTACAGGCATGGATGGGGAGGGAAATTCCCTCCCGAATCCCGGTCGATCACTCGAAATTGGAAGGTGGCGTATCGCTTTGGAGAACGTGGAAGATATTGTGGGAAACTACACCGGGCTCTCCCGAAAGGTGCTCGACTACGGCTTGATCGTGAAGGGCATCGTTGACAATACGCAGGGGACCGAGGTCTCGGAAGAGAGTCTTGCGCCCCTGGCAGAACTGCTTGCGGTCGATGATTTTGAACGGGTCGGCAACTTCAAAGAGGTGATGACCTGGCCCGAGTACCGAACGTTCTTCAGTAACTGGGCGCCAACCGCGAACTGGGAATGTTCATTCAAGAGGATCACGGAAAAGGGGAATGTCGTCTTCCTCGAACTTGAAGAGCGGGCAATTTTTGACGACTTCACCAATGTGGTCAATTCACTGTCGGTGTATGAGTTCAATGACGAAGGCAAGATCTGGCATGTGGACATCTACCTTCAGATGGCGATGCCCGACCCCGAGAAGCTCAATCTGGCAACGAGTTACGAAGGATTTGAGGTCTCCGAGTGATGGCCTGAGTTCGGATCTGAGCCAAGATCGACGCCGAGGTGTAGGACCGTTCGGGTCCTGCACCTCGGCACTTTTTTGTGGTGTCCGTGAACTGGTCGGCCCCGCCGAGCGATGACTGTGGGCCTCTGGGGAACCGGACAAACAATGACGCTGCACCTCGAACTCGAGATGCAGCGTCATCGTCTTGGTGGGGTAGGGCTCCGGAGAATTGCCGCCAGCGGGGGCGTCTAGTTGACGTCGTCCATCGACTTGCCGACATCGGCCAGAGTCATCGGTGTACCGAAGTCGGTTGTGTTCTCGAAAACCGGTATGTTGCAGCGGTATAGGCCTTGGTCCGGCTGGAAGTCGGCGGCGACCCACCCCTGTGCTGTTGACTTCTGAACATTGAAACACGGTGATGGGGGCGTGGTTTGGGCCAGATTGTGTGAGGTGTGCAGGCCTCCACCTGTCCATGCGGTCTGCTGCGTCGCAGCTTCCAGAACGCAGGTACGGGTGAGTTCGGCACCGCAGCTAGCGGCCGATTTCGCGAACAGCAGCCACGAGGAGAATGCACGGATCGAAGGGAGGGTGATCTGAGCGTCTGGCGCGTATTTCTCGTACAGTGCGGTGAGATCTGCGACTGCCTGAACTGTGTCACCGCTGTCGACCGGGGCATTTCCGCCGAGGTCCAAGAAGTTGTTCTGGGACTCTGCTGATTCTCCTGCGAGTTCGATGAACTCACTGCCGTACGCGCTGTTGTTGGTGTCGATCCAGTCCAGCTTGTAGTCCATGTCTGTCAGTGCTGCTTCGAGCTTCGGCAACTGCCGGAACTCGCCGTAGAAGATCAGACCGCGGACACCTTTGCTCTTGATCGACTGGGCGTAGGGCGTCCAATCGGCAACTCCCATTGCGGGATATACGTCGTTGTAGATGAAGGTGGCGCCGGCCGCTTCGGTGGACTCGACGGCCTGTTGCCCCAGGAGTTTGGTGACCGGAGAATCGCCGTTGATGATACCGACGGCATTGGCCGATTCTGGGTAGGTCCCCAAGAGCCAGGAGCGGAACTGGAAGTAGGGGTCGAACCCCGTGGTCTGACTGGGGTCGGCACTGATCTCGAGATCTGCGCCCAGCGCGTTGAGTTGAGCTACTTGTGCAACAAAGCTCGGGAGTGCGCATTTGAGTCGCTCTTCGACCCCGAGGCCGTCGAGTCCTGATCCGCCGCCCACCAGCGCGAAGTCGTCTCGGCAGGCGGTGACCATTTGCTTGCGCACGTCCATGAGATTTGTATCCCTGGTATTGGCAACGAGTTTCCGGCCGTTGATGCCTCCGAGATCGTTGCACCAGGACGTGAACACCTTCGCGGTATCGACGAACTCTGGGTTCTTCGTGAACCCGACGTCCGTGAACACGCCGAGCTGGATCTCGTCGGCTGTCACACCCTGGGAGCTGGAACCGGTTTCGCCTGAGCCGGATTGGCAGATTTTGTCGAGATCGCCGAAGGAGTCGAGCTTGGTGTCGGCACTTGCGCTGTTGCCGGTTGTCGCTGAATCCTCGCTACTGCTACCGCGGTCGCTGCAACCTGCTATCAACAACGTTGTTGTCAGTGCCAATATGAGCACGTGAACGGATTTCATCGGGCATCCTAGGGGTATCTGGCTGTTTGGAGTGTGGGTTAGGTATTGGACTGCAATGACATGGCTATCGCTTGGCGGGGGCACGCGGCCACAGCTTTTCGAAGGGATTCCCGGTGTTCGAGGCCTGGCGTTTCATCGAGGACGGTCACGATGTCATCGTCGTCGAGTTCGAAAAGCTCTGGCGCGAGGTCGATGCACAACGAGTGCCCCTCGCATGCCTGCACATCGACGCGAACTCGCATTCGTTGGTCGGTCACATGTACCAGCCTCCGTTGACGTTGATCTGTTGGCCGGTGATGTAGCCGGCGTCTTCTGAGCACAAGAACTGGCACGCTGCGGCGATGTCATTGCCGGTGCCGGCTCTCTTGACCAGTGTCATGGCGGCCAGGTCTTCGACCGGGGGCAGTTTGCCCGCGGCTTCGGCGTTGCGGGCGAGTGGAGTGTCTACCAGCGACGGTGGAATTGTGTTGACCGTGATGCCGTTTCCTGCATACTCGTAAGCCAGCGCCTTTGTCAGTGCGATGACGCCACCTTTGGAGGCCACGTAGTCCGCGCGACTTGGCGCTCCGGTCTGCGCGGCAGTTGACGAGATCGTCACGATTCGACCCCATCCGGTTTCGACCATGTCGTCGATCACGGCCTGAATGCTGTGGAACGTCCCGTTGAGGTTGACGTCGAGGGTGTGCTTCCACTGTTCCACGCTGATCTCGGTGAACGGTTCGAAGGATGTGATGCCGGCGCTGGTGACCATGACCTGGATCGCGCCGAATTCCTTTCGGACCGCGGCGATCGCGGAGTCGACGGCCTGGCGGTCGCAGACGTCGACGTGATGCCCGCTGACCTGGAGTCCATCGGCCTGCATGGCGGTGACATGGGTGTCGAGCGCCACTTTCTGGACGTCCAATGCTGCGACTTTGTACCCATTGCGAGCCAGCCGTTCAGTGATGGCCAGACCGATGCCCGAGGCTCCGCCGGTTACTACGGCAACTTTGTTCACAGGAGTCTTCTTTCCGAGTGGTGGTGGTCGTTCAGGAGAAGGTGAGATGAAGGTTGCTCAGGCCGCGAATGATGTACGTGGGGTCGTACTCGTAGCGGCGGTCGCCGGCGGGCCCGTGGTGGGAGTCGGAAAGCGAAATATCTGTCGTGCGTTCGAGGAGTCGCTCAATGGTGACCCGACCCTCGGCGCGAGCGAGCGGACCGCCCGGGCATGAATGTGCGCCACGACCAAAAGCGATGTGTTCCTTGACGTTATAGCGATCGATCTGACATTCGCCGGGTTCGTCGAACTGACGCTCATCGCGATTGGCCGCGCCCGGATGGATCATGATCGTGGTTCCCGCCGGGATGTCGACACCACCGATGGTGGTCGAATGACGGGCGAGTCGAAAGTCACTCATGGTCGGGCTCTCCAAGCGGAGTGTTTCTTCGATGAACGCGGGTATGTCACCGCGTTCGGATCGAAGGTGATTCTGAATCGCTTTGTCCTGTGCGAGGATCCGCAAGGCAGAGCTGATCATCCGTGCCGAGGTGTCCTGACCTGCCCCGAAGAGGAAGGTCGCCATGCGAACGATCGCGTTCACCGGGGGAATTGAACCGTCGGGGTACGTCGCTTGCGCGAGTTGCGTCAAAACGTCCTCGTGTGGACGGGCGCGCCGGTCTTCAACGTACGCTGTGAACTTCTTGAACATGTACTCGAGTGGGTTGTCCGTCAAAGCAGAATCGTCGCCGACCGTGCCAATGGTGCTACCGGCCAGTGCATTACGGAAGTCTTCGCGATCGTCCTCGGGGACCCCGAGAAGGTCAGCGATGACCAGGGTGGTGAAGGGCTTGCCGTAGTCGGCGATGAACTCGCACGCACCGCGGTCGATGAAGGAATCGATGCAGGCGTCGGCGATCTCGGCCATTGCCGACTCGTTCTCTCGTAGCCTCGTCGGGGTCATGAGGCGTTTGAGCAGGGTGCGTTCGGATTGATGGGTGTCACCATCCATGGTGACGAGGAATTCTGCCATCGGCCACTGATTTCGGTTCTGTTCGATCGCCTCGGTGATGTCATCGACATCAGGGGATACATGTAGGGGCGGGAAAGGGCCACCGACTGCGTTGCACGAGGAGAAGGCCGCTTGATCCCGGTACACTTCCACTGCCTCGGCATACCCCGTCACAGCCATGACCCCGGGGTGCGGCACCGATTGCACCGGGCACTTCGCCCGCATTGCGTCAAAGTACTCGTACGGGTCGACCGCCAACTTCTGATCGGTGAAGAAGTCGGCACTCGTGACGTCGACCGTGGCGGCAGACGGTACCCCAGGGCCTTTCGTAGACCCCACCGTGGAGTCTGGAAAAGGTTGTTGTTCAACGTTGTTCATGATTCCTCTTTCGTCGCGCGGGTGCCGTGCCGGCGAATTCGGGGCGGCAGTCCCGGGGTCGTATCGGGTTGCCTCAGTTCACGAAGACCCGGATGATTGGAGTCGCAATACAGTCGTACAGCGGAAACCATACACTTGTATAGTCTCGCTGATGGGTCTTTGTGGAGAACTGGCGAAATATCGGATCACCGACGAGTGTGCCGAGGGGTGTCGTGGATTTGCCGGGCTAGGCGTTATCGGGCTTCATGGCGCAGCACAGAACCGCTGCCATGCTGAGCGGTTCTTCGCGGTCGATACCAGGTGCCGCGGACGCACTCATTCCTTGCGGGCGGTCGCTTTCCGCAACGCATGCTTCTCCAGCTCGGCTTCGGCGAGTAGGAGCTTGAGTGCTCTGTTTTCGGCGCGAAGTTGCTCGAGTTCCGGATCGGCACTGTCATCTGGGGCTACGGAGGTGCGCGGCTGGTCGCCATCGGGCGGTTCGAGAGCGTTGACGTATGCCTCGAACGTCTCGATGAGTTCGTCGTGCGAGGTCGCGACTCCGACGCCCTTCTCGAGATTCAGCATCTTCGGGATGTTGGACATCAACAGCACAAGCGCGCCGGTGGAGAGTTTTTGGTTCATCACCGAGCTGGAGATCAGCCGATCCGCCAGGGCGTCGAGTTGGATGCTGCGAAGTCTCTCTGTCACGACCGCGAGCTCAGCGCCGACGGACTCGCGGTGGTTTCCAAGGGCCATGAACTCGGTCATGAGCGGCCCGCTGGCCTCTTCCCAGCTGTAGTCCCAGATGGCGCGAAGTGGTTGGTTGGGGTGCGCCTCGAGTGCTTTCGTCAAACGATCGAGATTCTGTTCGGTACGTCGCTGTATCGCGGCGACGAAGACGGAATCAATTGTTGGAAAGTAATATTGGACAAGGCTGGGGGTTGCGTTCGCTTTGGCGGCCAGTGCGCGATACGTGACCCGCGGATAACCCTCTTCCAGCATGAGGCGTTCGACGCAGTCGAGCAGAGCGTCTCGAGTCTTCGACATCTCGACGCCGGTGCGCCGGGACGCTGCAGACATGTGAAACCCCCTGTTGTGCTGCAGGATCCCATTCGGATTTCGGGCCGTGCTGTGCAAGTATGCCGCATCAGTGACCCAACTGTCAGTACCGGGTCGATGCCGGCCTGGCCGCCCGGTGGCGTCGCCGAGCCGGAATTTTCAATTGTTCTTGATTTGAACCTCGCGAGCCCTGTACGACTGTATTGTTCGACCGACCACGTCGGTGCGATCGCGGTATCCCAATAGAACGCTGGTGGAAGGAAACCTACCGATGGCACGTATTGAACCCCTGCCGCCCAAAGAGTGGTCGACCGAGATGCGCGATGCGTTGAAGGCGATGACTCCACCGTCGGCGCGTTATGTGGTCCAGACCCGATCTGACCGGCCCAAAGGAAAAAACACGATGGGCACGCTCGCGCATCATCCCGCGCTCGCCCGGGCCTGGTTCACCTTCAACGGACACATCCTGATGTCGACAACTCTGACAGCTCGGCAACGTGAACTGTTGGTGATGAGGGTTGCAGTTCTTCGCAATTCGGCCTATCAGTGGGCGCAACACGTCTACATGGCGCATGACGCCGGTATCGACGACGAGGAGATCTCCCGGATTGGCTGGGGGCCATCCGCGCCGTTCTGGTCTGACTCGGACGCGACTCTGTTACGCGCCGTCGACGAATTGGTCCTCGATGGCAAGATCGGCCCGGAAACCTGGGAGGCACTCGCCGGCGAGCTTGATACCCAGCAGATTCTCGATGTCATCTTCACGGTTGGGGCTTATGAGGTGACTTCCTGGATGTTCAATTCAGTGGGGGTGGAACTCGACGACGACATAGTGGAGATGCGAGCGAAGACCGGGAACCGGCAACCCGTCGAGTAGCGCCGTCTCGCGGAGACCGATTGAGTGCCAACCACTCTTCTGTCCGTCACGCCACAGGTTTTCTGCTGTTGATCACATGCCGGTGATGTTGCGGCGGTTCCCGAGCGGCATCTGGGGTTCCAGGCGACCCAGCATCAATCCGTGTTGGCTGGCAACGGCGGCCACTAGTTTCCGGCGGACTCGCGCGCTTCGCGTTCTTCGTGGTTTCGGACGAGTTCGCGGAAGCCTATCGGGTCCCAGCCGGGCTTCGGCTGCACGCCCCATTCGTCTTCGGCGGTCTGTTGGCCCGCGCCTTCGGGTGGTCCGAACAGCGGGTATGGATATTCACACTCGAGGGTGTCGTCGGAGTAGCGGACCTTCAGCATCTCGCTGCAGATCTCCTGGAACGACAGCGTGGGGTAGCCGTACCAGATCGCCAGTGCCGGAACGGTGAACGCACCTTCGATGACGAGGGCGAAGAGGCAGATGAACACCCCTCGTTTGATGAACCTGTGCATGCGGGCATACGGGGGTGTTGTACCCAGTGGCAGGTCCTCGTCGGGTGACTCGTCCACCGACGGAGATTTCGGTGACTCTGCGGACATGATGTCCTCCTTTGCCGGTTGGATGGGCGGCGATCAGTCGGTGAAGATCTCTCGATTCACCGTGTGTAGGTAGGGGATCGCCAGAAATGGGGTGATGTAGAAGATGTCGTACAACCACCAGCCGATCACCGGGAGCACCACGCCCGAGTAACGCACATCGGCGTACATCGTCATGTTGAACGTGTAACCGATCCAGATGACCACGCCGAACCAGCAGGTGACGATCATCCACTGGTGGCCCCAGCGCTTCATCTGCAGGAAGGCGATGCCGGCCGCGATGCGCATTGGGAAGACGGTGAGCATCAGGGCCACCTCCCAACCCTTTTCGCCCGGACCGCCCGCGCCGCCGATCCACAGTTCGTTGTAGTGCCAGAAGTAGCCCGCGTCGAACATGTTTCCCCAGGCGGTGAGGATCACGCGGTTGATCAGGGTGTGGTTCGCGATGAGGTCCAGCGCCCAGCCGAGGCTGTTGAGCGCGGCGTCGAGGATCACCAGGTAGCCGATGAGTGTGACGAGGATGGGCCGGACCGACAGGCCTTCGAGTCCTGCCCGGCGCTGGAGCCACACGCCGCGCAGGAAGATGGGCAGACCGACGATTCCGAGGACCAACGTTCCCATCAGCAGCGTCCCGATGGTGAGCCACCAGTCGGCTTCACGTTGTGCGCGGCGCGAGTCGTCCTGATGTTCGTCGTAGGAGGCGGAGGTGTTACCGGCGCTCTTGTCTCGCCGTAGGTTGATCGAAGGGAGATTCATGGCCTGCCTACCAATCCCGAGCGGTGTACATGTAGAGCTGGATCAAGAACTGCGACAGCAGGAAGCCGTACGCGAAGATCTGGAAGACGATCAGCGCCCGTTTGCGCCGCCTGTCCTGTTCGTTCATGAGCCGCTCCCTTCGATCAATGTGATTGTGATTCTTGGTATTCGGTGGCCTGCAGACTTGCCGCGGCGACTTCCTTCAGACCGCTGCTGATGGCACCGTCGGTGCTCAGTGGTGCCAGGATCGAAGCCTCGGCGGCCTGCATCTCGGACGCGCCCGCGGCGATGAGTCTCGCTGCGGTCACCAGCACACGCGTCGACGGTGGTTCGAAGTGGTACACCTCGTCGGCCTCGCGGATGCTGATGGCGCAGCGGACAAGTCGGTTGGCCACGGCAATGTCGATGTCGGCTTCGGCCATCAGGACGGCGGCTTCGCGGTCGGGTGGCAGATAGTGCATCGGCAGGGTCACAAACCGTTGCCGGAAAGAGGGTTTGAGTTCCTTGAGCGAGCTACGGTATGCCGGATTGTAGGAGCAGACGACCATGAACGACTCCGGCGCCCGGACCACCTCATCGGCGCGATCGAGATACAGGGCCCGTCGATGGTCGGTGAGCGAATGCAGGAGCGCGAGTGAATCGTGGCGGGCTTCCACCACTTCGTCGAGATAGCAGATTGCCCCGTTCTTCACCGCGCGGGTCAGTGGGCCGTCGGTCCACCGGACGTCACCGCCGGTGACCATGAACCGCCCGACGAGATCCGAGCTGGTGAGATCGTCGTGGCAGCTGATGGTGACGACGTCAGTGCCCAGCAGTTCGCCCATGTGCTCTACGAACCGGGTCTTTCCGCAACCGGTCGGACCGGTCAGCATCACCGGAAGCTGCTGGTGAAAGGCCCGCTCGAACATCTCGATTTCGCTGCCCGTGGGGAGGTAGAGGTCGGTGGTCAAGGTGTTTGTGCTCCAATTGGTCAGGTGCTGACGAGTTCTCGGTGAACATGAGCCAGCACTCGGGGGAGTTGTTCGACCTGCCGGATTCGCTGAGAACGTCGGGGGCCGAAAACCTCGGGCAGCGGATCGACGCGGGCCGGACCGACGCCGATGTAGTAGACAGATATCCCGGCATCGTCGGCTTCTTCGAGAGCGTGGGCGACGTCGGCCCAGGCATAACGCCCTTCGTAGCCCTCGTCGGATATCAGTCCGTCGCCGATGACGATGAGCAGTCGTCGTTCACAGGGCTGGGCCAGCAGACGGCTTGTCAGGTGCCGAATAGGGGCACCGAGCCGGGTATAGCCACCGGTTGCCAGGCCGGAACCACTCGGAACGACCAGATGTGTGTCGTCGAAGTCCTTGAGGCAGTTCACCTCCACCCGATGGCGGGTGTTGCCACTGAAGACAAACACTCCGTGGCGCTCGCGGGTGAGCGTCATCGCGCGCGAAAGTGCGTCAGCACAGGCCAGTTCCAGCTCGAAGACCTCGCCGCGGCGGATGCCGAGTGAGGAGCTGCCATCGAGGAGCAAGGCGGTGGTCACGTCCCGCGACATGGGTAACAGCTCCCGAAACACCCGGGGTTCGGCGGCTTCTCCGGTGATCAGGTCGATGTGGTGGTTGACGTATGAGTCGACGTCGAGATCGGACCCGTCCTCCAGGCGGTTCTTGGTCGAGCGGTGGGTGTGCTCGGCGAACCATTTCCGCAGATCTGTCGACACCGGTGGACCCGCCCGACCAGATCCCCGATGCTTTCGCTCCAGCACCGCAACGTGGTCGATGAGGAAGCTCTCACGCCATGCGTTCCACTCGGGGTATGGGATGCCCGCCCGCTGGTCCGGCCGGATCTCGATGTCTTCGTCTTCGGGTCGACTCGGTGGCGGAAGGTTCGAATTACGCACTCCGCCTTCCCCTCCGACCGGGATGGACAACAGGCGCTGGGCATCGCTGCGGGGGGAAGTCCACGGCATCCGGCTGTACACCCGCTTGACCGCGGCAGCCAGGCCGCGGCCTGGCGGAGCCTGCAGTGGTAGTTGTCCGAGAAGCGGGTGCGGGTCGATTCTCTCGCGGGATTTGGCCATCATGTCCGCACGCCGGAGCATGTCGGTGGCGTCGAAACCGCTGTCTGCAAACGGAAGTCCAGTCAGGAGGCGATCGAGTTCCGGTATCAGGCCAGGCCAGTGATCGGCGATCCAACGCAGCGCGACCCCCGCCTCGACGACGGTCAACGCCGCCAGCTCACGAGGCGAGAGTTGCTGCAGCGGATAGCGTCCGATGTCGTCTTTGGATGGCGAACACTGCAGCGCAACACCGCAGGTCAGTGTTCGTGTTGTCCAATCCGTCGAGATCGCTGGATAGGGTACCTGGACAATGTTCTGAAGGTTGTTGAGTCCGAACGTTCGATGCTCGCCTGTCATCAGTCGGGCACCGCTCCGTCGCCGCCCGGAGAAGGCGACGGCAGTCAGGCCGCAGCTGCGCTCGACGGTGAGCGCAGCCGGGATCGGCGTCGCGTTCAACGTGAAACACTCACGTTGCCAGCGACGTTCGCTCCGGCAAGGATGGTCATCAGAATGTACCGATGTTCTTCATGACCCAATACCAGAACGCGATCACGGCACCCATCGCGCTCCACGCGACCACCAGCCGCAGAATGTCCAGCCACATATCCAGGACCCCATCTCGATGTCGGCGGATATGTCAGTTCTAGACCCATTCACTGACTGCTGTCAATGAAATCTGTCAATGAGTTGAGTGGGCGGTATCAGGCGCAGTGCGCGCCCGCCATCGCGGTGGCCCTATTTCTGACTCGGCGATTGACTGCCTGTCTGCCCGAAACATGTGTTCCATGAGGGCTATTCGTCGCGCTCGGGATCGTCGATGCCGGGATCCGGTGGGATGTCAGATTCGTCGCCGGTCAGTTCCGCCAACTTTTCGGCCAGTGCCGCTTGCCGGTCGGCGAGGACTTTTTGCCAGGCCGCTGCGAAGGTTTCGTTGACGTGCTGGGCGCGGTTGACCCGCGGTGTGCGTTCTGGATCAACCGACGCCGGCGGTATCCAGCCGACTCGACCCGTGTCGGGGCCTTCGGTGATCATGATTGTCCGCCACTGATGTGGGCCATCACCGATGAGTTTGTGGTGCGGCGGGCACGCTGACCCCATCAGATCGATGTCGGTCAGACCACCGTTGATCCATGCAAGTAGGTGATGGGCCTCGACCCAGGTCGCTGGATTGGTGCAGCCTGGATGCGAACAACCCCGATCCCGGACGAACAACGCGAGCCGCTGGCCCTTCTGCGCGGTCCGTTTGGTCCGGGCCAGATACAACACCTCCGCGGAGTGGTCGGCGAACACGGCCAAATATTTGTCGGACCGGGCTGCCAGGTGCAGGGCCTCTTTGACTGGAATATCCACTCCCGACGCCGTTCTGGCGATCCCCGCACAGTCGTCGAGCTGCTCTTTGGTCATCGTGATGATCAACTGCGCCGGCAAACCCCGATGGGACTTGCCGAGCAGGTTGCATTCCAGAATCGTTGTCAGGATCGCCTTGAGCGCGTCGTGGCATTGTTGGCCCTTCGAGCGGGTATCACGCTCAGCGGCAGCCTTGACCAGTTCAGCATCCTGTTTCGGATCATCGGAGGCCCCGGTCGGCGAGTTGGGGTCGGCCGGGTTGTTCATCCCCGGCGCCGCCCACACATCCATCACCGTCTTGAACAACGCCAACGTTTCCGGATCCAGGGTGCCCGAGATCTTGGCCATCAGATCCACACCCTGACCACCGATCCCCACCGAACGTTTGCGGGCCCGATCCGAATCATCGGTCAGCCGGCCATCGGGATCAACCCGGGCCAACACCGCACGACCCGATGCCGCCAACTGCGTCGGGTCTTGGCTGACGGCTTCTTCGGTCATCCAGTGATCGGCCACGTCATACACCGCCGGATCAGCCGCGGACGGAATGTGTTTGCGCACATCCAACATCACATCCATATGCGCGGCCCCGATCAGCCCGTGAGCCCAGGCCTGTTCGGCGGCAGGGCATTTCGGCGCCAACTCCTCACCCTGCATCGTGTGGAATCGGCCGACCGCCTCCAACCCGCGGATCCGGGAGAAGGTTTGTCCTTTGGTCAGCCGCAACTCGCTGCGGGTGAAACTGAACAGTGACGAGTACCCGGCTTCGGTAAACGATGACCGATCCGAAACCCGCAACAGGTGCCGCAACCCGGTGAACTCAAGCTTGCGCACTATCCGTTCATGCACCCGCACAAGCTCATTGACTTCCGCCCCAGACATGCTGAATCGGCGCAGTCTGCGATATCGGCAACGAGCAACTCCAACTCGAGGTACTTACGCACCAACACCGGCGCCGAAGAAGAATCAACCCCAACTTCATCAGATGGATCGTCAGTCATCATGCCCCCCAGCACATCTGATTGAAATCTTTCAACCAGAATACTCCGGATAACACGGTGTGTCGAATGTTTGTTCGAGTAATGGTTTGGGGCTCTGTCCGAACTAAACTCCCTGTGGAGGAACGTGTTGCGCACGTCGTGCAATCCTGCAACCGGTCAGCGGGGTTCCAAGCCTCGCATCACGCCGGCCACGTATTGATCGAGAGCATGCGGATCTTGTGGTCCTTCGTGGCTCACGGTCAGGTAGGCATAGAGACCGAGGAAGAAGAAGAGCGCACTGTGCGCGGGGTCGACGTCGGCGTAGATCTCACCGCGATCGCGGGCCTGTTCGATCTGGGTGACGACGAGTTCGATGACGGATAGACCTTTGGCGGGGGTGAGATCGAGCTGTGGTCGGGTGGGCGAGAAATACAGGGCCAGGACATCCCGGAACAGATTCCTTCCGAGCCTGCGCTTTGCTGATTTTGTCAGGCGGACAGTCTCGGAGAGCACGTCGGCCAAACCGGGTGACTTGGCGATGAATCGCTCAAGATCTCTTGCGGCTCTGGCGACCTCGGCGTTCTCGATCTCGATGAGGACGTGCTCTTTGCTGGGGAAATGGAAGTAGAACGTACCGCGTGCGACACCTGCTGCAGCTACGATGGCACCGACATCGGCGTCGGCCACGCCAGTTCGTTTGAATTCGGCCACCGCGGCATCGAAGATGCGTCGACGTGTCTCGAGGCGCTGTGCCGCACGCCCATTCGGCTTGTCTGGAATCCGCGGTCCGAGTTCCTTCTCCGCAGCGTTGCCGTGACCCGTCATCTGTCCGAGTCTAGGTTGCGATCACGCGCTCGCCGTTGTTCTCCACCGTGGACGCGATCGCGGTGGTGGCCTGATCGGTGCTCTCAGCGGGTGGGGTCTTCGTAGCGGGCGAGGCGGTTGTGTAGTTGGCGGAGTGTTTCCTCCACCTCGTCGAGGAAGCTGTCGACGTCGTCTTCGTTGTAGCCGCGTTTGCCCAGCGGGGGCTTGCGGAAAGCAACCTTGTGGACGTCCGACGCGGTGACCAATGGGTGAGGTGAATTATCCGTGGTGTGCATTTTGCCGTCCTCCTGGGCTTGCCCGACACAGATTGGTATCGAGCATAACGGCTTTGCGATCGCGAACAAAGGGTTCGTTGGTCTTGAGGCCCAGGTTGCAGGCGGGTATTGGTGGAGACGTCGACTGACCGCTCGGTGTCAGATGAGCGTCGACCAGTACCACCAGAAATGCTGTCCGATCAGGCCGGCGATCACGAGAATCCACACCACCGGAATCAGGGAATGGATGCTCAGGGCCGCGTTCATCATCTTCCGTGGGAAACCGCCCGTGATGTAGTCGTCGGCATTGCGCAGGCTCACGTAGCAGAACGCGACAATGGTCACGACCCAGACAACCATGCAATACGGGCACAACGCATCGATGCGGTAAAGGCTCTGGAAAATCAACCAGTGTATGAAGACGATGCCGGCGGTCAGCCCGACCTGCATGCCGAGCATGATCAGCGCAGAAGGTCTGCGTCCCATCATGACGGCGATCGCCAGCAGGGCCGAGAAACCGACGAGTCCGATCAGCGAATTCGGAAATCCGAAGAGCGCCGCCTGGGACGTGTCCATGATCGAACCGCAGTTCAATACCGGGCTGATATCGCAACTGGTCACATAGTCCGGGTTCTCCGCCAGTTCGAACTTCTCGACGGTCAAGGTGAACGACGCCGCCAGGCCGATGACGCCGCAGATACCCAGGATCCAGGGGAGCAGTCGAGGAAAAAGGACCAGTGGTGCGTCGTCGGTGCTGTCCTGGGTGGAAGTGTCTGTCGCTGTCACTGCCACATCGCCTTGCCGTTCATGCCACGAATCTACCCGCGAGGGTTCAGGCGACTGCTTCTTCGCCGATCAGAGTGGTCCGGTGCATGAGCCGGCGTGAGGTGGCGGTGTAGGGGATCGCCCGATGGAGCATGCCGGTGTTGTCCCATAGGACCAGATCGCCGCGATGCCAGTGGTGGCGCAAGGCGAATCGCGGCTGCGTCGACCATTCGAGCAGGCGGCTGATCAGTGCCCGTCCTTCCTCGGGTGACATCCCGACCACCTCACCCGCGGTGGCCCCGATCAGCAGGGACTTGCGTCCGGTCCGGCGTGTCCACACCAGCGGGTGGACTCGGGTGGGAACCCGGGCCCACGCTGCCCGCTGCTTGTCTGTGGGGTCCGGATTGGCCAGCAGTTGCGCCGTGCTGAAGCTGTGGACCACCTGCAGGTCTGCGACCAGAGCTTTGTCCTCATCGGACAGGGCGTCATAGGCGGCGTAGGTGTTGGCGAACTCTGTGTCGCCACCTTCGGCAGAGACCTCGAGTGCCGTCAGCAGGGTGCCCATCTGTGGGATGGCGTCGGTGGCACCGTCGATATGCCAGTGGAATGTGCCGGTGTTGTACGAGGCCAGGACTGTCTTCGCGGGATCGAGGCTGATCGCTGAAACCTCGGGATGATCCTTTTGTCCGCCCATCGGAGGGACCACGACCTCTCCGAGTAGGCGGCTCAACGCCACCAGGTCGCTGTCGCTGATATGGCATTCCCGGAACAGGACCACACCGTGTCGTTCGAGTGCGGTTCGGCACCATGTCGCCGCGTCCGCTTCCGCGAGGCGGCTGCCGGAGACGCCGGTGACTTCGATGCCGATCGACGGTGTGATCGGTGTGGCGGTGTCGAACATGGTCGCTCCCTCATTACGCTGATCCGTATTGCCATACAGTCGTATAGGCTGCATGAACAACCATACATACGAAGACAGGGCGAACTGCAACATGCGAATCGGATTGACCGGCGGCGCTTCGTCGACCGACAAGATCGTCCAGCAGGCCGAGCGCGCCGAGGCCGACGGATTCACCTCGCTCTGGTACGCCAGCACGGTCGCGGGTGACCCGCTTGCCGCACTTGCGGTGGCGGGCCGGGCCACCTCAACGATCGAGCTGGGAACTGCCGTCCTGCAGACCTATCCCGTTCATCCGCTGCTGCAGGCCAATAGGGCCGCCGCAGTCGCAGAGGCGATGGGACGGCCCGGCTTCACGCTCGGTTTGGGTCCTTCCCACGGGCCCCTCATCGAAGATGTATATGGGCTTTCGTACGAGCGGCCCGGCCGCAACACCGAGGAGTACATCCAGATCATCACGGCGCTGCTGCACGGCGAGGACGTCGATTTCCACGGACAGGACTGGACCACCAAGAGTGCAGGCCGGATGACAGCGGTCAAACACCAGGTGCCAGTGCTTCTTTCCGCCATGTCGCCCCGGATGCTGCGGGTGGCAGGACAATTCGCCGACGGAACCGTGCTGTGGATGGCTTCGGCGAAGGTCATCGAATCACAGATCGCCCCAGCCATTCACGCCGCGGCCGCGCAGGCGGGCCGTCCGACTCCCCGGATCGTGGCGGGGTTGCCGGTGGCAGTGCACGACGACGTCGACGAGGCGCGCGCCGCGGTTGCCGCAACGTCGGGCATGTATGCCGGTATGCCCAACTACCAGCGCGTCATCAGTGCCGGTGGTGCCACCGATGCGGCTGATATCGCCATTGTCGGCAACGAAGAATCGGTACGCCTGCAGCTGCAGAACCTCATCGATGCGGGCGCAACCGATGTCTGGGCGGCGATCACCCCGGTGGGTCCCGACCCTCGTGGGTCGATGCGGCGCAGCCGAGACCTGCTCCGCGACCTGGCCGCTGCCGGGTAGCGTTTCACTTCAACGGCCCGCAGACGTGTGTCGAGGAGGGGATCAAACGTGACTTACACCGCCGATGCGGAACGCCACGTCGACCACGGTGATGGCGAGGGCGGCGATCTGACTGCGCAGGCGGTCGCGGCCGTGCGCCGGGCCACGGTGGCGCTGACGGGCGCTGCTCGCGGTGCGGCGGATCTCTCGGAAATCGCCCGCCGGGTCCACGCCCTCGCCGATGATCTCGAGACGCGCGCGCCGTCGCCACGCGATCGGATACAAGCGATGGAGCGTGAGGGTAGGGGGTCGCTCTACAGTCCGGTGGTGGGTGCGCACAACGCGATCGCTCCACCCGTCGACTTGGGGGCGACCGACGATGGTGCGAATGGCGTGGTGACGTTTTCGGTCGCCTACGAGCGCGCTCCCGGTGTGGTTCACGAGGGCGCCGTGGCGATGATCCTCGACGTGGCGCTGGCCAACGCAAACGCGGTGGCCGGAGCGGCGGGGATGACGGCGCAACTCAACATTCGGTTCCACCGGCCGGTGCCGTCCGGGCGGGAGCTGACGATCAGATCGCGACACGATCGCGTCGACGGCCGGAAGGCCTACTCGAGCGCAGAGATCTGGCTGAATGACGAACTGTGCGTGAGCGCCGACGGGTTGTTCATCGCCTCGAGAAAGCGGATGCCGCATGCGAACTGACGGTGTTGAACAGTCCGATGGCATCGAGTCGGCTGCCGCGGGGTTGCGCCGGCTCACCGATCTGCTCCTTCGGGTCGAAGCTGAGGACCCGGGGCTGCGCGCGGTCACCGAAGAACTCGACCGGATCGCGCAGGTGATGGACGACTGCGCCGGGGTGACCGGCGATCGGGATCCGGTGTCGGGTACCGGCAATGCGCTCGCGCCGCCACTTGACATGGACGTCGACGACGACGGAAACGTCTCGGCGACTGGTCTTCTCGGGCTGCAGTATCAGGGACCGAAAGCGTTGGTGCATGGCGGTATGTCGGCGCTGATGCTCAGTCATGTCCTGGCAGCGGCCGGCGCGGTGCAGGGAGAACCGGCTGTGGTGCAGGAATTGTCGGTGCGCTATCACCGGCCGACCCCATTGCTCACGGAGTTACACATCTCGGCGGAGCGAAGCGACCTGTCCGGGCGGCAGGTGCAAGGGGCGATCGTTGCCGATGGCGTCACCACCGTGTCGGCGGAAGCGCGGCTCGCGTCGCCGCCGCACTAGACGCCCGACCGGCCTTTGGACTCATGCGTGTGGCGCGAGTGGAGGATCTGCGCCGGCCAGCTGCCGGAGTTGATCAGCTGGGCAATTTCGTCGTGGATGATGTTGCCGATTCGGATGGCCAATCCGCGGGGCAACTCGAGCCGGCCGGTGGACGCCATGATCAGCTTTTGACTGACGGTGGGCTCTGTCAATGGAGCCCAACGAATCCGTCCTGATTCGATCTCTGCGGTGCACGCGGACATCGGCAGGATGCCGTAGGCGGTTCCGGCCCGGATGAGACTTTTCGCGACTTGCAGTGAGTCGGTGGCAAACCGGGACCGCAAGTGGATCTGGAGTCGCAGTGCTGCGTTCTCGATGGTGCTGGCGAGGCCGGTTGGGGTACTGGGCATCACCAGCGGAAGCTCGGCTATGTCGATGAAACGCATTGGCCGATCTGGAGTGAAATCGCTTGTCGCCCCGCCCATGACAACAAGGTCTTCGATCAGTAAGTCGCTGGAGAACAAGCGATCATCAGGTATCGGATTGATGATGGCGGTGTCGAGTGTTCCCTTCAGTAGGCTCTCGATGAGAAGGTCGGTATTCGCGGCTGTGATATCGAAACTCATTTTCGGGAACGCCGACGCGAGGCTGCCGAGTAGTGGTTTGGCCAACAAGTCCACGGTCGTCTCCAGGAGACCGAGGCGAAATCCCCGCTCGAGTCGTGCAAGTGGCGAGCCGGCATACTGGACGGCGAGCTCGAGCTGGCGCAGTGGCGCGGCCGTACTTGCTCGGAGCTGTTCGCCTTCCTCCGTCAACTCCATGCCGCGTGACGTGCGGCGAAACAGCGTTACGCCGAGTTCTTCCTCCAGACGGTGGATTTGACGACTCAGGGCAGGCTGGGCGATCCCAAGGACAGTTGCCGCACGCGTCATCGACCCCTCGTCGGCGATGCGCAGGAAGTACTTGAGGCGATGGGTATCCATAACGGTCCCAGTCTGCCACCTAGCTCAAGACGGTACGGCTGTTCGGTCGTTCGGCGGCGCGGTCGGCATCTGAGATGACCGCCAGAATTGTCGGAGCGAGTTCGGGTCGGCAGATGACAAGGTCCGGTAGGTAGACATCGCGCTGGTTGTAGCGCAGGGCATCGCCATGAATCCTGCTGCACCACAATCCCTGTGATCTGGCCACGGCCACCGGGGCGGCCGAATCCCACTCGTACTGACCACCGGCGTGCACATATGCATCGGCCTCGCCGCGGACCACCGCCATCGCTTTCGCACCGGCCGAACCCATCGGCAACAACTCTCCGCCGAGCGCCGAGGCCACCGCCTCCGAGAATGCCGGTGGCCGCGAGCCGCTGACCACAACGCGTGCGTTGGAGCCACGTGGTGTTGCGACCAGTCCGGTCGCGGGTTCAACCGCGGCACCGTCGCTGACGTAGGTGGCCGACAGCCCGGGTAACGCCACCGCGCCGACCGTCAGGCCGCCCCCATCACCTCGCCGGTTGCGCTCCCACAGTGCCACGTGAACTGCCCAGTCGCTGCGACCGAGTCCATATTCCTTGGTGCCGTCCACCGGGTCGATGATCCAGACCCGAGGAGCGTCGAGTCGGGCCAGGTCGTCGGAGGATTCCTCGGACAAGACCGCATCGTCGGGCCGCAGGCGAGCGAGTTCCTTCAGGAGGAACTCGTTCGAGCCCAGGTCGCCTGCCTTGCCGAGATCCTTGCCTGCCAGACCGGATGTGGCCCGCAGTTCGAGCAGGAACTCTCCGGCGGCAGTGGCCAACTCGGCGGCAAGCGCGGTGTCCGCATCATCGAAGCTCACGGCTCAGATTCCCAGGTCGCGGCGGATTGCTTCGGCGACGCGCGGCAGGGGACTGTCGCTGGGCGTGATGACGATATCGGCCGCGGTTGGAGGCTCGTACGGTGAGCTGATCCCGGTGAACTGGGGAATCTCACCCGTGCGGGCCTTGGCATAGAGGCCTTTGGGGTCACGCTCCTCGCAGACCTCGAGTGGCGTGTCGACAAAGATCTCGTAGAAGGGGATTCCGCGCTGTGCGTGGATCTCTCTGGCCCGCTGTCGTTCTGCCGCAAAAGGACTGATCAAAGAGACGATCGCCACCGAACCGGAATCGGCGAAGAGCGCGGCAATCTCTGCGGTGCGGCGTATGTTCTCGCGGCGGTCGTCGTCGCCGAAGCCCAGGTCGGAGTTGAGGCCGTGCCGTAGATTGTCGCCGTCCATCAGATAGGCGGGGCGTCCCTCAGCGACCAGGGACCGCTCGAGTTCTGCTGCAATAGAGGACTTTCCGGAGCCGGAAAGTCCCGTCATCCAGATGGTGGCACCCGTGGTGGCGCGCTGTTCGCGGGTGACCGATGAGCTGTGCCAGACAACGTGCGAGTCTTTGCTGACCGGGCCGTTGATCATCCCGGCACCCACAGTTTTGTTGGTGGCCTCGTCGATCAGGATGAAGCTGCCGGTGTGACGGTGCTGCTGATAGGCATCGAACATCAGCGGTTGCTGGGTCCGGAGCGTGATTCGGCCGATCTCGTTGAGCTGTAACGATTCCGAGGCCTCGTCGCGGTGCAGGGAGTTCACGTCGAGCCGGTAGGTCAGTGTGCTGATGACCGCTTTGGACTCACGGGTCGAGCTCTGGATCGTATAGCGGTTCCCGGGTGCCAGGGTGGTGTCGTCGGAGAACCAGCAGACCATGGCGTCGATGTCGCGGCCGACGTGTGGGCGGTTGCCCGGCCGGGCCAGCATCTCACCGCGAGTGATGTCGATGTCGTCGGCCAATGAGAGCGAGACGGCCATCGATGTGAACGCCTCGTCGACCTTGGCCCCGCCGGGACCCCAGATCTCTGACACCGTGGTGGTGAAACCGCTGGGCAGCACAACAACTTCGTCACCGGGCTTGAACGTTCCACTGGCGATGGTCCCGGCGTAACTGCGGTGGTCGGAGCCATCGGAGACCTGCGGGCGGATGACGTACTGCACGGGCATGCGCGCGTCGATCAGGTTTTTGTCCGACGAGATGTGGACGTCTTCGAGGTGCCCGAGAAGCGAGGTGCCGGTGTACCAGGGCATGTGCTGCGAGGCATCCACCACGTTGTCGCCGAGGAGAGCTGACACCGGTATGAAGCTGAGGTCGTGGACGTTCAGCTTGCCGGCGAAAGCGCTGAACTCGTCACGGATCTCGATAAAGCGTTCTTCGGACCAGTCGACCAGGTCCATCTTGTTCACACACAGCACCAGATGGGCGATGCCCAACAGGGATGACAGAAACGCGTGGCGGCGGGTCTGCTCGAGGACGCCCTTGCGGGCGTCGACGAGGATGAGGGCGACATCCGCAGTGGAGGCGCCGGTCACCATGTTTCGGGTGTATTGAACGTGTCCCGGTGTGTCGGCGATGATGAACTTCCGCTTGGGCGTTGCGAAGTAGCGGTAGGCGACGTCGATCGTGATGCCCTGTTCGCGCTCGGCACGGAGTCCATCGGTGAGCAGCGCGAGGTTGGCGTACTCGTCTCCGCGCTCGACGCTGGTGCGTTCGATGGACTCCATCTGGTCGGTGAAGATGCTCTTGGAGTCGTAGAGCAGCCTTCCGATGAGTGTCGACTTGCCGTCGTCGACGCTGCCCGCGGTCGCCAGGCGCAACATCTGCTTGCCGGTCTGCATGGGGTGATTGCTCTCGGTCGTGGTGGATTCGGTGGCGGGACGTGCAAGAGTCATCAGAAGTAGCCTTCCTTCTTGCGGTCTTCCATCCCCGACTCGGAGATCCGGTCGTCGGCGCGGGTGGCGCCGCGCTCGGTGATCCGGGTCGAGGAGACCTCGTCGATCACCTGATGCACGGTGACGGCATCGCTGAGCACACATCCGGTGCAGGTGGCATCGCCCACTGTCCGGAATCGAACCGTCTCGGTGATCACTTCCTCGCCGGGTGCCAAGTCCACGAAACGGGTTTTGGCCAGCAGCATTCCGTCGCGAGGAACGACCTCTCTCCGGTGCGAGTAATAGATGCTTGGCAGTTCGATCTCCTCGGAGGCGATGTACTGCCAGACGTCGAGTTCGGTCCAGTTGCTGAGCGGGAAGATCCGGATGTGCTCACCCTTGTGGTGGCGTCCGTTGTAGAGATTCCACAGTTCCGGGCGCTGCGCCCGCGGATCCCATGCGCCGAACTCGTCGCGGAAGCTGAACACCCGTTCCTTGGCGCGGGCCTTTTCCTCATCGCGTCGGGCGCCACCGAAGACGGTGTCGAACTTGTTTTCTCCGATGCCGCGGAGCAGCGCGGCGGTTTGGAGTCGATTGCGACTGGCTCCCGGTCCGGTCTGCTCAACCACCCGTCCCGCATCGATGTCGTCCTGGACACTCGAAACGATCAGTCGGACACCGGTTTTCTCGACAACGCGATCGCGGTACTCGATGACCTCGTCGAAGTTGTGTCCGGTGTCGACATGCATGAGCGGGAAGGGGATCGGTGCCGGCCAGAAAGCCTTGCGTGCCAGGTGAAACATCACCACCGAGTCCTTGCCTGCAGAGAACAGCAGCACCGGGCGTTGTGCAGTGGCGGCCACCTCGCGGAAGATGTAGACCGATTCCGCTTCGAGCGCGGCCAGGTGTGAGAGCTCGTAGCGTGTGTTCAGCATTGCTGTGGCCTTTCAGGAGACAGTTGGCGATGACGTGGTCACGAGTCCTGCTCGATCTTGTCGAGCGGGTTCGAGCGCTCCATCATTCCCACCGTTTCCTCGCCGTCCCACCGATAACGCACACCGGATTGGTGCACAGCGGGGAAGGCAGGCATCTCGGCCTTGAGTGCATTTGTCGAATAGGCGTTGTCTTTGTGGAAGACATCGTGGGCGCCGAACAGGACTTCACCTTCGATGGTCACGGTCTCGGTGTCGGTCTCGAGGACCAGTGTTGCGTCGTCCCCCTTGGGAACAAGACGGGTCAGCCAGGGAGCCTTCACGATCCGTGCCGGGATGAGATCTCCGTTGCCCTTGTAGATGAAGCCCTCGGCAAAGGTGTCCTGTCCGTCGTCGCGCGGAGGATAGGCGATGTAGCCAAAGGCCTTGCCGCTCGGGAAGACAGCGGACTGCCAGCAATGACCCCAGAATCCGGCAAGGTTGCGGACGCCCTGACGTCGAATCCTCAGGCCGCAGCCGGTGAAGGTGTGGTCTTCGGCTCCGTCGATGCTGACCCGGCCGGTGGCCCGGAACAGCTGCTCATAGCGAGGTCCACCCATCATGCCCGAGATGGCGTCGTCCTTGAGCTTTTCCTGGGCGTCTTTGCCCATGGTGCCCTGGATCCATGGTGGAACGGCCATCTTCGCTTCGACATGGAAGCTGACGTTGACGACCGGACCGTCGGTGTCACCCTTGATGAGTCCGGCGGACGTGGTCTGTACGGCCTTTCCGTCGTATGTCATTGTCCAGGTGTCGAACTCGTCGACGCAACGGAACTTCAGTCCGCCGGCGCCCAGCACGGTGGGTTTGCCTTCGGGTCCGATGGGCGAGGCCGCGGGTTCGGTGGAACGCAGTCGGTACACGCGGCCATCCGGAAAGGTGACATTCACCTGCAGGTCGTGGGTATCCCAGTTGGAGGACACGGCTTCCACGCCGATGCGCGGCAGTCCCACCTCGCCGCGGTCATCGACCACCCAGAAACTCACCGAATCCCGCATTTCCGGATTTTCGGGCCGCTCGGCGAAGACGTGTTCGCGAGTTGAATCAAGGCCTCCGGTCAGATCAATCGACATCGTTTCTCTCACTTCACATTTAGGTTGGAATGGTTGGTCCAGTGCTGGGCACTTGCCACGTACTCGTTGAACAGTGGGCGGACCTCGGCGAGGTCGATGCCGAACTCGGCCGGGTCGGCGTGTGAACTCGGTTCACGTTGGTCGGCCGCTTTTTCCCACCAACTTCGCATCTGCGACTCGAACTGTGCGCTGACCGGGGTTCCGAGCCAGCTGTACAGTCCCTTGACCTCGCCGACGGGATCGCTTTGCATCGCGCGGAAGTCGATGTCGTAGAAACGATCGTCGGCGCCATCACGGCGGAACTGCATGGCACGTTGGATACCCAGCGACCAATGATCCACATTGAGCTTGCCGATGTATGGCTTGTCGATGGTGTCTGTGAACCTGGTGATGATGTCGGCATAAAGGTCGGCAACCGACAAGATGACGTCGGTGGGATCCCGATGTGTCATGACGTAGCGGGCATCGGGAAAGGCCTTGTCCAGGGCGTCCAGGACCAAGATGTGCGACGGGCACTTGAGTCGCCACTCCCGTGTGGGCTCACCCCATTGCATCAGCTTCATCACTCTGCGCTGGTACTCGAACGTGGACGTGAGATCTGCTTTGTTCACAAACCATTCCGAGTACGTCGGAATCTGGGCCAGCGACTGGAAGAAGTGGGTTTTGAAGTCCAACGCCATCAGGTCGTGGCATTCCATGGGACCGTGGGTGTCGCTCGGGACGTGATGCCGTGACCCGAGCATCTCGCCGATGCCCGGCGGGATGCGCGGATCAACCCCGACAACAGTCGATGTCGGTGGGCAGGGCTGCGACGACTCCCAGCGCCTGATGTACCGCACGTCTGGGTCCTGCGAGAGCAAACTCGACAGTGCCGACGATCCGGTGCGCGGCAGGCCGATCCCGATCAGCGGGGTGACGATGGAGATCTCGTCGATCTCGGGGTGACGGCGATACCAGTTCTCAACCTGCAACCGCTGGCCGAGATATCCGACGATGCGGTCGCGCATGAACACTTCGCCCGTCGCGTTCAGGTTGGCTTCGTCGCGTACCGACGCCAACAGTATTTCGAGACCCTCGCGGAAAGAGTCATCACCGAAGTCGGTGAGTCCGGTGCTCTTGGTTGCCGCGTCCATTACGTCGTCGATGGGAGACATCGTGACCTCCGGGGTTGAAATCAGTTGAGTAGAACAGGAAGTGGTCGATCTCCCGTCAATTCATGAACTGTCCGCCTGCGACGTCGATGGTCTGGCCGCACATGTAGTTGGCGGCGTCGGTGGCGAGGTACGCAACCATGTTGGCCACCTCCTCCGGCAGTGCGCCGCGACCGAGCTGGACGTAGGTCTCGAGTGCTTCGGCGATGGCGTCGCGGGCGGCGTAGTCCTGATCGCTTTGCGGATTGAGGAAGCGCTCGACCAGATCAGGTTTGATCATGATTCCGGGGGCGACTGCCAGCACGTTGACACCGCGCGGCGCCATCTCATGAGCAAGGTTGCGGGTGAATCCGATGACACCGGCTTTGGCCGAGTTGTAGACGACAAGCCCGCGGTGCTGCATGCGTCCACCGACGGCGCCGATGTTGATGATCTTGCCCGAACCCTGGGGAAGGAGATACTCGAGCGCAGCGTGCGCGCCGTACATCATCATGGTCAGGCTGCCCAGCATCGTTTTGTCGATGTCTTCCTTCGTGTGCTTTTCGAACGGTCCGGCCACCACCATGACGGGGTTGTTCACCATGATGTCGAGGCCGCCGAGCCGGTCATGACTTTCTTTGACCGCCTGGTGGACCTGATCCCAATCCGACATATCGGCGAGGACCGGTATCGCCGTCACGCCCCAGCGTTCCTCGATCTCTTTGGCGCGCCGTTCGACCTTCTCGAAGGTCCGTCCAATCAGTGCGATGTCAGCGCCGAGGCCGGCGAGGCGGTTGGCGATCGCCTGACCCAGACCGTCACCCCCGGCACCGACAACGACGGCCTTTTTGCCGGTCAGGTCCATCTGTTCAGTGACGCGCATGCCAACGATGTGGTTGGGCATGCGATCAAAGCCCATCGCTTCTGTCCAGTTCTTGTCTTCAACACTCACTGAAAACTCCCGTCACATTTGCGCAAGATTGTGGTGCGCAGCACACCGGCTGTTCGGATGCTTCGAGACTATGGGTGCGGCAACTGCAGTTTCCAATACCGATTTCGGCGCCGAGCCATAACAATTCGTTATGGCTCCGACGTGGGTTCGGCGGTGGAAGATCGGTTCGACAAAAAAGCGGCCAGGGCTCCTGGGGAGCACCTGGCCGTAGTTGACGAGCGGGTAATTGCTATTCGATCAATCCTGAACACCCGAAATCTCTTTTGCCTTCTCTGCGAAATCCGCGAAGCTGGTGCCGGACTTCTCACGCGTGCTCCACGCACGGGTCTGCACGTCATGCCCTTCGGCGGCTTTGCGTAGCGCACCGACCGTGGCCTGCTCCTTGGGAACGTCCTTGAACGGATCGAACGAGTACCACTTCATCGCGTTCACGTAGGTCATCTTGTTGATCTCATCGTCGGTGACGTTGTACTTGTCGAACACGCCCTCGAGCTCTTCCGGCGCGTTCGGCCACATCGAATCGCTGTGCGGGTAGTCCATCTCCCAGCAGATGTTGTCGATACCGATTTCGTTTCGTAGCTGTACGCCGACGGGATCGGAGATGAAGCAGGTCAGGAAGTGGTCCCTGAACACTTCCGAGGGGAGTTTGCCCTTGAAGTCCTGGTTCGTCCACGTCGAGTGCATCTCGTAGGTGCGATCAATCCGCTCGAGGAAGTATGGGATCCACCCGGTGCCGCCCTCGGACAGAGCGATCTTCAGGTCGGGGTATTCCTTGATCGGTGCGGACCACAGTAGGTCGGCCGCGGCCTGCACGATGTTCATCGGTTGCAGCGTGATCAGCACGTCCATCGGGCTGTCGGGCGAGGGGATCGACAGCCGGCCGGACGAGCCGATGTGCACATTCATCACGGTGTCGGTGTCGACGAGCGCCTTCCACAGGGGGTTCCAGTAGTCGCTGTGAAAGCTGGGATAGCCCAGCGCCGAAGGGTTTTCGGTAAAGGTCAGCGAGTGCACGCCCTTTTCGGAGACTCGACGTACTTCCTGGGCGCAGAGCTCGGCATCCCAGATCGGCGGCAAGGCCATCGGGATGAATCGCCCCGGATGGGCGCCGCACCATTCGTCGATGTGCCAATCGTTGTAGGCCTGCACAAGGGCCAGGGAGAAGTCGGCGTCGTCGGTGGCGAACAGTCGGGCCGCGAAACCGGGGAACGACGGGAAGTTCATGGTGGCGAGAACACCGCCGGCATTCATGTCCTTCACCCGCTCGGCCGCGTCGTAACAACCGGGCCGGATCTCGTCGAGACCCTGCGGTTCCAATCCGTACTCTTCTTTCGGCCTTCCGGCCACCGCATTGAGCGCGACGTTGGGGATGACGGTGTCGCGGAACTGCCAGGTGTCGCTGCCATCGGGGTTGTGGACGAGACGGGGTGCCTCTGCCTTGTATTTGGCGGGCAGATGATTGTCGAACATGTCGGGGGGTTCGATGATGTGGTCGTCGATACTGATCAGGATCATGTCGTCTTTGTTCACAGCCACGCCTTTCGCTGGGGCCGGCCGTCGACAGCCGGCGCATATTGTACGAATGTATGGCAGGCCGGGGCTCTATGTGGGTGAATTTTTCGAATTGGCCGACGGGAGTAGGTGGGTGGGTATTCTTTGTGTGCGCAGTCCGAAAAGCGCTCTGCGCCAACGCCCAGCCAGGCTGAAGTCGATCGGCCGACATCGGAACGATCCGCGCCCGGATTCCGAGAAGCGTTATATACGAGAGTATTTCGCGAAGTTGGAGGAACACGATGCGTATTGGGTTCATAGGTCTCGGGAGTCAGGGCGCGCCGATGGCCCGCCGGATCGTGGAAGCGGGCTACGACACCACGCTGTGGGCCCGCCGATCGGCGTCGCTGGAGTCCTTTGCCGACACCGAAGCGAGAGTGGCGGATTCACCGGCTGAACTGGCGGCGGCCAGCGATCTGGTCTGCCTCTGCGTGGTCGACGATGCAGATGTTCGGCAGATCGTGACCGGTGAACTCGGCGTACTTGCCGGCCTGGCACCGGGAGGTGTGATCGCAATCCACAGCACCATCCACCCCGACACCTGTCGCGATCTGGCCGGAAAGGCAGCGGCGCAAGGGGTCGTGGTCATCGATGCGCCGGTCAGTGGTGGTGGTCCTGCGGCAGTGGCGGGCAACCTGCTGGTCATGGTCGGTGGTCAAGCGGAGGCCGTCGAACGGTGCCGGCCCGTGTTCTCCACATACGGTGAACCGGTTGTCCACCTCGGTGCGCTGGGGTCGGGCCAGGTGACCAAACTCCTCAACAACGTTGTCTTTGCCGCCAACCTCGGCATCGTCGTCGATGCGTTGGCCCTGGGTGGGTCCTTGGGAGTGAATCCGGATCGTCTCGGCGAGGTGATCTCCAAGGGGTCGGCGAACAGCTATGCACTTGGCGCCATTGCGGCGTCCGGCGGAACGATCGACGCGATCGCCTCCATCGCGGGGACGCTATTGCAGAAGGATGCACGACTGATATCGAGCCTGGCCGACGACGCCGGGGCCAAGTCGGCGGCAGTGCTGGCCGCCGCCGACTCGACGCTGGAAGCAATGGGCCACCCACGCTGATCGCGCGTCGACGCGCATCAATCGTGGATGAGCGCGGGTTCTTTGCGTTCGGTCACCGGTCTGGCCAACTCTTGGTCGACGCAGATCCGCTGCAATTTCTCCAGTGTCTCGTCCAAGCCCGCGCCGACTCGAGGGCCCGGAGTGAATGTCGCCGGCAGGTACCGCATGCCCTGGATGACCCCGATGGTTTCGTAGTGGACAGTCCCTTCGGGAACGCAGCGATAGTCCGGTATCCGGTCGAGCACCGCGGTCACCATCGATTTGAACACGGTGCGTGCGAGGTTCGAACCGATGCACCGGTGCATGCCGATGCCGAAGCTGAAATGGCGATTGCCGCTTCGGTCCAGAACGATGTCATTCGGGTCGTCGAAGATGTCAGGGTCGCGGTTGGCCATGGCCCACGACAACCAGAGTCGGTCTCCCTCTTTGAGCTGCCTGCCGTCGAGTTCCATGTCTGCAGCGATGGTTCGTCCGTCGCCGGGGGCGGGCGTAAAGAAGCGCAAGAACTCCTCGGTTGCCGGATCGAGTAGTTCGTCTCGTTCACGGCTGAGTACGTCGCGCTCATCGGGATTCTCCGACAACCACTCCAGCGCGTGCGCCGTCAACGCTGTGGTGGTGTCGAACCCGCCGCCGATGAGAAGGTTCAACATCCCGAGCAGCTCCATGTCGGCCGCAGGCTCGCCATCGATCCGGAGCCCGGCCAACGCGTTGATGATCCCGGGACGCGGGCTCTCGCGGATCTCGGCCAGGTTGGAGAACAGATCCATGCCCATGGCCATGTACAGATCCAGTACCCGCGGGGCGTCCGGTGACTCGGGTGCGGTGTAGACCGACGCGTGGGCCGGTTCGTTGTAGATTTCCCACTTCTGCAACGGAATACCCAGCATTGCCAGTGTGACCACGGCAGGGACGATGTTGGCCAGATCCTCGACGAAGTCGATGTGGCCGGATTCGATCTTCTCGTCCAGGCAGGCGCGCACCACGTCGTCGATGAACGGTTCCCACCGTTTGATCGCGGCGGGCGAGAGATAGGGATTGAGTGCGCCGCGATAGATCTTGTGCTCGGGATCGTCCATCTCCAACAGGCCGCCCCGGATGCTGACCTCCATCAGCTTGGGGATCGAAACACCTTGGTAGCCACGACGTTCACCGTTCACGTCGTGATCGGCAGAGACATCCGCGCTGCGGGCGAGTTCGAAGACCGCCCGGTTGTCGGCAGCGACCCAATGCCCGTTGTAGGTATCGCTCCACGCGAGGGGGCACTTGCTCTGCATCTCCTCGGTGATATCGGTGAACCGCTCGCGGTATTCCGTTGTGTGTCGATCGAAGTGGAAGCGGGGCGACTTCCGGTCGTTGTCGCTGCCGTGGTCAACGCTCATGACTCATCTCCTAGCCGTCAGCCGGTTGTGAACCGATCCCTCAGAGTTTGAAGTCGTACCACTTGAGGTACCCGCCGCCGTCGATTCGCAGCTGCATGCCGGTCATGTACCTCGATTCGTCGGAGGCCAGGAACAACACGGCGTTGGTGATGTCCTCGGGCTCGACGTAGGGGATCGGCATTGCCTGCATCACCGCAAATCCGGGCTCGGCATCGGCGCGCGTGGGATGTTCGAGATCGGGACGGAAAGCCTTGTACATCGGTTCGCTCTGGAGCATGTCGGTGTTGCAGTTGGTGGGGTGCACGACATTGGCACGAATGTTGCGGGGGGCCATGTGCAGGGCGACCATGTGCATGAAATGCGTCAGCTGGCGTTTGGCCAATGCGTATGCGGCGCCGCCGAGTTCCTGCCCGGGGGCATCGGTTTTGCTCACATCCATCAGGGCGGCAGTCGAACCGGTGGCGATGAGTGATGCGCCCGCTTGCAGATGTGGCAGTGCCGCCTGCACGGCGTTGATCACGCCGAGCAGATTGGTGTCGATGGTGTCGATCCATGCGTTGATGCCGGGTTCACCGGTCATTGCGGCGATTCCGGCATTGGCGATCACCACGTCGACCTTGCCGAACTCGGCGAGACCTTGGTCCAGCGCCGCGACCATCTGGGCACGCTCTCGAACATCGGCCTGGACCGTGACGATACGTCGATCATGCTTTTCGACCAGCCGGGCGGTCTCGGCGAGATCTTCTGGTGTGGCAAGGGGATAGTTGACGGTGCTGAGGTTTTCGCACAGGTCGACCGCGATGATGTCGGCACCTTCTTCGGCAAGCCGCACCGCGTGGCTGCGGCCTTGGCCGCGTGCGGCTCCGGTGATGAATGCGACCTTGCCTTGAACACGTCCCATAGTTGTTCCTTCCAAAGGTTTCTGATCGACGATCAATATCGAATACTCGAAAACTGTTGTGTTGTAACGCCTCGGAGTTCTATCCCGACATCACCGCGCCTCCGTTGACCGCGATGACCTGCCCCGTGATGTAGCCGGCGGCGTCGGAGCACAGGAAAGCGCATGTTGCGCCGATGTCGTCGCCGCTCCCGACCCGCCCGGACGGGATCACCCGGGAGATGTACTTGGCCTCGGGGAGATGCTTGGCATCCTGTGCGGCCCGCAACATCGGGGTGTCGATGGTGAAGGGGGGAACCGTGTTGACGGTGATTCCTTTGGCGGCGTATTCCAGGGCCAACGTCTTGGTGAACGCGATGACACCACCTTTGGTGGCCGAATAGTGGCCTTGGCGAAGCGCACCGGTTTGCCCGGCCGCCGACGAGATCGTCACGATCCGGCCCCAACCGGCGTCCACCATGTCGCGTATCGCCGCCTGCGCGCAGAGAAAGGTGCCGGTGAGATTGACGGCGATGTACCGATTCCATTCGTCGAGGGTGATGTCTTCGAACGGGGTGAATCCGGAGACACCCGCGCTGGTCACCAGGATCTCGACAGGGCCGAGTTGGCTCCGGGCGATATCGAATGCGGCGTTGACGGATGTCTGGTCTGCGACGTCCACGGCCACCGCCAACGCCTTGGACCCCGCTGCCCGCACGTCGGCGGCCACCCGCTCTGCGGCGCCGGTGTCGGTGTCGAGTACTGCCACCTGGTGACCCTGCCGCCCCAGATGGTGGCAGATCGATTCGCCCAAGCCCGATCCACCGCCGGTGACGACGGCTACGCGTCCGGACGGATCATTGTGCGCGGCTTCTGAATTCATCGAACCTCCCGCTGTCTGCTATACGTACGTACAGCATCGGTATGTGTATAGCACAGGGGGAATGGGCTGCAGGTGGAAATGGCGACTCTGCTGGGACCGTGCGTGGCCTGCCCGTTGTGTCGGACTACCGTGACGTGCATAGCCAACACGGAAGAACCGAGGTGCTGACATGACCGTCCCCGATACCACCGTCCTGTCGAACTTTCTCGACGGCATCCTCACCGGCAGCCTCGAGGTGATCGACCTGACCACGCCGCTGAGCAGTTCGACCCCGGCGCTGCGCCTGCCCGAGCCGTTCGCGAACCTCATCGACTTCAGCCTCGAAGAGGTCAGCGCCTACAACGAACCCGGCCCGTTCTGGCGTCACAACAACATCCATACGGGTGAGCACATCGGGACCCATCTCGATGCGCCGGTGCATTGGATCACCGGTCGCGACGGTGACGACGTATCGCAGATCCCGGTGCAGCGACTCATCGGACCGGCTGCTGTCATCGACCTGACCACGAAGGTCGCCGACGACCCCGACTACCTCCTGAGCATCGCCGACGTCGAGGAGTGGGAAGCGGCCAACGGGCTGCTCGCAGCGGGCGCGTGGTTGCTGCTGCGCACCGGCTGGGAGTCGCGGGGCGGATCCGAGGCGGAATTCCTCAACGCCGACGAGACCGGCTCGCACACACCGGGCGTGGCGGCCGATTGCGCGCGCTGGCTGGCCACCGAGCGCGAGATCACCGGCCTCGGCGTGGAGACCGTCGGGGTGGACGCCGGTCTCGCAGGCGGTTTCGACCCCGCCTTCCCGGTGCACAACTACTTCCTCGGCAACGACAAATACGGCATCACTTCACTGCGCAACCTCGGTCGACTCCCCGTCACCGGCGCCCTGCTGGTGGTGAGCCCGCTGCCCATCGTCGGCGGGACCGGTAGCCCGTCTCGCGTCCTGGCCGTCGTAGTCGGAGCAGGTGCAACCGGAGCGGGTGCGTGAGCACGTACGGACCCACCGTTGCCGACGTCGTCGGACGAGTCCTGGCCGACCTCGGTGCCGGCCACGTGTTCGGGGTGGTCGGTAGCGGCAATTTCGTGATGACCAATGCACTGCGTGCCGGGGGTGTGCCGTTCACCGCGGCCCGCCACGAAGGTGGGGCGGCGACGATGGCCGACGCGTACTCGCGGATGTCGTCGCGGGTGGGAGTCGTGTCGCTGCACCAGGGTTGCGGTCTCACCAACGCGATGACCGGTATCACCGAGGCCGCCAAGAGCCGGACCCCGATGATCGTCCTGACCGCCGACAGTCCCGCGGCGGCCCTGCGCTCCAATTTTCGCATCGATCAGGACACGCTCGTCACCAGCGTCGGCGCGATCAGTGATCGCGTGTATTCGGCGCAGACCGTCGTCGCGGATGTCACCCGTGCCTACCGGAACGCCGTAACCCAACGGCGCACCGTCGTCCTCAACGTCTCCATCGACGTCGCGGCACAGCGTGCCAGTGTGCAGGGGCCCATCGGGATCACGGTCGAAGAGCCGCGGGTGCGGCCCAACACCGATGCGGTCACCCGGCTCGTCGATGCCATACGTGGCTCGCAGCGGCCGGTGTTCGTCGCCGGGCGGGGCGGCCGCGACGCCGGCCGGCAGATCGCCGAACTCGCTTTGGCGAGCGGGGCTTTGGTCGCGACGTCGGCGGTCGCCAACGGACTCTTCGCCGACGATGCGTTCTCCCTCGGCATCTCCGGCGGGTTCTCGTCGCCCACCTCCGCGGAATTGATCTCGGACGCCGACCTCATTGTCGGCTGGGGATGCGCCCTCAACATGTGGACGATGCGACACGGCCGATTGATCGGACCGGAGGCAACCGTCGTCCAGGTCGACGACGACGTCGACGCGATCGGCGCGCACCGTCCCGTCGATCTCGGGATCATCGGCGATTGTGCGCTGACCGCCACCGACGTTCTCGCGGAATTGTCGGATGTGGAGCCGGAAGGGGCAACGCGCTACCGGACTGCTGTCGTACGGGCGAAAATCGCGGAATCGGCTCGCTGGCAGGATGTCCCGGTCGATGACTCGTCGGGCGGCGATCGCATCGACTCACGTGCGCTGACCATCGCACTCGACGAGATCCTGCCCACGGAGCGGATCGTGTCCATTGATTCCGGGAACTTCATGGGTTACCCGTCCACTCATCTCTCGGTCCCCGACCATCATGGCTTTTGCTTCACCCAGGCATACCAATCGATCGGACTCGGGCTCTACACCGCGATCGGAGCGGGGATCGCACAGCCCGACCGGCTCGGTGTCCTCGGCGCGGGCGACGGTGGATTCCTCATGGGTATCTCCGAAATCGACACCGCGGTACGCCTGCGCCTGCCGTTGGTCGCGATCGTCTACAACGACTCCGCCTACGGTGCAGAGGTGCACCACTTCGATGACGCCGACCACGATACGGTGACCTTTCCGGAAACCGATATCGCGTCCATCGCACGAGGTTTCGGTGCTGACGGGGTCACCGTGCGCACACTCGATGATCTGGATGAAGTGCGCACCTGGGTGGAGGGCTATCGCGCGGCCGGCGCCGCCCGGCCGCTCGTGATCGACGCGAAGGTCACCAATGACGGCGGGTCCTGGTGGCTGGCCGAGGCGTTCGCGGGCCATTGATCCGGCCCGGTGCTGTTCACCGGTGCCGCATCGATGTGTACGTGGCATAGGGAGAATGCCGGGCACGTGAGAATGGTGATGGCCGAGCCGGTTGCGGTGAGCGACTGTGGCGGCGAGAGTACGGTGCGCCACATGAATTTCCAGATGTTCATCGGCCGATGATCGCCGGCATCGAATCCCAGCCGCGCACGGTGGAACTGCGGGCTCGGCGGGCTTGGGTCAGGTCGATGTCCCACTCCGGGAACCGGTTCAGGACCTCTTCGAGTGCAACCCGGCCTTCGAGGCGGGCCAGTGGGGCGCCGAGGCAGAAGTGCGCGCCTTTGGCGAAGCTCAGGAGTGAACCGGGTTGCCGGTGGATGTCGAATCGGTCCGGATTGTCGAAGGTGCGTTCGTCGCGGTTTGCCGAGGCCAGCATGAGCAGTAACGCGCTGCCGGCTGGAACCGTCTGTCCGTGCAGTTCAACATCTTCGGTCACATACCGGGCGACGTGAGGTCCCGGCGGCTCGAACCGCAGGAGTTCATCGATGGCGCCCGGGATGAGTGAGTGGTCCTGTGTCAGTTCTTTACGCTGATCAGGATTTTCGGCCAGCACCTTGCCCATCCAGCCGAACAGTCGGCCGGTGGTCTCGACCCCGGCCCCCGCGATGACGGCCAGGAAGATGAGGAGCTCATCCTTGCGGAGGTTCCTGGTGGTGCCGGTGTCGTCTTCGAACTCCACGTTCAGCAGTTCGGTGATGAGGTCGTCGGAAGGGTTCTTGATCCGCCAGTCGACGTAGTCGGTGAACATGTCACCGTCGAAGTAGTGGTCTTTCTTCACCGGTAGCGGCTCACCGGGTTTGTTGCGCAACACGCGATTTGCCTCGGCTCGCACACTCGGCTGGTCGGCGTCGGGGATACCGACGAGCATGCCGATGGTCCGCATCGGGAGCTCCGCGCCCAGGTCGAGTACAAAATCGAAGCGATCGGAGCCGACCAGGGGATCGAGGCAGGCGTTGCAGAATGCACGGACCTTGTCTTCGATCATTTTCATCTTCCGCGGGGTGAAAGCCCGACCCACGATCTTGCGATGGATGGTGTGCAGGGGTGGGTCTTCGTTGATGAACACACCTGGCGGCATCACCGGATCGGCCTTGACCACTTCGAGGATGTCGCCCTTTGCGGAACTGAACCGCTGCGGATCCCGCAACGCCGCGTCGATGTCGGCGTAGCGGCTCAAGCCCCAGAAGTCGTGTCGTTTGTTGTAGTAGAGCGGCGCCTCGTCGCGCAGTCGTCGGTAGGTCGGATACGGGTCGATATCGATCTCGACGTCCCACGGGTCGTAATACACATCGCTCACGAAAAACTCCTTGATTCGGGTTTCGTGGACGAGCATAGATCAACTGCTATACGCTCGTACAGCAAATGGTCGTACTTCGTCGTTACCGCTGGTGCATCGTCGAATCCGACTGGAGCACGTGCGGTTTCGGCCGTCGGCTTCATGGATTGCCGGCACATCGAACAAAGGAGCAGTGAAATGAGTGATCGATTCTCCCTCGAAGGGCGCGTCGCGCTGGTGACCGGTGGTGGCACCGGTATCGGGCGCGGCGCGGCGCTGGTCCTCGCAGAGCATGGCGCGGATGTCGTGCTCGCCGGCCGTCGCCCTGATCCGCTGGAGTCCACCGCGAAGGAGATCGACGCGCTGGGACGTCGCGCGCTGGCGGTACCGGCGGATGTCAGTACCGCGGCCGGATGCCAGGAGCTCGTGGATCGGACGGTGGCCGAGTTCGGTCGGGTGGACATCCTGGTCAACAGTGCCGGTGGCGCCGAGACGAAGTCGATCAAGAGGTGGACCGAGGACGAGTTCGCTGACGTCTTTGCCCTCAACATGGGCAGCGTCTGGAATCTGTCGCGGGCGGCCTCTGTTCACATGATTGAGCAGGGCAAAGGGGCGATCGTCAACATCTCGTCGGGGGCAAGTCTGTTGTCGATGCCGCAGGCAGCGCCGTATGCGGCGGCTAAGGCTGCGGTCAACAACCTGACCGGTTCGATGGCAGCGGCATGGGCAGGCAAGGGAATTCGCGTCAACGCCATCGCGGTCGGTGCGGTCCGAGCGCCGACGCTGACCGACGAGCTCGCGAAATACAACCTCGATCCGGACTCGGTGGCGGGGACCAACGGGCTCGGCAGGTTGGGGGAACCAGATGAAATCGGCTATGGCGTCTTGTTCTTCGCCTCCGACGCGGCAAGCTTCTGTTCCGGTCAAACGTTGTACATGCATGGTGCGCCCGGGCCGGCGGGCGTCTAGGCCTGCAGAGGGTCTATGGCCTCGCGGGAGTCGGGGCCGCGGGTCAGCTACGGGTACGAGTCGCCCGTTTCCGGGGGCGCGGCGACTTCGGCGGTTCGATCGAGTCGATGAATGACTCGAAGGACGCCACCACATCTTCGTGGGCGTCGGTGATGCCTGCACCCTTTTCGAGGTTCAGCAATTTCGGAATGCCGGAGATGAGGACCGTGAGTCCTCCGGGGGAAAGCGGCAAGTCGGCAGTGCCGGTGGTGGCGGCGTCTGCAGCCAAGGTGTCGAGCTGGATCTGCCGTATCTGCGCGGTGACCTTGGCGATCTCGGCACCGATTTTCGGGCGATGGTTGCCGAGCGCCATGAACTCGGTGACCAGTGCCCCCTTGGCTTCGGCCCAACTGAACTCCCACATGACGTGCAACGGCTCGTCGGGGCGGGCCTTCAGTGCTGCGGTGAGGCGCTGGGCGTTCTCCTCGGTGCGCCGGCGCAGGGCGGCGAGGAAGATGTCGTCGAGGGTGGGGAAGTAGTACTGGACGAGGCTCGGTGTCACGCCGGCCTTCGTTGCCAGCACGCGGTACGTGACGCTCGGATAACCGTCGGCGACCATGATCTTTTCGACGGTGTCGAGTATTACGTCCCTGGTCTTCGACGTTTCTGCGCCTACGCGCCGAGCCGATGGTGGCATGTCCACGTTCCTCACTTTGTTGAGTCTTGTTCATTTTCGCACCCCTCGTTCGCTGTACGACTGTATAGTGGCTGTGGGCTTGGTCGCAGTCGATTGGGCCGAGTACCGCCGGCCGGTCCGCTCCGGCGGAGAAGTATCGCGAAACGGAGAAATATGTCGACGCTCGAAACCACTCTGGAGCAGTTGCAGGCAGATGTTCTGTACCTCAAGGATCGGGCCGCAATTCTGGATTGCATCGCGCGGCACGCACGCGGGTGCGATCGTCACGATGTCGACCTGATAACCGCTGCGTATCACGAAGATGCCGTCGACGAGCACGGTTATGCGACCAACCAGGGCCCTGATTACGGGGATTGGGCCAACAAAGTACATGCCGAGACGTCGAAGGTGCACACCCACAACATCACAACGCATTCGTGCGAGATCGACGGTGATACCGCGCATGCCGAAAGTTATGTGCTCGTCGTTCTCGTCGGTGGCGACGGAAAGACCGCGCAGTTCATCAGTGGTCGTTACCTCGATCGGCTGGAGCGCCGAGAAGGGCAGTGGCGCATCGCGCTTCGGCGCTCAACCGTGGAGGCGATGTTCCTGGGTGATGCGCGGGTGCTCGCCTCGTCCTTCTTCACCGAGAAGGGCTACCTCGTCGGTACGCGTGACCGAAGCGACCTATCTTATGAACGGCCACTGGAATTGGACATTCCTGCCCCTGCGCGGTGGTGATCGGAGTACCGTACCGACACAACTGCGTGCTCTGTCGCATGGCGGAATCCGGACACGCTCTGTTGCAAGGAGATAGCGATGACTGACGTTCAGGTCGAGACCGGTTTGCTCGCCGGTGATCAACGGATGCTGATCGATGGGAAGCTGCAGTACACCGCAAGTGGCGCACTCTTCGACGTGATCCACCCGGGGTCCGAGCAGGTGGCCGGCCAGGCGACGGACGGCACCGTCGCGGACATGGAACGGGCCGTCGGTGCTGCACGCCGGGCATTCGACGAGACCGACTGGTCCCGCGATGTCGAGTTCCGGTACCACTGCCTGACGCAGCTGCATGAGGCGCTGGAACGCAACAAAGAACGAATCCGGCGGATCGTGGTGACCGAGGTGGGTTGCCCGATCAGCATGACCAGCAGTCAGGTCGAGGCCCCGATCGCGGAGGTCAAGCATTGGGCCGAGTACGGCCGAGCGTTCGACTACCTCGAAGACACCGGTGTCCACGAGACGGTGATGGGGCAGGCGCGGCACCTGATCCACTATGACCCCGTGGGTGTTGTCGGTGCGATCACGCCGTGGAATGTGCCGTTCTACCTGAACATCGCCGAGACCGTGGCACCGCTGATGGCCGGGAACACCGTGGTGCTCAAGCCCGCTCAGTGGACACCGTGGTCCGGCAGCGAGCTGGGCCGGATCGTCGCCGAGGAAACCGACATCCCGGCCGGAGTGTTCAACGTGGTGGTCTCGAACGCCAATGAGGTGGGTGCGGCGCTGTCGGCCGATCCGAGGGTCGACATGATCACGTTCACCGGGTCCACGGCCACCGGGCGGGCGATTCTGGCTGCCGGAGCCGCGACGGTGAAGAAATCACTGATGGAACTGGGTGGCAAGTCCGCTCATATCGTCTGCGATGACGCCGATCTCACCGCCTGCCTGCCGATGGCGGCGATGATGGCATGCGCGATGTCGGGACAGAGTTGCATCCTGCCCAGCCGAATCCTGTTGCCGCGTAGCCGTTACGAGGAGGGGCTGGCGATTCTGGCGGCAACGATGCAGAACATACCGATGGGCGATCCGTGGCAAGAGGGCATCATGCAAGGCCCGCAGATCAGCGAAACCCAACGGAACAAAGTCCTCGGTTTGATCCGGTCGGGTATCGATTCCGGAGCCAGGGTGATCACCGGTGGCGGCATCCCGGAGAACCTACCGACCGGCTACTACGTCGAGCCGACACTGCTCGCCGACGTCGACCCCGATTCGCAAGTGGCGCAGGAGGAGATCTTCGGCCCGGTTCTGACCGTGATCCCGTATGACACCGACGACGAGGCGATTGCCATCGCCAACAACTCGATCTACGGACTGTCGGGCGAGGTCAGCAGTGCCGACAACGACAGGGCACTGCGTATTGCCCAGCGATTGCGGACCGGCAGTGTCACCGTGAACAGCAAGTCGTTCTTCGGGATCACCAGCCCGTTCGGTGGCACCAAACAGAGCGGTCTGGGCCGACGCAACGGCGACTTCGGTTTCAAGGAGTACCTCGAGGTCAAGACCATCGGCCAGCCCGTGTAGAACAAGAACACCACTCGGCTCGTTCGGGGGTTCGGCGATCACGGGAAACAGGGAGCGCGATGGGAACGACGAACAACTGGGGTCGCTGGGGCGCCGATGACGAACGGGGAGCGCTCAACCTGCTCACTCCGGATGTGGTCAAGGCCGCGCTGAACGCCCCGAAAACGGGCAAGGTCTACTCGCTGAGTATCCCGATCCAGCGATCCGGGACCCCGAACTTCGAGTTCCGCGGCGCACCACAGCGTCTGACGCTCGCGGGACAGGGGGATGAGGCGTTTCATCGTTCGGTTGGCGGAGCAGAGGGTGTGGGCGCCAACGAGGACATGCTCGTGATGGCGGCGCACACCGCTACGCATCTTGACGCTCTCGGCCATGTGTACGAGGGTCGAAAGTTGTACAACGGCTTCTCTGCGGAGGATGTCTCTTCGATGAGTGGTGCACCGCGATGCGGTATCGACAAGATCGGTGCAATTGTCGGTCGCGGGGTACTCGTGGACATAGCTGCGTCACTTGGTGTCAGTGCGCTCGATCCCGGACATGTCATCACCGTTGCCGAGTTCGAACAGGCGTTGTCGACGCAGTCCGTCGAACTCCGTTCGGGCGACATCGTGTTGATTCGCACCGGGTGGCTCGAGGGGTATATGAACCCGGATGATGGATTCGATATTCATCCCCAACCTGGTATCGGCCTCGAATTGGCGAAGCATCTTGCTGCGTCGGATGTTTCAGTGGTCGGGGCGGACAATTCTGCGGTCGAGGCATTGCCGTTCGATCAGGGCGTCTACCTGGGGTCGCATATTGTCCTGCTGGTGTCGCACGGAATTCATCTGGTGGAGCATCTTGCGCTGCAAGATCTCTCGCGGGACCGGTGCTACGAATTCCTGCTCACCATCGCGCCACTGAACATCCCCGGGGCGACGGGCAGTCCCGTCACGCCCATCGCAGTCGGGTAATCCGAAGGCGGCTGGGATCGGCAGCGTTCAGTAGTCCACGGCGTCTCGAATGATGGGGCAGGTCATGCAGTGCCCACCACCGCGACCCCGGCCGAGTTCGGCTCCGACGATCGTGATGACCTCGACACCGGCTTTACGGAGCAGTGTGTTGGTCAACGTGTTGCGGTCGTATGTGAAGACCACACCGGGTTCCAGGGCGACCGCATTGTTGCCGCTGTCCCATTGCTGTCGTTCGGATTGGTAGACGTCGCCGCCGGTTTCGATGACGTGCAAAGACTTCAGATTGAGAGCTTTCGCGACGACGTCGACAAACGCCGCACCCTCGTTGTCGATGACGTCAACGCCCGGTGCGGTATCTGAGGGCACGAGGGTGAAGGTGTGTACCGCATCCATGATCGTGGGATAGAGCGTTACGATATCGCGGTCGGCGAAGGTGAAGACGGTGTCGAGATGCATGGCCGCCCGCAGTTTGGGCATACCTGCCACGATGATCCGCTCGGCGGCGCCCTGGGCGAACAATGCCGCGGCGACCTGCGTGATCGCCTGCCGTGACGTGCGTTCACTCATCCCCATCAGAACGACACCGTTACCGACCGGCATGATGTCGCCGCCCTCGAATGTTGCCTGTCCCCACTCGCTGTCAGGATCACCCCACCACACGGTGGAGCCGACGAAGTCGGGATGGAAGTCGTAGATCGCCTTGTAGATGAGTGTTTCGTCTTTGCGGGCCGGCCAGTAGAGGGGATTGAGGGTCACCCCGCCGTACAACCAGCAGGTGGTATCCCTCGTGTACAGAGTGTTTGGTAATGGTGGCATCAAATAGTCACGGGGACCGGCCGATTCGCGGGCCAGACTGACGTACCCGGAGCGGAAGTCGTCGGGTAGGTCCGCGGTCGACAGGCCGCCGATCAGCACTTCGGCAAGGTGTCGGGGCTCAAGGGTTTCCAGGTATCCGCGGGTGTCGTCGACCAAACCGAGCCCGACGCGGTTGGGAACAATCTTTCTGTCCAGCAACCAATCTCGGGCGCCCGGAGTGCGCAACGTCTCGGCCAGCGCGTCGTGCAACTCGACCACATCGACACCGCGACCGGTGAGTTTGTTGACGAAGTCGGCGTGATCACGCTGCGCGTTTTCCACCCACATCACGTCGTCGAACAACAGGTCGTCGCTGTTCGTGGGAGTCAGGCGGCGGTGTGCGAGGCCTGGGGCGCACACCATCACCTTGCGAAGGCGGCCGACTTCGGAATGAACCCCGTAGGTGGTAGCGGGCGAGGAGCCTGAACTGCTGGTCATTGTTGTCCTTTCGCGCTGGGTCGAGCAAACTGATCACTGGCCGGATACAGGTCAGATGGTGATGTATCCCATTGCCAGGCCGATGATTCCGGCGACGGCTCCGGTGAAGAGCACGCCGCAGAGAACCATCTCTGGGGGTGTGAAGGTGCGCTCACCGGCCTCGCGGCGGGACTTGATGTAGAGAGCTGTGCCCGGCGCGTAGACGATGCATGAGAGCAGCAAGAACTCGGGGCCGGCGGCGACGATGAGGAACAGGGTGTAGATGGTTGCCAGGGCCGCGATGATCAGCGGCCGCTTTTCGATCGTGGCGCCGGGCTTTCGGTCGATCGCGATCTTGAGTGCGTAGGCCGCCGCGAGGAAATAAGGGATCAGCGACAAGCTTGTACAAAGGTCGAGTAGGAAGTTCAGTGCGTCGTCGGAGAACAGCACCACAACAATTAGTGCCTGCACCATCACAGACGTGAGCAACAACGCTGCGATCGGTGCTCCGGCACCATTCTTGCGGCGCAGAAAGCGCGGCATGTCCTGATCTTCAGCGGGTATGAACAGCACCTCGGCAGCCATCAGGGTCCACGCGAGATAGGCGCCGAGAACGGAGACCACCACACCGACGCTGATGAATACGCTGCCCCAGTCACCGACGATGTCTGCGAGTAGTGGTGCCATCGAGGGCTGGCGCAGGTCGGCGATTTCCTCGCGGGGCAACACGCCGTACGACAACAGTGTCACTGATGCGAAGACACACAGAACGCTGACAAATCCCAACACCGTTGCCCGGCCGACGTCTTCGCGTCGGCGGGCGTATCGGGAATAGACGCTCGCGCCCTCGATACCGAGGAAAACGAACACCGTGATCACCATGGTGTCCTTGACCTGTTCGAACACCGCCGACACCGAGAAGTCGTCAGTACCCCAGAAGTTGTCGTAGAAGACCCCGGTGTCCAGGGCGAGGGCGGCCAGCACGATGAACACCAGGATCGGCACGATTTTTGCGACGGTGACGATGCGGTTGATGACCGCTGCATCCTTCACCCCACGCGCAATCAGCGCCGCAAACACCCAGATCCCGATGGTCGACAGCACTGCGGCAAGGACGGTGTCGCCTTTACCCAGCGCCGGCCAGGCCTGGCCGATCGTGGTCATGATGAACACCCAGTAGAAGGCGTTGCCTGCACAGGCACTCGCCCAGTAGCCGAAGCCGGAATTGAATCCCACGTAGTCACCGAATCCGGCTTTGGCGTAGGAGAACACACCCGCATTGAGGTGCGGTTTACGAACCGCGAGATGCTGGAAAACCAGTGCCAGGGTCAACATTCCGGCACCGGCGATGATCCATGCGATGATCGCGGCCAACGCTCCGGCGGAACCACCGAACCGGGCGGGCAGCGAGAACACCCCGGCGCCGATCATCGATCCCACGACCATTGCGGTCAGGGTGGGAACACTCATTCGGGATGAACTGGTGGCAACTTCTTCACTGGTGGTGGCCATACGCCCATTTCCCATGCCCCGGCATGTGCCATTTGTTGAACGCCGTCCTTGAAAATAGACGATAGCCGTTCCGGCGTGAATGTGAAGCGCAACTAAGCGAGTCCACCTTTATGCTGCGATTAGGGCTCTGACCCTTAACCTCTCGTTTACAGAAGGTGGGGGAAAGGATCAGACCTTGAAGCGGCCGGCAAAGCCTCGCAACGGCATGTCGGCGCTGGTGAGAATGCCGGGCTTGGCATCGACAACACTTCTGATCGCATTGAGTGCCGGAAGTCCGGTGACGGTCATGCCGATTGATGCAAAATCCTCTGGATTATCCAGTTTGACACCGGGTTTGGGGAAGATCATGTGCTTGCTGTAGATGTTCGGGTCGCCCGAGATCTGGGTGATGTAGCAGCCCTTGATGTCCCAGGACGGACTGGTGTACGGGGTCATCTGCCATTCGAGGTGCGATTCGATGCGGGGTATCCCGTCGACCAGGCCCTGGTATTTGATGTAGTTGGCGCCCAATGAACCCTTGGGTAGCTGATACCAGCCGAGATCGATGTCCTTGGTGCAGGCGCCGAGTTCATAGGAGAACGTGACCTCGTCGAGTTCGAGGCCGAAACAGTCGGCCATCAGATAGACGCTGTCGGCGAATACGCGCGTGTATTTCTCGAGGGAGCCGGGGATGCTGGGGTCGTCGACCGATACGCCGTAGCCGACTTCTTTCCAGGTATCGACCGAGTGGTGACAGGAGACGTCCACCGATTCGATCACGGTGACGTTCTCGATCTCCGACACGTCGGCGCTGTGCGCCACCGCGAGGATCTGGTTGAGACCGGGATTCATGCCGGTGCCATAGAACGTCGAACCCCCACGCAGGCAGGCGTCCTGCAGGACCTCGGATACCTTTCGGCCCGACGGGTGTGGGTGGTTCTGGTTGCGATGGTGTCCGGTGATCCAGTCTGCGGTCGTGACGATGTTGATGCCGGCTTCGAGGACCTTTTCGTACAGCGCTTCGTCGGGGAAGACCCCGTGGAAGGTCAGTACGTCGGGCCGGGCCGAGGTGATCTCCTCGATGGTCCCGGTGGCAATCACGCCGTTGGGATCGAGCCCGGCGAGCTCGCCGGCGTCGCGTCCGATCTTCTCCGGTGTGTAGCAGTGCAATCCGACCAGCTCGAGATCCGGGTGGTTGCCGATACGCTTGATCATCTCGGTGCCTACGTTGCCCGTCGCCACCTGGAATACGCGAATGCGGTCAGCCTCTGTGTTGCTCATCGGTGAAGTCCTTTCGTCGGGTAGAACTGCGTGGCCCATTGCCGCAATTGCGTGAAGCCCTCGTATTCGCCCCGTGACAGGGCTGGGGGGTCGGAGTAGCGCTGATGCGACCAGATGTTGATGTCGGCGACAAACTGCTCGATGACCGCATCGGCGAGAAACTTTGCCCCGCGCGGGATTTCGGTACGTTGGTCGTTTGGTTTCCGGCCGATCCAGACGCTGAAGCGGATGTCGGAGGTGAGATCGTCGACGGGTGTCACGGCGGTGAGCGTTCGGTTGTCGATCATGCCCCAGCTCTTGGTGGCCGCGACCCCGAGGCCGGCGTTGATCGCCTGTACGCCGCTGTTGACCTCGTCGGCCTTGGTGTTCTCGTCGAAGGCGATCGTGAAGTCGACGTATGAGGTGGGTTCGGTGAAATCGTGCCTGGTGATGTCGGGCATGAACGGGACCTTGTGGACGAACTTGAAATGCGCGAAGTCCACACCGTTTTCCATGACGTACTGCGGATGCAACTCCAGATCGGGCCGGAACAGCGTTGCCTGGGGATAGGACGGGTAATAATCAGCGGCAGTGCAGTTGTCGTCGAATCCGGCGAGGACGTCGGGGACGTCGAAATAGGGTTCGGCGCGATCGACGTCATGCCAGATGAAGATCGATTCGTTGAGTTCGGCCACCGGATAGGTCCGGATGCGTCGGCCCTTGTTCGGGTGCTTCTCGTAGGGGATGCAGACGTTGCGGCCCTGGCTGTTCCACTCCCACCCATGGAATGGACAGACGATGCGATCGCCTTCGACATGTCCGCCGTAGCCGAGGTGCGCGCCGAGATGCTCACAGTAGGCGTCCATCACGGACACCTCGCCGGTGGCGGATCGCCACGCGACCATCTCGGTGTCGAAGTACTTCATCCGGTGGACGTCGCCGACCCCGATCTCGGCGGCCCATGCCACCTGAAACCAGCCGGTGGGTTTCATCGACAGGGGCGTTCTGGCCATCTGGCATCCCTTCGTCCGGCAGAGTCCCGACTCGATCTGTCCAGAATCGTAGTGGGGTCTGTGAAAAAAGAACAGAGGGTTCGGTGAAACTCGGTTTCGGTGCGTGCAGCAGATAGAGTTGCCCAGGTGAGCGAATCGGGCGTGGTCGGCAGGCGTAGCAACAAACGCGGCCTGGCCACCCGAGAATCGATGTTGGACACCGCATTACGGACGCTGGCCACCGGCGACCCGGCGGCGGTGTCAGGTAACCGGATCGCCAAGGAAATCGGTGCGACCTGGGGTGCGGTCAAATATCAGTTCGGCGACATCGACGGGCTGTGGGCAGCGGTTCTGCAACGTATCGCGGAACGTCGGGGTGATCTGCCGGTCAGTGCGCCGGCCGACGCGTCACTGCAGGTGCGGGTCGGCGCCATCGTCGACAACATGTACGAGGGTCTGACCGTCGGCGATTCCCGGGCGATCGAGAACCTGCGGGCCGCGCTGCCGCGTGAGCGCGCCGAGCTCGAACGCCTGTTTCCGCGCACCGCCGCAGAGTTCGAATCGTGGGGTAGGGCCTGGCTGGACACGTGCCGTCGGGCCTTCGCCGGCCTGGATGTGGATCCAGACCGGGTTGCCGAGGTGGCCGCGTTCATCCCCGGCGCGATGCGTGGGATCGTCTCGGAGAAACAACTCGGCACATACACCGACCTCGATCTTGCGCGACGCGGGATCACCAACGCGATCGTCGCCTATCTGCAGCCCCACTGATCTGATTCTGCGGTGATCGACTCAAACGACCGCTCGTTCGATGTTGATCAGTTCGTCGAGAACCGTCTGCAGTGCCGGATTGGGATCGGCGGTGCGCCAGGCGGCACGCAGATCGACATCGGGTACGGAATCGGTGACGGGGATGAAGACGACCTGTGGGTCGCTGACATTCCTGGCCACCGATGCCAGCGTCAGATGGACGCCGACCTCGGCACTGACCAGCGCCAGGGCGGTCTGCGTGTCGGGGGCGATCTGCGCGATGGTGACGACAAAGCCGCCTTCGCGGGCCAGGCGGCGCAGCCGATCGGGTAGGACCGATCCCTCGTGTGGCGGCAACGAGATGAAGTTGTCCTGCTCCAGCGCGGCGATCGGGACCCGGCGAGCTGTTGCCAGCCGGTGGGTGTCGGGTACCGCCACCACCAGGGAGTCGGTCATGACCACCCGCACGGACACCTCGGCGGGGATGACATCCCACCGCCCGAAGTTGATGTCGGTCTCGCCGGTGAGCAGCTTGGTCATCGATGGTTGCGCGAAGTTCTGGCTGGAAAGCTCCAGCGCGATACCGGGACGACGGGAGCGCACCTCCCGGGCCAGCCGGGCGACGAGTCGATGGGTCGAGACGCCGGCGAAGGCGATGCGGACCAGGCCGACGTCTCCGTTGTCGGCGCCGCGCACCTGCTCGCCCGCGCGCCGAACCGCGTCGAGGACCTCGGTCGCCGGCTCGATCAGTGCCCGCCCGCTGACGGTCAGCTTCACCGAGCGGGTGTTGCGTTCGAACAGGGTGGTTCCGAGGTCACGCTCGAGCTGCTTGATGATCCGGCTCAGCGGTGGCTGCGCCATGTCGAGACGGGCGGCGGCCCGTCCGAAGTGGAGCTCGTCCGCAACAGCGAGGAACGCGCGCAGTTGTGCGACGTCCATCTGAGGTCCCTCTCGTCGACTATTGCGATATTCGTATTACAGAAGCCCGGATTGGGTATTGGACCGATCATAATAATGGGGCAATAGTGTTGGAATGGACACGCTCAATCCGGACGTACCCGACGACGTCTTCGCTGACATCCTCAAGCAGGTCAACCAGTTCGTGCGGACCCGCGTGGTGCCGCGTGAGCTCGAGATCATGAAGACCGACACGATCCCCGACGACCTGCGCACCCAGGTGGCGCAGATGGGCCTGTTCGGTTACGCGATACCCCAGGAGTGGGGCGGCCTCGGGCTCAACCTGATCCAGGACGTCGAGCTGGCAATGGAATTGGGCTACACCTCGTTGTCCCTCCGATCGATGTTCGGGACCAACAACGGGATCGCCGGTCAGGTGCTGGTCGGATTCGGCACGGATGAGCAACGCGCACAGTGGTTGCCGGGCATCGCTTCTGGGGACGTGGTCGCGTCCTTTGCGCTCACCGAACCCGGTGCGGGTTCCAATCCGGCCGGCCTGAAGACAACCGCACGGGTCGATGGTGACGGATGGATCATCGACGGGGGCAAGCGGTACATCACCAACGCGCCGAACGCGCATCTGTTCGTTGTCTTCGCGCGCATCTCGCCGGCGCCGGAGACCGGCAACGGCATCGCGGTCTTCCTCGTCCCGGCTGCGGCGGAGGGTGTCGAGATCGGTCCGAAAGACGCGAAGATGGGACAAGAAGGTGCGGCCACCGCCGAGGTGGGTTTCAACGGAGTTCGGGTCGGGCCGGAAACCCTGGTCGGATCAGACGCCGAGGTCGGGTACCGCGCTGCGATGATATCGCTCGCACGTGGCCGGGTGCACATCGCGGCCCTGGCGGTCGGTCAGGCCCAGCGGGCGCTCGACGAGTCGGTTGCGTACGCGGCGACCGCAACTCAGGGTGGCACGGCGATCGGGGATTTCCAGCTGGTGCAGGCGATGCTGGCCGACCAGTACACCGGCGTGATGGCTGGACGCGCCATAGTGCGTGATGCGGCCAGGGCCTGGGTCGAAGGCACCGACCGGCGTATCGCGCCCTCGGCGGCGAAGCTGTTCTGCACCGAGATGGTCGGCAAGGTGGCCGATCTCGCGGTCCAGGTTCACGGCGGCGCCGGCTACATGCGGGACGTGCCGGTGGAACGGATCTACCGGGACGTCCGGGTGCTTCGGTTGTATGAGGGCACCAGCGAGATCCAGCGCCTCGTCATCGGCGGCGGCCTGATCCGTGCCGAGAAGAAGAAGCTGTCATGACATTGCCGCTCGAGGGGTTCACCGTGGTGTCTGTCGAGCAGGCGGTGGCTGCCCCGCTCGCCACCCGCAATCTCGCTGATCTCGGTGCCAGGGTGATCAAGGTCGAACGGCCCGACGGCGATCTGGCACGTAGCTACGACCACCTCGTCGAGGGCACGGGCGCACACTTCGTCTGGCTCAATCGCGGCAAAGAATCCGTCGCCGTCGACCTGAAGAGCAGCGACGGCCTCGACGCCGTGCGCAGGCTGATCGCCCGCGCCGACGTCTTCGTCCAGAATCTCGCACCCGGCGCAGCGCAGCGACTGGGACTCGGTGCTGACGATCTCCGCGAAAACCACCCCGAACTGGTGGTGGTGAATCTGTCCGGGTTCGGTGCGGGTGGTCCGCTGGAGCAGCGCAAATCCTACGACATGCTCATCCAGGCCGAGGCCGGTCTCATCTCCGTCACCGGCACGCCGGAGACCGCGGTGAAAACCGGGATACCGACCGCCGACATTGCATCCGGAATGTATTGCGCGCAAGCGGTTCTGGCCGCGCTGCTGCGTCGGGCAACCACCGGTGATGGGGCGGTGATAGATGTGTCGATGCTCGAATCGACGGTCGAATGGATGGGCCATGCCATGTACACGCAGATGTACACGGGCACGCCACCGCCGCGAATGGGGTTGAGCCACATCTCGATTGCTCCCTACGATGCGTTCGAGACCAGCGACGGACAGATCCTGATCGGGGTGCAATCCGATCGTGGTTGGCGAGCGCTGGTGACCGAGGTACTCGACGCGCCGGAGTTGGCCGACGATCCGCGCTATGCCACGAATGTGGCGCGGGTCGAGAATCGAGCCGGCTGCGATGCGGAGGTGAGTGCGCGCACGAGGCTTCGCAGCACCGCCGACCTCGACGCCGCGCTGGGGGCTGCCGGTATCCCGGCAGCACAGATCAAAGAACTCGACCAGGTGGTCGACCACCCGCAACTTGCCGCCCGGAATCGGTGGCGCACCATCGGGACCGAACACGCCCGAGTGCAGGCGTTGCTACCGCCGGTCACATTCGCCGACTTCGAAGCGCCGATGGGCGATGTGCCTGCACTCGGGCAACACACCCGTCGCCTGCTTCTGGAATCAGGTCTTTCCGGCGAGGCCGCTGACGCTCTGATCGCCGGCGGTGCCGCGGTCCAACCACCCGAGTATCACCCCGCTGAGAATCACCCCGAAAAGACGCAGTAGCGCCATATCTCACGCAGAATCGTTCAACGCCGAAAGGACATCATGCTGGACAACCGCACTGCCGTCATCACCGGAGGAGCCCAGGGGATAGGGCTGGCCATCGCCCGGACGTTCGCCGACAACGGCGCCCGGATCGTGATCGGCGATCTCGATGAGGCCAAGGCCAAGGAAGCTGCCGCCTCATTGTCGGCCGACGCGATCGGCGTGCGCGCCAACGTGACGTCCGCCGATGACGTGGCAGCCTTGCTCGCGGCTGCGACGGACACCTTCGGCTCCCTGGATGTGATGGTCAACAACGCCGGCATCACCCGCGATGCCACCATGCGCAAGATGACCGAGCAGCAGTTCGACGACGTCATCGACGTCCACCTCAAGGGTTGCTGGATCGGCACCCGACTCGCCTCCGGCATCATGCGGGAAAACGGCGGCGGATCGATCATCAACATGTCGTCGATCTCGGGCAAGGTCGGGATGTTCGGACAGACGAACTATTCGGCGGCCAAGGCCGGGATCGTGGGCCTGAGCAAGGCGGCCGCCAAAGAAGTTGCCCACCTGGGTGTTCGAATCAACGTCATAGCGCCCGGACTCATCCGCACCGCCATGACCGAGGCCATGCCGCAGAAGGCATGGGATTCGAAGATGACGGAGATCCCGATGGGACGAGCCGGTGAGCCGGACGAGATCGCTTCGGTGGCACTGTTCTACGCCTCGTCGATGTCGTCCTATATGACCGGGACCGTTGCCGAAGTGACCGGCGGACGCCACATCTGAGTTCAGTCCGAGGCGCCGGGTCTCGATTCGTGGTGACGGCGGCCATGGGTTCGGCGACGTTCCTTCATCTCGGCCTCGTAGACATGGCGACGACCAGCCTGCAGCTCTTCCCGAACCCGGCGTTCATGGTCCCGGAACACCGACCAGTACGTGTCGTCGAAGTCTTCGACGATCTGGAACGTCCACCGGCCCTCGACGACATTCCGGCCGACCAGATCTTCGTCGAGCCGGTCAGCGATATCACCGTGTCCGGCAGCGCGGAGATCGACGGTGGCGTCGCCGAGTAGCAGGTCGGTATGACCCATCAACTGGTGGAACGAGTACAGATGACCACGGGCGCGTTCGAGGCATTCCAATGCCTCGGAGACTTTCCCGACAGCGGCGATGGTGGCGTCGTCGACATCTTCCGGCCGTTGGTGGGTCGGCGCCGGTTTTCCACTGGCTTCGGGCACCGCTGCCGAGTACCCCGCACCCACCGACATCAATCCTGTGATTTGCGGCCGACGATCACCGATGGTCGGTGAGGCGAGAATGGCGGTTCTGCGTCTTGTGGGACATCACCTCGACCCACCACGAATCGAGCGGGCTCGGCTCGGGCCAGTGGACGTCCGGTCGACTCCACAGCTCCACCACCTCGTCAACGGTGGTGTGTAGATCGAGTACCTGTTCGAGCTGCAGGGCGATGATCGGGCGGGATGTCGAGGGCCGCGCTGTCACCACAGCGAACATCGCCCCGGCTGTCTCAGCGCGCTCCCGGGCCTGCTCGAGGGCCTTCAAACCTGCAGACGCCAGGAACGTGGTCTGGGTCAGATCGACGAGAAGGTTGGTCGCTCGCTCACGGAAGGCGCCCTCGATGGCCTGTCGGACCAGATCGATCGTCAACAGGTCGATGTCGCCGCACACAGCCAGGATGGTGATGTTCCCCTGGCGCGATGAGGAGATCGTCAGGGGTGGAGACGCTGTTTTCGGAGTCGTCGCGAATGTGGTGTGGTCGTATATGGACAAGATCGCCCCTCGCCATGGATGGGAGCGCAAGCAACCGAAAGACTGCCTACGCGATACGTGGCTAGTCCTTAACCTTCCTACATCGTGGCAGTCATCACACCGGTTCGCAACCCTGCCCGCGCCACCACCGGTCATACGGGGTGACGGCGAGATGTCTTTTATGTCGCGTCCGGAGGTACGCGGACTCGATGACCCCGGCAGCTTCGTCGGACACGTGCTGCCCTTGCAGATAGCGGTCGATGTCTGCGTACGTGACACCGAGGGCCTCTTCGTCGGCGAGAGCCGGGCGGTCGTCCTCGAGGTCCGCGGTCGGGATCTTCTCCCAGGTCCGCTCCGGCGCGCCGAGTTCTTGAAGGAGCTGCGCTCCTTGGCCTTTGGTGAGACCGGTGAGTGGATTGATGTCACTTCCACCGTCGCCGTATTTGGTGAAGAACCCGGTGACGGCTTCGGCAGCGTGATCGGTACCGACCACCAGGAGTCCCAGCTCACCGGCTATCGCGTATTGGGCGACCATGCGCTCGCGGGCTTTGATGTTGCCCCGCACGAAGTCGGTCAGGCGGTCGATTCCGAGCGCATGCGCCGCGGCCGTCGCGGCGGCGTCGGTGCTGTCGGCGATGTTCAGGGCCACCGTCCGAGACGGCTTGATGAAGTCCAGTGCCAGGTCCACATCGGACTCGTCGGCCTGGCGTCCGTAGGGCAACCGGACCCCGACGAACTCCGCGTTGTGACCGACGGACGCCAACCGGTCCACGGCGAGTTGGCTGAGTCGGCCGGCGAGCGTGCTGTCCTGCCCGCCACTGATGCCGAGGACGAACCCGGCACTATTCGCCTCACGCGCGTACTCGGCGAGAAAATCGACTCGACGTTCGATTTCTGCCGCCGCATCGATGTGCGGGGTCACGTGCAACTCGGTGCGTATTCTCGCGGCCAGTTCGCTCACGCGCGCTCCTCGTTTCTGGACGACTCGCAGTTCAGATGGCGGCGACCGAGTACGCGTGCCGCAGCAACAGCTCGAGGGAACGCTCGACCACGGCGGCGAGAATCTCGGGTGGCGAGCCGTCGAAAATCTCCTGAGTTGCGGTGGTCAGGCCCGGTTCGGCGATGCCGAACCAGACAGTGCCCGGGGGAACGTCCTCCTGTGTCTCCGGTCCTGCCTCGCCGGTGACTGCCAGTGCCAGGTCGGCTCTCATCAGATTCGCGGTGGTCTCCGCCATCGTGATGGCCGAGGTCTTGCTCACCACGGGGCCGGGAGGAACCTTGAGCAGCGAGTGCTTCACCCGTTTGTGGTAGGCCACGATGCCGCCGAGGTACCAGTCACCCGCCGAGGGTGCCTGACCCAGAGTCGCCGCGATGTTGCCTGCCGTCAGCGATTCGGCGGTTGCGATCTTCAAACCGTGGCGAGATGCCAGACCCGCGAGTTCCTCGGCCCGGGCGCGCACCTTGTCGTCGGAGTCCTGCCTGTCGTTCGGATTGACTGACATGGCAGATCAGGAGGCGCCGTTTTCGGCCAGCAACGTCAGGCGGCGCAGACATTCTTCGAGCCGCGGGGCGACCGCGAGTCGTTGGATGCTGTCCGGAATCACCTGAAAGGGTCCGGAGTTGACGGTCTCGTCCATCGTGACCCGGGAGCCGTCGCCGTCCTTCTCGACGTGGATCCGCACTTCGGCCGAACCGATCGGCAATGCGCGTGCGTTCAATACGAGGAGCCCGGCGGATGACTCCACCGATTCCGTCTTGTCATCGATCAGGGCCGGCCACAGGCCGACCGAGTGCTGGATCGTTGATCCGGCCTGCGGCCACTGCGGATCCACATTGCGGATCCGCGAGGTGCCGACCACCCACGAGCTGTACAACCAGCCATTCGACAATATCGACCAGACCTGCGCGGGTGTTGCGGACGTCGTACGTTCGACCTGAATCATGGATACGGACCTTCTTTCCTGTGTACGTCGTGCGGAACAAGGACTTTCAGCCGGGGAGGGTCTCGCCGCCGATCGGCGCCAGCACCTCGCCGCTGTAGTAGGACGACATGGTCTCCGATGCGAAGAACACATACGACGGCGCGATCTCGTCTGGTTGCGCGGCCCGGCCGTACGGTGTCTGCTTTCCGAAGTCTTCGACTTTGTCGGCGGGCATCGTTGCCGGTATCAGGGGAGTCCACACCGGTCCCGGCGCAACACAGTTCACCCGGATCCCGCGGTCGAGAAGGCTCTGTGCCAGCGAATAGGTCAGGGCGATGACGGCGCCCTTGGTTGCGGAGTAGTCGATCAGCGTCTTGTTGCCGCGCAGTCCGTTGATGGAACCGGTGTTGATGATGGAGGATCCCGGGCCGAGGTACTGCAGTGCCGCCTGTGTCACATGGAAGAAGCTGTGGATGTTGACGTCGAACGTGCGCTGCCACTGCTCGGAGGTGAGGTCGGTGAAATCGTCGACAACCGCTTGGAAGGCGACGTTGTTGACAACGATGTCGAGGGTTCCGAGTTCGGCGGCCGCACGGTCGACCACATCCTTGCAATGCCCGGGGTCGGCAAGGTCGCCGGAAAAGAGGTGACAACTGCGGCCGGCCTCCTCGACCTTGGCCCGCGTGTATTCGGCGTCCTGCGTTTCGGAGAGGTAGGCAATGGCAACGTCGGCGCCTTCTTTGGCGAAGGCGATGGCCACCGCCCGACCGATGCCGGAGTCACCGCCGGTGATCAGCGCCTTCTTGCCCTCCAGGAGGCCGCGACCGACATAGGACGCCATTTCATCGTGTGGCTTGTCCTGCATATCGCCGGTGCTACCGGGATACGCAATCGTCTGGCGTGGATGCTCGCTCATAGGCTGCGGAATACCCCGCGAACGATGGCTAAAACATCAGCGGCGCATGGCCTCCGCGGCCGCGGCCGCCGGCTCTTCCCGGACGCCGGTCAGTCTCCTGGCCAGTCCCGCTGCGGCGGTGGTGACACGGGGGCCCGCCTGGTCTGCATCGAGTTCTCGGACCGTGATGATGCCGACGCTGGCCTCCAGGCCGTCGACACCCAGGACCGGCGCTGCCAGACCGAGCGCACCCGACTGCAATTCACCACTGGTGACGACGTAGGCCTCGGTGGACTCGCTCCTGCCGAGCAGGATCGCCTTGCCCGCCGCTCCCTGGGTCAGGGAATGGCGGGCTCCGACCCGATACCCGACATGCAGGTCGGTCCAGGTGGGTTCGACGACAACCAGGGGGACGCTGGTCGTTGCGGTCGCCGGACTGGTCATCACCATGGCCACCCGTGACCACCCTGTCGTTCCACCGGACAAACAAAACCGGCCGTTCGCATACCGTTGCGAACGGCCGGTTTTTTGTTTTCTCACACCGGCGGCAGATCAGAGATTGCGTACCCGGACGCAGACTTCGTCGTAGATCGTCAGTAGATCGGCGTCGGGTTGATCTGGTCCGCAGGCGTTCACCCACTCGTCGAAAGCGCATTGCACGGACAGCTGTGCGATTTCGAGGATCATCCGGATGCGCGAACGTGTGGTCGCGGGGCATTGTTCGTCCAGCAAGGACAACCAGCGCCGGGTGTTCTCCGCGCAGCGGCCGATGCAGAGCGTGCTCAACGTCGGGTTGGCGCAGACCAGCTTCCGAATGCGCAGGGACGTCGCGGCGACATCGCTCTGCTCGTGACGAAAGCCCGTGATGGCGCCGCGGAACGCATTTTCCAGGTCGGCCAGCGAGAGGGTGGACAGCGACTCGTCGGTGGCTTTGGCCGCCTCGATACAGGTCCGGAGCGCGACGTCGAAACCGTGGATGTCACCGAGGATGCAATCCTCTTTGGTCGCGAAATATCGAAAATAGGTTCGGGGGGAGATGCCGGCAACGCGTGCGATCTCGTCCACCGTCGTCTCATCGAAACCGTGGCGCTCGAACAGATCGAGCGCTGCCTTCTGGATCTCGATCCGCGTCTCGTTGCGGCGCCGGGTCCGCAGATCGAGCGTTGCGCCCGGAAAAGAGGTTGACATGACCTCCACTCTATGTCACCTGATGCCAAAGTGGCAGTCACTGACACATGACTATATGCTGCGAAGGTTCTGCAGCGGCTACCCGAGTGGATGTGATCGTGACCGAGAGTGTGAAAGTCGGCGTCAGAGCCGGCAGTCGTGACGAAAGTCCGGCCGGCAGTGTTCTTCTGATCGCTTTGCTTCTTGTCGCGGCATTTGTGGTGATCCTCAACGAGACCATCCTGGGTGTCGCATTGCCGACGCTGATGAGGGATCTCGACATCACCGCGGCCACCGCGCAGTGGCTGACAAGCGGCTTCCTGTTGACGATGGCGATCCTGATCCCCACCACGGGTTTCATCCTGCAGCGGTTCAGCATCCGCTGGGTCTACGTCGCGGCGATGTCGTCGTTCACGCTCGGGACGCTCCTCGCCGCGTTGGCGCCCGGCTTCGAGATCTTGATGGTTGCCCGGGTGATCCAGGCCGTGGGTACGGCATTGATGATCCCGCTGCTGATGACCACCATCCTCAATGTGGTTCCGGAGCATTCACGGGGCCGCATGATGGGACTGGTCTCTGTCGTGATCTCGGTGGCCCCGGCCATCGGGCCCACCGTGTCCGGTCTGATCCTCGAATCGCTCAGCTGGCGTGCGATGTTCTGGATCGTGTTGCCGGTAGCGGCCGTTGTGCTGATCTTGGGCGGCATCCTCGTGCGCGACGTCGCCGAGCGGCAGCCGTCGCACCTCGACGTCATCTCGATCCCGCTCTCTGCCCTTGGCTTCGGCGGAATCGTGTACGGACTCAGCAGTATCGGTGAGTCGTCGTCCGGGCACACTCCGGTGCCGCCGTGGATTCCGCTGGTGATCGGTGTCGTCTCACTGGGCCTGTTCGTGGTCCGCCAGATGAAGCTGGTCGAACGCGGCCGGGCTCTGCTGGATCTGCGGACCTTCAAGATCGCGCAGTTCAGGCTCGCGGCGTTGCTGATGGGTGGGCTGATGCTCACGCTGTTCGGCGCACTGATCCTACTGCCGCTGTACTTGCAGAACGTCCTCGACAAGAGCGTCCTGACAACAGGATTGGTCCTGCTGCCCGGTGGCCTGGTGATGGGACTGCTGGGGCCAGGTGTTGGCGCGCTCTTCGATCGTTGGGGTGCAAGGCCATTGGTGCTGCCCGGCACGATCGCCATGAGCGTCGGCACGTGGCTACTCGCCACGCTCGACGCCGATTCCGAGCTCTACACGGTCATCATCGCGCACGTGATCTTGAGTGCAGGCATCGCATTCGCCCTCACACCGTTGATGACGTCCGCGCTGGGTTCGCTGCCACGCGAGTTGTATTCACACGGCAGTGCAACGATCAGCACGATCCAGCAGGTTGCCGGTGCGGCAGGCACCGCCCTGTTCATCACCTTGATGACACGGGGAATCACGGCGTCGACCGACGACGGCAACTCCTCGGTCATCGCGAACTCCGACGGAACACACCTCGCCTTCGTCGTCGGCGGCGTCATCTCGGTTGTCCTCGTTCTCGCGGCCACACTGGTGCGATCGAGCGTCAAGCCGGCCGATGCCGGGGTCACCGCAACCTAAATGCTCGCGCGGGCGTACGGATCGAGACGTGCTGCCGCCGTAGAACAACGCTGCCAGGGATTCGTTTCAACCCCGATCCGGTGTCGCAATATGTGCGAAACACGGCAAGTGCAGCCTTGCTCCCATGGACTTTGGCGTCTTCATCCCCATCGGAAACAACGGCTGGCTCATCAGTGAGGCTGCACCGCAGTACAAACCGAGTTTCGAACTGAACAAGGAGATCGTGCAGAAGGCCGAGGCGGCCGGATTCGACTTCGCGCTGTCGATGATCAAGTTCAGGGGATTCGGTGGCAAGACCGAGTTCTGGGACCACAATCTCGAGTCGTTCACCCTGATGGCCGGTCTGGCCGCCGTCACCGAGAAGATCAAACTCTATGCGTCGACCGGCATCCTGGCCCTGCCACCCGCACTGGTTGCGCGGATGGCTTCGACCATCGATTCGATTGCCCCTGGACGCTTCGGGATCAACATCGTCTCGGGCTGGGCTCCGGCCGAGTACACCCAGATGGGTCTGTGGCCGGGCGACGAGCACTTCGGCAACCGCTACGACCGCGCCACCGAATACGTGCAGGTCATCCGGGAGCTACAGGACAGCGGCGTCAGCAATCACGTCGGTGAGTTCTATCAGATGGAAGATTGCCGGCTCTCGCCGCGACCGGCGGGCGGGACGGTTCCGATCGTTGCCGCCGGGCAGTCCGCACGAGGTATGAAGTTCGCCGCTGAGCATGCCGATTACAACTTCGTTCTCGGCTCCGGCGTCAACACCCCGTCCGCCTTCGAACCCACCGTTTCGGCGATGGTGGCGGCCGCGACGGAATCGGGTCGCGACGTGGGGGCGCTGGCGCTGTTCATGGTGATCGCCGATGAGACGGACGAAGCAGCGCAGGCGAAGTGGGATGACTACAACGCGAACGCCGACGCCGATGCACTGAGCTTCATGGTCGAACAGACCGAGACCGACAAGACCGCAGGCGAAGGTTCGACGGCAAAGACGATCTCGTTGCCCGAGGGCGCCGTGAATCTCAACATGGGGACGATTGTCGGATCGTTCGAGACCTGCGCGAAGATGCTCGATGAGGTTGCCGCGATCAATGGAGTCAAGGGCATCATGCTGGTATTCGACGATTTCGTCGCAGGTGTCGAGAACTTCGGAAGCAGGATCCAGCCGCTGCTCCAGTGCCGCAAGGACGTCGTCGGCGTTGCGTCGTGAGCTGATGGCGATGGGCGCAGATGAATCGTCGCAGAATATTCGGTGAACATACCTCTCGATCACATTGAGTACGAACATGTCTCGTTACCCTGGGACCAGTGATCTCACGCGGGCGGATGAATCAGTCCGTGGTGTTTCGGGCTGTTGTCGCCACGATCGTCCTCACAGCGCTGGCGATTGCCGCGTTTCTGGTTCCGATCCCGTCGATAGAAAGTCTTCGTGATTGGGCCGACTCCTTCGGAATCGCATTCACCGCACTGTTTTTCCTCGGCTACGGGGTCATCACGGTCTTCCCTGCGCCGAGGTCGGCATTCAGTGTGTCCGCCGGGCTCCTGTTCGGTCCGGTGACCGGATTTGTCGGTTCGATGCTGGCGACAACGTTCGCAGCCATCGTGGCCTTTGTCCTCGTCCGCCGCTATGGACGCGAACGGATCAAGCCCTATCTTCGCTCTCCGGTGGCCCGTTCGATAGAACTGCGGATGGAGCGCCGCGGGTGGCTTGCCGTCGGGTCGCTCCGGATGATCGTGCCGTTTCCGTTCACCGCCACCAACTACATCGCGGCACTGTCGTCGATCAGGTTCGTTCCCTACCTGGTGGCCACCATTGTCGGGGTCATGCCCGCCACGGCCGCAGTGGTCATCGTCGGCGATGCGCTGGCCGGTGATGGGAGCGCAGGGATGATCGCACTGTCGGCGGGGTTGTTCTCGCTGGGCATCGTCGGTCTGGTCGTCGATGCGCGACTGGGTGTTCCGCAGGCCGCGGCCACGCCCGGGCCGACCCTCTCCGACGATGCCCGATGAGTGGGCCTGGTCAGCGTTGCCCGTCGGCCCGAATTGCCGCACCCGCCGCTGCCGTGCTGCTGGCTTCATCTTCGAGTTGTCGGAGATAGGGGATGACCTCGTCGCGGATCGCGGCGTTGTAATCCTCCGGTTGCTGCTTCGGGTTGGCGTGCCCGGTACTGGGCATTCGCACCACAAACAATCGCCCGGAAGGTCCGCCGGTCGTATCGAAGAGGGCCTTCTGGGAGTAGTCGACGTCGACCACGGGATCGTCGGTGCCAAAATCCGGACGCAGGAAGATGATCGCCGGGAACGGGCGATCACCGGCTTCCTTGCTGATGGTGGCAAGGTCGTCCGAGGCGCCGGACGCGGCGATGGCAAGAAATTGGGATTGGATCAGCCCGTTGCTGGCGGCGTCGGTGTTGAAGATCTTGGTTCTGAGCACGTCGCGGATGGTGGAGACCAAAGCCACCGGGTCGAGGAGTGGGTACCGTGCGGAGTCCGTCAGCAGGTATTGATCCTTGCGTGCCACCGTCTCGACAACAAGACGCAGGCCGCGGCTTTCCCTGGCGCCGGGCAGCCAGCCCATCCAACGGAGCAGGTCTTCACCTGCGTCACGGCTACGCGGTCGGACCGCGTGGAGATTCACCGGTGTGCAGTCGAGTATGAGCGCGAGCAACGTGACCTCGGTGTCGTGGAAGATGTGCGTGCCCACCTCGATTGCGATGATGCCACCCATGCTGTGCCCGACCAGCACGATCTTGTCGATGCCCATCGACTGCGCGTAAGCGGTGACGATGCGACTGATGACGGCGGTGTCCAGGCCTTCGTTGTCGTACTGCACCGCCCACACCTGTCCGATATCGGCCAGGGCCGGGAGTGCGCTCGCGGTGCCACTGGCATCGAGGTTTCCCAGGCCGACCATGTCGACCACCGCGGTGTCATCGTTGGCAGGATCTGCCGCGTCGTAGATGAAGTGGATCTGAGGTTGCGTCTGCGCCAGGCGCTGCCGTTCGGGGGCGACGTCGAGAGCCCAGTATTGAGAACACAGGATCAACAGCGCCAACAGGACAAATCCGCTTCGCATCAAGAAACGCCGGAGTCCGCCGAAATGAATCCAATTGTGGCCCAGTCGGGTTGATCGAAGTGCTTCTTTGCGCCGCTCATCGCTCCAGTCGGTGACCGGATGATGTGACCCGCCGAGACCTCGTGTCATCCTCCCCAGCGTAGCGAGGTTTCCCCACTCCGAACCGGTCGCAGACCGGTGTGTGATTCCATGGAGTACATGGAATTCGGAATCTCGACATTTGTCACCGACGAGGGAATTCGGCCCGATGTGCTGGGCAAGGCTCTCGAAGAACGCGGATTCGATTCGTTGTTCCTGGCCGAACACTCGCATATCCCGGTGAGCCGCGAGTCACCCTATCCGGGCGGCGGCGACCTGCCACGGGTGTACTACCGGACACTGGATACGTTCCTGGCGCTGACCGCTGCAGCCGGCGTCACCACACGCTTGCTGCTGGGTACCGGCATTGCGCTGCTTCCACAACGCGACCTGATCCACACCGCGAAAGAGGTTGCGACTCTTGACCTGCTCTCCGGAGGACGGGCCGCATTCGGTGTCGGTGTCGGCTGGAACCGGGAGGAGATGCGGAATCACGGAACAGACCCGCGGACCCGTGGCGCATTGATCAATGAGCAACTTGCCGCAATGAAGGCCATCTGGACACAGGACGAGGCAGAGTTTCACGGGGAACACGTCGATTTCGATCCGATCTACTGCTGGCCGAAGCCGGTCCAATCGCCGCATCCGCCCATCTACATCGGTGGTGAGAGTCCCGCAGCGCTGTCTCGGCTGATCGAGTACGGAGACGCGTGGCTTCCTCGCGCCCACACCAGTGCGGACGAGCTCGTCCGGGTGCGGGAGCTCCTGGCCGAGCGCGGGCGTCCGGACATCCCGTTCACGATTTTCGCGGCCGGATCCTCGACCGAAGAACTCGACGGCTACGCGCGTTCCGACGTCGAACGCGTGACGTTCTTGCTGAAAACGGCCCCGCAGGCGCAGACGCTGCGTCAACTCGACGAGTTGGCTGCCGCGGCCGAACCGTATCGCTGATCTGATGGATCCCGATGTCGCGCGAGGCGCTCTCGAAGCAGACCGGTCCGAGACCACCGACCTGATCAAACAGATGTCGGCCAGGCTCGCGTCCGTTGTTGATGCGGCAACCGAGGGAACCGCTGACGATGAGCACGACCCGGAGGGATCGACATTGGCGTTCGAACGGGGACAACTCGTCGCCCAGATCGAGCGATCCGAGATCAGAGTGGCAGAAATCGACATCGCCCTCGAACGGATTGCGCAGGGTACGTATGGCCTCTGCGAACGCTGTGGTGCCCAGATCGGCGCGGCGCGGCTCGAGGTGCTGCCGGCGACGCGCCTGTGTATCAATTGCGCGACGTCGAGGGATCAATCGCGGCAATGGTGAGAACCCGGCTTCCATAGACGCTCCACTTCTACGAAGACGCTCCACAAATATGTGGAGCATCCTCGTGGAAGTGGAGCGTTTGCGAATACCCGTACCTTGCCGAGGGTTGCCTCCCGCATCGTGCACCGCGGTTGCCCCGCGCGCGGCGTAGACCATTTCGCCTTCGACGACCATTGATCGAACCCCCTTTCGGCAACCGTCGGAAAGGGGTTTGTTCGTGGGAGAGACACACTCAAAAGGTTTCATTTCAGGAAACACCGTCGGCTAGGATGGGTTCCCATGGCAGGGCAAAGTGCACATGTCGTCCGTGACACCGGCGATCCGGCTCCAGTGCAACGCGAGGTTGCCGCGGACGCACCCACTGGTAACGACCTGGAAGCGGCCATCGCCGCCCAGGTGCGAACCCTCCGGAAGGCCACCGGCCTCTCCGTTGGTGACATGGCCGACCGGGTCGGTATCTCCAAAGCGATGCTCTCGAAGATCGAGAACGCTCAAACATCGTGCAGTTTATCGACTTTGGCACGTTTGGCCGCGGGCCTGGATGTCCCGGTGACCTCACTGTTCCGGGGTGCCGACACCAAACGGGAAGCCGTGTTCGTCGAATCCGGCCACGGTGCGGTCATCGTCGGGCGCGGGACCCGGGTGGGGCATCACTACGAACTGCTCGGTGCACTCCGAGGCCAGCACAAACGTCTCGAGCCGGTGCTGATGACCCTGACCGATGCAAGTGAGGTGTTTCCTCGCTTTCAACATGCCGGGACCGAACTGCTCTACATGCTCGAAGGTGTCATGGTCTACGGACACGGGGATGCCGAATACACCTTGCGGCCGGGGGATTCGCTGCTGCTGGACGGCGAGGGGATCCACGGGCCAAATGACCTGGTGCGTTTGCCGATCCGATTCCTCGCGGTGACGGCTTATCCCGACAACCACGAAGACTGACCGTGGGCGACGGTCGAGGGGATCGCCGGAGTTCGGTCGCGGCGAAGCTGAAGTCGGCGCCGGAAGCGGTTGTGGACCGCGTCCGGCGGATGCCCGGTGGTTCTCTGGTGCTGCGGTTGGTGGCCGATCTGGCTCGCAGCGAGATCGCGGATCGGTCGATGACCCTTGCGGGCCAGGCGTTCACGTCGATCCTCCCGGTGATGATCGTGCTGTCGACATTGCGCAGCAACGGATACATCGACCACGCACTCGACGGTTACGGACTTTCGGCCGCAGACCTCGCCTTGACGTCGGGTGACACGGGTGAATCCGCGGTGACCTTCGGTGTCATCGGCACGCTGATGACGGTGATCAGTGCGACATCCTTCTCGCGTGCCCTCGATCGGATGTATGCCCGTGTGTGGGGAACTCCGAAGCTGACGTTCAGCAAGTGGTGGCGATGGGTTGTTGTCGTCCTTGCCATCAGTTTGGGGGTGGCGGTCCAGGGCCTGATCTCGAATCTCGGCGACATCGGCTGGATCTTCGGCCTGATCGGTCTGGGACTGGAAATCTTTGCCGACCTGGCATTTTGGACGCTGCTCTGGTTCTGGGTCTGTCGCATGCTCACCGAGGGGCGAGTGAACATCCGGTGCAGCCTTCTGACCGGGATGATCTCGGCGATCGGATTGACGGCGCTGTCTTTCGGCTCCCGGGTGGCACTGGGACCGATCATCGACAGCGCGACGGGACAATTCGGCATCCTGGGTGTCATCTTCACGATCATCAGCTGGTTGTTCGTGTTCTCGGCGATCCTGGTTGCCGCGACGGTCATCGTGCACGCGCTGGCCTCGGATTCGGGGCGGATCGGCCAGTTTTTGCGAACCCCGGAGGCGCTCGAGACCCAGGTCGGGGACCGTTCGGCTGCCTGAGGCACGTATCGGGCCAGGTCACGGTGTCCAGCAAACTCACAGGTTGAGTGCAGGCTCCCGCCATGTGCAGTGGGTCTACTGGATACAGAAGATTTGATCTGGCTCGGTTTTTGCAAGGGAGAAGTGATGGGTAAGCGCCGGTTTTTCGGACAAGGATCAGATGATGAGGTCCATGAGCACGACTTGGGCCTGGCACACGACATGCAGAAGATGATGTCGAGGCGAGGTGCGCTGGCACTTTTCGGTGCGGCCGGGGCGGCAACGCTGGTGGCCTGTGGCACGTCGTCGTCGGATTCGAAGACCTCCACTGCAGCGGGGTCGTCGTCTGCCGGTGGTACTTCGACCACCGGGGTGGCCAATGCAATCGGCGAGTGTGTGGACGCGGCGCCGCAGGAGACCGCCGGACCGTACCCGGGTGACGGATCGAACGGTCCCAACGTCCTGATCGAGTCCGGCATCGTGCGCGAGGACATCACGACCAGCTTCGGCAGCATGTCGGGCACAGCCGAGGGTGTGCCGGTCACGATCACCATTGCACTGCAGGACCTGACCAAGGACTGCAACCCGGGAGAGGGCATGGCGGTGTACATCTGGCATTGCGACCGGGACGGCGAGTACTCGCTGTACGGGTCCAAGGTTGCCGATCAGAACTACCTGCGCGGTGTGCAGGTGGCCGGTGCGGACGGAACGGTGTCGTTCACGTCGATCTATCCCGCGTGTTACTCGGGGCGCTGGCCGCACATCCATTTCGAGGTCTACGACTCCCTCGAAGTGGCCGTTGCAGGCAGTGATGCCCGCTTGACCTCGCAGATCGCGCTTCCGGAAGACGTGAGCAAGACGGTCTTCGCCACTGCCGGATACGAGAAGAGCGTCACCAATCTCGCGGCGATCAGCCTGGACAAGGACAACGTCTTCGGTGACGGCTGGGATGCCGAGCTGGCCACCGCCGACGGCAGCGTCGCGGACGGCTACAAGATCTCGATCACCGTCGGTGTCGCCGAGAAATCGGCGAATACACAGGCGGCGCCTCCCGGAGGTGGTGGAGGCCCAGGGGGTCAAGGTGGACCCGGCGGACCGGGCGGAACGCCCCCGGAAGGCATGACACCACCAGACGGCATGACACCACCTGACGGCATGACACGGCCTGAGGGGATGCCGGATATGCCCGCCACCGGCAGCACTGAGGCCACCAGCACGTAGGGCTTGATCGCACCGAGGGAGAGCACCCGATACGCCGAAGAGCGTTCGGGTGCTCTCACCTTTTTCTGGGCTCTCACAGGGTGCCGCGATGGAACCGTGCCAGCGACTTGGTGACCTCGGTCGCGACGACCGCGTGTCCGGCCATCGTGAGGTGAATGTTGTCCTGACTCAGCCAATTTCGCCGGGTTCTGGCCGGATGGTCCCAAAACTCGGTGAGGATCGCATCGTGCTGTGCGGCCACTCGGCGCACGATGTCGGCGAAAGCCCTGAAGGTGGGGCGCAGCACGAGTAGGCGACCGGTGAAGGCGTCGGCCAGGGTGAACATCGACAACCTGGCCCCGCCCGAGGCCGCGGCCGCGCAGAGATCGTCGAGGTCGCGTTCCACTGCGAGCAGGTCTGCGTCGCGGGCGAACAGATCGTTGCCGCCGCAGGAAACGTGCACCAGATCCGGTTGGAATTCGAGAACGGGCCGCACCTGTTCGGCACGGACCTGACCGATGGTGGCGCCGATCTTCCCGGAGTTGAGGTAGACGAGATCTGGTTGTACCGACTTCATGGTCGCCGCCAGCCGGTCCGCCCACGGCACATCGGCGTACCCGGGCCACGAATCACCGGTGCCCGCGGCGATCGAATCGCCGATGACCGCGAACCGGCGCCATGGCGTGCCCGCGAGCATTTCGTGGGCGGCACCGGGGTTCAGCAACATCGGATCCTCCACCTCTGCGTGGATGTCGATGTCGTGGATGTCATTGTCTCGAATGTCACTGTCGCTCATAGTGTCTCTCCTGGTGACTGGGCGGGAATTGCTGCCGTGCAGGCGGCGGCCGCCAGAGCGATTCCGGCGCACACGGCGAACATGGTGTGGAAGGCGGACAGCTGTCCGCCGGGGTTGGCGGCGAAGACGGCGGCGAGGATCGCGACCCCCAGCGCTCCGCCGGTTTGTCGCGCGGTCAGGTTCATTCCGATGCCCGTTGCAAACTGTTGCGGCGGAACCGAGCTCACGGCAGCGGTCCCGAGCGTCGTGAGGATCAGTCCGATACCGCCACCCCCGAGGATCCCGGCTGGCACCCATGCCTGCCAGAAAGCGGGTTCGGTGCCCCATACGTCGGTGGACATGTACAGGGCGGATGCCGCGAACATGAGCGCCCCCGTAACACCCAGTGCGCGTTGCCGATTCGCGGGTGCCCGGCCGGCGGCCACTGCGGTGACCATGGAGGCAATCGCCCCGATGGTCATCGCCCCTGCCGACTCCAGCACTGAGTATTGCCAGACCGCGTCGAGCCACAGGGGCCCGGCCAGTAGCCACGCGAACATCGTGGCACCGAACATGAACGAGGTCATGTTGGTGAGCGCATAGCGGCGGCTGCGCCACAACTCCACGGCGATGGCGGGGCTCCGGTGGCGGCGCGACCGCAGGAGTGCCACCACCAGCAGCGCGGCTCCGATTCCGGCGCACAAAAGCGTTCGCCACGAATCCCATTCCCACCGCCCGCCTTCGGTGACTGCCGCGATGACGGCGGCAATCCCAGATGCCGTCGCGGCCGTACCGAGCCAGTCCGGCAACCCGTGTAGGCGTCCGGGCATGTCGGCGGCGATGCAAGACAGGCCGAGACCGATGAGGATCGCGGCGATCGGGACGTTGACGATGAAAACCGAACGCCACCCGAACCATTCGACCAGGGCGCCGCCGATTGCGGGTCCCACCGCTGCGGCGAATCCGCCGGAGGCGGTCCATGCCGCGATCGCGACTGCCATCCGCTGCGGGGCGGTGACACCTAGCACCAGTCCGAGCCCGGCGGGGATCATCAGCGATGCGGTCGCGCCCTGCAGGAACCGACCGGCGATGAGCCACTCGGCAGTGGGTGCGAGTGCGCACAGCAGCGAGGTGAGCGCGAAACCGCCCAATGCGTACAGGAACACGCGACGTCGGCCGAGGACGTCGGCGAATCGGCCCGCCGGGGTGAGCAACGCCGCGAATGCGACCGCATAACCGCTGACCACCCAGGTGAGTGTGGTCGTGGGCGTGGCGGCGAAGTCGCGGGCGATGGCGGGAAAGGCGATGTTGACGACCGAAAGGTCGAGGAATGCGATGAAGGCCGCGCCACAGGCGACGAGCAACGACAGCCGGGCCGATCGGGTGGCGGATCTGGAGGGTGGCGGGGCGGTACCCGGCTCGGAAACCTCGGTCATGGGATTCCCTCTCGGCGTAGTGGAGGACGGGGATCTGGAACAAGAAACAACACGGACGATCGTGCGTACTTTTAGAAAGTACGACCGATCGTTCGACTTTGCAAGCCCCGGATGTGACCATGGAGGGGTGGCCGAGCTGACGCAAACTTCCGACCAGCGCCTGATCAAGGGCGCGCGGGCCCGTGCGACGATCGCGCGGCACGCCGCCGATGTCGCCTCTGTCGAAGGCCTCACGGGGCTGAGCCTTGGCAAGCTGGCCGGCGATCTGGGGCTGAGCAAAAGTGGTGTCGCCACCCTGTTCGGTGCCAAGGAGAACCTGCAGGTCGCCGCGGTGCAGGCGGCTCGTGAGGTGTTCATCGAACACGTCGTGAAACCGGCGTTCGTCGAGCCGGGCGGGATGCCGCGGCTGCGGGCGCTCATCGACAATTGGTTCGACTACGTCGGTGAGCCGGTCCTGCCGGGCGGTTGTTTCCGTGTCGCCACCACCGTGGAATTCGACAGCCGTACCGGTCCGGTCCGCGACGCGATCGACGCCGACCGCCTTGACTGGTTCGCTTTGCTGGAAAAGGAGATCCGACGCGCCCAGGCGCAAGGCCATCTCGCCGGACGCGACGCACACGCTCTGGCCTTCCAGCTCGACGCCATGGTGGCCGCCGCCAACGTCGGGGCCCGCATGGGTGACGAGACGGCGATGCCGACCGCGCGATCGATCACCGAAGGCCTGCTCGCGCCGAGCGTATAGCGCGAGGACCGGGTGGACGCCCAACCGGGAACGGGCCGATACCGTCGGCTTTGCGGTAAAGGGTGCGGTACGGTCGACTCGACGCACCGGGCGATGGTTTGATCGTCAAGCTCTTTCCGTGATCCGGCGCGCCGATTTTCCGGAATAGTGATCTTGACCTCATTTGATCAGGCATGCTATTCAAGTGCTCAGCACTGCAAGGCGAGTGCTCAGCAATTCGCGAGAGGCGGACACAGCCCAGGGGGTCCGGACTCGGCCGCGAACGTGAATGGCACCGGCCAGTCATGCACTACGAGGGAGGCGTATTTCGTGAGTGACTTCGATTCGATCGACTTTTTTACGGACCAGTCGATAATTCCTGACCCGAATCCATACTTGGACCACCTACGGTCGAAGTGTCCGGTGCTGGTCGAACCCCATCACGGCGTCGTGGCGGTGACCGGTCACGACGAGGCGCTCGCCGTGTTCCGTGACACCGAGAACTTCTCGTCGTGCATCGCGGTCGGCGGACCCTTCCCAGACCTGCCGTTCACCCCCGAGGGCGACGACATCAGCGATCTCATCGCAGCGCATCGCCCCGAGATGATCATGCACGAGCACATGGTCACGATGGACAATCCGGAGCACAAGCTGTCCCGCGGACTACTGAACCGCTTGTTCACACCGCGCCGCATCAAGGAAAACGAAGAGTTCATGTGGCGGCTTGCCGACACCCAGCTCGACGAGTTCGTCAAGTCCGGCAGTACCGAGATCTTGAAGGACTATGCAAAACCCTTCGCGCTGTTGGTCATTGCTGATCTCCTCGGTGTGCCGGCGGAGGATCACGATGAGTTCCGTAACCGGCTGGGTTCGCCGCGTCCGGGTGCTGTGGTCGGAGCGCTCGACAATGATGTGCTCGAGCAGAATCCGCTCGAATGGCTCGACTCGAAGTTCAGCAAGTACATCGAGGATCGGCGGAAAGAACCCCGTGGCGACGTGCTGACCGCGCTCGCCGAGGCCAAGTATCCGGACGGATCGACCCCCGAGGTCATCGACGTGGTGCGTTCGGCGACGTTCGTGTTCGCGGCCGGCCAAGAGACCACTGTCAAGTTGCTCAGTGCCGGACTGCGATTCCTCGCCGAAGATCCCGAGTTGCAGCAGCGCATCAGGGATGACCGAGAGCTCATCCCGAATTTCATCGAAGAAACCCTCCGGTTGGAAGGCCCGGTCAAGTCGACGTTCCGACTGGCCAAGAAGACCACCAAGGTCGGCGAGCTGGACGTCAAGGCCGGTACCACCGTGATGCTCTGTGTCGGTGCGATCAACCGTGACCCGTCCCGTTTCGACGACCCACACGCGCTGGACCTCGAGCGCCATAACGTCAAGGAGCAGATGGCATTTGGCCGTGGCATCCATTCCTGCCCGGGCGGCCCGCTGGCAAAGGTCGAAGGCGTGGTGTCGTTCAACAGGTTCTTCGACCGGATGGGTGACATCAGGATCAACGAGGAGAAGCACGGCCCCGTCGGCGCGCGTGTCTTCAACTACGAACCGACCTATATCCTGCGTGGTCTGACCGAGTTGCACCTCGACTTCACCCCGATCGCCTGAGTCGGCGATGACCGATCTCAAGAACGACGGCACCGTGAGCCGTGTCGCCGTCATCACCGGAGGGGCCTCCGGTATCGGGCTGTCGGTGGCGCGGCATCTGGCCGCGGCCGGACATCGCATCGCGATCTTCGACCTCAATGGCGACGAGGCCCACAAGGCGGCCGAAGACCTGAGGGCCGCTGGGACCGAGGCGATGTCGGCGGAGGTCGACGTCACAGACCGCGCCGCGATCGACACCGCGCTCGGTCGGGTTCGGGACGGATTCGGTCCCGTCCAGATCCTGGTGACCAGTGCCGGTATCGAAGCGCAGTTGCCCTTCACCGACATCACGGCGCAGGGGTGGGAACGCATGCTCGCGGTGAACCTCACCGGCACGTTCAATGCGGCGCAGGCGGTCATACCGGATATGACCGCAGCGGGCTGGGGACGGATTGTCACGATCTCGTCGTCCAGCGCTCAGGGCGGCGCACCACAACGGGCGCACTACGTTGCGTCGAAGGGCGGCGTGATCGCCCTGACCAAGGCGCTGGCGTACGAGTATTCGCCAGAGGGGATCACGGTCAACACAATTCCGCCGTCGATCATCGACACCCCGATGGCTCAGCAGGGAGTCCAGAACGGGTACATCCCGGCGATCAGCGATCTTGCAGCGATGACGCCGGTCCGTCGGGCGGGTCTGCCGGACGATGTCGGTGCGGCAGCGGCGTTCCTGTGCAGCGAGCAGGCCGGTTTCATCACCGGACAGAGCATCGGCGTCAACGGCGGTTGGTACATCTGACCGCGGTTGTCCGCAGGCGGGGGGAATCCGCTCGATCGTGACACATCGATATCGAAGACAGCCATACTCGATACTTGTCGCCGCGAGATCGCAATCGGTGAAAGCCACACCACCGCTTGTGATCCGGGGGATCAAGGGGGGAAGCGAAAATGCTGAGTGAACCTACGTCAACCGCCGTGAACAATCGGGTCCACACCACAGCAGCCAAGAGTTGTTGATGGCCATCCTCGATCAGCCGCCGGTCGCCGGGTCCAAGGACATGGCGAGCCGGGCGCGGGATACCGAACCCGAGGAACGGGCACCGCGGCGGTCCGCTGTCGGTGAGATCACCGGATGGATGCGCGGCTATGTCCGCCGACATCCGGTCGCCTCGCTGGAAACCGTTGGCGGTCAATGCGTATTGGGGATTCGGGCAATCCAGTACCTGGTCATGGACATCGTGCGCTTGCGGTTCCCGTTTGTGGAGTTCGTTCGGCAGTCTGCCTTCATGGCATCGGCATCAGCCATGCCGACGGTGTTCGTGGCCGTCCCGATCGGCATGACGCTGTCCATCCAGTTCGCACTGTTGGCGGGACAGGTGGGTGCGACGTCGATGGCAGGCGCGGCAAGCGGTCTCGCGGTCATCCGGCAGGGTGCACCGATGGTCGCCGCATTGCTGATGGCGTCCGCCGCCGGGTCGGCGATATGCGCCGACCTCGGATCCCGGAAGATCCGGGACGAGATCGACGCCATGGAGGTGATGGGCCTTTCGGTGATCCAGCGGCTGGTGGTGCCGCGCCTGGCGGCAGCCATCCTCGTCGGCGTGAGCCTCACCGGTGTCGTCTGCTTTGTCGGGTTCTTTTCCGGTTACCTGTTCAACACCTTTGTGCAGAACGGAACCCCCGGTACGTTCGTTTCCACCTTCGCCTCGTTCGCCACGGTCGGCGACTTCTACCTGACGATGATCAAGGCCGTGGTGTTCGGTGCGATCGTGGCGATTGTGGCCTGCCACAAGGGGTTGAACACCCGGGGTGGGCCTGCGGGCGTCGCGAATGCGGTCAACGCGACGGTAGTCGCGTCGATCATCCTGCTGATGGTGGTCAACGTCGGCTTCACGCAGCTGTACGTACTGCTGTTCCCGCGGACGGGTTTCTAGATGGCGTCCAAGTACTATCCCCCCGGCACACGCCCCTTCGTCAAAGCAGCCAATGCGCAGGGCGTTCTGGTCATGCGGCTGGGTCACATGGTGGCGTTCCTGGCCCGGGCCCTCGTGTCGATCCCGTTGACGCTGCGCCACTACCGCAAAGAGTTCCTGCGGATCCTGTCCGATGTGACCTGGGGCAACGGATCGATCGTCGTCGGCGGCGGTACCGCAGGCGTGATCATCGTCCTCGGGGCAGCGGCGGGTGCGCTGGTGGCGATCGAGGGATATCAGGCGCTGCATCTACTCGGCTTGGAGCCGGCGACCGGGATGGTCGCATCGACCGCCGTCACCCGCGAACTGGCGCCGATCATGGCGTCTTTGGCCTTTGCCGCGCAGGCGGGTTGCCGGTTCACCGCACAGCTCGGTGCGATGCGGATCTCCGAGGAGATCGACGCGATGGAGGCCCTGGCGATCCGGCCGATCCCGTATCTGGTGACCACCCGGCTACTGGCCTCGATCGTTGCCATCATCCCGCTCTACCTGGCCTGTCTGACACTGAATTATGTGACGGTGCAGGTGATCGTGGGCTTCTCCAGTGGCATGCCTGCCGGAACCTACGAGCACTATTTCCGGCTGGTGCTCGGTGGCACCGACGTCTTGTACTCGTTGGCCAAGGCAGTCGTCTTCGTGATCGTCACCTCGACGATCCAGTGTTATTACGGCTACTACGCAGCCGGTGGACCACAGGGTGTGGGTACCGCGGCCGGGCGGGCGATGCGCGCGAGTATCTCGGCGATGATCGTCCTGAATCTATTGCTCACGATGGCATTCTGGGGCGTCGGCACCGGTGCAAGGCTCGGTGGTTAGCGATGCCGGTCATGTTCGATGCAGACCCGCGGGGTCACTCCAACCTGAGGCTGTACCTGTTCGGTATCGCCACGCTGGTGTTGGTCGCACTACTCCTGGTGGCGTTGATGGCCAAGGTGAACGGCAAGTTCGACGACGTCGTGAAGGCCACCGCCGTACTCGCCGATGTCGGCGACGGCCTGCCCAACAACTCAGACGTCAAGTATCGCGGCGTGCTGGTCGGCACCGTCACCGGGCTCGAACCGGGACAGGACGGTGGAATGAACCACGTCGATTTGTCCCTCGATCCCGCGTACGCCCGCGACATTCCACAAACGGTGACCGCAAGAGTGGTGCCCAGCAACGTGTTCGCCGTCTCGTCCATCCAGCTGATCGACAACGGTGCGGCGCCGCCGCTGACCGAAGGGGCGATCATCGAGCAGGATGAGAGTGCCTCGACCATCCAGTTGCAGACCGCGATGACCAAGCTTCGCGAGATCATCGCCGCCTCGGCCCGGGTGGGTACCGATGAAACGGTGGGACTTCTGGCCGTGGTGGCACAGGCCACCGATCGCCACGGTGCCGAGATCTCGGACGCCGGAGCCGCACTCGATCGGATCACCAGAGAAATGGACGCGATCGTCGGGACCGGCAGCGGGCCGTCGACTCTGAACGCACTGAGCGGTGCGGTCCAGGGGCTGAACGAGTCGGCACCCGAATTGCTCGACGTGATGCACAGCGCGGTGGTGCCGATGAAGACGCTGGCGGAGAAGAACCGTGGGCTGAACGCATTGTTGGCAGGGGCCTCGACCACCTTGGCGACGGCGAACACGGCGCTGGCCAACAACACCGACACGATCATCGGCATCACCACAGACCTGTCGCCGGTGCTCGGTGTTCTCGCTGATGGTGGGTCGTCGTTCACCCAGATCACCACCAGCCTGGCGAACATCTCCGACAAGTGGTTCGAGGAGTTCTGGCCGGTCGGTGCACAGAACGGCACCGGAAAGTTCTTGTTCCAGTTCACCCCTCACCGAATGTTCACCCGGGCCGACTGCCCACGCTACGGCGAGCTGGAAGGCGCGAGTTGTCAGACGGCGCCCGTGGGGGACGGGATCTCGACGTTCCCGTCGCGCAACGGGGCGCAGAACTTCATGTCGGCGCCGATGGGCGGCAATGTCGGTTCCGTGGGCAGTGCTCAGGAGCAGGAAGTGCTCGGCAAGATCATCGGGGAGGCACCGAGTGCCGCGTCCACCTTGCTGCTCGGCCCGGTCGCCCGCGGAACCACGGTCAACGTCGATGCCGCAGAAGGGGGTCCGCAGTCATGAGCTATCGCAAACCGCTCATCGGTCTGATCATTTTCCTGGTCATCTCGATCACGTTGACCTGGACCGTCTTCAACACGCTGCGGCGCAGTGTCGACGGGCCGTCGACCTCGTATACCGCAGTGTTCAGCGATGTTTCCGGCCTCGGTATCGGTGACGACGTCCGGATGGCCGGTGTCCGGGTGGGACGCGTCGATTCGATCAAGCTGGACGGGCTCGTTGCCAAGGTCGGTTTCCGGGTGGAATCCGATCAGAAGATCTACGGAGACACCAAGGCCTCCATCACCTATGAGAACATCATCGGCCAGCGCTACCTGGGGCTCTCACTCGGCGACTTCGGTGATCCGAGCGTCATGACCGGAGGCGAGATCCCCCTGCAGCGCACCGAACCATCGTTCAACATCTCGGTGCTGCTCAACGGATTCGAACCGCTGTTCAGCGTTTTGGATCCCAATCAGATCGACAACATCACGACGTCCATCATCCGGGCACTGCAGGGTGACAACGGATCGATCACCGCGCTCGTCGCGCAGACATCAGACCTCGCAGAGTCGTTTGCCGGACCCGATCAGATACTCGGCGACATCATCGGCAACCTCGACGGCATCGTCCGGACCTTTGCCGAGCAACGTGGCGCCGTCGACACGGTGATCACCCAATCGCAGGCGATGTTCACCCAATTGGCGCAGCGTCGCGAAGAGCTCGTGACCTCCATCGATTCGATTTCGACGGTGGTGGGACGAGTTGCCACACTGGCCAATGAGGCTGCGCCGGAACTCAACCAGTTCATCACCCGGCAACCTGGTTTCGCCAAGCACTACATGGACAACCTGGATGCGTTCGCATATTTGGGCTTCAACGTCCCGATCCTGTTGAAAGGGCTTGCCCGCGTGACCCAGGCGGGCGCCTATATCGACACGTATCTGTGCACCCTGAATGTCACGTACATCCCGGCCCTGAGCAATGTGATCCCGTCCATCGTCGATGCTGCCACGCCCGGCGGCAAGACCAAGTTCTCCCCGGCCTGCCAGTGAGGACATCATGGGGGAAGCGAATGGCTTCGAACACGATCCGGGTGATCCGGCAGCCGGTGGAAAAGCACAACATGGCGGTGCTGGGTGCGATCACGGTGGGCATCATCGTGGTCCTGCTCATCGCCCTGTTGCAGATTGCGGGCGCGGGTATCGGCAAGGTCAAGTACGACGCCGATTTTGCGCAGGCGGCCGGCGTGAGCCCCGGCGATTCGATCACCGTGGCCGGGGTGTCGGTGGGTACGGTCGCCGCGACCCGGCTGGCGGGTGACCACGTGGTGGTGACGCTGGAGATCGATAGTGATCTGGATCTGGGCGCTGACACCACTGCGTCCATCCAGCTGACGACACTGCTCGGTTCGCGGTACGTGGAGCTCAAGCCGGCCGGTGCCGGGAGCCTTCCCGATGGCCGGATCAACTTGGCGCACACCGCTGTTCCCTACGACCTTCAGCAGCTGATCACCAGTGCGACCACAACGTTCGAGCAGGTCGACTTCGCGAACATCGGCGAGACCATGACCACACTCTCGGCTCAACTGGAGGGTACGCCGGAGCTGATACCCCAGGTCCTCACCAACGTCGAGAGTCTGGCGTCGATCATGGCCGACCGGCGGGGCCAGATCGGATCTCTGCTCACCAGCACAAAACAACTCACCGAGGTGATCCGCAAACAGCAGGGCAATCTGGGCTCGCTGGTGGCGCAAGGTCGAGAGGTATTGCAGGAGATCAACTCTCGTCGAGCGATGATCGATCAACTGTTCGGTGCCACCACTGAGTTGGTGGATCAACTACAGACGATCGTGGTGGACAACCGGCCTGCGGTCGACGAGCTGATCACAAATCTGTACGGGATGATGCAGACCCTGGCGACCAACGACGATCTGCTGCGGAACGCCCTGCAGATCTTGCCCGTCCCGATCCGCAACTTCGCGAATGTCACCGGTACCGCCAATGAAGCCGACTTCACGTCGATAGCCGGACCGTTCGTCGATTCCTGGATGTGCGCGATCAGCGGCCGGGCCAATCAGGTGAATCTTCCCGAGTACCTGAAGGACTGCAAATGAGAACGGGCAAGGCAGTGATCAAGTTTGCGGTCATCGCGGCGCTCGTTGCTGTGGTCTGTTTTGGCAGTGTCCGAGCGGCCACCGCTTCTGAGAGCTCGATCAGGGTGAGTGCGCTTTTCGACAATGCCGTCGGCCTCTACGAGGGCAACTCGGTGGCGGTGCTGGGCATGCCGGTGGGGACGGTCGAGACGATCTCCCCGAAGGGTACCCACGTGGAGGTGACGATGAAGATCGACGGTGACGTGAAGATCCCGGCGGACGTGAACGTGGTCACGGTGTCGACGTCGATCCTCACCGACCGGCATGTCGAGCTGTCCCCGGCCTACACGGCTGGGCCGACGTTGAAGAACAACGATCAGGTCGGCTTGGACCGCACCAAGACCCCGGTCGAGTTCGACCGGTTGCTGGCGATGGCCGATGATCTCGCGGTAGAACTCCAGGGCGACGGGCAGGGAGCCGGACCGGTTGCGCAACTCCTCGATGTCGGGTCGGCGATGACCGATGGCAACGGCCAGGACATTCGCAGCGCATTGACGCAGCTGTCCAATGCATTGCGGATGGGCGAGGATGGCGGTGTCGAGACCAAGAACGCGATCACCACCATCGTCGACAACTTGTCGGTCCTGACCGATGCCGCAGCCGCCAACGACGGGCAGATCCGCGACTTCGGCTCTGCAATAAGCCAACTCAGTGACATGCTCGCCGATCAAGACCTCGGCGCAGGCAACACCGGAGCCCAGATCAACGAGATCCTGTTGCAGGCCGAAAGCCTCCTTCGGGACAACCAGGGAAATCTGAAAACAACCGTGACCGATGCCAATACACTCCTGACGTCGCTGGCGGACTATCAGCGGGAGATCGGGGAGTTCCTGGACGTCACACCGATGCTGCTGGACAGCGTCTACAACATCATCGATCACGACAACAAGGTCGCCAGGGTGCATGCGCAGATCGAGAAGGTGTTCTTCGACGGCCAGCTGCTGAAAGAAGTGTGCAACGTGTTGGGACTTCGTCAACTGGGTTGTGCCACCGGCACATTGTCTGACTTCGGCCCCGACTTCGGGGTCTCGGCAATGCTCGAGGGTATGGCAGGGCTACCCCGATGATGCGCCGGGGTCGTACTGCGTTGGGCGGAGCGCTGGTTGCGCTCGCCGTGTTCACCAGTGCCTGTTCGATGGACCTCGAGTCGGTGCCACTGCCTGCGCGAAGTGTCGGTGGTGACACGTACACGGTCTACGCCACCTTCCAGAACGCGCTCAATCTGCCGAATCAGGCGAAGGTGAAACTCGCCGGTGCCGATATCGGCGAGGTCGAAGGTATGCGGGTCGAGGACTACACGGCCGTTGTCACGCTGAAGATCAGTGAGAAGGTGACCCTGCCGTCCGGCACCCGCGCCGAATTGCGTTCGGCGACACCGCTCGGTGACATCTTCGTGGCGGTTCAGCCCCCGGTGGATGCGGCCCCTGATGGCCCGGTTCTGCAGGACGGTGACGCCATCGAGATCGAGCAGACCTCGGCGGCGGCCACCATCGAGGAGGTGCTGACCACGTCGGCGCTGCTGGTCAACGGTGGCGTGATCCGCAACCTGACCAAGGTCATCAACGGGCTGGGGAGCGCGGTGGGCGACAAGGGTGACCGGTTGGGCGCCTTGATCGATCAGTCCACCTCCCTCATCGGTAAGCTCTCGGCCCGGTCAGGTGAGATCCGCACCACGCTGAACCAGACCAATCGACTGGTCTCGACGTTGTCCGCAGGCCAGAGCACCATCACCGACGCGATCGCGGCGGCAGGTCCGGCGCTGACCGTTCTCAACGCGAACACCGGTCAGATCCTCGGGCTCGTCAAGCAGCTCGCCGACGTCACCGCCCAACTGGCCAAATTCCCGTCGGTCGCCGGTACGGGCAACCGGGGAATGATCGCCGACCTCAACACCCTTGCCGCTGAGCTCAATGCCGCGGCGACAAACCCCAAGGCAGACCTCGACCAGGTGAACGCCTTGCTGGCCCCGGTCATCAAGATCACCAACGGCACCGCGGCCCATCCGTATGCCGATCTCGAAGACCTCTCGATCGGTGCGCTTGCGGATCCCGGGCATTCGGCCGATCCGGGAAGCCAGCTCCCGACCCTCGAAACCGACGGTGCCAACGCCATCGGCACGCTCACCCACACCCTCGAGCGGTTGCGTGGTCATCTGACGGGACCGCGCCGATGACCCAGCAACTGGAGTACGCGACCGGACCTTTGGAGACGCCAGCCAAACTCGTCGTCACCGGCGTCGGGAAACTGGTCGATCATCGTCTGTGGTTGTCGGTTGGCGCCCTGCTGATGGTGCTGATTCTCGGCGTCACCTATCTGGTGTTCGGGGTGTTCCAGGCCGATCCGACCGCCACGAAGATGACGGTGCGGGTCAATCTCGCATTGTCGGGTGGGTTGCTGCCGAAGCAGGACGTGACCTTGCGGGGTGTGCCGATCGGCAAGGTCGCGAGCGTGGAACTGTCAGATGACGGGGTGGTGGCAGTTGCCACGATCGAGGGCGACGTTCAGATCCCCAGCGATGGTGAGGTCCGGGTTGCCGGGCTCTCTCCGGCCGGTGAGCAGTACCTCGACTTCCGGCCCACCACCGACGAGGGCCCCTTTCTGACCAACGGATCGGTCGTCGAGGCCGACCAGACCACGACACCGGTTCCGATGGCGGATCTGCTGGGTGATCTCGATGGCATGCTGGCCCAGATCGAACCGGCCAAGGTCGAGACGATCATCACCGAGCTGGGGGTCGGTCCCGAAGGGCCGGAGAAGCTGGAATCGATCATCACCGGCGGAACCTTCCTCATCTCGACGCTCGATTCGGTGCTCCCGCAGACGGTGAGCTTGCTCAACAACAGCCAAGTTGTCCTGGGCACGCTCAAAGAGATGAGCCCGGGGCTGCAGGACACGTCGCAGAAGCTCGCAGGAACGCTGGACGGGATCGCGTCGATGGACTCCGGTTTCCGGACGTTCATCGACCAGACGCCGGTGACACTGCAGGCCGTCGACTCGATCATCGCCGACAACTCGCCGACGATGGTCCAGCTCCTGGGGAGTCTGACGACTGTTGCTCAGCTGACCTATCTGAGAGTCCCTGCGCTACAGGAGTTCTTCTTCCCGCAAGATCGGAACGGCTCGACCCTCGACGCGATCGCATCGGTCATGCGCGACGGAGGTATCTGGGCTGCGGTGAACATCTATCCGCGCAAGAACTGCCAGTACGATCTCCCGCGCCGTCCGCACTGGCAGGTCGACTTCCCGGAGCCCTATCTCTACGGCACCTACTGCACGGAAGATGATCCGTCGATGCTGATCCGCGGTGCCGCCAACGCCCCACGCCCGGCCGGAGACGATTCGGGTGGCCCGCCACCCGGTGCCGATCCGCTCGCGACCGCGTCGCCGACTCCCATTGGACCGGAGTCGATTCCATTGCCCTATGCAGGTCCGGTCCTGCCCTCGGCGCCATGACCACACAGCCCGGTGGTCACCACAACAACAGCGGAGACAATCCAGAGGAGAGAACGATGAGCAAACTCAGCGGAACGGTCACCTCCACTCCCGAAGAAAAATGGGGTTTGATGGCCGAGGATGCGGACGTCGAAGCCGCAGAAGCGGATACACCGGCGGTTGCGGTCGACACCTCGAAGAAGAACCCCGAGAAGGCCGACACTGCGCAGCCCGACACTGCGCAGCCCGACACTGCGCAGACCGACGCAGAGAAAGCCGAAGCAGAGAAGGCCGAAGCAGAGACGGCCGCTGTTGGGAAAGGCACTGTCGGGAAGGGCAACAGGTCGTCTGCCAAGCGGACTCGATCAGTGAAGGGTGCCGACACCGACCGCCGTTCGTGGCGGACGGCGTTCACGATTCGCCGGGCCGCCGTGGGTGCGCTGGCCGTGATCGCCATCGCGGCCATCGTCGTGGCGGCGATCCTGGGTTTGAAGTTGAACGAGCAGAACAACATCGATGCCGCCGCCGACGAAGCCCGGGCTGCGGCCGAGCAATACGCCGTGACCCTGACCAGCGTCAGCTCGGACCGCCTGGACCAGAACTTCGCGGCCGTACTCGACGGGGCCACCGGCGAATTCAAGGACATGTACTCGCAGTCGAGCGGGCAGTTACGCGATCTGCTTGTCGAGAACAAGGCGAACGCACAGGGCACGGTCATCGATTCAGGCATCAAGTCGGCGACGACGTCGAAGGTGGAGGTCATGCTCTTTGTCGACCAGAGCGTCACCAACACCGCGACGCCGGACGCGAGAATCGACCGCAGCCGTGTCCTGATGACCATGGAGAAGGTCGACGGACGCTGGCTGGCCTCCAAGGTCGACCTACCCTGACGTACTCAAGCCCGTGGCGCTGCCGCCCGTTCCGCCAATCGACTGGGACGGACGACAGCACCACACGCGTCTTCACACTATGGAGTTGTCAAAGATGCAAGCGCGGTCCCGACAAGATCTCGGGTGCGCTGGTGGTGGAAAGTTGGTTCAGGCGGCGAGGGTGAGGGTTCGCCGGTTGTAGGCCGGTAAAGGTTTTCGTTGCGGATCGATGTCGGCGGGTGGGATCATCCACGGGTGGCCGTCGGAGCCCATGATGACGTCCCAGTCAGTGTTGTGAACGGACATGTGGCAGGTGCGGCACAGCAGACACCCGTTTTCGAGGGTGGTGAGGCCGCCGTCGACGAAGTGCACGATGTGGTGGCAGTCCGACCAGGTCGCTTTCGCCCCACATTTCACGCAGCAGACGTCGCGGATGTTGATCGCCTTACGGACCAGCCCGGTGAACAATCGTTTCGGCGGTCTCAGATCGATCGGTACGTCCTGCCCGTCGAGGGTGATCGAGGTGATCGACGAATCACAGGCCAACATCGCAGCGGTCGCCTCGGTGACCGGACCCATCCACGGCAGCGTGGCAGCCTCGGGGTGGTCGGCGGGCACGGTGACCATTACCTCGGTCCGGGGCGCCGACACCAGTGTTTGCCCGCCGCCGCCGCAATCCAACAGTTGATGTAACGCATCAGCGCGGCGCTGGGTCGGAGAACGCGGATCATCGGAGCCATCGGGTTCAGGACGCGCCCTTGACCAGAAGTCCAACGCGGAGAACAGCTTTTCCCCGATCACCGCATCAAGATCGAATGTGCCGACACAGCGGCCCTCGTGAACTTTGTATTCGAGACTGTTCAGCGACCGGTCCTCCGCCGGCGGCGGACCACCCGTGTCTTTCGCCACCTCGTTCCCCAGCGCTCGGGCTGCCGCGCTGATCTCTGCGGGTGGCGCTCCGGAGATGGCGTGGTTCAACAATTTCCGTTCGAACTTGATCTGTTGCTCAGCGGTGATCGGATCCTCGGACCGCCCGACGACATGCGCGACGCCCTTGACCACCGCGTCGACGTGTTCGGAGGACAGGAACCCGTCCCGTGAATAGCCGGCGGTACGATCCAGGCCTGCGAGGCCCGGTCCGATGCGCAACCACCGATACGCCGATGCTGGTGCCGAACCAGTGGCCTGCAACAACTTTGACGTGGTAGACCCCTCCTTACGGGCGATACCCGACTCGTCGATCACCGCGGCGCACACCGCGAGTTGATGCTCGGTGACGTTGCGTAGGGTGATCAGATCCTTCGCCATGCCCAACGTGGCAGTTGGATGATCAGGTATGACCAGGTCGACCAGATCGTCGACCATCTCGAGAAGTCGCATGGCACAGCACCTTCCAAGGCAAGAGTGAACCGGGGGCGTCGACCGGAGTGTCTCTGCGGGGAAGGCGTCAGATACGTCGTGCTTGTGGGCGACTGACTTCACTGTACCTATTCGAACGCGTGTTCGCAAGAGTTGATTTCGCCCAATGTGGCTTGGGTGCAATATCTTTCGATAGTGAGACGAAACAAGTCGTGGGGGAGGTCGGTTGGCTGCTATCGCAGGCGGCGTAGGTCTGCGGCTACATATACGTGCACCATGCTGGCGATGACCACGCTGCGGCGAACTGCTAACTCCACAGTGTCACATGGACTTTCGGACGAAAGCGGGTGACTCCTACGCCGGATCCGCGGATCATCGCCTGTGTGCATCTCGGTGTGGTGATGAATCGAAGGAGTTCCGAGACCGCTGGCTGACGGGACGCCGGTGGCAACGTGGACGCACTCCACTGCCCTGCAACCTGCAGTCCGGGGGCCTTGATCTGGATCAGGCGACGGGCTGCCAGGTCGGCGGCGACCGCAAAACCGATGGTCAGGCTCACCCCGCCGCTGCGGTGGACTTCCTCCATCGCGGCGGCATCGCTCTGGAATATTCGTTGTCTGGATTCGGGGATCCCCAGGTCGTGCAACATCTTTGCCTGCACACCGGTGGAGCTTCCGGCGCTGGGGCCGAGCACCCATTGCTGCTCGTGTAGCAGTGTCGATGTGGGCGCTCCGGAGGCGAGTGGGTTGCCTGGTGCCGCAACCGTGATGACCTGGTAGTTGAGGAACGGACGCACCGCGATGGAGTCACTGGGCGGCGCGGCCTGTGGACCCAGCGCTATGTCGACCGCACGTGATTCGATGAGATTCTTGAAGTTGGCGGTCGGATGCACGCTCAACTCCACCGAGAGGTCTTTGGCGCGGGAGGCGAACAATTCGATGAGACCCGGTGCCGCGTGCTCGGCAAATGAGCTCGATGCCGCGATGTTGAGCAGTCGTCGGCCACGGGCTGCTTCTCCGACCTCGATCACGGTCTGCTGCTGAAGACCGAGGATCTCCGTGGCTCGTCCGGCAAGTCTCAGGCCGCCCGGGGTGAATGCCAGCCCGCCGGCGGTCGGTGCGAACAGCGGATCGTCGAGTTCTTTACGCAGTTGCGCAACATGCGTGGAGATCCCGGCGTCGGTCATACCCAGTTCCTGTGCTGCCGCGTGCACGGAACCGTGCCGCACGACGGCGGAATAGGCTCGAAGCTGAGCGGGTGTCACGTTCTGAGCCTACGTTGGAGGTCAGGCCCGACACGTCGATTCGTGAACGGCCAATTACAAAGGGACGCGGGCACAACGGGTCGCGTAGAGGAGTTTGAGAAATGCAGGACGTGCTGGCGGATCTGATGCGCATCTGGGGTTCCGGGGGAACCGCGGGTGTCGGCACTGTCGTGCGGACGTTTCGGTCCGCTCCCAGGCCGGCAGGGGCGCTGATGGTGGTGGCGCCCGACGGTACGGTCAGCGGATCCGTCTCCGGTGGATGTGTGGAAGGCGCGGTCTACGAACTGGCCGCCGACACCGCACAAAATGGTGAACCGGCTCTGGAACGCTATGGCGTCTCGGATGACGACGCGTTCGCCGTGGGCCTGACGTGCGGCGGGATCCTGGATGTATTTGTCGAGGCGATCTCGCAGGAGACATTTCCCGAGCTGGGCCAAATTGCCCAGGACATCGCCGATCATCAACCCGTCGCCATCGCGACCGTGATCGAACACCCGGATTCGGGGTGGATCGGGCGACGGCTTGTCGTCCGGCCGACAACGGTCGCCGGGCACCTCGGCTCTACCCGTATGGACAACGCGGTCGCCGATGATGCGCGCGGGCTTCTCGCTGCCGGGCGGAGTGAAGTCCTGAACTACGGTCCCGACGGACAGCGCCGCGGTGAAGGTATGGCGGTATTCGTGTCCAGCCACGCCCCGCGCCCTCGGATGTTGGTGTTCGGGGCCATCGATTTTGCCGCGGCCGTGGCTCAGCAGGGATCGTTCCTCGGCTATCGGGTGACGGTCTGTGACGCGCGTCCGGTGTTTGCCACCTCAGCGCGATTTCCCACCGCGGATGAAGTTGTCGTCGAGTGGCCGCATCGGTACCTGTCCGCGCAGGTGGACGCCGGAGCGCTCGATCAGCGCACGATCATCTGCGTCCTGACCCACGATCCGAAGTTCGATGTACCGCTGCTCGAGGTGGCCCTGACGATGCCCGAGGGGGCCTACGTCGGCGCGATGGGGTCGCGGCGCACTCATGACGATCGGGTCGAGCGACTCCGTGCCGTGGGACTGACCGACGATCAGATCTCGCGCCTGGCGAGTCCGATCGGGCTCGATCTCGGTGCACGGACACCGGAGGAGACCGCCGTGTCGATCGCGGCGGAGATCATCGCGCGACGGTGGGGCGGCGGGGGCCGCCCGCTGCGTGAAACCGACGGCCGGATTCATCACGAACAGGAAGCGCCGGTTGCCGAGAGTCCGGCGCCGGTAGCGAATTAAGTGATCACTTAATTCGGTCTTGACCCTGGCCGCAGGCGGGGTCACTGTGGTCACCTCCACGATTGTGAGGTAGGTCACATGCAGGTTCCTGGACCCTTCGAATACGAACGCGCAACGGGCGTCGCGGACGCCATCGGACTCCTCGATCGGCTCGGGGAGGAGGCGCGCGTGGTCGCAGGCGGGCACAGCCTGCTCCCGATGATGAAGCTGCGCCTGGCCAACCCCGAGTATCTGATCGACATCAACGATCTCGCCGCCGAGCTGGGCTATATCGTCTGCGACCCGACGCTCGTCCGACTGGGGGCGATGGTCCGCCATCGCCAGGTTCTCGAGTCGGATGCCCTGGCGGCGGTCTGCCCGATCTTCCGGGACGCCGAACGGGTGATCGCCGACCCGGTGGTCCGGAACCGGGGAACCGTCGGCGGGTCTCTGTGCCAGGCCGACCCGGCCGAAGATCTGACAACGGTGTGCACGGTATTGGGTGCCACATGTCAGGTACGCGGACCCGACGGTGATCGGGAGATCCTGATGGACGACTTCTTGGCCGGTCCGTATGAGACTGCGATGGCGCCGAATGAACTGCTGATCGAGGTCAGGATCCCGGTCCGGCTGGGCACGTCGAGCGCCTATGCGAAAGTCGAACGGCGGGTGGGCGATTGGGCGATCGCCGCCGCTGGGTCGTGCGTCACGCTCGAAGGTGGTGTGATCGCGGCGGCCCGCGTCGGGTTGACCGCGGTGAACCCGGACGTCGAGGGGCTTGCCGACGTGGCAGCCGTGCTCATCGGCAACTCGCCGGGTGAGGAGTTTTACGCCGAGGCGGGCGCCGCAGCGGCGGCGGCCTGCTCGCCGGTGACCGACAGCCGGGGAAGCGCTGACTACAAGCGGCATCTCGCCTCGGAGTTGACCGTTCGCACGCTCCGCACGTCTGTCGAACGGGTGTTGGCCATACCCGCCCCAGAAGGAAATTAACCGGAAGGGAATTGATCATGCTCGTGAATCTGACCATCAACGGTGAGGCCGTCACGGCCGACGTGGAACCACGCATACTGCTTGTCCACTTCCTCCGAGACCAACTGCGGCTAACCGGAACCCATTGGGGATGTGACACCAGCAATTGCGGAACGTGTGTGGTGGAGGTCGACGGGGAACCGGTGAAGTCGTGCACAATGCTGGCGGTCATGGCCGACGGTCGCTCGGTGCGCACAGTCGAAGGCCTCGAGGTCGACGGCAAACTCGATCCCGTTCAAGAGGGGTTCATGCAGTGTCACGGCCTGCAGTGCGGATTCTGTACACCCGGGATGATGATCACCGCGCGGGCGCTGCTCGACCGCAACCCGGACCCCGACGAGGACACCATCCGGGAGGCGATCTCGGGTCAGATCTGCCGATGTACCGGCTACACGACGATCGTGCGATCGATCCGTTGGGCCGCCGAGCACAGTGCCGACGCAACCACTGAAACCGCCAGCCCCGTCACACCCGTCGAACCCATCGGGAGTTCGTCATGACCACGGTTCAATCACGACCAGGGGACCCGCGACCAGATGACGTGGTCGACAACGACCACAAGCCCTGCGGGCACGGCAAGATGCTGCGCAAAGAGGATCCGAGGTTCATCCGGGGCCGCGGCAACTACGTCGACGACGTCGCCCTGCCGGGGATGCTGCACCTGGCGATTCTGCGGTCGCCGGTGGCGCATGCGCGCATTGTCGGCATCGACAGCTCCGCGGCGCTGGCCCACCCGAAGGTCAAAGCGGTGGTGACCGGTGCCGATCTGGCCGAGAAGGGTCTGGCCTGGATGCCGACCCTGTCGAACGACGTGCAGGCGGTCCTGGCCACCGACAAGGTTCGTTTCCAGGGGCAGGAGGTGGCGTTTGTTGTTGCCGAGGATCGGTATTCGGCGCGCGATGCCCTCGAACTCATCGACATCGAATACGACATCCTCGATCCGGTCATCGATGCGCGTCGGGCGCTTTCAGATGACGCCCCGGTCATCCGCACCGATCTGGAAGGCAAGACCGACAACCACTGCTTCGACTGGGAAACCGGTGATGCCGCCGCGACGGAGGCGGTGTTCGCCCGTGCCGATGTCGTCGTCAAGCAGGAGATGGTCTATCCACGAGTGCATCCCGCGCCGCTGGAGACGTGCGGGGCGGTTGCCGACCTGGATCCGGTGTCGGGCAAGTTGACGTTGTGGTCGACCAGTCAGGCGCCGCACGCGCATCGAACGCTCTATGCGCTGGTGGCAGGTTTGCCAGAACACAAGATCCGCGTCATCGCTCCCGACATCGGCGGCGGATTCGGCAACAAGGTCCCGATCTACCCGGGCTACGTCTGCGCCATCGTGGCGTCTCTGGTTCTGGGTAAGCCGGTGAAGTGGATGGAGGACCGCAGCGAAAACCTCACCAGCACAGGTTTTGCCCGCGACTACATCATGGTCGGTGAGATCGCCGCGACCCGGGACGGGAAGATCCTGGCGATCCGGTCGAACGTACTGGCCGATCACGGGGCCTTCAACGGCACCGCCGCCCCAGTGAAGTATCCGGCCGGGTTCTTCGGGGTGTTCACCGGTAGCTACGACATCGAGGCCGCCTACGCAAAGATGACCGCCGTCTACACCAACAAGGCGCCCGGTGGTGTTGCGTACGCATGCTCCTTCCGGATCACCGAGGCCGTGTATTTTGTTGAACGCCTTGTCGATTGCCTCGCGCAAGAGTTGAAGATCGATCCCGCGCAGCTGCGGTTGCAGAATCTCCTTCGTCCCGAACAGTTTCCGTACAAGAGCAAAACGGGTTGGCTGTACGACTCGGGTGACTACGAGAAGACGATGCGGCTGGCGATGGAGATGATCGGCTACGACGCCCTGCGGCAGGAACAGAAGGAAAAGCGCGCCCGCGGAGAACTGATGGGTATCGGGATGTCGTTCTTCACCGAGGCGGTCGGGGCCGGACCTCGCAAAGACATGGACATCCTCGGGTTGGGTATGGCCGACGGGTGTGAGCTGCGGGTTCATCCCACGGGCAAAGCCGTTGTGCGACTGTCGGTACAGAGCCAGGGGCAGGGCCACGAGACGACGTTCGCGCAGATCGTCGCCGAAGAACTGGGTATCCCGCCGGACGATATCGATGTGGTGCACGGTGATACGGACCAGACACCGTTCGGCCTCGGCACCTACGGAAGTCGGTCCACGCCGGTGTCGGGTGCTGCTGCGGCACTGGTGGCGCGCAAGGTTCGCGACAAGGCCAAGATCATCGCGTCCGGGATGCTCGAGGCGTCGGTTGCCGACCTGGAGTGGGCGAAGGGATCGTTCCATGTGAAGGGTGACCCGTCCGCCGCGGTGACGATCTCCCAGATCGCGATGCGCGCCCATGGCGCCGGTGATCTTCCCGATGGGATCGAAGGTGGTCTCGATGCCCAGATCTGTTACAACCCCGAGAATCTCACCTATCCGTACGGCGCCTACTTCTGTGTTGTGGACATCGACCCGGGTACCGCACAGGTGAAGGTGCGCCGGTTTCTCGCCGTCGACGACTGTGGCACCCGGATCAATCCGATGATCATCGAGGGTCAGGTGCACGGAGGCATCGCCGACGGAATCGGGATGGCGCTCATGGAGATCATCGAATTCGATGAGAACGGGAACTGTCTCGGTGGCTCGTTGATGGACTATCTGATTCCCACAGCCGTGGAAGTTCCACACCTGGAGACGGGTTTCACGGTGACACCGTCGCCGCACCATCCGATCGGTGCAAAGGGTATCGGCGAATCTGCCACGGTCGGCTCGCCGCCTGCGGTGGTCAACGCCGTCGTGGATGCCTTGGCGCCCTACGGGGTTCGGCACGCCGACATGCCGCTGACCCCGTCCCGGGTGTGGGAAGCCATGCAGGGCCGGGCGACCCCACCGATCTGAACGGAGATCATCATGGCGAAGTCGATCACGGTGGACGAACGCGTCAGACAATTGTTGTCCCGGCGTACACCGTTTGTGCATGCGACCGTGGTGCGTGCCGGTCAGCCGACATCGGCGCGGGCCGGTGATGAGGCAATTCTCCTGTCCGACGGGACAATCGAGGGTTTTGTCGGCGGGCAGTGCGCTCAGAACTCGGTGCGCCGGGCCGCGCTCGGGGCATTGCAGGGCGGCGAAAGTGTTCTGCTGCGGGTACTGCCTGACGGTGATCTGCATTTTCCCGAGGCCGCAGGTGCATCGGTTGTGGTGAATCCGTGTCTGTCCGGCGGCGCCCTGGAGATATTCCTCGAACCGCAGATACCGAGTCCGCTGATCCGGATCTGTGGATCGGCACCGATTGCCCAGGCGCTGGCCCAGATGTGCGAGCTGGTCGGTTTCGACGTCGATCAGACCGGGCAGCCTCATACGGCCACTGACGACGAATCGACCGATGCCGCCGGCGCATTGACCGACACCGCCGCGGTTGTGATCGCCAGCCACGGTGGCGCCGAGGCCGCGATGATCCGGTCTGCCCTCGACGCCGGGGTCGGTTATATCGGGTTGGTGGCGAGCCGAATTCGCGGGGCGGCGGTTCTTGCAGAGGTCGCGCCCACCGTCGACGAGGGCCTACGCATCCACACACCTGTCGGTCTCGACATCGGAGCCAAGACCTCGGCGGAGATCGCGGTGTCGATCGTGGCCGAACTCATCGCGGCCCGCCGCGGGGGAGGTATCGCGGCCGCGCCCCGGCCGACCGTTGAGTCGCGGGAGGCGGTGGACCCGGTGTGCGGGATGACCGTGACCATCGGACCTGACACGGTGCACGCAGCGATTGATGGTGCCGATCACTGGTTCTGCGGTACCGGTTGCCGGGATTCGTACCTGTCGGCGATCGGATCCCCATGACACGTGGTCGGCAAACGGCGGTGATACTGGCCGCCGGTTCCTCCCGAAGGCTCGGCGTACCCAAACAGCTTCTGCCGTACCGGGAGACAACACTTCTCGGGGCCACGATCGACATGGTCCGCGGGTGCGGGTTCGATCAGATCGTCGTGACACTCGGCAAGGACGCCGATGCGATACGTGAGCGTGTCGACCTCGGCGGCGTCGATGCGGTGGAGGTCGAGGACAGTGGCTTCGGCTGCGGAGCGTCGCTGCGATCGGCGGTCGGGGCGGTGGACCCGGCCTCGTCAGGTCTGATCCTGTTCCTCGGTGACCAGCCCGGGATCGAGGCCACGACCGTCCATCGCCTGCTATCGCAGGCAGAAGACGGTCCGGGCACATCGGCGAAGATCCTGGTCACGCGATATCGCGGACATGCCGGGCATCCGTTCTGGTTGGACCGCAGCATCTTTGCGGCGGTGGCGCGACTCCGAGGCGACAAGGGTCTGTGGAAACTCATCGCGTCCGGGCGCTTCGACACCGCAACTCTGGAGGTCGACACCCCGATCCCGCCCGATGTCGACACCTGGGACGACTACATCGACCTGCTGTCCGCGACACATATATGACAAGGCCACGGACATGACAGGGGGATTCACCGATACCGCCGACGTGATTCGCCGGTTCGACGAACACGACCACCTGCTGGACATCGGTACCGCGACCGCCATCTATCTGGCCACGACCATGGGCAGGCCGTTGTTGCTCGAAGGTGAACCGGGAGTTGGCAAGACAACCGCGGCAAAGACGCTGGCGCTGGTACTCGGGGCACCCCTGGTGAGGTTGCAGTGTTACGAAGGGCTGACCGCGAACGAGGCGCTCTACGACTGGAACTACCAGCGCCAGTTGCTCAGCATCAGACTTGCCGAATCGCGGGGGACCGACATCTCCGAATCGGATCTGTTCACCGAGGCCTATCTGATCGACCGTCCGATCCTGCACTGCGTCCGACACCGCGGCGCGACGCCGCCGGTTCTGCTGATCGACGAGATAGACCGCGCCGACGACGAATTCGAGGCCCTGCTCCTGGAGTTCCTCGGCGAGGCGGCGGTCACGGTTCCCGAACTTGGTACGTTCGTCGCCCCGACGCCACCGATCGTGGTGTTGACCTCCAACCGCAGCCGCGACCTTCACGATGCGCTGCGTCGTCGGTGTCTCTACCACTGGATCGACTTTCCGCCGCCTGCACGCGCGGTGGCGATCGTTCGCCGGACGGTACCGGGAGCCACTGCGGCACTGATCGATCAAGCAACCCGGTTCGTTTCCCGAGCGCGTGAACTCGATCTGGACAAACCTCCCGGCATCTCCGAGACGATCGACTGGCTGGCGGCGCTCGTGGCACTCGGTGTGGGCGATCTGGTCGCCGACGACGCGTCGGCGGCCCTCAGTGCACTCGCCAAGACCCCGGACGATCGCGTCGCCGTGCACGAGGCGTTCGTGGAGTTCGCGGATGGGTTGAGCACCGCGTGAGAAGGCGACATCGGAGGTGACAAGTGAGGCGGGAAGAACTGTCACGTTGATGCGCGGCGTCGACCTCGCGGCGTTTGCCGTCGCGGTCGATGCCCGCCTGCGTCGTGGCGGGGTTGCCGTCTCGGCAGGCGGTCCGGCCGCGTTCGTAGAAGCCTTGCGCCACTTGGCGCCCCACACCAGAACCGAGTTGTACTGGGCGGCCCGCCTGACGCTGGTCGACCGGGCCGACGACCTGGTGGCTTTTGATGCCGTCTTCGATGAGGTGTTCGCCGGGTCCGGGCTGGGGCTCGATCCGCCGGGTAGAGCCGCTCCGCTGTCCGGCGTCAGCCCATCTGTGCCTGACCCCGGTGGGCCACACCCGGGACGCTCGGAGGATGAGGCCGCCGGTTTGCCCTGGGCCACACGACGCACGGTTGTGGGCGCCGCCGGAGCGACGCCGGACGGTGCGGTACTGCCCGACCTGCTGCCCAGTCGCCTGATGGCCAGGGCCGACGAGCCGTTCGAATCGTTCGACGCCGATGATCTGCGGGTGCTCGGAGCCTGGCTGGAGCATGCGGTGGCTCGCTGGCCCCGCCGGCGGTCTCGGCGCCGCGAGTACGGTCGCCGTGGCTCGGCTGTCGATTTTCGGGCGACGATGAACCATTCTCGCCGAACCGGATTCGAGGTCGCAGTCCTGATCCTGCGGCGGCCGCGTCTGCGGCGGCGCCGGGTTGTCTTCGTCTGCGATGTCAGTGGTTCCATGCAGCCGTACACAACGACGTATCTTCACCTGATGCGGGCTGCGGTCGACCGGCGTTCGATGATCCGGCCCGAGGTGTTCGCGTTCGCAACGTCGTTGACAAAACTGACGGCGATCCTTGCCCACCGGTCGCCGGAAGCTGCCGTTGCGAAGGCAAATGACAAGGTTGCCGACCGATTCGGGGGCACTCGGCTGGGCCACAGCCTGGCCGAACTCGTGGCGTCGCCTGCGGGACATTCACTCCGCGGTGCGCTGGTGGTGATCGCCTCGGACGGCTGGGACAGCGACGATCCAGACGTGATCGCGCGGGTGATGTCCAGGATCGCCAGTCGGGCGTGGCGGGTGGTCTGGATTAATCCTCGCGCGGGAGAACAGGATTACGAACCGAAGGCCGGGGCAATGGCTGCGGCATTGCCGTTCTGCGACGCCTTCGTGTCGGGCCGGACGCTCGCGGAACTGCACGAGCTGTTCCTGTTGCTGGAGGATTTGGGGAGCCGCGCCACGACTACGAAACCGCCCGATCTCCTTGGCGGAACAAGTGTCAGACCCCTCGTTTAGACTCAAATGTATGTTCGAGGGGGAGATCGAAGATGCAGGTGGGGACGATGAAATCGGTCCCGTCTATCTGCTGCGCACCAACGAGTTGTTGCGCAATACCGAGCTGGCGATGGCCCAGCAGTCGCGGATGGAGTGGGAGCGTTATGCCGCTGCGGCGATGATGCACCGGCTACTGGTGGAGCCGACTGCCGGTACCGAAGCTGAGATGCGGGCACTGGATCCGTTCGCGCAGTGTGCGGCGAGATTGTCTGTGGCACAGGGGTTGACGCAGCGGACCGCGGAGTTGCAGATCAATCGCGGGGTGGCGTTGCGCGATCGCCTGCCTGCGGTCAATGCGTTGTTGAAAGCCGGCCGCATCGCCGCGCACCACATCCCGGACATCATCGCGCGGACCGAGTTGATCGAAGGCTCAGCCCACGTGGCCGATATCGATCGCGGCATCGCCGAAGCACTAGGTCGGCGGGGTTCGTGGTCGAAGGGTCGGATGCGGGACATGGTTGATGCGATCATCTTTCGCCGTGATCCGGATCTGGTCCGTAAGGACCGGGAGGATGCGAAGAACAACCGTGGGGTGTGGGCCAACAACGCCGACCACGGGATGGCGGTGCTGGATGCGCATTCCACGGCTGAGGAATTGACGTTGATCATGGCGCGGCTGGAAAAGCTGGCCATGGCCACGTGTAAGGCTGATCCGCGAAAGAAGTCTGATCGGATGGCCGATGCGTTGTTTGCCACGGTGATGGGTCGCGAATTCCGTTGTGAATGCCCGAACGACCCCAAGCATCCCTGTACCGCCGAGATCGTCACTGTTCCTGCGGGTCAGGTGGTTTCAGGTGTGGATGTGAAGATCGTGCTGCACGTGATCGCCGACCAGGTCACCCTCGACGGACGCGCCGAGAATCCGGGCTTTCATGGACGGCCACGGTGTCATCTCCGGCGATCACGTTCGCGACATCGCAGCCCGCCCGGAAACCGTGCAGCGGCCAATGGGCAACAAACCTGCGCCCGCTCCCGTGCAGTCCGAGCCTCAGCCCGAACCAGTGCAGCCAGAACCAGCGCTGCCCGAGCCGGGGACACCAAAACCGAAGCGGCCGAACGTGTACGTGCGCCGACCGCAGAACCCGTCAGTCGAGAACCTCCCCGATGGCGGCGGCGACACTGCCATCGTCACAGCGCCGTTTCCGCAGGTGATTCCGCTCCCGGCCACCCAACCTGGTGACCAATACCGTCCGTCAGTCGTCTTGGATACCTACCTCCGGATCCGGGATGTCTACTGCATGTGGCCCGGCTGTGAACACAAGGCCTGGGGAGCTGACCTGGACCACACCTGCGAGTACAACCACAACGACCCCGATACTGGTGGCTCCACGCATCCGTCAGAGATGAAGACGCTGTGCCGTTTTCACCACCTGCTCAAGACCTACTCCGACTGGCTTGATGATCAGTACCCCGACCCCGAGACCGGGCGGACCCGGTTGATCTTCACCACACCCGAACGCCGCCACTACCACGGCCCGGGATGGACCGGCGACGACCTGTTCCCGACGTTGAGGCTGATCGTCTTCGACAACCAACGCGGCTCACCACGGCCACGACCGCCGATACCACCGTCAAGACCGCAGCCACGCACCGTCGCGAAACATGCACGCCGTCAACAAGAACGACTGGCCAACCGTCGGCAGCGCGAACTACAGGAACAACACAACCAAGCACTCCGGGACGAACGAGGACGGAACGAACCGCCACCGGCCTTCTAGATGTCATCCACGAGAACGATTCGTCGGCCCGTTCCTGCGAGCTACCCGTTCCTCAGAGCTACCGGAACGTCTTCGCGAGGAACCCGACGACGGTGTCTTCGGCGATGGCGTCGCTGCTGTAGCCCAGATATCCGTCGGGTCGAACAATGAATATGGAATGATTCTCGGCGCCATAGTTTTTGGCGAAATTGCCGGAGTCGTCGCGGATGACGGGCAGGGTGGTCGTTCCGATGGCTGCGGCCGCCGCGGCGACGACGTATACATCGAGTTCGCCGTGGGTGGCCGCCTGCGCCGCTGTCGCGATGGACTCGAGATCGACGATTTCGGCTACATCGTCCGCATCGCTGAGGTAGATGATCGCGGTATGCCGCAGGCGATCGAACAGTGAGAACAACCGGAACGGGTCGGTGACGATGTCGCGGGACAAACCGGTGGCATCCGGGGCTCGGACGCCGGGAACGAGCAGCGAGCCCTCGTCGGCCGGGGATCCGACGATCGGGCTGCCCGCATAGTCGATGAGGAGTTGGGCCTCACGGAGCATCAGCTGCTCCGGACTCGTCGATCCGGCGTCGATACCTTCCCGTGCGCTGCGGACGGTTCGCCCGACCACCTCTTCGCCGATCGGCCGGCGCTCGGCGTCATAGCTGGCGGTCAAACCGATTGATGCCTTGCCGTTGACGGCCAATGCCAACTTCCACGCCAGGTTGTGGGCATCCTGAATACCGGTGTTCATGCCTTGCGCACCGGTCGGTGGGTGGATATGTGCGGCGTCGCCGGCAACGAACACCCGGCCGTGTCCGTACGAGTCGACGATCCGGTGGCTGATCCGGAACACCGATGACCACCGCAGGTTTCGCGCTGTGGTGGGTTCCGGGGCGAGCCGGTCGAGGACGGCCTGGATATGTGAGAGTTCGGGTTTGCGCCCACCTTCGAATCCGTGCGCGATCGCCCCCGGCTCCGACGGTTTCGCCGAGGCGAGGTCCTCGGGGACGAGCATCGACATCCGGTATCGTCCGCGACCGGGAAGCGGGATACAGACGAGTAGGTCGTCGGTGGTGCCTTCGGTCTGGTGCATCACCCGCACCCCGTACCCGGGCGGCTGCACCCAGTCGACCTCGACGTCGCCGAGCATGTACTGCTCCTCGAACGCCGCGCCCTCGAACGTCAATCCGAGTGTTTTGCGGGTGATGCTGTGGGCACCGTCGCAGCCCACCAGATACTGCGCGGTGACGATCTCATCCCCGTCGGGGCCGGCAAGCACCGCGGTGACCTCTTTGTCGTCCTGGTCGAAACGCGACAGCGAGGTTCCGCGTTCGATCGGTAGATCCAGCGTCTCGAGGCGATCGCGGAGGATGCGCTCGGTCTCGTACTGGGGGATGGACGCGAAGCCGAAGGGCACATCGGCAGGTAGCGACAGGTCGATCCGGGACACTTCGATGCCGTTGACGTAGACGACCTGCCCGCGCATCTGGATCGCCGCATCGAGGATCTGGCGCAGCACACCCATCCCCTCGAACACCTCGAGTGTGCGGGGCTGGACACCGACGGCCTTCGCGTATTGCGGGGGCTCGAGGAGTGGATCAACGATTCGGCATCGGATCCCGCGCCGCCGCAGCTCGATCGCTGCGGTCAGGCCGATCGGACCGGCTCCGGCTATCAAAACGTCTGTATCGAACACCCGTGGACCACCCTTCTGATGCTGCGTCTGCTGGCATTGTGCCGTCGCGGCCCGGGCATTGCGGTGCATTCGGTCACATTCGATGCTCGTCGTCGCAGGTCAGGCGTTGCCGACCGAGTGACTTTCACCCCGATGGAATGAATCGGACCGTAGTCCGGTTAGATCGTATGTAGTCCCAACCACCAGACTTTCTAGGAGAACCACATGAGCGCCACCATCACCACCACAGATCTCGGCACCGGCACCTGGACCATCGATCCGACCCACTCGGTCGTCGCCTTCTCTGTTCGCCATCTCATGGTGAGCAAGGTTCGCGGAAACTTCGAGACCTTCTCGGGAGCCATCACCGTCGATGAGAACGGCGTCCCGTCGGTCACCGCCGAGATCGACGTCGCATCCATCAACACCGGAAACGAAGGCCGCGATGGCCACATCCGCTCGGCAGACTTCTTCGAGGTCGAGAAGTACCCGACCGCGACCTTCACCTCGACGGCGGTCAAGGCCGACGGCGATGACTACCTGGTCGAAGGTGACTTCAGCCTCCACGGCGTGACCCGTCCGGTCACCCTCAAGCTCGAGTTCAACGGTGTCAACCCCGGTATGGGCAACGGCCCGGTTGCCGGCTTCGAGGCCTCGGTTGTCCTCAACCGCAAGGACTTCGGCATCAACATCGACATGCCCCTGGAGACCGGTGGCAGCGTTGTCGGCGACAAGATCACCATCACGCTGGACATCGAAGCTGGCAAGACTGCCTAGTCTCGCACTGACCCTGCGCAGCAATATCGACTGTCTGATCGGCTGACCACCACCGGCCATCAGGCTCCCCGAGCGGCGGCCCCGTGACCGGAAGATCCCGGACGCGGGGCCGCCGCTGGGATTTGGTCGGCTCGGCTCTGTCAGCGGGGCGGCACGTCGAAGCGGTGCCTGAGCCATGCTTCGATATCGAGTAGAGCGCGGCGGCCGATGGGCGTTGCATGGTTGGCGAATCCATGAGGGACATGGGGATAGAGCCGCAAGTCGACATCGTTGCCCGCCGCAGACAGCCGAGCCACCATTGCAATGTTCTCGGCCAACACCAGGTCCTCGGACCCGACCACAACGAGGGTTGGCGGCAGGTCGTTCAGGTCGCCGAACGTCGGAGAGATATCCGGAACCGTGCGGTCGGTGATATGGCCGACGTACGCCTCGATGAAGTACTCGTCGGCGATGGTTCGCCCAGCAGGGGTTTGGGCGCTCATGTCATACGTGCCTGCCTCCAGGACAGCGCCGAGAAATGACAGTGCAAGGCCTCGCTCGCGAAGGCGCAACAGCGTCGTCGCGGCCAAGGTCGAACCCGCAGACATACCGCCTATGACGAGCTTGGTTGTGCCGAACCGTTCGGCTGCGACGTCAAGCAGCCACAGAGCTGCCGCTTCACAATCGTCCGGCGCTGCCGGCCAGGGGGACTCGGGCGCGAGTCGGTAGTCGACGCACACCACAACCGCCCCGACTGCATCCGCAAGCCTTGTGTTCCGAGCATCTGCACTGGCAGCTGAACTCATGTAGAAGCCACCGCCCGGGATGTACAGATAGACCCCGGTCACCTCGTTGTCTTTCGGAGTGATCACGCGCAGTGACACACTGCGGCCGCCGATGTCGACCGTCTGCACAACAGCTCGGGTTGGTGATGTGTGGTCAGCTGCCCTCGAGGCACGCACCGCAAGGAGTTCCTGGGGAGAGTTCGGGCCGACGCCGGCAGGCCGAGTCTCGTAGAAGGCCTGTGTGATCGACCGATCATCACCGGACACCGGTTCGAACAAATCAATTAGTGAGAGTTTCACAAAGACTCCGGTGATTGTCGGGTCGTGCTGCCATAAGGCCGCAGCCTGTTATTCGGTCGCTTGCCAACGCGGAGTGAACCCCGTCATGAGCACATCGACGAGGTCTTCGATGAACTTCAGATCCACCGGCTCCCTCGTCAGCAGGACGCGCGCGTAAATCGGGGCGTGGATCACCTCGAGAAGCAGTGGATAGTCGGGTTCGGTGGTGATGTCGATTTCTCCGCGCTCGGCCGAACGCACGAAGGTCGATTTCAGTACCTCGGTTCGTGCCTGCGTCATCCGGCGTTGCAATTCGACGAGGGGGCCGACGTCGATGGGCATGGCAACGAGTCGTGAGAGCGTCTTCACCTGCGGATTGGTGAGTGCGGTGTGGAGGTCGATGGTCAGTGCGATCAGGTCGCCCCGCAGGGAACCGGTGTCGGGCACATCGATCGTGGGATCGAATTGATCGACCAGTGCGTCGGTGACCAGCTGTTCCTTGGTCTTCCATCGACGATAGATGGATGTGACGTGGACGCCTGCCCGGTCGGCGACCTGCGCGATGGTGAGCCTGTCGAGGCCGACGTTGAGCAGCTCGTTCACGGTCGCCGACATCACGCGATCGCGGACGGCCGCCCCGCGGCGGTGTGATCGGATCCGTGGTGTCGTCTCTGGCATGGGGTCCGAAGACCCGGTTTGACGCACCTATCGACTCTAACGCAACTTGAGTTGCTTTATGTATAGTTGCCGTTAACTGCGATCGAGATCTGACCGCGCCCGTGGTCTGGTGATCGGCGGTGAGAGAAGGTGGACCTTGACGGCGCACCAGTCCAGCCGACGTTCACGGCTGGCCAACGCCTTCAAGAGCATTCGCCGTATCGATGATCGGATCGATCACTATTTCGTCGACGTACCCGATCCGAGTCTGGATGGTCCGGCCAGTCGACGGCATGTGGCCAACCGCTTTGTGGTCCTTGCGCTGATCGGTATCGCGGTCAGCAATCTGGCGGCCGCATTCGAGACCGTGGTCATGATCCAGCTGGTGATGACAGGCGGCGAATTGAGTGTGCCGGACATGATCGACGCGGCGAACATTCCCGTCCTGATCTGTTCGGTCGTCATCGGTTTGCTGCTCGGCGGTGCGGTGAGCACCGCCGTGTTGTATCCGCAGCTCGTGTGGTTTGTGAAAACCATCCCGGCGTCACCGGATCGGCGCAGATCGATCCAGATGATGCCGCTGCAGCAGGCGGGCGCGACCTTGCTCACCTGGGCGATCGGAGCGCTGATCTACATCCCGTTCGGACTCGGTGGTACCGCTGTCGAGTTCGTGGTGTTCGGTTCGGCCTTCCTGATGGCGGGTACATCTGCCGCCTGTCTCGCGTACCTCTTCGTCGAACGGGTGTCGCGGCCACTCGTGGCGATCGCGTTGCGCGACGGGGTACTCGGGCGATCCATCCTCGGGGTCCGTGAACGCCTGATCGCGGTGTGGATCGTGTTCTGTGCCGTCCCGCTGGTGGGCCTCATCGCCATCAACGTCGGCCGGTTGCCGGAGTGGATCCCCGCGAGCCGATACGTCGTCGATGTCCCGACGGTGGTCCTTGCCGGCTTCTGCCTCGTCGGCGGCATCCGGGCGACCGTACTCGTGTCACGCTCGATCACCGACCCACTCGGTGAGATCCGTAGCGGGATGGAGCGGGTGAAGGCCGGGCAGTCGCACCCGGTTCTGGATGTCTACGACTCCTCCGAACTCGGAATCCTGCAGCAGGGCTTCAACGACATGGTGTCGGGGCTGGCCGAGCGTGAGCAGATCAGGGAACTGTTCGAACGGCACGTCGGTGACGGCGTGGCGAAGCTTGCGCTGCAGCAGGGTGCGGGTTTTCATGGCGAGAACACATTTGTCGGCGTGATCTTCGTCGATGTCCAGGGGTCGACAAAACTCGCGGAACGAGAAGCGCCCGAGACTGTCGCGGCCCTGCTCAACAGCTTTTTTGCCATCGTCGCGGACGTGGTGGACCGGCACAGCGGATTCATCAACAAGTTCGAGGGTGATGCGGCGCTGGCGATCTTCGGCGCGCCCAGTGCGGTCCCCGACCCGGCGGGCGCCGCGTTGGGAGCGGCTCGCGAACTGCACGCCGAACTCGAAGTGCTTCGGCCACTACACTTTTCGATCGGGGTCTCGGCGGGGACCGTGTTCGCCGGAAACATCGGTGCGGTCAAACGCTACGAGTACACGGTCATCGGTGATGCGGTGAACGAGGCGGCCCGTTTGTCCGAGGCCGCCAAATCGGTTCGCGCGCACGTCCTGGCCAGCGGATCGGCGATCGACAATTCTGACGATGAGCACGGTCACTGGGATTCGATCGGATCCCTGGTGCTGCGGGGGCGTGCGGTACCGACCAATCTTTACACGATTCCCGTCGACAGCGAGCAGGGGAGCCGTAGCCTGAAATCACTGATAGGCACTGCATTCAAGATCCCGACAACCGTGGTTTCCGACGTTGTCGGCGAGGGAACCCGGTCACTGTTCGGAATGCGCGACCGGAGATAGCAAAAAGTACACATCGATGCTCGAAAATGACGAGGGGATTGGTTGAGGCGATGACATGGACCACGGGGGATATCGGTGATCAGAGCGGACGCACGTTCCTGATCACGGGAGCGAACAGCGGTCTGGGTGAGCAAACCGCCCTCGCGCTGGGAGCGGCGGGTGCCAATGTGATCCTGGCCTGCCGAACGGTGGAAAAGGCGCAGCCCGTGGCTGCCCGGATCGGGGCCAACGCCTCCATCACCGAACTCGATCTGGCCGATCTCGCCAGTGTTCGGGCGTGTGCGGAACGGACGGGTCCGATCGATGTCCTGATCAACAACGCCGGTGTGATGGCAATACCGCTGCGGCGCACGGCCGACGGGTTCGAGATGCAGATCGGTACCAATCACTTTGGGCATTTCGCGCTCACCGGGCTGCTGCTGCCCAAGATCTCCGACCGCGTCGTCACCGTGTCGTCGGCCATGCACAAGATCGGCAAGATCGACCTCGAAGACCCCAACTACCGGCAACGCTCATATTCGCGATGGCCGGCTTATGGACAGTCGAAACTGGCCAACCTGCTGTTCTCGTACGAGCTCGCGCGGCGGCTCGCTGCTGCCGGGTCATCAGTCAAATCGATGGCGGCCCACCCCGGATACGCCGCCACCGGATTGCAGGGGCACACAGAATCGGTCTGGGATCGCTTGATGGTCATCGGAAACCTGATGGCCCAGCCGGCTGCTGACGGCGCCCTGCCCAGCCTGTATGCCGCGACCTCGGACCAGGCACGGTCCGGCGGCTTCTACGGTCCGACCAAACTCGGCGGGTCGCGCGGCGCACCGGGACCTGCCACGGGTAACAAGCGATCTCGCGACGAACTCGTCGCCGCCGGACTCTGGGAACTGTCGGAATCACTGACCGGCGTGACCTACTCGGTGGATCCGGCGCCGTCGAACTGATGGGGTGGACGGCAGACGACATACCAGATCAGACCGGCCGAACGTTTGTGGTCACCGGTGCCAACGGTGGGCTCGGTGAACACATCACGAGTTCCTTGGCAGGCAAAGGCGCAAAAGTTGTCATGGCCTGCCGTGACACCGCGAAAGCCGAGCGGCTGGCGCAGCGGATCGGTGGCGACCTCGAGGTGGCGCATCTTGATCTGGGAGACCTGTCGTCTGTTCGTGCATTCGCCGAACAGGTCGGTCAGTGCGATGTTCTGATCAACAACGCCGGAGTGATGAACACGCCGTACCGGCTCACCGTGGACGGTTTCGAAACGCAATTTGGCGTCAACCATCTCGGTCACTTCGCACTCACCGGGCAACTGCTCGACCGCGTCAACGACCGGGTCGTCACCGTGTCGAGCATCGCGCATCGGCAGACGCCTGCGCTGTACCTCGACGACCTCGACTACGAGAACCGCCGGTACGTGCGTGCGGTTGCCTACGGTCAGTCGAAGCTCGCCAATTTGATGTTCGCCCGTGAACTCCAGCGGCGATTGCAGGCGGCGGGGTCACCGAAGCGGTCATACGCTGCCCATCCCGGTGTCTCGTCGACCGAATTGTTCTCTCACACAGAGACTTTTGTCGACAAGCTGGCCAAACCGGCAATCAGACTGGTGGGGCATCATCCGCGCAAAGCCGCGCAGTCGACGATATTTGCCGCCACAGCACGCGATGCCGATCCGGATATCTACTGGGGACCAACGCGGTTGATGGGCATGCGTGGGCCTGTTGGTGAATCGCCGTCAACGGCGTTGTCCAAGGACGCCGCGCTCGCGGCACAACTCTGGGCGGCGTCGGAGAAGTTGACCGGCGTGACCTATCCGCTCTGAACCAGCCTCGGACCGGCCGCGAGCAATCATTAATTTCATCGACGAAGAAGATATGATTTCCGTCACACATTGCTGAGCGTTCTGAGTGTCGAAGACGGTACGAAACCGACTTGTTCCACTGAACAATTGACGGAATCGGATCGTCGGTGCCACTACTGACTCTAACGGTCAATCAAGTGTGGTGAATCGCCGAGTTTGTGTTGTTGCGCGAACGCAATAGAGCGGCGATGCTCACATCTTACTGATTCGAACATCAACTCGGCCAAGACATTCGGAGTTCTGCATGCGCGTTTCTTTTCGCGGGGTGGGCTTTCGCAATCAGACGTTCCTTCCGGGTGGGCGAGTTCTGACGATGGGATTTCGCCATCTCGGTGGAGCGTGACCGTGCGCCTCGAGGACCTGATTGTCGAGAAGAGCCGGATAGCGGGTGAGCCGTCCGATGACTTCGATGGGCGCGTACGACTTCAGGCCATGAACGGTCGTACTCGATGCCTCGGCGCGGTGATGCTGACCTTCGTCACCTTGACCGTGAGCGTCGGGTACATCTACTGGCTCACCTTCGCGGGAACCCCGGTTGTCGAACGGGTTTCCGTCGCCGGGCCAATCGTCTTCGTGTTACTCGCGATCTCGTTGCTCATCGAATCCTCGAGAATGCTCCTCACCTGCATGCTGGCCACGTCCACGGTCCTGGTGAAGAAGCCGGTCGTGATCAGGCCCAGGGACGGTATGAACGTGGCGCTCTTCATCACCTTTGTTCCGGCCAGCGAGGACATCGATGTGCTGGCGGGAACCCTGCGCGCGGCCAAACAGATCAATCACCAGGTTCAGAATGAAAACGGAGTTCAATCAGGCACGTTCGATGTCTTCGTGCTCGATGAAGGTGACCCCGGCGACCCGAAGCGGGTTCCGCAACTGATCGAGTCGATCAACGACGAGGTCGGCAGCAACATGATCTACCACTTCAGCAGACTCGGGATGCCCGGTTACCACGCCGGCGAAAAGTTCTCGACCAGAACCAAATACGGAAACATCAATGCCGCGTTCGACTGGGTGAGTACCACGGACCGTTTCCCCGCCTACGACGTCATCATGGGACTGGATCCCGATCACGTTCCGCTCCCGGAGTTCGGCGATCGCATGCTCGGCTATTTCGAGGACCCGGATATCGCTTACGTCTCGGGTCCCCAGGCCTATGCGAATGCGACGTCGAATGTTGTCGCGAAACTGGCCGAGTCGCAGCAGTTCCCGTTCCATGCCCTGATCCAGACCGCCGCCAACACGTACTGGGCTCCGATGCTGGTTGGCACGAGTTATGCAATCCGCAGCGATGTGTTGCGCCAGATCGACGGGATCCAGTCCTCGATCACCGAAGACATGGCCACCAGTTTCGAAGTCCTCTGCCGAACCAACCCGCAAACCGGTCGTCTGTGGAAAGGCGTTTACACGCCTGACCTCCTGGCCCACGGTCAGGGCCCGGACACTTGGGGGAGCTTCTACAAACAGCAGACCCGTTGGGCGCGAGGCTCGTTGGAACAGATGTTCGCCGGACCGTTTCTGCGCCAGATGTGGGGGATGCGGCGCAGCCCACTGCGCATCGCGCATTACCTGTTGTTGATGTCGTTCTACCCGGTGATGGCGGTGACGTGGCTGCTGGGAGCGGTCAACGCGATGCTGTTCGCCATCTACGGCGTGAGTGCGACCGGCGTAGCGCCAAACGACTGGCTGCTCTTCTACGGCTGGGTCTCTGTCCTTCAGATGTCGGTCTACGTCTCGTCGCGGCGTCACAACGTCAGCCCTTACGAGGTCGGGCGGTCGTGGGGCGTCTACGGAATGTTCATGAGCGTGGTCACCGCACCGGTCTACGCCGCAGCATTGATCAAAATGGTGTTCCGACGAAAGACCGGTTTCGAGGTGACACCCAAAGGTGTGCACAGCAACCGAGACACCTGGTTTGCCTTCCGGCTCAACATCATCTGGCTGTTGTTCTATGTGGTCGTGGTCGCTCTCATCTGTGTCAACGGCTACGCCGATCCGGCGACACTACTGTGGCCGTTGTCCGCGGCCGCGTTGTCGGCATCGCCGATTGTGATCTGGCAGGTGTCGACCGCCAGAGCGCAGGCCACGGCCGTGCCCGCTGACGGTGAACAAACGACGTTGGCTCGCACGCCGGTGAGCGCTTGACTCCCCGCACCGGCTGGAAACCGAATATGAGCCTGAAATCGGTGCTGAACTGGCGAACGGCGATCGGGGTGGGTGCGGTGCTCCTGCTTGCGGGGTTCTCTGCGCCGCCTGCGGCTGAGTTGATCCAGAATGTCAACAGGCACCGGCTCATCAACTCCGACGAGTACAAGGCTCAGCACGGCAAGTGGGAGACCATCACTCTGCCAGGGGATCACAAGATCAATGCCGTGCACGCTGCGCTGCTCCCCTCGGGCCGAATACTGCTGATAGCCGGTTCGGGCAATGACCGGGAGAGTTTTGAGGCCGGGCAGTTCAGCACAGTCGTCTACGACCCGTCCGATGGCTACATCAAAGAGGTCAACACACCCGAAGACATGTTCTGTGCAGGCCACGCACATCTCGCGAACGGCAACCTGCTGGTGGCCGGTGGCACACAAGGCTATGAGAAGGCGGCGAAAGACGTCACCAACGCCGGCGGCTACGTGACCATTCGAAATGAGACCCCCGGCAAGTCTTTTGTGGTCCCGAAGGGGACAGCGCTGACCGGGCTGGCAAGCGGTAAGCAGTATCGGTCGGATTCTGAGGTTGTGATCCCTGCGGCGAAGGTGGATCCCCGGACCCGCAAGATTTCGCCGACCGATCGCAACGTTTTCGTCGAAGCCGTGGTTGCAGGTGCTGCCGGGGTGTCGCTGCAAGGCGAGGCCTACCGGGTGGAACTCGAAGGACTGACGACGGCCGATCGTCGCAACCTGCACGGCTTTGCCCCGAAGATGACGATGGACAAGAAGGAGTACCAGGGCACCCGGTACTCCTATGAGTTCAACCCGATCACCGAAGAATACGAGCGGGTCGGGGACATGAACTACGCCCGCTGGTATCCGACACTGACCACTTTGCCCAACGGATCTGTCATCGCGCTGTCCGGACTCGACAACTCGGGCCGAATCCTGGACGGACAGAACGAGATATACGATCCGAAGACAAAACTGTGGACTGAGCGCGGCAGCCTCAAGAGATTCTTTCCGACCTATCCGGCGGTCTTCCAGACCGCACGTGATGACATGCTGTTCTTCGCCGGGCCGTCGACCGGATGGGGTCCGGCGGAGTCGGGCCGCGAGCCCGGCCTGTGGAATCTGAAGAACAACACGTTTGCACCGGTGCCGGGACTTCGAGATCCGGATCAGCTCGAGACCGGGTCGTCCACCTGGATCGGGCCGGTCAACGATCAGCGGCTCGTGGTCGTCGGTGGCGGAGGTATCGGGAACTCGCCGCTGTCCACGGAGAGAATTGACGTCATCGACCTCAAGAGTCCGACTCCTCGATTCGAGCCGCTCGGCGAGTTGGCGGACGGCACAAGGTATCCGAGCCTGGTTCCGCTGCCTTCCGGGGATGTGTTCATCACCGGGGGTTCTCGGGACTATCGGGGCGGCGGCGACAGCGACATCCTCAAGAGCTACGTGCTGACCGCAGACGGTGAGCTCACGGCGATGGCTGATCCGGGTGTTGGCCGTAACTATCATTCGTCGGCGATCCTCTTGCCCAACGGGCAGATCCTGACGATGGGATCCGATCCGCTGTTCTCGGACAAAGACAATTCCGTGCCCGGTGAGTTCGAACAACGGCTGGAGGTCTATACCCCGGCATATCTTTTCCGAACGGACGGGAAGTCGGTGTCGCGTACTGCGATAACCGATGGTCCAACCGTGCTGCCTCTGGGAAAGTCAGGCACATTCACCCTTGATCCGGGAACGGCAGGTGCGCCGATCGCATCTGCCAGGTTGGTCCTTCCGGCCGCGACGACGCACGTCACCGACACCAATCAGCGGGTTGTCGACGTCGGATTCGTCCAGAACGGGAACAATGTCACCGTGACACTGCCATCCGAAAGGGCTCTGCTGCCCAGGGGGAGCTACATGCTCTTCTTCAATGACACCGCCGGGGTTCCCGGCATCGCGAAATGGGTGCAGGTCGAGTGAACCAAGCAATGTCCTCGTTGATCGACACCTTCCTCGCATCGCGTGTGCGCCGTGGCGTCGTGGCGGGTTCGGCGATCGGTCTGTTGCTGGTCACGGGATGCACCGGTGGGGCAGAGGGTGATCCTGTCGATGGTTCGCTGCCGTCCGAGCGTGCCGCACCGGCACGCGCCGACTATTCGGTCCAGGCCGACCCGGGGTACTCCGCCGACCTGTTGGCGGCGGAAGGCTATGTCCCAGTGGAAAAACAGCAGTCCCTGAAGAATCTGATCCAGACCCCGGTGGCGGTATGGCTCTACTCCGAGGACTCCGCGCAGACCGTTCGCGAGGTTTTGAACCGGTCCGCCGCGAACGGGTCGGTGCCGGTTTTCGTGGCCTACAACATTCCCCAACGCGATGACGGCGGTCATTCGCAGGGTGGTAGCGCCTCGGCCGTGGCGTATGTCGAGTGGATTTCGGGAATCAGCGCCGTGATCGGTCAGGGCGACGCGGTGATCGTACTCGAGCCGGACGCGTTGGCGCATCTGCCCGATCTACCAGAGGCCGATGCCGCAGAACGGGTCTCGATGCTCGCGGCTGCGCTGAAAGTGCTTGCCGCGAACACGAATACCGCGGTATATCTGGACGCAGGCAACAGTACGTGGCGCAGCCCTCAGGATACGGCCGAATTCCTCAAGCGGATCTCGGCGCACGACGTAGACGTGCCGGGCATCGCGCTGAACGTGGCGAACTATCGTCCGGAAGCGGAAACCGAGCAGTACGGCCTCGACGTTCAAAATGCCTACGAGGCCGATCTTTTCGTGTTGATCGACAACTCACGCAACGGTGCGCAGAGCAGTGGAACCGAATGGTGCAACCCGCCTACGCAAACCTTGGGCACGATCTCGGACAGATCATTCGATCCGGATGCGAAGGTCGAAGAGGTGTACGTGAAGGTGCCCGGCGAGTCCGACGGACAATGCGGGATCAGCGACAAAGCGGCCGGTGAGTTCGACGGAAACCTACTTGTGGCCCAACTGCCCTGAGACTCGCGGTTGCCCTGAGCCGAGATCTCTCGACCCCCTCACACCATCATGCAGATCGTCTTCGACTCGAGATAGTTGTCGAGGCCGGCCGCGCCGTTCTCCACGCCCCAACCGGACTGCTTGTGGCCACCTTTCGGTAGCTCGGGTGAGAAGTACGAGTGGCAGTTGATCCACACCGTTCCGGCCCGCACGTCTGCCGCCAGCCGATGGGCGGCGCTGAAGTCGCGGGTCCACACACTGGCGGCGAGCCCGTATTCGGTGTCGTTGGCCCAGCCGAGGACCTCGTCGATGTCGTCGAACGCGGTCACCGCCACCACCGGTCCGAAGATCTCCTCGCGCATCAGCGCCATATCCGGGCCGGCTCCGGTGATCACGGTCGGTCGGTAGAAGCTGCCTTCACCGGCCACGACCGAGCCGCCGGTGACGACTTCGGCTCCACCGGCCACGCCGTCGTCCACGTACTCGGCAACCCGCGCCCGGTGCGTCCGACTGACGAGCGGACCGAGATCGCTGGCCGGGTCGAGCCCGTGACCGAGCCGCATCGACGACGCCGCAGCCGCGAGACCGTCGACAAGTTCCTGATATGCGCTGCGCGCGACGTACACCCGTGAACCGGATACACAGACCTGCCCGGCATTGGCGAAGATGCCCCTGGCGACACCGGGAATCGTGATCGACATATCGGCGTCGTCGAGTACGACCACCGGTGACTTGCCACCGAGTTCCAGCGTGAGCCGGGTGAGATTGGTGCCACCGGCGCTTGCCACCAGCTTCTTTCCGACCTCGGTGGAACCGGTGAAGGTCACCTTGTCGACACCGGGGTGCTGCGCCAGTGCGCGTCCCACGTCACCGTCGCCGGTGACGATGTTCACTGCTGCGGCCGGAAAGCCCGCGGCGACGATCAGTTCGCCGAGCCGGATGGCGGTGAGACTGGTGTCTTCGGCGGGTTTGAGTACCACCGTGCAGCCGGCCGCCAGGGCAGGCGCGAGCTTCATCGCCGCCATCAGCAGTGGAGAGTTCCATGGCACGATCGCCGCGACGACCCCGATGGGCTCGCGCACGGTGTGCGCCATCACCTTCCGGCCCTCCGGCTGGTACGTGATCGACGGGTTGATGGTGGTTCCCGAGATCTTGTTCGCATAGCCGGCGTAGTACCGGAACTGCTCTGCAGCAGAGGGTATCTCGGCGAAACGGGACGTGGCCCAGGTCTTGCCCTGGTCGAGGGTCTCGAGCTCGGCCAATTCGTCGGCGTGTTCGTCGATCAGGTCTGCCAACCGCCACAACAGTTTTCCGCGCGCGGTAGGGGTGCACTTCGCCCACTGTCCGGTCAGCGCCTCGCGGGCCGAGCGCACCGCCTGGTCGACGTCAGCGGCGGATGCACAACCGATCTCGGCGAGCAGCTCGCCGGAGGCCGGATCGCGGCTCTCGAATACGCCGTTGCCTGCCGGAACCCAGTCGCCGCCGATCAGCAGTGCTTTGGGTGAGGTACTCAGGAACTCGGCACTATGGCGAGGAACTGTGGTCGAGGTGTTCATGCGTCTGCTCCTCGGCGGCTGCGGGCGGGTGGTAAGGGGACTGCGCCGTATCGCAGGCCCTTCGCCTTGAGCCAGCGTCGATAGGTGATGGATGAACCGTCTGCTCGGGTGGGGATTTCGTCGCGCGGATCCAGTGGGAGCAACAGCGGGCGTTGATTCTCGACGATGATGCGATCCTGCAGGAAGATCGTCTGCTCGAAGTGGAGCAGATCGGTGAAGGCGGCCTCCTGATCGACCAGGTACATCACCGGCTGTGCACGACAGAGTGTTTGGGTGATCGGCTGGATGAACAGTGCGATCGCGTCCTGCCGGGTCGGGTCTGCCGGTGACACCCGATAGAGCACCACCAGATACGGTGCCGGGACCCGGTAGGACAATTGTGCGAACGCACCCTCGGAACTCGCGCTGACCTGTGGCTGGAAGAACGTGCAGTTGGTGGCCCACACCTCGTCGGTGTCGCGGCGGATCTCCGATTCGTACTTGGCCACTTCGGTGTTCGATTCACCGCCGAGGATCCCGGGGTGCACAAACGGGAAGTGCGCCATGTCGAGGAAGTTCTCCACCACCCGGCCGGGTGAGGTCCGCATCGTGATCCATCCGCAAGGCACGTAGCGCCGATCAGGCTCCAGTGATTCGGGGAGATCGAAGATGTCCCCGGCCGGGGTGCCGAGCGTGGTCCAGACGAACCCGTATCGCAGACGGACGGGCAGTTCGGCTCCGTCGGCGCGAACCAGTGGAACATCGGGATCGTCCGCCATACAGGTCAATTCGACACCGAGGAGACGTGTGGTGATGGCGCCGTCGTCGAGTTCGTTGCGGGCGCACACCGCATACCATTGGTCGAGAACCACCGGATCGTCGCAGCGGCCGTCGTCGCTGCGTTCATCGGTGTGGACGTCGTCAATCGTGGGCACCGAAGACTCCTTCCAGATCGTCGTGCTCGGCGAGCCAGTCCGCGCGCCGTTCGAACAGGCCCGGGACGACGCCCCGAGCGCGGGCGATGATGTCCGGCAGGTCCTGCGACACCAGCTGTCCGTCGCGCACCACCACCTGACCGTCGATCATCGTCAGATCCACATCCGAGCCGCGCACGGCGTGGACCAGGTTGTGTTGCAGGTTGAAATAGGGACCCTGGGGGAAGAACGGTGTCATCCGCGGGGTGTCGGTGCGGACCGCGATCAGATCGGCCTTCTTGCCGGGCTCCAGCGAGCCGATGTCGGCGTCGAGGCCGAGGCCCCTGGCGCCGTTGATGGTGGCCATCTCGATCACCTTCCAGCTGTCCAGGGCGGCGGCATCCCCGCTGGACAGTTTCGCGAGAAGGGAGGCGGCCTTCATCTCCTCGAACATGTCGAGGTTGTTGTTCTCCTTCTCCCCGTCGGTACCGAGCCCGACGGTCACACCGGCGGCCAGCAGGCGCTCGATCGGTGCCACCCCGCTTGCGAGTTTCATATTGCTCACCGGGTTGTGGACGACGGCGACACCACGCTGCGCGAGTAACGCGATCTCGTCGTCGTCGAGCCAGACCGCGTGCGCGAGCATGGTGCGCGGGACGTCGAAGAATCCGAGTCGCTCCAGCGCCCTCATCGGCCTGCTGCCGTAGCGCTTGTCGAACTCGGCGATCTCGATCTCGGATTCGCTGCAGTGTGTGTAGAACCCGGTGTCGTAGTCGCGCGCCATGTCGATGGCCCGGCGTTGGCCGGCGGCGTCGGCATAGAAGACGTGCTCGAGTCCGACCCAGACCGAGACCCGGCCGTTTGCCGCACCCTGACTGCGTTGCAGTAGTTGCTCGTTGTCGTCGAGGGTGTCGAAGTAGTCGAAGTCGGGATGGGCGCCCACGTAATTGACTGTGACAAGCCGGTTCCCGACCCCGGTGGCGGCGGCGACGCTGCCATGCATGTGCCGCCACATGTCGACCACCGTGGTGGTACCCGACAGCACACTTTCCGCATAGCAGAGCCAGGACGCCGCCTCGGCTTCAGCAGCGGTGACGACCCGGTGCATGGGGTCGATGTGTACGCGGAGCCATTCCCAGACCGGTAGCGCTTCGGCGGTTCCGCGCAGTAGCCCGGAGTGGCTGTGCGCGTTGATGAGTCCGGGCATGAGGAGGCGTCCGGGCAGTGCGGTCACCTCGGCTTCGGGATACGTGGCCGTGAGCTGATCGGTGGGTCCGACGGCGATGATCCGGTTACCGTCGACCAGTACCGCGCCATCGGGGATCACGGTGCGGGCGGCGTCCACGGTGACCACGGCATCGGCGGTGAGAAGTGTGCTCATGCGGCGTTCCTTCCGGCGATCAGATCTGCCGCGCGCTCGGCGAGCGCGACGACGGGTGCGTTGGTGTTGCACGAGGGCAATGTGGGGATCACAGAGGCATCCACAACGCGCAGGTTCTCGGTCCCGTACACCCGCAGCTCGGAGTCGACCACGGCTCCGGGACCCGTACCCATCGCGCAGGTGCCTGCGGTGTGGAAGAACGTCGAACAACTCATTCGTACGAACGCCGCGCGCTCGGCGCCGGTGAGACGACGATCGGGTGCGATCGGTCGCTCGATCAGCGTTCGGTACGGTGCGGTCTGCGCCAGATCCATGATGGTGTCGAGTCCGGCGACCAGGGCCGTCAGGTCACGAGGGTCGGACAGATACCGGGGATCGATCTCCGGTGCCGTCTCCGGGTCGGCGGACCGTAGGGTCAACTGTCCGACACTGTGCGACCGCATCAGCCCGGGTGAGACCGCGAACACGTTGTCGGATGTTGAAAGGCCGTACGTCGCAGCGACTTCGGGCGTCGCGTGTGGCCCCTGGACGACAAAGGCGTGCAGGTCGGGCAGTGACTGCTCCGGTGTGGAGCACCAGTTCAGGATGGCGCCGCCGCCGTTGTCGCGCACCGGTCCCATCGGCAGGCGGGCGGCGAAGTTCACCCCCATCAGCAGTGGGTGGTCCTGGAGGTTCTGTCCCACACCCGGCAGATCACTTCGGACCCGAATGCCGTGTGCCCGCAGGTGTTCGGGTTCGCCGATACCGGCGAGCAACAGCAGGTGCGGACTCGAGATCGCACCGGCCGACAGAATCACTTCTCGTTCGGCCCGAACCAGGGTTCCGCCGAGATTCACCCCGGAGCACCGGGCACCTTCGAATTCGAGGGCCCCGACGTGAGAGCCCGTCCGCACGGTCAGATTGGTCCGCTGCGCCGCGGGCCCCAGATATGCACGGGCGGTGCTCATCCGTCGACCGTCCGCGATGGTCAGATTTGCCAGCGAGGCGCCGTGGACGTCGTTGCCGTTCGAGTCGGCGAGCACCGGAAAACCCAGTTCCGCGGCCGCACCGAGCAGCGCTTCGGCGACCGGATGGGGGTTTTCGGGCGTGGTGATGGTCAGTGGCCCTGCGCTGCCGCGCAATTCGGACGCACCGCCTTCCCAGTCCTCGCAGCGGCGGAAGTAGGGGAGCATTGACTCCCAATTCCACCCTGTCGCTCCGCTGTCCTCCCAGACGTCGTAGTCGCTGGGGTGGCCCCGATACCAGAGCATGGCATTGATGCTGCTCGAACCGCCGAGCACCCGCCCGCGGGGTATCGGGATCGCGCGCCCGTCGAGGTTCGGGTTGGGCGAATAGGCATATCCCCAGTCATACTTCCCGGACAACAGCCTCGCCCAGCCGCCTGGTTCGTCGATCTCGGCGATGCCGTCGTGGCTCGGCCCGGATTCCAGTAGGAGCACGGAGACGTCGGGATCTTCCGAGAGACGCGACGCCAGAACACATCCCGCCGAGCCACCGCCCACGACGATGTAGTCGAACGTCTCAGTTGTGTTCACTGGGCCCCATGATGGTGATCTCTTCGGTGGCCTCCACGTGCCGGACGAAGATGTACTTGTCCTCACGTCCGTCGCTGTGCTTGCGTTTGATCCCGGGCTCGACCACGCTCGAGACCTTCGCAACCAGGACGTACGGCTCGTCGGCCACCAGCCCCGCCGCGCAGTGCTGGTCAAACTCTTCGAGAGTTGTTGCAGTATAGGAGTGTTCGATGCCGGCGCCACGGGCGATCGCCGCGATGCTCACGATGCCCTTCGACGTGTGCGTCGGTGGGCCCCCGATGGATTGGTAGCACTCGTTGTCCCACACCACGGTGAAGAGGTTGCGGGGACGTTCGTTGGCGAGTGTTGCGAGTATGCCGAGGTTGAAGAGCATTCCACCGTCGGTGTCGAGGGAGATGATGCGCCGGTGCGGCAGGCCGACCGCGAGCCCGAATGCCTGGGGAGTGACGCATCCGAGTTGCTGTTGAAACAGGCTGGCGCTGCGCATGTGGGGTGCGGCGTTGTACCACTCGTCCACGCTGGCCCCCAGTGAGACGATCACCAGTTCGTCCGACAATTTGTCGGCGAGGAGCTTCATGCAGTCGAAGCGTGTCATGTTTGCTGTCGAGTCGTTCATCGGACCAGACCTCCGCCCAGAGCAATCGCCGAATGATGGTATGCCGCATAGGACCACTCGAAGGCGTCGTGAATCGACCGCTCGATCTGGTCTTCCTCCCGCACGATCCGGTAAGGGATCCGCAGCGCATCGAGGATGGGTTCCATCGTGATGCCGTGCGGGACCGCCCACCAGTTGTTCTCGCCGAGTTCACCGCGGTAGCTCATGAGCATGATCACCGGGATTCCGGCGCCAAGACCCATGCGGGCGAGCGGTTCGACTGAGGCGCGCAGCCCCGAGTTCTCCATGATCAGAGCAGCTCGTTTGCCCGAGAGGAAGATGCCACCGCAGATGGCGGCACCCTCACCCTCGTTGGTGACCTGGATCGTCCGGATGTCGGGGTCGGCGTCCAGGGCCGGATAGAGCTCCTTGAACAGCGAGTCGGGGAGATAGCAGACGGTGCTCACACCGGCCTTCTTGAGGCCACGGATCACCGCGTCTACGGCACTTTGTTGCATGGCAAGCCTTTTCTTCTCGGGTGTCAGGGGAAGACGGGGATGCCGGGCATCGCGATGAAGCCGGGCAGTGTCTGCATTCGTCGGAGCCACCACCGCAGCGCCGGATAGCGCCCGCGGTCGATGCCGATGTCCCGGGTGAGGGCCGCACCGGCGAAGAGCGCGATGTCGGCGATGGTGGGTTGGGGGCCGAGTACCCAGTGATTGTCGATCCGCTGCAGGGTGAGGTGGTCATCGAGTTGTTGCACAGCCACCTTCGCGCGTCCGACGGCCTCATCCAGTGGGTCGATGCTGTACAGGGCGAGATCGCGCGCCACGGTGATCGCGCCGAATGCGTTGGCGCAGAAATCGAGCCAGTGGGCGAGCCGGTAGCCGTCCACGGATTCTCCAGGCGCCCAGGTGGTGTCGGTCGCGAACTCCGTCGCCAGATACAGCAGGGCGTTCTCGGCGCCGCGTATGGTGTGGTCGCCATGGCGCAGAACAGGCACTTCTGTTGCAGTGTCCGGGCCCACCGGATAACAGTTCACGGGCACTTTTGTGTACTCGATACCGAGTAGCGCCATCCCCAGTCGCACCTTGTAGCAGTTGAGGTCGAGTTCGAAGTCGGCGAGCAGCAAGTCACTCACGAGGCCACCGTCGCATGCGCGTTCATCTCATCGCGAAACGCGTGTGCCCACTGAATGATCCGGCGCACGAGAGCCGGGTCGGCGCCTTCGACGCCGACGCAGATGTGCATCACGGTTGTGGTCTCGTCGCGGACCTGGACGCCGATGACGAGATCGGAGCCGTCGACGGTCGTGTGGACGAGGTTGTCCGCATGTTGCATGTTGTCCGTACGGGAGGCGAGGGATTCCAGCACCCGGGGGACCGCAGCGTCGAGGTACACCGAACATGCAGGCGTCGCAGGGTATTCCGGTGGCATCTCGACGGCGTATTCGAGCTCGCCTCTGGTGGTGCCGGTCTGGCCGTCCAGCCACACCATCCCATAACGTTCGGCGGAACGGTATCGATCGGTCCGGACCGAACTCGGTGGATCGACATCGGGATGGGCGGGTATGTGTCGGCATCCTCCCGCGGATTCGTATTCCCAACCGTGGTAGAGGCATACGAGCCGGTTCTCGCGGACGAAACCCAGGCTCAGACGCATACCGCGGTGCGGGCAACGGTCGGCCCACGCGTGGACGAGTCCGTCACCTCCCCGCCACAGTGCGATGCCGGCGCCGCTCAGCTTCGTGTCTGTTGCCGAGCCGGAGAGCACGTCGCGGCTCAGCGCGACCGGTGCCCAACCCGAGGACGGGGCCGGGTGAGATGTGAGCATCTCGATGATTCCTTTCTCTTGCGCTGCTGGAGTTCAGTCGAGGTGAGCGACATCGTGGACAACGCTGGTTCCGGGCGCGAGCTCGCAGGCCATCTCGAAGGCGCCGACGAGGTCGTGTTGCCCGTGTACCCGCACGACGATTCGATGTGGGGCGGCCTCCAGGACCACCGCATCCACGTCGAGAACCTCGGCGCGCGCGATGATGAAGTCGCAGAATGTTTCCGGCATCAGATCCCCGGTCAGGATCAGGGTTGCCGCCATGTCCGCCACTCAGATCATGTCGAGGATCTTGGTGGTGAACAGCTGATCCGCGGCCACGTCGATCCCGTTCGCGGACAACGTGGCGATGTTCTTCTCGATGAGCGCGGGCGGCAGGGTGAGCAGTCCGCCGGTATCGGTGTCGGGTGTGACCATGATCTGCGGCAGGGTCTGCGACTCGAGCAATTGCTGTGCGCGGTCGAAGCCCTGGTCTTTGCCGAAGACGTTGAGGGTCAGATCGGTGCCGAGAGCAGGATCGGCCACATTCGCCTCCCATCCGAGTCGTTCGGATCGAAGGAATGCGGCGAGCATCTCGGGATTTGTCTCGACGGTCTCGGTCTTGGCGAAGTAGACGCCCGAGAAGACCGCATAGCCGAAGTCGGCGAACAGGAAGGTGTTGGTGGCAATACCTTTGGCCTCGAGTTGTGTGGGCTCGTTGATGACGAAGACCACCTGGCCGTCAACTTCCTTGTTCACGACGGGCGCGGGATCGAACTGCACCGGGACGACCTCGATACTGTCCGGGTCGATGTTGTTGATCTGCAACAACAGGTTGAACGACGTCTCATTGAGTGCGGCAACACCGATCTTCTTCCCGATCATCTCCTGCGGGGAATTGATGGGAGAGTCGGCGAGAGACAGGATGCAGAAGGGGCTCTTCTGGAATCGGGTGCCGAAGACCTTGAGATCGGCGCCCTGCGTGATCGCATTGGCCACCACGTCGGCGTTGCTTCCGCCGACCGCTGCCTTGCCGGACATCACAACGGTGTCAGGACTGACGTTGGGGCCCCCGTTGAGAAAACCCACCTTGAGCTTGTTGTTCGCGTACAGGCCGGTGTCGGAGGCGATCCAGCTACCGGAGTGTTCGGTGGTCGGCAGCCAGCTGAGTTGGTAGTCGATGGAGGTGGTGCCGTCGGCCGCCACCGAGGTCGATGAATCGGAGCAGGCCGTGAGCAGCGTGGGTCCGCCGAGGGCTATTGCTCCGAGACCGAGACCGCCCTTGAGCAGACTCCGTCGGGACAGCGAAAATCCTGCGTGGGACATGGGGTTCTCCTTGTGGTGAAGACGTGTGCGGGGCAAAGCACTTGTGGTTGGCACTGGCAAGCGTGTGGCGAGACGCAGACGCCGGTCTCAGGTCAGGGCGGCCGTTTGCATTCGCGTGGCGATACGGCGATGTTCACGCAACATGTCGGGCAGGGCTGCAGATACCGGTTGTCCTTCGTCGACAACAACTTTGCCGTTCACGACAGTTGTCCATGCACGTGCCGGACCGCACCGAAGCAATGCCTCAACGGGATCGGACAGTGCTCCGGCCAGGGACACCGGGTCGAGGTGCCACGCGACCAGATCGGCGAGAGATCCCACCGTGAGCCGCCCCAATTCGTCGTCCCATCCGAGGCATCGTGCCGAGCCGACGGTGGCGATGTCGAGTGCATCGCGGGCCGTCATCGCGGTAGGTCCACCCTGGAACCTCGCCAGCAGCAGGGCTGTTCGCGCTTCCAGCCACATCGAGGCGTGGTCGGTGGACGCCGAGCCGTCGCAACCGAGACCAACGGCCATACCGTGCTCACGAAGGGTTCGGACCTTGGCGGTTCCGCCGCCGATCAACATATTCGAACTGGGACAGTGGGCAACGCCGACACCTGCCGACGCCAGCCGCCTGGCCTCGACGTCGCTGGGAAAGATGAAGTGCGCCACCCATGATCGAGGGCCGGCCCAGCCCACGTCCTCGAAGTGCTCGACCGGCGTACGGCCGTACTTTTCCAGGCAGTAGGTGTGCTCGTCGGTGTCCTCGGCGAGGTGCGTGTGCATGCGGACGTCGTGTTTCTCCGCCAGCTCGGCGGTGGCACGCATGAGCGTGTCATCGACCGAGAAGGGTGAGCACGGCGCCAGGCCGATACGTGTCATCGCACCGGGCTTCGGGTCGTGGTACCGCTTGATCAGCCGTTCGGAGTCTTCGAGGATCGCCTCAGCGGTCTGGGTGACGCTGTCCGGCGGAAGTCCACCGTCTTTGACGGACAACGACATCGATCCACGCGTCGGGTAGAACCGGAAGCCGATGTCATTGGCCGCGCGAATCTGGGCGTCGATCAGATTGGGTCGAGGATGCACGTAGAGGTGGTCGGTGGAGGTGGTACAGCCGCCGAGCAGCAACTCGGTGAGCCCGATGTACGTCGACACGTACACCGCTTCCTCATCGAGCATCGACCAGATCGGATACAGGCCCGTGAGCCAGTCGAACAGGGAGCCGTTCACCACGGGACCGTAGGACCGGGTCAGGTTCTGATAGATGTGATGATGGGTGTTGATCAGGCCTGGAGTCACCAATCGACCACCAACAGAGTGGGTTTCGGCCGCTTCGGGCTCAGTTCCGGCGGATCCGAAGGCGGCTACGCGGCCGTCTGACACCGCCAGCCAGGCGTCGGGCAGTTCGTTACCCGGCTCCAGCATGAGATGTCCGATATTACGAAAAAGCAGGTCGTACATTCAGTCCTCCAGTGGGCCAGACAACTTTCGTCTGTGATGGCCCTCGCGCCCACCACTGGAGGTGAATGTCCTCTTCTGGAGGGGAGCTCCAGATCGTGTCCGGCGATGCCGGGCGGACTGTTCCGGCTCAATCGTTCTGGCCGGTAGCTCCTGAAGTTACGGTTGCCGTTTGTCTGTGGTGAAACGGCGATGTTAACGCTGCGTAACCGGTTGGGCGCACGCTGATTTGGGCACGCTCGCGGGCTGGGTTGAATTACCAGACGCCTGGGGGACGGAATTGCACACTCACCCGTGGTCCGACGCCCGTGGTTTTCGGTACGGCGTGCTGCCAGGTGCGCTGACAGCTGCCGCCCATCACCAGCAGGTCGCCATGGCCGAGTGTGAACTTCAGGGATGCGCCGCCGCCGATCGGGCGCAACAACAGCGCACGCGGCGAACCCAGCGAGAGGATCGCAACCATCGTGTCTTCGGATTTGCCCCGGCCGATGGTGTCGCCATGCCAGGCGACGCTGTCATTGCCGTTGCGGTACAGACACAATCCGGCCGACGCGAATCCCTCCGGCAGTTCTGCGCGGTAGTGGTCAGTCAGAGCGTCGCGGCACGTGCCAAGCATCGGATGGGGGCCATTGCCCGCGTCGGGGTATTGGTGGACAAGGCGGGGGACATCGAGAACGCGGTCGTACATCTGCCGTCTTTCGGCGCGCCACGGAACATCTGCGTGCAGTCGGTCGAAGACCTCGTCGGCGCCGCCGACCCAGGCCGGTCGCAGATCAACCCAGGCGCCATCGGAGAGCTCACGACGGATCACGTTCCCCAGCAGCGGGTTCAGCGTGGGTATGGAGGTGTCACTCAGATCCTCGAACAGCGACACCTGACGTCCGGGACTCATCGGTCCACCTTAGCGCGATTAGAACGTATGTGCGACAAATTTCCCATCCGGTATGCTAGAGCGCAGTTTATTTACCAACCCATTACCATTGGTGCCTGTCGGGCACGGTGGTATCGACCCGCTCAACCGCAGAAAGAGCCATGGCCAGCGCCCCGCGCACAGATAGACCCTTCGACATTGACCTGACGGCCGAAGCGGGGTCGACTCCGCGTTGACGCTCGTGTCCATCGCTCTCGGCATCCTCGTTGTACTTCTCATCTCCGCGCTCACCGGCTATTTCGTTGCCCAAGAGTTCGCATATATGTCTGTTGACCGGTCGCGACTCAAGGCGCGCGCCGAGGCCGGCGACATCGGTGCTGCCCGTGCACTCACCGTTACGCGGCGCACTTCATTCATGCTCTCCGGAGCGCAGCTGGGCATCACTGTCACCGGCCTCCTCGTCGGCTATGTCGCCGAACCCCTCATCGGCAAGGGCCTGGGTGAGCTGCTGGGTGGGGTGGGCATCCCGACCGGTGCCGGCATCGCGATCGGTGCGATCATCGCCGTCGCCTTCTCGACGCTGGTGCAGATGTTGTTCGGTGAACTGTTCCCGAAGAACCTCGCCATTGCGCGCCCTGAACCGGTCGCACGGTGGTTGGCGATGTCGACAACGCTGTACCTCCGGCTGTTCGGTTGGCTGATCTGGCTGTTCGACCAATCGTCGAATCTGCTTCTGCGCGCATTGCGGATCGAGCCGGTTCATGACGTCGAACACTCGGCGACCGCACGCGACCTCGAACACATCGTCGCGAACTCGCGGGATGCCGGCGAATTGCCTGCCGAGTTGTCGACGTTGCTCGACCGGATCCTCGACTTCCCGACGCGGACAGCCGAACACGCCATGATCCCGCGATCCCGGGTGGGCACGGTGCATGCCGACCTACCCGTGGCCGATGTGGTGGAACTGATGGGTACCGGCCACACCCGGTATCCGGTGATCGGTTCGACGTCGGACGACCTGCTGGGTGTGATCCACCTGCACGATCTGCTCGAGGACCCGACAACGGGTACCGCTTTGTCGCGTTCACGACCGGCGGTGGTCGTGCCGACCACGTTGCCGCTTCCGCAGGTGCTGGCCCACCTGACCGAGGAATCCGATGCGATGGCACTGGTCGTCGACGAATACGGCGGATTCTCCGGCGTCATCACCGTCGAAGACATCGCTGAGGAGCTGGTCGGTGAGATCGCCGACGAGCACGACCCCGAAGGCGGCGCAGTGGTGGCGGGCAATGCCGAGGATGGTTGGACGATGCCCGGTGACCTGCACGTGGATGAGGTCGAACGGATCGTCGGATACAGCCTGCCCGAAGGTGACTTCGAGACGCTGGCGGGCGCAGTTGTCGCCCGATATGCCGGACTGCCCGAGGTCGGAGAGCGCATCGAGATCGAACTCCAACCGGACCCGGCCGATCTGGTCAGTGACGAGGACGCTCCGGTACGCAAGCTGATCGCCGAAGTGACATCGATCGAATCGCATGTTCCCGCAACGCTGTTCGTCACGTTGACGGTGACGAAGGGAGTCGACGATGAGTAACCCCTGGGTCGTCGTGGCCATCACGGTGGCGCTGATCGCGGCGTCGGCATTTTTTGTCGCCGTCGAGTTCGCGTTGATCGCCGCCAGGCGGCATCGACTCGAGGATGCCGCACCGGACAGCCGAGCGGCGCGGGCAGCGTTGCGCAGCGCATCGGAGCTGTCGGTACTTCTGGCCGGTTCGCAGCTGGGCATCACCGTCTGCACCCTCGCGTTGGGAGCGGTGACCAAACCGGCTGTGCACCATTGGCTCACCCCGATGTTCGATGACTGGGGTGCCCCACTATGGCTCGCCGATGTCCTGGGATTCGTTCTCGCACTGATCATCGTCACCTTCCTGCACCTCGTGGTGGGGGAGATGGCACCGAAATCATGGGCGATCGCCCATCCCGAGAAGTCAGCAACCATGCTCGCATTGCCGATGCGAGGATTCATGTGGCTCACGCGGCCACTGCTGCTGACATTGAACAGAATGGCGAACTGGCTCCTGATCAAGGTCGGTGTGACGCCGGTGGATCAGGTTGACGCAGGCCAGGATTCGGACGCGCTACGGCATCTCGTGGAACATTCGGCGACAGTGGGAACACTCGACGAGCGGTACCACGGCCAACTGGCGGTGGCTCTGGAACTCGAGAATCTGACCGTCGGCGAGTTGGTGAACCGCGGCGTCGCACCGAGTTCCATCGACGTGAACGCCACTGCCGCCGACATCCGGGCGGCCGGATACGCCACCGGACACCTGCGGCTGCTGGTCAGCGGCAAGACCGGAATCGAAGGCGTGGTGCACGTTCGGGACAGCCTGACCGTGCCGCCGACCACCACTGCAGGCGAACTGATGCGACCGGTGCTGACACTGGCCGCGGCAACCCCGGTCTATGAGGCATTACAGACGATGCGTGAAACCCGCGGGCATCTGGCCGTGGTGACCGACGGGGCGCAGACCTGTGGTCTGCTGACCATGAACGATGTGGTGAAGAAGCTGCTACCGGTGCGGGGTGCCACTGCTGTTGCCTGACCAACGGGGTCATCAAGAGCAGTGTGCGTCCGCCTTCAGGCCAGGGCGCGCAACCGCGCTGCGGCCTGTTCGATCACATTGTCGCGCTTGGCAAAAGCGAACCTGACCAGGTGGCTCCACTGGTCCTGGTGATCGACGAAGGCACTGACCGGGACCGCCGCGACACCGATCCGTTCGGGTAGGTCGCGGCAGAACGCCGCACCGTCGTGATAACCCAGCGGACGGGGATCGGCACAGACGAAGTAGGTGCCCTCGCTGCGGTGCACATCGAAACCGACATCGGTCAGCGCGCTGGTGATGAGATCGCGGCTGCGCTGCAGACGGGTTGCGGACTGGCGAACCCAGTCCATTTCGGTGTTCAGCGCGGAGGCCACGGCCGGCTGGAACGGTCCGCTGCCGACGTAGCTCATGAACTGTTTGGCGGTCCGGGCCGCGGCGACGAGCTCGGCCGGACCACTGATCCAGCCGACCTTCCAACCGGTGCAGTTGAATGTCTTGCCTGCCGAGCTGACCCGCAGCGTCCGTTCCCTCATGCCCGGCAGCGTTGCCAGTGGAGTGTGCGTGCGGTTGTCGAACAGCAGATGCTCGTAGACCTCGTCGGTCAGCGCCACCACGTCGTTCTCGATGCAGGCGTTGGCGATGGCCTGCAGATCGTCGCCGGAAAGGACGGTGCCGGTGGGGTTGTGCGGCGAATTGACGATGACCAGCGCGATATCGGATGTGATTGCACGGTGCAGCGCATCGCGATCGAGGGTGAAGCCGTCGCCGTCCGGAACCAGCGGGACGGTGACCCGGTTGGCGCCTGCCATCGCGGTGGCGGCGGCATAGCAGTCGTAGTACGGCTCGATCATCACCACGTCGCTACCCGGCTCGACCAGGCCGACAACGGCTCCGGTGATGGCCTCGGTGGCGCCGACGGTGATCAGGACCTCGGTGTCGGGGTCGTAGTGCAGCCCATAGTGGTCGAGTTGATGCTGGGCGACGGCATTCCGCAGCGCCGGGATCCCGGCGCCGGGCGGGTACTGGTTGTGTCCGGTCGCGATCGCATCCTGCGCGACCATGAGCATGGTTTCCGGGCCGTCGGTGTCCGGGAAGCCCTGCCCGAGATTGATGGCGTCGTGTTGGGCGGCCAACTGGGACATCTCGGCGAAGATCGTAGAGGAGAACGGTTGTAGCCGTTTGACGGTCCGCATGTCTGTTGGCCTCCTGAGATGTCAGATGCTCGCAGTGTCCAACGCTACAGCGGCGCGGGCGCTCAGAATCGTTCACCTCGGCGGCGCGGTCGTCAGCGGTTACGCTCAGAATCTCAGCATTTCGGTCATCGGAGGGTTTCGCGTGTCAGATCAAGGTCCCTATCCAGGCGCGCCGGGACCCAATGGTCCTGGTGGGAACAACCCGTATGGAGAACAGAATCCCTATGGGCAGCAGTACCCCGGTGCCACGCCCGGCCAACCGGGACCTGGTCAGTCGTATCCACCGCCGGCACCGGGCTACGGTCCGGCTTCCGGTCCGGCCTATCCTCCGCCTGCTTTCCCCGGTCAGCCCTATCCGCAGCAGCCCGTCGCCCCGCCGTACGGCGCGGTCCCGCAGTACGGCGGCAGTCCGTACGGCAACTACCAGCAGCCCCCACCCCGCAAGAAGCGCACGGTGTGGGTGGTTCTCGCAGTGGTGGCGGCTGTTCTGGTCGCAGGCGTCATCGCGGTGGTGGCGCTGGCGGTTGTCCTGGCCGACGACATCGACGACGTCAAAGCAGGTGACTGCGTCACCGTGACCGGCGCCAACTCGGACGCGGACTTCGACATCGTCGACTGCGGCACGACCTCGCCGCTGAACTTCATCGTCGCCGAGAAGCTCGATTCACGTTCCGAATCGTGTGGGGGAGAGCAATATTCGGAGCTGACTCAGACCGGCGAGGACGAAACGAAGCTCTGTCTGGTCCCCAACTTTCAGGAAGGCAACTGCTACGAGGTCCCCGTCGCGTCATTGACCGGGATGAAAGAGGTGCCCTGTGAAGTCGGGAGCAGCCAGATCAACACGGTGCTCAAGGTCCTCACCAGGGTTGATTCGACGACCGTTCCCGGTTGCCCCAGCGCGATAACGTTCGACCGTCCCAAGCCGCTCGGATTCTGCTTCGGTAGCCCCGCCGACTAGAACAGGCGATCAGCCGATGGCCGGGCCGAGCAGGTCGTCGGCGTCGGTGATCCGGTAGGCGTAACCCTGTTCGGCGAGGAACCGCTGCCGGTGGGCCGCATAGTCGGCATCGACGGTGTCGCGGGAGACCACCGAGTAGAAGTGTGCCTGTCCGCCATCGGCTTTCGGTCGCAGCAGACGGCCGAGGCGTTGGGCCTCTTCTTGCCGGGATCCGAAGGTTCCCGACACCTGGACCGCGACTGACGCCTCGGGCAGGTCGATGGAGAAGTTGGCAACCTTCGACACCACCAGCGTCTGGATCTCGCCGGTGCGGAACAGGGCGAACAGCTCTTCGCGCTCCTTGTTCTTGGTGGAGCCCTTGATCACCGGAGCGTTCAGGGCCTCACCGAGTTCGTCGAGCTGATCGAGGTAGGCGCCGATGATCAGTGTCTGAGAATCCTTGTGCTGCTCCAGGATCGACTTCACCACGTTGATCTTGGTGTGCGCGGTGGAGCAGAGCTTGTACTTTTCCTCGGGTTCGGCGACGGCGTATTCGAGGCGCTCGTTGTCGGTCAGCGTCACCCGCACCTCGATGCATTCGGCAGGTGCGATCCAGCCCTGTGCCTCGATGTCCTTCCACGGTGCGTCGTACCGTTTCGGGCCGATCAGGCTGAACACGTCGCCTTCGCGGCCATCCTCGCGCACCAGGGTGGCGGTGAGCCCGAGTCGGCGCCGCGACTGCAGGTCGGCGGTCATCCGGAAGACCGGGGCGGGCAGCAGATGGACCTCGTCATAGATGATCAGGCCCCAGTCCCGGGAATCGAAGAGGTCGAGGTTGCGGTACTCGCCCTTCGTCTTGCGGGTCATCACCTGATAGGTCGCGATGGTGACCGGCCTGATCTCCTTGCGTTCGCCGGAGTACTCGCCGATCTCCTCCTCGGTCAGGGAGGTGCGGGCGATCAGCTCGCGTTTCCACTGCCGGCCGGCGACGGTGTTGGTGACCATGATCAGGGTGGTCGCCTGAGCCTTGGCCATGGCGGCTGCGCCGACCATCGTCTTTCCGGCGCCACAGGGCAGGACCACCACACCGGAACCGCCGGCCCAGAACGAATCGGCAGCCAACTGCTGGTAGTCGCGCAGCTCCCAGCCGTTCTCGTCGAGCGAAATCGCATGGGCTTCGCCATCGACGTATCCGGCGAGGTCTTCGGCAGGCCAGCCGACCTTGAGCAGTACCTGCTTGAGCCGACCACGCTCGGACGGATGCACGATGACGGTGTCGTCGTCGACGCGATCCCCGAGCATGGGAGCGATCTTTTTGTTGCGCATGATCTCCACGAGAACCGCGCGATCGAAGCTCACCAGGGTCAATCCGTGGACCGGACTCTTGACCAACTGCAGTCGTCCGAAGCGGCCCATGGTGTCGACGACGTCCATGAGCAGGGGCTGCGGCACGGCGTAGCGCGAGAAGCTGACCAGCGCATCCACCACCTGTTCGGCGTCGTGTCCGGCCGCGCGGGCGTTCCACAGCGCGAGCGGTGTCACCCGGTAGGTGTGCACGTGTTCGGGTGCGCGTTCGAGCTCTGCGAACGGCGCGATGGCGGCGCGCGCTTCGGCAGCTTGGGGATGGTCGACCTCGAGAAGCAGGGTCTTGTCGGATTGCACGATCAGGGGTCCGTCGGTCACAAGGAACCATTGTCCTGGGAAGTGCGCGTTTGTGCCACGTAGGGGTGACGTGCGTCTCTCTACGGGCCGAAGTTCAGTCGACCATTTCGACGGTGGTGATGCGGTGCAGGGAGAACCGGTGCTCCTCGTCGGTGCCGGGCTCGGTCGCAATCACCTGGCCGGCGCCGATCAACCGGGGGACCACCACGTGACGGCTCGCAAAGCCCTCCGCGTTGACATATCCCAGCCGAACCGTGCTCTTCGAATTCAGTGCTTTCTGCAACAGCGCGGTGGCAGGCAGTCCGCCGCCGGTCACCGAGGAGCCGCCCTTCCCGGGACGGACCAGAGTTGCGGAGTTGGCGGCATCCTGCGAACGCATGTGGGTGACCACCGCGCCGAGCCGATCGCGGCTCGGCAGCGACAGCGACGGTTTGCGGGCACTCTGGCGTTCGCGCGGTGTCGGCAGCCGCGCGCCACGGAACCTCAGGTCCACCAGTTCGCCCGTGGCGTCCTCGCCTGCCGGGGCGAACCCGGCCGCCCGGAGGTGATCGAGCACGCCGATCAGTGGTTCGGACGTCACGGCGACGGTCGGAGCCAGCGCGCGTAGCGAGAGTTCCTCGGCGACCGGGGAGCTGAGCACCGCGGCCAGCGTCGTCGGATCCTCACATCGGATGAACGTACTGGCGACGCCGACCCGGAGCTGTCCGTGTTTACGGGCGACATCGTCGATCAGATAGGAGATCGACTGCGGCACCGGCGTTTTCGAATGAGAAGTGAAGAAGGTGAGCAACTCGGTGCCGGTGCGGCCGGCGTCGAGTGCACGTCGGACGGTTGCTTCCGAGACCCGATATACCGATGCGGCGCCACCGGATTCGAGATCTGCGACCAGGCTGAGGTCGGCCATCAGTTCGGGTGTCAGCGGACCCGGTGCGGTGATCGTCTGATCTGCCTGAGCAAGGAAGTAGTCGATGGGGGCCGGGATGGACCGTGCCATCGCGGCGATTGTCTGGGACTCGATGTCCTCGGCGGTACCGGTGGCGACGATCTCACGGCCCGCGGATGTCAGCGCTCCGTGGGCGACCAGGCCCAACGCCTGTGCTTCGGCGAGTGTCTCGGCGATAGTGGTCTGCGACAACCGGCGTATCCACCGGGGGTGACGCCAGGCGATCTGCCGCCCGACCGAGATGGGGCCGACAGCGGCACCGGGTTTGGCCTCGGCCAGTGCCTGCAGCACCAGCATTCGTTCGGCGCGTGCGGCGCCCTCCGAAATCGAACCGACCAGCGCGCCGATGATCGTGCCTTCCGGTGTCCGATCGCCGATCTGCCACGGACGACGGTGCAGGTCGATCCACGCCGACGCGATCGAGAGCCAGCGTCGTTCGGTGCTCTGGTGGATCCAGCTGTCGGCGGATGTTGTTGGTGCCCACGACGGTTCCACACCGTCGGACAGGTCTGGTTCGGGGAAGCCGGAGTCGATCAGGCGCAGGCCCGCCAGCACCTCGAGCACCAGCCCCATCCGCTTCTCGTCCACGCCCACCGCTTTGGTCAGGCGGCGGATCTCGCGGACTCCCATCCCGCCTGCCCGCAGGACCGTCGCCGGCTGCGCACCGAGTGCCTCGAGCACATCTGTGCTGTGCCGCAAGAACTCCATGGCCTCGCCCGCGGCGGCCGCGTCGACTTCGCCGAGACCGATCTTGCGGCCGCCGCCGCCGGTCAATTCCGGTGGGCGCAGAACCTTGGGCTCGGCCGGATCCTCGCCGCGCAACAACTGCCCGACCACCACCGGCAATTCGACGGTTTGCTCGTCCACCACGACAAGCAGATCCTGGTGAACGAGTTGGGGAACCGGTCGGTCCGAGTCCGGTCCGAGTGCGGCGTCACGGGTTCGGCCGAGGCCGGGGCCGGTGGACAGCGTGGTCAACAGTTCGCGTTCGCGCTCACCGAGCGCGTCGATCTTCTTCCGGATCTCCTCGAGGTCGCACAGGTTGATGGGCGCGGTGGCCAGCGGTGCGCGCCAGGGCCACGCAGCAGGCATATGCGGTCCGGTCCGCAGGGCTTCTTGCGGACCCCAGATCAGCGCCAGCGCGTTCAGCGAATCGATCCGGGCGCGGATCGCGGCCGGATCGCCGCGCTGCGACAGGGCTTCGATGATGGCAGCGGCGGTGACGGCCTCGCCGCCGGACTCCCGTCGCAATGTGCTCAGGGTTTCGAGAACGGCCACCGCGAGCAGGTCCAGATCTTCGCCGGCACGGTTGATCGAGGCTGCCGACAACGCCCGCTGGGCGAGGACCACAACACCCGGAGGAGGTGGGCTTGCCAGGTCGGGCCGCGCCTGCAACAGATCAAGCAGTTGTTCGTCGCTGCGCGAGGCGAGGTCGTCGGCCAGGCTGATTGGCTGGTCGGGGCTCATCCAGTAGATGATATGCGCGCCGGTCATGGCACAATGACCGCCGTGGCTGAAAAGAAGAAGTACGTGGACAACGGTTGGCCTGAGGTTCCGGAAGGCGAGCACGCCGTGAGTGAATTCACGTCCGATCGTTCCGGATCGCTGTCACCCTTTGGCGACATCACATTCCCGCTGGATCCGAGCGATCTTCCCTACCTCCATCCCCGCACCACGGTCAATCGCTGATCGGTGGATCCCTCATCGGATTCGGGGCGCCTGACTCATCTCGATGAGTCCGGGGCAGCGAAGATGGTCGATGTCGGAGGCAAACCCGCGACCACCCGAAAAGCTGTGGCAACGGGCACTTTTGTGACCACCGCCGAAGTGATCGGGCTGCTGTCGTCTGGTGGTCTGCCCAAGGGCGATGCCTTGGCCACGGCCCGGATCGCCGGGATCATGGCGGCCAAGAAGACCCCTGAACTGATCCCGCTCTGTCATCAGGTGGCGCTCAGTTCCGTCGGCGTCGACTTCGAACTCGGCGAGAGCACCATCGAGGTGCGGGCCACGGCCGTCACCACCGATCGCACCGGCGTCGAGATGGAAGCGCTGACCGCTGTCGCCGTTACCGGTCTCACGCTTCACGACATGGTCAAAGGGGTCGACCCCCGCGCACAGATGACCGACATCGGACTTGCCGAAAAGACCGGTGGCAAGAAAGGTCATTGGAAGCGCGACGATGGGTAAGACCCATTCACCGGGGTCTGAGCACGCCACACCCCGCACTGCCGCCATCGTGGTCGCCTCGACACGGGCTGCCACCGGCGTGTATCCGGACCGCTGTGGGCCGATCATCGCCGAGTGGCTGCGAGAGCGCGGTTATGAGGTCGGGCAGCCGCAGGTCGTGCCGGACGGCGACGCGGTGGGCGAGGCGCTGCGCACCGCTGTTGCCGCCGGTGTTGCCCTCATCATCACCACCGGGGGAACCGGGCTCACACCCACCGACCACACACCCGAACAAACCGCCGCCGTGATCGACCGCGCGATACCCGGTCTGGCCGACGCCATCCGGCGCAGCGGTCTTCCGAAGGTGCCCACCGCGGTCCTCTCACGTGGCATCGTCGGCACTGCCGGACGCACCCTGATCGTCAACCTCCCCGGCTCCAGCGGAGGTGTGCGGGACGGACTCGAGATACTCGAGCCGGTTCTCGACCACGCGATCGATCAGATCAACGGAGGTGATCACTGATGGCAGCCGTGGTGGCGTTGGCCGCCGTGACCGAGGAACCGTTGTCGACCGCTGTCCACGAACAGCTTGCCGGTGATGCCGCCGACGGTACTGCCGGGGCAATCGTGAGTTTTGTTGGTGCCGTGCGCAATCACGATGGCGGCCGAGACGTGACCGCTCTGAATTACAGTGCCCATCCGACCGCTGCCGAGGTGGTGGCAAGAGTTGTCGGCGAGGTCGCGGCGGCCGCGGAAGGTGTACGTGCCGTTGCGGTGTCGCATCGCGTCGGCAATCTCGCCATCGGCGACGCCGCACTGGTGGTCGCCGTCGCCGCCGACCACCGGCAGGCGGCGTTTGCCACGTGTGCGCTGCTGGTCGACGAGGTCAAAGCCCAGCTGCCGGTGTGGAAACACCAGATCTTCGCCGACGGCACCGACGAATGGGTCGGTTCGGCCTGAGGGCTTGCCGGCTTGGGGTCGGCTCGGATATCGCAACTCTTCGGGATAGCAATCGGCGCGGCGGTGAGATGTTCACCGCCGCGCCGATCAGCATTTGTGGGTCCAGGGCCCGTGGGCCGTGTGTGTGGCTACTTCCCGGCCGCTTCCACGATCTTCGGGGTCATCTGATCAGTTGCCCATTCGAGGCTGGGCGCTGACGGGAACGCCAGTGCGGCCGGGACCGACTCGGTCTTCGGGATCGCCACGACGGCACCACGTTTGACGGCAGGCATGTTGGTCCACAGTTGCTGATCACTGAGCAGACTCATCTGGTCGGCGGTGTCCGGGAACACGATCAGCACATCGGCGTCGAGCTTCTCCAGGCTTTCGTAGCTGACCTGGGTCCGGCCGTTGGTGCACGGGACGCTCTCTGCGTAGTCGGACAACACCATGCCGAACTCCTTCATGACGCGGCCCAGGTTGTCGTCGGCCGAGCACAGGATGTAGACGTCGGATGCCGACGGCGAGATGAGGACATTGAACGTCTTGCCCTTGAGCTGCGGGTTGGCCGCTGCGGCGTCGGAGAGTGTCGAATCTGCCGAGGCGATGACCTCTTCCCCCTTGGACTCGAGGCCAAGGGCTTTGGCGACCTTTCGGGTCGAGTCCTGCCAGGAATCACCGTTCGCCTGGGTCGTGTACGACACGATCGGTGCGACGTCCACCAGTGCGGCATTCGTCTGATCGACCAGGCCGTAGAACGCGGTGCCCACCATGACGTCGGGCTCCAGGGCCAGAATCGCTTCGAGAGTGGACGACTGCGCGGTGCTCAGGTCCAACTTGGGGGTTCCGGCGGGGTACTTGCCCTGCGCCCAGGGGAACAGGCCGGTGCCGTTGGTTGTCGCGTCGGTCTGGGCGCTGGTGGGGATGGCGATCGGGGTCACGCCGAGTGAGAGGACGATGTCTGCGTCGGTCGGACTCAGTGCCAGGACCCGCTCGGGCTTCGATTCGATGGTGACGTCACCGAACGCACCGCCCACGGTCACCGGGAACGAACCAGAAGTCGACTCCGAGGCGGCCGCGGTTTCCGTTGCCTTCCGGGCATCGTTCGTCTGGTTGCCGTCGCTGTCAGACCCGCAGGCCGCGAGTAACGGAAGGAGGAGCGTACCCGCGGCGACAACGCCGATCAGGCGGTTGCGCCACTGCATGTTCTTCGACCGTCGCTCCGACGTCATTCTTGTCTTCCTGTCGCTCAACGTGTTTCCACGAACATCTTAAGGAAGGCTCACCTTATCACCGGGGAATTCGGTGGCGAATACGTCCGCAGCGGACGCAACACCAGCGCTCCGCAGAGGGAGACGACAAGCAGGATTCCGCTGTAGACGGTGACCGCGCTCGATGCCGCCATGAAGCTGCCGACGGCACCGGCCAGCAGGGCGCCAACCGAGAGGCCCGCGACTTCCTGTGCGGCCCAGAGGCTGTTGACGCGGCCGAGCAGAGCGGCCGGGGTATTGGTCTGGATCAGGTTGTAGCGCAGCACTTCCTGGATGGTTGTCGCCGCCCCGAATGTGATCAGCAGTGGTACTGCGAGCAGGATGGTGGTCGCGAGGCCAACCGCGCCCTGCAGGACAAAACCAAGGGCCAGTGCCGTCAGCAGCACCAGTCCGGGCCTGCGCAGGTAAGACAGCCAACCGCTGGTGAAGGACGCGATCACCGCCCCGATCGCGCCGGCGGCGTAGAGCAGGCCGGTGGTCCGCGAATCTCCGGAGAATCGCTCGTCGACAAATGCGGGGATCAAAGCGAGCAGTCCGCCGCCGAGCATCGCGATCACGCCGACCGCGATCACCCCGCCGACGAGTCGGTCGCGACGCAGGAACTGCACGGCGGATTCGCGGGCGGGGACAGCCTTGCCGTCGACCGGTACCGTCGGCTCGTGGGTCGGCGCCGGAAGGCGGGGGAGCCCGGACAAGATGATGATCGTGATCGCCGTTCCGATGGTGGTGATCCAGTAGTTCCACGACACCGACCAGGTCGCCACGATCAGGCCGGCCAGCAGCGGGGACAGCACCGCGCCGAGCCGGACCGTCAATGCATTGAGGGCGCCGACGCCGATCATCTGGTCGGACGGGATCAGGCTGGGGATCACCGACAGCAACGCGGCAACGCTGATCGATCCGAATGCCCCGTTGAGGACCGTCAGGACCGCGATTGCGGTGACCGACGGCGACGGGAGTATCGCGTTGACGCCGAGCCCGACGAACGTCAGGCCCGCGATCGTGCGGGACAACAGGATCAGGGTTCGGCGATCGTATCGGTCGGCGAGCACACCGCCTGCGAGCATGCCGCCGATCGTGGCGACACCGCCCAGCGCCGACACCAGGCCGACGAGGAACGTCGAACCGCTGAGGTTGTAGGTCTGGATCGGAACCGACACCGTCAGCATCCCGATCCCGAGCAGGGAGATCGTCCGCGCGATGAAGATCCGACGGAAGTTCACGCTCTCACGCAGTGGTCGAAGATCGAGGAGGACCCGGCGTTTGTTGGTGGTTCGTTCCGCTGTCACAGATCAGTACCTCTCGGGCGGCCCACACCGGCGTTGCGCGTTCGGTGGTCCAGTGGTCATCGGTGAATCATGTTTGGCTACCCTAAGGCGAACAGATCGTATCGCAGTGTTGTGTGCCACAACCCAATCGAAGGGGCCGCGCAGTCGTGACCACCGAACGACACGTCCCGCCGGAGCGGACATCGCTGCCGATCGTGCTGCGGCACCTGCACGTTGTCCGGGTTGTCGATGTGACTCCACATATGCGGCGCGTGACCCTCGGCGGTGAACAGCTCGGCGCGTTCAGTGCCTGCGGCTACGACCTCACGCCGTTCGCGACGCACAGTCCGGACGACTACGTGAAACTCTTCTTCGCAGACCCCGAAACGGACGTGCTCACCCTGCCCGAGCAGGACGATGGCCACCTCGACTGGCCAAAGCGCCCGGCGCCGACCTCGCGGTCGTACACGGTTCGCAGTTACGACGCGGCCGCAGGCGAGCTGGACATCGACTTCGTGCTGCACGGTCACGGTGTTGCCGGTGAGTGGGCCCGTGCGGTGCGGCCGGGCGACAGTATTCATCTCGCGGGACCGAAGGTGACCACCGCGCCGCCGGTGGGTGCGCCGTGGTGGATCCTGGCGGGGGACGAAACAGCATTGCCTGCGATCGCGCACTACCTCGATGCACCGCCGGCCGGGACGCCGGTTCATGCGTTCGCCGTGGTGCCCGATGCTGCCGATGAGCAGGCCGACGTCGATGGGATCACGTGGTTGCGGCGCCGCGCCGACGTCACCGACGGTCAGCAGTTGGCGGCGGCGATCAACGAATTGTCACTTCCCGACGGCGACGGCTGGATGTGGATTGCCGGCGAGGCCGGGACCGTTCGCGAGCTTCGCGCAGTGGCGAAGTCTCTGGGTGTCGGCAAGGCGATGCTCGATGCAAGTGGTTACTGGCGCAGGCCCGTCACCGGTGGTGTTCTCGAGCGGGTCCGCACGCTCCGTGTGCAGGCGACCGAAACTCTGGCGGGCAGACTGTAAGCAGTCCGAACAAGATCCCGATTGACTGGCTATGCCTTGGTCAGGCTAACCTAAGGCTCGGTTGTCGTTTCGGGAAAGAGAAGTCGCATCGTGCAGCTCCGTCAGCAGGTTCTGCGCACATCCAGCGCCTCGCAGAACGTCCTTCTGGCGCAGGCACTCGCTCCGGGGAATCCCACCTTTGTGGTTGGGCAGTTCTTGCGGATGAGCGGCCCGCTCGAGGTCGAGCGGCTGGTGCGTGCAACGGATTCCACATTGGCCGTCCTGGACATGGCGACGGCCAGGTTCACGGTCGATGCCGATGGTGCGGCGATGTCTCTGGGCCACGAGGCGCCCCCAACCGAGGTCGTGGATCTCATGGCGGAACGGTCGCCGGAAACGGCCGCGCTCGAATGGGCACGCCGCCGCCATTCGGTCGCCATCGATCCGGCATCGCAGCCCTGCGTGCGGGCAACCGTGCTCATCCTGGGCGCGCAGACCCACCTTCTTCACCTCGCCGCCCACCATGCGGCCCTCGATGCCTTCGGTATCGCGCTGCTGATGCGCAAAGTCTCGGCGGTGTACGAGGGTGCCGAACCCCTGGTGCCCTCCGTCGGGGACGTGGTCGATGACGACCTGCGGTACCGCGCGAGCGAACAGTTCGGCATCGACCGAGAGTTCTGGACGCAGGAACTGGCCGGGTCAGATCCCGCTGTCTCGCTTGCACATCCGGATGCCGGTCCGGCAGCCATTGCGACATCGGTGCGGACCGAACGGATCATGGTGCCGCCGCAGACCGTCGACGCGATGACCAGTTCGGTGTCAGGCGGCGGCACCTGGATCGAGGCACTGGCGGCAGGTTTTGCCGGCTTTGTGGCCCGCGTGACCGATCGCGACGACGTGATCCTGGGATTCCCGATGATGGCACGTATGGGTACGCCTGCGACCCGGGTGCCGACGACCTCGGTGAATGTTGTTCCGCTGCGGATGCATACCGCTCGGACGAGCAGCGCCCGCGAGATCATGGAGTCCTTTGCGCAGACCAGGTCGCGGATCGGTGCACACGCGAGATACCGCGGAGAAGACATCGCGCGGTCGGTGAGATCGAGCGGATCATCGCCGATCGTCGGACCGTCGATCAACATCAAACCGTTTGGCGACCGGATTCGCTTCGCCGGACTGGACGCTACGGTCGAATCCCTGGCTCGTGGGCCGGTGACCGATCTGAGCATCACCGCACAGCGCGTCGAACGTACCGGGGCAGTGGAGTTGTGCATCGACGCCGACTCCGAGCGATACACCGAATCCGAACTCGCTGCGCTCGGCGTGCGTCTGGTCGCGTTCATCGACCGTTTCTTTGCACCCGGACCACCGACCCGCCTCGGTCAGGTCCCGGTCGCGACGCCGCGTGAGGTGGACGCACTGCCGACCGCGGGGGGCAGTGTCGAGTTCGACGCGAATGCAGATGTGCTGCAACTGATTCGTCGTACGGCCGAGCGCACGCCGAATGCAATCGCGATCACCTCGGGCGACGATGCGATGCGCTACGGCGATCTGGTCGAGGCCACCGACCGTTTGGCCGACCGTCTGCGGCAGCAAGGCGTCGGTGTCGGCGACAGGGTTGCGATCCTGTTGCCCCGGACACCGGAACTCGTCGTCGCGCTGTTGGCAACATTGGCCGCGGGTGCGGCCTACCTTCCACTCGATCCGCGCTTCCCGGCCGACCGGGTGGAATACATGCTCGGGCACAGCGATCCGCGGACCATCCTCACAACGACGGACTGCGTCGGGGTCTTGTCCGGCAGGCAACTCGAGCGCACGCTTGTTCTCGATGCGCCGGGCGGAGACGTTCACCCGGATCCGGCCCGGTCGCAGGGGCGGTCGGGTACTGCCCACCGGACACCGGATTCGGTGGCCTACGTGATCTACACGTCGGGCTCGACCGGATTGCCCAAAGGGGTTGCGATCAGCGACCGGGCGATGGCAAACCTGGTGTGCGACATGAGTGCGCGATTCGGATTCGGCTCGCAGACCGTGATGTTGGCGGTCACCACGATCTCCTTCGACATCGCGGTGCTCGAATTGTTCTCACCTTTGATCTCGGGTGGTTCGGTTGTGTTGGCAGGCAACACCGAGATCCAGGATCCGCAGGCACTCGCCGATCGGATCTGTTCGGACGGTGTGAATGTCATGCAGGCGACACCGGCGCTGTGGGCGGGGTTGCTCACGCTCGGTCCGGCTCTGGATCTGCGCGGCGTCGACGTCCTGGTTGGCGGCGAACCGTTGCCCGAACCCGTTGCCGAAGCGCTCGGAGCTGCCGCCCGAACCGTCTGGAACATGTACGGCCCCACAGAGACAACAGTGTGGTCGACGGTGGCCGCGGTGAGCTCCGGTGCCGACATCACCGTCGGTAGGCCTATCGCCAATACCCGCGCATACGTCCTCGACAGAGCATTGCAACCGGTCCCGGTGGGGGCGGTCGGGGAGCTCTATCTCGCCGGTGACGGTGTCGCAACGGGATACTTCGGGCAGGTCGATCTCACAGCGGCCCGATTTGTTGCCGATCCGGATCAGTCGGGGTGCCGGATGTACCGCACCGGCGATCTGGCGCGGTGGGGCGCCGATGGTCGACTCGCCTGTCTCGGCCGCACCGATGATCAGGTCAAGGTCCGCGGTTTCCGGGTCGAGTTGGGTGATGTGGAAACCGCGGTTGCCGCGATGGCAGGCGTGGATCGATGTGTCGCAAGGGTGATTCCGAGCGCCACCGGTGGGCAGTTGGTGGCATACGTCCGCCCGGTTGCCGACGTGGTGGTCGACCCGGCGAAGATACGCGATGACCTGCGACTGATACTGCCTGAATACATGATCCCGGCAGCGGTACTCGAAGTGGCCGGGTTCCCGCAGACGCCGAACGGGAAACTCGATCGTAAAGCGCTGCCTGCGCCGGACTTCTCGTCGATGGTCACCGACTCCAGAGAACCCGAGAACGAGGTCGAGTCGGCGCTGTGTGCTGTCTTCGCGCAGGTGCTCGGTGTGGCGCAGGTGGGCGTCGAGGACGATTTCTTCGGCCTCGGTGGCGACAGCATCACCGCGGTTCGGGTGGTCGGTGCGGCCGCCCGGGTGGGATTGAAGCTGACGGCGGCCCACGTGTTCGAATCGAGAACCGTTGCGGTACTGGCGCCGCTGGCCACACCGGTGACGGCCTTCGCGCCCATATCAGCTCCTGCGCAGGCCCACCCGCGACAGCGGGTGGCTCCTGACACCGCAGTGTTCACCGGGCTCTCGCAAGAAGAGCTCGACGAGTTCGAAGGCGAAGGCAACCTACTGTGACGACAGGCTCGCGACCCGCTACATCGTCCACGCTCGAGAACGTGGTACCGCTGACGCCATTGCAGGAATCGTTGGTCTATCAATCCACGAATGCGGTTGGGACCGACCCGTATTCAATAGTCCTGTCGGTGCCTTTGCAGGGTGTGGTCGACGCGCAGCGGCTGCGGTCGGCGATTGCAGCGGTGATCGATCGGCATCCCGGGCTGCGCACCGGTTTTGCCCGCCGCAAGACCGGTGAGCCCGTGGGCCTGGTCCGGTCGTCGACCGAGTTCGGGTGGCAGGAGTTCGACGACTCCGACCGGCCCGGGGCCGAGCAGATCGCGCATCTGGACCGGCTGGTCGCCGCCGAGCGCACACACCGGTTCGACCTCACCTCACCGCCACTGTTGCGCGCAGCCCTGGTCCGCACCGCCCCGCAGCAGTGCACCCTGGTACTGACCGTGCACCACCTGATCGTGGACGGGTGGTCGCTGTATCTGCTGCTGACAGATGTATTGCGTTCTTACGGCGACGATCTCACCGATCCGGCCGACGGTACGAGCGCCTACTGGAGTTTTCTGACCTGGCTCGCGGCGGACCAGCAGTCGGGTGGGCAACGCCTGGAACAGTTCTGGAAACCGGAGTTGGCCGACCTCTCCGGTGGCACTTTGCTCGCCGAGGCGCGATCGCCGGGGGCACGGTCGGAACTGCCCGCCGAGTTCGAGGTGTCGGTGGCATCGGAGGTGGTCGCCCGGCTTCGTGAAACGCTCGGTGCGGCAGGTCTGACGCTCAACACCGCACTGTCACTGGTGTGGGCGACCGTTCTCGGGAAGCATCTCGGGCGAACCGATGTGGTGTTCGGTGCAACCGTCTCGGGGCGCCCGCCGGAGATCGAAGGTATCGAGTCGGCGATCGGGACCTTTGTCGACACCGTGCCCGTCCGGGTGCGGTTGTCGCCGTCGACCAGCCTGATCGACAACGCAATCATCCTGCAGCGAAAGCAGATTGCGCTGATGCCCGCGATGCACGTGGGTCTGGGTGCGCTGCAGCGCGCGGCGGGGGTCGGGGACCTCTTCGACACCATGTTGGTGGTCGAGAACTTCTTGATCGACTCCGCGGTCATCGACGAGGCGCAACGCAGTGCCGGCCTCGACATGGGTGAACCGGTCATCGCGGACGCCACCGAGTTCCCGTTGTCCCTCACCGTGGTTCCGTCACCGTCGTCCGGGATCCGGATTCTCGTGAAGTTCTCGCCGGGTCGGATCGCCGAACCTGTGGTCCGGTCGTTGGTCGATCGGATGTGCATGGGGCTGAGCCTCTTTGCCGAGGCGCCGGAGCGCTCTCTTGGCAGCGTCGACTTCACGTCACCGACAGAGCGCGAGCAACTCGAGACGTGGTCGGCGATCACCGCCGCCGGGCCGGCGCGGTCGGTGCCGGAGCAGATCCGAACCCGCGCGGCAGCGGGCCCTGACGCGATCGCACTGGTGACCGAATCCGCAACGCTCACTTATAGGGAACTGCTTTTCCGCGTCGATGACTTCACACACGAGTTCGGCTCGCGTGGCATCGGCCGCGAGAGTGTCGTTGCGATCGCGGTGCCGCGGGGCATCGATGCGGTGGCGTCGATGCTGGCGACACTCGAGGTGGGTGCGGCCTACCTGCCCATCGACCTGGAGTACCCGGCCGAGCGGATCTCCTACATGGTCTCCGACGCCGGAGCCGCGCTGGTGGTCACCGACGATCCGCGGGTCGGTGCCTATGCGGGCTGCCCGGTTGTCGACCCGGCGACCGTCGAAGCCGTCGTCGATCACACCGGGCGCGCAGCTGTTGCGCACGTCCCCACATCGATCGCCTACGTCATCTACACATCCGGGTCGACCGGCACGCCCAAGGCGGTGCTGGGAACAGCGGGTGCGCTTGCCAACCGGATCGCGTGGGCGGCGCGGGACTGGTCGTTGCCCACTGCCGATGTCCGGCTCGCGAAGAGCTCGTTCAGCTTCATCGACGGATCCACAGAATTACTCGGCGCGCTGGCATCCGGCGCGCAGGTGCTCGTCGCCGATTCCGAGAAGGCCAAAGATCCACAAGCCCTGGGACGGCTCATCGGTGACCACGTGGTCAGCCAGGTGACGGCGATCGGCGGACTGGCCACGACGCTGGTGGAGACCACGCCGGTGCCATCGGTGCGCCGGTGGATCCTGAGCGGCGAACCGCTCACCACCGATGCAGTGAATCGGATCAGCCGCGCCACCCCCGGTGCGCAGCTGGTCAATTCGTACGGTTCATCCGAGGTTGCCGGTGACGTGACCACCGCGGTGGTGGCTCCGGGTGACCGGGTACTGGTCGGTTCGGCGGTGCCCGGAACCGGGATCGCTCTGCTCGACATCTTCTTGCAACCGGCCGCACCGGGTGCGGTCGGCGAGGTGTACGTACGTGGTGCCCAGTTGGCGCGCGGTTACCGTGGTCGGCCGGGCGCCACCGCGCAGGCCTTTGTGGCAGATCCAGCCGGGCACGGCACCAGGCTCTATCGAACCGGTGATCTCGGCCGCTTCGACGAGAACGGCCGGTTGGAACTGTTGGGCCGCAGTGACAGTCAGGCGACCATCCGGGGTCACCGCGTCGAATTGGCCGAGGTCGAGGCGGTCCTGGCGGCGCTACCCGAGGTCCGGGCGGGTGCTGTTGCGGTTCGGGCCGACGTGCACGGCGACAACCTGCTCGCCGGTTACGTTGTGCCCGAGCATGTCGGCGTGACCGGGCAGACGCTGCGCCAGGCGATGTCCCAGCGACTGCCGGGACACCTGATCCCCACCGCGTGGACCCTGGTCGAGGATCTTCCGGTCCTCCCGAACGGCAAGCTCGATCGTGCGAGGCTGCCGGAACCCGTTGTCACCGGCACCGGCAGTGGGCGCAGCGAACCGCGCACCGCCACAGAGGCACAGTTGTGCACCCTGTTCGCCGAGGTCCTCGGCGTTTCGATGATCGGACCCGAAGACAACTTCTTCGATCTCGGTGGGCATTCGCTGTCGGCGACTCGCCTGATCACCAGGATGCGGGCAGCGCTCGGTTCAGCGCTCACCGTCGCCGACATCTTCGGTCGGCCCACTCCCGCAGAACTGGCCGAACTCGTCGAGTCGGATGCCGGAACGGCCACCGAACCTCTGGTGGCGCAGGCCCGGCCCGCGCCGCTGCCGTTGTCGTTTGCGCAGCACCGTCTTCGGTTCCTGCACCGAATCGAGGAATCCCGCCCGGCTTACACGCTGCGGTTCGCAATGCGGCTGCACGGTCGCCTAGACAGAGACGCGCTGCGGCGGGCGCTGGCCGCGGTGGTGGACCGGCATGAGGCACTGCGAACGATCTTCCCGGAAGACGCCGAAACCGGACACGCCATGCAGGTGATCCTCCCGGTCGGAACCGAGGTGGCATGGAACGAGAGTTCCTGCAGCGACGGCGATCTGGTCAGCAAGTTGCAGTCCCTCGGCGAACAGACCTTTGATCTGACCTCGGAACTCCCGATCCGCGGCGAGCTGATCGACATCGGCCCGCAGCACAGTGTGCTGGTGCTGCTGGTCCACCACATCGCCGCCGACGAATGGTCGGCGACGGCGTTGATGAGTGACCTGGCCCGGGCCTATCAGGGGGAATCACTGCCGGCGCTGCCGGTGCAATACGCGGACTACGCGCTGTGGCAACGTCGCGTCCTCGGGGACCCGGATCAGCCGACCGAACTCACCGGTGGGCAACTCGACTATTGGCGGGACCGGCTCGCGGGGATACCCGTCGAGCTGTCGTTGCCCTACGACCGAGCGCGTCCGGTACATGCCACGTACCACGGCAGCACAGTCGAGTTCACCATGGGCGCGGAAGAACTCGCTGCCCTGCGCCGGGTTGCGCGGGTCACCGGATCGTCGATGTTCATGGTCGTCCACGCGGCGACGGCCATTGCGCTGTCGGCGTCGGGCGCAGGCACCGACATCGTGGTCGGAACACCCGTCGCCGGTCGCACCGACAATGCTCTCGATGAACTGGTCGGGTTCTTTGTCAACACGCTGGTGTTGCGTACTGATCTCGCCGGCGACCCGACGCTGGCGGAGGTGATCGCGGCTGTTCGCGCCACCGACCTCGAAGCGTATGTGCACCAGGATGTTCCGTTCGAGCGGATCGTTGACGATCTGGATCCGGAGCGCTCGCTGGCGCGTCAGCCGTTGTTCCAGACACTGGTGCAGTACCGGAATCCGATCGTCGCCCCGAAGTTCCGCGGCACGGTCGCTGAACCGGTCTTTGCCGACTCCCGGACCGCGAAGTTCGATCTGTCGTGTGAATTCCGCGAATCGGCGCAGGGCCACGGATTGATCGGAACATTCGAGTACGCAACCGATCTCTACGATCGATCGACCGTGGCGACGATGGCAGGACGGGTGCGGGCCGTGCTCACGGCCATGGCCGAAGACCTGACCACCCACGTGTCTACGTTGCGATTGATCACCGCCACCGAAGCGCAGCTGGTGCTGGCAGGCGCGCAGCCCGGGACCGCGGTGGCGTCGTCGCTGACGGATGTGTTCGCTCAGACGGCGCGCAACCATCCGGCATCGGTTGCGGTGCAGGACGCGAACGCCACCCTGACCTACTCCGAGCTCGACCAACGCTCACGAACACTGGCGGCGACACTGGTGGCAGCCGGAGCCGGACGCGGCTGCTTTGTGGCGCTGATGATCCCGCGGACAACGGATCTGGTGGTGGCGGTACTTGCGACCTTGCGCGCAGGTGCGGCATATGTCCCGATCGATCCGGACTATCCGGCCGATCGAATCAGGATGATTGTCGAAGACTGTGCTCCGGCCGTGGTCGTGGTTGCCGGTGGGATCCGTCCACCGACCGGGTTACCGCCGCGGGCAACCGTCGTGGACCTCGAGACGGCTTGGCAGGCGGCCGATTCGACTGCGCCCTTGCCGCCGGTGGTGCTGACAGAACAGGATCCGGCCTATGTGATCTACACATCGGGCAGTACCGGTCGGCCCAAGGGTGTCGTCGTGTCCCACGGCAATGTCTGCTCCTTGCTCGGTGCCACCGCCGATCGGTTCGAGTTCGGTCCAAGCGACGTGTGGTCGCTCTTTCACTCCTACGCGTTCGACTTCTCCGTGTGGGAATTGTGGGGGGCTCTTGCATACGGGGGCCGGATCCAGGTACTCGGCCGCGACGAGGCCCGATCGCCCCTGGCGTTGCTCGAGACGATCAACCGCACCGGTGTGACCGTCCTGAACCAAACCCCTACCGCCTTCCGGCAGTTCGATGCGGCCGACACCGAGACGCCGGGTATGACGGGTTCGTTGAGGTACATCATTTTCGGTGGTGAAGCCCTGGAACTCCCGGCTCTCTCCGGGTGGTTTGCCCGGCACCGCCACGCGTCCGGTGCCGCGCAGGTAGGCCCGGCTCTGATCAACATGTACGGCATCACCGAGACCACCGTTCATGCGAGTTGGCTCCAGATCACGGAGGACGACACCCGGGTGCCGTCCAGTGTGATCGGGACCCCGCTTGCCGGATTCCGGGCGCGCGTACTCGACCACCTGCTACGCCCCGTCGGTGTGGGCGTGAGCGGTGAGCTGTACCTCTCTGGCCCACAGGTCACCGCCGGATACCTGCGGCGCGCCGGGCTCAGCAGTACGCGTTTCGTCGCCGACCCCTGGGGCGCGGAAGGGGAGCGGATGTACCGCTCCGGAGATGTGGTCCGGTGGACCGATCGGGGATCCCTCGACTACGTGGGACGCGCCGACCAACAGGTCAAGATCCGCGGATTCCGTATCGAACTCGGTGAGATCGGAGCGACGATCCGCGACGTCGAGGGCGTCCGCGACGCTGTCGTGGTCGACCGTGAGGGACCCTCGGGTGCAACCATTTTGGTGGGCTATGTGGTTGCTGCGAGCAATCCCGATTCGGCTGATCCGGAATCAGCGGACCTCATCGTTCGGGACCGGATATTCAGTGAACTGCACTCCAGGCTTCCCGACTATATGGTGCCTTCGGCCTTGGTGTTCCTGCCCGGCTTCCCGATGACACCGCACGGCAAGCTCGACCGCGGCGCACTTCCGGATCCGGAGTTCACCACCGGCATCACCTCGCGGGAACCGGAGACCGACAACGAGCGGATCCTGTGTGAGGTGTTTGCCGAAACGCTTGGACTCGACCAGGTTTCGGTCGACGATGACTTCTTTGCGTTCGGTGGTGACAGCATCGTGTCGATCCAGCTCGTGAATCGGGCGCAGCGCCGCGGTCTGACCTTGGCGACGCGGGACATCTTCACCCACCGAACCGTCGCCGCCCTCGCGGCGGTGGCGACGAACGAGTCACAGGACCACACCGACATCGATGCCGCGGTTGGCCCGGTTGCATTGCTGCCGATCATGTCTCGTCTTCGTGAACTCGGCGGATCGAGTACCCACATCAATCAGTCGATGGTGGTACAGGTTCCGGTATCGGCCGACGGTGAGGTCATTCGCTCGATCGTGTCGGCCATGGTCGATCATCATGACGCCCTGCGCCTGCAGCTCACCGATATTGCCGGCATCCTCTGGTCGCTCGAGATCAGGCCGCGGGGCACGGTGTCGGGCGCAGACTGCGTGGAGGTGGTGCGGGTGTCCGATGACGCCGACCTCGGCGACGCGGTGGCCCACGCTTCCTCGGCGGCCCGCGATCGCCTCGATCCTGAAGCCGGCCGGATGCTGGCCGCGGTCTACCTCGACCGGCCCAGCACCCCGGGCCGACTGATTCTTGTCATTCACCACCTGGCCATCGACGGTGTGTCCCGCCGGATCATCCTCGAAGACCTGGAACAGGCATGGGCGGACGTACAGGGCGGCAGGTCGATCGACCTGCTCCCCGCGCGAACCACGTTGACGGAGTTCGCGGACCGGATTTCGGCTGCTGCGCTCGACTCCGGTCGGCAGCGTGAGCTAGCGCATTGGCGAAATGTGCTGGCGCCAGGCGGTGAACTGGTTCCGGGCCCGGTGACCGGGACGGTGGGCGAGCAGCGCATGGTCGAGGTCGCGCTCGATACCCAAACCAGCGCTGCGCTGCTGACTTCGGTGCCGGCGCTATCCGGATTCGAGGTGACCGCCATCCTGCTCGGAACGGTTCGAGCGGCTCTCGGTGAGAGCGAACGTGAAATTGTCGTCGACGTCGAGCGTCATGGCCGTGAGGATCCCGATTCGGGTCCGTCGGTGGAACTGACGCGAACACTCGGCTGGTTCACCGCGATGGCACCGGTTCGGCTGCCCGCCTTCACATCTGTCGACGATGCGGTGGCGCAGACGGCGGCCGCGCTGGCCGCGGTCCCGGGATCCGGACTCGGATATGGGATGCTTCGCTACCTCGATCCGCAGACCAGCGCGATTCTGTCTGAAACAGGCAGTGCCCAAGTGCTGTTCAACTACCTGGGGCGCATCCCGGTCGGTAAGGGTGGCGATTGGCTGCCCTCTGAAGAGTCGCGGGCACTCGATACCCCGCCGGATGCCGATCTTGGTGTCCCGTATGCGCTGGAGATCGAGATCGTGTGCATCGATGGGCCCGATGGCCCGGTGCTGCGTGGCAGGTTCACCTACCTGCCGGGTGTGCTCGCCGAGGAAGAAGTGGTGAGCGTGGCGCAGCGATGGATGTCGGTCGGTGGGCAATTGGCGGATCCCGCCACGAATTCGGTGGAGGTAGCACGGTGACCGACGTCAAAGAGTCTTACGGCAACGTGGACGAGACCGCCGCGAAGGGTCCGGGGACACTGCCTGCCACCGCTGCTCAGCGGGATGTCTTCCTCGGCGCGCAGACCGCACAGGACGCCACGCTTTACAACACCGGCCTCTATGGAGAGGTCACGTCGGGTCCGCTCGACATCGATCGCCTCACCACTGCGATCGGCAGCGTGGTCGCCAAAGCACCAACCCTGCACGTTCGATTCACCATGGCGTCTGACGGAGAACTACGGCAGGTCGTCACGCCGCCGGGGAACACCATTCCCGACGTGGTCGATCTGCGCGCGGACGCGAATCCGCGTGCTGCCGCGATGGCGTGGATGCGAGCCGAACTCGACCGGCCCCACGACGTCGCCACCGACGATCTGTTCGGGACCGCCGTCCTGCTGTTGTCGGACACTGCCACCATCTGGTTCCTGTACGCACACCACATCGTCTGCGACGGTGTCGGACTGATGCAGCTCGGCCTCGCCGTGCGTCGTGCCTACCCCGCACCTGCCGAGTTCGATCCGGGACCGCGCTGGTCGATCGAGGGCTACGTCAAGGCAGATCAGGACTATCGGGACTCGGATCAGTTCGACGCAGACCGGGCGTATTGGGTCGGGCAGATGGCGGACCTGCCGCCCGCCCCGCGTCTGCTGAACCGCTTTCTGTCACCCGCGCAGGGGACCGAGCATGCTGCGGTGATCCTGAACACCGACCGCACGAAGATCCTGCAGGACCTGGGCAAGGACCATGGTCTGTCGTTGGCGCAGATGCTGATCGGCGTGCTCGCCGCGTTCACCCAGCGAAGGACCGGCCTGTCCGACATCGTCTTCGCGCTGCCGACCACCGCGCGTGGGGTCAGTGAACTGCGAACCGTTCCGGCAATGGTGACCAGTGTCTTGCCACTGCGAATCCCCGTCGACGGTCGCGACACACTCACCGACATCGCCCGCAGAGTTGCCGACCGCCTCGCCGAGATGTTGAAGCACAGTCGGTTTCGGGGTGAAGATCTCGGCCGGGAACTACGCGGCCTGGACCCCGCATACCGCATGTTCGGCGCCGGGATCAACGTCCTGTCCGCCTCCTCGAATGCCACTGTGGGCGGTTTGCCTGCGCAGTTCGTCCCGCTGGCCTCAGGTCCGGTCGGGGACGTCGAGTTCCTCGCCGTGATTCAGCGGGGTCTCGAACCGATCCGCATCACATTGCGGGGTGTGGCCGACGCCAAAGATGATGTGCTCGAGGTCAGCGGCGATCTCGAGACGTTCTTCGACGAACTGTTTGTCGACCCGACCGCCAGATTGCAGGTGCTGGGGTCGAACCCGGTGACAGTGTCCGGCGGCGAACCGCAAGCGCTGCCACTGCTTCCGTCTCTGCACCGGGCGCGGCACCAGCCGGAGACCGCCACAGCATTGCGGACCCGGACGGTCACCCTGCCCTCCGGAACCACCGCCGAGGTCGTTCTCGACGCGGCGCGTGCACTGGTGAGTGCCCATCCGATCCTGCATAGCCGGTTGTCCGAACCCGCCGCCGGACTGTGGTCGCTGGAACCGGTCGATCCCGAACCCACCGCTTCTGGCGATGAGATCGACGTCCGTGCCGGCCGGATCCTGGCTGCGCACTGGCGATCCGACGAACTCGCAGTGCATCTGACGGTTGCCGCACTGTTCGTCGATGAGGTGTCGCTGACCGTACTGGCGACCGAGCTGGAACAGGCCGCTTCGGACGCGCTGGCCGGCCGGGCGATTCGAATCGATCCTCCCGCAACACACATCGGAACTGTGGCCCGCGAACTCTCGGCCCGATCGCGCTCACCCCAGCTGCTCGCCGAATTGCCCCGCTGGCTCGGGATCCTGGCCCCGGGCGGGCGGGTGGCGGCCGGTGTGACCCGGCAGGGGGATCCGGATCAGTCGGCGCAGACCGTCTACGTGTCCGAATCACCCGTTACCGCACCCGATGAGCTCGCACCAGAAGAACTCACCGCGGTGTTGTCTGCCGCGGCGGCTGTGACGATCGCGCGTTGGGATGCCGCCCGCGGTATCGACCGGACCGAGGTCGTCTTCGAGGTCGGCCAGGACATCCACCACAAGACCCCGTTCGGTCTGGACCTGTCCGGGACTGTCGGCCCGCTCCGTTCGGTGGCGCCCATCCGGTTGTCGACCGGACCGGGTGCCGAGTCGGCGCAGCTCATCGAGACCGCTCGCGAGTTCTGGTCCGACGCAGCGGATGTACGCTACGAGGTTCTTCGTCACCTGCAGCCGCAGGCAGGCGCCGCCCTGGCAGCCTTGCCTCCAGTGGACCTGCGGGTCGAGCGACTCGACACCGACGAACCGTTGCCTGCGCAGACGGCGATCAGACTGGCCTTGCGTCGCGGTGCTGCCGGCTGGTCGGCGCACGTGCAGGGGAAATGCTCGGCGGCCGGTGAACCCGAGTTCGAACAGCTTTCGACGATCTGGTCGCAGACCCTGACGGCTCTGTTGCCCGCAGCGGCGGCGCGGACGTCGGGCTACCTGGTCCGGGTGACCCCCGAGCAGGACGAGACCCTGATTTCACTGGCCGGAGAACACATCTCCGATGTGTGGCCACTGTCGCCGCTACAGGAGGGCCTGTTCTATCAGGCCCAGGTGGACAGCGGAAACGACATCTACACGGCACAGTTCTGGCTGGACGTCGATCACCGGCTCGACGCGGACCGGTTGCGGGTCGCCGCCACCGAGCTGATGAAACGCAATCCCGCGATCCGCGCGGGATTCACCGTCGACGGTTTTGATGCGCCGGTCCAATTCGTGCTCGACGATCTCGAACCGGCGTTGGTCGAGGTCGATCTGTCGGGATACCCGGCGGCCGATCGCGACGAGATGCTCGAACTCGAACTGCTCCGGGACCGGCGAACCCCGTTCACACTCGATGCGCCGCCGCTGTGGCGAATGACGCTCATCCATCTCGACTCCGGTCATGACCGACTCGTGATCAACCGTCAGTTCATGCTGTGGGACGGCTGGTCGGGCGGCCCCTTCGTCTCCCAACTACTGGCACTTTATGCCGCAGCGGATTTCGGCACCGTCGAAGCTCCGCACGCGACGTTCGGCGATTACCTTGCCTGGCTGGGTGGCCAGGACCAGCAGGTCGCGCACGACGCCTGGGCGCAGATTCTTTCCGGCGTCGAAGAACCATCGCTACTCGCTCCGCGTGCGGCGGGTACGGCGGGCGCGGCACCGGTGCGCATCGAACGCACTCTCGGAGCGAATCTTTCAATCGACCTCCGTGGGGCATCTCGTCTGGCGGGTGTCACGCTCAATGCCACACTCAATTCCGCGCTGGCGCTGGTGCTCTCACGTCACCTTGGTCGAGCCGATGTGATTTTCGGTTCCACCGTGTCTGGTCGCCCCACCGAGGTCCCCGGTCTCGAAGGAGTCATCGGGCTGTTCCTGAACACGATTCCGGTCCGGGTCGGGCTGCGGCCCGGAGAGACACTCACCGAACTTGCGCGCAGGGTGCAGACCGACCGGGTCGATTCGATGGCATACGACCATCTGGGACTCGCCGGAATCCAGCGCGCCGCCGGTGTCTCCGCGCTGTTCGACGTCCTGTACGTGCTGCAGAACTTTCGCACCGAGGACGAAGAGGCCGAACAATCGCAGCGGCACGGCCTGCTCGGTGAGGGCAGTCTCGATCACACGCACTACCCGGTCACCATCGTGGTGACGCCGAGCGAGGACATCCGCTTCCGGATCGAGTACCGGGCAGACCTGATCAGCGACCACCTGGCCGCCACGATCGCCGACGAGTTCCGTTCGGTACTCGCGACATTCGTCGATGCTCCGGGCACCGTCGCCGCGGCCGCGCTGCCCGTTGCGCTCCCTGCGGATCGAACCGAACCGCTCCATGACCTCCCCGACCTGCCCGACATCACGATCTCCGAGATGCTCGCCGACCGAGCGGCACTCATACCGGCGGAGAACGCGCTCGTGTTCGGAGACAAGCGCCTCACCTACGCAGAACTCGATGCCCGGATCAATCGGTTGGCCCGACTCCTGGTGGGCCAGGGTGCCGGTCCCGAGTCGATCGTGGCGATCGCGCTACCGCGCAGCATCGACACGGTGGTCGCGCTGTTCGCAGTACTCCGTTGCGGTGCAGCGTATCTGCCCCTGGAACTCGATCATCCCGACGACCGTCTCGCGGTCATCCTCGACCAGGGTGATCCGATGGTGGTCCTCACCGTCGCGGGCACAGCGCAGCGACTCGGCGGGCGGAATCTGCTGGTCCTCGACGACGCCGAGACCCGCGGACACCTGGCCGAGGTGTCTGAATCACCCTTGACCGACACCGAACTCGGGATGTTTGCGCCCGGAACACCGGGCCGCCTTCGGCATCCGGCCTATGTCATCTTCACCTCGGGTTCGACGGGCCTGCCCAAGGGCGTGTCGACGCCGTATCTCGGGCTGACGAACATGCAGCTCAACCATCGCAGTGCGATCTTCGATCCGACGGTTCGGGCCGTCGCCGAGTCCGGCAGGAGCGTCCGACTTCGCATCGCCCACACCGTGTCGTTTGCGTTCGACATGTCGTGGGAAGAGCTGTTGTGGCTTGTCGAAGGCCACGAAGTCCATGTCTGCGACGAAGAACTCCGCCGCGATGCCGCCGGGCTGGTGGACTACTGCCGTCGCCACCTCATCGACGTCGTCAATGTCACCCCGACGTACGCTCATCATCTGTTCGAAGCCGGACTTCTCGCCGGACCGGAGGACGTCAGAACCCCGTATCCCGGGCATCGCCCACCGCTGGTCCTGCTCGGCGGCGAAGCGGTCCCGGATAACATCTGGCAACAACTACGCGAAACGCCGGATGTGCTGGGCTACAACCTGTACGGACCCACCGAGTACACGATCAACACGCTTGGCGCAGGCACCGACGAGTGTGACAAACCCACTGTCGGACATCCGATCAGTCGCACGCAGGCCCACCTACTCGATTCGTGGCTCCGACCCGTACCCGAGGGCGTGGTCGGCGAACTGTATGTGACCGGCGCCGGTTTGGCGCGGGGTTACCTGAACCGGGCCGCACTGACCGCCGAGCGATTTGTGGCCGACCCGTTCGCGGCCGCCGGGCAGCGGATGTACCGCACGGGCGACCTGATGCGATGGCGGGCCGACGGGAACCTGGAGTTCCTGGGACGCACCGATGATCAGGTGAAGATCCGTGGCTACCGGGTTGAGGTCGGCGAGATCGAGGCCGTCCTCGACGCCCATCACGACATCGTGCGGGCCGCCGTGATAGCCGCTCCGGATCCATCACTTCCCGGTACCAAACGCCTCGCCGCGTACGTGGTGCCCGCGACGGGCTTCGATGGTGATCTGGCTGCGCTGCGTGCGTATCTGGGTGGATTGTTGCCCGATTACATGGTCCCGGCGTTGTTCTCGGCGGTGGAGAGCCTGCCGATGACCGTCAACGGCAAGCTGGACATCGCCGCGCTGCCCAAGCCGGAACTGGCGGTCGGTGGCGTGCGACGTGCGCCGCGAACTGACACCGAACGTGCTTTGTGTGAGGCATTTGCCTCGATCCTCGAGGTCGACGAGGTCGGTATCGACGACGACTTCTTCTCACTCGGTGGGCACTCGATGTCGGCGATGCAGTTGGTCGGCAGAGTTGAGGTCGACGGCCGCAAGCTCGCGATCCGTGATCTGTTCGAGGCGCGGACACCGGTTGCCCTGGCTGCGCGTTTGCAGGGTGGAGATCTCCGGGCCGATCCGGAGACGTCATCGTTGATCGCCGTCGCGAACACGCCACGGCCCGAACTGGTTCCGCTGTCTGCGGCCCAGGAACGTCTGTGGCTCCTGCACTCACTCGATGGCGACGATCTGTCGTACCACTACGCGCATGTGGCGCGTGTCGGTGGAGTTGTCGACGAGAATGCGCTGCGTGCAGCACTTCTCGACGTGCTGGACCGGCACGAGGCGCTGCGCACGGTGGTTCGTGTCGTGGACGGACAGCCGACCCAGCACGTCGGTATGGCGGACGATGCATTGGCATTCGATGTACTCGAGCGCCGCGGCGCCGACGACACCGCGATCCGCGCCACTGTCGCAGAACATCTGACCCGACGCTTCGACCTGGAACGCGGACCGGTTCTGCGGACCTGCCTGATCCGGGTGGGCGAAGCCGGTGAACACTCGGTCATCGCGTTGGCCCTGCATCACATGGTCACCGACGAGTGGTCGGACCGCCCGCTGCTGACCGATCTGACCATTGCCTACCTGGCCCGATTGTCCGGTACGGCACCCGGATTCGCCGACCTGCCCGTGCAATACGCCGACTACACCCGCTGGCAGCTCGAGCGGCTGGGATCGGTGTCGGATCCCGGGTCTCGCGCGGCGCGCCAGCTCGATTATTGGAAGCAGACCCTGGCCGGTCTGCCCGACGAGATCGAACTGCCGCGCGATCGGCGTCGGCCGACGGTCCCGACCGGGGCGGGTGACATGGTCACCGCAGACGTCGGACCCGAGGTCCGGGACGCACTGCTGGCCGTGGGACGCGAGGTCAACGCCAGCATGTTCATGGTCACCCAGGCTGCGGTGGCCGCGCTGCTCAGTCGCCTCGGCGCAGGGACCGACCTGGCTCTCGGTTCGCCGATCTCCGGTCGAGGCGATCCGGCCCTGGCCGATCTGGTGGGGTTCTTCGTCTCCACGCAGGTGCTGCGGATGGACGTCTCGGGCAACCCGGCGTTCACCGACCTGCTGGAGCGCACGCGTGAGGTCGATCTGGCCGCCTTCGAGAATCAGGACCTGCCCTTCCAGCAGATCGTCGAAGCTCTGAGCCCGTCGCGGGTGGCCGGTCGCAACCCGCTCTTCCAGGTGATGGTCAGCTACCTGCAGATCGGTGGTGCCAACCCTGATTTCCTGGGTATGCCAACCGAATTCGAGAACCTGCAGGCACAGCATGCGAAGTTCGACCTCGCGTTCACCTTTGTCGACACAGACACCTCGATGACCATTGGTGTGGAGTACTCCACCGAGCAGTTCGACCGCTCCACCGTCGAAGGATTCGCACGTCGCCTGGTGGGCATCCTGCGCCAGGTGGCAGCGTGTCCAGGCGTGCGGATCGGCGACCTCACGGTGATAGATGCCGCGGACAACGAGGCCCTGGCCGCACTCCGGGGCCCTCGGGTTCCGGCATCGCCGACGTTGGCGGACCTGCTGGTCGCCCGTCCGGCGCAGCCGCAGCCCGCCCTGCTGACCCCGGGTGGCGGTTCGGTGTCGCACGGCGAGTTCCGCGGTGCCGTCGCGCGGTTGGCGCGCTATCTCATCGCCGCGGGAGTGGGGCCGGAGTCGGTTGTTGCCGTGGCAGTTCCACGCTCGGAAGAGCTGCTGCGGGCCATCCACGCCGTCGTCATGGCCGGCGCCGCCTACTTGCCGCTCGATGTGGATTATCCGGCGGACCGGCTGCAATACATGGTCGATGTCGCGAATCCGGTGGTGGCGCTCACCGTCACCGATTGGGCAGGTAATCTGCCTGCCGGTATCCCGGCCATCGTGCTGGACGATTCGCTTGTGGCCGAGGCGCTCTCCGAACTGTCGGGTGATCCGCTGACCGACGCCGAGCGCACCGGGGCGTTGTTGCCGGAACACCCCGCCTACGTGTTGTTCACGTCGGGGTCGACCGGGCGACCGAAGGGTGTGGTGGTCTCGCACCGGGCGATCGTCAACCGGCTGGTGTGGATGCAGAGTGTCTACGGGGTCGGGGCCGGTGACCGAGTTCTACACAAGACGCCGATCAGCTTCGATGTCTCGGTGTGGGAGTTGTTCTGGCCGTTGGCATATGGTGCCACCCTGGTGATCGCCGAACCGGAAGGACATCGCGATCCGGCATATCTGGCCGGGTTGATCGACCAGCAACGGATCCGGTATGCGCACTTCGTCCCGTCGATGCTGGAGGTCTTCCTGTCATCCCCGGCGTTGACGGAGGTTCCGCATCTGGCCCACCGTGGACTCGAGGCGATCATCGCCAGTGGGGAAGCGTTGCGGGCAGACGTCGCGCAGACGCTTCGTCAACGACTGCCGGGGGTACGCCTGGACAATCTCTACGGACCCACCGAGGCAGCGGTGGACGTGAGCGCAGCAATCGGTGTGGGCGACGGAACCTTCGAGGATCCAGATGGGGTCAGTGCCTCACTGTCGCTGGGTGGACCGGTCTGGGGCACCGACCTTTTCGTCCTCGACGCATTCCTCCAACAGGTTCCCGAAGGCGTGATCGGGGAGCTGTACATCGGTGGTGTACAACTGGCCCGCGGCTATCACGCGGACCCGCGACGCACGGCGGAACGGTTTGTCGCACACCCGTTTGTGGTCGGTGAGCGTCTGTACCGGACAGGTGACCTCGTATGCGTGCGCCGCGACGGTGAGGGCCGGATCGGGCTCGACTATCGTGGCCGCTGCGACCAGCAGGTCAAACTCCGTGGCCTGCGTATCGAACTCGGTGAGATCGAGGCGGCGATACTCGAAACCGGAGGATTGTCGGCCGCCGCGGTCGCCGTGCACGCGGATGACCTCGTGGGCTACTACGTACTCGACCCGTCGTCGACGGAACATCGCGGCGTCGAAACGATACGCAGTGCCATCGCATCCCGGCTGCCGAGCTACATGGTGCCCACGCAACTGATCGAACTCGACGTTCTTCCACTGGGGCCGAGCGGCAAACTCGACAGGCGCTCACTGCCGGTCCCGGCGAGTGCCGCGCGCACCTCACGAGCTCCCGAAGGTGAGCTCGAGACGGTGCTCGGTGAGGTCTTCGGCGACGTGCTGGGCCGGGACCCGGCACAGGGGCCGGTCGGCGCAGAAGATGACTTCTTCGCACTCGGCGGACACTCGCTGCTCGCGATCCGGGTCTCCAACGCGCTCGGCGAGAGGCTTGGCGTCTCGGTGGGGATGCGGGACCTCTTCGAGAATCCCACGATTGCCCAGTTGGCCGATCATCTGAAGAACGGCCGGACCACGCAGACGCGTCCGCAATTGGTCGCGCGCACGCGCCCCGATCTGCTGCCGCTGTCGTCCGGGCAGGCCCAGATGTGGACGTTGTATGCCGTCAGTGGTGCCGACCCCACGTACAACGTGCCGGTGTTCTGGTCTCACCCCGATCCGATCGATGAACAGGTTCTGGCGCAGGCGCTCGCCGATGTTGTTGCCCGGCACGAGGTTCTGCGCACGTTCTACCCCGAGGTCGATGGAGAGCCGGTCCAGGTCATCAAACCGGCCGGGACGGCCACGGTGCCTGTCGAATCGATTGCGGTCGGCGAGGCCGATGTGGTCGCGACGGTCATGGCGGCGGTGTCATACGGCTTTGAGCTCGATCGTGAGGTGCCGTTGCGGGCAACCGTTCTCAAGACCGGTGCCGGAGCAGACCTGGTGCTGCTGTTGCTGCACCACATCGCGACGGACGAGTGGTCGGCGGCGCCATTGCAGCGGGACCTGACCGAGGCCTATCGGGCGCGATCGGCCGGTGCTGCGCCGGACTGGTCCCCGCTCCCGTTGCAGTACGCCGACTACGTGCTTTGGCAACGTGATCTGCTCGGCGACCCGAACGACGAAAGTTCGAGGGGTGCACTCGCTCTGGACTATTGGCGGACCCGGTTGGCCGGGCTTCCAGAAGAGCTGGCGTTGCCCTACGACCATCCCCGACCGGATCGGATGAGCAATCGCGGTGGCACCGTCTTCCGCCGGATCGATACTCCGATCACCCGGCCGCTGCGGGAGCTCGCAGCGCAGACCGGTGCCAGCATGTTCATGGTCATGCAGGCTGCGGTCGCAGCGATGCTGCACCGGATGGGTGCCGGCACCGACATCGCGATCGGATCACCGATCTCCGGGCGCAGCGACGCGCGGCTCGACGACATGGTCGGATACTTCCTGAACACGGTTGTCCTGCGCACGGATCTGTCCGGCCATCCGACATTCATCGAGTTGCTCGGAAGGGTGCGGGAGACCGATCTTGCCGCCTTCGACCACCGCGACGTGCCGTTCGAGCAGGTTGTCGAGACAGTGGCGCCGAACCGTTCCCCGGCGATCCACCCGCTGTTCCAGGTGATGATCGTCTACCTGACCGGGTCGCTGCCGGATACGTCGTCGGCGGGCATCGGTGCACCGGAACAGCTCTCCGGCAACGGCACGGCAAAGTTCGAGCTGTCTTTCGATTTCACCGAAGACCAGGCAACCGGCGTTGTCGGCTGCGCGTTGCAGTACAGCAGCGACCTGTTCGAGCGGTCCACGGTCGAGGCGTTGGCCGAGCGACTGATCGCCGTGCTGCGCACGGTTGCCGAGCGCACGGATGTTCCGCTGCGCGAGATCGACGTCCTGTCGGCCGCGGAATCGGCCAACGTGGCGGCATGGTCGACCGGCGATCAGGTGGAGCTGCCACCGGGCACGATCAACGACTTGCTGATCGACGCGGCCCACCGGCATCCGGCTGCCGAGGCAGTGGTGTTCGGTGACCGGACGTTGAACTACGCGCAGTTCGACATGCACGCGAACGGGTTGGCCCGCCTGCTCCTGCGCCGCGGTGTGCGCCCGGGGGATCGGGTTGCGGTGGCGTTGCCACGCAGTCTGGAATTGCCTGCCGTCCTGACCGCGATCATGCGCACCGGTGCTGCCTATGTGCCGATCGATTCGGATTATCCACTCGATCGCATCGAATACATCCGCGAAAACAGTGCGGTGGCACTGACAATCGTCGATTCGACGACGCGCTCGGCGCTCGGCGACGCGGCCGATGTGGTGTCACTCGACGACGCCGCACTGCGCGCCGAACTGGCGACACTGTCGACGGAGCCGATCACCGATGGCGAGCGGGGCCGGGCAATCCTGCTCGGCGACGCCGCCTACACGATCTACACCTCGGGTTCGACCGGACGCCCGAAGGGTGTGGTCATCGACCATCGGGGCCTGGTCAACTTCCTGGTCTGGAAACAACGGGCCACCGGAATCGACGCGAGCGACCGGATTCTGCAGAAGACCCCGTTCTCGTTCGACGCCTCGGTGTGGGAGTTCTTCGTTCCGTTGATGATCGGCGGCACGGTGGTGATGGCCGAGCCGGGTGGACATCGGGATCCGCAGTACCTTCTCGACGAGATCGAGAGGGCACAGCTGACAACGGTCGAGTTCGTTCCGTCGATGCTCAATGCTCTTCTGCAGTACGACTTCCCGAAAGAGGCCACGGCATCGGTGCGGCGGGTGTTCTGTGGTGGTGAGGCACTGTCTGCGGCAACCGCGGCCGCGGCGCTGGCCCGGTTCGATGCAGATCTGTACAACCTGTACGGACCCACCGAGACCACGGTCGGTATCACCGGCGAACTGGTGACCGCGCAGGTCGTCGCAGGCGGCCAGGGTTCGGGGGCCGGCCTGTCGATCGGGAGCCCGGCCTTCAACTCGACGGCGCGAGTGCTCGACAACTCGCTACGGCCGGTGGCCGTGGGTGTGGTCGCAGAGCTGTATCTCGGTGGTCCTCAGGTAGCGCTTGGCTACCACGGCCGGCCGGACCTGACCGCAACCCGCTTTGTTGCCGACCCCTTCGGCGGCATCGGCGAACGGCTGTACCGCACCGGCGATCTCGTCCGCTGGACCGAGCACGGTTCGATCCAGTATCTGGGCCGGATCGATGATCAGGTCAAGATTCGCGGCTTCCGTGTCGAGACCGAAGAGATCAGGTTTGTGCTGGAATCGCATCAGGACGTGCGAACCGCGGCAGTTGTTGTGCGCCACCGTGGTTCCCTCGCCGAGCCGTACCTGGCGGCCTATGTCACGCGAGCCGTTGCCGGATCCGATCCGGCAACCGATGACGGGCTCATCGCCCGGTTGCGAGACTTCCTGGCGGAGCGCCTTCCCGACTACATGGTGCCCGTCGCGTTTGCCGAACTCGACGAACTGCCGGTCACCGTCAACGGCAAGTTCGACGCCAGTGGACTGCCGGAACCGGTGCCGTTCGCGGCGATCGATCATCGGGACCCGCAGACGGCCACCGAGATCTTTGTCGCCGAGGTGCTGCGAGAGGTCTTGGAGATCGGTCCGGATGTGGCGATTTCATCGAACGACGACTTCTTCGGTCTCGGTGGTCAATCATTGTCGGCGACAAGGTTTGCCAATGCCCTGCGCAGCAGGACCGGACTACCGCTGGCCCTGCGGACCATCTTCGACCGGCGGACCGTCACCGGGATCGCCGCAGCGATCGACGCGGGAGACCAGAGTGGGCAAGGCCATCCGATCGCGGTGGAACTCGCACCGTCGGCACAGGGTCGCCATGTCTTTTGTGTGCACGCCATATCCGGGGCGGGAACCGTGTATTCGAGTGTGGTGCCGCATCTACCGGACGGCCATGGCCTGATCGCGCTGCAGGATCCGGCCCATGGCGGATCGTCCCAGGACTTCGAGACCCTCGACGAGCTGGTGACGACCTACACCGAGGTGATCCGCGAGCACCAGCCCGAGGGTCCCTATGAGCTGCTGGGCTTTTCGTACGGTGGACATATCGCCTTCGGGATCGCCCGCGAGTTGGAGGCTGCCGGTGCCACCGTCAGCGGCCTGACCATCCTCGACACTCCGCCGATCACCGCTGACGCGGTGACCATCACCCCGGATGCCGATGAGCTCGAGCGCGAGGTGATTCGGATCTTTGCGCACTATGCCGCACTGCCTGCTGCGGACGTCGATGCGGTGGCCGGGCTGCCCCGAGATGAGGCCCGGGACCAGATCGCCCGCCGCAGTGCAGGATCCGGTGGACCTATGGCGGACTACAGCCTCGACGACGCCCGTGCGTTCATGGCTTCGTACGCACGCTGCCTACGGCTGATGAATCAGGCACCGACACATGGTGAGGTCTCGGTGCCGATCGATCTGGTGCTGGGCTATCTGCACTTCGAGACAGAAAACGCGACCCGCGAACTCTGGCAGAGGCATTGCCGCAGCGTTGTGCGGTCCTCGCGGATACCGGCGATGCACGACGACATGCTGAATCCGGACATGGTGGGGCAGTGGTACCACGCGCTGGTTCGCTCCCCAAACAGCATGGATTAGAGCGTCTTTCGGCCCGCGGATGACAATCTGCGGGCCGTCGGCCGGTCGCCAAAGGGTGGCATCACCTTTTACGGGGCCGCACTTCTGCGCCAGGGTTAGGTGAGGCTAACATCGAGTGGTTGTCAGTGATGGGTGTATTCGATGCCCATGAAGAGAGGTTGAACCCGCATGTCTGTGCCAGGCGTCAGTGGCAAGACCGTCCTGATCACCGGTGCGGCCGGTGGTATCGGAACAGCAACCGCGCAAGCGTTTGCGCAGGCCGGTGCCAATGTGGTGCTCACGGATATCGGCCCGGCGCCGGTCGAACCGCCGTGGGATGCGGCAACCGTCTACCTCCGGGCCGACGTCACGGACCCGGATGCCGTTGCCGGCGTGTTCGACCGCGCCCGACAGCTCCATGGTCAGGTGGACGCGGTGGTGCATGCGGCAGGCGTGCTCACCACCGGGCCGGTGTCGGAATTGACTGATTCCGAATGGGATCGGGTCCTGGCCGTCAACGCGACCGGCACAATGGTCGTGACGCGGGCTGCTTCCCGCGTTCTGCGTGGTCCGGCCTCGATCACGGTGGTCTCCTCCAATGCCGGGGCCGCGCCGCGTGCGGGTATGGCGGCCTATGCGGCATCGAAGGCTGCGGCAACCGCATTCGTCCGATCTCTCGGGCTGGAGTTGGCGCCGCTCGGCATCCGCTGCAATGTCATCTCGCCGGGCTCGACCGACACCGCGATGCTCCGGGGGATGTGGGATACGCCCGATGGGTCGGCGGCCACGATCGCGGGCTCGCCGGAGACTTTCCGGCTGGGGATTCCGCTCGGCCGCCTCGCGGATCCGAGCGAGATCGCCGGGTGCGCAGTATTTCTCGCCTCCGCCGCTGCCCGGCACATCACCCTGCATGACCTGCGGGTCGACGGAGGGGCCACCCTGGATCAGTGATCCACGAGGTGTCTGACTGGTGCATTCAAGTTAAGTGTGCCTACACTAACTTTTGGCCAGTGTTTCGTGACCACGTGTAGAAAGTGGAGGACCGTCTGTGGCAATTCCGGCGATTGATCCGTATGAACTGCCGAGTGCATCGGTGATTCCGGAGAACAAGGCACCCTGGGTGCTGGCGCCGGAGCGCGCGGCTCTGCTCATTCACGACATGCAGAACTACTTCATCGACGCCTATCAGGTCGATGCCGAACCGATGACCACGGTCATGCCCAACATCGCGGCGATCAGGCAATGGTGTGCACGACTGCAGATCCCGGTGATCTTCACCATGCAGCCGGGGGACCAGCACCCATCCCGTCGGGGCCTGCTTGCCGATCTGTGGGGTCCTGGACTGACCGTCGGCCGCGACACCGAGGTGGTGTCCGAGCTGGCGCCGCTGAGCACCGATATCCAGGTGACGAAGTGGCGCTACTCCGCGTTCCAGCGCACGGACCTGCGTGAGCTGCTCTCGCATCACGGTCGAGACCAGCTGCTGGTCACCGGCGTCTACGCGCACATGGGCTGCATGCTGTCGGCCGCCGAGGCCTTCATGACCGACATCCAGCCGTTTTTCATCGCCGACGCCACCGCCGACTTCAGTCGCGATGAGCACGAGATGGCGTTGTCCTATGCGGCCAAACGCTGCGCCGTGGTCACCACCACAGACGACGTGATCAGCGTCCTGCGCCATGCCGCCGCTGCCTGAATCCGGCGGGAGTGCCTCCCTGCCACTGGAGTTGGACGGAGTGGTTCCGTATCCGCCGCAGGTGGCACAGGATTACCGCGACCGCGGGTTCTGGACGGGCGAAACCCACTGGGAGATGCTGGAGAACTCGGCGGCCCGCAACTCCGGCGTCGTCGCCGTGCGCGACGAACGCCGAACCGTGACCTACGGCGAACTGCGTGACAACGCACTCTCGCACGCCGACACCCTGTCCGCGATGGGGATCGGGCGCGGGGACCGGGTGGTTGTCCATTTCCCCAACGTCGTCGAGTTCGTCGAGATCACCTTCGCGTTGTTCGCACTCGGCGCGGTGCCGATCTTTGCACTGCCCGCACACCGCAGAAGTGAGATCCGGTATTTCATCGAATTCGGCGAGGCCGCAGCGTATGTGACTGTCGACAAGGCGGCCGGATTCGACTACGGGCGTCTTGCCGGTGAATTGGACAGCGAGTTCGACGACCTGCAGACGGTGGTGCTGCCCCTCGGCGCGGAGAATCCCGCAGTCGATCGTCGCAATCCATACCGATGCGCTGCGCTGCCCTCGGATCTGGCCTTTCTGCAATTGTCCGGCGGGACCACCGGGCGTCCGAAGCTGATCCCACGCACACACGACGATTACCTCTATTCGGTGCGCGAGAGCAACCGCATCTGTGGCGTCACCTCGGACACGGTGCTCCTGGTGGTGCTGCCGGTGTCGCATAACTTCACGATGAGTTCGCCGGGGATACTCGGTGCGTTCCACGCCGGGGCCACGGTGATCCTGGCCCCGAACCCCAGTCCGGACACCGCATTCGAACTGATCGAGCGGCACCGCGTCACCATGGTCTCCGTCGTTCCGCCGGTGGCACTTGCCTGGATGAACTCGTCGCTGAGGGAAACCCGTGACCTGTCGAGTCTGCAGACGATCCAGGTCGGTGGGGCCAAGTTCAGCCAGAGCGCGGCCGAGCGTGTCGAGACCGACCTGGGTGCAACTCTGCAACAGGTGTTCGGAATGGCCGAGGGTTTGGTCAACTACACGCGCCTCGACGACGACGTCACCACGGTGACCACGACTCAGGGCCGTCCGATCTCGCAGGCCGACGAGGTCCGGGTTGTCGACGATAATGACCGTGACCTGCCGCGGGGGCAGGCCGGGCACCTGCTGACCCGTGGGCCGTACACGATCCGCGGCTATTTTCGGGCACCCGAACACAACGCGAAATCCTTTACCGCCGACGGTTTCTACCGCACCGGAGACATCGTCACGCAAGACGAGCGTGGCTATCTCACGGTCGTGGGCCGGGCGAAGGATCAGATCAATCGCGGGGGCGAGAAGATCGCACCCGAGGAGGTCGAGAACCATCTCCTGGCACACGAGTGGGTCCACGACGTCTCGGTCGTCGGCATCCCCGACGACCATCTCGGCGAGCGCAGCAAAGCGTATGTGGTGCTGCGCGCCGAATATGCCTCCACACCACCGAGTTCGCTCGCGATCAGGAAGTTTCTGCGAGAGCGTGACCTGGCGGCCTACAAGATCCCCGACGTAGTCGAGTTCGTGACGGAGTTCCCGCGCACCTCGGTGGGCAAGATCTCGAAGAACGATCAACGAACACCACGGCCGGAGCCCGCGCGATGAAACGCCGGGCACCGAGAAGTGCACTGACAGAAATGGACAAGGGTGAGTGATGTGAGCGGTTCCACCGTGCTGTCGAGGCAGCGAATCGTCTCGGATATCGCCGAACTACTCGATGTGGCACCGGAAGAGCTGACCGAAGACACGAATCTACTTGATGCCGGGCTGGATTCGATCCGCTTGATGTCGCTGGTCGAGAAGTGGCGCACGGCAGGATCTCCCGGCGCCGATTTCGTGAATCTGGCCTCCGAGCCGGTGGTCGGTGTGTGGCTCGACGCGGTGGCCGTCGAAGAAGAACCCGGGTCAACCCAGACCTGTTGAGCTCGTTCGACCAAATCAATGTGGGTGAGCCGGCGTGGTTGCAGATCAGTCGATCACAGGCGGTGAACCCGAGGAAGGAATGACAATGGCCATCGGCGATGGTTCTCCCGCGGACGTGGTGGGTGTGGGCTTCGGTCCGTCGAACCTCGCGTTGGCGATCGCGATCGAGGAGCACAACCAATCGGTTGGGGCAGATCGCCGGGTCGTTGCGCAGTTTGTGGAGAAACAACCACGTTTCGGCTGGCATCGGGGAATGTTGTTGCCCGGAACGACGATGCAGATCTCATTCCTCAAAGACCTCGTCACGCAGCGTAATGCCTGCAGTGAGTACTCGTTTCTCAACTACCTGACGCAGCAGGGGCGGTTGTCCCACTTCATCAATCATCAGAGTTTCTTCCCGACCCGGGTCGAGTTCAGTGACTATCTGACCTGGGCGGCCGCGAAGGTCGACGCCGATGTGGCCTACGGCGCGCAGGCCAGTGGCGTGGAATGGGACGGTGAGTTCTTCGAGGTCAAGGTCGCCGAGCGACCTTCGATTCGGGGACGCAATCTCGTTGTCGCAGCGGGTCTGACGGCGAGTCTGCCCGACGGCATCCAGCCGAGCCCAAGGGTGTTCCACAATCATCGGCTTCTCGATCACCTGGCGGTGTTGCCCGAACAGAAACACCACCGATTTGTCGTGGTCGGAGCGGGGCAGAGCGCCGCGGAGGTCACCGCCTACCTCCATGACACATATCCGGGGTCCGAGGTCCATGCGGTCTTCGGGAAGTACGGGTACACCCCGGCCGACGACAGTCCCTACGCCAACCGGATCTTCGATCCCGAAGCGGTGGTGGATTTCCATCAGGCCTCGGCCGACCTCCGCCAGCAGTTGCTCGACTACCACCGCGGCACCAACTATTCGGCGGTCGATCTCCCGTTGATCGAGGAACTGTACCGGCGGGAGTACCAGGAACGGGTCAGCGGCAGACGTCGTCTGTTCGTCCGAGGTGCCTCCGAGGTCAGCAAGATCCTCGACTCCGAGTCCGGTGTGTCGGTGCGGATCTGTCATCGTCCGAGTCAGGCGATCGAGGAGATCGATTGCGACGCAATCATCTTCTCGACCGGCTTCCGTCCGACGGGACTCGTCGACCTGCTTGGTCCGCTGGGCGAGGAATGTCAGTCCGACGAACACGGACGTCCGGTTGTGGCGCGGGACTACCGGGTGGTGACCAGTGATCGGGTCGGCGGTGCCATCTATCTGCAGGGCAATACCGAGCACACGCATGGACTGACGTCGTCGTTGTTGTCGAACCTCGCGGTGCGGTCCGGTGAACTCGTCACGTCGCTCGTCGGGGCCGGCGTCCCGAGCATGATCTAGTTTGTCGGCCGGTCCACTCGGACCGGTCGAGGAATGCACATCGGATGGCCACGACTAAGGTGAGCGTAACCAATTGTGACGTAGGTAATCCATGTGCGGAGAGGGTCGTGAGGTCGGCGGCGAAATGAAGGCAGAACACAACATCGGCCGGTTATCCCGGTGAGTCTCCGTTCGGGCGCCATCCCTCGGTCTGACCTGCGCAAAAGCAGTGAAGCCGCCAGTGGGACGGACGTGGCGAAGAAGCGGCCGGACGGACTGGCCGCGACCAACACACGTCGAATGCTGGGCGCCCTCGTCGCCCTTGCCGTGCTGGCGGTGGTGTGTCTGCTCAGCGTTGCGATCGGATCCAGGGACATCCCGCTGGGAACCGTCTGGCAAGCGCTGTTCTCGCCTGAGAACTCCAGCGATCACATCGTGATCCGTGAACTGCGCATCCCGCGAACGGTCCTCGGCCTCGTTGTCGGGATGGCGCTGGGGGTTTCGGGCGCACTCATCCAGGCAACCACCCGAAACCCGCTGGCCGACACCGGCATCCTGGGTATCAACGCGGGTGCGGCGTTTTCGGTCGCGCTGGCGGTCAGCGTTTTCGGTCTGAGCGGCCTCATGTCGAACGTGTGGTTTGCCTTCATCGGCGTGATCGTCGTGATGGTGGTCGTCTACATCGTGGGATCCTCTGGGCGCGGGGGCGCCACACCGATTCGGTTGACGCTTGCCGGCGTCGCGGTCGGAGCGGTATTCCAGGGCGTCACCACCGGAATGATCCTGCTCGATCCTGCTGCCTTCGACCAGATGCGCAACTGGATCGCCGGATCGATCTCCGGGCGCGGCCTCGATGTCACCTATTCGATTCTCCCGTTTGTCGTGATCGGGCTGGTCATGGCCGTGAGCGTTGCCCGATCGCTCAACGCGGTGGCACTCGGCGACGATCTCGCCCGTTCCCTTGGCGCCAACATCGTGCGGACGAGGATCATCGGTTTTGCGGCGGTGACCCTGCTGTGTGGTGCTGCGACCGCAGCGGCCGGACCGATCGGATTCGTCGGGCTGATGGTGCCTCACGTCGCACGCTGGATCGTGGGACCCGATCAACGCTGGATACTCGCGTACACCCTGATCGGCGGCCCGATTCTGATCTTGCTGTCCGACGTCGTCGGGCGTCTGGTGATCCGTCCGGGGGAGATGCCGGTGGGTATCGTCACCGCATTCGTCGGTGCCCCCGTGCTGATCTTCCTGGTGCGTCGCACGAAGGTGAGTGGGCTGTGAGCATCGATGTCCGCAAATCACCGACTGCGACGGTGACGGCCTCGAAGATCGACTTCGGCCGCCGCCTCGTGGTTGTGCGGCTACCCGGCACCGGCCTGTCCGGAAGGTTCGACGTACGCGCCATCTCGGTGGTTGCCGTCCTGACCGCGCTGGCACTCGTGGCGGCTGTGATCGCGCTTGGTACCGGCGACTATCCGGTCGCGCCTGGCCGTGTCGTCAACGCGATCTTCTCCGACGGCACCCGGCTCGAAGAGCTGGTGGTGATGAAGTGGCGGATGCCCCGGGTCTTGCTGGCCCTGGTTCTCGGTGCGGCGCTTGGCATCAGCGGCGCGATCTTCCAGTCGATCACCCACAACCCGCTGGGTAGCCCGGACATCATCGGGTTCAACACCGGCGCGTACAGCGGTGCGCTGGTGGTCCTGCTCGTGGTCGGTGGCACGGGTTACTACGGCACCGCGGCCGGCGCACTGGTGGGCGGCGTGGTCACCGCGCTGCTCGTGTACGTCCTTGCCTTCAAACGCGGGGTCCAGGGATTCCGGCTGATCATCGTCGGAATCGCGATCAGCGCGATCCTGCAATCGGTGAACACCTGGCTGATCCTCAAGGCGGATCTGGAGGCGGCGATGTCGGCCGCGACGTGGGGTGCCGGGTCGCTCAACGGACTCGGCTGGAATCAGGCCGTACCGGTGTTCGTCATCCTCGGGGTCCTGATCGTGCCGACCATCTGGGCCGCGTATCGGATGCCGGTCCTGGGCATGGGCGACGACGCCGCCAAAGCGCTGGGGATCCGCACCGAGCGGACAAGACTCGGTCTGATCGTGTTGGGGGTCTCGCTGACCGCGGTGGCCACCGCCGCCGCGGGCCCGATCGCATTTGTGTCCCTGGCCGCACCGCAACTGGCCCGGCGACTCACCCGCAGTGCAGGGGTGGCGCTGGTGCCTGCAGCCGCGATGGGCGCGCTGCTGCTCATCGTGAGCGACCTGATCGCCCAGCGGGCCTTCGCACCGAACCAACTTCCGGTGGGAGTTGTCACCGTGTCGGTGGGCGGGCTGTACCTGGTGTGGTTGCTCGCCAGGGAAGCCCGACGACAATGACCCGCTCGACGAGGAGTGAGATGGACAAGGTTGACATGGTGCCGACCGGTGGCGAGGCGGCGGTCGCGACGTCGAGCAGGCTACAGGCCCGCGACATCACCATCGGCTACGACAAACGGGTCATCAGCGAATCGCTGAGCGTCCAGATTCCGGACGGCGCGTTCACCGTGATCGTCGGGCCGAATGCCTGTGGCAAATCGACGTTGCTGCGGGCCCTGTCCCGACTGCTGACGCCGACAAGCGGCTCGGTGTTGTTGGACGGCAAGGCGATCAATTCGTATCCGGCCAAGGAAGTGGCCCGCAAGCTCGGACTGCTGCCGCAAGCATCCATCGCCCCTGACGGCATCCGGGTCGCCGACCTGGTGGCCCGCGGTCGGTATCCACACCAGAAATTGATCCGGCAGTGGTCGAACGCCGACGAAACCGCCGTTGTCGATGCGATGGAGGCGACCGGCGTCACCGAACTGTCCGGGCGCCTGGTCGACGAACTCTCCGGCGGTCAGCGACAGCGGGTCTGGGTGGCGATGGTGCTCGCCCAGCAGACACCGCTGATGTTGTTGGACGAACCGACGACGTTCCTCGACATCGCCTACCAGATCGACCTTCTCGAGTTGTGCAGCGATCTCAACCGCAACCAGGGACACACCTTGGTCGCAGTCTTGCACGACCTGAACCATGCCTGCCGGTACGCCGACCACATCATCGTGATGAAGGACGGCCGGATCGTCGCCGAAGGGCGGCCCACCGAGATCGTCACCGCTGAACTCGTCCATGACGTGTTCGGGCTGCCCTGCCGGATCATCGATGACCCCGAGTCACATACGCCGCTGATCATTCCGCTCGTCAGGCGCTGACTGCCGTTGTATCCGACCCGGCCACGAGCCGACTCTACGGGGAGACGGGGGTGATGTCGGCGGTGAGTGCGATCTCGACGGGCGCGCCGCCGGGCAGGGCGTAGACACCGATGGCACTGCGGGCGGGTAGTCCGGCCGGGCCGAATCGCTCGACCAAGCTCTCCGTGGCGCCGTCGGCGACCCGGGACAGGTCGGTGAAATCCGGTGCGCAAGCAATGTAGACGACCATCTCGACGCATCGGAAACACTCGGTCTCGTCGATCATCGACGACACCGCGGTCAGGGCGTTGGCCACTGCGACCGCGGCGGCGTCGCGGGCCGCGGTCAACCCGACCTCCGCGCCCACCCGCCCGGTGATCAGCAAGATGCCGTCGCGGCGCGGGGTCATGCCTGCGGTCCGGATCGTGTTGCCGGAGCGGGTCGCCGCCACGTACAGCCCCTGGGGGCGGGGCGCTTCAGCCGACACCGAGCGCCACCCCCTCTTGTCGCGGATCGCTGCCGCCACTGAGGATCCCGCGCGGATCGAGCGAGATGATCTGGGCACTTCCGTCGGCACCCATCGGCGGCAACACCTTCACCCGATGTCCGGCACGGGAGAGTTGTTCTCGGACAACGACATCGATGGACCCTTCGACACGAAGCTCCGGCGGTGCGCCGATGACATCGGCGTCGGAACCGGGATAGACGGTGAACCGTGGCGCCTCGACAGATTCTTGCGGATCGAGTCCGTGGTCGAGAAGATGGGACAGCAGCTGCATGTTCCACTGCACCTGCCCGTCGCCGCCGGGGGTGTTGCCGACATGCATGAGTTCACCGGATGCGCCGGTGACCACCCAGGCGTTGAGGGTGTGCAGTGGTTTACGCCGAGGTGCCACCTCGTTCGGGTGCCCGTCGATCAGGTAGGCGCCGCGGCCCAATCGATTGTTGAGCACGATGCCGGTACCGGGAACGGTCATCTTCGCACCGAAGGTGAAGGCGAGCGAGTGGATGAAGCTCACCGCTCGTCCATCGGAGTCCACCGTCACGAATGACGTGGTGTCACCGTCGCCGACCGTGAACTGCTGCGAGGGGGTCGTCAACATGCGGGCCCGACCGGCGGAGATGTTGTCCGGATGCAGGATTCGCGTCACGGCATCATTGTCGGACGCGCTCCAGCGGAACCGGTCCTCGAACGCTATCCGCGCCGCATTCGCGAACTGATCGATCGCGGCCGCACTCAGCAGGGGTGAGGAAGTGACATCGGAAAGCAATGCTGCCTGTTGCAGGACCATCCACCCGGGTGTGGGAAGTGGTGTCTGGTGGATCGTCGCCCCGGCATAGTCGCCGGAGATGGCGGCCTCCGGGTGCACGTCCCATCCCTGCGCCCACTCGTCGCCGGAAAACGGTGCGCCACCGTCCTGCAGGGTGCGGACGCAGCGCTGTGCCAGATCGCCCCGATAGAACGCGCGCGGATCGGCGGCGAGCTCCCGGATGGTCTTGGCGAGATCGGGTTGCGGTAACCGTGTGCCCACGAGTGGTACCTGCCCGGCGTCGGTGAACCGGCTGCTCAGGTCCCGGTCGCGCTGGATCGCGCCCAGTGCGGTGTGGACGTCGTTGCGGGTCTTGGCCGAACAGGGGAGTCCGCCGGTGGCCAGGACTGCCGCAGGTTCCCACAGTTCGGCGAGACTGCGGGTGGCGCCGTGTCGGTGCAGGGCGGCCAGCGCCGCGGGTGCGCCCGGCACGGAGACGGCGAGCGCTCCGTCGAGGGGGATGGCGCTGAGCCCCCGTTCGCGATAGAACTCCGGGGTACCCCCGTCCGGCCCGAAACCGCTTCCGCCGACCGTCCACACCCGGCCGTCGGGTTCGGCGACCACAGCGAATGCGTCACCGCCGATGCCACATTGGCCGGGGAGCGTCAACCAGGTCACCGCGGCCATCGCGAGCGCGGCATCGATGGCATTGCCACCGTCGGAGAGGACCGAGGCACCGGCCTGGCTGGCCAAGGGATGGCTCGACGACACCATGGCACCGGCGGCCAGAGTCGGCGGCCGGAGCGACCTGGTGGTCATGACTTGCGGAGCTTGCGCCTGCGGGGCCCCTCCGGGGGCTCGGTGGGATCGATGCCGACGAAGATCTCCCCGTCACGTTCCTGGACGGGATAGGTCTTGATCGGCTCGGTGGCCGGTGGACAGAGGGGTTCGCCGGTCTCGAGGTCGAATGCGCTTCCGTGGCAGGAGCAACCGATGCCGTCCTGGACGAGCTTTCCCGACGACAACAGGCAGTCGAGATGCGAACAGTAGTTGGACGTGGCGTAGGCCTTCCCGTCCAGTCGTGACACGGCTACCTCGTACTCGTCGGCGTAGAACCGACGCACGATGCCTTCTGGTACCTGTCCCGAGCGGGCAACTCTCTTGAACTCCAAGGTTTCCTCCAGTACGTTCCGACCGCAACGGGTCAGAGTGTGGGCATGAGATAGATGGTCTTTTCCGACTGGTAGAACTGCATCAGCGTCGGTCCGGCCTGTTCTTTGAACGTCTGGGTGCTCGAGTCCTTGTACCCGCCGAAGGGTGCGTTCATCGCCATACCGGTTGTCGGCTGGTTGATCTTGACCAAGCCGGTGCGCGAACGGTTGGCAAAACTGTTGGCGTGTGCCAGGTTCTGCGTGACGATCGATGCGGTCAGACCGAACTCCGTTGCGTTGGCAAGCGTGAGCGCCTCCTCGAACGACGTCACCCGCTGGAATGCCAACAGGGGACCGAACACCTCTTCGGTCACGATGCGCATGTCCGGGGCGGCGTCCGTGAAAACTGCCGGGCGGACAAAGAAGCCGTCGCGCAGTTGTTCGTCGGCGCAACGGGTTCCGCCGGATACGAGGTGCGCTCCCTCGTCTGTTCCGATTTGGACGTAGTGCAGGTACTTGGCCAGCTGGGCCTCGCTGGCGAGGGGTCCCATGGCGACACCGGGTGCGGTGCCGACGCCGACGACGAGGTCCTCGGCCAATTCGACCACCCGCTCCAGGAGAGCGTCGTGGATCGTGGTGTCGGCGATCACCCGACTGGTGCCGGTGCAGGCCTGGCCCGACAGGCCGAAGGCGCCTTTGACGATGAGGGCGGCGGCCTTGTCCAAGTCCGCATCGGCCAGGACCACAACCGGGTTCTTGCCGCCCATCTCGAGTTGCACCCGCCGGGCCGGCCCGACCTCGCGGTGGATCGCTCGCCCCACGTCCGTGGATCCGGTGAAGGTCACCGCATCGACCCGTTCGTCGGCGACGACTGCGGCGCCGGCCTTTCCGTCGCCCTGGATGAGGGCGATCGCCTGCGGTGGCAGGCCCGCGTCGAGCAAAGCCTCGACCAGACGTTGCCCCATCAGCGGTGTCAATTCAGATGGCTTGAACAAGACCGCGTTTCCGGCGGCAAGGGCGGGCCCGATCTTGCGGGACGGGATGTTGAGCGGAAAGTTCCATGGGGTGATGGCGCCGATGACCCCGAACGGTTCCCGAACCGTGTAGACGAGGCCTTCACCCGGTGACGGATAAGTGGCGCCGGTCGCGCGTGTTGCCTCGCCCGCGTAGAAACGCAGGTTCATCGGGGTCCGGCTCACCTCCATCCGGGCCTCGGCGGCAGTTTTGCCCTCTTCCCGGATCAGTTCCGAGACCAATGAGTCGGCGCGCTGCTCCAAGAGCGTGGCGGCGGCCTCGAGGATCGTTGCCCGCCGTTCGGGAGGACTCTGCGACCACTCGGCGAAGCCGGCGACCAGGCCGTCGACGGCCGCGTGTACGTCGTCGGAGTCGGAGTCGGGGAACGAACCGATCACATCGGCCGGATCCGCCGGATTGCATCTGGAGAACCGTTTGCCGGATGCAGACGGAATCCATTGTCCTGCTACGAAGTTCATGCCTTCGATACTCATGTCAGTTCACCATCTGTTCGTCGATTTCCCACAGATCCGCATCCTCGTCGGCGAGGATCCGACGATCGACGGGTTGTCCTATCAGTTCCCGTGCGGCCATGATGTCCTCGCCGCGATCGATCGCGAACGCTGCACACAGGACACCCTCGCGCAGGTAGAAAGCGGCGAACTCGCCGGAATTCTGGTCTCCCCGGATGACCAGGTCGGTGGCGCCCCGGGTGCTGCCGGTCAATTGGATGTTCATCCCGTACTGATCGGACCAGAACCAGTGCGGATCGTCGGAGGCGGTCTCGCGGCCCAGGATCGCGTTGGCGACGACACCGGCCTGGCGGTTGGCGTTGTCGAAATGCTCGACCCGGCTCGGGCCGGCGTCGGACATGCGGCACGCGACGTCCCCCGCGGCGTAGATGTTGGGGATGCCGGTGCGGCCGGATTCGTCCACGACGATTCCGCCTGCGGTCGATAGCCCGCTGGCGGCCGCCACCTCGACATTGGGTTCGATTCCGACCCCGACGACGACGGCGTCCGATTCGATGATGTGCCCATCGGACAGGGTGATCCGGACTCCGGCATCCGAAGTCGTCACCTCGCGCACCAGCGCGTCGGTTCGGATCTCGACGCCGCGTTCGCGGTGCAGACCGGTGCAGAACTCGGCCATCTCAGTTCCCAGGACAGCGCCCAGCGGAAGTGGTCCACGCTCGAGAACCGTGACCGAGACACCAAGACCGACTGCGGTCGAGGCGATCTCGAGTCCGATGAAACCGCCGCCGATGATCGCGAGCCGAGCGCCCGGAACGAGGCGCTGCGCCAGCGACATCGAGTCGTCGAGCGTTCGTAGATAGTGGACGAGATCCGGCCGGCTGCCGGTGGTCTCGATGGTGCGGGGACGTCCGCCGGTTGCGAACACCACGGCATCGACATCGAGGAGTTCTCCGGTATCGAGTTCGATGCTGCGATCGGAAGGACTCACCCGCCGTACGGTTGTCCCGGTCCGCAGCTCGATCGTGTTCTCCGAGAGCCATTTCGGAGTCAGCAGTGCAAGTGATTCGGCTGACTCACGGCCCGAGAGGAATTCCTTGGACAGCGGTGGACGCTGATAGGGCGCATGTGCTTCGGCGCCGAGCAGGACGATGCGCCCGTCGAACCCGCGACGACGCAAGGTCCGGGCGACGACGGCGGCGACTTGACCTGCGCCCACGGTCGCAACGGTGGTCGTCATGATGGATCATCCTCACGGGAGTCGTTGTGGCCGCGGCGGATGCGCGGCGTCGGATCGAGATAGAGGGTGTCGTCGTAGATCGCGACATCGTAGGTGGGCTGGCAGAGTTCCTGGTCTTCCTCGTAGCCGGTTTCCAGGTCGAAACGCCATTGATGTCCGGGACAGATCACCCTCCCGTGGAGCAGCGTGCCCTTGATCAGCGAGCGGTCCTGGTGGACGCAGAGGTCGGCAAAGGCGTAGATCTTCTCGCCCGTACTGAAGAGGGCGATTCCGACACCGTCGACCTCGATGCGTAGCTTTCGGCGTCGCGTGACGTCCTTGGTGGTAGCCACCGCCACCCAGTGCTGGGGCGGCGCAGTGGACTGGGATGCGTCGTCGAGCATGGGGGGTTTTCCGTTTCTCCCGAAGTGGTCGTGTCCGTGGTGGTGGTCCGGCCCGAGCGACGATCCGCGGGCCGGACCACAATTCGGCCGAGAATCAGGCCGACGTGAGCGCCAGGTCTGGTGCGACGTAGGTGTCGTACAGGCCCTTGGTGTAGGAGAAGCGCATCTCCGCGCCCCACCGCACCAGCTGCAGGCAGCGCTGCTGCAACTGCGGGGTGTCCGCGCAGTCGAGAACGATCTGGTATCCGCGTTCGCCGTGAACCACGTCTGAGGTGATGTGCAGATCGAAGAACTCGATCTCGTCCTCGGTGAAGCCGTAGACCTCACGCAGCGGGACGATCTGCTTCTTGTAGATGCTGGGCACCTGCGACTCCAGTCCGACCACCAGCGCGGCGGTCGCCACCACAAAATTCTCGCGAGACGACACCGCGTAGCACCACGACTGCAGGCCACGGGTGATGGCACTCATGTTGCTGGGATCCTCGATGCGTTCCTTGGTGGTGCCGCAGGCTTCACCGAACTTGATGAGGAGGTCCGTGTGCCGAATGTCGGCGAGTTCTTCCTCATACATGTTCTGCAGGGTGAAATCTTTGGCATCGGTGTAGTGGTCGGGGGTGTTGGCGTAGATGTTCGCCAGGTAGTCGGAGAACGGCCCGACGTAGTGGTAGTGGTTCTCGGCCCACCGGGCGAAGTGGTGCTTTTCGAGTTTGCCCTCCGCCCAGGCCTTGCTGAAGGAAGCGTTCTTGGCCTCACGGCCCTTGATCGCATCTTCCAGTGCGGTGCGGAACTCATCGCGTCCGAGCAATTCGGTCATGGTATTTCCTCTCGAGGATGTTCGATTCGTGCGCAGGGCGCAATCGCGGGCAGCTCCGTTGCGGCCTTTGATGAGCGAAAACCGGTGATTTACACCTGGATTCGGTGCTGTCGACGCTATCGGCGTCCGGTCGGCCAGGCCACGTTCACAGTGGCCGGATCTACTGGGCGATGACGGTCTATGTGCACAATCAGCTGGTCGCGACAGATGTGAGGGACGCGAACTCGGCCAGCATCGCGGCGCCGACGGCCTTGTCCTGTTCGCCGTTGCCGCCGCTGATCCCGACTGCGCCGACGATCTGGCCGTCGTAGATCAGTGGAAAGCCGCCGACGAAAATGGCGAACTTCCCGGGCAGCATGTGGCTGATACCGAAGGCCTCGTTACCGGGGAGCGCGGGGCCGTTCGGCGGTTCGTTGAACAGATGCGTCGCCCGTTCGTGTCCTGCCGCGGTGAATGCCTTGGCGATCGCAATGTCGACCCCGGTCAGCCGAGCTCCGGGAAGTCGGTGCAGGGCAATGACATTTGCGCTCTCATCGCAGACGCACAGCGTCTGTTTGACGCCGATCTCGTCGGCCTTTGCGCGGCCGGCCATGAGAAGTGGCAGCGCGTCGTCGAGTGTGATCCGGTGAATTTGATGCATTGGGTCGCTCTCTTCGAGGGGTTCCACCGACCGTCGCGGTGGGTAGGTGCGGGTGTCCGATCGTGGCGGTCGCCAGCGGGACACCTCATTTTTAGCAGCGCCCGAGGTCGGACGGCGTGGTGAAAGTGGCCTAGGATCAACAAAATATATGGGCATTGTGCACATCGTTTGAGTGCGAGTGACCCCGATAATGGGTGGATGCAGTGTGTCCGGCAACCGCCGGCATCACATCTCCTGTGGAAGAAGGCAGACCGTCATGGAACCCAGCCCTCGACTCACCGGCCGTGGCCTCCTGGATGAAACACTCATGGCAGGCGCAACGGTGGTCTCCGGGTCGGGCAGCTTGGATCGCCCGCTGACATGGGCACTTCCGTTCAGTGAAGTCATGGGACGCTATGACAACCTTGACGCGGTTGCGGTGTACGCGCGCCCGGAAGCGATCGCAGGCAATCCGCAGGCATTGACCGCGCTCGCCGCGCGCGGTGCTGCGGCATTGATCATCGACGGCTCGCTTCCCCCGGCGATCGCCGCTATGGACCTGCCCGAGAACATGGCTGTGGTCGAACTGTCCTTCCCGATCGGCTTCGCCGATCTGAATCGTCTTCTGGCAGAACGGTCACTGAATCAAGAAGTGCATGTCATGCGGTACTCGTCGCACGTGCACAACACGCTCGCCGGGCTACTGCATCGAGGTGCCGGGATGGCGATCCTGATCCGAGAGGTCTCGACGCTCGCCCAGTGTCCGGCGCTCGCGCTCGATGCTCGCGGCACAGTCGTCGCCCAACACGGCATGGTCGGGGAAGAAACCGCGTCAGTGTACGAACGACTGCGAAACAATCTGGTGGACAGGCAGAGTCGTACTTCTGGCCGTTCCACACACGGCACCACCACTTGCGTGGTCGAACTCGACGATGAGGAGCCCCGATATACCTGTACCGCGAGCTCCATCATGCTCGGCAAATGGTTCGAGGGCTGGGTTGTCGTACTGGCCGGTGGACCGTCGTCTCCTGGCCTGCACGATCTCGCTCAGCATGCGGTGGTCACAGAACAGGCGACAGCGATCGTCGGGTCGGAGATGTTGCGACAACGCAGCGTCGACGAAGCCGAGGAACGTGCACGGGGAGACTTCGTGCAGGCGCTGGTACACGGCAGTTTCACGAGCGAACACGACCTACAGACACGTGCGGACTACCACGACGTCGACCTCACATCGACATTCGGTGTCTTCGTGGTGCCGGTGCCCGCGCCCAAGGTGAACTCGTCCGATTCAGACCGGAGTGGGAGTCTGGTGAAGATCGCGCGTCACGTCGCGGGAGTACTCCCGGATCCGGCAGTCCGCTCGTACGTCACGGTGATCGGCGATGTGCTGGTGGTGGTTCGGACATTGAAGTCTCGCGACGACCGGGAGATCGAAGTCGAGATGGCCGAATACGCGGAAGCGATGGCTTTCGATGCCCAACGTCGCGGCGGACGCACCACCCGGGTGGCACACGGCGCTTCGGCCCTGGGTGTCGATCAGATCCGAGAGAGCTATCGGCAGGCACGGGTCGCACTCGGTATCGGTCAGCGATTGCAGATGACCGGGTCGATCGCGTACCGCGACCTGCGTGGCTTCGGGGCCCTCGAACTCGTCTCCGGCACCGATCGTGGCCGACAACTCGTCCGAGATGTGTTGGGGCCGTTGCGCCCGGGCTCGGACCTCTACGACACCCTGGTCGCTTATCTCCGCGTCGGCGGCAACGTGAACGCTGCCGCGCGTGACCTCAATGTCCACCGGAACACCATGTTGTCCAAGCTGGACAGGATCACCCGGGCCCTGCGTATCGATGTCCGGGTGCCGGAGAACCAGTTCACGGTCTGGCTGGCCATCCGGCTGGAGTTGCTCGAACAAATCCACCATGCGGTCGACGGCGAGATCAATTACCGCTGAGCTTCTTTCGACGGTTCGACTCCGACGTCTTCCGGGTCGCGCCCGAGGAAGGTGGCGCCGAGACCGATCGCTGCCACGATCGCACACACCCCGAACAGTGCCGGATACGACCAGCTGTCGATCGCGATGGCGACCCACGCGGCGCCGAGTGCCGATCCGCCGAACCGGATGAGGTTGAACAGGCCCAGTCCGGTGCCCTGCGCGCCTGCGGGGGATCGCGTGGAGCCGGCGGCCGCAGGCGTCTGGACCATCGCGATCCCGATACCGGTGGTGATCAGCGCCCCGACCATGGTCCAGCGGTTACCGTCAGATCCCCAGACCACCAACACCATCGCGATCTGGGCGAGAATCAACACGCACAATCCGGCCCTCATCATCGGTCGGGCGCCGAGTGCGTCAGACGTGCGCCCGACCACTGGTCCGAGCAGGGCCATCGCCGTCGGCAGGGCGAACAGGATCAGGCCTGCGGTGGCCGTGGACTCACCGTGTTCGTTGAGATACAGCGGCACGGCCAGCAGAGCTGAACCCAGACAGAACATTTGGGCGCACGCTGCGACGGCGCTACGGACGAAGCGGGATTCGGCGGCCAACCGGACATCGACGAAGGGCGCCGCGGCCCGGCGCGCGTGCCAGATGAACCAACCGAGAAGGGCACCCGCCACACCGATCAAGCCGAGTACGACGGCCACGTGTACACGTGGCTGGGGCACCAGGGTCAGACCCAGAACCAGGACTCCGGCCCCCAGCGTCAACGCGATGGCACCGGTCACATCCAGGCGCATGACACGTCCCGGATAGGCGGGTATCCAACGCATCGTGCCGGCAAATCCGATGAGCGCCACCGGGATCAGCGGGACGAAAACCCAACGCCAGCCCCATGTCCCGGCGATCAGTCCGCCCATCGACGGGCCGACGGCCTGCCCGATGCCGTTCACGCTCGCCCAGGCGCCGACTGCCCTGGCCCGGCGCTGTGGGCCGAACAACCAGGCGATCAAGCCCATCACGGCGGGCGCGAACGCGGCGGCTGCGACACCACCGAGTGACCGCCACGCGATCAGAGCGGCCAGGCTCGGCGCGGTGGCAGCACCGGCGGAGCAGACGGCAGTGGCCAGCAGTGCACCGCAGTACACACGGCGCCTGCCGAAACGGTCCCCGACATACCCGGCGAGCGGCATGGTCGCGGCAAAGGTGAGCAAGAAGCCGACGGCGACGAGAACCCCGTCTTCGAGAGGGGCGTTGAAGTCGGAAAGTATCTCGGCGAGTGGGACATTGACGATGTTGTTGCTGACCGTACCGACCAGCGTCCCGGCAAGCAGTGCCGAGAGGGCCAACGGGGTACCGGCGTCGTCTGCGTTTGCCGTCTCGGCCGGGTCGGCAGTGGTGGTCATCGGTTCCTCGTCCCCGTCTCCCGGGCCGGGTGGCCGGCGCCGCACCCTACCTTCTCACCGCGGGGGGTGGTGAGCACTACCGCGAATACTGCATCGTGCACATCATTTTCGTACATTCCTGTGCATACTGCACCGACCGGTTCGTGTGATGCCACGTGTCGGATTCAGGCCGCGGAGATGCTCAGAACCGCTGCTTCGCGACGCTGTTCCCGTACCGCGAGATGACCGATGATCGCGGCGGTGATCATCAGGACCGCGGCCAGTGCCATCGGGACCGCCACGTGCACGCGCAGCAGCAGTGCCCCGACCACGGCGCCGAGGAAGATCGTGAGAATGGCGGCGAGCCGTCGGTTTGCAAGGCTGTGCCTGCTGCCCAGCACGAACGACTCACCGGCGAGCTGGGTGAGGGTGGAGGTGACGACCACCGTCGTCATGTCGGTCACTGCCAGTTTCCGGGCGACGGCCGCCTGGGTGCCCATCACCGCAGCTGTGGTTGCGGCGACCGCGATCTGGACTGGTTCGGCGTGCGAGTCGGCAAGGACCAGGGCCAGGGCACAGCCGGCGAGTGCGCCACTGCCCGCGAGCAGCAGGCCGGTGGTGCGACGGAGGTGCCAGGTCTTCTCGTGACCGTGCAGCAACCGGCCTGCCACATACGCACCCGCCATGAACGCCAACACCGCGAGCAAGGGGCCGAGAATCGGTAGTCCGTCGGCTCCGGCCAACCCCATACCGAGGATGACGATGTTGCCGGTCATGTTGCCGGTGAACACCCGATCCAGGGCGAGATAGCCGACCGCGTCGACGATTCCGGTGACGAATGTCAGGACGATGACGGGTATGAAGGCTGGTTCGAGACGGAAGCGCGGCGGCATGGTGTGTGGGCTCCTCGGTGAGCGTGGATGGGGGACGAGCGGACCGGTCGACACCGAATGCCCGCCACGGATACTCCGCGGCGGGCACTCGAGACGGATCGGTGTCAGAGGAACAAGATGGCAAACAGTGTGCAGAGGACCAGGCCGCTGACGACGGGCAGGAAGCACTTGCGGGCCAGGTCGAGCACCGGCACGCGGGCGAATCCGGCTACGGCGACGAGCGACGACCAGGCAACGAGCGTGCCGCCGCCCGACCAGATGTTGCCCATCTGACCGATCGCCGCGAGCGTCGATGGATCCATGTCGACGGCTGGACCCAGAGCCCCCGCGAGCGAACCGGTCAGTGGCAGGCCACTGAAACCGGAGCCCTCGAGACCCGCGACCATGCCGATGAACAGGATGCCGAACGCCGTGACGAACGAGTTCTGGGGGAGGTGCGACTGGGCGGAGTTCACCAGATCGAACAGGATTGCCGGACCTGCCTGGTCGTCGGAGTAGCCGAGAATCGCGCCGGAGAAGTCGGCGTTTCCGATGAAGAAGAAGCCGGCGATGGGGAGCACGATGCCCATCGCCTTGAAGGCGAAGACCAGGCCGTCGATGAGGTGCTCGGACGTGGTCTCGAGAAAGTTGCCCTTGTCGGAGACCGCGGCGGCCGCGAAGAGCACGAGTGTGGCAATACCTCCGACGATGGCGGCTGCATCGCCGCCCTTCAGGGCCGGGACGACACCCACCTTCCCCAAGATGAGGTAGATCACGAGGGCCAGATATACCAGTGGTACCAGCATCGCGAAGGTGCGAGCCATCGCGGACTTCGCCGGCGGTTGGTCATCAACGACTGTTTTGCGCTCGATGACGGCCGTCGCCGTGGAGGGTGTGGCGATGGCCGCGGTCGCCACCGGTTCTGCGCCGTCCGGCCGTGGTCCGGCGGGTCCGCCTGCGGGCTCGGAGGCCGCTCCGCCGACACCACCGTCCTCGCCCAGTTCATCACGAAGTTCGTCGGCACCACGGTCCGCCTCGGCCTCCCATTCGACGAGCAGGTCCGGTGACGGGGAGCGCCAGTGTTTGCGCTGCATGACGAACGTGATGATGAGGGCGGTCAGGCCGACGATGAGCGAGAGGATCATCGCCTTGTCGGCGACCGAGTCGGCGTCCACACCCGCGCTTGTTGCGGAGATTCCGGGCGCGACTTTGATGATGTAGTCCGACGACAGCGCCATACCCTGACCGCAGATGGCGATCACCATACCCACCGACAGAGGCGACAGACCCGCGCGGATGGCCACCGGGATGAGCACTGCGCCCACAAGTGGAACCGCAGGCGTCGGCCAGAAGAACAGCGAGATCACGTAGGTGACGACCGCCAGAACGATGAAACTGCTTGTGCCGGTACGCATCACGCGCCTGAATGGAGCGACCATCAGGCGGTCGGCTCCCATGTGACGAAGTGCGCCCAACATTGCCGTGACCATGGCGATGATGAGGAAGATGTTGAAAAGCTCTTTGGCGGCAACAAGACTGGCATTGAAGATCGACGCCAGACCGGTGATGATGCTGCCGGAGAAGACGAATGCGGTCAGGAATGTGGCGATTACAGCAGGTACGACGATGTTCTTGCGCATTGCCATCGTGACGAGGATGACGATGATCCCGACGAGATACACCCAGTGGGCGGCAGTGAGATGAGCGTTCAATGTGGCTCCTCCGGAAAACGCACCCGGGCCGATATGGTGCGGGGCTGTGCGACTTGAGTTTTCCGCTTGCACCGGTGCCCGGCAACGCGAACGTTGCACAGTGGTTCACGTCATAGATGTGCAATCTTCACGCATTGTTACGGGCGTGTTACTTCCATGTCTGCCGGGTAACGCCGGGTCATCTCCCCGGCCTGCTCCTGAATTTGGAAAAGGACCCCACACGGACGTTGCGTCGCGTGTGGGGTCCTTCGTCTGGGGGCTTCCTGAAGGTGGATCAGGAAGCGGGGAGGTAACCCTTGTACTCGTTGAACAGTGCGACCTGATCAGGGGTGAGGTCGCCCTGGGCGTTGGCCTGATCGAGCAGGTCGTGCAGCGCGGGGTCATCGATCGTGGCCTTGAGCTGAGCGACGATGTCGTCAGTTGCCTGCGACAGGTTCGGGAGCTCGGGCACGGCCGGGATCTCCAGGCTCGGGGCTGCGGTGGGAGCTTCGCGCTCGGTGGCGCCGCTCAGGCCGGTGCCGCAGGTGGGCCATGCGCCCTTGCCCTGCGAAGCGAGGACACGCTCGGCGACAGCGATCTGCTGCTCCTTGGTGGCCTGGTCTGCGGACGGGGCGAACTCGCCGCCGCCGTGGCCGGTCCAGGTACTCGGGGAGAACTGCAGGCCGCCCTGGTAACCGTTTCCGGTGTTGATGGCCCAGTTGCCGCCTGACTCACACTGTGCGACGCGGTCCCACTCTGAGTCGGTGGCCGCTCCGGCGTTGCCGCCGCCTGCGAAGGCGAGGCTGGCGCCGCCGCCGATGACGGCAGAGGTGAGGGCGATCTTGGCAACGGTGCGACCGGTGTTGGTCGGCTGACGATGACGTCCGGACATAAGGTTTACTTCCTCTCTCCACGCGCCTACGAAGTCAGCTGTCGGGTTCGAGCGAGAGGTTGCTCGGTTCCGCTATGCGGAACTGCACCCCAAGGATTTCGTCGGTGTCGGGCGTTGCTGCCGTCGGCCGTCGGAATCCGGTGATCTCCAGGAGATGGTTGGGTCCCCCGCCCTCGTCCCTGAATTACGTTTGGAGTTTCTCGGAACGCGGGACGAGGTTGGGCGCGGCGATCCGAGAATATTCAGTTGCATTGTTTGGCCGATCAGTTCGACCGAGTGAGACGCTACGTGTTAATTCGCGCTTGCACACGCCTATCTGAGGCGCCTGGGCGATGCGTCCCGAGGGGACTTTTGGTCCCGATTTGGCATATTTGCTGCTCACCGCTATGAGTGTCGTCCCGTGTCCGATCCGTGATCGAACCGTTATGTGAGTAACGTCACAGCATCATTCAAGGGGAGGAAGCACTCAAGTGGGTCAAATGACCCGATCGATGAGCGGGTGTCCGGTTGCTCAACCGCCCGCGAACGGCGGGAGAACGTCAACTGTGTCGCCTCCGGAGAGGGTGCGCGAACGGTCGCGGACCGCTATCGACTCATGCAGATATGAGCATCGTTGCAACACTTCGGCCAATTGCGGATTCGATTGGCCCAATTCGTTTTCCAGATCGGCAAGTGTCGCTTTGTCAGTGAGATGTATCACGAGCTGCTCGACGCCGGCGGCGGCCTGTGCGGCTGCGAAAAACCTGACGCAGATCTCCATGTCAGCCACCGATCGCCGACATGGGTCGAGAGGGCTGCAGGAAGCCTGGGTCGTTGACTCCGTGGCCTGGCAACTTGCCCCAGGTGGCTTCTCGCCACCGCAGGGCAATGTCCTGATCTGAATTCTCAGTTGATCTCAGTAAACCTCGGATGTCGGTCTCCGAAGTGGCGAACAGACAGTTGCGGAGCTGTCCGTCGGCCGTCAGGCGAGTCCGGTCGCAGTCACCGCAGAACGGACGTGTCACCGAGGCGATGATGCCGACCCGGGCCGGTTTGCCGTCCGGGGTGTGGTGGCCTCCGACAAGCCACCGCTGCGCCGGTGCGGCCCCTCTGGGGGCGGTGTCCGGCTGCAGATCGAACTCGGCCTGCAAGGTGTCGAGTATCTGATCGGCGGTGACCATCTTTGTGCGCGACCAGTGATGCTCGGCGTCCAGCGGCATCTGCTCGATGATGCGCAACTCGTATCCCTCGGCCAGGCAGAACCGCAGGAGGTCGGCGGCATCGGCGAGGCCGGTGTCGGGATCGAGGACGGCGTTCACCTTGACCGGCCGTAGACCGGCAGCGCCCGCTGCGGCCAGGCCCGCGAGGACGTCGGGAAGGCGGTCTCGGCGGGTGATCGAGGCGAAACGTGCCGCGTCGACGGTGTCGAGGGAGACGTTGACCCGATCGAGTCCGGCCGCGGCGAGGGTTTCCGCGCTGCGGGCCAGACTCAGGCCGTTGGTGGTCAGTGCGATCTCGGGGCGTGGATCGAGAGCTGCTACCGCGCTGATGATCTCGGTCAGATCCTTGCGTAGCAACGGTTCACCACCGGTGAATCGAACCGCGCGGATGCCCAGGTCGCGGACTGCGACACCGACGAGCCGGATGATCTCGTCGGCGGTCAGGACGTCGGCTCTGTCGAGCCAATCGAGGCCCTCGGCCGGCATGCAGTACGTGCACCGGAGGTTGCAGCGGTCGGTCACCGACACCCGCAGGTCGCGCACTGCCCGCCCGAAGGTGTCGATCATCGGTCCGGAAGTTGGCATGACGGTGTCGGTCACCGGTCGGGCGTTGGGACCGGTCGGCATACCGAGTGCGGTGACTGTCACAGTGTCCAGCCTACGGTTTGCTGCTCTCGCGTGGTGAACACAGACGTTCACGACGCAAAGTCGGACCGTGAACCGTCAGGGGCGTGCCTGCAATGCGCGGAAGGTACTGGCGTGGAAGACCAGCGGCTCGTGATCGGTGTCGGCGCGCAATGCCAGCACCTTGAGGAGGACGAGGCTGTGATCGCCTGCCGGGATCTCGTTGTAGATCTCGCACGCGAGTTGCGCGACCGCGCCGCCGATGAACAGCGCCCCGTCGGCAGTTGTTTCGAGGTCGAGTCCGTCGAACCTCTTTGCCGCCGGGCCCGCCAACTGCTTGCACTCGGCGTCCTGGTCGTGCGCGAACACCGACACGCCGAGGACGGCCGCGGAGTGCAGCTTCGGCCACGTCGTCGACTCGTTCTGCACACACAGCGATACCAGTGGCGGATCGAGGGACACCGTGGCGAAGGAACTCGCCGCGATACCGATCGGATCACCGTCGCCCTGATGGCATACGGCGACCACACCGGTCGGAAAACAACTGTAGGCACGCCGCAGGGCCGAACCATCGCTGGTGGGCGTCAGGGCTCCGTCAATGTGAAGGCTCATCTCGAACGTCACTCTAATGGGGCGCTGTTGTCGTCGCCGGATTGGTCGGACTACTGCTTTGCCCGGCGCCCTGATCGGAGGGCAAAAATCAGCCCGAACAAAAATCCCAGGGGAGCGCACATGATGAGCAGGTAGACGAACAGGGGAGCGGTTTCTCCGGTGATCGGCTCGGCGAGAAACAGCGCGATGAGGGCTATGAGCCCGATCGCGAACAACCCCACCGCAACCCGTAGCAGTCCGGCGCCTTCGGCTTTGCGCATGTGGTCAACGGTAGTGCAGTGCCGCATGTGCAGACGAAGGCGGAGGTCGCTCACCGGCCTGACGAAGCCGGAGGCCGAGCTCGCTGTCACGGCTGCCCGATGGGAGAAAACCATGGTGTTGGGAGCATGGTCGAGGGGCTAGACTGATCAAACGCGTCTGGCTGGACCGCACTTGTCACAGCGGGCGCTTTCGTTTTGGGTCACGCGAACAGATGAGGGTGTGCACAGTGCCTACCGGCAAGGTGAAATGGTACGACGCGGAGAAGGGCTTCGGCTTTCTCTCGCAAGATGATGGCGAAGACGTCTATGTACGTTCGTCAGCGCTCCCCGCTGGAACCGAGGCGCTCAAGCCCGGCCAGAAGGTCGAGTTCGGCATGGCTGCGGGTCGTCGCGGTCCGCAGGCCCTCACGGTCAAGATTCTCGACCCCGCGCCGAGCGTCGCCAAGAACACCAGGGAAGCCCGCAAGGATCAGCCCAAGCGGCATACTACCGACGAGCTACACGGCATGGTCGCCGATCTGATCACCTTGCTCGAAGGCAAGGTGCAGCCCGATCTGCGCAAGGGTCGTTATCCCGATCGCAAGACTTCACAACGTATTTCAGAGGTTGTCCGGGCCGTGGCCCGCGAACTCGAATCCTGATTCCGCCCCCGGCGGGGCCGACCTACCCGGAAGCGGGCACGTCGACGCCGTCGGGGAGTGTGTCGATTCCCCAGATACCTCGTTGGATGAAGACTCCCGGTTCGGTCTCGATCTGCGACGGCTGGGTGATCTGGACGACGGCCAGAATCTTGTCCTCGGTCGATGGCAACGTGATGGTGCGTTTGGAATCGCTGAGGTAGATGGTCTCGGTTCCGTTGTCGAAACCTTCGGCAGTCAGGTACTGCACCACCAGGATCCACGGTCCGACAGCCAGTTCATGGGAGAGCGACACCATGAGCGTGTCTCCGACGGCAACGGGAACCCGCGTTGGCGGATTCGTCGCCGAGCCCTCACATTTGGACAGGTCGATGGTGCAGTAGGCCAGCGGTTCGACGCGGACCAATTCGGTGCCGGAGGCAACCTGGACGTACGGGACGTCGTCGCTCTTGTGGCCTGCGGTCAGAGCGGCAACAGAGCCGCCGACGATGGCCACGAACAGGACGGCAACTATCGCCGCGATGATGGCGAACTTCTTTTCGCCTGCGGTCAAACTCATTCTTCGCGAGCACCCTTTTTCCGTGTGTTCTTGTTCCACGACTCCCGCACGGAGGGATCGACGTGGATTGCGCCGGTCGGCATTGTCATGTCAGGTCGCTTGCCGCCGAAACCGGGTACCAGGGTCGATCCCCGGTTGGTGACAAAGGTCTGGGCGAAGCCCAAGGCCAGCAGCACGGTGACCACACCGAATCCGATGGACAGATTCGTCGGCAGCAACACGCCGAGGGAGGCCCCGAACACCCAGCCCATCTGCAGCACGGTCTCGGAGCGGCCGAACGCCGATGCTCTGGACGCGTCTGGCAGATCGTCCTGAATGGACGAGTCGAGGCAGACCTTGCCGATCGCGCTCGTTCCGGATGCGACCAATGCGGCGATGATGACAAAGATGAGGTTGCCGAAGACCGCGGCGAGCAGCGCGACGAGGGCACACGAACCGGTGACGATCACAACGATGCGCTGAGGATTCGGGAGCTCGAGCCGGGTTCCGGTGGCATTGCCGATGAAGTTGCCGATACCGGCTGCCGCACCCACCGCGCCGAGCATCGCGACCTGCGCCCAGCCGCTGCCGCCACCCTGCTGAGACTTTGCGTAGAAGGCGATGAACAGCGTCAGGAAACCGGTCAGGATGCGAATCGTCCCGTTGCCCCACAGTCCCACCAGAACATTGCGGCCCAATGGTTGTCGGATCGTTGCCGTGAGCGCCTTGACCGGCGACTTCTTGGTTTCGTCGGGTGATGGCATCTGGGTTCGGGCCGGCTCACCGTGGTACGTCAGCGTCGTCGGCACCTCACCCTCGGTGACCTCGACCCACGACGGGATTCGCATACACAGAACCGCGCCGACGACGGTGATGATCGCCAGCCACACCATCGCGCCCGGAATGTGTAGCGGCAGAACCTTGCCGAGCGCCATCTCGAAGAAGGCGGCCACACCGCCGCCGACGATGGTGCCACCGACCAGGCCGAAGGTGGTCAACCGTGAATTCACCCTTGGCAGGTCGATGGTCGGTGGGAGGACACGTGGTGTCACCGCAGATTTGAGAACGCCAAAGGATTTGGACAACACCAACATTCCCAGGGCACAGGGGTAGAGCACCCACGGGTCGTATGTGAGTTGGCTCGAGGCCGCATCCCATCCGGAGTTGGCCATCACGAGCAGCGCCAGGATGGTCCGGCCGAGAAATGTTCCCGCCATGGCGATCCGGCGACCGCGCTGCAGTTTGTCGAGCAGTGGTCCGATCAGTGGCGCGATGATGGCGAACGGGGCGATGGTCAGCGCGAGATAGAGTCCGACCTTGCCCTTGGATTCGGCACTGGCCGCGGCGAAGAACAGGGTGTTGGCGAGCGCGATCGTCATCGCGGCATCGACGGCGAAGTTGACGACCGTCGGGTACGTGAGCGCGGTCAGACCGGATCGATCGGCACCGTCCGCCGTGGCGGCCTGATGGATTTTCCCGAGGCCCTTGGACGTCAGTTCGCGACCGCGCATGGCCGCCACCCGGGTGACGGTGAGTTTGCGCGGCATGGCACGGGCGTTGTCGTCGCTGTGGTAATCGGTCTCGTCGAGCGGGGGCAGATGCCGGTTCTGCGACGTCTGCGGCCGGGTGTCGTGGCGACCGGGTGCACCGGGCGGCGGGTATGCCCCGGACGGATCTTGTCGTGGGGGGTTGTTCCGCGGCGGCTGGTTCCGGGGTGGCTGGTTCTGGGGTGGTTGGTTCCGCATGCCGGGGCCCGGTGGTGGGGGACCCGCCTGCGGTGCGCGCGGGGATCCGCCGTCCGCCGGGTAATTGGCCGAACCCGGATGTGCAGTGGGTTGTTGGCGTGGACGCTCCCGGGGGCCGTGACCGGATGCACCAGCATGGCCCCGCGCGTCTCCGCCCCGGTCCGAGGGGGTCGCACGAGGATCAGGTGGTGGATTTCCTCGGTTCACTTTCCTGATTCTTCCCTATCTCGTGACCGCCGACCAACCCTCGTGCACTCCGGGCGGGTTGCGATACGGCACACTAGAGGGGTGAACGCGGTTACTGAACAGCCAGAAACAGCGACCGATGGTGCGCAGCCCGACAAACAGCGGGTTGCCTCGCTCCTGACCTCGGCCGTCGATCAGGCGCGGGCCGCCATCGACGCCGACGAACGGGAAATCGGGGATCACCTCGACGCGGTGATCGAGGCCGACTACACGGCGACCCACTACTTCGCGGCCAACGTGCCCGGGTATCGCGGGTGGCAGTGGTGTGTGGTGTTGGCCGGTTGCCCCGATAGTGACGACGTCACCATCAACGAGGTGGCTTTGCTGCCCGGGTCTTCGGCACTGACCGCACCGGTCTGGGTGCCGTGGGATCAGCGGCTCCGGCCCGGCGATCTGCATCCAGGTGATCTGCTCGCCACGCCCGCCGACGATCCGCGGCTCGTGCCCGGCTACGTCGACAACGGTGATTTTGATCTCGTCGACGAAGAAGCGGCGGTAGGCGAGGCGATCGGGCTCGGCCGCAAGCGCTTGTTGAGCTACGAGGGCCGTATCGAGGCCGCGCAGCGTTGGGTCGACGGCGACCACGGTCCGGCCGCCGAGATGGCCCGCAGCGCGAAGCACAATTGCGTCTCGTGCGCGTTCTATCTTCCCGTGGTGGGTTCCTTGCGCGCGGCGTTCGGCGTCTGCGCCAATGAGTACTCTGCCGACGGGCATGTGGTCCACGCCGACTACGGCTGTGGGGCGCACTCGGATGTGAAGGCACCCGAGGGTGCAGGCAGTCCGGCTTACGACGCGTATGACGATGGCGCGGTCGAGATCCACGCGAATTCCTGAGCTGCGCGTGATGGCGCACGCCGGCGGGTACCGGTGATGGCCGGGCCGGATCCGTTTGGTGTTGATCGGTTGCGGGATTCGATCCTGCAGTCCTGGTTGGCGTCGCCCACTCGTCTGCGTGAGGACACCGCCGCCGAATCCGATCTGGTCGGGGTCGGGTACCGCGATCGCCTGCTGACCGAGCTCGTTGCCAACGCCGCCGATGCTGCCACCGAAGCCGGTGTCGCAGGCCGGGTGGCGGTGTGGATCGACGGTGGAGACCTTCACGTCGCGAACACCGGGGCCCCGCTCGACCGGTCGGGCGTGCAGGCACTGACCGCGTTGCGGTCCTCGAGCAAGACCGGTGATGGTCTGGTCGGGCGTTTCGGGGTCGGATTCAGTGCGGTGGCCGCCGTCACCGACCACGTCCAGATCCGTTCTCGCACCGGATCCATCGAGTTCTCGGCGACGCGCACCAGGGCGCAACTGACCGGAACCGACCTGGCCGGGCATCCGGTGCCAACTCTGCGGCTGGCGTGGCCGATCGACGCCCTACCGGCTGCCGGCTTCGACACCGAGGTGGTGCTCGAACTCGATGGCGCGGTCGACGCGGTGGCCATGCTCGCCGATTTTGGTACCGAGAGTGTGGAACTGTTACTGGAACTGCCTGCCGTCGAGACGATTTCGGTTGGCGACAAGAACTTCACGCGGACCCGCGACGGTGATGTTGTCACCATCGGAGCCGAGCGATGGCGCGAATACGTGGCGCCACATGCCCGATGGCTGCTCCCGTTGCGAGGCGACCACGTTGTTCCGGTGACGTCCGGGGTGCTCCGCGCGCCGACCCGGACCGATGTCGAACTCACGGTACCGGCGATCTGTGTCGGCGATGTCCGTCTGACGGCGGATCGTCGCGGATTACATCCGGATGCCGATATCTCCACGCTCGCAGTGGGTTACACCGACTTCGGTGTTGCGCTACCGGCGGTGGATCGGCTGGTGTTGGTTCCTCCGCCGGTTTTTGCCGCCGGTCACGAGGACGAGCGGTTGCGGACCGCGCTGATCAACGACCTGCGCGAGCATCGGTGGTTGCCCGGCGCCGACGGGAACGACCTGATTCCCTCTCGCTCCGAGGTGTTGGTCGATCTGACCCCGGGTCTCGCGGCGCTGATCGGGGAGATCGTGGCCACGTTGGTGCATCCGGATCTGTCCGAACGATCTGCGCTGAGTCGGTTGCGTTCGGTGGGGGTCACCGAGATCGGACTGGCCGAGGTCGCGGCTCGGCTGACCGGTGTTCAGCGCGAACCACGGTGGTGGGGAGAGCTTTACGCCGAGTTGTCGGTGCTCGCGCAGGGGCAGGTGGACGAACTCGGTGCGCTGCCGGTGCCATTGGTCGATGGCCGGACGATGCCGGGTGCTCGCGGCACGGTATTGCCGCCACACGCATCCGCCGACGCCGACGACACGCAGACCGCAGCCCCGTCGTGGCTGCCGACCATTCATCCCGATGCGGTCCACGACCTGCTCGAACGTCTCGGAGCCCGGCGGATCTCGGTGGGGGAGATGCTCGCAGACCCGGCGCTGCAGGCCGAGATCGAATCCGACCCGGGCAGTGAACAGCTCGTCCGTAGTGTGCTGGGTCTTCTTCGCAGTGCCCCGGATTCGGCGGTTCCGGGATGGCTGGGATCGCTGGAGCTGCCGACCATCGACGACGAACCCCGTCCGGCGGACGAACTCCTGCTGCCGGACAGTCCGTTGGCCGCTGTGCTGGTTGATGATTCACCGTTCGGCGTGGTCAGTCCCGAATGGGTGCAGGAGTACGGGGCAGCGGCGCTGCGGGCGCTCGGGGTCGGTTGGGACTTCACCTTGGCGCGGGAGGAATATCCGACCGGCCCGGACCACGATCTGCCCGACGAATCGCAGTGGTGGGACACCCTGACCGACGCACCTCAAACATTGATCGCGGTCCGTGATCTCGACCTGGTCGACCCCGACAAGTGGTCGGAGGCGCTCACGCTGCTGGCCGAATCGCCGGATGTCGCCCCGTTACTCGCCGACCGCCGCGGTTACACGGCCTGGTGGCTACGACATTTCGCCGTGATCGACGGGAATCGCTTGGGCGGTTGGCGGGCGCCGAGCGACCAGGCCGCCCGGGGTCTGCTCGATCCGCTGGAGCACCCACAGGCCGATGGTCTGGCCGGCGCGCTCGGCAGCGTCGACGTAGAGGACACCGAGCAGGCGCGGATGATGTTGTGGCACTTGTCCGATCCGGATCGGAGCATCACGCCATCGGTGGCAGCAGCGGTGCACACCGAATTGGCGCGTGCACTGCGCGATGGTCGTATCCGTCTCGACGACCTCGAACCACCGGCGGGATATCGCACCCTGGCCGGTTCGGTGACTCCGGAGGCGGTCGTACTCGACGCGCCGTGGATGGTCGCCGCGCTGGACCCGGCCACGACCGTATCGGTGATGCCTGGCGAATACGCCCTGGCCGCCAATCTCGCTGATCTGCTTGATATACCGACCGCAACCGAGGAGTTCGTCGGAGGGCCTGCCGAGGCGGGGCTGGAGTCGACCTGGGATGCGCAGCCCTGGGCCTTGCAGACGGCCCTGTCGCAAAACCGTGAGTTGCCGGTGGGCCCCATCCGGGTGCACTCGGACCTGACCGTCGTGTTGCGTCGAGGGGGCAGCAGTGCCGAGTACCGGGTGCCGTGGTGGCGTGACGAGGATGGACTGATCCATGTTGATACAAAGTCCCGCGTCGTACCCGGCTGACCTGCCCAGCAGCAGCCTCGTGGCCGGGACCGACGGGGCGACGTCGTTCGGTCCGGATCAGTACGTCCTCGACTGGATGGTCGATCACCGCACAGATACCTGGACCACGGTGATGAAGGCGATCACCACGTTGGGCAACACCCTGACGCTGTTTCTGGTCGCGATCGCTGTCACCGCTTTTTTCGCTCTCCGCAGCCAGTGGCGACTCGCACTCTTCGTCGGCCTCGGCTCGGCCGTGGGTTCACTGATGATGGTCGCCCTGAAGGAACTGTTCTCCCGTGATCGGCCCCCGATGCCCGAACGGCTGGTGGAGCTGTCGACCCATTCGTTCCCGTCAGGTCATGCGATGAGCTCGACCGTGGTCTACGGATTGACTGCGGTTGCCATCTATCGGTTCAGCCCCTGGGTTCGGGCGCACCTGTGGGTCCTGTTGTTCGCGCCGTTGCTGGCGCTGAGCATCGGCGTCACCCGTGTGTACCTGGGAGCGCACTGGATGACCGATGTCGTCGCAGGATGGATACTGGGGGCGCTCTTTGTCGCAGCTGCGACATGGATGACCTTCAGGACAGGCCCTGCTGAGCCGCCGGGCTCCCTCGGCGCACCGCCAGCTTCTGCAGATACACCACAAAGCAGCCGAACAGACCCACCCCAAGGCCCACCAGACAGATCGTGAGTGTGGTGTCGGTGCCGAGGTCCCAGATCGCCACCACGAGGGTGGCGATCAGCCACGCGGCCATTCCCACGGCGATCACCGGCCCGGGGGCGGTCCATCGGGAGGGCAGTTGAAGAATCTCTGCGTGCATGGGGTCAGGTTAATCCGATTTCGCCCGCGCATGAATTCGCGGTGCTCACCCAATGGGCGAAGTGCAGTTTTTGCAATTATTTTCGACAGTCGCTCAATTGTGAGGTGAACAAATGAACCTTGGCAGTTCAGCGCGCATTTCGGTCATGCTCACCTATCCTCGAACCGTGGAGCAGAATGACGAGAAGTTGCCAAGTGATCTGGCGATAGCTGTAGTGCGGCTGACCAGGCATTTACGTGGGCGCCGGGCATCGTCCGTGGTGTCGCTCACGCAGCTGTCGGCTCTGTCCACACTCAAGCGCGAGGGTTCTATGACCCCGGGTGCCATCGCCGCACGTGAACGCGTCCAACCGCCGTCGATGACGCGCGTGATCGCCTCCCTGGCAGACCTGGGGATGGTCAAGCGTGAGCCGCATCCGACGGACGGTCGGCAGGTGATCGTGACCCTGACATCGGCCGGGGACGCGCTGGTGGTCGACGAGGCGAACGCACGTGAGGAATGGTTGCGGGCTCAGCTCAAGCGGCTCGACGACCAGCAGCTGGCCACCCTGCGCGGTGCGGTCGGCATCATCGAGTCGATCGTCACCGAAAGCGACTGAGCGCCGCAACCGGCGGTGGCGGCGCTCGTTCTCAGAAGGACGTGGTTCTCAGAAGGACGTGCCCGCAACCGGCCTGCGGTCCGTGCTGAACGCCTGATCGATCGCATGCAGGGTGACGCCGTCGACGGTCCAGAGTCTTTCCGCGGCAGCGAAGTCGACTGCGCGGTATGCGCCGAGATAGAGACTGCCCAGCACCGAGATGTCCATTCGGACAGTGGGTTCGGCGTCGGTGGCACTGACCGTGGCTTTGTTGTCGGTGATCGACACATTCCAGCGCCCACCGGATTCGCGGAACGAATCGGCCACCTCGAGCACGAAGTCGATGTCGTGACCGTACTCGCGCAGCGAAAGAGCTTGCTCGACATCGAGTATGCGGAGCCACATGCTGTCGTGGATACCGGTGACCGTCGGTGCACGCAGATCGGTGAGCTTGAGGGGGAGAGGATCGTCCACCGGGGTCGTTGCGGTGAGCGCCGGGATCAGATCGAGCCCTGACAAGACCCGCCATAGCTCGGTGTGGGCCTCGTCGGTGACGGTGAAGAGCTCGGAAACCTCTGCGATGGAAACGGTTTCGGACTCGTGGTGGATCCGGTAGCTGGCGTAACCATCGGGGTGCACCAGGTAGTGGAGTCCACTGCGCCCGTTACGGAGGATGGGGCGATCGGCGAAGATCATGTTCCACCACACCGGCGTTCGGACGATCGCGCCGGGCCGGGTCGAAACCCAACGGTTGTGGATCTCGGGAACTGATTCGCGGACCTGGTCGGCATCGGCAAACCGGACCCGGGAGTCCGCCGGCGCCGGAGCCCGCAGTGAGGCCTTTCGCAGATCCAGACGCAAAGTGTGGTCGAAAGCCGCGGGCCCGTAACCGAATCGTTCGTAGATCGTTCCTTCGGAGGCCGTCAGGATCGAGAATGTCGACTGCTCGCGTTCCCACTGCTCGAACATCTCGGTGATCATCATCCGGAGGATTCCGCGTCGACGGTGCGTCGCTGCCACCGACACCCAGGACAATCCGGGCAGGTCGACCCGGAGTCCGCCGGGAATCGACATTTTCATCCGGAAGAACATCGCCACACCCACGAGGACGGGACGCTCCGGATCGGAGGTGTCGTGGACCACGATGGCGTCGCCTTCGGTGACCTTGGATCGGATGTCCGCCAGGGCTTCGTCGTCGAGCGGTTCGACAAATGCGAACGCCCGCGCATCGGCGATGGCGATGTCGGGCCAGTCGGATTCGATTGCTCGACGAAGCGTCAAATTACCGTTGCTCACCCTTCCAACCTGTCACATCGACGGTCGGGCAGACTAGCCGGATGGCCGGATCGCATACCCACCCAGGCGGCATCATGTCGGATCTCACAGTCGACGTGATCGACATCGACGACCCGATCGATCCACGGGTCGATGATTTTCGAGATTTGAACGCCGCAGACCGACGTCCTGACCTGCCTGTTCTTCCCGGTGGCCTGCCGGGTAAAGGGTTCGTGATCGCCGAGGGAGTGCTGGTCGCCCAGCGAATGGTTGCCTCCCGGTTCGCGCCGCATGCGTTCCTGGGCGTCGACAAGCGCCTACGGGAGTTGGCCCCCACCCTCGGTACCGACACGGTGGCCGGGGTGCCCTTCTATCGGGTCAGTGCCGCCGTGATGGCGGAGGTGGTCGGATTTCATCTGAACCGTGGCGTCCTCGCCGTCGCCCGCCGTCCCGAGCCGTTCACGCTCGCCGATGTGCTCGTCGGTGCCCGGACAGTGGCGGTCCTCGAGGGTGTCAACGATCACGAGAACATCGGCAGCATCTTCCGGAACGCCGCGGGACTGGGGGTCGACGCGGTGATCTTCGGCGGCGCCTGCGCCGATCCGCTCTATCGGAGGTCGGTTCGGGTGTCGATGGGACATGTGCTGCTGGTTCCCTTTGCCCACGTCGAAAGCTGGCCATCGGATCTGGATGTGCTCCGCGACAACAACTTCCGGATCATCTCGCTCACGCCTGACGGTGCTGCCCTCCCGCTGTCAGAAGCGGTGGACGCCGAGCGGGTTGCCTTCATGGTCGGGGCCGAGGGTCCGGGTCTGTCGGAGACGGCGATGCTCTCCGGCGATGTGCGAGCACGTATTCCGATGGCGAGGGGGACCGACTCACTCAACGTGGCGACGGCAGCGGCGCTCGCCTTTTACGAGCGGGCACGCTGAGCCCTCGCGTGATCTGATCCCGGGGGCGCCGGGAGTCAGTTGTTTCGCGCCCAGGTCAGGGCTTGGGGCCGAACCCGAACCACCGGGCAACCCGGCCCGGCTTGTGCTCGCCCGACTCGTCGTTGTCACCGCGGTCGGTCATCGCGTTATTGGTGGACCCGGTGCTGGTGGACCCGTTGTCGGTGGACACCCCCAACTCGACATCGGCCTCTGTCGGCACATACCCCTTGGGTCGAATCGCGAAGCCCGAGACGACGATGTTCGACGGATCGGAATCCTCGGGGCCCAGTGGCGTGGTGAACCGAAAACCGAGCCATTCGCGGATTGCCTGTTCGGCGAACTCCTGCGGATGGAATGGCAGAGCCTGTGGATCTGGTTGGGCGCCATCGGCATACATCAGGGGATGCTCGCCGGCCCAGAACGGGCCCTCGAATATGAAAGGCAGCCCGATGTTTTCGTAGATGGTGACCGGGTTTGCCGAGAACGAGCGGCGTAGTGTGCCGTCCTCCCAGCGGGCGAAGGCTCCCAGGGACGATTCCGGTTCGGTGTGCAGGACAACCACTTCGTCGGACGGGACCGCAGTGATCCAGGCCTCGGGCAGTGTGGACGGAGTGGTCGTCGAGAGTACCGGGCTCGTGACCACCACAAGCGAGCCATAGACGCCCACGAAGAGCTGATCATCGGCCGGAGTCGCGGCGGACGAAAGGTTTGTCTCACCAATGGGCAAAACGGCGAGGTCAGGGCACAATGCGCCGGCAAGGCCGGCCGCCGCGGCGGGATCGTGTCGCAGGCCCTGCCTGATCTCGGCTACCGGATCGCTTGAGTTGATGAACCAGAGCATCGACGCTTTCGCTGCCAACTCAAGTCCTTTCGTCGGTGCCGACCTGTCTTACGTACGGAACAATTAAACGCCCTTCACGGGTTGCCGCTGCTGCGGACCCCGAGAAGTACATCCTCCCAGGCAGGTACCGAAGGCTTGCGATTCCCGCGCCCGCGCTTACGGTTGGGTTCCGACTTGTCCCCGGTCTCAGGGTTTTTGGGACCGGTCGGTGTGACCGGACCCTGTTGCGCTTCGGGCTTTTCGGTGGCTACCGCCACCTCGGTCTGCTCCTCCGACGTCGGCTCGTCGGTGATCGCCTCGGGTAGATCGTCGGCTTCGTCAACCGGGTCGATCTGGGCGGCGGTCGGCTGGGGACGGGACTCGACCGTGGCCGGACGAGGTGCTCGGCGGGCCGTTTGCTCACCGGTGACCGAATCGGCGTCCACGGTGACCTCGCCGGATCCGTCGGACTTCACGGTCAGGCGAGCCGAACGCGAAATCGGCGATACCCGAGCAGCTTTCGGCGGTGTGTAGTCGAAGGCGAGTTCGGTCTCTTCGGAGCCGGTGTCGTCGACGGTGGGCGAGAGCGCTGTCACGCTACGCAACGGCCGGCTCAGATCCGGATCGATCAACTCGTCGGCGACCTCGTCGATTGCCTCCACCGTGCCCGAATTCGAGCCGGGCAGATAACGCCAATGAGCGCGATTGACAGAGCGTCCGACGTGCCAGCTGACCTGGACGACCCAGCGGTTGTCCTCGGCCTTCCAGGCGTCCCATTCGGTGTTCTCGGGATTGTGCCCGCGGGCGCCGAGGGCAGCGGCAACAATCTCGCCGAGCGTGGACAGTGCCGGCCCGTCGTAGCGCAACGGGTGCGCCGCCGCCGCCAGTTCGGCCGCGCGGGAGCGCTCGAGCAGCACCGGATGAGCAAAACGTTCGACACGACTCATCGACACCCCGGCGGCCGCAGCCACCTGGGCGACCGTGGCGCCCGCGCGGATCCGGGCCTGGATCTCGCGGGGCCGAAGGGTGCTTTCCATCTCGATCTCGATCTGCCCCAGCCGGGTCAGATCGCCACGGGCAGCCGCACGCAGGGTGTCATCAGCAGGGATACGGAACTTCTCGCCCGACTCGGTGTCCTGACAGATCACCTTCTTGCCGTCCGGCTCAAGGCCGATGACTCGAAGCTCACGCATCTGCTTCTCCTTCACGACTCGGAGCCAGCCTCAACATCTGTGTCGGTGTGCATTGGCGTCAGCGTAATGCAGTCAGACCCAAACGGTGGGCATGACACGCATAAAAATGCCAGCTCAGCAGGGGTGGGCCCAGTGAGGGTAGCCGCTACAGTGCGCCGACGACGTAGTCGATGCACTGGGTCAGGCGGCTCACGTCGTCGGGTTCGACGGCCGGGAACATGCCGATCCGAAGCTGGTTGCGACCGAGCTTGCGGTAGGGCTCGGTGTCGACCACTCCGTTGGCGCGCAACACCTTAGCGACCGCTGCAGCGTCGACGTCATCGTTGAAATCGATGGTTCCGACGACCTGGCTGCGGTGCGCGGTGTCTTTCACGAACGGGGTGGCGAACTCGCTGGCCTCCGCCCAGTCGTAGAGCCGTGAGCTGCTGTCCGCAGTCCGGGCGGTGCACCAGTCGAGGCCGCCGTTCGAGTTCATCCACTCGATCTGGTTGGCGAGCAACAGCAGCGACGCGATGGCCGGGGTGTTGTAGGTCTGGTTCTTGCTGCTGTTCTCGACGGCGGTCGGCAGGGACAGGAACTCGGGGCACCAGCGATCGGAAGCGCCGATGGTGGCGATCCGGTCGAGCGCGGCGGGGCTCATCAGGGCGATCCACAGTCCGCCATCTGACGCGAAGGACTTCTGCGGTGCGAAATAGTACACGTCGGTGTCGGCGACGTTGACGGGCAGACCGCCGGCGCCGGAGGTGGCGTCGATGGCGATCAGGGCGTCACCGGCGAGCACGGGGCGGCTGACGGGCACTGCCACACCGGTCGAGGTCTCGTTGTGTGCCCAGCCGACGAGGTCGACGCCGTCGAACTTGTCGGCGCCGATGGTGCTGACACTCGGTGCGGTGCCCGGTTCGGACGAGATGACCACCGGGTCTTCCAGGAACGGGGCATTTTTGGAGACGGTGGCGAACTTGCTGGAGAATTCGCCGTAGGTCAGGTTGAGGGCACGCTTCGAGATCAGACCGAATGCGGCGGCGTCCCAGAAGGCGGTGGTGCCGCCATTGGAGAGCACGACCTCGTAGCCGTCGGGGAGCGAGAACAGATCGGACAGTCCGCTGCGGATCGAACCGACGACGTTCTTGACCGGGGCCTGGCGGTGGCTGGTACCGAATACCGATGCGCCGGTGTCGACCAGCGACTGCAGCTGCTCGGGGCGAACCTTGGACGGGCCACAACCAAAACGGCCGTCGCTGGGCAAGAGGTTGGCCGGAATGGAGATCGTTTCGCTCATGCGATCAGTCTAGAGTCCCGCCCCAAGCGGAGATGATGGTGGGTTTGGTGAGCGCGACCTGCGGGTTTGCTCACCGAAAGCCATCATCATCGAAAAAACTACTTCGGTGCGATGGCGTCCCAGCCGTCGACATCCTCGGGACGACGTGGGGCGGCGCCCACGTAGAGCGCGGCAGGCCGGACCAGCTTGCCCAGACGCTTCTGCTCCATGATGTGCGCGCACCAACCGGCGGTCCGCCCGCAGGTGAACATCGCAGGCATCATGTGGGTCGGGACTTCGGCGAAGTCGAGGATGACCGCCGCCCAGAACTCGACGTTGGTCTCGATCGCCCGGTCTGGGCGTCGTTCGCGGAGTTCGGTGAGCGCAGCCTGTTCCAGTGCCGCGGCGACCTCGTATCGCGGGGCGTTGAGTTCTTTTGCGGTGCGGCGCAACACCCGGGCCCGGGGGTCTTCGGCGCGGTACACCCGGTGACCGAATCCCATCAGCTTTTCTTTGCGGTCGAGGATGCCCTTGACCAGGCCGCGGGCGTCGCCGGTCCGGTCGACTTCTTCGATCATCGGCAGCACGCGGGCAGGTGCGCCGCCGTGGAGCGGCCCCGACATCGCGCCGATGGCGCCGGAGAGGGCGGCCGCGACGTCGGCGCCGGTGGAGGCGATGACACGGGCGGTGAAGGTGGAGGCGTTCATGCCGTGTTCGGCGGCGCTGACCCAGTAGGCATCGATCGCACGGATGTGCGCGGGGTCGGGATCGCCCTTCCAGCGGGTCATGAATCGTGCAGTGACGGTGTCACATTCGTCGATGATCTTCTGCGGGACGGCGGGTTGGTGGATGCCGCGGGCCGACTGCGCAACGTAGGACAGGGCCATCACCGAAGCGCGGGCCAGGTTGTCGCGGGCGGTCTGGTCATCGATGTCGAGGAGTGGTTGATAGCCCCAGATCGGTGCGAGCATGGCCAGGCCTGCCTGCACGTCCACGCGGACGTCACCGGTGTGGATGGGCAGTGGGAACGGCTCGGCAGGCGGCAGTCCGTCACCGAAACGTCCGTCTACGAGCAGTGCCCAGACGTCGGAGAACGTGACGTTGTTCTCTACGAGGTCTTCGATGTCGACGCCGCGGTACCGGAGGTTGCCGCCGTTCTTGTCGGGTTCTGCGATCTCGGTGGTGAATGCGGTGACACCCTCGAGACCTTCGACGAATCCTTCGGGTATTTCAACGTTGACTGCCATCGCTCGAGCTCCCTTGCCATTGCCCTGTATGCGTACTGATTAGGACTGTAGTGCCCGAGGCATTCCGGACGACCCGGGAGTAGCGTTATCGGCCGTGGAACGCAAACCGATCGACTTGGCCAACATGCGGATGGCCTATGCGGCTTCCGGAGGTGTCGGGCGGCCCGGATCCGGGGATGACGCTGCCGGTGCCGACGGGGTCAAGGACAACCTCGATCCGCTCTGGCTCGCAGGCGATCCGCCGTGGCTGGAGCTGTTCGGGAAATGGCTGCGCGAGGCCGTCGATGCGAGGATCCCGGAACCGAACGCCATGGTGCTCGGGACGGTTGATGCCGCCGGTCACCCGTCGACCCGCACGGTGCTCTGCAAAGGGGTGGACGCCGACGGGGTCACGTTCTTCACCAGTTACGAATCCGACAAGGGGCGGCACCTCGTCGGCGTGCCGTATGGCGCCGTGACGTTTCCCTGGATCGCGATGGAACGCCAGGTCCATTTCCGTGGACCGGTGACGAAGGTTCCGGCCGACCACACAGCGGACTACTGGTCCAAACGGCCGCGTGGTTCGCAGCTGTCCGCCTTTGCGTCGCAGCAGTCCGCGCCGATCGACTCGCGGGAAGCGTTGGAGGACAAGGCTGCCGCCATCGAGGCAAGGTTCGACGGCGAGCAGCCGGTTCCGGTGCCGCCGCATTGGGGCGGCTATGTGATCGCCCCCGTCGAGGTCGAGTTCTGGCAAGGACGCGCGAACCGGTTGCACAACCGGGTACGCGCGTCGCTGGTCGACGGCCGGTGGAACGTCACGAGGTTGCAGCCGTAGATGTTTGACCACCTTCCGGTTCACCGCAGGTGACCCGCCGGTTCCTGGCCGACACCACCCCGCTCAAGCACCCACACTTTCGTCGCCTGTGGTGGGCGAACATCGTCACCGTCATCGGTGCGCAACTGACGGTGGTGGCGGTTCCGGCCCAGATCTACCAACTCACCGGCAACTCGGCGTACGTCGGGTTGACCGGCGTTTTCGGGTTGGTACCGCTGGTGATCTTCGGGTTGTGGGGCGGCGCGCTGGCAGACGCCATAGATCGTCGAATTCTGTTGATCATCACCACCTGTGGGTTGATCGGTACCAGTGCGTTCTTCTACGTGCAGTCCGCCATGGGGTTCGGCAACGTGTGGGTCATCCTCACGCTCTTCGCATTGCAGCAAGCGTTCTTCGCCGTCAATCAGCCAACTCGCACAGCGATTCTCCCGAAGCTGGTGTCGAATGCCGAACTGCCGGCGGCGGCTTCGCTGAACATGACGGTGATGCAGGCCGGTGCTATTGCCGGACCGCTGGTCGGTGGCGCGCTGATACCGGTGCTCGGCTACTCGCTGCTGTATTTGGTCGACACCGTATTCCTGTTCGCCACGCTGTGGGCCGTCATCAAGTTGCCGTCGTTGCGGCCGGGTGGAGGTGATCGGAAACCGACGTCGGCCGGCGTGCGCTCGATCATCGAGGGATTTGTGTTCCTGCGTGGCCAACCGGTCCTGATGGCGTCGTTCGTGGTCGACCTGATCGCCATGATCTTCGGGATGCCCCGGGCGCTGTTCCCGCAGATGGCACACGAGAGTTTCGGTGGACCTGAAGGCGGCGGCGTCGCATTTGCCCTGCTGTTCTCCGCAATTGCGCTCGGCGCGCTGGCAGGCGGCATCTTTTCCGGATGGGTGTCGCGGGTGCGTAGGCAGGGCCTTGCCGTCATCGTCTGCGTGATCATCTGGGGTGTGGCCATCATCGGGGTCGGGGTCTGTGTCGGATTCGCCAACCACACCGCGCTACCGATGCTGCCGATCGTGGTCGGGTTGCTCATGATCGGTGGTGCGGCCGACATGGCGTCGTCGGCGTTTCGGCAGGCGATCCTGTTGGCAGCCGCGAGCGATGAGATGCGTGGTCGTTTGCAGGGCGTGTTCACCGTGGTGGTCGCCGGAGGCCCCCGGATCGCCGATGTCCTGCACGGTGCTGCGGCCGTCTCGGTGGGAACCGCGGCCGCCACCGCAGGCGGCGGTGTCCTCGTTGTTGTCGGAACAGGGATTGCCGCGCTGGCGATTCCGGCTTTCGTCCGCTACCGCATCACCCGATAGTGGTGGCTTTTGGAGAGCAAACCCCCAGGTGAAGCCCGCCAAAAGCCACCATCATCGGGTGCGGGCAGAGTCTTTGAGGAGCCCGGCGGTGTAGCCGACGACCTGGGGGTCGGACATGGCTTTCCAGCTGGGCGCCAACAGCTTCATATACCGCTCGACGTAGAGCAGTTGCTTGCCGACGAGGACCAGCTCGCGAGGCAATCGGGCGTCGTAGGTCTTGGCGAGGTTGGCGAGTTGCCTGCCCAGGTCGGCATATGACATGTCACCGAGATTGGTGCCACCGATGGGTGCGGTGACCCGCCGCAGATCTTTTGCGGTCTCGCGCACCGAACCCGGTTTGCCGAACGTTCCGAGCGCGGCCAGTGCCTGCCCGGCCGCTTCGTAGTTGCTGCGCATCAGATTGCCGAGCAGTTCTCGCACGATCAGCCGGGACCGGTCGTCGAAGCGGCCGACGATTCCCCAGTCCAAGAGGACAATTCGTCCCTGGGGATCCACCAACACATTCCCGGCGTGCAGATCGCCGTGAAAAATGCCATCGGTGAAGGCGGATTCGAGCAGGGAGAGCAACAACGTCTTGACGATCTTGGTGCCGTCGTGGCCCGCTTCACGGATCGCCTTGGCGTTGTCGATACGGATGGCGTCGACGAACTCGAGCGTGATCACACGTTCGGTGGTGTAGTCCCAGAAGACCTTCGGCACCCGGACCTGATCGGCGAAACGCGACCCGGAGATGGCGTCGGTCCATTCCTCCATCGCGGCGGCCTCGGTCCGGAAGTCGAGTTCGGAGTTGAGGTTTGCGGTGAAGTCCTCGATCACGGCCTTGGCACTGAGCATGCGGCCGTACGGCGAGAACTCGACCACGGCCGCGGCCCGCTGCAGGATCTGCAGATCGGCTGCCAATCGCGCTTTGATCCCGGGCCGCTGGATCTTCACCACCACGTGCTCGCCGGTGGCCAGAACCGCGTTGTGTACCTGCGAGATTGACGCCGACGCGATCGGTTCGGGATCGAATTGCGCAAACACCTCATCCGGATCCCGGCCGAGCTGGTCGGTGAGCAGTCGGCGAACCTGATCCGGGTCGGCCGGTGGAACCCGGTCGAGCAGCGTGCGGAACTCATCGGACAACACCCGCGGAAACACCCCGGGGCTCGATGCGATCAGCTGCCCGAGCTTGACGTACGTGGGTCCGAGCGCGGCGAATGTGTTGCGCGTCTCCCCGGCTCCGGCCGCGGCCAGATCTTCGGATCCGACGGCGCGCGCGGCGAACCGGGCCCCGCCGCAGACCGCCTGCCAGGCGGTCGCTCCGATTCGTGCTGCCTCACTGGTCAGTGACACCTTCTGCAGCGTCAGGGGCGCTTCCGTGGTGGTGACTGTCATATGTCCTCCGCAGGTGAGGAGGGGTGCGTGGCTCTCTGCGCCCTCCCCAGACTTCAGGTGGTCAGGATGCTTCGGGCCATGGTAGGGCATTTCTCCCCTAGTGGTAGAGGCCTCGACATGCGACGCTACAGAGGTGACCACGTTCGGTGGCCGGGCGGACGATTGGCCCGGCGGCGAGATCGAAGCGGTTGGCACAGTGCCGACCGGTCGGGTGGTAGGCGAGGAGATGAGTCGATGTTGTTGGGTGGTCCGGTCCAAGAGATGGCCGTCGACGAGTGCTGGGAGAAGTTGGCAGAGATCGAACTGGGACGGGTTGTCGTCTCTGTCGACGACGAGATCGACATCTTTCCCGTCAACTATGTTGCGAGCGAAGGTCGGATCTACTTTCGCACCGCACCGGGAAGCAAACTCCTGAAATTGACCATCAATTCGTCGGTTCTGTTCGAGGTCGACGCGTCCTCGCCCGCCGACGGTTGGGCATGGAGTGTGATCATCCGGGGAACCGCCCGGAACCTGGTGTCGTCGGGTGAGATCCTCGAAGCCGACAAGCTGCCGCTGACGCCGTGGATCGCGACGTTGAAGTACGAGTACGTCGAGATCACCCCCGGACAGGTCACTGGTCGCAGCTTCGCTCTGGGCCCGGAGCCCGAGCGGTACTGATCCCCAAACCTGTTGGCATCAAAGACTTTGATGCCAACGGGTCTCAGTGCGCGACCGGACATTCTCCGGTGTCGTCGGATTGCCAGGGGAGTTGGGCCCGACGGGCGGCGGTCACCGGGCAATAATGCATCGGCTTGTCGCGTACGGCCTCCGGTGGCAGGTTGCGTAGCGGTGTTTCGAGCAGAGGGGCGGCGGCCGGGACCCTGCCCGACAACCGATCCCACGCGTCTCGACAACGCGGATGCCGACGGTAGCGCTCCGGCAGGGCGTGCATGAAGGCGTTGACACCCTTGCCGAAAAGCCGGAACCGTTTCTCATCCTTGTCGGACCACGTGAAGCCCATCATCTCGCGCACCGCCGGGTGGTAGAGCCCGGTGGTCAGCCAGGTGAAGAAACGTTCCGTCGGCCGGACCATCAGCTTCCAGATCGGCAGTGGCATCGCAGACATCCACGGTGGCGGCGGGAGCTGGGAGATGTCGAGGACGGTGCGCACCGCGGGATGGTCCTCGAGGACGTTGCGGCACATGTGATCCCAATACTCGAGGAACTCCTCGTAGGTGTCGGGGCAGGGGCGGGTGCTGACGCCGTACATCGCGTACCAGGTGCGTGATTCTTCGAACAACGCTCGTTTCTCGGCTTCGGTGATCGGCGGGCCGAACACTTCCGCGCACCTGATGTTGCCGTACCAGAACGTGGCATGCGCCCAATAGAAGACGTCGGGATCGAGTGCGTGATACCGGCTGCCATCGGGCATCGTGCCCTTGATCTCACGGTGGTAGTCGCGGACCTCGTGACCGGTGTCGGTGGTGCCGTCGAACACGACGCCGATGATCGGATACAGCGACCGGTTCAGGCGTTGCCAACGCTCGCCGAAGAAGTCGGAGTGCTCCCAGACCGCGGCACCGAGTTTCGGATGCATGTTCTGCATCGACCCGGACCACAGGCCGATGAGCATGCCGTGCCAACCGCCGAAGAACTTCCAGGTCACGGAGTCGGGGCCGAGTGGGTTCACCTCGGGCGTGGCCTTGGCGAACTTCTCGGCAGCCAACTCGGGCTCGTGCACATCGGTCATTGACGGCCTTTCGTCGACGGTGCAGAACACCACACCTCTTGAGACGAAAGTTTAGATCCGTCTCATTGGGGTGTCAACGTCCCTCCGGCGGTGGGGGACCGTTCGGCCGGGGCATTCGGACCATCAATTCGGTGGTGCGCTCGATCTGGCGGTTTCTGGCGCACCCGAACGCAGCTGTCCCCGCGCCGAATGTCGGCGCGGGAACAGCTGCTCGGGGTGTGGACAGGCTCTAGCCGGTGGCGACGGGCGCTGCAGCAAGATCCTGAACGTTGTCGGCGATGACGACCTGGTTCTTGAGGACCCCGAACTGCAGGTAGTTGTCGGCGACGGTCTGCAACTTCGCGACCTGCTCGGCGTCGAGTGCCGTCGGGACACGCTGCGACCGCTTTGCGACGAGCGCAGCGATGTTCTCCGGCCGTTTGGTCAGCTTGCTGTAGATCTGCACGTACTCGTCTTCGTTGTCGTTCGCCCACAGTAACGCCGTGTTGAAGCGGCCGATGAAGTCTTCCATCGCGGCCTTGGTGGCGGGGTCGGCGAGCGACTCGTTGTTCGCACTGAGGAGGCCGAGTTTGGATGAAATCCCTTCGGCGTCGCGGATGACGCGCGCGTTGTCGTCGATCTCGACCGCAGCGGTGTAGGGGTCCCAGGTGGCCCAGGCGTCGATGGAGCCGGACTTGAGTGCGGCCGCCGCGTTGACCGGATCGAGGAAGCTGACCGTCACGTCGTCCGCGGTCAATCCCGCTTCCTTGAGCGCCGACAGGAGTTCGTAGTGTCCGATGCTGCCCTGGGTCGTGGGCGAAACGGTCTTGCCCTTCAGGTCGGCAACAGACTGAATGGACGAATCCTCGGGGACGATGAGCGCCAGGCCGTTGGCGCCTTCGTTGACACTGGCGGAGACGACCGAGACGTCGGCGCCTGCCGCGAGTGCGTTGATCAGGGGAGCGTCGCCGGTGTAACCGATGTCGATCGCCCCGGCCTTCTCGGCTTCGAGCAGCGGTGCGGCGGCCGGGAACTGTGCCCATTCCACCTGGTACTCGGCTCCATCGAGTGCGCCGGAGGCCTCGAGGATGGCCTGCTGGATTCCGGCTTGATCACCGACCTTGAGCGTTACGGCCGAGAGATTGACGCTGCCATCGGAATTGGTGGTCGACTCGTCATCCGAGCATGCGGCCATGGACAGGGTCAGCGCTGCGGCGACACCTGCCGCGGTGGCCGAGAGTCGCAGTTTTCTGGTGATGTTCTTCATGGTGTGGCTGTTGCCTTCACTTCTCGTCTTCGAGGGGGTACAAGCCGGGCAGGTTGACGACGATCGCCTCCTGGGTGCTCCGGGCGATCACCACCACTGCGGGGTTCTTCGGGTCAGGATTCTCTTCGCGATGGGGTACGAACGGCGGGACGAAGATGTAGTCGCCTGCGGTCGTTGCGATCCGGACTTCTTCGACGCCATCGTGGAAGACGAACTCGGGGTTGCCACTCCGGATGAAGATGGCGGTCTCGGATTCACCGTGGTGGTGATTGTCCGACGCCGTGTCGGGAGCGACGTGGGTTTCGCCCATCCAGATCTTCTCGGAGCCGACCGTGGTGCCACTGATCGCGGCAAAGCGCTGCATGCCTTCGGTTTGCGTCGTGTTGTCGTTGACGTCCGAGGCCTTCACATGGTGCAGGCGGGCACGCAACGATTGCTTCCCGTAGTCGCTGCTCGTGGTGTGGAGATCCGGATGAAAACCGTCGTGCGTACTCATGAATGAATTGCTTCCTTTGGTGCTTGTACTCCGGGCAGTTGGCCCAGGTTCCACTGTTGGAGAAGATCGGTGACGTGGGTCTCGAGGGTCGACCAGACAACCTGCCCCGTGTCGGCGACGCTTTGAGTCACCACCGCCCCTTCGATCGCCCGGACCACCTCGGCGACCGAGATCTCTGTGGCCGGACGTGCCAGCTGATAACCGCCGTCACAGCCGCGCTGACTGGTCACGATTCCGGCGCGTCGCAGTTGGCCCATGATGTTGACCAAGGAGTTCAGCGGCAGATCCCAGGTGCGGGCGAGGGTTTCGCATTTGACGGGTCCGTCATCATCGGACGCCAGCGTGGCCAGGGCCTTGAGGGTGTAGTTCAGGCGGGCCGAAATATGGACCGGCGCAGTTCGTCTCGATCTCAGCGGCGCCTCCGCGGCAGCCGCAGCCGTGGTCCGGATGCCCTTGCAGACGTCCTCGAGGAACAACATGATCGTGGCGGCGACACTGCGATGCATCTTGTCGTTGAGGACGTCGTGACGACCGTCTTCGAATACCGAGATGCGGTACGAATCCGACTGGGTTGCCAGCGACGCGGCACGAGCCACGTCTGCGACGAGGTCATTTTCGCCATGGACGAACAGCACCGGTGCCGACGGTCCGTCGGTGTTGTATGCGACCGGGGTGGCGCCCAGGTGGCCCCAACCGAAAGCCTCATCGGAATCGAGCCGGGCCCGGTGCACGGGGCAGGCCGAGCGCAGATCGAGCTCTTCGGTGTGATCGGAAGGTGTTGGCGCGGACTGGGATTCGGGGCCTGCGCCGCTGATCACCACGGCGTCCGCACTCAGCGAATCAGCAAGGTTCCATGCGAGGGCTGCGCCGTTGTCGTGGCCGACGAGGATGCGCCCACCTTCGGTGTACGGGGCGAACAGCGCTGCCACATCCAGCGCATCGGTGACGGGCGGTACCACCACCCGGTAGCCGTCGAAAGCGATCCGCGTGCTGAAGCGTTCGTACACGCCCGGATGCTCACCCCGGCCGTGCAGCACCACAACGGTGCCGCGGACCGCGGCGGTGGGCTCGTAGACGAGGGGGTCGTTGTTGCTCAATGTGCTCCTGCCAATGCCGATTCCTGGCGCGCGGCAACACCGCGGCGTACCAGTGGGATCAGTTCTTTGCCCCACTCGATCACGTCGTCGTAGGGGTCGTAACCGCGGATCAGCAGTGCGTGCACACCGATGTCCACGTAGTCGAGTAGTGCGGCCGCAACGGTTTCGGGCGTGCCGACCAAGGCGGTGGAGTTGCCCTTCGCGCCGGAAGCCGCCGCCGTGGCCGTCCACAGGGCGCGATCGTGGCGCTCGCCGGCAGCGGCTGCCTCGAGCAGGCGTTGCGAACCGACGTTGGTGGTGGCGTTCTTGTCGTAGCGGGCGCCGGTGAAGGAGTGACCGTTCGTGGATTTGATGGTCTCGAGGATGCGGTGGGCGCGCGCCCAGGCCTCTTCTTCTGTGCGCCCGATGATCGGACGGAAGGAGACGCTGAACTTGATGTCGTCGGTGCGGCCTGCCGTTGCCGCGGCTTCGCGGACCGAGTCGATCTGTTCTTTGGTCTGCGCCAGCGGTTCGCCCCACAGGGCGAAGACGTCGGCGTGGGTTCCGCCGACCCGGTAGGCATCGGCCGACGACCCGCCGAAATAGATCGGGATCCGGGGCGTTTGGACGGGGAAGACTTCCGAACGAACATCGTTGACCTGGTAGTGATCTCCGCTGTAGTCGAACGATTCGGTGCTGGTCCAGACCAGTTTGAGCAGCTCGATGAATTCGGCGCTGCGTGCGTAACGCTCTGTCTTGGAGAGGAAGTCGCCGTCGCGTTGCTGATCGGCGTCACTGCCACCCGAGATGATGTGCACGGAGGTGCGCCCACCGCTGAACTGGTCGAGGGTGGCCAGGGCTCGAGCCGCGACCGTGGGCGCGACAAAGCCGGGACGATGTGCGATCAGGAACTTGAGCCGCTCGGTGTGTGCCGCAGCGTATGCGGCCACCTGCAGGCCGTCGGGAGTGCTCGAACTGTGCCCGATGAGTACACGATCGAATCCGGCTTCTTCGTGGACTTTGGCGAACCGGGCGACAAAGCCCGGATCGACGGCATCTGTCGTCGGCGCGTGGATCTCCGAGACGTGTTGAGTTCCGATCATGCCGATGATCTCGACGTCGGCGTCGTTGCTCACGAGTTGGCTCCCTGTTTGTTGGTGTCGGGTGTGTTGGCGCGGAGTGTGTTGGCACCGGGGTCATCTGTGCCGAATAGGGTTGTGTGAACGCCCAGCCAGCCGAGGAGCTGGATGCGAAGCGCGGCGAGGTCGGGTGCGGCGATGTCGCGGGGGCGTGCGGTGTCGAGGGTCAGGTCGTGGGCGATCTGACCGTCTTTCATCACCAGTACCCGATCGGCCAGGATCAGGGCTTCTTCGACATCGTGGGTGACCAGCAGGATCGCGCAATCGTGTTTGCGCCACAGTTGTTCGACGAGATCCTGCATCTTCAGCCGGGTCAGGGCGTCGAGCGCCGAGAAGGGTTCGTCGAGCAGCAGCAGATCAGGCGAGCGGACCAGGGCCCGGGCCAGTGAGGCACGCTGTGCTTCGCCACCGGAGAGAACCTTCGGCCACACCGTTGCCCGGTGGCTCAGTCCGACCTCGTCGAGTGCGGCGAGTGCGGTCGCCTTGTTCGCGCCTTTGAGACCGAGAATGATGTTGCGCCAGACCTTCTTCCACGGCATCAACCGTGGAGCCTGGAACGCAACTGCCCGCGCTTGCGCCACGGTCACATCGCCGGAGATATCGGCGTCGAGTCCGGCGAGAATACGCAGCAGTGTGCTCTTTCCGCAGCCGCTGGCACCGAGGAGGGCAACGAACTGACCGGGCTCGATGTCGAGATCGAGGTTGTCGATGACGTCCTTGTCACCGAATGTTCGGGTCAACCCGCGGACCGTGACCGGTAGGTCGTCGGTCCGGTCCGGGGTCACGCTCCGCTGAACGCCGGTCGCCATGACAGGAGGGTCCTTTCGAGGAATCGAACGATGAAGTCGGCCACCAGGCCCAAGAGTGCGTAGAGCACCAGACAGACGATGATGGCGTCGGTGCGGAAGAACTCGCGGGCCGTGTTCATCTCGTAGCCGATGCCCGCGGTGGCGTTGATGGTCTCGCCGAACACCAGCGCCAACCAGGCCGATCCGAGCGAGTAGCGAAGGCCGGTCAGTGCATTGGGCAGGGCCGCGGGCAACACGACGTTGCGCACCTGACCGAACCAGCTCAGGCCGAGGGTTCGGGCGGCCTCGATGAGGTTGGAGTCGACACCGCGGATACCGGCGTAGATGTTCAGGTACAGCGGGAAGGTCACTGCGAGTGCGATGAGCAGGATCTTGGGCTCTTCGCCGATGCCGAACCAGACGATCAGCAGTGGGATGAGTCCGATGACCGGAACAGTCCGGAGCATCTGGATGGGCGCATCGATGATGTCTTCGCCGAGGCGGAACAGGCCGGCGATGGTTGCCAGCACGGTGGCGACGGCCAAACCGATGGCCAGGCCGAACAGGACGCGTTGCAGTGATGTGGTCACTGCGTCCTGCAGGCTTCCGTCTTCCCACATGTCACGCGCGGTCTGGAACACCTGCCACGGGGTGGCCAGTGTGTCCTCGTCCAGAACGCCGGTGTCTCCGAGGATCTGCCACAACACCACGATGGCGACGGGGCTCAGCGTCTTGATCGCCCAGCGCGGAACCTTGCGCCTGCGCTTCGATCCACCTTCGGGTGTGAGGCGCGTTGTTGCGACCTTCCGGGTCGGTGAGACGGGTGGCGCATCTACGGTCATGATGTCTCCGTCCGCGCTGTCGTGGTGCAAGGCATGGGGGAACGGTAATCCTGGCCTTGAAGGTTGGGAAAGACAAAGATTCACGGTGAGCAAAAGGCCCGCGCCGGATTTTGAGCAAGGTTATTAGATGTGCTAATTGAACACGCACTCTCACGTCAGGAGAGATCCAGACCGCGAAAACCGATGTGATGGGCGCTAATCCGCGACGAACCGAACCTGTCTGCCCGGTACCAGCTGCGCTGCAGCGTCGATCGATTCCGCCACCAGGACTGCGACCACCGGGTAGCCGCCGGTGGTGGGGTGATCGGCCAGGAAGATGACCGGTTGTCCACCAGGCGGTATCTGCACCGAGCCGAGCGCGACCGGTTCCGACCGCAGTTCGCCGGCGTCGCCGCGCAATCGCAACTCCTGATTCCCGTCGAGACGTACACCGACACGGTCGGAGTTGGCGTTGACCGTCCAGATGCCGGTGTAGAGGCCGGCCGGGTCTTCCAAGTGGGTGAGCCGTGGGCCTGCAGATGCGTACAGCGGCACGGGCCGGTGGGGGTCGAGCACATCCCACGGTGCTTCGGTTGCCGACGGCCAGGGCCCTGCCAGGTCTCCGACGGCGAGTTCGTCGCCGGCGCGTAGCGGGGCCGGGCCCAAACCCGACAACAGATCGGTCGACCTCGACCCCAGCACCGGTTCGACGTCGATGCCGCCTCGTACCGCCACGTACGTCCGCAGGCCACTGCGAGGGGCCGGCACGAACAACTCCGCGCCTGCGAGAAGCACTGTCGCGTTGTGGTGTCCACGGTCGACGCCGTCGATCTGGGCGTCGGCGGGTGCCCCGGTCAGCGCGATCAGAAGTTGACGTCGGGCTGAAAGCCGCAAGCCGCCCAGGGTCACCTCGAGGCCGGCCGCGCCTGCGGTGTTGCCCACCAGCCGGTTTGCCAGCTTGAGTGCCCGTCGGTCGGCAGCACCGGACAGCGGGACGCCGAGGTCGCCGTGGCCTGCGCGACCCAGATCCTGGACTGTGGTCAGTGGTCCCGGCGCGACCACCACGAGGTCGGTCATGAGCCCACGCCCACATCGGTGAACCGGACCACTGCGCCCGGGCTCAGTAGTGCCGGACGTTCGGAGTTGGTGTCCCACAACGTGATATCTGTGCTACCGAGAAGCCACCACCCGCCGGGACTCTCGCGTGGATAGACGGCGCTGTAACCGGCCGCGACCGCAACCGAACCGGACGGGACGCGCGGTCGGGACTGCTCCCGTCGGGGCAGGGATGTCAGGGCCATTGCGGTCGAATTGTGTTGTGGCACCAGATAACCGAATCCGGGTGCGAATCCCATGAATTGGACTCGCCACAGGGTCCGGGAGTGTGCGGCGATGACGTCGGCGACCGACAGTTCGGACCGCTCGGCTGCCTCACCCAGATCGATGCCGTTGTAGCGCACCGGAATCGCGATCGGTTCGACGTCCTCTGTGGGGTCGGTGGAGCCTTCGGCGAAGTCGACATGACGCAGCGCGCGCCGGATCGATAGTTCGTCCAGGCCTGCTCCGGGCTCGGCCTGCACCAGGACGGTCTCGGCAGCCGGGATCACATCGAGGACGCCGGGCAGCAGCCCTGAGGACATCGCGGCTTTCAGGACCGAATGCGCCTTGAGTGTCGCGATCGACGGGTGCGGCTCACCGCTGAAGTCGAGCAACATGGCATCGCGCCCGGCGGGTAGTTCACGCATCTGGCCGCCGCACCTTCCTGCCGCTCATCTCTCGACCCTTCGTTCCTTCGTTTCACACCGAGTAAAGCAGCAACGGCCCCTTTGGGCGCCCGGTGAAATCGAGACTGGCGGTGGCGGTGATGGCAGACTTCAGGCGTGGGTGGATACAGCATTGAATCGAACGGATACAGCGCCGAGATCGCAACAGCGGGTGCCGGACTGCGCGCGGTGCGTTGTGGTGATCGGCTCCTCACCGAGACCTGGGAGATCGAACCGGGGGTCAAACCGCCGATGTCCGCCGGTTTGGTCCTCTCTCCGTGGCCCAACCGGACCGGTGACGGTACGTACACCTTTGACGGGACGACCCATCACCTGCCGATCACCGAGGCCGGCCGCAACAACGCAAACCACGGCTTCGTCCGCATGGTGGACTGGAACGTCCTCGACCAGACCGCGTCATCGGTGAAGCTGGGTGTTTCGGTGGGGCAGCATCCGGGATGGCCGTACGACCTTCAGCTGACCGCCGACTATGTCGTCGGCGCCGACGGATTGACCGTCACCCACACCGCCACCAACAACGGCGCCGAGTCCGCTCCATATGCCTTGGGGCAGCACACGTTTGTCCGAGTGGGGGACGACCCGGCCGATGACTGTTCGCTGCAACTCGCAGCTCAGCAGCACCAGCCGCTCGACCCGGAGCGGCAGCTCCCGAGCGGAGATCCGGTCGATGTCGCCGGTACCGACTACGACTACCGAACCCCGCGACCGCTTGCCGGGCAATGGCTGGACACCCCGTTCACCGCAATGGTCGCCGACGAGGGCATCATCACGCACCGGCTGATCGGTCCGACCGGCGCAACAGAGTTGTGGACGGACCTCAATTTCGGCTGGGTTCAGGCGTTCACCGCCGATCCCTCGCACGATCAGGCCTATCCCGGACGCGGGCGCGCCGTCGCGATCGAACCGATGACCGCACCCCCCAATACGCTGGCGTCGGGAATCGACCTCATCGTTCTGGAACCGGGGCAGGTCTGGACCGGACGCTGGGGCCTGAGATATCAGGCGCCGGGTCGACATCGGGGAGTGGAGCAGGCGTGAGAGAGATCGTCGTATGCGGTGAGGGGTTGGTTGATCTTGTTCCGGCAGGCGGCGATCCGCTCGATCCACTGACACCGGCGCTCGGCGGTGGTCCGTTCAACGTGGCCATCACACTCGGGCGCCTGGGTTCGGCGGTGTCGCTGTGTTCGCGATTGTCGACCGACGGATACGGGCAGGCGCTGACGGAGGCATTGCGCGGCGCGGGGGTGAACCTGTCGCTGCTGCAACGCGGCCCGGAACCGACAACGCTGGCGCTGGCGAGCGTCGGCGCCGACGGATCGGCGCAGTATTCCTTCTACCTCGAGGGCACCGCCGATCGGCTGGTGACCGATCCGGGTCCACTGCCCCGAACCGTCGGCGCACTGGCCTTCGGGACCCTGTCGATGGTGCTGGAGCCGGGTGCGAGCGTCTACGAACAACTGTTGCGTCGCAGCCATGCGGAGGGACGGCTGACACTCCTCGACCCCAATATCCGGTCCGGTGTCATCGACGACCCGGACGGCTATCGCCGCCGTTTCGCCAGTTGGCTGCCCGACCTCGACATCGTGAAGGTCTCCGACGACGATGCGGCCTGGTTGGCCCGCGGTCCGGCCGGAACCGGCCCGGAGCAGTGGCTGCAGGCCGGCGTTGGCGCGGTGCTGATCACCCGCGGCGGCGACGGACTGACCGCCATGACGACCGATTTCACCGTCGACGTGAAGGCCCCGCCGGTCGCCGTCATCGACACGATCGGAGCGGGCGACACGATTTGCGGTGCGGTGCTCCACCGACTGGGGGTCCGGCGCATGCTCGACCCGGCGCTGATGCGTAGGATGAGCCGTAATGACTGGTCAGAGGCGCTGGAGTTTGCCGCGAAAGCAGCCTCGGTGACCATCTCACGGTCTGGGGCGGACCCTCCATGGGCGGGCGAGCTGTAAACCGACTAAGTTATTAACGGGTTGCACGGCCGGTTCGACCGGTTCGACGACTCTGGATTCAAAACATCTGTATCCGGTCCACAAGACCGGTCAGCCCGTCGAAAAGGGGAAGACCCAGTGTCCGCCGAAACAGTGTCCGCCAATGGAGCCGCAGCGGAGGCAAACGCCACGTTCAGCTATCCGGGCGGCGAGATCAAGCTTCCTATCGTCAAGGCCACCGAAGGCAGTGACGGGGTCGGGTTGGGCAAGTTCCTTTCCGACACCGGGCTCACCACCTTCGACGGCGGGTTTGTCAACACCGCTTCGACAAAGTCCGCGATCACCTATATCGATGGCGATGCCGGAATCCTGCGTTACCGGGGATATCCGATCGAGCAGCTCGCAAAGGGTTCGAGTTTCCTGGAGGTCAGCTACCTGCTGATCAACGGTGAGCTCCCGACGCCGACCGAGCTCGACGGTTTCACCAACAAGATCAGCCGGCACACCCTGCTGCACGAAGACCTCAAGCGCTTCTTCGACGGCTTCCCGCGCAACGCGCACCCGATGCCCGTCCTGTCGAGCGCCGTCAACGCCTTGAGCGCGTACTACCAGGATTCGCTGGACCCGAAGGATCCCGAGCAGGTCGAGCTCTCGACCGTTCGTCTGCTGGCCAAGCTGCCGACCATCGCGGCCTATGCCTACAAGAAGTCGGTCGGCCAGCCGTTCCTGTACCCGGACAACTCGCTGAGCCTGGTCGAGAACTTCCTGCGGATGACCTTCGGCCTGCCCGCCGAGCCCTACGTGGTCAACCCGGACATCGTCAAAGCCCTCGACATGCTCTTCATCCTGCATGCCGATCACGAACAGAACTGTTCGACGTCGACCGTGCGTCTGGTCGGGTCGTCGCAGGCCAACCTGTTCACGTCGATCTCGGGCGGCATCAACGCGCTGTGGGGCCCGCTCCACGGTGGCGCCAACCAGGCGGTCCTGGAGATGCTCGACGAGATCAAGGCGTCCGGTGGCGACACCAAGGCGTTCATGAACAAGGTCAAGAACAAAGAAGACGGCGTCAAGCTCATGGGCTTCGGGCACCGCGTCTACAAGAACTACGACCCGCGTGCGGCGATCGTCAAAGAGACCGCGGACCAGATCCTGCAGCTCCTCGGCGTCAACGACGACCTGCTCGACATCGCGAAGGGTCTGGAAGAGGTCGCCCTCTCGGACGACTACTTCATCTCCCGCAAGCTGTACCCGAACGTGGACTTCTACACGGGCTTGATTTACCGTGCGATGGGGTTCCCGACCCGGATGTTCACCGTGCTGTTCGCTCTGGGTCGCTTGCCCGGATGGATCGCACACTGGCGTGAGATGAACGCCGACCCGACCGGAAAGATCGGCCGTCCGCGGCAGATCTACACCGGATACACCGAACGTGACTACTTGAAGATGGATCAGCGCTGAGCCATGAGTAAACCTGAGATTGAAATGCCGCAAGGCCCCGCACCCGCCGAACTGGTGACCACCGACCTGGTGATCGGAGACGGCCCGGAGGCTGTCGCCGGTGGCGTTGTCGACGTGCACTATGTCGGTGTCGAATACGAGACGGGCGAAGAGTTCGACTCATCCTGGAACCGCGGTCAGTCCGCGAACTTCCCGCTCGACCGGTTGATCCCGGGCTGGCAAGAAGGCATTCCGGGCATGAAGGTCGGCGGACGCCGTCAGCTCATCGTCCCGCCGCTGCTGGCGTACGGCCCCGAAGGTGCCGGACACCGGTTGTCGGGCAAGACCTTGATTTTCGTGATCGACTTGCTGGGTGTCGGCTAACCCGTTACCCAAGCGTTCTAATGAAAACCCTGCACGTGAACCGTGCAGGGTTTTCTCTTGTCTGCAGCACGTACTGCACCTGAATTTCGATCGAACCCCGGCACGATGCCTCGTCGCTGCGGATAGGTTGGCACCGTGATCGCACAGCCGTTCATCTACGAGATCAATACGTGGCCGTGGCTGGAGGATCTCGGCACCGACCTGGCCGGCGTTCCCGACCACGTGTGGGACACGATCGCCGATCTGGGCTTCGATGCGGTGTGGCTGATGGGGGTGTGGCAGCGCAGCCCGGCCGGCCGGTCGATCGCACTGGCGGACGCAGCGCTCATGCAGTCCTTCGAGGATGTCCTCCCGGACTTCACCGCCGATGACGTAGTCGGATCCGCCTACTGCATCCGTGACTATCGGGTTGATGACCGCCTGGGCGGACCGGAAGGTCTGGCCGTCGCCCGGCGCGCGCTGGCCCGGCGGGGCCTGTCCCTGATTCTCGACTTCGTCCCGAATCACGTCGCATCCGATCATCCCTGGGCCCACAGCAATCCCGACTATTTCATCACCGGCACCGATGACGACCTGCGTGAGGACCCGGAGTCGTTCGTGGAGGTCAGTGGAACGATTTTCGCGAACGGGCGGGATCCGTACTTTCCGGCCTGGCGTGATGTGTTGCAACTCAACACTTTCTCTCCGGAACTGCGGGCTCAGATCGTTTCGACCCTGATATCGATCGCCGAGCAGTGCGATGGGGTCCGCTGCGACATGGCGATGCTGCCGCTTCACGATGTGGTGACCCGAACCTGGGGTGAGCGTGCGGGTGACCCGCCTGGCGACGAATACTGGACGACGACGATCGCCGCGGTGCGCGGGGTCCACCCGGACTTCACGTTCATCGCGGAGGCCTACTGGGACCTCGAATCACAGCTTCAGGAACAGGGATTCGACTACTGTTACGACAAGCGTCTCTACGACGCTTTCGCCGGACACACAGGCGCCGAAGCTGTTCGGCAACACCTCCTCTCCGACGCCGGCTATCAGCGCGGGCTACTCCGATTCCTGGAGAATCATGACGAACCGCGCGCCGCGGCAACCTTTGGTGCGGACGAAGAAAAGGCGGCGGCTGTTGCGACATTCACTGCGCTCGGCGCCAAGCTGATCTACGACGGTCAACTCTCCGGGGCGGCCACGCGGTTGCCGGTGCAACTCGGACGAGGTCCGGTCGTGGAGCCGAACAAGGATTTGGCCGAGTCCTATCACGCCTTGCTCAGGTCGTTGCGCGAGAACGTCTGGCGCACCGGTGATCTGGTGCCGTGCGCCGTGACCGGGTGGGAGGGCAATGATTCCTTCGGGGATCTGTTGGCGTGGACCCGCAGTGGCCGGAGTCGATGGCTCGTGGTGGTCAACATCGGCGACAAGCCGGCCTCCGGCAAGGTCGCTACCGGCTGGGAGGATCTGAGCGGCAGTCAGTTCCGGCTGGTCGACAACACCCGGGACATCGAGTATCTGCGCAGCGGTGACGACCTGAGTGCGGGATTGTTCGTCGAGCTCGACCCGTGGCTGTGGCACCTTTTTCGGATCGAACCTGCCGAACCTGTGACCGAGGAGCGTTCGTGATGGAGCATCGTCAGCCGCCCGGCGGTACGCGTGAACACGATCGACTCGCAGAGGCGACAGGTCGGCTCGAAGACGGCTTGCACGAGGCGAACCCGTGGTACGAGTGGGGTCCGTATCTCTCGGAGAGAGCTTGGGGCACGGTCCGGGAGGACTACAGCGACAACGGCGACGCCTGGTCGTATTTTCCGCATGAGCATGCCCGTTCGCGTGCCTATCGGTGGAATGAGGACGGCATGGCAGGCGTCTCGGACGTCGGCCACGAGTTCGCCCTCGCGCTCGCGCTGTGGAATGGGGCCGACCCGATCCTCAAGGAGCGGATGTTCGGTCTCACCGGACCGCAGGGCAACCACGGTGAAGATGTCAAAGAATGCTGGTGGTATCTGCAGGGATTGCCGAGTCACGCACTGCTGCAATGGCGTTACCACTATCCGCAGGCCGCGTTCCCGTATCAGGATCTGATCGACGAGAACGCCCGGCGTGGGCGGGAGGAGTTCGAATACGAACTGCTCGACACCGGTGTCTTCGACGACAACCGTTTCTGGATCGTCGATGTCACCTATGCCAAGGCCAGTCCCACGGACCTGATGATGCGGATTGACATCACCAACAACGGACCCGACGAACAGACCATCGACGTATTGCCCACCGGCTGGTTTCGCAACACCTGGAATCCGGACGGCAACGGTGACCTGCCGGATCTGGCGATGCAGGACGGTGCGGTGGTGCTCGAACATCATCGGCTCGGTGGCTATCGGCTGCAGGCGGCGGTCGCGGACGACGGTACCGAACCGCAGGTGTTGTTCTGCAACAACGAAACCAATATCCCGAAGATCTTTGGCGGGGAGCCGATCACGGCCTATCCCAAAGACGGGATCAACGACCACGTTGTCGCCGGCGCTGACACCGTGAATCCGGATCAGCGTGGGACGAAGGTGTCGTGGCGGTATCGGTTGTCGGTACCGGCGGGGCAGAGCGTCCAGTTGCGTCTTCGGCTCGCAGATGCCGAATCGGCTGTGAGTAAGGCCGATTGGTCCGACACATTCTTCGATGACACTTTTGCCGATCGACAGCGGGAAGCCGATGAGTTCTACACCGCGCTGGCGCCCGCCGACATCGACACCGAACGCATGCGCATCCTCACCCAGGCCAGTGCCGGCCTGATCTGGAGTAAGCAGATGTACTCCTACGATGTCGGTCGGTGGCTCGACGGAGATTCCGCGCAGCCGTCTCCGCCGCCAGGGCATCGGACCGGCCGCAACACCGGGTGGCGTCATCTCGACGCCAACGACATCCTGGCCATGCCCGACCCCTGGGAATACCCCTGGTTTGCCGCCTGGGACTTGGCATTCCACGCGATTCCCTGGGCGCACCTCGACCCGGCTTTCGCGAAGTATCAGCTGGTTGTACTGCTACGCGAATGGTTCCAGCATCCCAACGGTGCACTGCCGGCGTATGAGTGGAGCTTCGACGATGTGAACCCGCCGGTTCATGCGTTGGCCGCGCTCCGGGTCTTCATCATCGATGGTGCCAAAGATGTTCAGTTCCTCGAACGCGTCTTCCAGAAGTTGTTGCTCAACTTCACCTGGTGGCTCAACCGGGAAGATCCCGAGGGCAACAACATCTTCGGCGGCGGATTCCTCGGCCTGGACAACATCAGTCCGGTTGACCGGTCCCACCTACCGCCGGGCAGCACTCTGGAACAATCCGATGGCACCGGCTGGATGGCGTACTACTCGAGTGCGATGCTGGCCATCGCCCAGCACCTCGCCGACTTCGATCCGGTCTACGAGGACATGGTCACCAAGTTTCTCGAACAGTTCGCATTGATCGGCGAGGCGCTCGACCGATCGGGACTGTACGACCGGGAGGACGGCTTCTTCTACGACCGCCTCACGGACGCCGCCGGAAATTGTTCGGCCATCAAGGTGAAGTCGCTGGTCGGGGTGATACCGGCCCTGGCAGCGGCAACGGTCTCGATCGACGACGCCAGCCGTGCCCAACGGCTCCGTAAACGTTTTCGTCGTCGGTTCAGTGATGTGGAGGCGCAGAACCGTCGATCCTGGCGGATTCGGTCGGACGGGAAGGGACACACCAAGGTTCTGCTCTCCGTGCTCGACGCCGATCAGCTGCGCCGGCTTCTGGGCACGGTCTTCGACGAGGACGCATTGCTCTCACCGTATGGGCTGCGGTCGTTGTCGAAGGCGTACTCCGTGCCCTACGAACTACCGAATGCGGACGGGGCGATCATCGACTACGAGCCGGCGGAGTCGCGGACCGCGATGTATGGCGGCAATTCGAACTGGCGTGGACCGGTCTGGTTCCCGGTCAACTATCTGGCGATCCGCGCGTTGGTGCAATACGGACGGTTCTTCGGGGAAGAAACCAAGATCCCGTTTCCCACCGGCAGCGATACCGAACACACGTTCTTCGAGATCGCCCACGAGATGGCCGAACGTCTCATCGCCATCTGGTTGCCGGACGCGAACGGCAGGCGCCCGGTCGACGGCGGGACGGAGATCTTCCAGAGCGATCCGGCCTGGAAAGACAACCTGCAGTTCAGCGAGTACTTCCACGGTGACAACGGGGCCGGCCTCGGGGCCACCCACCAGACCGGATGGACGGCGTTGGTGATCGATCTACTGCTGCGTCCGCCGGGTCATCCCCACCACTGACCCGCCGGGCGCGCTCGCCGTGCACGATGGAGGCATGAGTGAGCAACCGATTGTGCTGTGGCTGCGTCGGGACCTGCGACTGAGTGACCTTCCGCCGCTGCTGGCCGCGCAGGGGCGCGAGGTGCTGGCCTGCTTCGTGCTCGACCCGGTGCTCGAGGCCTCGTCGGGCGCTCGCCGGCTGTCGTTTCTCTACGATTCGTTGCGCGACATCCACGATCAGCTCGACGGTTCGCTGCTGGTCGTGCGCGGCGCCCCGGAGTCGATGATTCCGAATGTTGCCCGGTCGCTCGACGCGGAGGCCGTGCATGTCAGTGCCGATTTCGCGCCGTACGGTATCCGGCGGGACGACAAGGTCCGAAAAGCATTGGGTGACATACCCTTGCGGGCCGACGGCTCACCGTATGCGGTGGCCCCCGGGCGAGTCCTGAAAGACGATGGAGAACCTTATCGAGTGTTCACGCCGTACTTTCGGCGGTGGCGCGATCACGGCTGGCGGGCACCGGCAGATAGCGGCGTCGGCAGTGCAACGTGGATCAACCCGGACGACGTGTCCGGGGTTCGTGGGATCACGATACCGAACGCCAACGCCGAGTTGGACTTTCCCGCCGGTGAACGAGCGGCATACGAGCGCTTTGCGGAGTTCATGGCCGACGACATCGTGGAATACGGAACCCAGCGCGACCGGCCAGATCTGGACTCGACCAGTCGGATGTCGGCGTATCTGAAGTTCGGCAACATCCATCCACGCGCGATGCTCGCCGACCTCGACGCACGCGAAGGCGAAGGCCGCGCCGCGTACATCCGCGAACTGGCCTTCCGTGATTTCTATGCCGACGTGCTGCATCAGCGTCCGGACAGCAGCTGGTGGAATCTGAACAAAAAATTCGATGCGATGGAACATGATTCGGGCGCCGACGCCGACGCGGATTTCGCCGCGTGGTGCGAGGGCAAGACCGGATTCCCCATCGTCGATGCCGGAATGCGGCAGCTACTGGGTAGCGGATTCATGCACAACCGGGTCCGGATGATCGTCGGATCGTTTCTGGTCAAGGACCTCCATCTGCCCTGGCAACGCGGCGCCGCGTGGTTCCTCGACCAGCTCGTCGATGGTGACATGGCCAGCAATCAGCATGGCTGGCAGTGGGTCGCCGGTTGTGGCACGGATGCCGCCCCGTACTTCCGTGTGTTCAATCCGACCACGCAGGGCAAGAAGTTCGACCCGTCGGGGGACTACGTGCGGCGCTGGATTCCGGAACTGCGGGGCATCGGCGGAGCCGCGGTGCATGAGCCCGGCGCGCTACGTCCCGACGACTATCCCGAGCCGATCGTCGACCACAAAGTGCAGCGCCAGGTGGCTCTCGACCGCTACAAGAACCTCCCCTGAACCCGACGGGGATGTCGGCTAGCGGGCTTTCCACTCGGGTGGACGCCTGCTGAAGAACGCCTCTATGCCTTCGCGCATGTCGTCGGATGCGACGACGGTTTCTTTGGCGCGCTCGGTGGCCTGCCACCCCGCGACATCGGCGTCGGTGTTCAGTTCGGCCAATGCAGCAAGGGTCGCCCGCACCGCAACCGGTCCGGACGCGTTGATGTCGTCGGCCAGGGTCAGCGCATCGGCCAGAGCCTGCCCGGGTTCGCTGACGATGTTGACCAGACCCAGATCGAAAGCCCGCTGCGCAGTCAATCCGGTGCCGGTGATCAACAACTGCTTGGCGATGTTCGGTGGCAGCGCCCGGGTGACCCGGAACAGGGCACCCGATGTCGCGACCAATCCTCGGCGGCTTTCTGGCAGTGCCATCTTCGCGGTGGTCGCAGCGACGATGAGGTCACACGCCAGCGCGATCTCCAGACCGCCGCCCATGCACGGCCCCTCGACGGCCGCGATCAGTGGCTTGATCCGTTTGCGTCTGATCACGCCGTACTCGCCGCCACGGTCGGTGTGGGCGCCGACGCCCGCGCGCAGATCGGTGCCCGCACAGAAGACCTTGGGGGTGCCGGTGATGATCCCGGTCCACAAGTCGTCGTCATCGTCGAGACGGTCGAGGGCCGCACTGATTCCGAGCGCCATCTCGACATCGATCGCGTTGCGCTTCTCTTCGCGCTCGAGGTGGACGATCAGCGTTCGTCCATGGACTTCTTCGCGAATGGGCATGCTCAGAACCTATCAATCGCCCCAGGGGCTGAACACGAGATCGCCGGTGCACCCGAGTATCTGGGTGTACCGGCGATATCGGTGATGTGTTTGTCAGACCCGCTTGTTGAGGTCCGGGTTCTCCGCGTAGACCTCGGTGATGAGCGACATGTCGAACATCTGCTCGGCGGTGACGTCGTACCCGGCCTTGGCCAGTGCCTCGATGTTGAGATCGATCATTGCCGGGGAAATGGTGAGCAGGCCGTTGACCTTGGTCTCCTCGGAGACGATCAGCAGGTTCTGGGCCTGCGCTTCCAGGGTCTGCTCAGCGACCTCGAGTCCGAGGTCCTTGCCGTACTTGGTCACCGCGAGCTCGGCAGACTTTGCCGGGTCGGCAACCGCGTCGTACCAGCCCTGGATATCGGCTTTGAGGAAGGCCTTGAGTTTGTCACGCTCGTTGTCGATTGTTTCCTGGCGCACCACAAGCGTTTCCGCGACGAGTGGCAGGTTGAAGTCCGCGAACAGGAAGTTGGTGTTCGGGAAGCCGCCCGCGGCCAAGGTGATCGGTTCGTTGGTCACATACGAGACCCAGCCGTCCACCTCGCCGGTGGTCAGTGGCGTGGGGTCGTACTGGACGGTGATCTTTTGGACGTCGGACTCGGTCATCCCGTTGGCGGTGAGCAGTGCTTTGAAGACGTTCTCGTTGGAGGCCTGCACGCCGATCTTCTTGCCCTTCATGTCTTCCGGCGACAGAATGGGCGTCTTCTCACTCGACACGATGCAGAAGGGGTTCTTCTGGAACGTTGCGGCGATGGACTTGAGCTTGGCACCTTGCAGCACCACCGGTGCGGTCAACTGCGGTGAGGACATACCGATCCACACCTTGTTGGCTGTCAGGCCGGTCTCGACGCCGGTACCCGGGCCGCCGCCGGTGATCAGTTCAGGTGTCCCGAGTCCGGCTGCCTCGTAGTAGCCGTTCTCGATTGCGAAGTACTCACCGGCGAACTCGATGTTCTTCTGCCACGACAGCTGGACCTTCGGGTTGGTGGTGCTGCTTCCGCTGCTGTCACTGCCGCCGGAGCTGCAGGCGGCCAGCACGCTGGCGCTACCCACAGCGCCGCCGGCGATCATGGAGTACCGAAGAAACGATCGGCGGTCGAACGTGTAGGCCATGTGTTGACTCCTTGGTTGTGATTGCTCGACGCTGACGTTAGGGCGGTTCGGTTTCCGCCGTATTTCCGGTGCGAATTGGATTGTTACAAAAGAGCTTTGCCCGAACTGATGTCAGGTTGTCTTGGTGCCCATCTGCGCCAGGACGAGTTTTTCGGCGACACCGACCAGCGCGTACAGCACAATCGACGCGACGGTGATGACCAGAACCGATGCCCATAGCTCGTTGTAGGCCGCCGCGGGTAGCGCTTGCTGCAGCGTCGCGCCCAGGCCCTTGTTGGTGCCCAGCCACTCGGCAACGGTGGCGCCGATCATGGCTCCGGGCACCGAGACTTTCGCGGCGGCGAACAGTGCCGGTACCGCCGAGGGCAGCGACGCCATCCGCATCGCGGTCAAACGTGTTCCGCCATAAGCGATGATCACGTCGTTGATCTGGCGCGGTGCGTTGGCCAGGCCGGTCATGATCATCACCAGCGCGGGGAAGAAGACAACGATGCCGCCCATCACCGCCACCACTGCCACTCCGCGTCCGACCACCAGTGTGATCAGCGGGGTCATCGCCACCAGGGGTACCGAACGCAAGAGCATGGCGATGGGCATGAATGTCTGGGCGACGGGCCGGAACATCACGAACAGGGCGGCCGCGACGATCGCCGCGCTCATGCCGCAGACGAAGCCGATTCCCGCGTCTTTCAACGTGATCTGAAGGTTGTCCATGATCTCGGCGCGGTCGGTCGCCGAGGTCGGTTCGGTGAACAGGTAGTGGAAGACATCGACGGGGGTTTTGCCGATGATCGGCCCGATGTCGGGGAAGGCCAGCAAGAACAGCCACCAGATCACCAGGATCAGGATGAACGAGATCACCAGCGAGCCGATGAACTTCCCGATCTCCCACGTGATCGCCTTGGCGTTGCCCGAGTTCGCCCGTGCCGCGGCGTCGGCGGGGACCGGTGCCGACGGGGGAGCTGTTGTGGTGGCGGTCATTTGGTCCCTGCCATTCCGGTGCTGTAGCGGGTGACGTATACCGAGATGACGGCGACGATGGCGTAGCCGATGCCGGCCACCGCACCGGTGAGCAGTGCGATCGCCCATACCGCAGGTATGTCACCGGCCTGCTGGGAGATGATCAGCGATGGGCCTGCACCCTTTTCGGGCATGGCCAGGAACTCGCCGAGCACGGCGCCGAGTACGGCGGCGGGAGCGGCGATCTTCAATGCGGCAAAAGTCGATGGAAGCGCGGAGACGATCCGGACCCGGACGAGCTGGGCGATGGAGCCGCCGCCGTACACCTTGACCAGATCGAGACTGGCCTGATGTGGTGATCGCAGTCCGGACAACGTGCCGATCATCGTCGTGAAGAACACCGAGATGGCGGCAAGGAAGACGATCATCGTCTGCACCTCGGCAAACGCCACCTGGACGATGGGTGCCACCGCGATGATCGGTGTGCAGTAGCTGATGATCGCCAATTGGGTTGACACACCCTCGATCAGCGGAATGACCACCACCAGCAAAGCCAGACCGATGGCCAGCACATTGCCCCACATGAAGCCTCGTAGCGACAGCTCTATGGTCGGGCCGAAGTTGTTGACGTAATAGTCCAAACCCTTGTCGTTGATCTTTTCGATCACCGCCCAGGGAGTGGGGATGGTGCCTTTGAACCACTCGAAGTGCCCGGCCATCGACCAGATGATCAGCACCGCAACCATGCCGATCACACCTGCACCCCAACGTTTTCCGGCAAGCTGCGCGCGGTCGGCGAACTGTGCCCCCGCGGAACGGTTTTGCGCGGTCAGGGTGCTCACGCCACCCCCGCCGATCCCTTGCTGCCGAACAGGAGACCACTGAGGTGATCATGCAAGGCATGGAACTCGGGTGTTCGCATCATGTCCGGAACCCGCGGACGTGGCAGGTCGATCGTGACGGTTTCGAGGATGGTGCCCGGACGTGGACTCATCACGGCCACCACGTCGGAGAGAAAGACCGCTTCGCCGATCCCGTGGGTCACCATCAGCGTGGTTGCCGGCTTCTCGGTCCAGATGCGGAGGAGTTCGATGTTGAGCCGTTGCCGGGTCATGTCATCGAGCGCGCCGAACGGTTCGTCGAGGAGCAATGCGGTCGGTTTCACGACCAGCGCGCGGGCGATCGACACACGCTGACGCATGCCGCCGGACAGCGTGGCCGGTTTCGCCTTCTCGAAGCCCTTGAGGCCGACGAGTTCGATGAGGTCGTTGATGGCTCCTTTGTCGACAGGCATTCCTGCGACCTGCAAGGGGAGTTTGATGTTCGCTTCCACGCTGCGCCACGGCAGCAGCGCCGAATCCTGAAATGCGATACCGAGTTCGTGCTGGGATTGGAGCTCTTTGGGCGAGAGTCCGTTCATCAGGGCAGTGCCTGCGGTGGACTCCTCGAGCCCGGCAAGGATTCGCAGAACCGTCGACTTGCCGCAACCCGACGGGCCCAGCAACGAGAGGAACGCGCCCTCGGAGGTTTGCAGGTCCACATCGTGAAGGGCGGTCACCGAAGACCCGCCGCGTAGGCCACTGGACTTGAACTCTTTGGTCAGCCCCGAAATGTCGATTCCGGTGCCCAAGGGGCGGCTTTTGGTGGCGGCGACGGCGGGTTGTACGTCCGTCTGTGTTGCTCCCATGGAGTCGGCAGGGCTCATATTCGGGGACGTTAGGCGGCGATGGTTTCTTCTGGATTACGTCGGCGTTACTGCGCTCGTACCTCGTTCAGCGCCTTCGAGAAACGCGTGTCACTTCTGTTCTGATTCGAGGATCGGAGCCAGGCTCGTCAAGATGGAGAACACACCGCGGATGGCTTCGGAAGCGGGTTCCGCGGACACCGAAGGGTCGACAGCGCGCTGAATACCGAGTCCGATTCCGGTGCTGAGCAAGAGGTTCGCGATGCTGGCCGGCGGGACCGGGAGGTGTTCGAGGCCGGTATCGCCGATTCCGATACCGGAAAGAAATGACCTCAATACGGCGATGACCGCGATCTCTCCGAGTTTCTCATGATGGATGGCATCGAGAACCGCGCGGCAGAGGTGACGCTTGTCCTGAAAGTTCGAGTAGACGTACCTTCGGTACTCGAAGTGGTGTGCGGCAGAGTTCACCACGTTCGTACATTGGGGGAACTGATGGGGACCAGGAACAGAACGCAGCCGGTCGACGACGCGAGCGCGGCCGTCGCCGTGCTGCATGCCCTGGCCGACGCGGAGATACGCGCATGACGGCCCCGAGGCGAGACCCCCGCGTGGTGATCATCGGTGCCGGGGTCGCAGGGATCGCGACCGCCTACACCCTGCAAAAGGCCGGGTTCGCCAATTTCACGATCCTGGAGAAGGGCACTGACGTCGGTGGTGTCTGGCATTGGAATCGCTACCCGGGGCTGACCTGCGACGTGCCGTCGCAGATCTACCAGTTCTCGTTCGCCCCCAATCCGGACTGGTCACAGATATGGGCCGACGGGGACGAGATCCAGCGCTATCACCGCGACGTCGTCGACCGTTTCGGGCTGGACAAGTACCTGCGGTTGAGCACCGAGGTGGTCAGTGCCCGCTACGACGCGTCCGGGGGACGGTGGCACGTCACGACCGGCGATGGCGCGACAGAGATCGCCGACTTCGTCATCTGTGCCACCGGGGTCCTGCATCATCCCGCGATTCCGGATATTACTGGGCTGCAGTCTTTTTCGGGTACGACCGTACATACTGCCCGGTGGGATGACGACCTCGTCACCGCAGGCAAGTCGATAGCGGTGATCGGTACCGGATCCACTGGCGTGCAGATCGTGTCCGCCCTGCAGCCTTCTGCTGCCCGGCTGATCCACTTCGTCCGCTCACCCCAGTGGATCCTGTGGGCGCCGATGCGGTTGCCGCAGCCGGCGGCGTGGGGGACAGTCCTGGCGAAATACCCCAGGTTGCACGATTCCGTCCATCGTCAATTGCTCTGGGCTTCAGGGATTCTGGCCGATATCGTCACCAAACCGTCGTGGCGACGCCGATTGGTTCAGGCCTATGCTCGGTGGTCGCTGCGAGCGCAGGTACGCAACCGGCCGCTACGCGAGGACCTGACCCCGGATTATCAACCACTCTGCAAACGGCAGGTCCTGTCGGGCAGCTACTACAGGGCGATCGCCGCCGCCAACACGGAATTGGCCTCGGGCGCCATCGCCGAGATCACGCCGGATGGAATCCTCATGGAATCCGGGACACACCACGATGTGGACGTGATCGTTCTCGCCACGGGATTCAAGGCGCACAACTATATGCGGCCCATGCGCATCGAGGGCCGCGATGGCATCACCTTGGACGAAGCGTGGGCCGACGGCCCGCGTGCGTACCGGATGACCGCCATACCGGGGTTTCCCAATCTGTTCACCGTGCTCGGCCCCAACTCACCCACGGGCTCGATATCCCTGCAGTACACGGCCGAACTCACCGCTCGTTACATCGTTCGATGGCTGGAGCAATTCAGGGACAACAAGATCACCGCGGTGGAAGTCACGGAGCCGGCCACCGATCGGTTCAACAGGGAGGTCGCGGACGCGATGGGCCCCACGGTCTGGAACACCGGATGCAATTCCTGGTACTTCACGGACAACGAGACCATCGATCTGTGGCCCTTCGACCGCGCCACATTGACACGGATGCTCACTGCTCCGGACGAGGGTGACTACTTCATCCGCCGACCCCCGAAAGTGGTGGGTTCCGGCGAGCATTCACCCAGGTGACGCCAACCAGAACCCCCCGCTTTCGGGTCGGGATCAGCCTTTGATCGCTTCGATCCACTTGACCCGCGCACCGGTGCGCAAGACGTTGCGCTGGTAGATCCGGGCCGCGAACCAGGTGGCCAGCGCGCAGGCGAGGAACATCAACACCGCGCTACCGATGATCTGGAACATCGACGCATCCCCGGTGGCAATGCGGATCGGCATGATGGACGCCGAGAAGGGTGGGATCCAGGCCAGGGTCTGCATGAGTGTGCTGTCGAGGGCATTGATGCCGAAGATCGCCGCGTAGATGACCGCCATCGCGAGAATCGTCAGAGGTGCCGAACTCGACCCGAGTTCTTCCTGCCGCGACACCACCGCACCGGTGGCGGCGTACAGCGTGGCGAAGAACAGGAATCCGAGGACAAACCAGACGAGCACCGCGACAAACATGGACCCGGCAGCTGAGGGCACGTCGAGCAGTCCCGTTGCCAGAGCGGTGATCAGCGCGGCTCCGCCGAGGACGATCACCTGCGCAAACGCCATCGCCCCGATGCCGATGATCTTGCCCCACAGCAGATGTAGGGGCTTGATCGTGGCCAGGAGGATCTCGACGACCCGTGATGTCTTTTCCTCGACGACTCCGCCTGCGACCATGCCGCCGCCCTGCAGCACTGCGAACATCAGTAGTGACATGCCGGTCAGTGCTACGGCGATACGTTGTCCCTCATCGGGTTTGGCCGGTTTGGTCTCGGTGATCGTCAGGGATGAGTCGGCACTGATGGTGGAGAGGTCGACATCCTGCTGTGCCAGAGCCTTACTCAGCCCGTCTTGGCTGACGGCGGTCCGTAGGACGCCTTCGAGGGTTCCGTCGAGATCGTCTTTGGTGATGGCCTCGTAGTTGTTCCCCGAACCAGGGACCAGCGCGACCTTCACGTCACCGTCTTCGGCCTGCTGCCGGGCGTCGTCAGGGTTGCCGATCGGAACGATCTCGATCTTCTCGCCGGAGGCGTCTCCGATCGCAACGATGGTCTGTGAGATCTGTGGGTCGTCGCCGACCAGACCCACCTTCGTGGGTTTGCTGTTGCCGGTGAACATCGACAGCACGATGATGCCGGCCACGATCACCACGAGCAGCAGAACGTTGGTGATGACAAACGATTTGGTTGCGGCGCGCGTGGTGATCTCACGGCCGGCGACAAGCCGGATCGCGCGCCAGGCGCCGAGTCGCTGAGTGTTCGTTGACGTTGAATTGTCGATTTTGAAAGGACTATCGGTGATCACGCGCTTACCACCTCACGGAACAGTTCGGTCAGGTCGGGTTTGGAGATGGCGAAGTGTGTCACCGGGCCGGTGCTCAACGCGGTCGCGAGCACTGCCTGCTCGTCGCCCTCAGGCGTCATCGTGACAGTGGTTGTGGTGCCGTTGTGGTTGCTGCTCTGAACACCCGGGATCCGGTCGGCCCACCCGGGAGGTGCTTGCGGCGCAACAACATCGAGCCGGATGTCGCCGGTGGAACGCAGTTCGTTCACGGTCCCAAGTGCGCGCATCGTGCCTTTGGTGATGATGCCGACCCGGTCGCAGAGTCGTTGCACGAGATCGAGCTGGTGGCTCGAGAAGATGACCGGAACACCCTGCGCGGCCTTTTCTTCGAGAACCTCACTCATCACGTCGACGGCGACCGGGTCGAGTCCCGAGAAGGGTTCGTCGAGAACGAGCACGTCTGGGTCGTGGACCAGCGCCGCAGCCAATTGCACGCGCTGCTGGTTGCCCAGACTCAGGTTGTTGACGTCATCGTTGATGCGCTCGGCGATACCCAGTCGCTCGACCCAACGTTCGACCTGGCTGTCGGCCTCGCGGCGAGAGAGCCCGTGCAGCTGGGCGAAGAAGGAAAGCTGTTTGCCCACCTTCATTTTCGGGTAGAGACCTCGCTCTTCGGGCATGTATCCGATACGGCGGCGGGTGTCGAGGTCGATGGGGGAGTCACCGAGCAGGACGCGCCCCGAGTCCGCGGACAGGACACCGAGGATGATGCGCATCGTGGTCGATTTGCCGGCACCGTTGGATCCGACGAAGCCGAAGATCTCGCCGGGGGCGACGGAAAAGCTCATGTTGTCCAGGGCGACGAGGGATCCGTATCGCTTGGTCAATCTGTCGACGATCAACGGGTCTGTCATGTATCCAATCCTTCTGTGGTGGTGACATTCCGGGTTTCGGATAGGTGTGCTTGCATGTCGTCGGGCAGGTCGTAGACGGCGTAGTCCTCCGGGTCGGGATCGTTGAGCCACCAGGCGAGCAAGCACGTGGGAAGGCAGGTGCCGGCCACCAGCAGGACGATCAGCAAGGTGCCTGCGCCGTAGACCACCTGGCCACTGACGCTGTCGCCGAAGGAGACCACGATCAGCACCAGGTAGGGGATGAACATGGTCACCCAGAGCGCCGTGTATGCGAGCGAACGCGCCGCGTTGCGGGTGGCCAGCTGGATTTCGTCGAGCGCTCCTGCGGGTGCATCGCTGACGTTCAAGGTGATCGCACGCAAGATGTACAGGACCGGCAGGAAGACAAGACAGATCAGCACTATGTACGGAAGCCCGAACCAACTGGTGAAAAAGGCGGCGATGCTGCACGCGAGGACGAGTATCCAGGTGATGACCAGCGTGACGACCAATCGTCTGGCGGAGCGACGATTACGCAGGCGGGGAAAGCGGGTGCCCCAGCGGCGCAGGAACTTCTCATGACTCCTGGCCTGCCACGACTCGTAACCACGCCACCAGCCGGGCTTCGCCGATTCCGGGATCGGGGAGTTCGGATGGTTCATCGTGCCCCTCCATAGTCATTGCGGTACAACTGTTCTGACATGGCGCCGAACTCGTGCCTGCTGAAGACCGCCTCCACCGGAAGGTGGAAGACATCGCAGATCCGAAATGCCAGATCGAGGCTCGGGTAGTTGTCGCCCCGTTCGAGTGATCCGATGGATTGGACGTTGACCCCCACCAGTTCAGCGAGCTGTGCCCGAGACATCCGCCGCTCGGCGCGCAGTACGCCGATGCGATTGTGGATCGGCAGATGTCCTGCCTTTTTCACGGGGCTCACCTGTGACAGTGTTGTGAAAACACAATAATATGTCAAAGAATCGCACTAATTCGTTGCTGGAACAGTTGGTGATACTCGCAAATCGATGGCTGAACAGGTCAGCTGGAGGAGCTCAGGAATTCTCGGCGATGATCATGTTCGGGATTCCGTCACCCAGTGCCACCGGGACGCATTGGTCGGTGAACCCAGCCGCTGGATCGAGGGCGGCCAACACGAGGGCGATGGTGAACTCGTCGTAGGGCATCCGGAAGTGACCGCTCTGATCGGCGGGGCACAGATCCTGCACGATGACGTTGGTCGCGGCCCGGTCCCGAAGCGCCACATTGGTCACCGGTTGGATGACCTCATCGACTCGCGATGCGATCGTGGTGTATTCGACTCCGGGCACAGTGTCAGCGGGAGAGTTCAGATCGTTGAGGAACGGCGAACCCTGGGCCTGCTGCCACAACGCCGTGGACACCAACTCTCTTGGAGGGATCTTGGCAGCGACCTCCATCGCACCAGGGATCAGTGCGGCGAGGGGAACGAGACCGTACAGCGAACTCCCGTAGGAAGGTGACGCCAGACCCACCCACCGACCGACTACCTGAGCCCCGCCGAGCTTGTTGATGAAGTATCGGCCGACCGTGGCTCCCTGCGAGTACCCGACGATGTCGACGTCGGCGGATCCGGTGGCGGACAGGACGTCGTCGACAAATACCGCGACCTGTGTGGAGCTCGCCGTGATGTCCTCGGTTCCGAAGTTGGCCGTACCGGGTTGCCCGCCGTAGTTGAGCGCGAACACGCAGTAGCCGGCAACGACCAGTCGCGGGCCGATGGCGGCGTAATCGGAATATGCGGTCGAGTCGGTGCCGTGCAGCAACACCACCGGGCGCGGATGCTCCTTCGAAGGAACGCAGGTGAAGTCGTTCACTCCCGCTGGGACCGAACCGGGATTCTGGCGAACGTACCGCGAGGCGTCTGCATGGGTGACCTGCGCCGGGCCGGTCAGGCGCGGGACCTGCGAGGTCGAGGTGGTCGCGGCGCCGTCGGGTTCAGCATTGGCGAGGCTGGGCGAGGCGACACCGACGGCGAGGACAGCAGCAGCAATCAGCGTGAGACGAAACGTGTGCATGTGTCACCATCCGGCATCGTGTTGCTCCAGCTTTGTCTCAATGCCAATTGCAGCACTCTGTTCGGGTCTGTGCAGCAGAACCGGGTGCCGGCGACGCTCATCGGGTCGTGAGAAGTTCTTGCACCACCCGCGCTGCTTCGCGTCCGGCCCGGTTGGCGCCGATCGTCGATGCAGAGGGTCCGTAACCGAGTAGTTGTAGCTGTGGCAGTGCCTCGACCACTGTGGCCAGACGCCCCGTCATGACGATCCCACCCCCGGGCGCCCGTAACCGCAGAGGAGCCAGATGATCGAGTGCACTCCGAAAACCGGTGCACCAGAGGATGATGTCGACGTCCAGATGCTGCAGCGGCTCGCCTTCGTTCGCGCAGTCCCAGCAGACCCCGCCGGGCGTGATGCGGGTGAACATCGGCCGCCAATCCAGGATCCCGTCTGCCTGTGCGGCCCGGATCGAATCGGTCACCGGTAGTCCGGTCACCGACACCACCGACCCCGGGGGCAACCCTGCTCGGACCCGCTCCTCGACCCGTGCCACCGCAGCGCGTCCGAGGTCGGGGGAGAACGGTGCATCAGTGAACTTCGGTTCGGTGCGGCTGCACCAGAACGTCTGGACTCCCTCGGCGTTGCCGGCGATCTCGATGAGGAGCTGAACTGCGGATATACCGGCTCCGACCACCAGGACCCGCTTGCCTGCGAAGTCGGTGGGGTTTCGGTAATCGTGTGTGTGCAGCTGGGTGCCGGTGAAGGTCTCGATGCCTGCGACGTAGGGAACGAACGGGCGGTCCCAGGTGCCGGTGGCATTGATGATGGTGCGTGCGGAGATCTCGTGTCCGTCGGCGGTGGCGACCTGGAATTCCTCGCCGTGATGTGTCACCGATCGGACGTCGACCGGCCGATGTACGTCGAGGTCGAACTTCTGCTCGTAGTGAGCGAAGTAGTCCCGCACCGCGGTGGCGGCAGGCCACTGATCGCACTCCATGCCCAAAGCCTCTGACAGGCCCAACCCGGGCAGGTCGTGAACGCCGTTGGCGCCGGCCAAAGTCAATGTCGGCCAGCGGAATTGCCATGCTCCGCCGGGGCCGGGCGAGTGATCGACCATCAGCGTCCGAGACCGCAGGCCGAACTTGCCCAGGTAATAGCCGGCGGACAGCCCCGCCTGTCCGCCGCCGATGACCAGGACATCGGTCTCGGTGGAATCGCCGAAAGGGTTCGCGTTCACAATCGAACAGTAGCGGTACGCTGACCTGATGATTGGGACCAGCCGAGACGGCGACGTGCTGACCATCGAATTGCAGCGCGAGCAGCAGCGGAATGCGTTGAACCACGAAATGGTCGAGGCGTTGGCGGATGCATTGGGCGACGCTGCCGATTCTGGTGCGCGAGCCGTGATTCTGACCGGGGCCGGCAGTGTTTTCTGCGCTGGGGCCGATCTCTCGGGTCCTGTCTACGAGCAGTCATTCCTCGACAAATTGCTGGCGACGTTGCGATTGATCGAGGACATTCCGATGCCGGTGATCGCAGCCCTCAACGGCCCTGCGCTCGGGGCCGGTTTGCAGTTGGCGCTCGCCGCCGACCTACGGGTCATGTCTCCGTCGTCCTTCTGTGCCATTCCGGCGGCGAAAATCGGTGTCACGGTGGATGAATGGACGATCAAGCGTCTTGTCTCCCTGGCCGGTGCCGGAGATGCGGCGGGGATCCTGCTCGGCTGCGAATCGATGAGTGCCGAGAGGGCGCACGTGGTCGGGTTCGCCAACCGGATCGGTGATCTCGGGGAGGCCCAGCGGTGGGCTGCGATGATCGCGACCCTTGCTCCGCTGACGCTGCGGCACTACAAGTTGGTCCTGGGCGACGATGGCGCGCGCGACGAACCCCCCGCAGAGCACGTCGCCGCAATGGTGCTTGCGTGGCAGAGCAACGACATGGCCGAAGGTCGGGCGGCCCGCTCCGAGAAACGCCCGCCCATCTTCACCGGCAGCTGAGCACTGCACCGGTTCGGTGAGATCGCCCCCGGTGCACGGCGACCCGGCGCTGCAACAGCACACTCAATTCTCTTGCGCCTGTTGAAAAGCTGCCGCCACCATACCGACGTCGTCGCCGACCTGGAACACCCCGCGCGGTAGGTCGGGGAAGACGGCGTTGCTCACAGCGGTCACGAAGAGCAGCCGGCGGCCATCACCGACGTCAAGGTAGCCGGACAGGCCTTGCGTGGTGATCACCAGACGTTCGGTGCCCGGTTCGACATCGGCAGAGGTGGACGTCTTGCCGATCACCTTTCCTTTGGCCGGGCTGTCCACACCGACCCCGGACAGCGACCCGCGCTCACCCAGGATGGGTTGCCCACTCCAGAATGTATCCGCCCAGGATTGACCGTTCACCCACTTCAACCAGGTGGCGACGGCGGTGGGGGTCGCGGACGACGGGTCACCGCCCTGCCCGTCCATGATCACGAAGTCTGATGCGGGGACTCCGGCGTCGGTCGCCAGATCGCGGATCGCAGGCAATCCGTCCGCGCACTTGTCGGAGCCCGCCTCGACGGCCAGCAGGCAGACAAAGGTATTGGCCCCGGTGTTGTAACTCGTTGCCAGGATCATGCCGCCCGCTTCGCCGAGCGGGGCCGAGTCGAGCGTCGCAAGCCGCAGGTCGTCCTGATAACTGCCCTGCGGCGGAAGGACAGCTGCATTGTTGACCTTCGACGTTGTGTCAATCGTAATACCGTTGCGCTGCAACGCCTCTATGAACAGCTGGCGCGCCCAGCTCGACGCGTCGGTGATGCGGTAGACGGTCAGCGAGGTCTTGCCCGCCGGAACCGATCCGGTCACCCGGAGCAACGTCGGATCGACCTCATCCGCGGCGACCTTCAGGGTGGAGTCGCTGTCAGCGGCGCCGGTGGTCACCTGTGCGTCGACGGTGAACAGGCCATTGCCCGGAAGCATCTCGATCGTGGCAGGCTGCCCGGGTTCGCCGGGCTGTGCCTGGATATCGACGAGGTTGTCGTTGACAAAGATCGACGGCACCTTGCCTTCGACGGTGTCGTAGGTTTCCCAGAGGCGCGGATCGATCAGCACGTCGCCGTCGATGCGCGTGACTCCTGATGCGGCAACCTGCTGCGCCATCGCATCGAGTCCGGCGAGCGGATTGCCCGGCGCCAGGACCGCACCGGGGAGTGCGTCGGCGTAGACGTGATCGATTCCCTCTGTGGCGAAGTCGAATTGATCCTGGTCGGCATTGCGCCCGCCGAGTGCCAGGTCGCCGGATCCGACGAGTACCAGGTCACCGGTCAGGGTGCCGCCCACCGGTGCCGCCGTCGCGTAGACGGGGGTCGTGATGGTGCGGTCGACACCGAGGTCGTTGAAAACCGTTCCGACTGTGAAGTGTTTGGTCTGCGACGCAAGGAACATGAAGGTGTCGGCTTGATTGCTGTAGATGACCTCGTCGGTCTCGGGGTCGATCACCAGATATGACCACCGCGCCGCGGTGTACGGATCGGTTTCCATGATCGCGGTGGCGTCGGCCGGTATCGCCTGGCCCTGGGTTCTGTTCGGCGCGGACGTGCCCGACGAGTCGCCGGAGCAGGCGGCTGCCAGCAGCATGCCGGCGGCAGTCACGATCGCCAGAAACGTTCGAGCTGTGCGCGTTCGGCGACGTCGTCCTGGCATGAGGCACCAACTTTCCGTGTCGGGTCGACGCCGCGCAGCACGCTCAGCGAACGTTCCATCTCAGCGCAACCTACTCTATTTGGTGCAAATTGCATACTGCACTTTGCACCAAACTGAGGTACTGTCGGTGCACCGGCGTGCCCAGGACAGCCCTCGCTGGATGAGTAGTCCGCGCGCCGTCCGTGACGCCGGAGCCGCCGGATGGAGCAACATGGTCACCCGAACCACACCCAACCCACCGTCGCATCGACGTCAACGTGCCCGGATATATGCCTGCACGGCAATAACTTTCGGCACAGTGGTCGTACTCGCGCTGGCAGGATGCAGTTCATCGTCGAATGATTCGTCCACCAGCTCGATGGCCGAGGTCCCACCGAGTGTGCCGGACGCCCAGCTCGACCGGGCCGACGTCGACGGGGCCATCGGCCGGCTCGACGGTTACGTCGAGAACATCATGGCCGATACCGGCGCTCCGGGTGTGGCCGTGGCAGTCGTCTACAAGGGCGAAGTGCTGTACGCCAAGGGGTTTGGCGTCCGGAAGGTCGGTGAACCAGGCAAGGTCGACACGAGCACCATGTTCCAGCTGGCGTCGGTGTCGAAGCCCCTGGCGTCGAGTGTCGTGGCGACCGTCGTCGGCGACGGGAAGATCGCTTGGGACGACCCGGTGATAACCCATGAGCCGGGCTTCGCCGTGGCCGATCCGTATGTCACCGCCAACGCAACGTACACCGATCTGATGTCGCACCGATCGGGCCTGCCCGACCACGCCGGCGACCTGCTCGAGGACCTCGGCTACACGTATCCCGAGACGATCAGCCGACTCAACCAGGTTCCGCTGTACCGCTTCCGCGACCACTACGACTACACCAACTACGGATTCTCGATCGCCGGGAACGCTGCGGCCAACGCCGAGGGCATGACGTGGGCGGACCTGTCGGAGCAGAAGATCTACGAACCACTTGGGATGGAGAACACGACCTCCCGGTACGACGAGTGGCTGAACTCCCCCAACCGCGCGTTCAACCATCAGCTCATCGACCCCGACGCCAAGACCTGGGAGGCGAAGTACGTCAGCAATCCCGCGGAGCAGGCGCCGGCCGGTGGCGCCATGTCGTCGGTCGATGACATGGCCAAGTGGGTTCAGATGGAACTTGCGGACGGCATGTTCAACGGGCAGCAGATCGTCGATCCTGAAGAGCTGCAGTTCACCCACCAGGCTCATTCTTTCTCCCACCCCTCCACCACCCCTGGTGCGCGAGACAGCTTCTACGGCATCGGGTTCAACGTCAACACCGACGACCACGGTCGAGTGCAGATCGGGCACGCCGGCGCCTTTGCGCTCGGCGCCAGCACCGACGTCAAGATGCTGCCCAGTGAGCAACTCGGGATCGTCGTACTCGCCAACACGGCGCCGGTCGGGGTGTCGGAGACATTGACGGCTCAGTTCCTCGACTACGTGAGCAACGGCAAGCTGACGGTGGATTGGCCGCCCTTTGTAGCCGAGCAGTTCAAGATGGTCATCGCCTCCGGGCGCTCAGACGTCGACTACGCCACCCCACCGGCCGATGCCGCGCCGGCCCGCCCGGCGAGCGACTACACCGGGATGTACACCAGCCCGTTCTACGGCCCTGCCGAGGTGGTCGCGGAGGGCAACAACCTGGTCCTGCGGATCGGCAAAGATCTGCAACAGAGCTACCCGCTCACCCACTACGTCGGCGACACCTACTGGTTCGAGCCGGCCGGCGAAAACGCCGCGGGCCCAACGGGTGCCGAGTTCACCGTCGCCGGACCGGCCAGTTCGTTGACCATCGAGTATCTCGACAAAGACGACCTCGGCACCTTCACGCGAGCGCCACAATGAGTTCCCCACGCTGTGGAAACCACCGCAGCGAGGTCCGGTGAGATCACCACTCGAGGAGAAGGATTATGTCCCCACTAGAAGCAGGTCCGCGGGCCACACGACGGCGTCGACCGAGCCGCGCCAAGCCGGCGGCACTGGCCGTGCTGCTGTCGGCGGCGCTGGTCGCCACCGCATGCTCGGACGATTCGGACAGTTCGTCCTCGTCGAGCACTGCGGCGAGTACGGGAACATCCACGAGCTCGAGCGGATCATCGAACAGCGCACTCGTGCCGTTCGACACCGCGGCCATGGACAAAGCGATCGACGAACTCGCCACGGAGTACCGCGAGATCGGCATGATGGTGCTGATCCGTACGCCGGACGGTGAGTACGTCAAGTCGTTCGGCACAACCGCCAGTGACTCGACCGATGCGCCAACCCTGGACACGAAGGTACGCATCGGCTCGAACACGAAGACCTGGACCGGTACCGCGATCATGCAGCTGGTCCAGGAAGGCAAGATTTCCGTCGACGACCCGGTCAGCAAGTACCGTCCCGATGTCCCCAACGGCGACAACATCACCATCGGTCAGCTGCTGAACATGCGCAGCGGGCTGTACAACTACACCGAGACAGTCGAACTCAATCAAGCGCTCGACAACGAACCCGAAAAGGTGTGGACACCAGAGCAATTGCTGGCGCTGGCGTTCGCCAATCCCCCCTATTTCCCGCCGGGCGACGGATATCACTACTCCAACACCAACACGGTGTTGCTCGGACTCATCGCCGAAGAGCTCGACGGCAAGCCGATCGCCCAGATCTTCCAGGATCGGTTCTTCAGCAAGCTCGCAATGACGGGTAGCTCGTTCCCCGCCAACACCGACACCGCAATCCCCGCGCCCTATTCCAGCGGCTACTCCTACAGCGGCAATATCGAGACGCTCGGCGAAGGCAAAGAGTCCCTGTCGCCGGAGCGGATCGCGGCCATCGAGGCCGGGACGGTGAAGCCACGGGTGACCACCAACGACAACCCGTCGTGGACCTGGTCGGCCGGACAGGGCATCGCGACCGCCAACGACCTGGCCATCTGGGTGAAGGCCATGGGCGACGGCGAACTGCTCGACGAGGCGACGCAGAAGCTTCGGATGGACAGTGTGCAGCCCAGTGACCCGGATAAGCCGGAAGGGGCCGGGTACGGATACGGAATCGCTCAAATGGGCCCCATGTACGGGCACATCGGTGAGATGCCGGGGTACAACTCGTTCATGGGCTACGACCCGGTCAACGACGTGACCATGGTGGTGTGGGCGAATCTCGCGCCGACCATCGACGGCCAGGCCGCCGCCGCGCGCGTGGCCGGGGAACTCGTCCCGTTCATCTATGCCAAGCCGGGCGCGGACACCGACGACGACATCGACGATACGGCCGACGACACCAGCGGCGGGTAGGTTCGCGCTGGTTGAACAGGTGATATGAGGTGCCCGACGGTGCGATCGGGCACCTCATATTCCTGTTGCTACGCTAACGGCTGCTTTTATTAATTTGCCAGTCCGGGAGGGTTGCTGTGCCACAAGGCGACCTCAACACGATGTCGTATGCCATCCTCGGCATACTGGCGCCTCGGGACTGGTCGGCCTACGAAGTGGCCGAACAAATCGGCCGAGGCATGTCGGAGATCGTTCCGCGGGCCGATCGGCAGCGGTACAACGCCCCCAAGAAGCTGGTCGCGCGTGGTCTGGTGGCAGCCCGCACCGAATCCACCGGCTCGCAGCGCAGCCGGACCGTGTACTCGATCACCCCGGAAGGCCGCGCCGCCCTCGCTGAGTGGATGTCGACTGAAACCCGCGCTCCGTCGATGGAATTCGAAGGTCTGCTGCGGGTGTGCGTGGCGGAGCAGGGCACCATCGACGACTTGCGGAACACCCTTCGCACCGTCCGTGCACAGGCCGAGATGAAACGGCAGATCTTCGTCGGCAACGCGAAGCTGCTCATCGTTCCCGGCGCAGGATCGTTTCCCAGCCGTCAGCATCTGCTGGCGTTCGCTGCCAAGTACATGGTCGGCCACTTCACCCACATCATCTCCTGGGTCGATTGGATGCTGGCCGAAATCGAGACCTGGCCCGACACCACCAGTCCCGTCACCACGCATGCCGATCGCATCCGCGAAGTTCTGGAAGAGATCATTCGCGACTACTCGCAGGACGGTGCCGGCGACTAGTGTCGCGGTCGTTGAACGCCCCCGCACGGCGCGGATGACTGGAATGCCGACGGGGTCGGCCTTGTTGCACTACAAAGTGCCCAACAGAGTGCGAGTCAACGACGACGGAGGGATTCACATGTCAAAGATCGCCATTATCGGAGGTCACGGCAAGATTGCGCGCAAGCTGGCGAAACTGCTGGCCGGCGAAGGCCACCAGGTCAGCGCGTTGATCCGTAACCCCGACCAATCCGACGACATCAGGGCGACCGGTGCGATACCGGTGATCGCCGACATCGAGAACCTGTCGACCGATGAGATCGGTGAGGTCATCAAGGGCCACGATGCCGTGGTGTTCTCCGCAGGCGCCGGTGGCGGTAGTCCGGAGCGCACGTACGCCGTCGACCGGGACGCCGCGATCCGGAGTATCGACGCTGCACTGAAGGTCGACGTACCCCGATTCGTCATGGTGTCGTACTTTGGCGCGGGCCCGGATCATGGTGTTCCCGAAGACAATTCGTTCTACGCCTACGCCGAGGCCAAGGCAGCGGCTGATCAGTATCTCCGGGGCACCACGCTGCTGTGGACGATTGTGGGTCCCGGTGCGCTCACCGACGAGCCCGGTACCGGACGTATCGCGACCAAGGAACGTGGCGCAGACGCCTCTGAAGTGAGCCGTGACGATGTGGCAGCCGTACTTGCCGCCGTCCTCGAAACGCCGTCGAGTGTCGGCACGACCATCGAGTTCGTCAACGGTGAGACCCCGATCGCGGACGCGGTCAAGGGCGTCTGACCGACTCGAATCAAGCCAAACCGGTCAGAATCGGGGGTTGCGGATCCACCGCAACCCCCGATTCTTGTGCCGGGGAGATCTTTCGGCTGGGCTACTGCACGTCGTCCATGCTCTTCCCGACATCTGCCAACGTCATCGGCTGCGGGTAGTCACCGGTGTATTTGTGTACCGGGATATTGCAGCGGTATGGACCCTGGTCTGCTCCGAAATCGGGGGCTATCCAACCATCGGGTTCGGCTTCGGCAACGTTGAAGCAGGGCGTCGGTGGCACGGGCTGCGCCAAATTCCGGGCCGTGTGCAGGCCACCCCCGGTCCACGCGGTCTCTTGCTTCGCCGTGTTGTACACACAGGTCCGGGTCAGGTCGTCGCCACAACTTGCCGCGGATTTGGCGAACAGCAACCACGATGACATCGCACGGATGGACGGCAACGTCAGGTTGGCGTCCGGCGCGTACTCGTCGTAGAGCGCCAGCAGATCCTGCATTGCCGGCTCGTCGCTGTTGAGCGGCAGGTTGCCGCCGAGATCGAGATAGTTGTTCTGGAAATCAATCGACGTTCCGGCGAGTTCGATGAACTCCGGGCCATAGGCGTTGTTGTTGGTGTCGATCCAGTCGAGTTTGTAATCCATTCCGGTCAAGACGGTTTCGAGTTTCGCGAGCTGCCGGAAGTCGCCATAGAACAGCAGGCCCTTGACGCCCTTGCTCTTGATCGTCTGTGCGTAGGGCGTCCAATCGGACACGCCCATCGCCGGGTACAGGTCGTTGTAGACAAATGTGCCACCCGCGGCCTCCACGGCTTCGACGGCCTGTTCGCCGAGGACCTTCGTGACGGGGGAGTCGCCATTGACGAAGCCGATCGCGGATTTCGATTCCGGGTAGGCGTCGTTGATCAGCCAGCTCCGGAATCCGTAATACGGGTCGTATCCCTGGGTGAGGCTGGGATCGGCACTGATCTCGAGGTCGGAACCGGCAGAGGTGAGCTGCGCAACCTGGGCTGGGAAGCTCGGCAGTAGGCAGTTCAAACGTTCCTTGACGCCGAGGCCGTCCAGGCCGCTACCGCCACCGACGAGTACGAAATCCTCGCTGCAGGCGGTCACCATCTGCTGGCGCGCCTCCATGAACTTGGCGTCACGTGTGTTGGCCACGATCTTGCGTCCATTGATGCCGCCCTGAGCGTTACACCAGGAGGTGAAGACCTTCGCCGCGTTGACGAACTCGGGGTTCTGGGTGAATCCCAGGTCGGTGAAGACTCCGACCTGGATCTCGGTGTCAGTGACTCCTTGCGTGGGTGAGCCTGCGGCCGAGCCGGATTGGCATACGTCTGTCAGGTCGCCGAACGTAGATGAAACCGTATCGGCCGATCCGGTTCCACCCCCGCCGCCACCGTCGTCTTCACCATCATCTCCGCCGCGATCACTGCATCCGGCAACCATCAGCACGGCCGCCATCGCGACGACCAGCATGCGATGTGTTCTCAACTGACATCCTCCTCCGACGGACACCCGATGTGATTGGGGAGGCTCGGGTGTCTGGTTGTGGCCAGGTCCAGATGACCCGTACTGCGGGAGCCGCGTTCTCGGGTGACGTTCGCCGGTACTCCCGATCTCGCCGATGGACGTCGCCGACTCCAGGGGAAGGACCGGCCCAGCAGGGCTGTTCTCCTACGCGGGAGTTGGGCTCTTGCAGATGTGCGGAGCATATATCGGACCGCTGTCGACTGATGCCGGATTCAGAATTCGGCTGCATTCTTGTTGGGACACTGCGTAATCCACGTATTGAGGTCCGATATCGGCAATTCGGGGGACGGGGCAGGCGGATACGGGCGCGAGCGGCTCCCCGGTGTTTCGAGAAATCTCTCCGGTTTTGCTCACACCGTCTACTTATGCGTGTAAGTTCAGCCTCGCAGGCAGATGTCGAGGGTGTCACGTCCTCGCTGCGCCCGCCGGTATGAGTGTCTTCAGGACGCGAAAGGGGTGGTTGATACCTCTGGTGGTCAGTGCTGACTGCTGGTCGAAATCGACTGGGCTGCAACAGTAATTGTGTGGCCGAACGCTCGACCGTACTTGTGTGATGGTTTACGGCCCGCAGCCCGGGCGGGGGTGGCCTTACGGGTTTTGCCAAATCGGCTGGCAGGCAATGTCATCGAGCATGAGGTGATGTGGCGGCCGAATCAGGTTTCTTGCACAGCGAGGTGAGCGGATGCAATCACCAAGGATGTCGATCGGGTGGGGAATTGGTTGGCATGCAGAGGCTGTCGGCGATGGTGAGGCATTCTGATGGCCGGATGGCAACGCAGTAGCACCGGCCGGTCCGGGGGATATCGCGGCCCCAAACTGTCCGGTCCGTTCGAATCGGTCGGTGGCCTGTTCATGATGTCGGCGGATGCGGTGAAGTTCCTGTTCCGCAGACCCTTTCAGGGTAAGGAGACGCTCGAACAGTCCTGGTTCGTGGCGCGCATATCGCTGGTTCCCACACTGCTCGTCGCGATTCCGTTCACGGTTCTGGTCAGCTTCACCCTGAACATTCTTCTTCGTGAACTCGGCGCCGCCGATTTGAGCGGTGCTGGCGCGGCCTTCGGTGCGATCACGCAGGTCGGCCCGATGGTCACCGTCCTGATCGTGGCGGGCTCCGGGGCCACCGCCATGTGCGCGGACCTCGGATCGCGGACCATCCGTGAAGAGATCGACGCCATGGAAGTCCTCGGGATCAATCCGGTGCAGCGACTGGTGACGCCGCGGATGGTCGCGTCGGGACTGGTTGCGCTGCTGCTCAACAGTCTTGTCTGCATCATCGGGGTGGTCGGGGGCTACGTCTTCTCCGTGTTTGTCCAGAATGTCAATCCCGGTGCCTTCGCCTCCGGGATCACGTTGCTCACCGGGATCAACGAGGTGGTCATCTCGTCGATCAAAGCACTCCTGTTCGGCCTCATCGCAGGTCTGGTGGCGTGCTATCGGGGGCTCACCGTCACTGGTGGCGCGAAGTCGGTGGGCAATGCGGTCAACGAAACGGTTGTGTACGCGTTCATGGCGTTGTTCGTGGTCAACGTCGTGGTCACCGCGGTCGGCGTCCAGCTGACCGCCGGATGAGGGGGATGGCATGACACCGAGCACGTTGCACGGCCGGACGGTCCGGGAACTGAACCGGCCGGTGAAGACGCTCGGCGGAATCGGAGATCACACGATCTTCTATGCGAAGGCGCTGATCGGGTCTCCGCGCGCGGCGTGGCAATACAAACGAGAGACGCTCCGGTTGATCGCCGAGACCAGCATGGGGGCAGGCAACCTCGCGGTGATCGGTGGGACCGTCGTGATAGTCGGGTTCCTGACACTTGCCACCGGCAGCACGCTGGCCGTCCAGGGCTATAGCTCGCTGGGTGACATCGGGATCGAGGCGCTGACCGGCTTCCTGTCGGCATTCATCAACGTGCGCATCGCTGCGCCGGTGGTGGTCGGAATCGGGCTCGCCGCCACCTTCGGTGCCGGTGCCACAGCACAATTGGGTGCGATGCGGATCAACGAGGAGATCGACGCCCTGGAGTCCATGGGCATCGACCCGATGAAGTACGTGGTCGGTACCCGGATCATCGCGGGGATGATCGTGCTGGCGCCGCTGTACGCGATCGCGCTGACGGCGTCGTTTGTTGCCTGCTGGTTCACCACCGTGGTGATCCTCGGCCAATCCTCAGGGCTGTATCAGCACTACTTTTCGACCTTTCTGAACCCGATCGATCTCCTGTGGTCGTTCCTGCAGGCATTCCTGATGGCCTTGATGATCATGTTGATCCACACCTACTTCGGCTTCTTTGCCAGTGGGGGTCCGGCCGGAGTGGGTGTGGCGGTCGGCAATGCGGTGCGGATGTCGCTGATCGCGGTTGTCTCGGTTACCTTGCTGGTCTCGTTGGCCGTCTACGGTTCCAACGGCAACTTCAACCTGTCGGGATAGGCGAAACAGTATGTCGCCTAATGTACTTCGACCATTGGTCGGTCTGGGATCGATACTCCTGGTTGTCGCGGTCCTGATTGTCGCCGTGACCATGTTCCGGGGTGGCTTCACCGATACCGTCCGCGTCACTGTCCTGTCGCCACGTGCGGGTCTGGTCATGTATCCGGACGCGAAGGTTCAGATGCGGGGCGTCACGGTCGGCCGGGTCAGTTCGATCGATTCATTGCCCGACGGTCAGGCCTCGATCGAACTCGCGATGAATCCGTCCCAGCTGCAGGATATCCCGGACAACGTTGGTGTCGAGATCGCGTCATCGACGGTGTTCGGGGCGAAGTTCGTCGAGTTCCTGCCCCCGGAGAATCCATCATCGAAACCGATGTACGCCGGCCAAGTGCTCGATTCCCGCAGGGTCACAGTGGAACTCAACACTGTCTTCGAACAGCTGACGTCCGTTCTGTCCCAGATCGAACCTGACAAGCTGAACGAGACCCTGGGTGCGATCTCCACGGCCCTGAGTGGACGTGGCGATCAGGTCGGCCAGATGCTGGTGGACTTCGATACGTTCCTCGCCGCGGTTGAACCGGGGCTGCCGGCGCTCGAGCGCGACCTCGAGATGGCTCCGGAGGTCCTCGAGACCTATGCTGATGCCGCGCCCGCTCTGGTCACCACCGTCGACAATGCGACCGGCCTGAGTCAGTCGATCGTCGAGGAGCAACAGAACCTGGATGCGTTCTTGGCCAGCGTGATCGGGCTGGCGGACGTGGGGGACCGGGTGTTGCGCACCAACGGCCCGCTGCTCGATTCGATATCGGCGGTCCTCGTTCCGACCCTGGCACTGACCAACGAATACAACGAGTCCCTGACCTGCTCGCTGGACGGCATGGCCTACCTGGCCGATTCGTCGCCGGTCGACGTTCCCGGGCTCGGACTTTCCGCGAACTTTCTGTGGGGCACCGAGCCGTACAGGTACCCGAACAATTTGCCCAAAATCGCGGCGTCGGGCGGACCACAGTGTCAGGTGCTGCCGGTCGGCTATCAGGAAAAGCCCCCGTTTGTGGTCGCCGACGTCGGGGCGAATCCCTTTGCGGCCGACCGACGTGGCCTCGAGGTCAACGTCGAGAGCCTGCAGCGGGCACTGTTTGGTCCGATCATGGACGGCAGGGCGAGATGAGTGTCCTCCGGAGCCCGCAGGCGGTGAAGTTCGGGATCTTCGCAATTGTGATGATCGTGTTGTCGGCATTTCTGGTGGTGGTCTTCGGTGACTTTCGGACCGGCTCCACCCACAGCTATTCGGCACGCTTCGAGGATGTTTCAGAACTAGGGCCCGGGGACACCGTTCGGGTGGCAGGGGTGCGGGTGGGGACCGTGGAAGCTGTATCCCTGCAGGATGACCATCACGTGAAGGTCACCTTCAATGCGGATCGGAATGTACATCTGACCGCGGGCACACACGCCAGGGTCAAGTACCTCAATTTGGTGGGGGACCGGTACCTCGACCTCTCAGATGGGGCCGGATCGACCCGGATGTTGGCGCCGGGGGGCCAGATTCCCGAGCAGCAGACGGCGCCTGCACTCGACCTCGATGTTCTGCTGGGCGGATTGAAGCCGGTGATCGATGGTCTGCGGCCGCAGGAGGTCAACGGTCTGACGTCGTCGCTGCTGCAGATCATGCAAGGCCAGGAGGGAACGGTCGGATCACTGTTCGCCAAGACTTCCTCGTTTGTCTCGACACTGGCCGAGGACGGAGTGGTGATCGAGGATCTCATCGACAACCTGAACACGGTGATGGGCACGTTGGCGCGCAACGGTCCCGAGTTCTCGGCAACGGTTGAGCGACTCGACCAGCTGGTGGCCGAACTGGCGCAGCACCGTGATCCGATCGGTTCCGCCATCACGGCACTGGACGCCGGAACCGCCGCGGTGGCCGACCTGCTCACGCAGGCGCGGCCACCGCTGGCCGAATCGGTCGACGAACTCGCCAGGCTCGCCCCTCTGGTCGACGACGACAAAGGTCGTCTCGATACGGCACTGCAGAAGGCGCCGGAGAACTTCCGAAAGCTGGTGCGGACCGGCACATACGGCAACTTCATCCAGTACTTCATCTGTGCGATCACGGTCCGCGTGACCGATTCCTCGGGCGCGGTCGTGGTGCTGCCCTGGATCGAACAGACAACCGGGAGGTGCTCGCCCTGACATGCTGAAATATCGCGGTGGTCGCCTTGCCCGACACGGGTTCATCGGCGTGGTGTTGATCTGCCTGTTTGTGGCCGTGGGTCTGCAGGGGCAGAAATACATCACCTGGTTCACCTCCTTGCCGTACCAGGCACTGTTCGAAGAGGCCGGTGGTCTCCGATCAGGGGCCGACGTGGTGCTCTCGGGTGTGAAAGTCGGGACGGTGTCCAAGGTCTCGCTGGACGAAGGGGACGTCCGGGTCGAGTTCTGGGTGGACGACGGTGTTCGCCTCGGGACCGAGAGCACCGCACAGATCAAGACCGGATCCTTGTTGGGGAGGCGCATGCTGACCCTGGACAGTGTTGGTGGTGGCGTCCTGCACCCCTCGGATGTCATTCCACGCTCACGGACATCGTCGCCGTATTCGCTCAACGATGCGCTGGGAGACCTGACCACCAATGTCACCTCGATCGACACCGACGCCTTGAACCAGTCCCTGGACACGTTGTCGTCGACCATCGATCAGGTTGCGCCGCAACTGGGCCCGACGTTCGACGGATTGAGCGAACTGTCGCGGTCGATCAACGGCCGCAACGAATCGCTGCGTGACCTGCTGAGCAGTACCAGTGAGGTCACCTCGATACTGGCCGAACGCAGTGACGAACTGAATTCACTGATCCTCAATGCCAATTCGTTGCTGGGTGTTCTGGTGGACCGGCGCCAGGAGATCGTGGATCTGCTGGCCAACACCTCCGCTGTCGCTGCGCAGCTGTCGGGTCTCGTTGCCGACAACGAGGCGCAGTTGGCGCCCACCCTGGACCGGTTGAACTCTGTCGCAGCGCTGCTCGAGAAGAACAGGGACAACATCGGGCAGGCGATACCGGGTCTGGCGAAAGTCTCGCTCACCCAGGGTGAGGCGGTCTCCAGCGGCCCGTTCTACAACGCCTTTGTCGCCAACCTCATCGACGGCCACATGATCCAGCCGTTCATCAACAAAGCGTTCGGAATCGAACCGGGAGTACCGTTCCCGATCCCAGGGGGCCAGATCCCGGTTGGGGCCCCGGCTCAGACACCGGCGGGGCCGGGCCGATGACGCGCAAGCGGATCGTGGTGGCTCTCGTGGCGGTGGTGTTGCTGTCGACATTGCTTGCCGGCACGGTGTTCGCCTACCAGAAGACGTTCGGGCCCAGGTCGATCAGCGCGATCTTCACCACCGCGACCGGAATCTACAAAGGCGACGAGGTGCAGGTCGCGGGGGTGAAAGTCGGGTCGGTCGCCGGAATACACCCACAGGGGACTTCGGTCCGGCTCGACATGAAGGTCGATCGTGGTGTGAAAATCCCGGCAGACGCCCAGGCGATCATCATCGCCCAGAATCTGGTCGCCGATCGGGTGGTCGCGCTCACCCCGGCCTATCGGACCGAGGGCCCGGTCATGCCGGACGACGGTGTCATCCCACTCGAGCGGACCGGTGTGCCCATCGAATGGGACGAGATCAAGACCCAATTGACACGATTGGCAACAGATCTGGGTCCCAGTGGTGACATCTCGGAGAGCTCGGTGGGCCGCTTCATCGAAAGCACGGCCGACGCGATGGACGGCAACGGCGACAAACTCAGAGAGACGGTGAAGCAACTGTCGGGAGTGGGACGAATCCTGGCCGATGGCAGCGGCGACATCGTCGACATCATCACCAACCTGCAGACCTTTGTCACCACCCTGCGCAACAGCGACGAACAGATCGTCCAATTCGAGAACCGCCTCGCGACGGTGTCGAGTGTGCTCGACGAGAGCCGATCCGATCTTGATGCGGCACTGACAAATCTCTCGGTCGCGGTGGTGGAGGTCCAGCGGTTCGTGGCATCGAGCAGCAGCAAGGCAACCGAACAGGTACAGCGGTTGGTGAATGTGACGCAGAACCTGGTTGATCACCGGGCCGACATCGAGCAGTTGTTGCACGTGTTCCCGACGAGCATGGCCAACTTCTACAACATCTACAACCCCGACACCGGCACAGAAGCGGGGGTTTTCACGTTGAACAACTTCTCGAATCCCATCCAGTTCATCTGTTCCGGCGTTGCGGCGGTGGAGAACCTGACCTCAGAGGAGGGCGCAAAGAAATGTCGCGAGTACCTCGGTCCGGTCCTACCGCTCCTGGCGTTCAACTACCTGCCGTTCCCGCTCAATCCGCTCCTCGGCCCCACAGCTGATCCGAACAACATCATCTACACCGAGCCGGACCTCGTCCCGGCGAAGACGATGCCCACCAAGCCGGCAGCAGCGACGAATCCACTCGATGCGTTGCTCTTGCCGATCGAAAGGCGCCCGTCATGACACCCCGACGTATCGATCCACGCCTGCCGATGATCGTCGTATGTGTGGTGTTGACGGTTGCCGGATGCAGCTGGCAGGGCGTCAACTCATTACCGTTGCCCGGTACCGAAGGCCGTGGGTCTGATTCTCAGCTCTTCCACGTCCAGATGGCCGATGTCAGTACCCTCGTGTCGAATTCGCCGGTGATGATCGATGACGTGGTGGTCGGCAGCATCGGGGACATGACTGTTGTCGGCTGGCACGCGAATGTCGAAGTGTGGGTGAAGAAGGGTGTGGTGGTGCCCGGGAACGCGCAGGCCCACATCGGTCAGACGAGCCTGCTCGGCTCCAATCATCTGGAGCTCAATCCGCCGGTGGGTGCGCCACCGACCGGGCAACTCCCCGCAGGCGCCACGATTCCGATCGATGAGACGGCCACCTACCCGACCACCGAGCAAACCCTGGCGTCGGTCTCCACCATTGTCAACGGAGGCGGTCTCGGGGAGATCGACAACATAATCTCCTCCCTCAACACGGCTTTGAGCGGCCGGGAGGACGCGGTTCGTGACCTGATCACGCGGCTCGACACGTTTGTCGGTGCCCTCGACCAACAGCGCGCGAACATCGTGGCCACCATCGACAACGCCAATCGGCTCGCCGGAACATTTGCCACACAACGGGATGTCCTGGTCGGAGCCTTGGAGAAGATACCGCCCGCCCTGGAAGTCCTGGTGTCGGAGCGCCCGCAGATCACCACCGCACTCGACAAGCTCCGGGTGTTCAGTAACACCACCACCGGCGTTGTCGCGGCGGTCCAGGACGATCTGGTGACCGACCTGGAGAACCTGGCGCCCACTCTGCGATCTCTGGCCGACGTCGGCCCGCAACTGGACAAGGCCATCGCCTACGCGACCGTATATCCGTACGGTCAGAAGACGATTGATCGCGCTGTCCGTGGCGACTACATCAATCTCCATGCCACGGTCGACCTCACGGTCGAGCGGATGCAACGTGAACTCCTGCTGGGCACTCCGCTGGGAGATCCGAACGCGGTTGTTCAGGCAGCGGTCGGAGACCCGGGTTATGGCCGACACGTTCGGGATCCATTGAGCGCGCCGATCACCGGAGGTGAATCGTGATCCTCTCGGGTTTCGTCCGGTTCCAACTCGTCGCCTTTGCGCTCATGTCCACGGTCGCAATGGTGGTGATGCTGTTCTCCTACATGCAGATTCAGACCCAACTCGGAATCGGCCGGATGGTGGTGACCTTGGATCTGCCTGCGGCAGGAGGACTGTACCGGTTCGGAAACGTCACGTACCGGGGAGCCGAGGTCGGCAGGGTCGTGTCGGTGAGCCTGACCGACAGCGGTGTCCGGGCCTCGCTGTCGATCGACAGCGGCGCCCGGATCCCCGCGGATCTGCGGGCACAGGTGCGCAGCATGTCGGCCGTCGGTGAGCAGTATGTGGACCTGCGGCCCAACACGGACTCGGGGCCGTATCTCCATGACGGATCGGTGATCACCTCGGACAAGTCCGAGATCCCGCAGCCGGTCGGGCCGATGCTCGACGAACTCAGTGACCTCGTCGGAAGCATTCCGAAGGACAAACTGAACAGTCTCACCGAAGAGTTGTATCGGGGTCTCGGTGGTCAGCGTTTCGAGCTCCAATCGCTCATCGACACGTCTTCGAAACTCGCCGGCGACTTCAGCGACCTGGGGGACACGACCAGGACCCTGATCGAGGATGCGGAACCGTTGCTCTCCTCGCAGGTGCGCTCAGCAGATGCAATCGAGATCTGGAGTCGATCGCTGGCCGGTGTCACCGATCAACTGCGGACCAATGATCCGCAGATCCGCGCGATTCTCGCTTCCGGGCCGGGCTTTTCGGACGAGGTGACCGGTCTACTCGAATCGGTCGAGTTCACCTTGCCGATTCTGCTGGCGAATCTGACCTCGGTGGGTCAGCTCGCGGTGACCTACAACGCGGCTCTGGAGCAGCTGCTGGTGTTACTGCCGCCGTCCATCTCGATGATTCAGGCGGTCCAGCCCAAGAACAATGCGTCCGGGCTGGGCTTGGGAGACTTCCGGATCAGCGGTATCTCCGATCCGCCTGCCTGCACCGTCGGGTTCCTGCCGCCGGATCAGTGGCGTCCGCCGTCGGACACGACCACCATCGACACACCCGAAGGTCTGTACTGCAAGTTGCCGCAGGATTCCGACATCGCGGTGCGGGGTGCGCGGAACATCCCGTGCCTCGGCAATCCCGGTAAGCGCGCGGCGACTGCTGAATTGTGCAACAGCGATGAGGAGTTCGTACCTGTATCGCCGACGCAGCCCCTGCTCGGCGACTACCCGCCGGATCCGAATCTGCAGGCGCAGGGGATCACCCCCGCCGTGGCCGGGGCGCAGTACTCGCCGACCACGGGCACCTATGTCGGGCCCGATGGGGCGATGTACCAACAGACCGATCTCGCGGGCTCACAACCAAGGCCGACCTGGCAGGGCATGCTGCCGCAGGGATGACGCGAACGCGCCGGGAGTGGATCTCAGACCGGATCGAAAGCCGAGATCTTCCAGGCACCATCCACTTTGGTCAGTGCGACCTGGACACTACTGGCAGTCAGGGCCGGATCGGGTTTGTCGGTGCTGGTGGTCGTCTGGTTGATGAACACCAGGACCGTTGCCGAGTTCTCGTCGATGTCCGACACCGCGGACCGGACGACCTCAGCCTGGGTATCGACTGAATTCTCCTGGGCGGCCGGTGCGACGACCTTTTCGGTGAATTCGGTGTAGTACGTCAGGAACTCGCCGGTGAGATGGGTTTTGGCGGCGGCCAGATCATCGTTGAGTGTGTCCGGCGAATACGACAACAGTGCCACGGTGGCGGAATCCGCCGCCGTGATCGCTGATTCCTTTGCACCGGAATCGGATTGCCTGTCCGGGGCGTACAGGAAGAAGTAAGTGAGGGCGACGGTGACCAGAGATGCGGCCACCAGTAAGGCAAGTGCCACAGTACTGAATCTCGGCCTGGACCCGGTTCCCCGCCGAAATCGAAGCCGAGACCTCGAGCGTCGCCCTGCCTTGGGATTGTCCGACTCGTCGACGTCGGCCTCCGCCGCGTCGTGCTCCTTTGTGAGGGTCACCGCTTCGCTGGATTCGCTCATGGCACGAACTCGACTTTCGACATCTTCAGTTCTCCATCAACTCTGGTCACGGTGACGCTGAGCCGCCAGGCCCGGGATTCTTCCTTGGCGCCGGCGGCGTTGGTGACCTCCGAGGTGGCCGCCACCAGCACAACTGCCGAATCGTCCGTCATCGACTCGACCGCGGAGGCGTTGACCTGCCCCTTGGTGGTGACCTGCGACTGCTGGACCACACTGGTGAAATCATCGGCTCGACTTTGGAATTCGGTGAGGAACGCCCCTGTCGAGTTGTCGAGTACCCGCTGGACATCGGCCTGTGCCTGATTGAAGTCCAGTGACGTGAGCGTGACCACGCCTTGCCGCGCCGCCGCGTCGAACTCGGCTTCGAGTTCCTGGGTCTTCGCCACATCGCGGTGTTGCCAGGCCAGATACCCGCTCACCCCGAGCGTCGCGACGATCACCACGGCAGCAACCAGTATCGCTGTCAACCGTTTGCTCGGGCGCCGGAGCCGGAGCCGCGATCGCAGTGAGCGGGATGGTTCCTGCACACCGTCGTCCTCGGCGGGCGCGGTCGAGTCTTCTGGCTCGACATCATCTGACTGAACAGCTTCCGGCTCAACGTCATCCACGGCAGGTGTGGTCTTGATGTCTGTGGGTTCCGCCTCGGATTGTCGTCGCAGTCGGGCAGCTCGCGCGCGGGCGCGGGCCGCCACCGCGCTGGCTTCGGCAGCTTCGGCGAGCGCTTCGGCTTCCAGCACAGCCAGGTCGGTGGTGTCGGCTTTGGTCATCGCGCCTCGGCTTTTCGTTGGTGAACGGCTTGATCGGGTCGACGGGTGGTCAGGCGGCCGATTGTCCGGCGTTGCTGTGGAACACCTCGGTGTAATCGACTGTGTCGGCGGGAAGTGCAGCCGCAGTGAGTGCGTGCGATTTGAAAGCTTGCGCGGCGAAGCTCAGTTGGTGGACGACGGAGTCGGTGGCGGTGTCGGAATCGAGCGGCCAGGAATCACCCCAGAACGTGACCTCCACATTGCCGTCGGCGAGAGCTCTCACCACGCCCCCGTGAACTCGATCATCGCTTCGGAACAGGTCCGCGGCAATGGCAAGAGCCTGTGGATGGCGGCCGAGTCCTTTGGTGGCCAGCGCGTTTTCGAGGTCGGCGACGTCTGCTCCGAGAATCTTCACCGGCCGGGTGTCGCAGCTGTCGGTGAGTATCACGGTGACGTCCCAGCCGGCCATCACCCGGTCGTACACGAGCCCTCCCGCGTGCTGCACCACGTCGGTGACACTGCGGGCAACCACATTGAGCTGATATCTCATCGGACTGACTCCTGGCTGCCGGATCTGGTCTGCAGAATGGGTAGGACGGTGTCGACCGCTCGGGAAAGCTGTTCTCGGACATCTGAGTCCGGGGTGGCGGCCCAGTATCCGAAGCCGCAGGTCAACGCGCCGATCAGGGCGGCAGCGCGGGTGTCCCACACGATCGGATCTGTGCTCTCGGCGCCGACCCCGGCCGCGGTACGCAGGATGTCGGCCAGAGGCGGGACCATCCGCTGGGTGGTCAGGTACAGAAAGCGCGACATCTCGCGTTCGGTGGTGGCCAGGTGCAGGAGTTCGCGATTCTCTTCGTCTGCATCGACTGTTGCCCCGCAGGCGGCGTCGAGGATCGCCTCACGCAACGGCATTCGTTCCAGATTGGCAACGAAGTACGTCATGAGGTCTTCTGAGCGCAGTGCGACGGTCTCGGCGAAGAGTTGGCCTTTGCTTCCGTAGTGCCGGTACAGGCTACGTGGCGATACACCGGCGAGGGCCGCGATCGCGCCCATGGTTGTTGCCTCATATCCGTGGATGCGGAAGGCATCCAGAGCCGCGTCAACGATTGCGCGCCGGGTTTTTTCGGCACGTTCCTCGGTGGTTCGGGGCTGGTATCGGGGCAGGTCCGCACTGCCTTGTGTGGCGGAGGTCACATGGCATAGTGTGCCATTGGCAGACTGTGCCACACAAGGGGCAATTCACTTCCCGGGTCTCTCTGGCCCGACTGCGCTGGTCTCTGACATCTCGATGATCGCGTGCGCGGGGCAGTCCATGAGCGCCCGCATGACCTGATCACGGTCGGCGGGCGGGACCTCACCGTTTCCGATGAGGGAGGCGTAGCCCCAGTCGTCGAGCGAAAAGTATTCGGGCGCATGCCGTGCGCAGGTGCCGAACCCGTCGCACATCGTACGGTCGAGTCGTATCCTCACAGCTCGTCTCCGTTCTCCGCCGCAAACGGTCGCAGGGTGCGGTAGAGCGAGGCATCGCAGGTGACGCATCGCCGCGATCGGTGATCGGCCACCGCGTTCGGAAATAGTGCCAGCAGCGTGCCTGCCACGTTGGTGGCCGCATCCAGCGTCGCGCAGGCACCGCGGCCGCGTAAGACGATCGACCATCGCCTCAGGCGTACGACGTCGTCTTCGGTTGCAACACCATCGCGCAGTGCGTCGAGTACAGCCGACATGGCCGCGGTGCCGTTGAAACACGACCCGCACTGGCCGGCGTTCTCACGATCGAAATAGCTCATCACAGACGCCGCAACAGCCACCGGACACTCGTCGGTGAGCAGCGAGATGGCGCCGCATCCGAGTCCGCCACCGAGCGTGCGGATGCTGTCGTGATCGAGGTGGCCGGCCAGGACGTCGCGATTGAGCAGGCCACCGAAGTAGCCGCCCATGAGCACTCCGCGGACCCGGCGAGGTGCCACGCCGTGCAGTGCCAGCAGGTCGGTGACAGGCAGTCCGTGTGGAATCTCGTACAGGACAGCCGGTTTACCCGCACCGGTGACCGTGGCCAGAAATGTGCCGGGGGAGGTGGCGGTCCCGATGGTCCGGAACGCCGTACCGCCCTTGTGCGCGATATACGGAACGTGTGCGAGCGTCTCGACGTTACTGACCAGCGTCGGCATTTGGCCCACGCCCTGTTGGTAGGGCCGTGGCGGTTTGTCGCTCGGCTTGGCAGGTCCACCGTTGATCGCGCGAATCGCAGCAGTCTCTTCGCCGCTGACGTATCCGGGTTCGACCACGAGCACCGAGAGTTCGAGGTCGCCCAGCAGATCGACGGCGTCGGTCAGCGCCCGCTCCATGGTGGCGGCCGCATCTGTGTCGGAGACGTAGACGTGACCCCGGTGAGCCCCGACGACGGCGGCCGCCAGCCGGAGGCCGTCGAGGATCAGGTGGGGACGATGCCGCATCAACCAGCGGTCCTTGACCGAAGCAGGTTCACCCTCTTCGCCATTGGCGACGACGATGGCCGCGCCGGCCCGCAGACCGTGATCGCGGACCGACCGCAGTTTGGTGCCCATCGGGAATCCGGCGCCGCCGCGGCCGCGCAGCCCGGACTCTTCCACCTCGCGCAGGACGGTGTCCGGATTCTCGACTGGCCGGTATCCACCACCTCGGCGGTAGCCGGTCAGATCCTCGATCTCGCCTGCGCGACGATCGGCGTGCAGGAGCCGCGGTGTGAGCCCGGGGGCAACCGCCACGTCGATGTGTGTCGGGCGGCCCGTCGGCATACTCGTGGGGGTGGTACTCATGACCCTCGATTCTCCTGGCCGCGTTGGGGTATCGGTCGACCATCACAGCAGTGCACGGTTAGGCTCACCCCCATGAGAACGGCAGTGCTGCGGATCAACGTCGATCCGGACGGTGTACTCACCGCCGGGCAGTTGACAGCCGGCATGGCGCAGCTCCGTTCCGGCGCGGCGCAACTGGGCGCCGAGCTGATCGACATCGACCTCGTTTCGGCCGCGGCCAAGCGGCGCGAGGTCGAACTCTTGATGTCCGGTGACGACCCTGATGTGCTGCATCGGCAAGGACTCGAGTTGTGTGAGCGGGTTTTCGAGGTGGTACCGCGTGCCGGTGTGGTGACCTTCATCAGCCGGGGAACCGATGACGATGCCCGCGGCGTGCTCGCCGGCTTCGGGCTGATCGCCGACATCGAGAGAACACCTGGACCCGATGGTTGGGATGTGGTGGTTGTCCACATCCAGGAGACCGATCTCGACCGGATTCCCGAGAGCCGCATTCACACCGCACTCGAGGCCTCCCTCAACTGCGAGGTCCACATTCGTCCGGTGTGAGCGCACCACAATGCGGCTCATGAGTCCGCCAGGAACTTCAGGATCGCGGGAGCGGCCTGGACCCAGGTGTCGAACATGTTGAATCCCTTGGACCTACCGGACGCGCGGTCTTCCATCGCACGTTCCCAGGCATCCTCCGGCCACGGTGGATCGATCAGGACGGCGCCTTTGATCAGGCAGCTGACCTCCAACGACGTGCGCTTGGGATGATCGAGATCGTTCTCCCCACCGCGGATGATGAGGGTGGGAACCGTGATGCGATCGAACAATTCGTCTTCGACTCCGGGGATCGTCTGACCCGGTTTCGGGACATAGCTGCCGAGCCACCGCAGGGACAGTTTCACGAACTCGTCCGGGTCGAGGTCCAGCAATCGCTGCTTGTTGGCCGGGTTCTCATCGATCCGTTCCCGCCATTCGCGGAGCCGTAGCAGCCCCTCGGCACCGAGTCCCCGGACGGCCTGCAGGCTCGGAAGTACATAGTGTGCACCCAGATTGAACGTTCCATAGATACCGCCGACGATATTCCAGAGCACCAGTTTGCTCACCAGTTCCGGGTAGAGAATGGTCAGCACCATCGAGTCCCGGGCGCCACCGGATCCACCGGCGACGATGCACGGGCCGCGGCCGAGCCCGTTCAACAGTTTTGCGAGTGTCTCGGCACGCATGTGGGACTCGGACCGGCCGTAGAACTGGACATCGGAGGCACCGCAATTCGGACGATCCCACAGCAGGACCGAGTAGCCACCGTCGACGAGGGCCTGCGCCAGCGGACGTAGGCCCGGGATGTCTTTGCCGAATCTGCCGCCAGGGGTCAGGACGATGAGTTCGTCTGAGGTACCGAGGATTTCGTAGACGACGTTGCCGCCGTTGATCTCCATGATGCATGGACTGGGCAAAGTTGCTCCTGCGCTCATGCGGTGACGAGCACGTCGTCGCCGACAATCCGCACCGGGTAGGTGCGGATGCTCCACTCCGGCTTCACTGCGGTTGTCCCGGTGGACAATTCAAAGCCCCACTGATGCCAGGGGCAGTAGATGAACTCCATGTCGCGGACCATCACCGCATCGCCGGGCACACTGTCGTCGACGATGGTGCGGCCGCGGGCCCGCCCTGAACACAGCGGTCCACCTTCGTGTGGGCAGTAGTTGGCGATGGCGTAGAAGGTGCCGCCGACGTTGTAGACACCGACACCGTGCCGTCCGATCGGAACAATCTTCGACGAGCCCGGCGGGATCTCGGCCACGGTGGCGACCACATGTTCGCGTCCCTGCGCGAGCCGAGGCGGTGTGGCGTCGGCCGGTGTTGTCTCGTCTGCCATCTCAGAACACCCGGACCTGATCTTTGAGGGCCGGAACGTATTCGGGCAGGTGATACGTCTCGATGCCGTTGCGGTACATGACCGCGTCACGGGCATGCCGGGGGAGATGCTTGACCAGCCAGCGGGGGTCGTCGAACGTCCAGTGCGGATAGTCCGAGGAGAACAGCAGGATCTTGTCGGCCTCCATCCACTCGAAGGCCCGGGTCAGTTCGGTTTTGTCCTCCGGGTAGTCCAGCGGCTGGGTGGTGAACTTGATGTGTTCCTTCACGTACTCCGACGGCTTGCGGTTGATCGACACATACGATTTGCGGGCCTCGTAAATCGCGTCCATCCGCCACATCAGCGGCAGAATCCACGTGAACGCGTGTTCGACGAACACCACCCGCAGCGCCGGGAAGCGGTCGAAGACCCCGTCGAAGATCAGGCTCATGATCTGGTTCGCGGCCAGGAGCGAGTAGGTGACCATGAAGTCGTGGTTGTAGCTCGGGAACCCCACCGGCGGCATGGGCATCGTCTCGAACGATCCGCGGCCCAGATGGCAGCTGACCGGGAGGTCGTGTTTGACCGCGGTTGCCCACAGCGGGTCGTTGGCCGGGTTGCCCCAGGCCGGACGAGGTTCGGCCTTGATGAGGATCTGGGCCATGTACTCGTGCCCGGCCCACTTCTCGATCTCGCGGACGGCGGCCGCGGGATCGTCGATGCCGGCGCAGATCGACCCGCGCCAGCGCTGATGCCAGTTGTTGTGGGAGTCGAGCCAGTGGGCGGCCAACCAGCTGTTGACCCCGGTGGCGAGCGCGGCAGTCGTTTCGGGGAGCCGCGTGGCCTTGACGGTCGGTTCCAGGATCGCGATGTCCGAACCGGCGTCGATGATCAGCTGACGAAAGGCCAGTTCCGGGTCACTGCCGGGGAACTCGCCGTCCGCCGGGAACGAGTCGACCCGCATCGCATACGAGTGCGCGTAGTCGGGTGCGTCGTAGATGATCGTGTCCCCGACCTTGTGGCTGAGGAAGTACTCGCTGCGATAGGGCTCCGGGATGTGGTCGACCAGCTCGCCTCGTCGCGGAACCGGGTGGACGTCGGAGTCGACAACCCGGACCGGGATCATCTCGGTGTCGGGTGTGTGATCGTGAATCTTGGTGCTGGTCATGGCTTCTCCTTCACGCGGGCTCGGGTGCGGCCAGTGCGACCGAGACGTCGATGCGGTAGATCGAGGCGGCATTTCGCCAACAGAGCTTCTCGCGTTGTCCGACACTCAACGAGTGCGGCAACGCATCCAATGAGTTGTGGTGCCAGTGGGGATAGCTCGAGCCGAACATCACCATGTCGTCTTTTCCGGTGAAGCCGAACCACTCTCCGGCGAAGTCGGTATCACCGGGACCGTCGATGCTGCTCTGCACGAAGTAGACGTGGTCGGGTAGATAGTCGCTGGGCATGCGCGGTGCCCACGGTGTCTGCTCGAGATGCGGGCGGCCGAACGTGTCCATCCGCCAGATGAACGGAGTGAGCAGGTCGGCGCCGCCATCGGCCCACACGAACTTCAGTCCCGGGAACCGCTCGAAGACACCCTCGGCGATCATGTTCATCAGGTGATAGATGTAGTTCAGATCCATGAAACCCAGGTATTGCTCGTATGTCCGGGCATGACCTGAAGGGGTCGGGGGGAAAGCGATGCTCTCCCCGGTCTCGATGTGAACTGCCACTGGGAGATTCGCGTCCGCTGCGGCCTCCCAGATCGGCCAGAACTGGGGTTTTCCATACAGCTCGCGCGACTGGAGTGGGATACCGAGCTGGACCACGCGTGGATGGTCTTTCCATCGGTCGATTTCACGAAGGGCCCCGGTGACATCCTCGGGATTGATCCGGATGGTTCCCCGGAAGCGATCGCCGAATTCGGCCGATTCCAGCCAGCGCGACACCATCATCTGGTTGTGGGCGGCCAGCACCGCGCTGGTCAGGTGGCGGTCGGGGAGGATGCCGCGGGTCATCGGGTGCAGGATGGCCACGTCGACGCCGTGGTCGACGAACAGATGCTGCGCGACGAGTTCGGGATCTGAGCCCGGATAGCCGCGCCCCGGACCCCGAGTGCCGGGCGCATACTCACCACCCGGTGCGCCGTACCAATCCATCTCGGCGTCGGGGATGCCGCGACTCTTGAAAGGTTCTCGCAGGAAGCTGCGCATGTCTTTGTTCGACGTGAAGAAGATGTGCACGCTGGTGTCTATGACGGGTGTGGTGGTGCCGTCGGGGTGTGTCTTCATCGGCTGTCCTGCTCGCGTCGGACGGTGATCGGTGCGGCGAGTTCCTGTTCGGCGCAGAGCTTTTGAAGCTTTCTGAGAGTCTCGTCGAGACCCGGGCCCAGCTTGGGGCCGGGCGTGAACGTGGCGGGAAGGTGGCGCATGCCCTGGATGACACCGATGGTGTCGTAATGGACCGCTGCGCCGGGGTCGCACCTGTAGTCGGGCATGCGGTCGAGTACCGCGAGAAGCATCGATTTGAACACCGTCCGTGCGACGTTTGATCCGATGCAGCGATGAATTCCGAGACCGAAGCTGTAGTGCCGGTTGGCGCCGCGGTCGAGTTGGATGGTGTTGGGTTCCGGGAAGAGGTCGGGGTCGCGGTTTGCCATCGCCCACGAAAGCCACAGCCGCTCACCCTCTTTGAGGTCGGCTCCGGCGACGGTGCAGTCACTCGAGATGGTCCGGCCATCGCCGGGGGCGGGGGTGAAGTAGCGCAGGAATTCCTCGGTCGCCGGATTCAAGAGATCATCACGGTCGTCGCTGAGGCGGGTCCGTTCGTCCGGATTCTCCGAGAGCCATTCGAGGGCATGTGCGGTGAGCGCCGTGGTGGTGTCGAAGCCGCCGCCGATGATGAGACCGAGCATGCCGAGCACTTCGAGGTCCGGTGCCGGCTGCCCGTCGATCCGCATGTCGACCAGTGCCTGGATCAATCCGGGCCGTGGGTTCTCACGGATCTCGGCCACATTGGACATCAGGTCCAGGCCCATCTCCTGATACAGCTCGTACACCCGGACCGCTTCGGGCGAGTTGACCGGCGTGTACACCGAGGCATGCACCGGTTCGCAATAGATCGACCACTTGTCCAACGGGACGCCGAGCATCGCCAGTGTGAGGACCGCCGGCACCACGTTGGCCAGGTCGTCCACGAAATCGATTGTCCCGCTTTCGATCTTCTCGTCGATGCTGGCGTCGACCACTTCTTTGATGAAGGGTTCCCACCGCTTCACCGCCGCGGGTGACAGGTAAGGGTTGAGGACCTGGCGGTAGTGATGGTGCTCGGGTTCGTCCATTTCGAGCATGCCGCCCCGCGCGATCAGCTCGTGCTCGGGTGTGGGAATGCTGATTCCCCTGTACCCCTTGCGAATTCCGTTGATGTCGTTGTCGTTCGACACGTAAGAGGAGCGCGCGAGCTCGAAGACCTCGCTGTTGCCTGCCGCCACCCAGTGTCCGTTGTAGGTCTCGGTCCAGGCCAGTGGGCACTTCTGATGCATCTCGGAGGTGATCGACTCGAACTGGAGTCGGTACTCGGGCGTATGGCGATCGAAGTGCAGACCGTTCCGCGTTGACGCGTCTCCGGTGGATTGGTCAGTCGATTGTTCGGTGCTCACGCGAGGTGTCCTTCCTTTGCGTCACTGAAACCCGTCCCCTTCGCCGATTCGATCTATTCGTAGAACACCGGTTGGTACGTCTCGGTAGCTTTTATCGACGGGCCTGCGGCCGAAGCCATCCCGGTATCCGAAATGTTATTTCATTCCGGAAGAATGATCTTGTGGTTTGCGAGAATGCTACTCTACGAGCGATTCTGCAACAAGGTTTCTGGTCATCCGCGACCGGCCGAGCAGGGGTGATCGAATCCGGCGGAAACCGTTGATTATCGACCGATATTGGCACATCTGTACTGAATTCTCATGAGTTGGTGGGCGGTCGGTTTTCGCCACGCGATAGGTCTCGAACAAGGAGTGAGTGTCGACGATGCGGGAGATCCCAGGTGATGTGCGCGCTCGCTATGTTGCGGAAGGTTGGTGGAGCGGGGAGTCGATCGGGCAGATGCTGGACTCCGGCCTGGCCGGAACCCGAGACCTTTCGTTCACCGTGCATTCCGAGTCGAGGCCGTGGTCCGGGACCTTCGCCGACGTCGAGCTGATCGCCCGCAGGCTTGCCACCGGGCTTCGCACGCGCGGCATCAAGCCGGGTGACGCGGTGGCGTTTCAGCTGCCGAACTGGATGGAGGCTGCCGCCACGTTCTGGGCATCGAGCCTGCTCGGCGCGGTGGTCGTGCCGATCGTCCACATATACGGACGCCGCGAGGTCGAATACATTCTGGCGGTCGCCCAGCCTGCGGTCTTCATCACCGCGGAGCGATTCGGCCGGTTGGTCTATGAGCCGGACGTCGCGGCCGACGTGCCCATCGTCGGCGTGGTCGGACGTGACTTCGACGATCTCCTTGGCGACGAGCCGATGATCGGCGCGGTCCCGGTTGATCCCGATGGCCCCGCGCTCATCGCGTTCACGTCTGGTACGACCAGCGCGCCCAAAGGGGTGGTCCACAGTCATCAGACCCTCGGCTGTGAGACACGGCAGCTGGCGGCGCAGAACGCCCAGGACACCGGCGCTGCGCTGACGGCGACACCGGTGGGCCACTTCATCGGAATGGTCGGTGCGCTTCTCATCCCCGTGCTCAATCGCAAGCCGGTCAACCTCATGGACGTCTGGGACCCGGGTCGGGCCCTGGCCTTGATGCAGCGCGACGGTCTGTCCGTGGGTGGTGGGCCGCCGTACTTCGTGAGCAGCCTGCTCGATCATCCCGACTTCACCACAGAACATCTCGCACACGTTCGGTTCGTGGGTCTCGGTGGCGCTTCGGTATCTCCGGCGTTGATGCGAAGGCTCGCTGACCTGGGAATAGTCGCGTTTCGCGCGTACGGGAGCACTGAACATCCGTCGATCACCGGCTCACCGTTCGACGCTCCGCAGCGATTCCGACTGCTGACAGACGGACGTCCCATGCCGGGTGTCGAGGTCCGGTTGGACGACGATGGCGAGATCCTCAGCCGAGGTCCGGACCTGTTCGTGGGGTACACCGACGACGCGTTGACCGCAGCGGCTTTCAACAGTGAGGGGTGGTACCGGACGGGGGATGTCGGCGTGATCGACGCCGACGGGTGCCTGACCATCACGGACCGAAAAGCCGACATCATCATTCGTGGTGGTGAGAACATCAGTGCCCTCGAGCTCGAAGAAGTGCTCCTGCGGATGCCCGCGGTGGCTGAGGCTGCAGTGGTCGCCGTCGCTGATCCGCGGCTCGGTGAGCACGCCGCCGCAGTCGTCCGGGTTCGTGACGGATATGAAATCCCGACGCTCGAGAATATGCGCTCTCATTTCGAAAGTTGTGGGATTGTCAGGCACAAATGGCCTGAACAAATCGCCGCATTGAGTGACTTTCCGAGGACCCCGAGCGGAAAAGTGCAAAAGCATTTGATACGACGACAGAATCTATTTGAATCGCAGCAAACGCACTGATTCCGGCGACGATATTGGCGCGGCTGTCGCCAACTGATTGAAAGGACATCTCGTGTCAGACATCTACGATCGTCACCCTGTCGGTGAGCGCACCGTCGGCGTGGAAGACGTGTCATATGACCGCGAGGTCGACGTACTCGTCCTGGGAACCGGTGCCGCCGGGATGACGGCTGCGTTGTCCGCCGCAGATGCCGGCGCCTCGGTGGCGATCTACGACAAGGCGGCGACCGTCGGTGGCACGAGTGCGGTCTCGGGCGGGATCGCCTGGATCCCCGCGCATCACCGCAGCCCCGACGGCGAGCTGACCATCGACGATGCCCTGAGTTACCTGCGGGCGCAGTCGCTGGACTCGATGGAAGACGACCTCGTCGAGGAGTTCGTCCGAACCGGTGAGGCGACGATCGACTTCGTAGAGGCGCACAGTGCGCTCCGCTTCGAGATCGCAGACGGGTTCCCGGACTACAAGCCGGAGTTGCCCGGAGGCAGGCCTTCGGGCGGGCGATCACTGAGTCCGATCCCCTTTGATCTCAATCGCTTGGGGGAGTGGAAGAATCGGATCACCACCTTTCCCGCCGATTGGAGCAACGTCGGCTTTGATGCCGAGACGAGAGCAAGACTCAATGCGGCGGTGGATGTTTCGGATTCATCGACCATCTGTGTGGCCGGTGCCGCGCTGATCGGGGGCTTGCTCCGGGGTTTGCTCGACGCCGGGGTCGTACCCGAGACCGGTACCCGCGCACATCGGCTCATCACCGAATCCGGTCGCGTGGTCGGAGCGCAGATGAATAAGGGAGACAGGGGGTTTGCGGTCAGGGCCCGACAGGGAGTCGTCCTTGCAACCGGTGGTTTCGAGTGGGATCCGACGTTGGTGAAGTCCTATCTGCGCGGCCCGATGCATGGTCCGGTGTCGCCGCCGAATGGGACCGGCGACGGGCTCCGGATGGCGATGGCGCTCGGTGCCGACCTGGGGAACATGAGTGAGGCGTGGTGGGTGCCGATCGTGCGGATCCCGGGCGATCTGATCGAGGGCAGACCGCGCAGCCGAAGCGTTCGGCTGGAACGCACTCGTCCGCGCAGCATCATGGTCAACCGCGCCGGTAAGCGTTTTGTCAACGAGGCGTCAGAATACAATTCGATGGCCGGAGCCTTTCACTATTTGGACCCCAAGGGCGGCTACGTCAACGATCCCGGTTGGATAGTGTTCGACGCTTTGCATTTCAAGCGATTCGGCTTTTTGGGAGTCGATCCGAAAGACGCGGTTCCAGAATGGTTTTCAGAATCTCGGGATTTGCGTGAACTCGCAACCAAGGTGGGAATCGATGCCGACGGCCTGACCACAACGGTGGCGGAGTGGAATCGGAATGTCGCGGCCGAGGTGGATCCGGACTTCGGCCGTGGCGCGAGCGCCTACGACGGATGGTGGGGTGACGAGAGTGCGCCGACCGTCGCGGGCCGCACCCTCGGACCCCTGGACACCGGCCCCTTCTACGCCGTGCCGGTGACGGTTGGCGCCATGGGAACCAAAGGTGGCCCGCGGACTGATCGCGACGCGCGCGTCCTGCATGTCGACGGTGGGGTGATCGACGGACTCTTTGCTGTCGGCAACGCCATGGCGGGCGTGACCGGACGCGCGTACGGCGGCGCGGGCGGCACGATAGGCCCCGGCATGGTCTGGGGGCTTCGTGCAGGTCACAGGGCGGCAACCGGCGCATCCTTGTAGGCAGGCCGTGCCGGATTCGCCGGGTTCTGATCGAGTCGTACGCGGCGCGGCGACCGGTGTGTTGATAATCTCGCACCGAGGCACCCCCCGCCGGCGCAGACGCGCTCTGTGGGCCACGGTGGCGAACAGGGTGTGAGGCCGGAGGTGGCAGTGGGCGTCAAGGGGCCGTCGAGGCCGACCAAAGCCGATGTCGCCCGCTTGGCAAAGGTCTCTCCGGCGACCGTCAGCTATGTCTTGAACAACGTCGCAGGTCAGAAGATCTCCGCCCAAACCCAGGCCGTGGTGCGCAGCGCCGCCGAGACGCTCGGCTACCGGCCCAATCTGGCCGCCCGCAACCTCGCCGTGGGTGGCAGCGGTGTGGTGCTGTACGTGCTGCCACGCATGGCGCTCAGTGAGCTACCGATCGAGGTCGGCAGCCGCCTGACAACCGCGCTCGCCAAACACGGCGTGGTCGTCTCGTTGCAATTCGAGACCAGGGATCCCGCGAGCATGAGTGGCGCGATCGCAAATCTGAACCCGATTGCGGTGACCAGCATCTTTCCGCTGTCCGGTGAACCGCTTGCGGTGGTCGAGGCTGCCGGTATCCGGCATATCGATGTGGTCAGTACCCACCTCGAGGGGTTCGATTCGCTGAATCTGTCCGTAGGTGAACTGGTTGTCGATCACCTGATCTCCAAGGGGCACAACAATCTGGCGTTTGCGGGCGTCGACGTGCCCAAGCAGCGGGCGCTGAACGGCTTTCGTCGTGACGGTGTTCGTGCGGCCGCACGGGAACGAGGGCTCCCCGAAGTCACCGCCGGGTCATTCGAGCCCAGTGGGTCCAATGCGGCGGCCATAGTCACCGAGTGGGCCGACAGCGGTGTGACCGCCATCTACGGCGCGAGCGACGAGGCCGCGTTTGTGGTGCTCCACGGGCTGCGGGAGGCGGGCTTGCGATGCCCGCAGGACATCGCCGTCATCGGCGGTGAGGCCAGCACGCTCGGGCCGGTGAGCAATCCGCCGCTGACCACCGTGAAGATCCACGCCGGTGCGATCGTCGACGCCGCCGTGGCCGCGATGATGCGTGAGCTCGGGTATCTCCCCGATGAGGATCCCAGTAGCGCGAACGTCTTTGAACTGATCCAGCGTCAGTCGACCTGATCTCGCCTGGTCAGAACACATCTGAAATTATCCGAAGAACTACTTCTGCGAACTTGGTGACGCGGGTCACTTACGCGTGTAAGCTCCCATTCAGTTCAAAGTACACAGTCAGTTCAGAGCTCGAATCAGTTCATAACCAATCCTTGCAACAAGTTGAAGTGTTCCGGCGCATGTAGGGCCCGCAATTCGGGTGGCTGCCCCCGGGATGGACCGTGCGAAGAACATCAGCCACTTTCGGATTTGAAGAGTGGTCTGCGAAGCGTGCCGAGCATGCGTGAGCGGCACAGAAGGAGGGGCAATCCGGTGACGGTGAGTGCTGGTAGTGATGTGCATTTCGACCCATACGACGTGGAATTGAACGCTGATCCGTATCCGATGTTTCGCCGGCTCCGGGAAGAGTTGCCGCTCTACTACAACAGCGAACACGACTTCTACCTGCTCAGTCGCTACGCCGATGTCCACGGCGCGCTGACAGACCCCACGACCTTCAGTTCTGCGCGTGGTGCGATTCTCGAGCTGATCAGGGCGAACATCGACATCCCGCCCGGTGTGCTGATCTTCGAGGATCCGCCGGTCCACACCGTTCACCGAAAGCTCTTGGCTCGAATGTTCACACCCCGCAAGGTGTTTGAGCTGGAACCGAAGATTCGCGAGTTCTGCGCTCGCAGTCTTGATCCAATGATCGGTGCCGGAGAGTTCGACTTCGTCGCCGATCTCGGCGCGCAGATGCCGATGCGGGTGATCGGAATGCTGATCGGAATCCCGGAGGCAGATCAGGTGGCCATCCGGGAACACGCCAACGCCCAGATGCGTACCGAGGCAGGCAAACCGATGAAGGCAGCCGAGGAAGGGATCGATACCGGTGAGATATTCGCCGACTACATCGACTGGCGCGCCAAACATCCTTCCGATGACATCGTGACCGAACTGCTCAACGTCGAGTTCGAAGATGAGACCGGGACGACCCGCAAACTCACCCGCGCAGAGTTGCTCACCTATGTCAATGTGGTTGCCGGAGCGGGCAACGAGACGACCACCCGGCTGATCGGATGGGCCGGCAAGGTTCTTGCCGAGCATCCGGATCAGCGGCGCCAGCTCGTCGAGGACAATTCTTTGATACCCAAAGCGATTGAAGAGCTGCTGCGGTTCGAGCCGCCAGGCCCCCATGCGTCGAGGTATGTGACCCGCGACGTCGAATACTACGGCCAGACCGTGCCGGCGGGCAGCGTGATGATGTTGCTGCTGGCCTCCGCCTGCCGTGACGATCGCCAGTTCCCGCCGAACGGTGATGTTTTCGACATCAATCGCGAAGCCCACCCGCACCTTGCCTTCGGTAGCGGCACACATTTCTGCCTCGGCTCGTCGTTGGCCCGTCTGGAAGGACGGATTGCGCTCGAAGAGATCCTGAAGCGATTCCCGGAATGGGACGTGGATCTCACCCGCGCGACCTTGTCCCCGACCTCGACGGTCCGGGGTTGGGACGCGATGCCCGCCATCATCCGCTGAGAGTGCAGATACCCAGTGCCAGAACACGAAAGCATCTGGAGTGACCTTCAGGGTGTTGCCTTCGAGCAGGGCTATCTGACGGTCGGTGGCATCCGGACCCGTTATCTTCATGCCGGGGATGACACCAAGCCGGTGTTGGTGCTGCTCCACGGGTCAGGCGGTCACGCCGAAGCGTACGTGCGCAACTTTGAGGCACACTCCGAGCACTTCTCGACCTGGTCGATCGATATGTTGGGCCACGGCTACACCGGCAAACCGGGCCATCCGCTCGAAATCCCGCACTACGTCGATCATTACCTCGGATTTCTCGATGCCATCGGCGCCGGGCAGGCCAGTCTGAGTGGTGAGTCGCTGGGTGGCTGGGTTGCTTCGCGCGTTGCCGCCGACCACCCGGATCGCGTCCACCGGCTGGTTCTGAATACCGCAGGCGGATCGCAAGCCGATCCGGTGGTGATGAAGCGGATCATCGATCTGTCGATGGCCGCTGCGCAGAATCCGTCGTGGGAGACCGTGCAGGCCCGTATCAAGTGGCTGATGGCAGACAAGTCGAAGGATTACGACGACATCGTCGCCAGTAGACAGCGGATCTACCGGCAACCGGGATTTGTCGATGCGATGCGCGACATCATGGCGTTGCAAGATCCAGACATCAGGGCCCGAAATCTCTTGGGGCCGGCCGAATACGGGCGTATCACCGCGCCGACCCTGGTGCTGTGGACCAGTGACGATCCGACCGCGAACGTCGACGAGGGGCGGCGGATCGCGACCATGATCCCCGGTTCACGCTTCGAGGTGATGACCGGTTGCGGGCATTGGCCGCAGTACGAGGACGCGAAGACATTCAACGCGCTTCACCTCGAGTTCCTGTTGGGAGGCTGAGGCGTGTCATCCGCAATCGACGGTGGGACGATCGGGGAGGACCGGGTCGGTCGCGCGCCACAGACGGCGAAGTTCGATGTGGTGATCGTCGGTGCCGGCCCGGTGGGGCTCACCCTTGCCAACATCCTTGGTCTCCAGAATGTTCGGACCCTGGTGGTCGATGAGCGGAATACGTTGATCGATTATCCGCGGGGGGTGGGGCTGGACGATGAATCCCTGCGTACCTTCCAGGGGATCGGCCTGGTCGACCAGGTGCTCCCGCACACCAGCCCGAACCAGATCTTGCGGTTTGTCGACGCCAAACGGCGGTTACTGGCCGAAATCGCGCCCACCGACACCTCCTTCGGATGGCCCAAGCGCAACGCATTTGTTCAGCCGCTGGTCGACGCGGAACTGCTGGCCGGGCTGAGGCGTTTCGATCACGTTCAGGTGGTCTGGAATTCTCCGATGGTGGCGGCCGACGACACCGGCGACGGTGTGGTGGTCGAACTCGCCGGTACCGGGGGACGTAGGACCGTGAGAGCGCGCTACGTGGTCGGCTGCGATGGCGGGCGGAGTGCGACAAGGCATTTGATGGGGGTGTCGTTCGAGGGGACGACATCACCGACACGATGGCTGGTTGTCGACCTGGCGACCGACCCGCTCGGTCACCCGAACATCGAGGTGGCCGCCGACCCGGCGCGTCCCAACGTGTCGGTGTCGATCGCCCACGGCATCCGCAGGTTCGAGTTCATGATCCACTCCGGCGAGAGCGACGAGGACGCGCAGAGACCGGAGTTCTTGGCGAAACTACTTGCGCCACTGGTGCCGTACCCGGATCAACTCGATGTGATCCGGCGTCGGGTGTACACGCACCACTCCAGGATCGCCGGTGCATTCCGAAAAGGCCGGATACTGCTGGCCGGTGACGCCGCGCATCTGATGCCGGTCTGGCAAGGCCAGGGCTACAACAGCGGGATCCGCGACGCGGCCAATCTGGGATGGAAGCTGGCCGCAGTGGTGACCGGTCGCGCCGATGACGCTCTTCTGGACACCTACGACAGCGAACGGCGCAGTCATGCCCGAGCGATGATCGATCTGTCGACGATGGTGGGCAAGGTCATCTCGCCGACAAATCGGCGGGTTGCCGCGGCACGTGATCTGCTGGTCCGCAGTGCGTCCGCGCTCCCGGCCCTGAAGAACTACGTGCTGACCATGCGTTTCAAGCCGATGCCCCGGTATGAGCACGGTGCTGTGTTCCACGCCGATCCCCGCCCACCTCGATCGGCGGTGGGCACCCTGTTCATCCAGCCGCGGGTGGACACCCGCGACCGCACCGGGGTTCTGCTCGACGACGTGCTGGGCACCTGGTTTGCGGTGCTGTGCTGGAACAACCATCCGCGCACGGTACTGGGCGAGCAGCAGTTCGCGGCGTGGAAAGCCCAGGGCGCCAGATTCATCACGGCCCGGCCGGAGTGTCAGCTGGAATGGACCGGACACGACGATCCCGACGTGATCGTGATCGGCGACAGCGACGGGCAGGTGAAGCGCTGGTTCGATACGCAGACCGACTCGGTCCTGTTTCTGCGCCCGGACCGATGCATAGCCGCGGCCTGTGTCGCACAACGCGCCCCGGAGACAAGTGCCGCACTGCTCGGCGTACTCGGACCAGGGCAGGTCAGATCAGGGCAAGCCGGACCAGGGGAAGGGGATACCGATGCCGCTGGCGCTCTGCTGCGTGTCGCACAGCCCCCTGCTTGAACTCCCGGGCACACCGCCGGACCTCGTCGACGACGTCGGAGCCGCGCTCGAAGTGGCCGCCGACTTCGTCCGGAGTTGGGATCCTGAACTGGTGGTGATCTTTTCGCCCGATCACTACAACGGGTTCTTCTACCAGGTGATGCCGCCCTTCTGCATAGGTAACGCCGCCCGAGGCGTCGGCGACTACGGAACGCAAGCCGATCCGTTGGATGTGCCTCGCGAGCTTGCCGATGCGTGCGCGCGGTCAGTGCTCGAAGCCGGTGTCGATGTTGCGGTCTCCGAATCGATGGACGTCGACCATGGCACCGTCCAGCCTCTGCAACGCCTGCTCGGTGACTCCCGTGCACTGCCGGTGATACCGATCTTTGTCAATTCCGTTGCGGCGCCGCTCGGTCCGTTGTACCGGGTACGGGCGCTTGGTGAGGCAGTTGGCAACTACCTGGCAGGTCTGGATCAACGGGTACTCGTCATCGGCTCAGGTGGTTTGTCGCACGATCCGCCGGTCCCTTCGCTGGCCACGGCAACCGGTGGAGTCCGCGAGCGCATGGTGCACGGGGGCAGCCAGACACCTGAGCAACGGTCTGCCCGGCAGAGCGCGGTCATCGAGGCAGCGCAGGACTTTGCCGCCGGGCGTGGACCACTGCGGCCATTGAATCCGGATTGGGACCGCGAGTTCCTGGAGATCATCGACTCCGGCCGGCTCGACGAGTTCGATGGCTGGTCCAACACGAAGATCACCAGTGAAGCCGGCAATTCGGCGCACGAGATCCGCACCTGGGTCGCTGCATTCGCGGCGATGGCCAGTCAAGGGCCCTACGAGACACCGGTGCGCTACTACCGGGCCGCACCCGAACTGATTGCGGGGTTTGCGATCCGATCCGCACAGCTGACAACCAAGGTGCGCCCATGACAACTGAACCGCTGACCGGAGAGGAGGACGCAGTGGTGGATCCAGCCGCAGCGGGGATCACGTCCCCCGGCGACTACGACAAAACAGTCGACGTGCTGGTGATCGGATCAGGCGGCGGCGGGATGACCGCGGCACTGGCAGCGGCTGACAGCGGACTGGAAACCCTGGTGGTGGAGAAGAGTTCGCAATTCGGTGGTTCCACCGCCTTGTCGGGCGGTGGCATCTGGGTTCCGGGCGCCCCTGCCCAGCGCCGCGAGGGGTACTCGCCGGATCCGGCCGGGGTGCAGGAGTACCTGCGTGCGATCACCGGTGGACTGGTCAGTGACGAACGAATCGCGCAGTACGTCAAGACCGCCCCCGAGATGATGGACTTTCTGGAGAAGTCGAGCCCTTGGCTCGAGTTCGTCTGGAAGCCGGGCTACGCCGACTATTACCCGGAACTGCCGGGGGGTTCCGAGCGTGGCAGCACCATCAACGTTCCACCGATCGACCTGCGGGAACTCGGCGACGAAGAACAGAACCTGTTGACACCCTTGGCGCTTGCGCCGAAAGGCGTGTGGCTGGGCCCCAAGGATTTGCGTGCGTTCTATCGGATCCGGCAGTCCTGGGAGGGCAAGGTCGTGCTCTTCAAACTGTTGTGGCGCATGCTCCGGGCCCATGTGTTCGGTGACCGGATTGCGGCCATCGGCCAGTCGCTGGTGGCGCGGTTACGGCTGGCCATGAAAGAACACAACATCCCGCTCTGGCTGGATTCGCCGATGATCGAGCTGATCGAAGGTCCGGATCGGTCGGTGCTGGGTGCGGTGGTCGAGCACGAAGGTGCAACGCTGCGGATCCGGGCCCGCCGGGCCGTGATTCTCGCGACCGGTGGATTCGATCACGACATGGACTGGCGTCGAGAACACCAACCAGTCCTGTCCGATGATTGGAGTTTCGGGAATCCGTTGGCCACCGGGGACGGGATCCGGGCGGCCGAGAAGATCGGGGCCGCAACCGAACTACTCGACGAGGCCTGGTGGTTTCCGGCGATCCAATGGCCCGACGGCCGTATGCAGTTCATGCTCAACGAGCGGATGATGCCGTCACAGTTCGTGGTCAACGGTGCCGGGCGCCGATTCTGCAACGAGGCGGCGCCCTACATGGACTTCAGCCACGCGATGATCGCGGGCGAAAAGACCGGGGTCACCCACATTCCCTGCTGGCTCATCACCGACTCACGGTCGTGGGCGAAGTATGTCGTGGCAGGGCACCTGCCGTTACCCAGGATTCCGTTCGCGCCCGTACCCACCGGGCACAAGATGCCGAAGGAGTGGTTGCAGTCAGGAGTTGTCCAAGAAGGGTCCACCTTGGCAGAACTCGCCACCAAGATCGATGTGCCGGTCGACGAACTCGCCAGGACCGCTGAGCGTTTCAATGAACTCGCCCAGCGAGGCCATGACGACGACTTCAACCGGGGTGACAGCAGTTACGACAACTACTACGGCGACCCGACATTGCCCAACCCCAACCTGTACCCGCTGGTGAAGCCGCCGTACTACGCCTTCCGGATGGTGCTGGGTGATCTCGGGACCTCCGGTGGACTCCGGACCGACGAGCACGCCCGCGTCCTTCGTGACGACGACTCAGTTGTCAGCGGTCTGTACGCGGTGGGCAACACCTCCGGGGCGGTGATGGGCCGGAGTTACGCCGGGGCCGGGGCCACCATCGGGCCGGCCATGACCTTCGGATATGCCGCTGCGCGTCATATCGCGGAGAACGCACCACCCGGCGAAGACGCCACACCGCAAGAAGATTCCACTCTTCCCTCACAACCGTTTCATTCCCATCGGAGGTAACCATGAAGATTTCCTTGTTCTATGAGTTCGCGCTGCCACGTCCGTGGACCCAGGACGACGAATACAAGATGTTCCAAGAGGGCCTGGCCGAGGTGGAGGCCGCCGACAAGGCGGGATTCTCGACGGTGTGGCTCACCGAACATCACTTCCTCGAAGAGTATTGCCACTCAACGGCACCCGAGATGTTCCTCGCCGCTGCCAGCCAGCGAACCAAGGACATTCGACTCGGCTTCGGTGTGATGCACCTGCCGCCGCTGATCAACCACCCCGCCCGGGTCGCCGAGCGCGTCTCGACGCTCGACCTCATCTCCGGCGGTCGAGTGGAGTTCGGGACCGGTGAATCGTCCTCCGTTGCCGAACTCGCGGGGTTCAACATCGATCCGGCGGACAAGCGTGGACAGTGGGAGGAAGCCCTCGAGGTCACCATTCGATGCATGACCGAGGAACCGTTCACCGGATTCAAGGGTGAGCACATCGAGATGCCGGCCCGCAACGTGATCCCGAAGCCGATGCAGAAGGCGCATCCGCCGGTGTGGGTGGCCTGTACCCGCCCGTCGTCGGTGCAGATGGCGGCGCAAAAGGCCATCGGTGCACTGAGTTTCGCCTACACCGGACCCGGACCGCTCGGCGACCGGGTGGCCTCGTACTACAAGGAGTTCGAAGAGCGCGGCGTCCCGTCGACGCCGGAGATCAACCCGAACATCCTCGCGATCGGCGGGGATCTGTCGATGATGGTCGCGCCGACCGAGAAGCAGGCACTTGATCGCCTCGGACTCGGTGGCGGTTTCTTCTCCTTCGGGATCATGCATTACTACATGACCGGACAACACGTTCCGGGCCGCACCGGAGTGTGGGAACGCTACCTCGAGGAGGTGGCCAATGACGACACCCTGGCCTACGGTCCGGGCCGCGGGGCCATCGGTTCGCCAGAGATGGTTCGTGAGTTCCTGCGCGGCTACGAGGAGAGCGGGGTCGACGAAATCATCCTGTTGCTCAATCCGAGGTGCCACGAAGCGACCATGGAATCGATCGAGCTGATGGGCAAAGAGGTGCTGCCGGAGTTCATCGAGCGGGACGAAAAGGCGGTCAAGGCAAAGGCTCAGCGGCTCGCGCCGGTCATCGAAAAAGTGGAGGCACGCCGTCCGGAGTCGCGGGCGCCGGAGTTCGACCCCAACTACTCCTTCGGTGGACTGCCGACCGGCCGCGGCGGAAGCTTCACCGCGAGTGAGATTCCAGAGGCCATGGCGGAGATCAACGAAGGCCGGGTCCAGGCGGCGCAGGCCGCGAAGGAGGCAGCGGCACAATGATTGCCACGGCGCAGGTATTCCGGTCATGGGCCATCTAGATCAGCTGTTGCGCTATGACGGTCGTCGCGTCGTGGTCACCGGATGCTCATCGGGCATCGGTGAGCAGGTCGCGAGGCAGAGTACTGAGCTGGGTGCCGAAGTCATCGGTCTCGACATAGCTGCGCCGGGCCAGGACTTTCCGATCAGCGAGTTCTACCAGGTGGACCTCGCTGATCGGGAGTCGATCGATCGCGCCGTGGCCGTGATCGGCGCCGACCCGATCGATGTCCTGTTCAACGTTGCCGGGGTGTCGTCGGGGATCGGGAATTCGCTCCTGGTCGTGACGATCAACTTCCTCGGCATGCGGCACCTGACCGAATCGCTGGTGGGGCGGATGCCGGACGGCTCTTCGATTTGCTGCGTGTCTTCGATGGCTGCTTCCGGGTATCGCGACAATCGGGCCACGGTTGCCGAACTACTCGCGACCAGATCGATGGCCGAGGGAGTGCAGTGGTGTCGTGACCACCCGGATGCACACGCCAACGGTGGCTACACACTGTCCAAAGAGGCGATCATCAACTATTGCATCCTGAACTCTGAATACCTTGGTGCGCGGGGGATCCGGATCAATTGCACGGCTCCCGGCGTGACCGAGACGCCCATACTCGATCAGCTGCGCACGGCGTACGGCCCGGCGTACCTTGACGACATACCGAAACCGTTGGGGCGCGTATCGACCCCGCAGGAACAAGCCGCGGTTCTGGTCTTTCTGGGTAGCAATGCCGCCAGTTACGTCTCAGGCCAGGTGGTTTGGGGTGACGGCGGAATCGTGAACAGCAACGAGCTGCGTGAACCTTTTTCAACCATCGGGCTCTCCGACCATCAAGCACATACACATGACGCGAGGAATTGACATGAGCGATCACAGTGGAGTCAGCACCGTCGAACCCACCGCGATGTCCACGATGAAGGACTTTCGCCGGGTCGCCGACGAGGTCCGGAACTGGGGCCGGTGGGGCAGCTTCGACGAACTCGGCACCCTCAACTTCATCACCGCCGACAAGGTGGCCGAAGCGGCGTCCCTGGTGAAGCAGGGCAAGGTGTTTCCGCTCGGGGTCGACTTCGGATCATCTGGTCCCCAGGGCGCCTTCAAATTTCGGCAGAATCCCGTCCACGTGATGACGGTGGACGGCGGCGACGCCGAAACCTTGGTCAAGCACTGCACGGATTGGGATATCAACTCGGTGGGCCAAGAACTGAGCGGCTTCTTTGCCGGCGAGGACAATCCGTTCCGGTTCAACGACGACATGATCATCATGCCGCTGCAGGCCGCGACACAGTGGGACGCGTTGTCGCACGTGTATTACGAAGACAAGCTGTACAACAACTTTCCGGCCGATTCGGTGACGAGCATGGGTGCCAAACACTGTGGGATCGACAAGGTGGATGGCAAAGGGATCACCTCCCGCGGAGTGCTGCTCGACGTGGTCCGCCATCGCGGGGCCGAGCTGTATCTCGAACACGGCCAGACGATCACCCCCGCCGAACTCGACGACGTCGCCAGGGCCCAGGGAATCACCATCAGACGCGGTGACGTCGTCCTGGTCCGCACAGGTTGGTGGGCGCGATTCCTCACCACCGGTGCCGGATCCGAACCCGGAGCCGGACTCGACTGGACCTGCGCATCGTGGTTGCACGATCACGAGGTGGCCGCGGTAGCGTCGGACAACCTGATGGTCGAGGATCCGGTCTCGGCTGTCGAGGGCACGTTCCTTCCGATGCACATGCTCTGCCTGCGCGACATGGGGTTGATGCTCGGCGAATACTGGGATCTGACGGCGCTGGCCGCCGATTGCGCAGCCGACGGCGTCTACGAGTTCCAGTTGATCGCACCACCTTTGCGCGTCACCGGGGCCGTGGGATCACCGGTCAATCCGATAGCGATCAAGTAGCCCGCGATGACACACAGTACGACGGCGACGAACAGGGCCACGGCGACAAATACGGCCACCGACGGGCCGGCTGATACCAGACCCCTGGTGGTCGGACTCGGCGGCACACTGCGTACCAACTCGTCCACCGAGCGGGTGCTGCGGTTCTGCCTCGAATCGATCGAGCGGCAGGGCGGACGCACCGAAATCTACAGCGGCACCGACCTCGACATGCCGATGTACTCGCCACACGAACTGGAACGGACGCCGCAGGCGCGCAAACTGGTTGATTCCCTGCGCAGTGCCGATGCGGTGATCGTGTCGTCCCCGGGCTACCACGGCGGCGTCTCAGGGCTGATCAAGAATGCGATCGACTACATCGAGGACCTGCGCGACGAACCGCGGACGTACCTGGACAACACTCCTTGGGGTTGCATCTCCTGCGCCTACGGCTGGCAGGCGGCCGTGGGAACGCTGGGGCAACTCCGGTCGATCGGGCACGCGTTGCGGGCGTGGCCCACACCTTTGGGCGTTGCCATCAACTCGGCTGACCAGATCTGGGATGACTCAGGTGAATTGACGAACGAGGCGGTCCGCGGGCAGTTGGACATGCTGGCCGGACAGGTGCTGACCTTCGCCGGCGCGGGTGGGCGGCGGTCATGACGGTCTCGGCAGGCCGGCTGCCGCCCGACCATATTTCACGCAGACATGTGGTGGTGGACGGACATTCCACCAGCTACCTCGAAGGTGGCTCGGGTGACACCGTGGTGCTCTTGCACGGTGGAGAGTTCGGCGCCAGTGCAGAATTGGGCTTCGAGCGGATTCTCGACGCACTCGCCGAGCGGTTTCATGTTCTCGCACCCGACATGCTGGGCTTCGGCGAATCGGCGAAGGTGGTGGACTTCAACGACGGCCGCGGACTGCGGATCCGGCACGTCGCGGCCTGGTGCCGGGTGCTGGGTGTGGACTCGGCCCACTTCGTCGGGAACTCGATGGGGGCGGTCATGCTGTTGGCCGACCTCACATCAGATCGCCCGGTGTTACCGGTCCGAAGCCTGGTGGCCATCTGCGGTGGTGGAGAAATCCAGCCGAGCCAACACATACAAGCGCTGTACGACTACGACGCCACGATGCCGGCCATGCGTCGGGTTGTCACGGCCCTCTTCCACGACGCCTCATACCCGGCGGATGGGGACTTCGTTCGCAGGCGCCACGAGTCCGCGACTGCTCCGGGAGCGTGGGAAGCGGTGGCAGCAGCCAGGTTCCGGCGGCCAGGACCGGCGTCGACATCTCCGGTGACGGCTGATCGGCCCTATGAACGGGTCAAGGTGCCCACACTGGTCGTCGAGGGCGAGTGCGACAAACTCCTGCCTCCGGGTTGGGCAAAAGAACTTGCCGACCAGGTGCGGGTGGGTTCATCGGCGGTGGTTCCACAGGCCGGTCATTGCCCGCAGGTAGAACAGCCGGCCGCAGTGAGCCGGCTTCTCATCGAATTCTTTGAGAACCAGTGCGCGAGTGCGCGCGCGACCGAACGACGGAAGTGATGGCGATGGGCGAACTGGCAGGCAAGGTCGCAGTGGTGACGGGCGGAGCCGCGGGCATCGGCGCCGCGACGGTCGAGAGGTTCCTGGCCGAAGGGGCCCAGGTGGTTATCGCGGATACCGACCGGGTCGGTGGCGAATCCCTCGCCGCCGCATATGGACCCGAAGCGATATTCCAATCGACCGATGTCTCCGACCCGCTGCAAGTAGAACGGCTCGTCTCGGTTGCGGTGGATATGTTTGGCGCCCTGGACATCATGGTCAACAACGCCGGGGTCCCCGGAGTCATGCACAAGAACTTCCTGCAGGATGACCTGGCCGACTTTCATCACGTGATGGGTGTCAACCTCCTCGGGGTGATGCTCGGTACCCGAAACGCGGCCCGCTACATGGCAACTGCAGGCGGTGGCTCGATCATCAACGTGTCGTCGGTGGGCGGCGTGTTGGCAGGCGGCGGTGTGATGACCTATCGGGCGTCCAAAGCCGCTGCCATCCACTTCACGAAATCGGCGGCCATCGAACTGGCCGAGTACGACATTCGCGTCAATTGCATTGCACCGGGCAACATTCCCACCTCGCTGCTCGCCACATCCGCGGCAAAGATGCCGCCGGAGGCGGGGGAGCGGTTCACCAGGGGTGTGCGCGAGGCCATGAAGGCCGACCGGCCACTCAAGCGGGATGGCGAGCCCGGGGACGTGGCAGAAGTCGCCCTGTACTTCGGTAGCGATCGCTCCTCATATGTGACGGGAACGGTCCTACCGGTCGACGGTGGCACGGTCGCCGGTAAACCGCTGAAGAAGCGGAACTTCTCGGACAAGTCGTCTGCCGCTGCCCACAGCAACGGAGAAAGAAGGCCCGTATGAAAGTGACGGTCGAACAATCCAAGTGCATCGCTGCCGGACAGTGCGTCTTCGAGGCAGCAGATGTTTTCGATCAACGTGATGACGACGGGATCGTCGAGCTGCTCGACGATCATCCACCCGCCGAACTGCATGGGCACGTCAGGGAAGCGGCGGCGGTATGTCCCGCAATGGCCATCCACGTGGAGGAATGAGCGCACCCATTGCGCCCGCGTACCGCCCTCGATCTTCCGATAACCCCTAAGGAGTGACCATGTCTGACTCGCTGCCGAGCACCACAATCGAAGGAACCGGGGACGTTCCGGACTACCCGATGGAGCGGTCGGCGCAGTGTCCGTTTGCGCCTCCCGCGGAGGTCCGGGCACTGACGGACACCGATCCGCTGAGCCGCGTCCGGATCTGGGACGGCAGCACACCATGGCTGGTCACGGGGTACCCCGAGCTGAAAGCGCTGATGGGTGATCCGCGGGTCAGCGTCGACGACAGGCGCCCGGGCTTCCCACACTGGAATGAGGGGATGCTGTCGACGGTTGATCTGCGGCCGCGGTCGGTGTTCACCTCCGATGGTGAGGAGCACACCAAGTTCCGTCGAATGTTGACCCGTCCCTTCACCTTCAAGCGCGTTGACGCGATGCGCCCGGCCATCCAGCGGATCACCGACGAGCACATCGACGCGATTTTGGCCGGCCCGCAACCCGCCGACCTGGTCGAGGATCTGGCGCTGCCGGTGCCGTCGCTGGTGATCACCGAAATGCTGGGTGTCCCATACGAGGATCACGAGTTCTTCCAGGCGCATGCCACCACGGGGGTGAGCCGGTTTGCCTCGGCCGAGCAGGCGGCAGAGGGGCGGACCGGATTGGCCAGGTATTTGATCAAGCTGGTCAAGAAGAAGATGGACGAGCCGGCCGAGGACATCGTGACCGAGTTGGCCGAGCGGGTTCGGGCCGAAGAAATCACCATGCGGGAGGCCGCGCAGCTCGGCACCGGACTGCTGATTGCCGGCCACGAGACCAGTGCCAACATGATTTCGCTGGGTACGCTGGCGTTGCTGCAGAACCCGGAACAGCTTGCGTTGCTGCGTGACTCCGATGATCCGAAGGTGCTGGCCAACGCGGTCGAAGAATTGATGCGGTATCTGAGCATCATTCAGAACGGGCAACGCCGAGTTGCGGTTGAGGACATCGAGATCGGCGGCAAGACGATCAAGGCGGGGGAGGGCATCATCATCGACCTGGCCCCGGCCAACTGGGATGCCAGGGAGTTCCCCGAGCCCGACAAGCTGGATATTCTCCGGCCCGCCCGTCAGCAGGTCGGCTTCGGCTTCGGCGTTCACCAGTGCGTGGGCCAGCAGCTCGCGCGGGTGGAGTTGCAGATCGTCTTCCAGACCCTGCTCCGGCGGATCCCGAACCTGAAGTTGGCGATTCCGTTTGAAGACGTCGAGTTCAAGCACGACCGCCTGGCCTTCGGCGTCTATCAGCTGCCGGTCACCTGGTAGCGCCCGAACCCACCCCCACCCCACCCCGTCTGCGCTTGGGGAATTATCGGTCGGGGGAGGTGCCGATGATGCCGTCGGCCTGCAACGCGGCGATCTCGTCGTCCGTGAGGCCGAGTTCGGACAGGATCTGATGGTTGTGCTGGCCCAGCAGGGGCGCAGGCGATCGATGGAAGTGGTCGATGCTGTCGGTGAACCGGATCGGTGTGGTGCTGTGGGCCGCGGGTCCGTTGACCGGATGATCCACTTGCTCGAAGAACCGGCGATATGCGAGTTGCGGAATCTCGGTTGTCCGGTGCGGCTGCATGACTTTCGCCGCGGGTACTCCGGCGTCGCAGAGTAATTCGACGGCGGTGTCGCTGCCCATCATCAGGAAGAAGGCGGCGAGTTCGGAGTCGATGAGGTCGTGATGGCGGTGGCGACCAGCGGCATCGTCGAGCCGGGGATCCATCGCCCACTCCGGTCCGCCGAGCGCTTTTTGCATCGCGGTCCACTGGGTGTCGGTGGCCACCGCCACCGCGATCCAGCAGTCATTTCGGCCGAATTCATCGACATCGGCGGTCCGGTAGAGGTTTTGCGGCGCGGCCACGGGTCCTCGATTTCCATCCCGCTGCAGGATGTTTCCATATGCCGAGTACTCGGTGACCTGTTCGGCGGCGATGGACAGTGCCGCATCGACCATTGCGACCTCGACCTGCACACCTTCTCCCGTGCGCTTGCGGTGCTCCAAGGCCAGCAGCAGCGCACCCAGCGCATGGATTCCGGCATTCGGGTCGCCCAGAGAATACGGCTCGAGTGGATTGGCGTCGGGATACCCTGTCAGCCAGGTCAATCCGGACGCATCCTCGATGACGTACGCGAATGCCGGGTTCTCCCGCCAGGGTCCGTCGAGACCGAAGCCCGGCATCCGCACCATGATTGCGTCTGCACGCAGGGCGTGGACTCCGGCGAAGTCGAGACCGATCTGATCGAGTACTCGCGGTGTGTAGTTCTCGACGATGATGTCGGAGGACGCAACGAGTTCCCGGAGCAGTTGCTGCCCCCGGTCGGTCTGGAAGTCGAGAGTCAAACTCTTCTTGTTGGTATTCAGACCGGAGAAGATGGGTGAGCGTTCCCACCACTGGTCTTCGGTGACGGGAACACCTGCGATGAGCCGGGTTCCGTCGGGCCGTCGGGTCGACTCCAGGTGGATCACCTCGGCGCCGAGCATCGCGAGAAAGTGGGTGCAGGACGGTCCGGCCCAGTATGCGGTCATGTCCAACACTCGCAGCCCGGCAAAGGGAAGTTGTTTGTGGGCCAGGGGATTCGTGGGTGTGGCACGCCGACGCGGCGGCTCGGCACGGTGGTGATCGGTGTGCTCGCCGAGGTGGGGCGCCGGCTCCGGCGGGCGAAGCTGTGCCGGCTGCATCCGGAAAGGCGACGTGGGTTGGTCGAATCCGTCCCGCGGGTTCGTCATGAAGGTCCGACGTTCTCGGAAATGGTCCTGCGCGGTGGCGTTCTCACCATTGACGACCGGGGCATTGGGGATGCGCAGCGCACTGGCGAACTCGCGGATGCCTGCGACATCCTGCTCGGACAGCCAAGCGTAGATGTCCGGGGCGTGCTGCTGAGCCCGCTCGGTGAGGGTGAGTGTCGATTCCTCATCCATCCATTCCGGATGCCCGACCATGACCGCGAGGTCGAACCACTGCTGCATGGTGCCGCAGCCGAGTGCCACCAGCCCGTCGGCCGCGGTGGCCACGCCGGGAACACCGGCGGCGCGCTTGGTTCGGAAGGGTCGCTGCAAGACGTCGAAGAAGCTGACGGAATAGTAGGTGAGACACAGGATCTCGGTCTCCAGCATCGAGACGTCGACCAAGTCGCCGATACCGCTCTCGGTGGTGCCGATTCTCGATGCGAGTGTCCCCGCGCTCGCGTAGGCGCCGGTGAGCCATTCACCCACCTGACCACCCACGTGAACCGGTGCCCGGTCCGGCGATCCTCGTCCGAGCCCGACGATGCCGCCCGAGGCGGCCTGCACGGTGAATTCGGTGGCCGGACGATCGCTCCACGGTCCATCCAAGCCGAATGGCGTGATCGCGGTGACGGTCAGGTGCGGATACCGGCGATGGATTTCTTCGGCGGTCAACGATGGCTGCTCGGTGATGCGCGAGTCCCGCGACCACACAACGGCATCGGCCCCGGTCAGCAGTTTTTCGAGGAGTTCGAGATCGTCGGGATTGTCCGGGTCGACGACGACGCCGTCCTTGGAGCAGGCCAGGTGACTGAACAGGGCACCATCGGAGTCCGGTGCGATCCGTGCGCCCGAGGCGGACCACCTGCGCAACGGATCACCCTCGGGTGGTTCGACTTTGATGACCTGGGCACCGCCGTCGGCCAGGAGTTTGGTGCAGTACGCCCCCGCGATGCCCACCGACAGATCGACAACCACGTATCCGTCGAGCGGGTAACCGGCACCGGGTATGGACATATCGACTACTTCTTCTTCTTCTTGCGACCGGACTTGCTCAACCTGAACTCCGGCGGGTACTGATCGTCGTTGCCTTTCACGGTGTTGTTCAGGCCGCGGCCGAACGTGTCCTCGTCTTCGAGCATCACCTCGTCGCCGTCGGCCGCGATGTTGCTGCCCATCGACTCGAAGAACGCCGACATGAGGCTGCCCATGTACTCGCCCTGTTGCTGTTTCATGATTTCGAAGAACGTCTTCTGCATGAAGACGGTATCGGTCGGGCGAGTGCGCGCACAGGAGGTCGCGTACTTGTCGACCTCTGCCTCGAGGTCCGCGCGGGGCACCACACTGTTGATGAATCCGCAGGCGTCCATCTCGGCGGCGGTGAAGGCCCGTCCGGTGAACACCATCTCCTGAAACTTGCGCAGTCCCATGGCCTGTGCCCACGTCCACATCCGCGGACCCCAGCCGTGATAGCGGAATGACGGGTGCCCGAACAGGGTGTCGTCAGCCGAGATCAGCAGGTCGGCGTCCGCTGCCTGATAGAAGTGCCAGCCGTAGCAGTAGCCCTTGGTCTCCACGATGCTGATCTTCTTGAACTCCTGCAGGCTGCGACATCCGGCCTGTGGATTGGCATACCACTGGCTGACCGACGCACCGAACCGAAATGACCCTCGCGGCGGTGCCGTGACGTCGTCTTCGTCGAGTTTGAACTCGCGGAGCCGGGCCTGCGGAGAATCCGCATTCTGGTTCGCCATGAACTCGGGAAGATCTGCGCCCGAACCGAAGTCATCACCCACGCCGCGTATCACCAGTACCTTGACGTCATCATCGATGCTGCATCGGTGGATGAGGTCGCCGTAGCGCAGACGTGCCGCTGCGGTCGGTGCGTTGAGCTGGTCGGGACGATTGAAGGTGATCGTTGCGATCTTGGTCTTTCGGTCCTTCTCGAAGAGGATGATCTCCTCGGGCTTGGGCAATGAATCGGTCATGCTGTGCTGACTCCCTCTGTATTCGCCTTCACTGGGGGTTATCCGGTCCACCAGGGAGCTGTGGTGAGAACCTCGGGCCCGTGGTCGGTGATCAGGACGGCATCGCGACCGAAGGCTGCACCGCGGCCCTGCGTCCAGAGGTAGCTCGTGACGGCCAAGACCATGCCCGGCTCAAGTATCTCGGAGGCGTTGGTCTCCGGTAGATGCGGCGATACGACGGGTGGGTCGAAGCCCAGGCCCAATCCGTGCGCAACCGGAGTCGGTGGCAACGGCTCACCGGCCGCCTCATACGCCGATAGGAGCGCGCCGGCTGGTACTCCGGCCTGACAGGCGTCAAAGAGACGTTCTCGCAGGGCTTCCGAGCGGCGATACAGCGACCGGATCTCGTCGGTGACCTCACCCACCGGCCACGTTCGACCGACCTCGCCGGTATACCCCCTGTCGAGGACTCCGGCCGCAAAGGCGACGAGATCGCCGTTGTGGACGTCACCTGCTCCGTTGGCGCGCCGGCCGTGGTGGCCGGGCGAGGTCACCCACGCTCCGTCCTGGGTGGCTGGGGTGCTGACACCGCCTGCGGCCATCGCCTCCAGGAGGACGCCCGTGAGCCGCTGCTCGCTGATCCCGGGCCGGAGTTCGGAGACCGCCGAGGCCAAGCCCACCTCGGCAACCCGCAGTGCTTCACGGATGGACGCGATCTCGTCATCGGTCTTGATTCGGCGTGCGGTCCGTAGTGCCACCTCCGCATCCACCAACTCGGCATTGGGGAATGCGTGGGGCAGCAGTTCGGCGAACCCTGGCGACAGAGCGTCGATCCCGACCCGGCGGGCCGTTGCAGCACCGTTGATCTCCTTCAATACCGCGATGATGTTCATCGGGTTCCATGCGATGCCGTACAGGTGATCGTGGGGGATGTCATCCGGGATGCCCTCGTCCCAGGTGCTGAGCAGGTGGATCTCACCGGTCTCCCGGGACAGGACACAGTTCGGTGCGAATGGTCGTGTGCCTGCCACCCACAGTTGGGTCGCGCCGGTGACGTAGCGGACGTTGGCCTGTCGACCCAGAACGAGTATGTCGAGGTCATGGGCCTGCATCTGGGCCAGTGCGCGCTCTCGCCGTCCGGTGCGAAGAGCGCGATCATCGGCCAGGATCTCAGTCGCCATAAGGCGTGTACGGGTAGTCGGTGAGCGGCGCGAAGCCCTCTTCGGTGATGACCACGATCTCCTCACTGCGGTAGCCGCCGGTGCCGTCTTCCCAGACAACCGGTTCCAGTACCAGCACCATCCCGGGTTGCAGGACGAAGTTCTTGTCGTAGGTGGGACCCAGATCGGTTCCGATCATGGGCATTTCGGCCGCTGAGGTACCGATGCCGTGGCCGAGGTAGAAGTGTGGAAGCCAGGGTTTGGACCCGCCGTTCACTGCGATGGCCGCGGTGGCCAGATCCTCGAGCGTGACACCTGGCCGCAGGGTCTCGAACACCGCGGTGATGAGGTCCTTCCAATGCCGGAACTGTGCCTGCTGACGTGGTGACGGGTCTTGTCCGACAATCCAGGTGCGACCGAAGTCGGAGCAGTACCCCGAGTAGGTGATGCTGACGTCGACCCAGAGGACGTCGCCGGCACCGAGTTCGCGTTCGGTGGTCAGCAGTGGAAGCGCCAGATCGCCGTGGGTGGTCCAGACACCGGTGTCTTTGCTCGACGGCATCACCTGCCAGATGGCATCGAGCATGTTGGCCGTTGCACCGCGCTCGAATGCCCGCCGGACAAAGCCGGCGGACAGGTCTATCTGCCGCATCCCCGGAGCCAGGGCTGCCTGGACCTCGACCATCGCTTCTTCTGTTATGCGGCAGGCGTTTCGGATGCAGGACAGCTCATCAGGGGTCTTGATGAGCTTGGCGGCACCGATGATCAGTGCGGCGTCGCGCGGCGGCCCCGAGGGGAACAAGCGCTTGGCTGCTCGCAGCATCGCCCCGGTGCTCTCGTCGACGGCGTAGATGGCGTCGGCAGGCACCAGGTCGGCCAGTGCCCGGGCAAAGGTTTCGACGCCCTCATCGAACTCCAGATAGACCGGTGGCAGCACATGATCGTCGGGCAAGACCGAATCTTCCGGTGCGCCATCGCGTATCGGCAAGAAGAGGTAGGGCCATTCGTCGTCGGGCAGGATGACCGCTACCGGTCGCTCGACGTGGGACAGTCCGGCATCACCCAGCGGCCAGCTCACGCCGGTGGCGTAGGCGACCGCGTTGTTGCCGAGGAGGATCAACGCACCGATCCCGCGCTGCACCATCTCCGCGCGGATGCGGACACCGACCTCATGTCGCATCCGGCCGAGGTCGGGTTTGTCTGGGACGCGCAATATGGTTTTGTTGCTGGTCAAGACAGATGAGGTCAAGAGGTTGCGTCGCTTTCTTGCGTGAGGCCCAGGAACGTTGTGATGTTGGTGCTGACGGCCTTGACCGCGTCCTCGGGGCCCAGTGCTTCGACCACCGCGGCGATCGACTTCTCTGAGTAGCCGAAGCTGCTCTCGTTGTGCGGGTAATCGGACGACCACATGACGTGATCGATCCCGATCTGGTCGATCAGCTCCAACCCCAGCGGGTCGACGATGAACGAGGCGCTCATGTGGTTGTCCCAGTAGTGTCGAACATCGTGTTCGACAGGGCGATTCAACATGTGACGGAACGATGCGAGCATGTGTTCGGCATCCTGGATGGCTGACGGAACCCAGTTGATGCCACCTTCGAACCAACCGATCTTGAGGCCCGGATGGCGATCGATGATGCCGCTGAAAATGTACTTGGCAAACATCTCGCGGAACGGGGCGACGTTGTGCATCATGCCGACGGCAACACTGTTGACCTCGCACGGGCTCGACAACGGTGCCTCGCCGATGTGGTGGGCCAGCGGAACCCCGGACTCCTCGATGGCATCCCACACCGGGATCATCGACGTGCTGCCGTAGTCGATGGGTGTGCCCTCCAGGTCCTTGCCCGCCGAGAGCGGCATGAGGAAAGTCTTGAGGCCCAACGACTTCAGCTCGTCAAGGGTGCGACGGGTACCGGCGGCATCCCACCAGTTGATCAGTCCGACTCCGAAGAATCGTCCGCCCGATCGCTCCTGGAGGTCGGCGATGTACTCGTTGTAGATCCGGAACGCGCGTTCGCGGATGTCGCGGTCCGGGTAATACAGCAGTGCCAGAAGCGCGTTGGGGAAGGCGAGTTCCTTGGAGACACCGTCAGCGGCAAGCTCGTCCAACCTCGCCTCGAGGTTCGCGCTGCCGGATCCGACCAGGGGGTCGTACTGCATCAGTACGTGGCTGAAATCTCCGGGTAGGAAAGATTTTCCCTTGCGTCCCAGTTGAAAAGCCCCCTCCTCGTACCACACTCGCGGAGCCTTCTCCTGAAGTTCGGCGGGGAAGCGTTCGAAGAAGATGTCGTCGGCGAGTGAGATGTGATTGTCCGCCGAGAACACCTGGGTCCCGGTGGGGAGTCCGAGGTCGCCGACGGCGTGGCCGCGACGATCCTTCGGAGGAGCCAATCCTTCCGGCGGATACAACGATGCGCTGGTGGTATGAAGCGACATTACTTCTCCATTTGTTCGACTGGTTGGCTGAGTTCACGTGACGCCGATGAAGACGCCGGATACGCCCGAGCTCACTCTGGCGCGCGGGGGGAAGTGGACAACCTCGTGATCGACTCCAGGTGCGTGACGATTCCATCGCCGGCTGTTGCGACGGAATTCGAAACGGTCCGCACCGAGCAAGGAGCGCACGGGCAACAAAAGAAGTTGCATTCCGTTCTTCGGGCTCATGGAAAACAACAATCTGCTGCAGCGGAAGTCACATTATCACGCACTCCAGGTGTTAGCCAGAGCGTATTTCCCGCCATTGTGACGGGCGTTCGGGCCGGGTTGCGGGGCGTGCTCCGGTGCATCTGACGAAAGGCCACACAGGGTTTACTTATGCGTGTAAGTTGGCGGTCGAGTGAGTTGGGTGTCGTGATGGCTGCACGTCGAGATACCAGCCCGACAAGCTTGGGAAGGGGAGTCCGGTGGCGTTCTGTGTTTCGGCTGTTGGTGCTGGTAGGGGCGATAAAGTGCTCTGCCAGTCGCTGGGGTCGCCGCGCGGCCGCGCTGGAGTCGAGCGGTGTGGACGTCGGCGACAATGGCGGCTGTACCGCGGGAAAGGCGTGTGGGCCCCGGGTCGGGTCTTCCGTGCTCCGAGTCGTGACGATCGAGGGTGGGAGCCGGCCGCGACATCAATCAAATAAAATGGCGACAATTCGCGAATTGAATCGAATGCAAACTGATGTGCGGGCACATCGGCGCTATTGGTCGTTTTCTATTTCCGCGTGCAATTGATTTGCTTTCTTCTGCATTGAGCACAACGGAACCGGGTGGTCTTCCGGGGTTGGTCCGGTTCAGCTGGGCAGTGTGGCCGTCAGCGATGTCCAGTCGAAGTCGCCGTGATCGCTACCGAGGCCGGTGGCCACAATTCCGGCCACCGCGCAGCCCAGCTGTGCCGATCGCAGGAGATTGAAGTCCGCCATCCGGCCGGCGATGAAACCGGCCGAGAATGCGTCGCCGCAGCCACTGGTGTCAACGACCTCTACTTCGGTGGCGGCGGCGTGTTCGGCGGCAGCCGCCGTGACGACCCACGCCCCTTCGGCGCCTGCCGTGACCGCCACGCATCCGACACCCCTGTCGATGAGGACGCGGCATCCGGCGATCAGATCGGTGGCCCCGGTGAATCCGAGAACCTGCTCGTCGTTGGGTAGTAGATAATCCAGGTGTGGCAGCACCGGGTCGATCCAGGCCAAGACGCCGGGGTCGCCCGGTGCGAGGATGTCGGCGGAAATCGTCACCCCCGCAGCATGTATCGCTTCCAGAACCTTCACCAGTTCGGTCGGATTGAGCAGTTCGGGTGCGCCGATGTGCACGTGGTCGGCGCTGGTCAGCAGATCGAGTGGGACCTGGTCCAGTGGATAGGTGAGATTGGCACCGGGCATGTGCAGTGCCGGCCGGTCACCGTTACTGCGGATGGGCAGCACACTCATCGACGTCGGCTGATCCTCCACGCGCACAAGATGTTCGGTGACCACACCGTGGCGTTGCAGAAGCGTGGTCAGCAGATCGCCGGAGTCGTCGTGTCCGATCGCGCCGACGGTTGATACCGCAGCGCCCAGCTTCGCGAGCGTGATCGCCGTGCCCCCAGCCGGACCCGCAGGCACCAGCCGGATGTGCGGAACCAGCACCGCACCCTGGCCTTCTGGGATCTCATCGACCGGATGTACCACCACGTCGAGGACATGCGCTCCGAACGTCACAATCTGCATCTGTCATCTCCTGCTGATCGGCGAGTAGCCACGCGTTGCGGCAGCGACCGCCACCGCGAAGAGCTGTTCCTGGTTCAAGACGGCACCGTCTCCGACCGCTGCGGTCCGCAGGTAGATCTCCGCCAGCCATTCGACGAGTTCGATTCGTTCGCAAGCGGTTTCGATCGAGTCGCCGTACGCGACCGATCCGTGGTTGCGCATCAGCGCGGCGGTGCGCTCGACGAGGGCCCTGGCCACGGCGTCCGTCAGCTCCTGGGTGCCGAAGATCTCGTGCGGCGCCACCTTCACGCCGCCGCCGACCAGCGCCGCGGTGTAATGCACCGCCGGCAGTTCATCGACGAGATTGGCCACCGCGATCGATGCCACCGGGTGTGCATGGACCACGGCCTTCGCGCTCGTCGACCGATAGATCTCAAGATGCAGGAGCAGTTCGGACGTCGGTGTGTAGGCGCTGTCAGCCACCACCACGCCGTCGAGGTCGGTGACCACCGTCTGATCCGGTGTCAGGAGCTCGAGGTCGGCACCGCTGGGTGTCACGAGGATCCGGTCCTCGACACGGATCGACAGGTTGCCCCCGGTGCCGATCACGAGGCGATGGCGGGCCAGTCGATGGGCGGCGCTCACCAGCTCGGCGCGCTGATCGTCGAAGTCCATGGTGACGAGGCTAGCGGTGGGTGGCGGTGATCGGTGGGAGATCACCGCCACCGGCGATGACTTGCTCGGTCTGGCCGGGGGACCAGCGGCCCCAGGTTCGTCAGATCGCCGGAGCCAGGGCGCTGAGTGCAGATCGTGAGAATCGCCCGGCCGGTGCGAATTTCGCCAGGATGGAATCGGCGTCCTCGCCGGTCACCGCGGTGATCAGTGCCTTCGCGTCATCGACCGAGTTGATCGAAAGGACCGGCGACGGGTCGGACAGCAGCCCGAAGAGTGCGGCACCGAACTTCGGGTTGGTGGCGGCAGCCGGGAACAGAACCGCGGCGTAGTCGGCAAACAACGGGTCGCGCAGGAAGATTCGGGTTGCCAGGTTTGCGGCATCGACTCGGCTGGTCAAGAAGTTGTTATAGGTGTCGGTGATCCAGGCGTCATCGAACTCGCCCTCGTGGTCCTTGGCCGCGACGACCAGCTGTGCTGCCTGGATGAATCCACTCTGTGCGCCCTGGCCGGTGATCGGATCGTAGGCCACCGCGGTGTCGCCCAATGCGGCGATGCGGTGTCCACTTGCGGTGTGACCCAGCGCGTTACGCACGGTTGGCGTCACCGCACCTTGTAGCCACGAGTGCGGATCCTCTTCGATGACCCGGGTGCGCAACACTTCGGGCAGATCCCAGTCGAAGTATTCGCGGTGCAGGTCGATGACCACCTTGTGCGCTGAGTGGGCATCGGTGACCGACTGGAAGCGCCGCTCCCACTCGCTGCCCGGCTGTGCCCAGCCGAGGAACGACCACGACGGTCCGGCGTCTTTGTGCAGGTACGGACCCCACCAGCCTTCACCCTGATCGGCGAAGTTGAAGGCCTGATGCTTGCCGCCTGCCGGGCTGCGGTGCGCAAACACGTCCGGACCGTGGTCGAGGCCCTCGACGGTCAGCAGCAGCACGCTGCGCTGCGGACTCTTGTAGGGCGACCTCGCCTCGTCCACCGAGAACAACTTGGCCAGTCCACCTTTGCCGGTTGCAACCAGCGTCAGGTCGTAGTCGCCGGCAATCGTGTCGAGCCGGTCCGGGTCGACCTCCTCGACGATGAACGTGCCGCCCTTCTCCTGGAACTGCGTGATGCGCTCGTCCACCTTGAGCCGCGTGTCGACTCCGATCGCCTCGAAACCGGGGAAGTCGGCGTCGAAGTCGAGGAGTTCGGTGTAATCGTGGCCGCTACCGGTGATGGTGCGGGCACTGATGCCGGTGACCTGCGGGGCACGGCCGGCAAAGGTGTCGACGCCGAGTGCGGCCTCGGACTCCTGCGACAAACCGAAGGTGACCGCGGTACCGGTGGCGGAGACATCGCGAAACAGGCTCTGCTGGTTTCGGTCGCTGTAGACGGTGACGTCGAATCCGGCGTTCAGGAAGCCAACGGCGGCAGAGATACCGGTCTGACCGGCTCCGATGATGGCGACGGATCGGTTGGTGCTGCTCATAGGGTGCTCTCCGATGCTCGTACGAAACGTATGTGCGGGTTGGCGATACGGTGAGCATCCGCTGGATACGAGGTCGACGGAACCCTTCTGATCAGGGGGAGATTAACTACCGACGTGGGGGATCCACCTCAACGGATGGTGATGCGTCCCTCCGGTCTCGTCCCGCTCTGGTGTCGTGGCACTAGAACCCGTGGTTCACGGCCTCGACGTTGTTGCCGTCGGGGTCGCGGAGAAAAACGCCGTAGTACGTCGGGTGATATTCGGGCCATACTCGCGGCTCGTGCAGGATCTCGGCGCCTGCTGCCACCGCGAGTCTGTGGATTTCGTCGACCGCCTCACGGCCGGATGCGGTCAGTGCCAGGTGGACCGGGCGGGTCCCGGGGTCGACGAGCGGCCCGAACCAGAGTTCCGGGAAGTCGCCCGTCCCAAGGCCGACCACAAGACCGTCCGGGCGTTCGAATCGCATCACCTCGTGAACCTCGAGCGGCGCGAAGACGCTGACGTAGAACGCTGCGCTGGCAGCCGGATCAAGTGACTGCAATGCCAGATGGTCGATCATTGCCTGATGGTAGATCACAGCAACGGTGAAAGATCTTGAACTGCAATGTTCTTGCGGAGGCATACAGTCGGCAGGGCGAGTTGTCTACGACAGAAGAGGTGTGCAGGTGTCACGACTGGAGAACAAGGTTGCATTCATCACCGGGGTAGCCCGTGGACAGGGACGGGCGCATGCGGTCCGTCTGGCGAGTGAGGGCGCCGACATCGTCGGGATCGACCTTGCGGGCCCTTTGCCGGGTGTGCCCTATGACTCCGCGACGCTTGACGATCTCGCCGAGACCGTGGCCTTGGTGGAGGCGCAGGGTCGCAAGGCGCTGCTGCGTCAGGGCGATGTCCGGGACCTCGACGCATTGAAGGCACTGGCAGTCGACGCGGTTGATCAGTTCGGCGGTATCGATGTGGTGGTCGCCAATGCGGGTATCTGCATTCCCGCGACGTGGGATGAGTCGACGCCGGAGATGTTCCGCGATCACATGGACATCAACGTCACGGGGGTATGGAACACGGTGATGGCCACCGCGCCTGCACTGGTCGAGCGTGGTGGCGGATCGGTCATTCTGATCAGTTCATATGCCGGCAAGAAAGTGCAGCCGTTCATGGTGCACTACACCACGAGTAAGCACGCGGTGACCGGCATGACCCGCGCGTTTGCAGCGGAACTCGGCGCACACAACATCCGGGTCAACAGCGTGCATCCCGGTGCTGTGGCGAGCCCGATGGGGTCGGGGGACATGGTCGCGCGGATCGAGGAGACCGCCGCCGCCAACCCTCGATTGGCGGTGATGGGTACTCCCTTCCTCAACCAGTACGTGGCCGAACCCGAGGAGATCTCCAACGCCGTGGCATTCCTGGCCTCGGACGAATCGTCGTTCATGACCGCAGAACACGTATCCGTAGATGGCGGTGCTCAGTACTTCTGACCGCAAACCCGCCTACGGTTGATGTCGTGGGCGAGACAACAGGTACTCCGGAGCGGATGACGGCTGCCGAACTGCTGGCGAAGCTGGTGGATGAGGGCAGCTGGCGACCCTGGGACGTCGAGTTGACGACGCTGCCCGACGATCCGGCGTACGCGGCCGACATCACACGCGCCCGCGAGAAGACCGGACTGGACGAGTCGGTTCTCTGCGGAGAGGCCACGCTGTCCGGTGAGCGCATTGCCGTGGTGGTGAGCGAGTTCGGGTTCCTGGGTGGGTCGATCGGCCGCGAAGCCGGACGACGGGTGGTCGCGGCAATCCGGCGCGCTACGTCCGAACAACTTGCTGTGCTGGCGCTTCCGGCTTCCGGTGGTACGCGGATGCAGGAGGGGACACCGGCGTTTCTACAGATGGTCAACATCACCGCTGCCGTGGTCGACCACAAGGCGGCGCGTCTGCCGTACTTGGTCTATTTGCGGCACCCGACAACCGGTGGGGTGTTCGCTTCTTGGGGTTCGTTGGGGCATGTGACGCTGGCCGAGCCCGGCGCGTTGGTCGGATTCCTGGGCCCTCGCGTCTACGAAGGGCTCTATGGGCACGAATTCCCAGCCGGGGTGCAGGTGTCGGAGAACCTGCGGTCGCACGGGCTGATCGATCTTGTTGTTGCCGTGGATGAGCTGGGTGCGACGGTGTCCCGCATCGTCGGCCTGCTCGAACCTTCGGAATCCGAGGGCGATACGCAGCCGGCATTGAAAGATGCGGCTCCGGTGATGGCGCAGGATCCATGGGACGTGGTCACGGCATCGCGCGCCACCGACCGGCCCGGGGTTGGTGACCTGCTGAAGCGTTCGACCGGCGAGTCGATCGAGTTGGCGGGCGGCGGTGAGGTCGACGCTCGCAGCGGAATCATATTGGCGTTGGCGAGTTTCGGTGGTGAGGCGGCGGTGGTGGTGGGCCAGGACCGCAACCGGCAGGTACCCGGCGCACTGATCGGTCCGGCAGATCTGCGACTCGCACGACGAGGGATGAGGCTGGCGCAGGGGCTCGGTCTTCCGTTGGTGACGGTGATCGATACGCCGGGCGCAGACTTGTCCTCCGATGCCGAAGAGGGAGGTTTGGCCGGCGAGATCGCGCACTGCATAGCGGAGTTGAGCGCGCTGACCGTGCCGACGATCTCTGTGCTGTTGGGACAGGGTGCCGGCGGTGCGGCGCTGGCATTGTTTCCAGCCGACCGGGTGATTGCGATGGAGAACTCCTGGCTCTCACCGCTACCGCCCGAAGGTGCCAGCCTGATCGTCTATCGCGACACCGACCACGCAGCGGATCTGGCTGCGCAGCAGGGTATTCGGGCCACCGACCTGCATGCATCGGGCATCGTTGACGTGGTGCTCAGTGAATCGCCTCTCGATGCCGCGGACTTTCTCCCTGACCTGGGAGCCCGCCTCGCCTACGAGCTTGCCGAACTGAAGGCGCTCGCCATCGATGAACGACGCCAACGCCGCGACGATCGCCGACGCCGGATCGGCGACGCGGTCGGCTGAGGCGACTTCTTCGTCGCACCCCGGGTTCGGCAACGGCTGGTTTCGCCGACTCGATCTCGTTCACTCGTTCGATGATGATTGTGAACTCTGACCAAGTTGTTTTCGCAGGTCAGGGGCGGCGCGGCGGAAATTCGGCTACCGTCGAAGGATGGTTAATGTTCAACGCACGTTCACGGTCGAAGCGCCGGTCGACAAGGTCCGCGCATACCTACGCGACTTTGCCAATGCGGAGCAGTGGGACCCGGGAACGCAGAAATGCACGCAAGTCGGATCCGGGCCGGTCGTCCTGGGTACCGAGTGGGACAACACCTCGAAGATCGCCGGGATCAGGACCCACCTGAAATACAAGCTGACCCGCGACGACCCTGATCGGGTCACCCTTGAGGGCGTCAACAAGACCGCAACCAGCATCGATGATATTTCGATCTATCCGCAGGGGCCGGCGAAGACGTCGGTTGCTTACCACGCGCATGTCGTCTTCAACGGTGTCGCGAAGCTGTCGGATCCGGTTTTCGGGATGGTCTTCAAGCGTCTCGCGGATGAGACGCAGAAGCAGATGACAAAGTCGCTCGGCGCGCTCTAGGTGATCAGGCGTCGCACCGACTCGGGGATCTGACCTTCGGTGTCGGTGATGGGTCTGTCATAGACGGTTCGCATGGGTATGTGTCCGGTCCAGGCATCAGAGTCGACGGTGCCGGGACCACCGGCGCGCGCTTTGGTGATCCATTGGCCATCGACGATCGGCAGTGCCAGGACGATCGTTGCGGCGATCTCCTTGCCGGTGTGTGGACGCACTTCAGCGCTGCGGCCCGGCAGGATGCTGTCGCCGAGAACGTTCAGTGCCTCGCGTGGATCGACAGTGGAGTTCTCGATGGTGCCGCGCACAACCGCTGATCGGTAGTTCATCGAATGGTCGAAGAGGGTGTCGGCAACAACCAGCCCGTCGACGACAAACGCCGAGACCGCAACCGGTGCTCCGGCGGCAATATGGCGCAACGCCCCGGCTCCGGTCGAGCCGTGCATCAGGATTGTGTCGCCGTGTCGGGCGATCAGCATCGGCACCGACCACGGCAACCCGTCGACAACGGTCGACACGGTCGCGACGTGTGCCTCATCGAGAATCTCGTTGAGCAGTGCGCGGTCGCCGCGGCGTTCTTTCTTGCGATTCAGTTGATCCACGATCTCCCCTTGGCTGCTGCTGTTCTCTGCGCTCAAAGTCCCACCGAAGCGTAGGGATGGTCAAGCGGAATCAGTGGAAGGCGGCGAAGCTTCTGCCTGGTGCACGGACTGCCGGCGACGTCACTCGCTGGCCACCGAACTGAGCGCGAGTGGTAGAAGGTAGGGATATGACTCTCATCAGTGTTTCGGAGTTGGCCGATCAACTGGCATCCGAGCGGGACAACCTGCGGATTCTCGACGTGCGGTGGTCGCTGCCCGCACCGGACGGACGCGAAGCCTCTGCGGCAGCGCATATTCCGACCGCGGTCTACGTCGACCTGGAGACCGAACTGAGCGACCACTCGATCGAGGGGCGGGGCCGTCACCCGTTGCCGTCGGGCCAGGCGTTGCAGACGGCGCTGCGTCGCTGGGGTGTCAACAACGGCGACACCGTGGTGGTCTACGACGACTGGAACCGCGCCGGTTCTGCCCGCGCCTGGTGGGTGCTTCGTGCGGCGGGCATCTCCGATGTCCGGATTCTCGATGGCGGCTTGAGTGCGTGGGTGAAGGCCGGTGAGCCCGTTGCCGCCGGAGAGACCGCCGTCGTCGGTGGTGACGTTGTGGTGTCGCAGCCGGACCTCTACGCCGGCGTCTTGCCGACGTTGACCGCTGAGCAGGTCGGCGAATTTGCCGGTGTGCTGGTGGACGCCCGTGCACCCGAACGGTTCCGGGGCGAGGTCGAGCCGGTCGATGCGGTGGCCGGGCACGTGCCGGGTGCCGTGAATGCACCGAGCACCGCCACCCTGGACGAAGAGGGTTTCTTCCGGCCGCCGCAGCAGCTGCGGGAGTTCTTCTCCGGCGTCGGGGCCGACGGATCGGCGCCGGTCGGCGTGTACTGCGGGTCGGGTGTCACCGCAGCCGTCGACCTCGTGGCACTGCAATTGGTGGGTGTCGATGCGGCGTTGTTCCCCGGTTCGTGGTCGCAGTGGAGCTCGGATTCGGCCAACCCGGTGGCCACCGGCCCGGCGTAACCCGGGGGCCTACGGCAGTTCGGGCGTGCGCGGCGGGACCGGCCTGGGATCAGCGGCGCTTTCGAATGCCGCGGCCATCGACAACAACAGGTTGTCGTCATAGGCCTTGCCCGCGAACGTCAGCCCGATCGGCATCTGGGTGTCGGCCATCAATCCCATCGGGACGGTGACGGTCGGGATGCCGCAATGGCGAATCGCGAGATTGCCGTTGGAGTAGCGCACGCCGTTGGCCCACGCGATGTCGGCGGAGGCAGGATTGACGTCGGCGTCGGCGGGACCGACATCCGACTGTGTCGGGAACACCACGGCATCAATGTCATTCGAGTCCATCCAGTCCTCGAAGTCCAGCTTTCGGGTGGTTTCGAGCCCGTTTAATGATTGCTGCAGATTGGGCAGATCCTCCAGTGCAGGCACACCGTGCTTGGCTCGTTCGACGGTGACCGAGAAGTCCTCGTCTTCGACGTCGTAGCGGTCGGGGAGTGCGCCGTCGGGATGGGGGAAGATCTGCGGTCCGTCGACATCGGCCAAGGCCGACAGGTTCGGATCACCGTTGGCGTCGAGGAAGTCCTGCCAACCCCACATCATCAGAACACCCATCTCCCAGGCGTAGTAGTCGGGCGGAACCAATCCGCGGGTGACCATGCTCCGCGCGTCGGGCCGGTCCTCTTCATGGTTCTCGACCACCGGGAAGTCGGTCTCGGTGACTGTGGCACCCAACGACTCGAGCACGATGCGGGCCTTGTTCCATCGGTCGATGATCGACTGCCTGGTGTGTACCGGATCCCTGCCCTGGTCATCGTGGTTGATGTACATCCGGGGGACCGCAAGGCGCTTGCCCTGCAACGCGGCGGCGACGGTGAGTGTGGGATAGCTCGGTGGTCTGATCGCAGAGGGCTTCGGGAGCTCGACCACCTGCTGCATCCGCCAGAAGTCGCCCCGGGTCTGCTCGTCGTCGTCGACGATGACATCGAGGATCTCGAGCATGTCGGCGACCGTGCGGGTATGCGGGACAACAACATCCATCGTGGCGTACAGCGGCCAGTTACCACGCATCGAGATCACACCGCGGGAGGGCGTGTACGCGACCAGCCCGTTGTGTGAGGCCGGCGCTCGCCCCGACGACCAAGTCTCCTCACCGAGACCGAACGCCGCAAAACTGGCCGCCGTGGCGGTACCCGACCCGTTGGACGAACCGGAACCGAACGAAGACGTGAGAAAGTCTGCGTTGTAGGGACTTTCGGCGCGCCCGTAGAGTCCGCGCTGCATACCGCCAGCAGCCATCGGTGGCATCGTTGTCAAGCCGAGACAGATGGCACCACCGCGACGCAATTGGGCGATCGCAAAGGCGTCGTCCCCGGCGATCAGGTCTTTGAACGCCGGAGAACCGGCCGCGACCGTGAGCCCTCGCACCTTGTAGCTGTCTTTCGCGGTGTACGGAATGCCGTCGAGCGGACCGAGCACCTCGCCGCGCTCGCGTCGTAGATCCGAGGCCCGCGCCTCATCGAGCGCATCCGGGTTCATCACCGGCACCGCATTCAACCGGATGCCGTTGTGGTCGTAGTGATCGATCCGATCGAGATAGCGCCCGACCAGTTCGACGCTCGTGGTTACGCCCGTGTCGAGGGCCAGGCGCAGATCGGCGATGGACTTCTCGACAACACGGAACGTCCCGGCGGTACCCATGGCGTTCAGAATGCCATCAGACCTCGGCGGCCGGCTCGGTCTTGAGCGCTTCGAACCGTGCTTCGACGTAGGCCGAGATCGTGACCCGACCAGGCTCGAGCTCGATGACCTGGCGGTCTTCGAGCTCGCCGGGAGGCGCACCGGACACAGCCATCGCGCGCGGAATCCCGCCGTCCGGCTCGAAATGCTGACCGCCCGTGGTCAAGCCGAGCATCCCGGGATCTGCGATCGCCATGGCATTGAACTCGCTGTAGCCGAGACCCTGCGTGTATCCCTGGGCTTTGGCCAGTGCGTTGCGGACGGCCAGGTCGCGAACCTGCGCGGTCCGCTTTGCTTCGGCCTTGCGGCTGAGCCACCAGTGGATCCGACCGACCGCGACCTCCTCCATCTCGGAGACCTGATCGATGAAGGCGCCCAGCGCGCTGAAGTCCTTGAACGTCACCCTGACCGACGCGGATGAGCGGTACACCCACGGGCGCTCCTTGGCTTCCCAATCGTAGGGCCGGTACCGGTCGTGACGCAGCTGATCAAGAGACCATCGCTGCAGGGGTGAGGCGGTCTGCTCTTGGAGTGCCTTCACCAGATCGGTGACGGTGGTGACCGCAGCCGTCACCGGTTCGGACGCGCCTTCCCGGGTGGCGCCGTCAGAGTGCACCGACAGATGCACAGTGCAGCGGTTCGGGGTGAACTGCCGGTTCGCGTGGCCGGAGACGGTGATCGTGACGGGGCGAGGAATCATTGCTGCAGTGTGCCTGGGTGGTCTGACATTTCGGCGCCGTCGGAGGCGAGCGCATCGGCGATGACGCGGCGCGGCGGTATGACAAAGTGGTCGGGTGATGCTCTTTCCGTCGTTGACCCAGGCCTCCCTCACCAATAGGGCGGATGACCCCGCCTTTGTCACGGTCGGCGACACCATCCTGTCGCGAAGCGATCTCATCGGTGCGGCCACCTCGGTCGCCGAGCGGATCCGCGGGGCCAGGTGCGTAGCGGTGCTGGCGCAGCCCACGGCGCAGACCGTGGTCGCCGTGGTGGGTGCGCTGATCGCCGGCGTCGCCGTCGTCCCGGTTCCTCCGGATGCAGGCGCGACCGAACGGCAGCACATGCTGACCGACTCCGGTGCCCAGGCCTGGCTCGGCGCGGCCCCTGAGGACACCGCAGGTCTGCAGGTTCTCCCGGTTCGGATGTACGCGCGGTCGTGGCACAGCCATCCCGAACCGCATCCGGATTCGACGGCGTTCGTCCTGTACACCTCCGGCACCACCGGACTCCCCAAGGGCGTTCCGATGAGCCGCCGCGCCATCGCCGCCGGCCTCGATGCCCTCGCGGACGCGTGGGCGTGGACCTCGAAAGACGTGTTGGTACACGGCCTTCCGCTCTTTCACGTTCACGGCTTGATCCTCGGTATCCTCGGTCCGCTGCGAGTCGGCAGCGCCGTGGTCCACACGGTTAAGCCGACTCCCGAGAACTACGCCGCGGCCGCGGGCACGATGTACTTCGGTGTCCCGACTGTCTGGACAAGGATCGCCGCCGACGAAGAGTCGGCCCGCGCATTGGCACCGGCCCGACTGCTGGTGTCGGGGAGTGCTCCGCTACCGGTCCCGGTGTTCGAGAAGATCAAAGCGCTGACCGGCCACGAGATCGTCGAGCGTTACGGGATGACCGAAACCCTCATCACACTCAGTACCCGTTTCGACGGTGAACGTCGTCCGGGCTGGGTCGGTTTCCCCATCGCCGGAGTCGAATCCCGCCTGCGCGACGACCAGGGCGCCGAGGTTCCGCATGACGGAGAAACCATCGGCAACCTTCAGATTCGTGGTCCGATGGTGTCGCAGGGGTACCTGAATCGGCCCGACGCCACCGCGGAATCGTGGAGTGACGACGGCTGGTTTGCCACCGGCGACGTCGCCGTCATCGATCCCGATGGCATGCACCGGATCGTCGGACGTGCATCGATCGACCTCATCAAATCCGGTGGCTACCGCATCGGTGCCGGTGAGATCGAGACCGTGTTGCTCGGCCATCCGAGCGTGCATGAGGTCGCCGTGATCGGTGTGCCCGACGACGATCTGGGACAGCGCATCGTTGCTGTTGTGGTCGGAGATGACATCAACGAGACCGAACTCATCGACCTCGTTGCCGCCGAGCTCTCGAACCATAAGCGGCCCAGGGAAATTCGCGTAGTTGACGAACTACCCCGTAACGCCATGGGTAAGGTGCAGAAGAAGCTGTTGCTCTAGGGGACTATGAGGAGGCTTGGACATGCATGCATTCCGCGCGGCGGTCGAGGAACAACGGATCGATGACATCGCAGAGATGCTCGACGAACACGTCGTCTTTCACAGCCCGGTCGCCTTCAATGCCTACAAGGGACGCGACGTCGTCGACATGATCCTGCGTGCAGCCTTCGACACGTTCGAGGATTTCACCTATGTCCGAGAACTGAATTCACCACTCGATGGCTACACCGGCCTGATATTCAGGGCCAAGGTCGACGGCCTGGCCATCGAGGGATGCGACTTCATCCACGAGACACCCGACCACCTCATCGACGAGTTCACCGTCATGCTGCGCCCGATGAAAGCCACACAACTGTTCTCCGAGAAGATGGGCGCCAAGCTTCCGGCCCGGTGACATGGCAGACCTTGAGTGCGGTGAAACGGAAGACTGCTACTCAGGTGCCTTCGACGCCTGAATTGTCTGCATCAGCGCCGCTGCGTTGTCGTCGGTCATCTGGTACGTGTACACGACATCGGTCAGGCTCTCGGCTGTTGTATGGGCCTCTGCTGCTAGCTGGCCAAGTGCGGTTCGCCACGCGTCGGCGAACAAATGAACGGAGCTGCTGACTGTCGGCGACCAGGTCCCACTGTCGTCGCCGGCGTTGGTTGCAGCCTCGGTCAGCGCGTAGTTGGCTTGGTACCAACCATTACTGATCGCTAGTACCTTCGCATTCTCGATCTCCATCTTCAGCCTTTCGCATCGGTCAACGGGACGGCTTCAAATCTATCGAGGTCGGCGCTCGAGTCAGTTGCCGAATTTGTGTGTCGGTGAGGTTGGGAATCTCGAGCGAGTGGCCGTCGAGTGTGATTGCAGCTTCGCCGGAGGGGTCGATGCACAACTTCAACAGGCGGCCGTGCTTTTTCGCAATCAGTTCGCGATCGGTTGGCTTCCCCTCGGGGATCCAACCTCTGACGATCAGTCGATCGGCCGCCGTGCCGATGAGATCGCCCCCTGGACGAGCGGTCGTAACGGCATGAATGATCGGACGAATTCGGTCGGGATGGTCGACGCTGAACTGGATGTCTGCGGAGTCGGGGTCGTGGTCAGAGATCCATGAGTGCATCCACAGGGCCAGGAATTCGGTTTCGAGTACCTGGACATCGCGCCAAATACGCCCGTGCAGGACGGTGTCGGCATGCCCTGCGCCGGATTCTGCGGTTGTCCTCGGTGGCTGTCCCGGATGATGAATATGCTGCACGCGAACCCGCGGATCCGTGATCGCCGCTCTCGCAACCTGCAAGAGCTCGCGAACAAAGCGTTTGTCTTGGTCGTCAGTATCTCTTCCCATTATTCGTCCGCCCACAATTTGGACGTGAATCCGGTGATCTTACGTTTGTCTGCCTCGGAGATCGTCCCGCTGTCCTCTGCCTCTTTGAGGAAGTAGCAGGGACTGGTGACGCTCATGAGTAACGGGTCAATGGACACGATCGTGACGGAGTAGATGTCACTCGTCCCGCGGTTGGGGTCGGAGTCAGTCCAAGCGATGGGCAGCGCTGCAAGGAATTGATGTACTTGCGCTTCGGTGAACGGAGTTTGCGCATCGAATGGCACGTCCGCGCTGTAAAGGACGCCGTTGTAGTTGATTCCGAACGAAGTCGGCGTGCTCTTCGCGGTGCACCCGGACCACTGTTCTTCGGCACGTTCTTCGTTGAGGGTTGCGCCGTGGGGCTCGACGGAGTTGATCACCGACGCCATGAGTTCTCGCCCGTGGAGCCGGATGTCTTGTGCCTGTGCCCGGTTCAACGGAGAGTCCGCATCCACAGTAGTTGTCGAACTCGGAAGCGGGGACTGGGTCTCACTGCTGCAGGCGGCCGCCAGAATGATCACACCGGTCATCACCGTCGGCAACAACAATGTTCGGAATCGTATGCGCTGCTTCGGGATCACTAGGAACCTCCTCGGTTGCGTTCGCTCGCAGGATCGGCACCGATGTCGTAAACCTGTGCATCACTCTTTCGGTCCTCGTGGGTAATGGTGGCACCGTCGTCGCTTGCGATTCTGACCAGATTCAACAGTGATTCGGTGCCTCGCTGGTAATAGCTGTTGTGGGGGCCGACAATTCCTGAGTCTCCACCCTCGGCTTGGAACCTCTCGCCACCGAATGAAGTGCTGGCCGGGTCGGTACCCAATGCCGCCAGTACGCCTGGAATGTCTTTGGTACCACCAAGGTTCGCGACCGGGTCGTTGGATGCTGAGCCGACGTAGACATTTTCGGCACCGATACCGAACTCCGCGGCTGTTTCGCTTCCGCCGGCTCCCGGTGACCCGATCAAGGTGACCGAGTCGATATCCTCCGAAAGGCGTCCGTTGTCCCCGGCCCAGCCGGTGGTGACCGAACCGTAGCTGTGGCCGATCACATGTAGATCGAGTTTGTCTGCCGCACCATCACCTTGGCCAAGGCCGAGTTGATCGCGGGCTGAAACGAACCCTTCGATATCCGAGGCCAGCAAAGCGCCGCCCTCTTGTGCGGCATCGGGACCTGCGACGCTGAGGACATCGCTGCCGCTCGGCGCGTCGTAGCCGATCCACGCAACTGACGCGATGTCCGCACCGGTTCGATGCACCTCTTCGTACAGTGTGGTCGCAGACTCGACATTACCGCCGGTTTTGGTGATGTCGGTTGTCATTCCGGGGACGTTCCACGCAACATTCTGAGCAGTATCCATGTCGCCGATACCGACAATTGCCTTTCCGTCGCCGCCGAACGCGCGCGGATCGTATCCGTAGAGCAATACGGTTGCGCCAGGTGCTGCTTCCTCGCCTTTGGTCAGGCCGTCTTTGACCGCGTAGGCGGCGACGAGGGACTTCTCGGCATCGCGTCGCTCGGATTCACCGACGGTCGGCTCTCTTGCGGTGATGAAGCCCTTGAACGGTGCATGGATGATCGCCTCCGATTGCGCGATGTCTCGGTCGAGGGTCTGTCGGTTGGCGATGTCACGAACGGCAGCTGGTAGGCCCTGCCCATTGCCGAGGGACTCCGGGAACTCCTGCAAAAGTGCTTCCTGCTCAGATGCCGTGAGTCCGGCCCACCACCGCGCGCGTTCCTCAGCCGACAGGGCAGCGAGGTCCTGGAGGTGTATGCCATGGGGGAGTTTGTCCAGCGCGGATCGTGTGGCCTGCGCCGGATCGTAACCCTCGGCTGTCATTGAATTTTGAGTTGCAGAAACGCCTGCGTAGTTGCCGAGCGCCGTGACCAAGGCTTTTTCATTCGCCTCGGTGTCGAGCCGTAGCTTTTCGTTGTCCGCGTTGCAGGTATTCGCTTGGTTTGTCAGATCCGTTGAGCGATCTTGAAGGGCCGCCAACGTTTCCTCGGGGACCTCTTTGCCCTCCCACTCGAGAACTTCGTCCTCGAAGTTGCGGATCGTGGTCACCAACGTGGCGCGGCGTTCGTTGAGCTCTTTGTGTGTCTTCTTCAGCTCGGTCAGGGCGTCGGCGTATACGAGCAACGCCCTTGCGCCGCGCGTGAGCCCCGCGTACGCAACGGCTGCCTCCGCACCGAATGGTGCGATAGCACCGAGATATGCCGACGCACCCCGGCCGGACCATGCTCCGTTGCTGACCCCAACGTTCTTCTTGGCTCCGTCGTCAGCGAAGTCTTGTTGCCCTTCGGCTGTGTTGGCCGCTGTTGTCAAACGCGTGCTCATGTCCTCGGCGCTCGCCGGGTCACCCTCGACTTTTGTCATGTGAACGGGCTGCGTAGGAATTGCAACAGAAGCCATATCCACCCCCCTAGTTCCGCCCCCGGACACCGTGCATCGACAGGTCTGCGAAACGCCTGGCTTGGGAGGGTTCGCTATCAGACGACGACGATGAAAGGAGTATGCCCTATGCCGTTGAAGTCCCGAATATTTCGATGGACGCCGACTGTCACCGTGTTCCGCGTTGTCCACATCTCCCTTACCTGTTAACAGGAGAGACGGGGTTGGGGCCCGATTGCCTCCTTTATGGCGATCGCGCACCTAGCGTCAAACTCGTCCAACGACATTGGGGGAATCTGATGGCACCAGTACTCAAGGCAGATCGTGATGCGCTCGCCATGCTCGCGGCCGATTTGTGGACCGCGGCGCGTGGTATCCGAGCGATCGACATCCACACGGCGTTTGTGGATCTACTGCGAGGTTTCGCGGGATCCGACGTAGCTGTCGCCTGCGAAACGGCGGAGCAGCAGATCGAGTCGGCCCTCGAGCGCGTCGCAACTCGTGTTGATGCGTTGGCGCAGAAGAACGCGCTCGCCGGAACAACATATGGCATCACCGACGGCCAATACGCCGACTCGATCAGCGGTTTGCTGAAGCTGTGAACGATGAGCAAACCGACTGTGTCACAGGTGCGTACGTGGTTGACTCATGCACAAGCGCTCTCGGACGCCGCCACCGAGATCGATTCTGCGGTCGACTCATTCGACATGCGGATGAATGACATCTCACGCGCTGTCACAACCACGATGCAGGGCTGGCAGGGCGACACAGCCGAAGCATCACAGGCCCGCGCTGACGCAGAAACGCAGGCGAGTAGCCGCTTGGCGATCACCATCCTCGACATCGCCGACGACATCAACCGGCTCGGGCCAGACATCGTCCACTCCTGTCGGGTTGCCCGTGACCGCGCAAATTCCATCGCATGGCTCGGCTACCTCGTTGCCGACGACGGCAGCGTCACCGCGCCGGCCGGTTCCCGGCCCGGCTATCCCACCGACATCCCGGCGAGTCTGCCGATCCGCGACGCCCGGGCGCTGGCCGACCGAAAGGCCGCGGGCCATCAGCTGTGGTTGTTGGAAGCACTGATCGCTGCCGGTCAGGCTGATTCGACCCTGGCCGTCCAGATCACCAAGACCCTCGAAGAGTTGGTGCTCAATGCCGAACGGGCGACCGCGCCCATCCCGCTACGGCAAGCCGTGCAGGAACTGGTGGATGGCAGACGCAAGCTGCCCAGCGATCCGTACCTGCTCAAGACCCTCTGGGATGGTCTGACCTCTGCAGAGAAGGCAGCGTTGTGGAATAGCAACCGCGACCTCGGCAACATGGACGGGATACCGGTTGCCGACCGTGATCACTTCAACCGCCGGTATTTGCTCGAGTTGGAAACGGCGTCTCGTGACGTGCTCGCGAATGACGAAGCGGGGCAATCACGTCGTGACAAGGCGCAGCGGGACCTTGTTGCGCTGAGTGCGGTGCAGAACGCACTCGGGGACGAGGTCGGTGGGAGGAAGCGCTATCTGATGCAGCTCGATACCAAGGGCCGCGGGGCGATTGCGGTCAACAATCCCGATACCGCCGCCAACGTCGTCACCTACGTACCGGGGACGGGATCGAAACTCGGCAAGATCAGTGGGGGAGTCGATCGCGCGGAACGGATGGTCCGTGCTGCGAGTCCGCATGGAACGACGGATACCGCGGCCATTGCTTGGTTCGGCTACGACGCACCACAGGACATCGGGGCAGCCGGGTCCGGTGCGCCGGCAGTGCAGGGAGCCAAGGCGCTTGTTGATCTCCAAGAGGGCTTGCGGGCGACTCGCGAAGGAGGGAGTCCCTCACACAACACCGTCGTCAGTCACTCCTACGGGACTGTTGTCGCTGCCGAGGCGGCCAGCGGCGATCGGCAACTGAACGTCGATGACCTGGTGTTTGTTGCCAGTCCAGGGTTGGGCGGGCCCGATGACGTGAACGACCTGAACTTGACCGGTCCCGATGATCGGCCCAACTCTGACCGGATCTGGGCGACTGTCGCGAGGAACGATTGGATCGACACGATCGAGGGAGTCCACGGCGCCGACCCTCATGACAGGGGGTTCGGTGCGCAGGTCTTCACCTCCGACAACGGTCCGGGAATCAGTACCGCCGCACACAGCAAGTACTGGGACGAGGGCTCGGAGTCACTGCGCAATATCGCCCGAATCGTGACAGCGAAGTACGGGGAGGTGCAGTATCCGGAAACCGCCACCTCGGTGAACGTCCGGTGAATTGGGCCGGGGGTGCCTGACCAGGCGATTTGACGCCGACGGACTTGTTCCCGTAACTTTCTTCAAGTCAGCGAGTGAGGCGCCGGAGAGCAGGAAGCCGGGGGCCGAGAACACCGACA